>NZ_JBMOXD010000003.1:0-778522 GCF_049315265.1 Lysinibacillus sp. NPDC056220
GGCGGCGACTCCTGCGGGAAAAGCGGGAAAGTCGAGATCCTGGACTGAGCGAAGCGAGGGAAGCAGCTCGACCCCGCCCGCGGAAAGCGTCCGCCCGTAGTGGAAATCAACAGCTTTACTTTATTTCATTGTAAAAGAAAAAAGACTGTAAGCAAACTCTCAAATTTTTTGAGTTTGTCTACAGTCTGAGATGACAATATCCTTTGAATATTGTCGTTTTTTACCGAAGCATTCTTTTTAATTGCTTCATTTCATAATTTAAATCGTCAATTTGCTTTTGCAGTTTATCAATATCATTATTTTTACCTTGGTTCTCTTGTAACTCATCTTCCAAGGCAAGACCTGCTGCAATGGTCGCTAGTGCGTCACCAAGTGTTGTGATGGCTCCCGCAATAACAGCCAGCTTAGCAGCTTGACTCACTGACTCAGCGCCTTCACTATTCCGATAGCCTTTGTTATTTTTCATAAAATCCTCCCTGCAAAAAAGGGTATTATATGTATAGTATGCATGCTGTAAGAGACAGGTGCAGAACCATGGTGACTAGCAGCCAAAAAAGGTCACTTATTTTTCAATAAGTGACCAAAAAAAATGGGGATGTGTATCTTCCTGAAGATATGAGCAAAGATGGAAAGCGAGTAGGGTACATTACCAATATATGACGTTTTGCTTTATGCTGATAGGTATATATCCTTGGCTAAAAATCTTTTCTTTTTCTAAGGGGAGGGACTGTCCAATAGGTCCCCATTCGCCACAGCCACTCCAGTGGTCCGAAGCGGAAATAGTGTAACCATAGCTTACTGAAGATTAATTGTAAAACGTAAATACCTAGACAAATCCATAGTGACTCGAGGAATCGAATTTGCCCAATTAGTTGAAATGTATGACCGATTATTAAAATGAGTGCAGTTTGCCCTAAATAATTTGTTAGGGCCATGCGTCCATACGCCTTTAATGGTGATAATAGTCGTTGGAATAATACACTTTGTAAACATAGGATAATAACCCCCATGTAAAAAGCGGAAACAAATGGGCTAAACTGTAGTCCAATTAACGCAAATTGCTCCATATTAGTAATATGCTCTTCCAGTTGAATTTTGGATAAATGATTGATATTAACATTGGCTGTAGGGACATAGTGCCACTGATAAAGCCAGCTAACTATGCTAACACAGAACATTACAATCGTCACTAGCATGATTTTTTTTCGATGTACGGAGATGTTTTCAAATAGACGGTATTGTCCAGCAGTTAAACCTAGCAAAATTAGTGGGAAAGGCATGAGGATCTTTATCCCAAAATAAGCTGACAGGGCTAATAGAATGATCCCAACTATTAAATTGATTTCTTTCCGTACTTTATAAAAAGGTAAGGCTAAAAAACCAAAAATGGCATAGACAGTTAATGCTTCTCCTGGTTGAAAATAGAAATGGATAAGCCCCATTAATAATAATATTAAAAGTCTGCGACTAAATAATACATAGGCTCTATCATTTCTAGCCATTGCACGCGAAAGAAAAAGATAAAATCCTATGCCAAATAAAAAAGAAAAAATAATAAAAAATTTACCCTCTATAAAAAGCGTGAGAAATCGACTATAGGCAATATCACTAGCTATTTGTGGTGGTGCAATCCACATCAATGCAGGGATATTCACTAAAATAATGCCAAGTAAGGCAAACCCTCTTAAATAATCTAAAGTATCAATACGTTTGTTGTTGTCGGTTGGTTGCAACGTCATCTCCTCCTTACAACCAAGTATAAGGTCGTTTCCTAAAAATTAGTAACGAAGAATGTTACGTGAATCTTACAAAATCGTCATATTTGGAATTAGCTTTCTATAGGGTATGTCGCTAATATAGCATGAGCATGTTGACGCAAAAGCTGAATTAATTCAGGTGGTTCTTTGACAATCGCATCCGGACCTAAGCGATAAAAAAAGGAGCTAATAAAGTGAATCTCTCCTTGGTCAATCATTGTATTGATATAGCCAGTTCCATCACTATGACCAACCACCACCTTCTCGAAATTTGGCTCACTTCCGCATTGTCGTACACCTTCTCTTGTTAATTCGACATACAAGCGTATTGGCTGCTGAGGTTCATGGGGACTCTCTAGCCATTGCTGTAAATGAACAGATGTCTCATAGCCTTTATCGCTTTTATTCATTGAATGAATGCGATCAACTCGAAATAGAAGGATTTTCTCTGTTTGTAAATGAATAGCAGGCATATACCACAAGCCATCATGCGCATACACGCCAATAGGATGGACATGCTTAGTGGTGATGCCTGATTTTGATTCATATTGAATGTCTAATTGTAAATGGTTAATAACCGCTTCTAATACGTCTGATAAAAGAGGTGTAGAAATAGCGCGTTTAGGATTCCAAAAGGCAATATAGGATTGCAGACTATCTACCTTTTTTTGCGCCTCTTTCTGTAACGATTCATATAGTTTTTGTGAAACAGACTTCATTTCCGTATTAAATGGTAAATCACGATAATATTGCAGAGATTGGAACGCAAAGAAAATAGCAACCGCTTCTTCCTCTGTAAATAAAATAGGGGGAAGAATGGCACTTGAAAGCACTGTATATCCACCATTTCTTCCTTGCTCTGCGTAAATTGGCAGCCCCATATCACTTAAATCTAACAGGTAACGATGCACTGTTCTTACAGAAATGTTGAAGGCATCGGCAATTTCCTGGGCTGTAAATTGCTTTTTAGCGCTGACAAATAACAAAATATCAATTAATCGTTTAGCCTTGGACATATTCTTTCACCTTTTTTAATTAATCATGTCAATAGTTGTCATGTTTTATGTTTAGTATATACATTGTACGAAAGATTTTCAAAAGAAGAGGAGCTGACATGATGTCACGAGAAATAGTGGTATTTATCGGAATAAGTTTAGATGGGTTTATAGCTAAAGAAAATGATGACTTACAATGGCTGGAAGAAACAGAGGGGGAAGGGGATAATGGCTATGCTGATATGTATCAAACCATCGATACGATTATTATGGGGAAACGAACATATGATTATGTCAAAGAGCATCTCGATACATTCCCTTATCCTGATAAGAAATGTTATGTGTTCACCCAATCTCAAACAGGGAAAGATGAGCATGTGGAATTTGTCCAAGGGGATGTGGTGGCGTTCACTAAGAAATTAAAACAACAACCAGGCGCAAAAATTTGGATGGTCGGTGGAGCTCATATATTGGATGCTTTTTTACAGGAGCAGTTGGTTGATGAATGGATTATCACCATTACCCCGCATTTATTAGGGGCAGGTATTCCATTATTTAAACAACCGCGTCCATTTGAAGATTTAAAGCTACTCGAGACAAAGCGATACGGTCAAATGGTCCAAATGCATTATCAGGTGAGAAAAGAAGAGTAAGGTAGTACGGATTAAAAGGAAAGGATAGATGAAGAAAATCTATCCTTTTTTTCATGGAATAATAAGTTGCTTATTATGAAAAAGAACTTGCTTGACTCTGTATCTGTTATGTTAACAAGACCAGCCTCAATCGGTTCATCTTGTTTTTAATTGCATAAAAATATTCACTAATATAACTAATAATGGGTGCATGATAAATGCTATGGCTATTTGAGCATAAGAAGCGCCAAAATATTCAGCATCGGTATCGAAAAGAAAGATGTTCAGCATCGTAAATAGCGTTAATACAGCTATTAGAGTGTAGCGAATGGCATTTTGAGAGCCAATAATTGAGCCATACACAAATAACAATGTGGAACTAAATAGGAGTACATGTAGAATCAGGGCTTCATCAATTGCATATGAAACGGGTATATCAGAAGTAATCAATAACCGATAAGCGAAGGCCCCTAGTAAAACAAACGTGCCAAATAAAAGTAATAGATTAGAAATTAAATTTTCTCTCATTGTCTCACCTTTTATTAAAATTTAGGTGTTAGTTTGGTTGCAAATCCTTTTTAAAAGACCTGAACAGCAAACAGTACAATCCGTTTTGAATTGGCAACAATATTAATTACTTAACAAAAACAACATATTCGTACCATTGGTTTAGAAAAACAAGCAAAGAGTATTTAATCCTTTTGCTTATGTTTGATTGCTAAATGTAATGAGAAACTTATCCCAATGGTCATTATTATAGAAAAAATAATCGTGAACATTTCTTTATAATAGATGGATGTAATAGCCATGATAATTGAACTGATGATAAGGGCTACACGTAATAATATAGCAGTTTTTTCACTTGGATTAAAAAAATCTTGAAGAATAGCAAATAAATAAGCGAATCCGAAAAATAGAATGTACTCATAAACCAACACAGGCTCAACAGAATCTGGAATTCCTAAATATAGGGCTTGAATTATGAGAATAAATAACGCTATATATTTTAAATATTTATAGGAGTTTTTTGACAAATGATCACCCTTTTTTATAATAGATTAACATTTTTAAACAAGTGTTGGTTATAAAAGTTATTATTTTAAAAATTTAGTATATTCAGTAAGGAATGTTCTTTCCATTTGGATAAAAGGAGACAATTTGAAGTGAATGATAAGAGATATTACAGATTAAACTTAGCGTTCATTTGTGTTGTTTCATACCTGAGATTCATAATCAGATGGATTATAATAGGTTTGTAAATGGTTTTGGATATTGGGTGGGTTCATGTATGGTCCTCCTATTTTATTGTATAATAAATGGACATTTCTACAAGGATACAGAAGGGGATACTACAATGTCATTGGAACTTCCGCGAAAAATACATATTATTGGCTCTGTTGGTAGTGGGAAAACAACATTAGCACGTTCATTATCCAAAATGCTCCAGCTTTCTTTTCATGAATTAGACAATGTAGTTTGGATTCGTAACCAATCGGGGGATATTAGAAGGACGGAGCAAGAGAGACAGGAATATCTACAATGTATTATCCAAACAGACGGGTGGATTATTGAAGGAATCCATCAGGAGGAATGGGTGGCACAAAGCTTTCAGCAAGCGGATTGTATTATCTTTCTAGATACGCCTTATAAAATTCGTACTGCTCGGATTATAAAGAGGTTCGTCAAACAAAAAATAGGAATCGAAAAAGCCCATTATCAGCCAACTTTTTCGATTTTTTTTAAAATGTTTCGATGGAATAAACGTTTTGAAGAGGTGGGGAAGCCACAATTTTTTACAAAAAGGGAAGATCTATTAGATAAAGTATTATTAGTTCAGCACCAAAAGGATGTAGACAATTATTTTCGTCAGTTTCAATCAATAAAAAGCGTATCCCGATGAGTGGATACGCTTCATTTTTAGGCATTTTTCTTTGTGCGTGTTGTACGCTTTCTTGTAGTAGGCTTTTTCGTTTTATCTAAGGATGCCTGTAGCGCAGTCATTAAATCTGTGACATTATCGGGAACTGGTCGTTGTTGATCGTTCGTAGCTACCGTATTGGTTGCTTTTTTCTCTTCGATTAAGTCCAGCAATGCATTCCGATAATCGTCTGTATATTTCTCTGGGTTAAATGTGGTCGTTAATTGGTCGACCAGCATCAGAGCTGTCTCTAACTCCTTTGGTACAACGTCCTGCTCACTTGGAATATTCGGGACATCCCCGACACTCCTCACCTCATCAGGATAATGAATGGTCTCCATCACGAGTGCATTTTGATACACTCGCACAACAGCAAGCTGTTCTTTTGAACGAATAATGATTTTAGCAATGCCAATTTTGCCAGATTGCTCTAATGTTTTACGCAATAATGAATAGGCTTTAGCACCAGTAGAATCAGGGGATAGGAAATAGGTGCGTTCAAAATAAATCGGATCGATTTCCGTCAATTGTACAAAATCAATAATTTCTACGGCTTTATCTTCATTTTCTTTCCGTAAGTTTTCTAAATCCGCTTGATCCAGTACGACAAATTTATTTTTTGTATATTCATAAGCTTTTACAATTTCCTCATCTTTTACTTCTTGATTGCACCCCTCGCAAACCTTTTTATAGCTAATCGGTGTATGGCATTCCTTATGAAGCTGTCGCAGTTTAATATCTTTATTTTCCGTAGCGGCATGAAGCTTTACTGGGATATTGACAAGTCCAAAGGAAATGCTTCCTTTCCATACTGTATGCATACAAATGTCACCTCTTTTTCTTACTATGATATTTTTTGCAGTATTTTATGTATTGTAAATCGAAATCATCAAACACTGTAGATAAAAAGCAAGGTAGGTATTGTGACATGAAACCAATGCTTTTAACGGAAGCAAATGAAATTCCAATAGGGGATGACTGGCTTTATGAAACGAAATATGATGGCTTTCGATGCCTCTTAATATGGGATGAGCAACCGATACTTATTAGTAGGAACGGGCGCAATTTAAATCATTCGTTTCCTGAAATTATAGATTATTGTCACCAAATACATGCTTCAGTGAAAGCATTTTTACCACTCATTTTTGATGGGGAGCTTGTGTATTTAAGCAATCCATATAAAAGTGAATTTTCTGTTGTCCAGCAAAGAGGGAGAATGCAAAATCAAGATGTCATTGCAAAGCATGCTCAAGCCTTCCCCATGAGGCTTCTCGTGTTTGATATGTTAATGATCAAAGGGGAATCGTTTAGCAACCGTTATTTAAAAACTCGTAAAGAGCAATTGGCAAAGCTAGCAGCAAAGGTAAAGCTTCCCAATGTAGATGATCAAGATGGAAAGGCCATACAAATTGTGCAGGCTAAGGAGGAAAGTAATATTTTATGGCAGGCGATTAAGGTCTACAATGGGGAGGGCATGGTTGCCAAGAAGAAAACTAGTAAATGGCTGGATAACACACGCTCAAGCCATTGGTTGAAAATTAAAAACTGGCGTTATGTGACAGTCATTGTGACGCAATATGATCATAGTAATGGCTATTTCCAAGGTTCCATTTATGACGGAGGAAATTTACGAGAGGTTGTTACATTTAAACATGGCATGAAGGAGGAAGAGCATCAAACACTCGTTGCCTTTTTTCAGGCTCAGGGGCAACGTAAGAAAGAATTGTGGGAGTTAGAGCCTTCTATTTGTGTTGATATTGCCTGCATAGATTTTGATGGTAGTAAGCTCCGAGAACCAAAATTTCATGCCTTTCGATTGGAATTAACACCAGATATTTGCCAATGGCAGCATATGCAGCGACAGCTGTTTCCTATTCCTGAAACAGTTCCTATAACACATCCTGATAAACCTGTATGGCCAGAAATAGGTGTAACAAAGGATCATTATTTATCGTACTTACAAAGTGTTTCGTCCTATTTATTGCCATTTCTTCAAGATCGCCCATTAACTTTAATACGCTATCCACATGGTGTTCCTGGGGAAAGCTTTTATCAAAAAAGTAGACCAGATAAATTACCTGATTTTGTAGGCACAGCGATGATGGATGAGATTGATTATATGGTCTGTAATAATCTTGAAACATTGTTATGGCTGGGCAATCAATTAGCATTAGAGTGGCATATTCCATTTCAAACACGACAAACTATGAATCCGACAGAGATTGTCTTCGATTTAGATCCCCCTTCAACGGACCATTTTTCTTTGGCGATTGCAGGGGCACTAGATTTAAAAGGAATTATTGATTATTTTCAGCTACAATCATTTGTCAAAACTTCAGGCGGGAAAGGGTTACAGCTCTATATCCCGTTACCAGCAAATAAATTTACCTATGAGGAGGTTCGCGTTTTTACTGAATTTGCTTGTCGTTTTTTATGCCAACAAAAGCCACATTTATATACAATCGAGCGATTAAAAAAAAATCGCCATAATAAATTATATTTAGATTATGTGCAGCATGCTGAAGGTAAGACGATAATTGCCCCTTATTCCACTCGTGGAAATGAATTAGGCTTAGTCGCAACGCCACTCCATTGGGAAGAGGTTAATGACGATTTAAAGCCCTATTATTTTTCGATTCCTGCTGTTATGGAGCGAATGAAGAAAATAAGCAATCCCTTTAAATACTTTCGAGAAGTAGGGGAACAACAGGACTTTCAAGCAGTTTTAGATCGTATAAATGAATAATGCTCATCAGGTCAAGAAGTATTGTAAGCTACTTCTTGACCCTTTTTATGATTAAAGTGTAACCTGTGCTTTCACTTTTTCTAAATAATCCAATATTCCCATCGCTGACACAATCGTATCGAATGGAATGGTTTGATAGACAGGGTGGTCGGGTGATAGACCATTTGCTTGTAAGTAGCTAAATAACAGCTCCTTTAATCGAGCATCTAAATCGCGAATTTGTTCCTGGAGCTGGCTGGATGCTCCTTGTGCTTTACGGCCTTCTTCTAAAAAAAGAGGTGTCCAATAACGTACTTGACGATAGGCCTCTGCTGGGTTTTTATAAGCTCCATAATGGCCAAAATATAATTCGCTTGCCTGTAGCTTTTCGTACAATTGAATGGAATGCTCCATCGTTTCAGGATTGTATTGATTTGGGGAAGTGGAAGGTATGATTAGATCAATTGCTTCACCGTCCATTTCTGGGTAACGTACACCTGTTGTATCCCCAACAAAAAGACCGTTAGTAGCGGAATAAAGCATAGAAACATGATGTTTTGCATGGCCCTCTGTATGATAAAACGTTAAATGATGTTGTCCTAAATGGAGTTGTTGTTCATGACTTACTTCTATAATTCGGGCTGCATCGATCGGCACAATCGGATGAAAAAGGCGGTCAAATTCGGTCCCATAAACGCCTTTAGCGCTGGAAATGAGTCTGCCCGGATCGATCATATGGGCCGACCCTCTAGGATGAACAACTAATTTAGCATGAGGGCAGCTCTGTAAAAATAAGCCTGCACCACCGGCATGGTCTAAATGAATATGTGTCACAATGACGTAGTGAATATCCTCTAAAGCGATATTTAATTCCTTTAATCCTTCCATAATGTATGGAACGGATGGACTAGCAGACGTTTCAATTAAGGTTATTTTTTCATCAATTAATAGATAGGAGCTTGTTCGTTGCTCTCTATTTAGATCATGCGTATCAATACAATAAAAATTTGCGGCGATTTGTTGGACTCTGCTCAAAAGAATTCCCCCTTTAATTTCAATAATGTGAAGTATATGCTCTAAAAGTCAATTTTTAGCTACAAAAAGTAGTAGTTATACTATATAATAATAGAAAATCAAACTGAATGTCCATTCATTTTTTAGGGGGATCATTATGGAGAACAAAATTCGTTATGATACAAGGAAAGTGCACCGAGTTAATTTGGCAATAATATCGATTTTAGCCATTCTAATTTGTGGACCTATGATTATATCAAAAGGAATACTATTTTTATTTGTCGGACTAGCCGTTATCGCCTTAGCTATATGCAATTATTTTTTGCCGATAAAAGCTTATGTAAAAGGGTTTATCTTTGGTCTTATTCCATCAAGTATAGTGTTTACATTATTTTTGCTAGATAGTTTTTCATTGAATAAACATTATATTTTGCTGTGCACCATTGCCATTATCGCGCTTTATTTTAAAAAGGAATTAATTGTGTTTTTTGGGTTGCTAACTAACATTAGCTTTATCATTTTATATTTGGTCAATTCTTCATCTTTATTAGGGCCCTTTGATGACATCATTGTTTTCATCACGCTTCTAGCGATTATGAACGGTGTCATTATTGCTTTTTATTTACTTGCTAAATGGGGGAATGAGCTTATTAAACATGCTGAAATTCAGCAAAATGAAGTCCAAGCTTCTTTCAATCAATTACAAAATACATTTCAGGAAATCGAGAAAAGCAGTCAGGCTTTGGACGAACATGTGACGCAATTCCAGCAAACCATGCAAAGTATTTCTGGCTCTAGTAAACAAATATTATTAGCCACTGAGGATATTTCTGCCAGTATTCAGCAAGAGGCTTCTAGTTTGCAAATGATTCATGTCACTATGAGTGATTCTGTTCATTTTGTAAATGAAACGTTGACGATTTCAAAGGACACAGTGGAGAAATCTACTGAACTTCAGCAAGAGGTTTTGGCAGGATGGGCTAAAATGCAGGACGCGATGGCTCAAATGAGCGTGATGAGTCATGCCATGAGCTCAACCGGAGAAACCGTCAACGAGCTTCAATTCAGTTTGCAAACGGTGGATAGCTTGCTACAGGGGATCACACATATTGCGCAGCAGACAAATTTATTAGCACTAAATGCAGCCATTGAAGCTGCTAGGGCGGGGGAACATGGTAAGGGATTTGCTATTGTAGCGGAAGAGGTACGAAAGCTAGCGGAGGAAAGTGCTGCCATTACGGTCAGTATTACGAATGTGACGAAAACGTTGTTTGAGAAAGCGACGGAGGCTCATCAACGTTCTGATGATGGTGAAAAAGCATTACAGCACGGGGAACAGCTTTTACAGGATGTCAGTTATTTCTTTAATAGTTTAAAGGAATCATTTACGCAAACGAATACAGACTTGACAAGGGGGATGCACGAATTAAGCAGTGCCATCTTACAATTTGAGGCAATCCAATCTCAAATTGAAAAGCTGAATAAAATGACAGAGCAAAATGCATCATCAACAGGTGATATAGTGCATTCAGTGGAGGACGAAAATAAGCTCTTAGTGAAGATGACGGATACGACAAATCGTATTCAGACTTTAAGCGATACATTAAAATCATTGGTTATGGCAAAGATTTGAAGGAGAGATTGAAATTGAAATAACTGGTAGGTTAAAATAACAGTATGATTAAACATCTTAGATGGAGGGTATAGTGTTGTTAGTCATCTGAGATATCCGAAGGACAAATTAAAGTCATATGCATCGGTAGCTTGACCTACATAACGATGTCCAGTTAAAAGGTGAAGTTGAAAGGGAGGAAGGATACCATGAACATTCGTAGCTTACAGAGTGCAGATTATTATACTTTATTGCCAGTAATTAATGAGTGGTGGGGCGGAAGGAATATGTCAGATAAACTGCCTAAATTATTTTTCGATCACTTTACGAACACAAGCCTCATCATGGAAAAGGATGGCGAGATCATTGGTTTTCTTGTCGGTTTTTTATCACAATCCAACACAAATGAAGCGTTCATTCATTTTGTAGGGGTTCACCCTGATTATAGAAAACAGAATATTGCAAAAAGGTTATATGATGTATTCTTTCATGTGGTGAAACAGTATCACCGTAATATCGTTAAGTGTGTTACATCCCCTATAAATGAAGTATCCATTGCCTTTCACAAAAATTTGGGATTTAGAATGGAGAAGGGTGACAAGGTGATGGATAATATGTCTATCCATAGTGATTATAGCGGCGAAAATCAAGACCGTGTGTTATTTTATAAAATTCTATCGTAATTTCCTTGAATGACCTTGCATATAGTCCCCAATAAGGGGGCTATAGATGTTTATCCAAAAACTATTTACCTTATGGTTTCTTATTTCCATCATTGTTAGTGTCGTCTTTTTCTTTTTTTCCCATACGCCTATTCAAAATGCTGAGAAATCAAATGCGTCTCTATCGCAACCTAGCAACGATGAACTATTAGGTTATATGCAACATTATCTATTTCTTATTAGTGATATTGTCATAGCCCTGCAAAAAGAATCTTATAGCTTTCAATTAGACTATGCTGTCCTGCCAAATGGGAAAATGGAGCTCCTTGTGTCTATACCTGAAACAATCAATCAGCTGTCCAAACAAAAAATAGAGGAAACGATACTTGATTGTATTCAAAAAAATGATTTAAACCCGATATCGTTTCAAATAACAATTAAAAATCTTTATGATCCTGTAGCCACTGACTCGACCAGGCTTAGCTATAATGATGTTATGGCTCATTTATTTGAAACGATGACTGCACAACATGTTGGTGTCTTCAGTATCGACCACACGATGACATCAGAACATGTCCACATCATCATCAATTTAACAGAAGAGAAGGATGATGTAATTCAAAAGGAAGTTCGACAAGTAGCCGAGGATGTTATAAAGCAGCATCAATTTGATATACAGCAATTCTATATTGAAATACAAAATAAAATGTTTGCGTACCATAAATGAATAAGGAGATGTGTGCTTCGAGCGCTCATATTCAAATGCCTAGCCTTTGTAGCAAGAAAAGGGATATACCATTGCCATTGTAACAGGTGTAAAAGGCATCCTAAAGATTTAGGAGCTGCATTTGTAGAAAATCAGCGGTTGATAGTATACATATTTTTTCATGCACTAGCAAGTATATCAAAATAGCATTTAAGTAGTAAAAGGAGACAACGTTTACTGTCTCTTCCTCTACGAAAGCACCTCGCTAATTGAAGAAGAACAGCGACGTTTATTAAACAATCGGGCTCGTTGTCTTAATTAGGGACTGTCACCAAAATGAATTATTTATTCTCGACCTATCTACAATGCATCCATTTTTACATAAACAGAAAAACACCACAAGTTAATAACATACTTATTAATCCCACACCTCGGCCCCTATTATCCACCAAACAACGGATTTAGTGGATGTCTCTTTTCCTTCTTTCCTCTATGCTTTTTTTCATTGACATAAGGACAAAAAGTCCAGCTACGATTAAACCAACTGATATCCAAAGTAACAATTTCATTTTAACATCTCATTTTTTATAGTTTGCTATCTACGAATGGCACCAAATATAGATGTTATTTTTCTAGATAATAAAAGTTCCCTTTCTTTATAGCACCATTAACGGATCAAGCACGAAATTAACACTCAATTGACTACAGATAGAATTTAAGAGAGAATATATAAAGAATGCTGAAAGAAAGGAGGATTTCTGTGGAACATCGCTCACTAATTCTGCTTGGGTTATTAATGGGACAAAGTCAACATGGATATCAAATTAATGAATTTATCGAAAGAAACTTAAGTACAGTTACAGATATGAAAAAGCCAACCGCTTATGCTACTCTGGATAGACTAAATCAAAAGGGTTATATAGATATTCAATTAGTGCAAGAAGGAAATAGACCTACCCGAAAAGTGTACTCTATAAATGAAAGCGGCCGAACGTATTTTTATCAATTATTATTGGATAATCTATCCTCTGCAGAAAGTGTTAATTATCAAGGAGATATTGGGTTAATGTTTATTGATTTCCTTCCTATGGATCAAGCAATCCCGGCCTTGCAAGAACGATTAAAGAAAAACAAAAAACGCATAGATGTATTTAAGGAAACGCCGGCACATGGGATACGTACCGGTGTTAATCTAGCGGTCGAACATAAAATTATTATGCTAGAAGCAGAAATAGTCTTTCTTGAAAAAACTATTCAAAATTTTAATCATTCGGATTAAATAGTATATCCACAAAAAAAGGAACCAAAGAGGGTTCCTTTTTTTATTTGAGTCAAAAATAAAATTATATAGTCACGCTTGACTAATCAACAAGAAACTATTAGAATTCAATTAGTCAAACGTGACTATATATTAATGATAAAGGAGTGTCGTACATTGTTTCTTGCTATGAAAGAATTAAAGTATGGTAAATTACGCTTTCTGATGATTGGCGTTATAACTATTCTAATTGCTTGGCTAGTATTCATACTATCAGGATTAGGTAACGGCCTGTCTACTCTTAGTGCAGCAACCTTTAAAAATATGGATACCGATTATGTAACCTTTGAAGAGGGATCAAGAGCCTCTATGAGCCGATCGTTATTAAGTGAAACATTAACAGGGAAACTAGAAATCCAACCTCATGTTTCAGCGGTATCAGCAATGGGTGCCACTATGGGAACAGTAACAAATAATTCGAGTTCGAATAAAAATGAAAAAGTAGATATTGCCATTCTAGGAATCAATCCAGGTAGTTTTCTGGAACCTACTGTAGAAGAAGGAAAGCCCCTCGATGCAAATCAGTCTTTGGAAGTAATCGCGAATGATACTTTAAAGAAAAAGGGATTTAAAATTGGTGATACGTTGAAAATAGAAGGATCATTAGAAGAGTTGAAAATTGTCGGGTTTGTAAAAAATGAAACATACAATCATTTACCTGCAATTTTTACTACCTTAGATAAATGGCGCTCCATTCAATTTGCAGCACCTGGTTCTGATAAAGGGATTGAAAAACCTGTAAACGCAATTATGCTGCAAGGGGAGGAAATTGACTCCGAGAAACTAAATCAGGTCTTCAAAAATACTGAAACAGTAACTAAGGCCAAAGCCATACAGGGAATGCCCGGTTATAAAGAAGAGAATGGCACAATTATGATGATGCTTGCTTTCCTTTTGGCCATTTCGGCATTTGTACTGGGGGTATTCTTCTACGTACTTACCTTGCAAAAATCAAATCAGTTTGGCATATTGAAGGCCATCGGCGCCAGCAATCGTTTCCTCGGGAAAGCTATTGTATCCCAAGTATTTCTATTATCATTCATTAGTATTGCAGCAGGAATCTTGTTAACCTATGGGACAGCCCTTATTCTTCCTGATGAAATGCCATTTTCACTTGACCTTAAGTTAGTTGTCCTTTATGCCCTGTTCTTACTTGTCATTTCTATTTTAAGTTCATTAGTTTCAGTTAGGAAAATTACAAAAATAGACCCACTTCAAGCGATTGGGAGGATGGAATAAATGTCAGGTATACAATTAAAAAATGTCTCCAAACTGTATCAACAGGGGGGAAATCAAGTTCTTGCCCTTGATAATATATCCCTAACTGTGGAACAAGGTGAGTTTATAGCTGTTATTGGTCCATCAGGTTCGGGTAAAAGTACCTTTCTTGCCATTGCAGGCGCCTTACTCCAATCATCTGAAGGTGAAGTTATTCTTAACGGCAAAAGCCTTAATCAGTTAAACCAAAAGAACTTAGCTCAATTGCGGCTGGATGAAATAGGATTTATCCTACAAACTAGCAATCTTGTGCCTTATTTAACTGTTCTTGAACAATTACTTGTAGTAAAAAGAATGTCAGGGAAACTTTTAAAACAGGATAAGGAGTATGCAAAGGAGTTATTGCAAAGTCTGGGTTTAACAGAACAACTGAATAAGTTGCCAGAACAGTTATCTGGAGGAGAACGCCAACGTACGGCAATTGCCCGCGCATTTATAAACAGCCCGTCTATTATTCTGGCAGATGAGCCAACAGCTAGTCTGGATTCAAAAAGAGCTCATGAAGTGGTTCAACTCATAGCTATACAAGCAAAAACAAGAAACAAAGCAGCAATTATGGTTACCCATGACGAACGAATGCTTGAATACTGCGATAAAGTGTATCGAATGGAAGATGGCAAACTTAAACATGATGAATCTTTTAAAAACTTGAAAATTACCTCTACTAAAGGATAGAAATGTTTATAGAAAATTTAGGAGGACTAATCAATGATCATTGTAACAAACAGAATTAAAACGAAATTAGGTTTTGCTGCAAAAATGGCGCTGCTTTTAAAGAAACCCATGCAGGGTCAAATAACACGGAACAGGAATCTCCAATTTTGGGAAGTGAAATTATTTTTTCAGAGGTTGCTTCGGCTTTAGGGCCAATTGCATAATTACTTTTATTTGCGCACTAGTAAAATAAAAAGTAATAAATCTAGAAAGAGCTTTAAATAAATTCATTTACTAATAGTAATGTTTAAATTGCATAATGCTATACAATATTTACTCCAACGACCGATTGTGGAGTAAGAAAACATTAGATTCATTTTATTGTTGTAATAAATAGGGTCATTTGTAGTAAAAAGAGGATAGATAGAGCGAATTTTATTTAAGCTCTTCTATCCTTTTAATGTATATACATTTGATGTGTGAAATTTACTAAGTTTTTCTATTTAAAAAGCATCAGTTTTAACTTGGACTTGTAATCATTAACTGATTCCTTTTGCTTAATGAATGAAATTTTGAGGAATACATTCACGAACACCAGAATTTCTTAACGAGTTAAATAGGGCTGCACTGATTCTTAATAGAACATGGTTATCAGTGCCATTTTCTAAATCATAGATGACGAAGTAGGAATTATCCACCGAAAAAATACATTTTCGTTCTAAGTCAAACCCAGGTGGTACAGGTGGAAGCTTTAAAACGGGTACAACTACAGGTGTATCTCCTTCTTCTCTAATAAATCTGAAAGTTTGTCGGTCAATCTCATAGATATTTACTGGGTCAATCTCCACACCTTTATCTGGAACTGTAATTTCATCTTCAACTATTAGAAAAAAGCGCTCGTTCCGAAAGTTGAAAAGACTTCTTGCTCCAATTTCAAATGATGCCATTTTATTTTCACCTCCATTCCTATAAATAGGTTATTCGTATGGAATAAGATTCTTTGGACTATAAGGAAGGTAGAGTGAAAAATTATAAATAGAAATATTACTAAGAGTTGCTTTTACTACAGAAGCATACGTTGAACCATATACATTGTTATTTTCAATCGTGACAATATAATTCTATAGAACGAAAAGTAGAATGATTTATTCACTTCCATACACACTTACTAGCAATTGATAAAAAGTATTTACTATATTAATAAATATTTTTTTTAAAATAGTTATAGTGAAATCCCTTCACATTCTGTATATTTGTGTAGGAGGAGGAGATTTAATGGCAAGAAAATGGATGTTACCATTACTTTTATTAGTAAGTGTTCTGATGGTTGCGTGTAGTCAGGATCAAGAAAAAGAGAGCAATAAGGGTGGGGAAGTAGAAGTAACCATTCCAGCTTTATTTTTCGAGGGACAGGATATTGATTCTGTTATTTCAAAGGCGAAAAATAGTGGAATTAAGGAAGTCATTAAGAATGATGATGGTTCTTTAACGTATAAAATGTCTAAACCTGAGCACGAAGAAATGATGAAAGGCTTAAAAGAAGGTATTTTAGCAAGTGTAGATGAAATTAAAGCTAGTCAAGATTACAAATCTGTTAAAGATATTACTTATAATAAATCCTTTTCAGAATTCACACTTTCTGTAAACAAGAAAGAGTTCGACGGTAGTCTTGATACAATGGCCTCAGTTGGACTTGCTTTAACAGGTATGTACTATCAATTATTTAATGGTGCAGACGTTGAAGATTATAAAGTCACAGTAATTTATAAAGATGCATCTAGCGGAGAAGTATTTAATACCATTGTTTATCCAGATGATATAAATAAGAAGAAGTAATAAAAAGAAAACCTACATAGGTATATAGGAACGCTGTTGCCAAAAGTCGTTGAGACGTCCATTCTCGATGACTTTTGGCATTTTTTCTCTTTTATAGCCAGAATTTAATGAAAAGATTAATCAAAGACATGCCTACCTTTTATATTGGATGTTTTATCCTTACTAAAACATAAGTTTTTTGGACAATCCCTTAGAAAATCAGTATGGCTAAAAAACTATTCTAAAAGAAATTCTAAAATATGCTCTAAGTTGGTTGAGCTGCAGAGGGTTGTTGAGGCTGATGAAATGATACATGCAGAAGTTTCAGAGGACATATGATGTTATAGATGTCTTGCTTAAGAGAAAATAATGATTGAACCATTGTATCCCACAAGGTCCTTCTGCCTGATTGAGCAGGCAAAGGGAAACGTTGATTATTTTTCCTTTCGGGGTTTTCTAAGGTACGAAAAGGACATAACAGAAAGTCCTATAAAAAAGAATAGTATCGCAACATATTTATTTGGAATAAGTGAATTGTAATCGAGGGAACCTGTTAATCTTCCCATTCCACTTGAAATTAAGAGGGCAGCTAAAATAAATATGATATGTTTAATTATAGAATACTGTGTTTTCATTGCATATATACTCCTAATATTTGGGTCATTAACTTATAAAGGATAACATAATTGGGTAATGTTTGAAAATGTAGATTTATTCATGTAGTGCATAATATAAATACTGAATATTTCAACATAGAAAGTAGTGGCAAACGGCGAATAGGCAAGCACTTGCACCTTTTTATACAGGTAACGTAAAAATGGGTGTAACAGTATTTTTACTTGTTTGGTTTGTTCTTCACTTTGCATAAAATTGTGTATATTTCTTAACGTTGTAAATCCATATAAATCTGATGGAACCCCATGTTTGCGGGAGATATGATAAATCCATGCAATTTATTAGGAAAAGTAAATTAGTTTAAACTAGTTTACTTTTTTGAATCAGAATTACTAAGGGTCATCTTAGCTGCGTGAAAAGAGCCAATTACAACGAGGATTAAGAGTGTACTTCCATACACTCGAAAAGCACTTCGCACTTGGGTTGGAACGGTATACATGGTATATATGACAAAGTAGAACTATATGGAGAACGAAATAATAGGGATATCGCTAAAAAAAGATAAAAATCCTGTTACATGGGTAGCCATACTATTGCCCTGCTTAATAGACATAAAATTCCGATTTTTGAAGTTAGGGAGTATTTACATCAAAAAAAGGGACAGTTAACCGTCCCTCTTTTGATGTAAATACTTATTCACTTCTTCCCAATGAAAAAACTCTTACTCAATGACTATATCAATAGTTTGTTTAATTATTTCAACATTTTCAGCAGAGAATTTGACAACTAATTCATATTTTCCTGGAGTTAGTTTTTTTGTATCTACTGCTATAGGATACTCTAGTGCTTCATTAGGCTTTAATATTATTTTATCGCCTATTTTTCGTTTAGGAATATCATATATCAATGATTCAGGCAGGATATATTCCATGCTTCCTTCTGTTCTTTGTAACGAGAGACTTATATCATTTATTTTACTAAATATAATTGTAATTGGTTCTGTTTCAGCAGATGTAACTGAAAAATTAAATTTATTTATTGGAGTATTTTCAGATTCAAGTTTGAGTTCTCCAATTAAATGTAATTTTTTTTCTTGGTCATCATTATTAATTAATAAATATGAAATCAATACTACGACAATTAATACTAAAAACAAAATTATTTTTTTCAATTTAACCACCTCATTTAGGTATTTTTGTCTATATACTTTACGTTTTCATTATACCGTAATTTGATATTAATTCTAAATATGGAAGAATAATGGCATAAATTAAAAAATTTGCATTTAACTTTTCGGATTATTTTTATTTGTTACTCTCGGTACAAGTAATGCTTTTGCGTCAGAAGGTTTAACACAAGAAGAAGAAATTCTATTAAATGAAGTAGGGTTAGAAAATGAAGATTTAGAAATATTACCTTTGGAACAACTTAGAATGTTTATAGCAGAAGGTGCAGAAGTTGTATTAGAAGAGTCTGAAATAGTAACTTTTAATGAAATCCCTACTTTTGAAGAAGGGAGAATTATTACATTTGGAAGTATTAGTGAAAGTAAACTTAAAATCACTGGTAAAGCAGTGAAATTATCTAATAATAGCAGTGGTCAAAAAAGATATAATTTATATGGGACTTGGAAATGGATAACTGCTCCTATTAATACCTATGTTGATGGTATGTCAATTGGTTTTGAATCTGGACTTGGTATACTTCTGCCTACAAGTGGAGGTAAAATATCTGAGCATTCTCATGAATACGCTACATATGAAAGAGGAATAAAAAATCTTAGAGAACATAGTGTTTATCCAGATGATTGGGCTCCAGGTAATGGCGTTGCTGCTCTATATGATATTGTACAAGGTGGATCTGGTCATTCAGGATATATTAGTCAAAATGTTTATATGACAAATAGTACTGGTTCAACAAATCTTAAATTTGAATATGCACACGCAAGAACAATTTTCAATCCTTCATTTAGTGTTTCTAAAGGAGTATTCGGTGTTTCTGTTGGAAAAACAATAGATACAGCCGATTTTGCTTCTACATTAAATTGGTAAAATCCAATAGTTATATAGAAAATTTAGAGTTTTAAACGCAAATTTTTATACATGTGTTGTAGCGTCACAAAAAAGCCCCGAAAAGCTGTTAAACCAACGTTGTATAAAATGCTGCATATACAATAACTTATGATTTAACTAAAAAGGTAGTAATGATAAGAGTTTATCTTGTCGTTACTGCTTTTTTCTAATGTTATGTAAAGTGGAAATGCATGAACGTGAATAATTTTTTTAAACTTTTTTTGAAAAAAAGGCTGTTAAACTGAAATGAAATTACCTTTATAGAGAGTTAGATGGTTAGACAATCATAACAAATAAAAAATATCTATTTAGGAGGAATTACATTATAGCTTCATTTATTCTTGGTACTCGAAAAGGTACTTCATGAATCCACATGCAGGTATATTGCAATTGGATTATGTAATGGCTCTAGCTGTACAGTATTTAGAAACCAAAACAGCAGAGTCCACTATGGCAAATGGTTTGTCTCGTATTGAAATGGCAGGAGCTTTAGAAGTTGTTTTTGGCTCTTCAAGTAATACAACTGTTGCAAATCGTATCGCAGTGCATATTTGGCCAGAGACAAGTGTACGACAAAACTTTGCAACAGCTGATCGAGCTGGTGGTTATAAATCTGTTACAGTTAAGGTTATTTACACAGAAGTATACAATCATGCAACAGGACGTACTGTTTTGACAGTCATTGATTCTGCAACGGCTACTTCATATAACAAATAATATGTACAAAAAAACCTGCTTATTTAATCAGCAGTTTTTTTTAAATAATCTAACAGAAGAAATTGCAAAAAAACTAGGTATTTAAAAACAAGCTATCAATAAAGTTAAAAACCAGGCTTTTTAAAAAATTAGGCCGGAGTATTCAAAAAAATTGAAGTGATGTTGATGCCAATAAAAACTTTTAAAGTGAATAGAGAACTAATAGAAGTTAATAAAGAGGTAGCCGTCTTACTTCTAATAATGAGCTAATTGAAACTAATAGTCAGCAAAACCTAGAGGTCTTGAACGCCATTGTCCTGTTTGAAAACGAGTTTCATGTGTTAAAGATTCAAGAGCGCCTGCAGTTTATGGTTGGTTACTGATTGGGTTATTTTTATTTGCGGTATAGATATCAATGTATCAATTGACAGCTTCGTTATAATCAACATAAAAGTGGTTATCACGTGAAAATCGTCCACTTCCATTTGGTTCAGTCAAATAGGTTGCTATAGCAGGTGAAGATAATAAAATTGTATCGATATTGTGGGATGTTATCAGTACATAAAAAGTGCCACAGGATGTGGCAAAGAAATAATATTAACTTTAAGCACTTTAAATTTTTTCTTCTATATTATATAAAATAGTACAGTCTAAACTTTTTTACATTTTCATTTTACTAATGGGGGTACCTTTTTTTAAAAAAACCCAGCAAGTGCCCCACAAAGTACCCAATTAAATACATTTAAATACACTTATTTAGATAGTATAGAATCCCTCATAAATACAAACCCTTTTTATTATGTACATCAAAAATAAAAGCATCAGGGTAGAAACCAAGGTCATAAGTAATGCTTATCAAAAAAGATAATATTAATGTAATTTACTTATGAATATAAATACGTTATCATGGGTATTGGAGAAAAGATGCTACACTTTTATAAAGCCTTTTCAAAAAGATATATTTAGGGGGATCCGCAAATGGCACAAGGTAATTTACACAACAGCCGTGCATCATTCGAAGTGAATGGTAAAACTTACAATTACTATGACTTAGCTGCGATTGAAAAAGCTGGCGTTGCAAAAGTTTCAAACCTTCCTTACTCAATTAAAGTATTATTAGAATCTGTTTTACGTCAATATGATGCATATGTAATTAAAGAAGAGCACGTAAACGAATTAGCAAAATGGGGCAATGGTGCTGATCCAGAAGCAGAAGTACCATTCAAACCTTCTCGCGTTGTATTACAAGACTTTACTGGTGTACCAGTAGTTGTTGACCTTGCATCTCTTCGTTCAGCAATGAAGGAAATGGGCGGCGACCCAAGCAAAATCAACCCTGCTATTCCAGTTGACCTTGTAATTGACCACTCAGTACAAGTTGACAAATATGGTAATGCATCTGCATTACAAGCAAATATGGACCTAGAATTTGAACGTAATGCTGAGCGTTATAACTTCTTAAAATGGGCTCAAACTGCTTACAATAACTTCCGTGCTGTACCACCAGCAACAGGTATCGTTCACCAAGTAAACTTAGAGTACTTAGCTCCAGTTGTACACGTAAACGAAAATGCTGATGGCACATTCGAAACATTCCCAGATTCAGTAGTAGGTACTGACTCTCATACAACAATGATTAACGGTATCGGCGTTCTTGGATGGGGCGTAGGCGGTATCGAAGCTGAAGCAGGTATGCTTGGTCAGCCTTCATACTTCCCAATCCCAGAAGTTATCGGTGTTAAATTAGTGGGCGATCTTCCTAACGGAACTACTGCTACTGACTTAGCATTAAAAGTAACACAAGTATTACGTCAACGTGGCGTAGTTGGTAAATTCGTTGAGTTCTTCGGACCTGGCGTATCTAAATTACCACTAGCTGACCGTGCGACAATCTCAAACATGGCTCCTGAATATGGTGCTACATGTGGTTACTTCGCAATTGACGAAGAATCATTAAACTACATGCGTTTAACAGGTCGTGACGAAGAGCACATCGCGGTTGTTGAAGCTTACTTAAAAGCAAACCACATGTTCTTCGATCCATCTTTAGAGCCAGTTTACACTGACGTGTTAGAAGTAAACTTAGCTGATATCGAACCAAACCTTTCTGGTCCTAAACGTCCACAAGACTTAATTCCACTATCTCAAATGCGTTCTCGTTACAAAGAAGCAGTAGTGGCACCACAAGGTACACAAGGTTTCGGTTTAACTGAAGACGAATTCGCAAAAACTTCTGTAGCTAAATTTGCTGAAGGCGATGTAGAAATTCCAACAGGTGCTGTTGCAATTGCTGCGATCACTTCTTGTACAAATACATCTAACCCATACGTATTAATTGCTGCTGGATTAGTTGCGAAAAAAGCTGTAGAAAAAGGTCTTACAGTACCTAAATGGGTAAAAACTTCTTTAGCACCAGGTTCTAAAGTTGTAACTGGTTACCTTGAAGATTCAGGTTTACAAACATACCTTGACCAAATCGGCTTCAACACTGTAGGTTACGGCTGTACAACATGTATCGGTAACTCAGGTCCATTATTACCAGAAATCGAAGATGCTATTAAAGCAAAAGACTTATTCGTAACATCTGTTCTTTCTGGTAACCGTAACTTCGAAGGTCGTGTACACCCACTTGTAAAAGCTAACTACTTAGCTTCTCCACCACTTGTTGTTGCTTATGCACTTGCTGGTACAGTGGATATCGATCTACAAAAAGATTCATTTGGTAAAGACAAAGATGGTAACGAAGTATTCTTCGCTGATATCTGGCCTTCAACTGAAGAAGTAAACGCAGTATTAGGTACTGTTGTTAACCGTGAGCTATTCCAAAAAGAATACGAAACTGTATTCACAGCAAACGAAAAATGGAATGCAATTGAAACATCAACTGAGTCTCTATACACATTTGATGATAAATCAACTTACATTCAAAACCCACCATTCTTCCAAGGTCTTGCGAAAGAACCAGAAGCTATTAAAGGCTTAGACGGTTTACGCATTATGGCGAAGTTCGGTGACTCAATCACAACTGACCATATTTCTCCAGCTGGTGCAATCGGTAAAGATACACCTGCAGGTAAATATTTAATTGAAAACGGTGTTGCTATCCGTGACTTCAACTCTTATGGTTCTCGTCGTGGTAACCACGAAGTAATGATGCGTGGTACATTTGCAAACATCCGTATCCGTAACCAAGTTGCTCCAGGTACAGAAGGTGGTTTCACTACTTACTGGCCAACAGGTGAAGTAGAGTACATCTATGACGCATGTATGAAATACCAAGAGCAAGGTACTGGCTTAGTCGTACTTGCTGGTAACGACTACGGTATGGGTTCTTCTCGTGACTGGGCTGCGAAAGGTACATTCCTACTTGGCGTGAAAACTGTTATCGCACAATCTTACGAGCGTATCCACCGTTCTAACTTAGTAATGATGGGTGTTCTTCCACTTCAATTCATGCCAGGTGAATCTGCTGAAACATTAGGCTTAACTGGTAAGGAAGAAATCTCTGTAAACATTACTGATAACGTGAAACCACGTGAAATCTTAACAGTAACTGCTAAATCTGAAGACGGCACAGTTAAAACTTTCCAAGCTTTAGCTCGTTTCGACTCAGAAGTAGAAGTAGACTACTACCGTCATGGTGGTATCCTACAAATGGTTCTACGCGCAAAAGCTGCTGAGTAATCATGACATTAGAAAGCCGATCTCTTAGGAGGTCGGCTTTTTTGTTTGCTCATGAAATCCTTATGAAGTCATGGAGAGAAAATGAGAGAACAGCCAAAGTGATGGATAAAACGAGAAAGTGACGGATAGCGAGGCAGAAGTGACGGATAAAGCCCTAATGTGACAAAGAGGAAAAATCAAGAAGCTCGAATATTTCCAAATACATAGCATTTTCCCAAATGTTTATATAAAATTAAAGGGTAAGCCTTTAAATTTTTACATAAATGGGGGAAGATTTATCATGACAAAGAAAAATAAAAAGTTTTTTACGGCGGCAACTACGGCAGTGGCCTTGACGGCTGTAGCAGTTGTACCTGCATCGGCAGCTAGTCCATTTTCAGATGTGAGCGAAGATTATGCACATTTTAAAAGTATATCTACATTACATGCAGCAGATATAATTAATGGATTTCCTGATGGAACCTTTAAGCCAACATTGGACGTAACACGCGGACAAGCAGTGAAGATGATTGCAGGGGCTTTCGATCTTACAACAACGGATGTTGAAAATCCGAATTTCAAGGATGTCGATTCAACTAGTCCATACTATAAGGCGATTGTTACATTGGTTAATTTAGGTATTGTAAATGGCTATGAGGATGAAACTTTCAGACCTGATGAGACGATTACGCGTGGACAGATGGCGGTTATGGTGGCACAGGCAACAGGCTTAACAGCAGAAGGAAAAAGTCCATTTACGGATGTACCTCAAACTAGTCCATTTGCAGATGCTGTAACGGCATTGCATGAAGCAGGAATTGCGAAGGGCGTGACGGCAACAGAATTCGGGGTGGATAAAAATGTAACGCGTGGTCAGTTAGCAACATTTATTGTTAACGCCTTAGGCTTAGAACAGCCTTCAACTGGGGAAGATAAGGAGCCGGTAACGGAAGAAAAGCCTGAAGTAAACGATCAAGCATTGCTAGAAGAAGTGTTTACTAAGGCTTTAGCTAAGCAAAAAGAGGTAAAAAGCATGAAGGCTTCTATGACGATTTCACAGTCTGTAGAAGCAAACGATGGTAAGGAAACCATGAAAATGGATTCTAAAGGCAATATGAAGATGGAGATTGTTACAGAGCCGATGCAATTCTTTGCAGATGGTACCATGTCACTAACAGATCCAACTAGTGGTGAAGCGATTAATTTACCCATTAAAATGTATATGACAGCTAAAGATGGTATGTATATGTATGAGGCAGACCAGAAGGCTTGGGTAAAATTCCCGAAACAATTATTTGACGACGTTCTAAGTCAAACAGGCATGCAGCCAGATGCAGCGGAGCAATTAGAGATGCTTCAATCCTTTGCTGAGGATTTCACTTTAAAGGAAACAGCGAATCGTTATGAATTAACCTTGAAAGGTGCTGGTGATAAATTTACAGAGTTGGTGAAGCAGCAAATTGGTGCCATGGATTTAGGTATGGATGCTGATTTAGATAGCCAATTAGGCAATATGTCTTTTGATAGCCTCACATACAAATTGGTGATTAATAAAAAAACATTTGATGTAGAAGAAATTGCTATGGATATGACATTAGGTATGAAAGTAGAAGGCAATTCCATTAAAACAAAACAGCAAATGACGATCAAATATCATGATTTCAATGCTGTGACGACTATTACCATTCCAAAAGATGTGTTAGACAATGCGAAGGAAATAGATTTAAGCACAACTGAAACAGTACCACCAGTAAGCAAATAAACGTGAATCAAAAAGTAGGTTACGCCAAATATATGGTGTAGCCTACTTTTTTATCAATTAACGAAAGCCCATTAAGTCTTTTACTCTTGCTGTATTTGAGGTAGATGTCAGTGTTTCCAGTAAACGAAAGGCTACATCAAAGGCTGTTCCTGGATTGGAGGAAGTAATAATATGGTCTGTTTGTACAATTCGCTCGTTGACAACTGTCGCCCCAAAGCTTGCTAGCTGCGCTAATCGTTTACTAGTTGGATGATTGTAGGTTGTCGCCTGACGATTGTGGAGAATACCGCTATGTCCTAATATTAAGGAAGCCACACAAATCGTTGCTATTGGTTTTTGCTGATCGTCAAAATGTCGAACAACCCTTTGAAATTCCTCGCTAAAGGCATCCTCATAAAATCCCGCTTCCTCAAAGCCACCTGGAATAGCCAAGGCATCAAAGTCGGCTAAATCAATTTCATGCAGCAATTTTTCAGGAGTGACCTTAAAATTCCATGTGCATTGAAGCTGTGTATGTAATCCTACCGTGACAACCTCTGTTGTTCCATCACCCTCCCATTTATTCCAACCTAGTACATCTGTAAAAACACTTGCTTCCACAGCCTCGAAGCCATTTGCTAAAAGTAACATTATTTTTTTCATTTGTTCTGCCTCCTTTATGCTTTTATTGTAATTAAAGAAGCTAATCGTTAACAGAAGCTATATAATGTAATTTAGATAAATCTCCTTATTAAAACAGGAATTATATAAATAAAAGTTAATTAAGAAAGGTGATTAATGGTGGATCAAATTGATATTCACATTTTACAGCAGTTACAGCAGAATGCTAAAATTTCGATGAAAGAATTAGCCGCTACTGTTCATTTATCTTCTCCCGCTGTAATAGAACGCGTCAAAAAGCTCGAGGAACAAGGTGTGATTGAAGGGTATCACACTAAAGTAAACATCAAAAAAATGGACCGTACGATTCAAGCGATTATTTTATTTAAATCCATCGATTGTAAAAGTCTATCTGCTTTTTGTAATAGCCACCCGGATGTACTCGAATGTTATCGCGTAGCAGGGGAGATTAGCTATATTGTCAAACTAGCAACCTATTCTGTAGAAACATTAGAGCAATTTATTGATGCGACCATGCCCTATGGTACACCCTCTACTAATATCGTGTTATCTGCAAACGAAAAAATGGTGATTACACCTTTTACGGATCTTAACGATAATATGTAGGCTCAGGCGACTTCTGCAAAGCTTCCCTTTAGTAATGTCTTAAAAATGGTGATGGAGTGGAAGTGCCATATTACGAGACGAATGGCAAATCAGTATGAATGTGCACATCGACCAACATGTTCAATAACTAAGTCTGTTTCAAATGGCAGGCTTTTTTTGTTTGTATCCAACCTTTTAATCTTTTCTGGTTTCAGTTACAATAGTTGTAATATTTTTCTAATTAAAGAGGTGGTCAGTTGATATTCGCTCTATTGGATAATGGGACTGCTTTTTTCCTAAGCCTGCCACTCCTACTCATTTATTTAAAAAGTAGGTCCCGGGATGAGTCCACTTGGCGCTGGTCGATGTCATTATGGATTGTTAATTACTTAGGCATTCGATATTTTGTCTCGTTTGGAGATGTGTTTTGGGTAGTCCTATGTTGGCAGTTACTATTTTTGTGGCCTATAAGTATTGCTATGTATATCCATTTATTCAACAAAGAAAAGAATTTGGCATTTTACATAGGTTTGAAGAAGAAGCATGTACTTCTTGTAGCGTCCTTCATGGTTCTATTCGGTGGTACTCTAGTTTATTCACTATTTCAGGCAAATGAGCAGGTAATTGTTTTTCACCGGCAGGTAATGGAAGAAATTGAGTCTAATCCGGATCGTCAAGAATATTTAATGTATCATACAATTGCACCTTCTACACTTCTTGGTGTAACCGATGATATAGCTGAGGTTCGTAGAGGGCAAATATATGCTTCCACCTTACCCTGGCGTAGCAGGGTAATTGTGCACACGGATGATTGGCAAAAGGAATTTACATATGTCCGTTTTAATAATGGTTGGAAGTTAGAGGGGCTCTACCGGGAGAACATAACCATAAGGAATAAAGGGGAGTTTGACAATTGATACAGGATATATTGATGGCAGGTGATTTAAAAGATAAGCTAAGCACAATAAAACAGCGTCAAACAACATGGGAACAAGTGAATCAAGAACAGCTATTACAGTCCATGCTAGCCCATATCGGCTCGACCGATAGTGAGCTAAGAGATACCTATATTTATAGTGGCTTCTATGAATGGATACTCGAAAAAAATTTGTTAGATATCGTTATAGGACAGACCTCTGGCATTACTGCTTGAACCATTTATTATGGAAAGATATTGAGGAAGTGGCATCAGATGGGGTCTTTACTCGTTCCTTTACAACTTTATTGGTTGCATTTATTTTAGCAAGAGATTTAGAGGATGATTTTTTAACGCAGGACAGGATAGACGAAGGTCAAACAAAATTACTGGCTTTTGTAAAAGAAGAAATGGATGGAAGGGCTTTGTACCTGGCAAGGGATGGGCGCATAGTGTAGCACATGTATCAGGTGCGATCGATGAACTTGTGAAAAATCCTAAAATAAAGAAAACTGCATATGTTGATATGTTACATGCATTAGGGTCCATTTATTTACAGCCTCAATATATCTTTATTCATGATGAGGATGAAAGGCTGTTAGTACCCATTTTTGCGATGTTGGAGCGAGGCTTAGCACAAAATGAGGTAGTCTGATCATTCCAGTAAATTCCATCAATCCTATCCACATTAAAAGATTAAGTGGACGAAGAGTATTTTTATCATGTAAGGTTTAATAGTAAAACATTGCTAAAGAGCTTTTTTATTCAAACGAATCACCAAGCTCAGTATGCAACCTTGCATCAAAGCATTATCACTTGTCTAAATGAGATTAATTAAGATTGTCCACCGTTGACAGACAATTGGTAAATCTGATAAGATGAGTGACAATAAAAGCATACAAATTCGTTGATGAGAAAAAGTAATGTTTCATTTTGTTCTACAGAGAGCCGACATTTGGTGGAAGTCGGTGTGCAGGTGTTACATGAAAATCCTCTCTGAGAAGGTTGGCTGAAAACAGTAAGCTAACCCGGGTGTCTACCGTTAAAAAGAACACGTATGATAGTACGTTGCTGAGTGCTATTGACTGGCGTCAATAGAATTAGGGTGGTATTCGCGGTTAACCCCGTCCCTTTCTTGGGACGGGGTTTTTTGTATGCCTTTTATACAAAATAGAATTGTATAGGAGGAATTAAATGCAAACAGAACAAAAGAAAGAAACGACGCTTGAACGAGAAACACGGATACGGACATTGTGGGAGCAAGAGGGAACATTTTTAGCCTCTGTCACAAATCGAGCTGGACAGCAGCCCTTTGTATTTTATGAGGGACCACCGACAGCAAATGGTTTACCACATGTTGGGCATGCCTTTGGAAGAACGATTAAAGATGTAGTGGCCCGCTATAAAACAATGCAAGGTTTTTTTGTTGAACGAAAAGCAGGCTGGGATACACATGGTTTACCTGTAGAACTAGGAGTAGAAAAAGCCTTAGGTATCTCAGGGAAGCAGGAGATTGAGAAGTATGGAGTGGAGCGCTTTATTCAAGCGTGTAAAAATAGTGTTTTTACCTATGAACAGAAATGGCGTTCCTTTACAGAACAGCTTGGCTATTGGCTTGATATGGATGATCCCTATCTCACATTAAGCAATGATTATATAGAATCGGTGTGGCATATTTTAAGTCATGTTCATAAGGAACAGCTTTTATATAAAGGGCATCGTGTTTCACCATATTGCCCGAGTTGTCAAACATCCTTAAGCTCACATGAGGTAGCTCAGGGCTATAAGGATGTGAAAGATTTATCTGTCACAGCTATGTTTAAGCTTGCTGATTGTGATGAATATTTCTTAGGCTGGACCACAACACCATGGACATTACCCGCCAATGTAGCGTTGGCGATGAACCCATCTTTACAATATGTACGGGTAAAGCAAGGGGATCAGGTATTTATTTTAGCCAAATCTTTGGTTTCTAAGGTTTTCACTGAAGCTGTGGAAATTTTAAGTGAGCATACTGGGCAGGAATTTGCTGGTGTGTCTTATCAGCCACCATTTTCATATGTAACGGTTCATCAAGGTCATGTTGTCGTGATGGCTGATTATGTCACGGAGAATAGCGGTACAGGGATTGTGCATATTGCTCCAGCGTATGGGGAGGACGATTATAAAACGGTTCAACAGCATGGCTTGTCCTTTGTCAATGTAGTGGATCTGAAAGGCTGTTACACAGAAGAGGTGCCGGAGCTTGTCGGACGATTTGTAAAAGATTGTGATGTGGACATTATAAAAATGCTTGCGAAAAAGGAGCTCTTATTTAGTAAAGAAAAATATGAGCATAGCTACCCGCATTGCTGGCGCTGTGATTCTCCATTATTGTACTATGCAACGGATAGCTGGTTTATCAAAATGACCGCTTTAAAAGAGCAATTATTACAAAACAATCAGCAAGTGACTTGGTATCCTAGTCATATTAAGGATGGGCGATTTGGCAACTTCCTCGAAAATATAGTGGATTGGAATATAAGCCGCAACCGCTATTGGGGTACGCCGTTGAATGTCTGGATTTGTCAGAATTGCGGTCATGAGGAGGCTCCTCATAGTATCACAGCGTTAGAAAAATTAGCCAAGGGAGCTGTCGATCAGCAAATAGAGCTTCATAAACCGTTTATTGATGAAATTGTATGTACTTGTCCTACATGTCAAGGAGATATGACGCGGACACCAGAGGTAATGGATGTATGGTTTGACAGCGGCTCAATGCCATTTGCACAGCAACATTATCCATTTGAAGATGTCAAGGCTTTTCACAATCAGTTTCCAGCAGATGTTGTGATTGAGGGAATCGACCAAACACGTGGTTTTTTCTATAGCTTATTAGCGGTTTCGACGTTATTTACTGGAAAGCCTGCTTATAAACAGGTGTTATCGTTAGGGCATGTGTTGGATGAACATGGACAAAAGATGTCAAAAAGTAAAGGCAATGCATTAGAGCCTGTAGAGTTAATGGACCAATATGGGGCAGATGCATTACGTTGGGCATTTTTAGTTGATAGCTCTCCTTGGAATCCAAAGCGTTTTTCCAAAAAGATTGTGGTGGATGCCAAATCAAAGCTAGTGGATACATTGGATAATACATTTAAATTTTATCAGCTCTATGCCAACATTGATGGATTTACGTATGATGCTACAAATACTGGTACACGAACACCTTTAGATCAGTGGATATTGTCACGATTGCATCACACAATTCAGCTTGTGACGGCAGCTATGGATGAATTTCAATTTACGCATGCTACAAGAGAAATCGCACAATTAATGGAAGAACTAAGCAATTGGTACATTCGTCGATCACGTGCAAGATTTTGGGCACATGGGCTGACAGCGGATAAACGAGGTGCATTTAGTACCCTTTATGAGGTTTTAACGAACATTTGCCGATTACTTGCACCATTTACGCCCTTTATCACCGAAGATATTTACCGACAATTAATAGGCAAGAGTGTTCATGTAGAAGACTACCCAATCTACGAAGAAAAGCTTGTGAATCCTCAGTTGGAACAAGAAATGTCTACGGTTTTAACGGTTGTAGAGCTGGGTAGGAGTATACGTAATAGTCAAGGAATGAAGGTCAAACAGCCTTTAAGTGAGCTTATTGTTGAGGTGTCTGGAGAGCTGACTGGCTATCAAGCTTATAGCCAGTTAATACAAGAGGAATTAAACATTAAGGCTTGCATATGGACGCATGATTTTTCAGCTTATGAAAGTGTCCAATATAGGCTTAATTTTAACACAGCTGGTACTGCTTTTGGTTCACAGGTCAATCAAGTAAAATCGTATATGATGACGTTAACGGATGAAGAGAAAGAACAGCTACAGCAAAATGGGGAAGTGCCTATCGTAGTGGAAGAGCAACAGCTAACATTATTATCAAGTCATGTCATAGCTGAAGCGATTGTGAAAGACGACTATATTTTAGCTGAAGATAGCAAATGCCGTGTATTGATGAATGTTCAATTAACCGAGAGTTTGCTACAAGAGGGACAAATACGAGAATTAATTCGGTTCATCCAAGATTCTCGTAAAAAGTGGCAGCTGCCTGTTGAACAATATATATCCATCGCCTTTTGCGGTAGTGAAGAGGTACTTTCCGTCATTCAACAGCATGAAGCGTTATTACAAGCCAATGTACTAGTCAAATCCATACATTATGGCGAAGAATGGACAGAAGTGAGATCGGCAGAAACAGAGCTATTTGATGAAAAGCTCACTGTTTGTATCTCCTTATAAAAGAAATGCTCAGGATTCATCCTGAGCATTTTCTCTGTAGGTTACAGTAAGCCAAATGCTAGATAACAAGCTGTCGCCCAAATGAAAATCGCTGAGCATCTATTAAAAATTCTCATCACATTTCCGGAGCTATCAAGCTTTTGGAAAGAGGATCCAGTTACAGTAAGGCCAAAAAACCATAGCCAAGAAATAAGGACACATGCTGTAGTGAAGATGAATTGCTCTGTACCACTATATTTTAAGGCACTCGTACCAATCACCCCAATAGTATCTAAAATGGCATGTGGATTTAGAAGTGATACAGAAAGTGCAAAGAGAATTTGTTTTTTTACGGGAAGTGCCTCACTCTTATTGGCAGTTGCTGGACTTGAACGCCAAATCGTATAGCCCATATAAAGTAAGAACAATATACCAACCGACATTAAAGTAATGCGTAACCATTCAAATTGTAAGACGATTATTGACAGACCAAATACCGCCAGTAATATTAGCAATGTATCGCAAATGGCAGCTGTCAAACTAGCTGGCAGCGCTCGCCATATAGTTGGTTGTGTAGCACCTTGAGAGAAAACAAAAACATTTTGTACGCCTAATGGCAAAATGAGACCAAATGCTAAAATGATGCCGTGAAGAAATGCTTCCAATGATTAATCCCTCCTTTCCTTCATCATTTTAGCTATGGTATAACTAAAAGAAAACGACCAATTGGATGGTTTTTTATCCACCCAATTTTAAATGGAGGCGATAACCATGGGCTGGCAACCAAGTAGAAAAAGTGGCCATACATTACAGCAACAAATTGTTCAGTGGGTAACTGCCCAAGTCGAACGAGGAGATTGGGCAGCAGGGACTAAACTGCCTACTCAAAGACAACTGGCTATGCAATTCGGTGTAAATCGCAGTACAGTTCAACAGGCTTTAGATGAATTAAAAGCGATCGGTATTCTTGAAGCAAAGGTAGGATCAGGAGTTTATGTCACTCGCAATTCCTGGCATGCATTACTTCAACAAACACAGCCAAATTGGCAAAAATATATCGAAACGAGCCTGCATAAACCAAATTACCATACAATCCAATTAATTAACGAATATGAGCAGCGTGATGATGTGATTCGATTAGGGACAGGAGAACTAGCACCAAGTCTGTTACCAACAGAGGAAATTGAAGCTTCACTAAGGGAGCTATCCTTGCAGCCCAAAACATTAGGCTACTCATCACCACAGGGCAATGATCAACTCCGGGCAGCTATCTGCGATTATGTACAAAAACGAGGCATCGAAGCGGAGCCTCAGAACGTTTGTATTGTCTCTGGTGCATTACAAGCTTTACAGCTAATTGCCGTTGGTTTACTAGAGCAAGGGTCCATCGTTTTTCAGGAATCAACCTCCTATTTGAATTCTGTTCATCCATTTCAATCGGTTGGTATGCAAATGATTGGGATACAGCGAGATGAACAGCTTGCTCAAACACTATCTCAAAGGAAACGAAAAAAACAAGCCGTGTTTTATGCCATTCCTACATTGCATAATCCAACTAACCATGTATGGGCATCTTTGGAAAAAAAACAGCTATATGAGGTCTGCCAAGCAGCACGCATTCCTATAATTGAAGATGATGTTTATCATGAATTGCTTTTTGATGACCCGTCACCACCCATTAAGGCAATGGATAGTAGTGGACAAGTTCTATATATTGGGAGTGTCTCCAAAACCTTAAGTCCTGGGTTACGCATTGGCTGGCTAATCGGTCCAACGACTGTTATCGAACGATTGGCAGATATTAAAATGCAAACGGACTACGGCTCAAGTGCTATTTCACAAGAACTTGTGCTACATTGGCTACAATCAGGGAAATATGAAAAACATCTTATACGTTTACGACAGCAATTACAGGATCGTGCTGATTTTACAGAACAAATATTACAGGAAAAGTTTAGAGAGTTAGCTGATTGGAATAAGCCAAAGGGAGGCTTTTACATTTGGCTCAAGTTCCATTATCCTGTTGTCGATAAGGACTTCTTTGTCAAGCTATTACAGCATCGTGTCTTAATTAACCCAGGCTATATTTATGATCCTCAAGATCAGCATCATATTCGTTTATCCTACGCCTATGCAACCTATGAGGAAATGCAGGAGGGTTTACAAATTTTATATGATTATGTAGTGGAAGCTACGGATATTGGTAACGGTAGCAAAGTGAGTAAGAAGTAAGAAGGGGACACTCTGAAATTGTTGAACAGAAACGATTGATTGCATAATTACTTGTGAATGTAAAGGGCATAATCCGAGCTGTATACCCATACATTTTAGAGAATCATAGCATTTCAGTTCGATTTCTAACATAAAGAGGTGAATGATTGGAAAATTTGTCGTCAGGTTATTTTCAGGTGCCCCAACCCATACGTAGTGATGGGGCAGGAGGCATAGATAAAGGACCACGCGATATAATGAGAGATTTAGAAAATCCCGATATGCTGGTGCCCCCAACAACAGATGCAGGTTTGATTCCGAACCTACGATTTTCATTTTCAGACACACATATGACCTTAAATCAAGGGGGCTGGTCTCGCGAAATTACGGTACGTGAATTACCAATAGCGACCACATTGGCTGGTGTTAATATGAGTTTGACACCGGGCGGCGTACGTGAGCTACACTGGCATCAACAGGCAGAGTGGTCCTACATGTTATTGGGGCATGCACGTATTACGGCGGTCGATCAAAATGGCTGTAATTTTATTGCGGATGTAGGCCCTGGCGATTTGTGGTATTTTCCACCAGGAATACCGCATTCCATACAAGGCTTAGCGGACGGCTGTGAATTTTTATTAGTATTTGATGATGGGAATTTCTCTGATCTCAATACGCTTTCCATTTCTGATTGGTTTGCTCATACGCCAAAGGAAGTGCTATCAGCGAATTTTGGTGTTCCAATTCGTGCCTTTGATGATATTCCGAGTGAACAGGTGTATATTTACCAAGGCAATGTACCAGGATCGATTGACTCGCAAAAAATTCAATCTCCCTATGGTAAGGTGCCACAAACTTTTAAACACCGTTTGTTGGCTCAGCCACCATTGAAAACACCGGGTGGCAGTGTACGCATTGTTGATTCGACCAATTTCCCAATCTCTAAAAATATTGCGGCAGCATTAGTGGAAATTGAGCCAGGTGCAATGCGGGAGCTGCATTGGCATCCGAATAATGATGAATGGCAATATTATTTACAAGGAAAAGGGCGTATGACGGTATTCACTGGGGATGGAACTGCTCGAACATTCGATTATCGCGCAGGAGATGTCGGCTATGTGCCGTTTGCGACCGGTCACTATATTGAAAATACAGGTACGGAGCCATTATGGTTTTTGGAAATGTTTAAAAGTGACCGATTCCAAGATGTATCGTTAAATCAATGGATGGCACTAACACCAACTGAGCTGATACAAAGCAATCTACAGGTTGGTCCGGAGCTAATACAAGCATTAAGAAAGGAAAAGTGGCCAGTGGTGAAATATCCTGGATTTTCCTATTATCCGAAATGAAAAACGCAGGTGAAGTAATTCTCACCTGCGTTTCATATTAATATTGATATTTGCGTCGTGTCATGAGCACTATAGCGATGGCTGGAACGGTACAAATTAACATGGCTGCAAAGGATAAACCAGGCGATAGCTCGTATAAATAGCCTCCCAAAAATGTCAGGATGGCTGTACTTAACCCCATCGCTAATGCTGAATATATACCCTGTGCGTTTGGAATTTGCTCCTTCGGTAGGGTTTGTGTGAGATAACGAATAAAAGCAAAATGTGCCAGAGCAAAGGAGAATGCATGCAATGTTTGAGAGGCAATAAATACCCAAACATTTGGGAACATAAATATGAGTAACCAACGTAGAGAAGACCCGCTAGCTGCTAACAGTAATAATGAAGAAGAACGCCATTTCGTAAATAAAGTATCAGCCTTCATAAAGTATAGGATTTCGCAAATAACGGCGATATTAATAATCATGCCCATATAAAATGGATCTACTTGTAAATCTTCTAAATAAATATAACCATAGCTATAATAGGAGGCATGTGCACCTTGCAATAAAATAACAATGAATAAAACAATTGGGAAACCTTTAATAGTCCATAGTGTTTTCATGGACAATGATTTAGCACGTTGCTCCTTTGTTGGCACAATAAGCAATTCCTTTGGTGTAGCGAATAGCTGCATAAGCAGCATGCCGATTAAGCCAAGGATCATGCTCCAAAAGATAATATTTTTACCGAATACCCCTGTTAGCATACTTATAATTAATACGGCAATCACAAAGCCAAAGGAACCATAGGAGCGGCTTTTACCATAATGAATGTTGCCAGATTGGACAAGCGTTGCAGCACTACTTTCAACAGCTGGTAACAGTGCTGGGTAAAAAATACTAAACAAAATTGTGACCACTAATAATGCACTAAAGCCCGAACTTGGTATGTACAGCAGTGCTGTCAGAAGTGCACCGACTGCTAAAATGGTAATGAGACGTTTATTGTTAACATATTTAGCGAGCGTGGGGAAGAAGAATAGATTAGACGTGGCTCTAGCGAGTAACCCACAGCCCATTACAACGCTTGCTTGTGATACTGTCAAATGTTTAGCATCCACAAGCCAGCCTGTCCAGTAGGGTAAGAATATGCCCCAAGTAATAAAAAATGTAAAGAAATTTTGAGAAAGCCATCGTTGATTATTCATAAATTTACCGTACCTCCATTTAACTATGTTGAATAATAGCACGTTCATCGCTACAATAATGTGAGATATCTCATATTTTTCAGAGGAGAGAGTAAAAAATGCATATTCTAACAGCTGAAACACGCACCCATTATCTCGAAAAATACCCTATTCATGATTTCTTCTCCTTTGACATTAATCCCTATTTAGAAGTTTGTGAATTTGACAAAGGAGAATGGATTTTCCAGGAAGGCTCTTTTCCAGAGACATTGTATTACATGATTGAGGGTAAGGCGAAGCTCTATATGACGCATAAAAATGGCAAGGTTTCACTCATCGAATATTTAGAGGCACCACGTTTTATGGGGGAGATTGAATTGCTGAATGAGGCAAGATATACAAAGGGCATTCAAACGGTATCTAAGACAATTTGTTACTCCATTACCCAATCATGTAAGGAAAAGCTACTTGCTGACGCTTTATTTTTACGACGACTTTGTGTGTTTTTAGGGGAAAAGGCCACAAAAATAACCTCCAAATATACACAAAATCAGGCATATCCTTTTGAAAGTCGTTTAGCAGCCTTTATTCAATTATCGGCTGATCAAGGTGTTTATAAGGAAAAGCATACAGAGATCTGTGAGTATTTAGGGGTTTCCTATCGCCATTTATTATATGTATTGGCACAGTTTTGTGAGGAGAAAATTTTAGAAAAGCGCAAGACAGGCTACCATATTATTGATGAAAAACGTCTCGCACATTTGGCTCAGGAGATTCAGTAGTTGGGGAATTAAAAATAGGTGGAGTATATAAACCGTCGTTCAGACTTCAAATAAAGAAGTCATGGATAGATTTGTTATATTCACTTTTTTTAATGAGCCAGCGAGCAATTTCCTTGCCGCTATAATAAAAGTCTACTTCATTAACCCTGTTTTTTTGGATGGACTTGTCTAAGGTGCTTTCCATAACGTCAAAAGGTAGAACACCGATACTTACATGCTTGTTTGGTAATAAACTTTCAAGCGGCTTCCTTACAGTTTGTATCGTTTCACTGCTTTGGTTTACAGAAAATGTAGGTAGTTCTCCTTGTGCCGTTGTTGTGCTTAATGAGTAACCAGTACTTTTCATTCAACATGCCCCCTTTTGTCGTTACATTTATTGTACAAGACTGGTACGAAAAATAGCCGTCATTTACAAGTCTTTTACGAAAACTTAAAGGTCCATGGAATATTTAGTAATTTGTAACCGTATTCATACCATCATTGGATGAAAATCATAGAAAACTGATATATATTCTTTCAAAAAAACTCATACTCAAACTATTGTGAATTTTTCTAACACGAAGTATTATTGTAGTTAGATTTAACGTGAAGGTTTTCACAAAGTCACGTAATCGTGAGGAGGAATTTTAATGAGTGCAATTCGAGTAGGTATTGTAGGTTATGGAAATTTAGGTCGTGGTGTGGAATATGCTATATCACAAAATCCAGATATGGAACTAGTAGCAGTATTCACACGTCGAGACCCTTCAACAGTAAACGTAGCAAGCAATGCTAGCGTATATGTAGTAGAGGACGCTGAAAAATTCCAAAATGACATTGATGTTATGATTCTATGTGGGGGCTCAGCAACAGATTTACCAGAGCAAGGTCCACATTTTGCTCAATGGTTTAATACAATTGATAGCTTTGATACACATGCGAGAATTCCTGAATTTTTCGATGCGGTTGATGGAGCAGCTCAAAAATCTGGTAAAGTATCTGTCATCTCAGTTGGTTGGGATCCAGGTTTATTCTCATTAAATCGTCTATTAGGAGAATCTGTATTACCAGTTGGTACAACGTATACGTTCTGGGGAGATGGTCTAAGTCAAGGTCACTCTGATGCAGTTCGTCGTATTGAGGGCGTTAAAAATGCTGTACAATACACTTTACCAATTAAAGAAGCAGTAGATCGTGTACGTAACGGTGAAAATCCAGAGCTAACAACACGGGAGAAACATGCTCGTGAATGCTGGGTTGTGCTGGAAGATGGCGCAGATGCAGCAAAAGTTGAACAAGAAATTGTGACAATGCCTAACTACTTCGATGAATATAATACAACTGTCAACTTCATCTCTGAAGAAGAGTTTAAAGCAAACCACACAGGTATGCCACATGGTGGTTTTGTTATTCGAAGTGGTGATAGTGGTGCAAACGATAAACAAATTCTTGAATTCTCATTAAAACTCGAAAGTAATCCAAACTTCACATCAAGTGTTTTAGTTGCTTATGCACGCGCAGCACACCGCCTGAACCAAGCTGGTGATAAAGGGGCGAAAACAGTATTTGATATCCCATTCAGTCTGCTTTCACCAAAATCAGCGGCTGAATTACGTAAAGAATTATTATAATTACAGAACTAAAACCCGATTATCATTGATTTGATGATAATCGGGTTTTTTATTTATCTCCATCAAAACTATTAAAATATGGTAAACTGTCAATCATTTAATAACCTGAATTTTTGTAACCTTACACAAACGGAGGTTATCGTTTACATGACAGATATTATCATTGAATCTAAATGTATAGCTCCAAATCCATCCAATTATTGTACTAATCGAGCAACTCTTATGAGAACATTAATAAAATGTCATCAGCATACATGCACACTTATTCATAGTGGAGCAGGATATGGCAAGACAACCATCCTCACTCAATTTCTATACCCGAATCTCGACGTTTTTCTTGGTATAGTATTTCCGATGAAGTTGATACGGTTTTACCCTTTTTAAGGCATCTTTTTCTCAGTATACAGCAAATTGTACCTAATTTTGGTCAGACATTTGATACATGGGACCAATTATCTCGCTTTCCAAAATGGAGGAGCTCAATCGCTGGTACAAGCTGTTTATCAACTGCTTATGTAACATAGATAAGCCACTCCTAATTGCTCCGTTGTTGGCTATGAGGATGCCTTTCCAATCATAGGAAAATTCCCAAAAGCAACCTTCGCATCATTAGATATGGCTGGTCATAATTTGCAAATTGAACAACCTAAATTGTTTACCAATCTAATAAGTGAATGGTTGGATTGTGTGAAGGGTGGAAAAGGGAGGCGTCACATACAATGATAAAAATAATGAAATAGGACTAGTAGGTGACACAGTAATTTTACGAGAATTCAATGAACATGACTGGGCAGATGTTCATCAATATGCCTCACAAGAAATTGTCTTTCAGTATCAAGTAAAGACGGGGGTTACTGTATTTTTAAGACTATATCTTTAAAAATTCTCCATTAGTAGAAGTTAAAAAAGCCAAGATAGCTGCTTATCGCTTATTAGTGGAACTACCAAACACATCTACTACCTCTTTAGCGAAAACCCGAAAGATATAATCGACTTCCTGTTCTTTTGTGGCAATTCCATAAGCGATCCCACCTTGCTTTGACCCTTGAAGATACCACATATGATTATGGTCTTGGTCTACAGATGAAAAATCACCGTTTTTCCAACGATTCAATACATCCAAATATTGTTCACTATGTTCGTAATCATCCATATTTTCCTCTACCATTTGCAGCAATGTGTCAATTCTTTCAGGCGTAATCATAATAGATGATTCTTTCTCATCAGCCATTATTTTTTGATGCGACATTTGTTGAAGTACTTCTTCTACTAAATTGTCAACAAATGGTTCATCTCCACTTTTCCATTCATCCATCCTTTTGGAGAATACTGGGTTTTCCCAACCGAAGTTCGTATCTACTGTCGATACAAATTCTTCCTGGACCTCCTTTTTGGAACGGTTATCTAATTCGCTGTTAGTACTTTTATTAGAGGTTGCTTGTTTATAATTCTTGTCCATTACTAAATAGGTTCCCCCTATGCTTAACAACGCCGTTACAACAACGATTCCTACTACATGTATCCATCTCATTCATTTTTTTCTCCTTTTACAATTACTACTAACATATCGTGTGAATGGTCTTGTGTAAATAAATCGTCAATTAAAGCGTAGTAAAGTCAAGGACGCTTATTTGTCCACATCTCTTCCCATCAGACCAACATATCAGTAAAATAGAGTAGGTTAGGGGGATTGTCTTGTGAAAGATCAACGCTTTAAAATTGCGCATCGAGAGGCACTTATTGGAATTGGACTAGTCCTTGTGAACTTTGCGATTTGGTTTGGCTTTGCATATGGACTAGGTGCAGGGGATCCCGCAAATTATTCGTATGTTTTGGGTTTTCCTGCTTGGTTTTTCTATAGCTGTATCGCAGGGACAGGCTTTATGATCCTGCTCGTCTGGATCGTTATGAAGCTCTTCTTTAAAGAGGTTCCATTTGATGATGGGGAGGAGGAGCGCTAATGCACTGGCAAGTTGTATTTCCATTGCTATTATTTCTAATTATTATTTTTGGAATTGGACTCTGGGCCAATAAACATGTTCGCTCCTCTAACTCGTTTCTACAGGAGTATTTCCTTGGTGGTCGAGAAATGGGTGGATTTATTCTAGCGATGACCATGATAGCTACCTATGGTAGTGCGAGCAGCTTTATCGGAGGGCCAGGAGTAGCTTATACGAAAGGACTTGGCTGGGTACTACTTGCCATGGCACAGCTACCTGCGGGCTATTTTGTCCTGATGATTTTAGGGAAGAAATTTGCTATTATTGCTCGTCGTTACCAAGCTATTACGCTCATCGACTTTTTACGTGAGCGCTATAAAAGCCATGTCATTGTCATTCTGTCTGCTATTAGTATCATTGTCTTTTTATTTTCAGCGATGATGGCACAGTGGGTAGGGGGAGCCCGTTTAATCGAGTCTTTAACAGGCTTACATTACACGGCAGCATTGTTTATATTTGCGATATCAGTATTAGTGTATGTTATCATTGGTGGCTTCCGAGCAGTTGCTTTAACAGATACTGTTCAAGGTACGATAATGGTCATTGGAACTGTTATTTTATTAATCGGAACTATTATTGCAGGTGGAGGCATCGATAAAATTATGTCCTCGCTGGTCGCAGAAAATCCCCATTTCGTATCTCCATTTGGAGCAGAAGGGGATTTAACGCCTCTGTATGTTTCAACTTTTTGGATATTAATTGGTGTAGGTGTGGTGGGACTTCCCCAAATTGCCGTGCGTGCGATGAGTTATAAAGATTCTAAAAGTATGCACTTAGCGATTATTATTGGTACGATTGCTATTGGGACCATTATGTTTGGGATGCATCTAATTGGTGTGTTAGCACGACCTGTCCTACCTGGCATCGACATTGGTGATAAAGTCATGCCACTCTTAACATTGAAGGTGCTGCCGCCATTTTTAGCAGGGATTGTCTTAGCAGCGCCAATGGCCGCTACCATGTCCACTGTCAATGCATTACTTATGCTAGTAAGCTCTACGGTTGTCAAAGACATCTATCTAAATTACATGAAGCCACAGGCAAGTGATGCCGAAATTAAACGCGCAAGCTTTATTGTAACGACTGTGATTGGCTTAGCAGTGATCGTCTTTGCACTCCATCCACCTGATTTATTAGTGTGGTTAAATTTATTTGCATTTGGTGGGCTTGAGGCAGTCTTTATTTGGACGGTAGTTCTCGGATTATACTGGAGGAAAGCAAACAAATATGGCGCCATTGCGTCCATGATTTCAGGTATGGCTTTATATATTTTCATCGACCGGTTCTATCCGACGGCCTTCGGTATGCATACCGTTACGATTCCAATTGTAGCTTCCCTTATTATTTTTGTAATCGTAAGTCTTGCTACTAGTCATAAATTTAAGGACGAGCACTTCGTCATATAATGTAAAACAACGCCGCAAATTTTGGACTGTGGCGTTGTTTTTTTATTAATGAATCATATAATCGTAGGCATTTTTTGCAAGGAGTGTCATTGTCACAATAATAAAAAGCGTCCGGACAAAGCCGCTTCCTTTTTGAATGGCCATACGAGAGCCAAGCATAGCCCCTCCAATTTGAGCAACCCCCATGACTAAACCATAGACATAATGGATTTGACCTAGGTAAGCAAACATACAAACACCTGCCACATTACTTGCTAGATTTAAAAATTTCGCATTTCCTGCCGCCTTTAAAAAATCAAAGCCAACAAGCAAGAAGCTAAAGATTAAAAATGAGCCCGTTCCTGGACCAAGAAACCCATCATAAAATCCAATAGCAAATAATAGCATCATAAATAAAAATAAGTGGGTTTTCGACAGATTTTTTACCGTTGAGACAGCGCCCCAATCTTTTTTAAAGATCGTATAAATCCCAACAGCTGCCAGCATGATAAGCATTAATGGTTTTAGTAGAGCTGGGTTAATTAAATGAACAGTCCATGCACCACATAATGATCCAATGAAGGCGAGAGGGAAATATTTCAGCACAGATCGAATTTCAAGCTGACCAGAACGGTAAAAGGAAATGGACGAAGTAAGTGAGCCCATTGCGCCTGCTAACTTATTGGTTGCCACAGCGGCGGCTGGATTTAGGCCAACAAACAATAGAGCTGGTAAGGAAATTAAACCGCCACCTCCAACGACTGAATCGATAAATGCCGCCAGAAATCCAAACGAAATTAAAAGTATTAGAATATGTACATCCACATCAAAAACCATGTCTTACACCTCATTTTAATTAGTTACTACTGAAATAGTAACTAATTTATTTGAAGCTGTAAAGCCTAACTTTTTCATTGGCAAATGTTCACAACAGTAGCCTATAATAAAAGTATGGAGGGATGATATGGATGAATTAATCGCCCAATTAAAAGAACTGGGATTGACAGAATATGAGGCAAAGGCCTATACAGCACTCGTACAAAATAGTCATGTCAGTGCCTATCAAGTTAGCAAAAACTCTGGGATTCCAAGAGCTAGAATCTATGACATATTAAATGGTCTTGTTGAAAAGGGATTCGTACTGAAAGAGGAAACGGCGGATCAAACGACTTATTCTTCTATTCCTGTCGAGATGTTTTTGCAGCAAATTCAACAGCGCTGGCAATCGAATTTTACATCGATTAGTGATCAGTTAGAAAAACTAGAAATGAAAGAACAGGAAGCGGAATCTAAAGTATTAATGCTAAAAGGGAAGCAGACGATCGTTAATTATTGTCAAACCTTATTAAAAAAAGCAGAGACAAAAGTCATCCTATCGATGTGGGAAGATATGTACGATACCTTACGTGAGGATATTGAAGAGGTATCTCAGCATGTGGAGGTGCATGGCATCACTTTATATGTCGAGGAACATCTAGCATCTATAGACATGCACAGAGCCACACACTATACGAGAAAGACTTCTACACCTCATTGGTTTATTTTATCGGTTGATGGTCAAGAAATGATTTATGGTCACTCGCCATCCAACCAAGAAACCGCATTTATAACGAATGACCCTGTGCATATTTATTTACTAGAGGATTATATTTGGCATGATGTTCTTATCAATAGACTAGTAAAACGCGATGATAATGAACTGGAGGACTGGATTGCTAAAGAACGTAAAGCATTTTTCTTAGAGTAGTTATAAGGGAAGGGGAGCATCTTGAAAAAATGGATGTTGCCAGTATTACTTTATTTATTATTGATGGGTGGATGTGATTCTGCACCGCTGCCGGTTTTTCCTAAGATTCAAGAGCTAACAATCGTTCCTGACCATATCCAACAACATATTATAGCTACAGACAGAATTCAGTTATTGTATGAAGATGACGTGACGTACTATCTTGTCATGTTTTCAAAAGGAAATGTGCTAGCAAGTGTAGCAGCTAATGAAAATAGGTTAGTCATTCATTTCAAGGAAGGAAGCGAGCAAAAGAAAGAAGCTCTACCCTATGTCTATGCCATCAACAAAAGCGCGGAGCTGACTATTATCGAACTGTATATTAACGGCAAAAGCATGCCGATAGATCGTATTACCATGCTGTAATAAAAAACCGAAATCCCTAAAAAGAGATTTCGGTTTTTATTGATATTAATAAAATACTTTATCTACATTGTATTTGGAGCGGAACGTATTAATCGCATACGTTTCATAAATTTCACGTTCCATAGGATCTTCTACTTCATAGACTTCAATTTTGAAGACCTCGTCACGATAGTTTTTCATCGGAGATACATTGTCTTCAAAATGTTTTTTTATGCGTTGGCGAATTTTACGTGCTTTGCCGACAAATAATAACTCATTCTTTTCATTATAAAATAAGAAAATGCCGCCTTTATCACGTGTGATTTTGTGGAAGTCGATGAAACCAAAGTATGGTGTAATTGGGACATCACCTGGTTTTACATCTTGTTCGCGTTGGCGAATAACTACATCTGGTTTTGGAAATTCAATATTAATCAAAGTATTCACGTTCCTCTCTATTACTAAAGATATATGGTAACATAATAGCGGCATGTTTACCATAAAATTTCATGTAGAATAACCATATACAGCAAGCTTAGTGTTTATCAAATGAATGTAGAACATGCATAGGAATAACAAAATATTCTATGAATTATTGATATTCTAACTAGTCCATGTTACAATTCAAAATAATTAAATAATCTTATCAAGAGAAGCAGAGGGATTTGGCCCGATGACGCTTCAGCAACCTCTAACAAATGTTAGAAAGGTGCTAATTCCAGCAAAGGTTTTTCCTTTGAGAGATAAGAGTGAACGTGAAAAAAATCCTTCTCATTCTATCTCATATGGAATGTGGAGGATTTTTAATTTTTTTAGAAAAAGGAGCAAAAAAGAGAGGGGAATGCTAGATGCCAATTAATATTCCGAAAAATTTACCTGCTGGGGAGCATTTACGTGAGGAGAAAATCTTCGTGATGGAAGAGGATCGTGCGAGAACACAGCAAATACGTCCATTAAACATATTAATTTTAAATTTGATGCCCGAAAAAGAAAAAACGGAGCTACAATTATTACGTTTACTAGGAAATACACCATTACAGGTCAATATTACTTTTTTAAACACGGCTACTCATGAATCTAAAAATGTCAGTAAATCACACTTACAATTATTTTACACAACGTTTAACCAAATTCGTCACCGACGTTATGATGGTATGATTATTACTGGGGCACCTGTAGAAAAAATGCCATTTGAAGAGGTTAACTATTGGCAGGAAATTGCTGAAATTATGGATTGGTCTAAAAAGAATGTGACATCCGTGCTACATATATGTTGGGGGGCACAGGCTGCGTTATATCATCATTATGGAATAGGAAAAATAGAGCTTTCTGCTAAATGCTCCGGCGTTTATTCTCATGTGATTACTGATTTAACAGTGGATTTAGTACGAGGCTTTAGTGATTTATTTACAGCCCCTCATTCTCGCTATACATCTGTCTCGATTGACGAGGTTCGCAATCATCCAGACTTACGCTTATTATCCTATTCAGAGGATGCAGGTGTGTTTATCGTGCAATCTAAAGATAATAAAAACATTATGATTACAGGTCATTTAGAATATGATGCGACAACACTGGCTGATGAATACAGTCGCGATGTTGCCAAGGGCATTGATATCAACGTTCCAGTAAACTACTTCCCAAATGATGATCCAGAAAAGGAACCGATGAATACATGGCGTGCCCATACACATTTATTGTTCTCCAACTGGTTGAACTACTATGTATACCAAGAGACACCATATGAATGGGACTTTGTGGACGAAATTGAATATCATATTTAAATAACAATGAAAAAGTCTAATTTCTTCGCTAAGTAGCTGAAGGAATTAGACTTTGTTATTCTAAATTCTTCTTGTCAGAAACCGTAATATCTGGTTTAGCCTGATGGTTCTGATTGGAATCTGTAGCAACATCGTTAGTTGGATTATTTTGATTGGCATCCATATTATTAGGTTTCATCTGATTATTCTGGTTGGAATCTGTAGCAGCATCGTTAGTTGAATTATCTTGATTGGCATCCATTTTATCAGGCTTAGTGTGATTATCTTGGTTGGAATCAGTAGTAACATCGTTAGTTGGATTATCTTGATTGGCATTCATATTATTAGGTTTCATCTGATTATCCTGGTTGGAATCAGTAGTAGCATGGTGAGTCTGATTATCTTGATTGGCATCCCTATTATTAGGTTTTATCTGATTATCCTGGTTGGAATCAGTAGTAGCATCGTTAGTTGGATTATCTTGATTGGCATCCCTATTATTAGGTTTCATCTGATTATCCTGGTTGGAATCAGTAGTACCATTGTTAGTTGGATTATCTTGATTGGCATCCATTTTGTCAGGTTTAGTGTGGTTATCTTGGTTGGAATCAGTAGTACCATTGTTAGTTGGATTATTTTGATTGGCAGCCATATTATTAGGTTTCATCTGATTATCCTGTTGGGAATCCGTATTAGCGGGGTTAGGTTGATTTCCTTGATTAACATCCGTAATACCACCCACATCAGTTACTTGCCCCTGATTAGCATTCGCAGCCGCATTCCCTTGTGATTTTCGATTACGTATGACGGCTACAATAAGTAGCAGGATAGGTAATAAAATGGTAAAAATAAATGAATAGATAGGCCAAATTTCATTATTATAATTGTCGGAATGGACAATATCAGGATGAATAATTTGTGAAAGACCAATCATAATGATACCCATTGGTAAGATAAGTGGGCGGTGATCCTTCAGTTTCATAATTTGTGCAATTCCCACAACCGTTGTATAGAAGTACATAAAGGTCCGAATAAAAATAGATGTAATCCACATAAAAGCCATGATAATTTCAATACGCTGTAAAAAGTTGCCGATCGAGATTCTCTGTGCTAAAGCATAGCTAGGAAAAGTTCGGGAAGCCGTATTGGCTGCCCCTAATACTAGTATGCAAAGGGTAATCAATGTTACTAAAACAAATCCACCGAGAATCGTGCCTATGTAAAATCCTTTCTTTGAGGATTGCTGGACATTCACACTGGCAGGGTAAATCATTAATAACATAACTAGGGAAAAAGAAAAGACGCTCATAAAGCGAATAATACTATAGAACATGGATGTTTTGGATACTTCCATAATTGGTTGTATATTTTCAAACTTAATTTGTGGAGTAATACAAACAATAAAGAAAATAAAAATTAAGATAAACATAGGGAAAAGTATTTCTGCTGAGCGAGCAAAGGTCTCTAACCCTAAATAGGCAGCATACATAATAATAATGCTAAACAACAAGGCGAATGCCAGTGTGGGTGTTTCTGGCATTACCTCTGTTTTCATAAAAATGCCAATAAAGTATAATAGTTCTCCTCCCGAAAATAGGGTAAGGGACAGAAAACCAATCACTGTAATTTTTCCAAAAAAGCGACCGAAAATTTTTTCATTTGCCTCAATAAAATTCAGTGTGGGTGTTTGGTTGCCTAGCGTCAAAAATAATTTCACCACTAGTAAACTAAGGACAACTCCAATGCTGGCAGCAATCCAGGCATCCTGCTTACTGGAGCTTGCAATAGTTGAAGGGATAATCAAAATGGCTGTACCGATAGAAAGGAGGGACGTAATAATTGTAAATTGTCTTGAACTAATGACTTCTTTTTCCATTTAACTGTCCTCCCATACATGTCGATGTGTCTACTATTTTGTGAGTGAAACGATAAAATCCTTAATAGGTGTAAAAATAAAAGTTACGAAATCTAGAGGGCTCGGGATATTTATTTTGAGGGCAATACCCATATTAAGTGCTGTCCCAATTAGTAAAAGAATAGAAAAAACAAGAATGGTTTTAGTTTCCTTTTGCTTTTTGAGCTTTGGGATGAATAGTAATGCAATAATGATCGAAATGATGAAGACGGCTACCGCTAATACCATGCTACTATTCCTCCTTTGGCTTTTTTAATAATGAATTTTGCATTGTCCCTAAGCCTTGTGTCGTTACTTTTACACGAACATGGACAGGAAGATCAGGAAAGATAGTTGGCCAATCATTTTTGATTTTTTTCCATTGTTTAGCATCTGCACGATGAAGGGCATCCCCATAGCCTAAAACATCCACTTGGTATTGCTGCTGAATTTTTTCTAACGTTTTTTCAATACGTTCATCGATGCCTTGTGCTGTTTTTTTATTGATATAATCCATGGTTTTATTTTTTGTGAGATTAATATCACATTCGACCTCACCTACATTTTGCTCCACATCTATTTGGACATCAATTTGCGGTTTCCCATTTTGAAATGACCCCTTTACTTTTGTGGAGGATTGCGTAATCTCAGTCGACAGCGTACCTTGTTTTGGACAGGTGACGATTTCAATGGTACTTTGTATTTTGTCACTGAGGAAACTAATGCTTTTACTTTCTCTCTCTGAAAGTAAACCAATGTATCGATCTCCTTTAAAGACGGCCAATCCTGCATAATTTAATATCACAGGAGTTTTAACACGTTGGACATTTGTTTTATCAGCACCTAATTGTTTGTCCCCGTGAATTTCAATAGCAGAAATTAAAGCTCCATTATCCTTTTCATTGAGCCTCGTGACCAATTCGTCTATATTAATCGCAATTGTAGAACCCCAAACTTTTTCAGAAACCTTGAGCGAATTTAAGATTTTATGAGCAGGCACTTTTTCGATAGGTGTAAGAACATTTAACACTTCCTTAGCTGTAGCCTCATGAGACATAATGACATCGAAATCTTTTCTAAACTCATGGTCTCGTGCAATCAAATCCAATGAATCACTAATTCCTTCTTTGGCGAGGTCTTCACCTAAGACAACTACTTGTAAATGAGCAAAATAGGGTTTTCGTGCAGCGGTAGTTGTCATTTTACGAATGGCCTCAAAAATTGTTTCCCCCCTTGAATGATAGCTGATAACTGGGGTGCGCTGAGTGGGGGCTTGTCGCATTGAAACCTCACTAGGATCAACAATTTGAACTGTAATTTCAAATTCGTCCTCTACTTTATCTATTCCAAGCGCTACGACAATGGCTAATTCATTTAATTCACGCTTACTCCAGCAGCCACTTAACAGTAAAGGGAGGATACATAGTAAGCAAATTGTTTTTACTTTTGCCATAATTCATTCCTCATTTGTTCAGTAGTTTTATTTCCTGCCTGTTCTTGAGACATATTTATGCCCTCTGACAACATTTTTCTGATTCACCAAACGTGGACGTGTTAATAAACGTCTGCGTGGGAGCAATAAAAAAGCATCTTTTTGGTCCTGTATAATGAGTGGGGCAAATGGACTTAAATATGGTACACCAAATGAACGAATGCTGCATAAATGAAGAATAATGACTATAATGCCAAACATAACTCCAAAAAGACCAAACATAGCAGCTAAAATCATTAATGGAAAGCGAAGCACACGAATCGTATTGGACAAACCATAAGCAGGGAATAAAAAACTACAAATGGCCGTTAATGCTACAATAATAACCATAACTGCTGAGACCACACCGGCATCTACCGCTGCCTGGCCAATTACCAAAGTACCGACGATAGACACCGCTGGACCGATTGTTCGCGGCATTCGAAGCCCTGCCTCTCGTAGTATCTCAAAGGCAAGCTCCATAATAAGTGCCTCCACTACGGCAGGGAAGGGCACGCCTTCTCGTTGAGAGGCAATACTAATGAGCATGGCCGTAGGTAGCATTTCCTGATGAAACGTTGTAATCGCAACATAGAGAGAGGGTGCTACCAATGCCAAACTAATACCAAAGAAACGTAAGATACGAATGAGGGAACTAATCATCCAATGTTGATAATAGTCTTCTGCTGATTGTAAAAAGGAAGTAAATAATGCAGGCACCACTAAGACAAAGGGGGTACCATCTACTAGAATCGCCACTTTACCATCTAATAATTCACCAGCTATCACATCAGGACGTTCGGAGTTGTAAACGGTTGGAAACATGGTGTTTTTAGAATCCTGAATAAAATCCTCAATATAGCCACTTTCTAAAATGCCATCGATATTAATGCGGTCTAACCGCGCTAACACCTCGGCCACAATTTTGTCACTGGCGATACCATGTATATACATCACAGCGACGTCTGTTTGTGTCACTTCACCAATGACACGGGACTTAATCCAAAGGTTTGGACTTTTTATTTTGCGCCGAATGAGCGCAGTATTAGTGCGTAAAGTTTCAGTAAAGGACTCCCGAGGACCCCTAATGACGGATTCGGTTGATGGCTCTGTCACAGCTCTATCTTTTGCACTTTTAGTGCTTGTTACAATGCCTTCCGCAAAGCCATCTAATAGAATAACGGTCTCACCATTCAGTATGGCATGATAAAGTGTGGTAAAATGCTCGATATTCATCACGTCACCAACAGTTAGGTAGGAACTTCGCACATATTGATTTATGGTAGTAATTTCTATTTCTTGTTCTTCCTCAATATTCGCCATTAATTTATCAATGACAGAATCCGAAATCATGGTTTTATCAGATAAGCCATCAATGGAAATAATGGCGAGCCGATGGGGTTCAGTTTCACCAATTGTAATTTCTCGTATTATGATGTCATTGCTGTGACCAAGAGTGTTTCGAATGACCTTTATATTTTTGGCAAGGGAAGTATTTAATAAATCGTCCGTTGTAAGGGATGGGGAGGGATCAATCTTATTTGATATGGACATGCGCTTTCCTCCTCAAATGAATGTTCATTATTTATAGAATGGACAACTTTATGCGGAGATAAACGAAAAAAGGAATGAAATTCTAGCTACTATTTTTCAAATAAAAAAACAGTATTTCCTTTCAAAGATTGAAAGGAAAATACTGTTTTATGTACGATACTCGTATTGTAATTCATCTAAACTAGCATCCACGTCCACATGTAAGTTATGATCGTTAAAGAACCATAAATCTTTTTCATCGATGTAATAGGTTACGCCATCTATGACTGCTTCAGCTCCAATAGCAATGGGCTCTTCTCGCGTCATACCTAGTGAAAAGCCTTCGTGAAAAGGACTTGAGCCACCATAGCGTGCATAAAAGCGAATAGTATCGCCTGGTTCTACTTCCATCTCTTGCTTGAACCATTGTAGGGCTTCATTTGTCAGTGCAATTTTCATAGCGAATGCTCCTCTCTTCCTACAGCCATTTTACCTTTGGCTCAGTGCCATTTTTAATACGTGCAATATTGGCACGGTGACGATAAATAATAAAGGTAAATAAAAAGGCTACCAAGATGCTTAATGCAAAGTCACCTGTAACAAAATAATAAACGATTGAATAGATAAGTGCTACTAAAGCGGCTATCATAGATGTTAGGCTGACGATTTTTGTGAGTTTCAATGTCACAAGAAAAGCAATTAGGAGCAAGACAAACAATGGCCATGAGTAGCCTAATAAAACACCTGCAGATGTGGCAACGGCTTTTCCACCACGGAAATTGGCGAAAATCGGAAACATATGACCAATCACTGCAACAAGACCTAGGATTAAGGGATGAATAGAACTGTCTGAGAATATGGGAAGTGCAGCTAGTAAGACAGCGGCAGTCCCTTTTAGAACATCCATCACAGTCACAACAATACCGGCCTTTTTTCCTAATGTTCGAAATGTATTCGTTGCTCCTAGATTACCGCTTCCGTGTTCTCGGATATCGGTATTATAAAAAATTTTACCTATCCATAGCCCTGAAGGTATAGAGCCGATTAGATAAGCACATAAAATAATAAGTCCATTGATCATAGTTGGACTCCTTTCATTCATAGTCCATCACTTGGTACTAATAGTTTGTAACAAGTATTTTACACTTTTTCTTGCTAATCTACAATGTTATGAAGGAGAATTCCTAAGGAGTCTTGAATTCAATACAAAAGAAACTAAATGTAAGTTGGAGATAGGCTTTTAGACATGATTGATGAAGGCACGAAAAAAGTCTTTCTTAAAATCTAGGCAAAATGGCAATTTTGTCAATCGTTCATTCCTTTGGTAGAATAGAAGTCTAACTTTATTCATTTACATGGAATGACGCAGAAACACTATTTTGCAACTAAATAAGCTACGATGCGTCAGGTGTTTACGGATACTAGTGGTTGTCTGTCTTGCTTAAATTCCAATTTTAAGCAACTGTTGAAGATGTTTACTATTGAAATGTTTATTAAAACTGTGAGCAATTTTTAAAAATTTAATTGGACCTGTCGCTAACTATTGACAGGAAATGCTATTATTATTAGGATGAGAACATAAATAGAACATGTGTTTGTTTTTTGGAGGGGAATTTTGTTGACGAATAAACAGTCACCTAGCGTCTATAATGATGACGCTATACAAGTATTAGAAGGATTAGAAGCGGTGCGCAAACGACCAGGCATGTATATCGGTTCGACAGATGGCCGTGGACTTCATCACCTTGTGTATGAAATCGTAGATAATGCGGTGGATGAAGCATTGGCTGGCTTTGGATCTCATATTATTGTCAAGATTCACAAAGACCAGAGTATTAGCGTACGCGATTTCGGCCGTGGAATGCCAACTGGTATGCATAAGATGGGTAAACCTACTCCTGAAATTATTTTTACCGTCCTACACGCAGGTGGTAAGTTTGGACAAGGTGGTTATAAAACAAGTGGCGGTTTGCACGGTGTAGGTTCTTCTGTTGTGAATGCGCTATCAACTTTTTTAGAAGTAACCATCCATCGTGATGGGAAAAAATATCGCCAGCGCTTCGAGCATGGTGGACATCCAGTGACAACACTTGAAGAAATTGGTCAAACAAAACAAACAGGAACGCTTGTTCATTTCCTACCTGATGAAACAATCTTCTCTGTCACAAAATTTAATTATGATACATTAGCAGAACGTTTACGTGAGTCGGCTTTTTTATTAAAGGGCTTAAAAATTGAATTAATCGATGAGCGCGAGGAAGGCAAAAATGATGTGTTCTTTTATGAGAACGGCATTGAAGCTTTCGTTGCGTATTTGAATGAAGAGAAGGATGTTCTTCATCCTGTGAAATATGTTGAGGGTATTCAAGACGATATTGAAGTAGAGTTTGCCTTCCAATATAATGATGGTTATTCTGAAACGATTTTATCGTTTGTCAATAATGTACGTACACGAGATGGCGGTACACATGAAACAGGTGCAAAAGCAGCCTTGACGCGTGTCTTTAATGAATACGCAAGAAAAATTGGCTTATTAAAGGACAAGGACAAAAACTTAGAAGGAACGGATATTCGAGAGGGCTTAGCGGCTATCGTATCTGTTCGTATTCCAGAGCACTTATTACAATTTGAAGGACAAACAAAGGGCAAGCTTGGTACGAGTGAGGCTCGTTCAGCGGTAGATAGTGTGGTGTCTGAGCAAATTTTATATGTGCTAGAGGAAAATGCTGAATTGTCAGCGTCTCTTGTGCGTAAAGCGATTCGTGCGCAGCAAGTGCGTGAGGCGGCTCGTAAAGCCCGTGAGGATGCACGAAATGGTAAGAAAAACAAAAAGGGTAGTACGATTCTGTCTGGGAAATTAACGCCTGCACAGTCACGTAATGCGGCGAAAAATGAATTATATTTAGTCGAGGGTGATTCAGCGGGTGGTTCTGCAAAACAAGGTCGTGATCGAACATTCCAGGCGATATTACCACTGCGTGGGAAAGTTATTAACACAGAAAAAGCCAAGCTACAAGATATTATGAAAAACGAAGAAATTTCAACGATTATTCATGCGATCGGTGCAGGTGTAGGTACAGATTTTGCTGTGGAGGATTCAGCCTACAATAAGGTAGTCATTATGACCGATGCTGATACGGATGGTGCGCATATTCAAGTATTGCTACTAACGTTTTTCTATCGTTATATGCGTCCGCTCATCGAGGCTGGAAAAGTCTTTATTGCGTTACCACCACTTTATAAGGTTTCGAAAGGAACTGGCAAAAAAGAAGTGATTGAATATGCTTGGACAGAAAACGATTTACAAAAGGCCATCAAACAAGTTGGAAAGGGTTACATATTACAGCGCTATAAAGGTCTTGGAGAGATGAATGCTGACCAGCTATGGGATACAACAATGAACCCTGACACACGGACATTAATTCGTGTCACTATCGAGGATGGTGCACGTGCAGAGAGACGTGTCACGACGTTAATGGGCGATAAAGTAGAGCCACGTCGTAAATGGATCGAAGCCAATGTAGACTTCGGTATGGAGGATGATGCTAACATTTTAGAAAATGAATTCATCCAACAAGAGGAGGGCCAAGCATGAGTAGTACAGAAAAGTTTCAAGATTTACCTTTAGAAGAAGTAATGGGTGACCGTTTTGGTCGCTATAGTAAATATATTATTCAAGACCGCGCGTTGCCAGATGCACGTGACGGTCTTAAACCAGTACAGCGTCGTATTTTATATGCAATGTTTACGGAAGGTAATACACATGAAAAACCGTTTCGTAAATCGGCTAAGACAGTCGGAAATGTAATCGGTAATTACCATCCGCACGGAGATAGCTCAGTCTATGAGGCGATGGTTCGTATGAGTCAGGATTGGAAAGCTCGCCATATGCTTATAGAAATGCATGGGAATAACGGTTCGGTTGATGGAGATCCACCAGCAGCCATGCGTTATACGGAGGCAAGACTTTCTGCAATTGCTGGTGAAATGTTACGAGATATTGGGAAGAAAACGGTTGAATTCGTGCCAAACTTCGATGACCAGGATATGGAACCAACTGTTTTACCAGCTCGTTTCCCTAATTTATTAGTAAACGGCTCTACAGGGATATCTGCGGGTTATGCAACAGATATTCCACCGCATGCATTAGATGAAGTGCTGGATGCTGTTTTGATGCGCTTAGACAAGCCTACTGCGACAGTGGATGAATTGATGACAGTTATCAAGGGTCCTGATTTCCCTACAGGCGGAATTATTCAAGGTGTAGACGGCATTAAAAAGGCATATGAAACAGGGCGCGGTAAAATTATTGTCCGTGCACAAGCTGTGGTCGAACCTATCAAGGGCGGAAAAGAGCAAATTGTCGTTACCGAATTACCATACGATGTGAATAAAGCGAATCTTGTGAAAAAAATTGATGAGCAACGTGTAGATAAACGCCTTGAAGGGATTGCTGAAATTCGTGATGAATCAGATCGTACAGGGTTACGTGTCGTTATCGAGCTGAAAAAGGATGTTCCTGGACAGGGGATTCTACAGTACCTATTTAAAACAACAGATTTACAAGTAGCTTACAATTTTAATATGATTGCCATTCATAATCGTCGTCCAACGATGATGACATTACCATTATTGCTGGATTCCTATATTACTCACCAAAAAGAAGTGGTCACAAATCGTTCTATATATGATTTACAAAAGGCAAAGGATCGCTCCCATATCGTGGATGGCTTAATTAAAGCCCTATCTATTCTAGACGAGGTTATTGCTACGATTCGTTCTTCTAACGATAAGAAGGACGCCAAGCTCAATTTACAGGCGAAGTTCGATTTTACTGAGGTACAGGCAGAGGCGATTGTGAGCCTGCAATTATATCGTTTAACGAATACCGATATTACAGAACTCCGTCAAGAACAGGATGACTTAAACAAATTGATTGCCAAGCTAGAAGGAATTTTACAAAGCGAGGCCAAGCTTGTACGCGTCATTAAACAAGAATTGCTAGATATTAAAAAACGTTTCACAGAGCCACGTCGCTCGAAAATTGAACAAGAAATAGAAGAAATTAAAATTACATTAGATGTCCTTGTTCCAAGTGAAGAGGTTGTAGTGACTGTCACGAAAGATGGCTATATTAAACGTACATCTACACGATCCCATGCCGCCTCCAACGGTCAAGATTTTGCGATGAAAGATTCCGATTACTTATTGTATGAAGCAAACTTAAATACACAACATCATCTATTGTTATTTACAAATAGAGGGAATTATATTTACCAGCCTGTTCATGAATTACCTGATATTCGCTGGAAGGACCTTGGACAGCATATTTCAAGTATTGTGCCAACAAGTGAAGATGAGTCGATTATTGCAGTTTATGGCTTTGAAACATTTGAACAGCCAAATATGTATATTTTAACTGCTACGAAAGATGGCCAAATTAAACGTTCGCCATTAGCAGATTATGCTGTGACGCGTTATTCGAAGCCAATTAAAACAATGAATGTTAAAGCGGGCGATGCAATGATTTATGCATCGTTTATAACTGATGATGCGGAACTGCTCTTAACAACTGATACGGCCTATGCCATTCGTTTCCCTATTGAAGAACTACCAGTTACTGGAGTGAAAACGGGCGGTGTTAAAGGTATTACGCTAAAAGATGGAGAAGCTTTAGTTGGGGTCAATGTCCTACAGCCAGACGAAACACAATATGTCGTTATTGTGACACAACGAGGGGCTGTAAAGAAAATGAATGTCGCAGAGGTAGAAATAGCAAGTCGTGCCAAGCGTGGACTTAAAGTCCTTACAGAATTAAAAGCAAATCCTCATCGAATTGTCGCTGTTATTCAAGCAACAGACGATGAGCAGGTTGTGATTGAAACTGAAAAAGGCATACAAGAGGTTATCGATGTCCATGCATTGACGCGCGCTGATCGCCATTCTAATGGTTCATTTAAAGTGGACATTGCAACAGATGGAGCCATCTCACATGTTTTAACGGCCAAAAAAGAACAAAAACCAAGCTAACATCATGCCCAGTCTCTATAAGTAGAGCTGGGCTATTTGTTTATAGTGGCACAACTATCCAAAATTAGCATCTTGTCATTTAAGATCAACTATGGGTATAATAAACATCGAAAAGTTCATAGCGAAAGAATGTAGGGGGGCTAGTTATGGCTAGCTGAGATTGTGTCCGATAGACACTGACCCTTTGAACCTGATTTGGCTCGTACCAGCGTAGGGAACATCTATTCAAAAAAGCAAATGTTTTGGAGATTGATTGCAATACGTCTGGGAGGAATCCTAGGCGTTTTTTTGTTTTCTAAGCAATATCTTACCAACCGTATAATACGCTTTCTTCTGGTGACAACATTCATTCATGAACACTTTCATATTACAAACTGGGAGGACCTAGCATGAAAAAATGGTTATTTATCCTATTAGCTACTCTATTGACGTTAGTAGGCTGTAGCGACAAGGAGGACAAGCAGTCTGCTGATACAAAGAAAAAGGTATCAGTGGTACTCGATTGGACACCGAATACGAATCATACAGGATTGTATGTTGCGAAAAAGCTCGGTTATTTTGAAGAAGTAGGCTTAGATGTTGATATTATAATGCCAGGAGAGGCAGGAGCCGATCAGCTCGTAGCTTCTGGTAAGGCAGAATTTGGCGTGAGTTATCAGGAGGGCATTACACAGGCTCGTGTTCAGGATGTGCCACTTGTCTCGATAGCGGCCATCATCCAGCATAATACATCTGGATTTGCTTCTGTAGCGTCAAAGGGTATTACCTCTCCAAAGGACTTTGAAGGAAAAACATATGGGGGCTGGGGAGCACCTCTCGAACAAGCGGTATTACAATCATTAATGCAAAAAGAAAACGCTGATATTAATAAATTAGACATTGTCAATGCGGGAGATTTAGATTTCTTTACGATGATGAAAAAGGACATCGACTTTGCTTGGATTTATTATGCATGGACAGGTATTGAGGCAGAGCTTCGTGGGGAAAAAATTAATATGCTGTATTTAACGGACTACAGTGATCAGTTAGATTACTATACACCTGTTTTAGCAACCAATGAAAAAATGATTCAAAACAATCCAGACAGCGTCAAAGCTTTTGTTGCGGCTGCATCGAAGGGCTATGAATATGCCATCGAGCATCCGAATGAAGCGGCTGATATTTTACTAGAAGCGGCACCAGACTTAGATAAGGAGTTAGTGCATAAAAGTCAAGAGTGGTTGGCTGATAAGTATCAGGATGACGCTAATCAATGGGGGGAGCAAAAGCTTTCTGTATGGGAAAACTATGCTAAATGGATGTCGAGTAACAAAGTGTTAGAGGGCGAATTTGATGCTAAACAGGCGTTTACGAATGAGTTCCTACCGAAAAAGGAGGCCAATTAACATGGCAAATTCATTAATCAGTGTCCAAATCATTCCGAAGACAGAGAAATACGAGGATGTCATTCCTTATGTGGATGCGGCCATTGCGGTTATTGATGCATCTGGTGTGAACTATGAGGTTCATGCCCTTGAAACAACAATGGAAGGTGAGCTTACAACGCTTCTTCAAATCATTGAAAAAATGAATGTTAAGATGGTCGAGCTAGGAGCCATTAATGTCATTACACAAGTAAAAATTTTATATCAACCAAATGGGATTACCATGGCTACATTAACGGAGAAATATCAGTCATGAAACGGGCATTACAAAAGGGAAGGACGATAATTTTTATCGCCTTCCTCTTATTCATATGGGAGCTTGTTGTGCATATCGCTGATGTTCCTCCCTGGCTCCTCCCAGCACCAAGCATAATCTTAAAGGAAGGCTTTCAATCATATCAAACGTTTCTGCCACATGCTCTGGCTACCGTGGAATTAGCTTTACTTGGACTTGCTATTGGGGTTGGCTGTGGTCTAACCGTGGCGATTGTTTTGCATCGTTTTACTTTCATTCGGTCGTTATTTTATCCGATTCTCATTATGTCGCAAAATATACCCATTCTTGTATTGGCGCCGTTACTTATTATTTGGTTTGGCTTTGGCTTATTACCAAAGCTCATCATTATTTGTCTAGTATGCTTTTTCCCTATTGTCATTGCGGCAATGGACGGTTTTCGTCAAACAGCACCCGAGTTAAAGCATTACTTCGAAATGATTGGAGCAACGAAGGCCCAAACGTTTTGGAAATTAGAATGGCCACATGCCTATCCGGCAATTTTCTCGGGCGTAAAAATTGCTGCTACCTATAGTGTAATGGGAGCAGTTATTGCGGAATGGCTTGGTGCAAAAAAGGGAATAGGTGTATACATGACCTTAGCACAATCTTCCTTCCGTACAGATCGAGTGTTTGTCGCCATTTTTGCGATTGTCTTGCTAAGCTTATTGTTGTTTAGTAGTATCCGCTTGCTTGAAAAATTAATGGTAAAGGGGAGAGGTTATCATGCTCAGCATTCAAAACATCGCTAAATCCTTTGACAGTCTACATGTACTTGACCATGTTTCCTTTGATGTCAAGGATGGTGAGTTTGTGGCCATAGTAGGACCATCTGGCAGTGGTAAGAGTACCCTTTTTCAATTAATTGGTGGGGTCTCTTTGGTTGATCAAGGGACGATTTTATTAAATGGAGAGGAGATTCAGCAAAAAAGAGGAGCAATTGGCTATATGCCACAGCAGCCTTGTTTACTTCCTTGGCGTACTATTTTAGAGAATGTAACAATTGTCGAGGAATTACAGCAAAATCCAAATGTTGAACGTGCAAAAGGTTGGCTTGAAAAGGTGGGGCTTGCTTCCTTTAGTCAAGCTTACCCATACGAGCTCTCGGGAGGGATGCAACAACGTGTGTCTTTTATCCGTGCCATTGTCAGTGATAAACCTATTTTATGTCTAGATGAACCATTTTCTGCGCTTGATGAATTTACAAGACTGGAAATGCAGGCATGGCTCCTGTCCATTTGGGAAGAGCATAAAAAATCTATCTTATTCGTCACACATAGTATTGAAGAGGCCCTCTTTTTAGCCGATCGTATAATTGTTTTATCGAAACGGCCTGCAACAGTGAAAAAAGAAATGATTGTGCCATTTGAGCGCCCCCGCAAAGAAGAAATTCGTCATTCTGCCACATTCACAGCCTTGAAGCAACAGTTATTCACGTATTTACAGGAAGAAAAGGGGGATTTGAATGTTGATTGATGCCCATATTCATTTAGATCAATATAAGGACGTGGAAATACCTTCATTATTGGCAGAAGTAGAGGCATTAATTGCGGTAAGTATGCAGTTGTCCTCCTGTCAAAAGACGTTGCATTTAGCGAAGGTCTATCCCAAGGTGAAGGCGGCTTTTGGGTTTCATCCTGAACAGCCTTTACTGGATGAAATAGAAGAGAAGGCTTTATTTGATTGGATTCGCGCGCATCGTGATAACATGGTAGCGGTTGGTGAGGTCGGTTTACCCTATTATTTAAGGCAAGAACAAGCCTTGGATGTTCGTCCATATGAAGCTTTATTGGAACGATTTATCGTATTGGCTAAGGAATTGGGCAAACCGATTGTGTTGCATGCTGTATATGAGGATGCTAGCATCGTGTGCGATTTGCTAGAAAAGCATCAGCTTTGTCAGGCTCATTTCCATTGGTTTAAAGGGGACGAGGCAGTCATGAAACGCATGATTCGGCGAGGTTATTTTATCTCTATTACGCCTGATGCCTTGTATGAAGAGGAAATTCAACAGCTAATTCAAATCTACCCGATTGACTTAATGATGGTAGAAACAGATGGCCCATGGTCGTTTGAGGGACCTTTTACAAATAAACCAACGTCTCCGTGGATGATGCATTCGACGATTGAGGTGATTGCAGCCATCAAGGGATTGTCTATTCAGCAAGCGGCTAAAATTATCACTCAGAATACAAAAAACTTTTATCGACTTTAAGGTAACGTGGCAATTGCCACTTATGTTTTCTACAATAATAAAAGCAGTATAGGATATCAATTAGTTATCCGTATACTGCTTTTTATGTTTAGTAAAATCATGCATCAATTTCTCTGTTTTTGTTTTGGTGGTGCGTTCATGTGTGCTGAAGGAATTGGATTGGCGATTTTTCTCTACATCCTTGCCAGCAGTTCTTTTTATATGCATCCGCTTCTTTTTCGCCCTAGATTGAGCCATTTTCATTCCCTCCTTTTAACAATTATAGTAACGAAAATGAATGAAAAAGTAAAACCTCGTAAGCAAGAACTTACGAGGTTTATGAAATCGATTTAGTGAGATACGTCCTGTACAGAAATACCTGTGTTTGCTTTAACGTCAACTTCACGATATTTTGCATCATCAGTTTCTTTAGAAAGTAATGTGCCGATGAAACCACCAAGGAAACCAAGCGGTACAGAGATTAGGGCAGGGTTCGTTAACATAATTAACGGATCACCAACAAAAATCGCCTTGCCTTCAACTGGATTCCATACGTTTGGTGACATAGCTACTAATACTAATGCAGAGATTAAGCCTGTTAACATCGCTGTAACAGCACCAGCTGTATTAAAGCGTTTCCAATAAATTGTGTAAATAATAACTGGAAGGTTAGCGGAACCTGCAATACAGAATGCTAAAGATACTAAGAATGCAACGTTTAATGTTTGTGCACCAAGAGCTAATAGAATAGATATTACAGCGATTGTAATCGAGCCAATACGAGCTGCAAGAACTTGCTCTTTTTCAGTAACTTTACCCTTTTTAATGATTTGACCATAAATATCATGTGATAGGGCAGAGGCACCTGAAAGTACAAGGCCTGCTACTACCGCTAAAATTGTTGCGAATGCTACCGCACAAACGAATGAGAATAGAATGTCGCCTCCTAGTGCTTCTGCAAGAAGAGGGGCTGCCATATTACCTGCAGCGTTAGCCGCAATAATATCTTCTTTTCCAACGAATGCTGCTGCACCGAAACCTAAGAAAATGGTTAAAACGTAGAATATACCTACAATCCAAGTTGCCCAAATAACAGATGAACGAGCCGTTTTTGCATCTTTTACTGTAAAGAAACGCATTAAGATATGTGGAAGACCCGCAGTACCTAATACTAATGCAATTAACATTGAAATTGTGTCAAGTCCCTCTGTATATTTTAGACCAGGATTTAAATAAGCAGCACCATTATCAGTCACTGTAGACATTTCTTTGAACATTGTTGCAATACTGAAGCCAAACTCTTTTAATACTAAGAATGAGATAATCACTGTACCTAGCATTAAAAGACAAGCTTTAATAATCTGAACCCATGAAGTCGCTGTCATACCACCGAATAATACGTAAGTTGTCATCATGAAACCTACGATCAATACAGCTACCCAGTAGTCGATACCTAAAAGTAATTGAATAAGTGCTCCTGCACCAACTAGTTGTGCAATCATGTAGAATAAAACAATGGTAATAGTGCTTAAAGCAGCTGTTCCACGTACTTTCGCATTATTGAAACGCGCTGTAATCATGTCAGCTAAAGTGAACTTTCCAAGGTTACGTAATGGCTCAGCAACGATGTATAATACCACTAAGTAAGCGACTAAATAACCAATAGAGAAGAAGAATCCGTCAAATCCAAATAGTGCTACTGCACCTGCAATCCCTAAGAAAGAGGCTGCCGATAAATAGTCACCTGCGATAGCTAGTCCATTTTGCCAGCCTGTTAAGCCCCCACCAGCTGTATAGAAGTCACTTGCAGAAGAAGTTCGTTTAGATGCCCACCATGTGATAACTAATGTTAAACCAACAATGGCTACAAAGAAGAATATGGCTGTAAAGCTCATTCCGTTATTCATCGGTGGCCACCTCCGTTCTCGTATTCTGCGATAATTGCTTTAGCTTCTCTGTCAAAGCTATTTGCTTTAGCTACATATAAATGACATAACCCCCATGTCATAATGAATAGCCCTGCGGAATAAATCCACACCCAAGTAATTTCCCCAAATGCCTTTTGGTGTAGAATTGTTGTGTACGATGTCAGAATTGGTAACAACATGTAGGCCAATAAAAATATGGCAGTCATAGACCAAAGAAAAGAGTTCTTTCTACGTACAAGAGACTTAAACGATTCTTGGTTTGCAATTGCATCATAGTCAATCACGACACCTTTTTTTGCTTGATTGTTCGCCATTAACATTCCCCATTTTGTGTATATTTTTTCTGCCTTAAGACTTGATTTTGCTAGTTTAGTGAATTCACATTCTCATTTTATGAAAGAGTTCACAAAATTGCAATACATTTCAGAAAAATTATGTAAAAAAAATTTTTCTGAAAATAGTCCTGAAAGAGAAAATAACCTCCTAAATCAAGAATATATAGGGTTTTAGAATATTCAGACAAATAAATGAAGCAAAGAGAAATCTAGATTCTTAACAAAAAAAGAACGATAAATTTATAAAAATGCCTAGATTTTTTATCCATATTTAAATACTATTGCCTTAGTGAAAATTGGTTTTTTTCTGTATTTTGGAAGTCAAATAATATTGTTCGATAAGTAAATTGCTAGTTGTGGAATAACAAAAAAGGCGAAAAACTCGACCAAAAATCGAATTTTTTGCCTATTTTTTTGTATATTTTGAATTTCGGTTCATTATGCATAAGGTGCATAAAAATTAATGTGAAATATCAGATACAGAAACGCCAGTATTCGCTTTTACACGAATTTCTTTATAAATACGCTCGGCCTCTTCAGTCGGTACTTTACTAGATGAAAGGACTGATCCCAAATAACCTGCAATAAAGCCTAATGGAATGGTAATAATGGCCGGAACAGCTAGTGGTACAAGTGGCTTACCAACAAAAATAGCTGCACCTTCAACAGGACTCCATACATTTGGTCCCATCGCTCCTAAGATTAAACAAGAAATTAACCCTGTTAGCATGGCTGCTACAGCACCAGTAGAATTGAATTTCTTCCAATAGATAGTATAAAGAATGACAGGTAAATTTGCGGAAGCACCAATACAAAACGCAAATGACACTAGAAACGAAACGTTTAAGCTTTGTGCAAACAGCGCCAAAACAATAGAGACAATTGCAATGGAAATAGAGCCTGTACGTGCTGCAACTACCTGTTGCTTTTCTGTTAATTTTCCACCTTTCATAATTTCTCCATATATATCATGTGAAATCGCGGATGCTCCTGTTAATACTAAGCCAGAAACGACGGCTAAAATTGTTGCAAAGGCTACAGCCCCGATAAATGCCATTAACACATCACCGCCTAAATAATGTGCGAGTAGTGGAGCAGCTGTGTTACCAGCCTTACTTTCAGCTAAAATTTGATCGAGACCGACAAAGTTTAACGCGCCGAATCCTAAAAATATAGTTAACGAGAAGAAGATAGCTGTAATCCAAGTTGTCCATGAAATAGAAGAACGAGCTGTTTTAGCATCTTTTACAGTAAAGAAGCGCATTAATATATGTGGTAAACCGGATGTTCCTAAAACTAGGGCCATCATCATAGAGACAGAATCAATCGTGCTTGTGTATTTAATTCCTGGTACAAGGAATTCCTCCCCATGATCGACTGCAATTGTGTCAAACATTTTCATTAGAGAGAAATCAAACTTCACTAATACTAATGTTGCTAATAAGCCTGTCCCGAATAATAGTAGACTAGCTTTAATAATTTGCACCCAAGACGTGGCTGTCATGCCACCGAATAAAACATAAGTAGTCATCATTACACCGACAATTAACACAGCAACCCAATATTCAATGCCGAACAGTAGTTTAATCAATGCGCCTGCACCTACAAGCTGTGCAATCATATAAAGAATCACAATAATAATCGTACCTGATGCAGCTACGCCACGAATTCGCTTTTCATTAAAACGAGCCGTTAACATGTCAGCTAGTGTATAGCGGCCTAAATTGCGCATAGGCTCAGCAATAACGTATAGAAGCACTAAATTGGCTACAACATAGCCCACTGAGAAGAAGAAACCGTCAAAGCCAGTTAAAGCAATCGCACCCGACACCCCAAGAAATGCCGCTGCGGATAAATAATCACCAGCAATGGCAAAGCCGTTTTGCCATCCCTTTAATCCGCCGCCAGCTGTGTAAAAATCAGCTGCTGAGGAAGTGCGCTTTGCTGCAATATAGGTAACAACGAGTGTTAAACCAACAATAGCTAAAAAGAAACCAACGGATACAATATTCATTTAGTTACCACCTTTCGTTTGATACTCGGCTAACACAGCAGCTGCAGCTTTATCGAATGAAGCAGCTTTTTTTACATATACTGTACAGAGCACGATAGTCATCACAAATAATCCAGCTGAGTACACCCATACCCCTGTAATATTTCCGAAGAATTTTTGTTGTAGTACAGGCTGGAATGCGAGGATTGGAAGTAGGATATAAAGAATAAGAAACAGTGCTGTAATCGAAAAAAGAAAGGTGTTTTTCTTTTTCACAAAACTATTGAACGATTCCATTGCCTCGATTGCATGATAATCAATAGGTTGTGCTTGTTTTTTACTAGAAACATTCGCCATTATTATTCCCCCCTAAAGTTATATATTTCTGTTTTAAACGACATATTTCTTTTTCGTTCGTCGTTATATTCACTTATTTTATGGGGGATATTCTTATAATGCAATACTAAATTTTGAGTTTTTATAATTTTTAGTCATTTCATTTTTATGGTAATAACATAGAAATATTAAGGATTTAATAGAGAAATATTGTTTGAAAGAGAGTGATTATTTTTATTGATATAATATTCTTAAAATAGCTTGCTGCTAATAAAAATGATTGCGGGAGAAAATTTGCACTTAAAAGAGAATTTTCTGTATTTTATTATTCTGCTATTAAAATTCCAGATTCATAATAAGGTGAAGAATCGTTTGTTATATAACAATCGTTATTTTCTTTGGGAAATAACGAAAATAATAAAAAAAAGCTATGAAAAAATTTCTGAAAAAGGAGAGCCATTCGGAAGAATAAGTGTGATGGAGTTCCAAAATTAGTTAATGTTCACAACTTACACAAAATGCATTGCTTGCGGAAGTTCATTATCTTGTATTTGGTATCTAGAATGCATAAAATAAGGTGAAGAAATGAAGGGATGTGTGCAATACAAATGAAAAAGAAAAGCATACTGCTAGTTTTAGTACTAGCAATCAGTAGCATTTTAGCTGCTTGCGGAAGTTACAAATTTGAGCCATCTTTAAACATTGAGGTTCAAGATTTTAATGTAACCAATCAAAAAAATGAACAGGTAAGCCTGGATGATTTAAAGGGCAAGCCGTGGCTGGCTATGTTTATTTTTACAAACTGTACAACAATCTGTCCGCCCATGACATTTAATATGACAGAGGTACAGCAGGCACTGCAGGATGAAGGCCTTGAAGATTATCAAATTGTTGCATTTAGTGTAGATCCAGAAGTGGATAAGCCAGATGTATTAACAAACTACCTAAATACGTATAACGTTGCAGATGAAAGCAAGTGGCAGCTACTAACAGGTTATCAGCAAAAATTTATCGAGCAATTTGCACGTAAATCATTCAATTCTTTAGTCAAAAATGATCCTAACTCAGACCAAGTCATACATATGTCGAGCTATTATTTAGTGAATGCAGACGGCACAGTTGTAAAAGACTATGATGGCGCGACGAACGTACCAGTTGAAACAATCGTTGGAGATATGAAGGCACTTATTAAGGAGAGCAAGTAACGCAGAGGTCCATGGGACTTCTGTGTTTTTTTGTGGTCTAGGGAGTCTCCTTCAAAAATGGATTCGTCTCCATTTACTTTCTCGATATTGCACAGATTAGTCCATAAAATTTTATATTAAATGTTATGTATATACGCAAGTAAAAGCCCCTCTCGAAATTCGGTTTTTTACGACAAATTTTGCTATTAAGAAGCTCTATTATTATGAAGATGATGATGATTGACTACCGTATCACATATCCTTATACTATTCTCATATTTCATTTAGAAAAAAGGATGATTTAAATGAAAAAAGCAGTGAAAATTGCCTCCTAAATCCAATAAAACATTTTAGGAGGCGTAAAAAATGGAATTTAATTTGATTGACCGTGAGAATTGGCACCGCAAAGAGTATTTTGAACACTATTTACAACAACAAACAACCTTTAGTATAACGAATGAAATTAATATTACTGTTTTGATGGAGAATTTAAAGAAAAAGAATTTTAAGCTATATCCCGCGTTTATTTTTATGATGACTAAAATAGTCAATGCTCATCAAGAATTCAGAACTAACTTTAACGAAGAAGGGCAATTAGGTTATTGGACGGAAATGTTACCATCTTACACAATTTTTGAAAAACAGTCGTGCACATTTTCTTGCGTTTGGACATCCAATTTAACTACATTTTCTGAATTTCACAAACAATACGAGCAAGATGTAGATATGTATAAAGGTACAGGTCGAATGTTTCCAAAAATGCCTGTGCCAGAAAACAATATCCCAATCTCTATGATTCCTTGGTGTTCCTTTACTGGATTTAATTTGAACATTCATAATGGTGGAGATTACCTACTACCAATTATAACCGGCGCTCAGTATACGCGTATAAATGGGGAGTACCACCTACCAATCTCCCTCCAATTTCATCATGCAGTTTGTGATGGTTATCATGCAGGTATCTTTATGAATGAGCTGCAAGGACTTGCTGATAATAGTGCGGAGTGGCTATAGTTTTTTTATGAAAGAAGCTGTGATTACAGCTTCTTTTTATTGCCGTAAGCATAAAGCCAAGTCTAGTGAGAGCTTTCTATTTGAATGGAATTTATAGTATGCTAACCAAAAGGGAGGAGAGGAATCTATGATTAAACAACTGATTATCGGCGACACATTGCATGAATTAGCCGCTACACGCCGCATTTTGGAACGTTTGCCTGAGGAGCACCTGTCGTGGAAGCCGCACGAGAAATCGATGACACTTGGTGGGTTAGCCACACATTTAATCAACTTACTGAACTGGCAAATCGCAATACTTCAGCACTCAGAGTTTGATCTTTTGACAGTACCGCTGCGAAGGGAGCCAATAAATAAGCAAGCTTCCATTCTGAATGAATTTGATGAAAACGTAGACAAGCTTGAAAAGTTGCTAGCTGAATGTAACGAGAAGCTGCTTGCTGAAGAATGGACATTACGTCAAGGTGAACATATCATCCGCAGTCAGCCACGAGCCATGGCGTTCCGTACCTTTGGATTAAGCCATATGATTCACCATAGAGCGCAACTCGGAGTATATTTACGCCTTCTCAATATTCCGGTGCCCGGCAGCTACGGTCCCTCGGCTGATGAAGAAGCACCATGAATTTTAATTCGATAAGAGCAGAATCTTAATCTACCAATGATAAAAAGGAATGTCCAAAACGAATTGTCTTAAAAAGGACAAAAAGTTTTGGGCTTTTTATATTTTGCTGGATTAATAGGGTATTAGAAGTATTAGATTTACTTCGATACATGACATACCAGAGATGTTATTAGTACATAAGTGGATGGGCAAAAAAATTTAAAATTGGAGGGTGATAAATAATATAAATCCCTTATCATTGAAAGGTGGATGATAAACATCAATATAGCGTAATTACTGATTAATGAGAAATGAAATTATTAATATAGTAGTAGCTATTAAGAAAAAATAGCTGAAAGAGTTGATAGGATATGACAACGGGATTGATAATTACAATAGTGATTGGATCTATTATTAAATTGTTAATGAGCCCACCAAGTATAGCTGTGGCGTGGCTAGTAAATAAATTTGAGCTTCATAAAGAACTGGACTCAAAAGAGGTTACGATCTCATTTAAGGGAAAGAATTTAGAAGAGAGAGAAAAAATAAGATTTATAGACTTTTTTAACAAAGCTATCTTTTTGAAAAAATATTATATATTTCCGGGCAATGAAAAATTATTTTTACAGCCTGAGACGAATGTTACACCTTTTATCATCAACTTAAAAAGTGGTAAAAAAGATGTGAATTTCTTAATTTTTCCCTACGACAATCATGTGGATGTAGTCAGGAAGTGTAAGGAGAAAGTGATTTCATATAGTCTAAGTTCAGAAAGTCTACAAAACTTCACTATTTAAACTTCTAATGCGATTTTCGAAAAAATAGGGATTTGGTCGTACTTCGGTTATCGGTGCGAAATCCCTTTTTTTATACGAAATTATAGAGGGATAGAATAGGACATAGTTTTGTAGTGAATGTACTTGGTATCTTAATGGGTATTCTGGATGATGCGTTCAATTTTGCTTCTATCCTCCAAAGGCTTCTACAAGAAGTGATTCATATAAAGTTAGAAAATGATGGGACGGTTTGAGGTAGATGTTATGACTTTTTAAAGAGAAGAGTTAGTTTTAATATATGAGGGCGCTTTCCTGGAAAGTGCTTTTTTAGATTCATTTATTATTACTTAATATGTGAGCTTATTATAATAAGGGTAATTCCCGTAAATAGGCAAATGATTCTCGTCACAGGAATTTTATCAGCTAATCCAAATAATGCAATTGCAGTAGTGACAATTAAAACGGTTGGGCCAAACAAAGCAAGCATTGTATTAATATAGAATGCTTTTTCCAAGTTATTAAGCTTCAGCATTAACAATCCAGCACTAACTTCAATACTTCCAGATAATACACGTAAAATAACCATAGCAAGAAGCGATTTATCAATTATTGTCATCATCCTATCTTTATAGATAATTTTCGCTTATTTTATAATTTCATGATTAGGCTAATCATAGACTCCTGTTTTCAAGCAATATTAAAATCAATATATGTAGGATTCATATTAAATATTCTTTTTATCTGATACTTTAAAGTTATTAAGTTAATAGGTAAATTTCTAGTTTTATTGTAGGTAAGGTTAGAATTTATCCTAATTACAAACAAATTATTAATAGTATAAAAATCTACTTGTTTTCGAGCACAACTTTTGAAGTGATTGATACCCCTGAGAACTTCAATCATACGTCCCTAATACCTACACCCTTTTGAAGCCAAAGAATACGATAATAAAAAACTATTATTGTATTAGTAGAGGTGACTGAAATGGAACAAGATTTTAAGCTTTTAAAAGGATTAACAGGTGAAGTGATAACGATAAAAAATCCTAATTATGATGAAGCACGACAAGAATGGAATCGAGCTAATCAGAAATTCCCGCTGGTAATTGTATATTGTGAAATAAAGCAGGATGTTGTTAACGCCGTTCTTTGGGCACGTAGACATTGCATCGGAATTCGCATTAGGTCGGGTGGACATCATTATGAGGGATATTCCTCTGGTGATTTTGTATTGGTAATTGATATAAGTCGCTTAAATGCAATGAGTTTGGAGAAGAAGGAAGATGTATTAACAATCGAAGCAGGAGCAAAAAATTCAGACGTATATGATTTTATAGGTTCAAATGGATATGTTTTTCCAGGGGGAACTTGCCCGACCGTTGGAGTTTCTGGCTTTACACTGGGTGGAGGTTGGGGATTCTCCAGTCGACTTTATGGGCTAGGGTGTGACAGTTTGATTGAACTTGAATTGGTAGATTTTGAGGGAAGAATCATAAAGGCAAATAAAAATTCGAACCCGGATCTTTTCTGGGCTTGTCGTGGTGCTGGTGGAGGTAATTTTGGGGTGGTTGTAAGCATGACTTTTCAGTTACCAAAACCAATAAAAGGCCCTGTCACATTAATTAGATTCTTTTATGTAAATACTACAAAGGCTAAGCAACTAGAAGTTATGGATATTTGGCAAAACTGGTTACCTGAACTGGATAAACGAATGACTTTGGTTGCAAGCTTTTATAACACGGAGGAAGAAGGGTTAGGTATTTTTGCAACAGGATTTTTTTACGGTTCTTCAAGATTGGCAAAGAAAATTTTACAACCTTTTGCAAAAATAGAGGGTTTTCGAATGAACTTAGAAGAATTATCCTTTCTAGAAGCAGTGAAAAGGGTAGAGGCAACTTATCCACCGTTTGAAAAATTTAAATCAACGGGTAGGTTTGTTCAAAGGAGCTATACATCCGATGAGCTCGAAAATATTGGAAGACTTGTCGAAAGCCCTCCCAATGGTTCAGTTTATGCAGCTATATCCTTTTATGCACTAGGGGGAGCAATCAATAACATAGATAAAAATGAAACGGCCTTTTACTATAGAGATGCTAAATATATCATGGGCATTCAGTCTGTATGGATAGACGATAGGTATGCTAAAGGAAATCAGGAATGGGTTCGTGAACGCTTTGACATTATTAAAAAGATGACAAAAGGTTCCTATGTGAACTTTCCCATTAGTCATCTTAAAAATTTTGAGAAAGAGTATTTCGGAGGCAATGCACAGAGGTTGAATCGAGTAAAAAGTAAGTATGATCCCTTGAATGTATTTAGGTTTCCACAGGGGTTAAAGTGAAATAGAAAATTAGGATAGATTTTAAAATGATAAAAGTAAAGTGAACACCAAATTAACACTACACCACAGTTTAGTAGTTACTACTAACTGTGGTGTAGTTTTGCTGGGGCCAGTTTAGCCATCCCTCAGCTCTCACTCAGTTCCATTCAATAGCGAATAATGGTTCGATGTGAAACCCCGTATTTCTTTGCAATCTCCTGAGTGGTTCATTATGGATCATAAATATTTTATACATACAATGATTGAAGGAATAAATAGAACTCAATCACCTTCATTTATCCTAAATAACAGTAGGTGAAGTTGAATTATTTTTTAGTTACTATATGAATACCTGCACTTGCAGTACCAATTAAATTAACTGGGAAGTTTACCATTATTGATGAGATATAAAATACCATTAATAAACAATCTCCAACTGATATAGATAAGGGTGAAATATTACCTGATGCGAAAGCAATTTGTCCGAAGGTTACTACTGGTAATGTTATAGGGGGAGTTAAATCAACAAAGGCACTTGTACCAATGAACATATTACTTCCAACGGGTGCATGAAAAATTTGAGCTCGGATTGTAACAGATCCTTCTACTAAAGGTAATGATCCTAATGGAGAAAATGACGCTGAGATAGCTGTAATGTTACCATCACTAGGAACTGTGAAGGCTTCACTCGTGTTTCCATTTAAGTTAATGACATTATTTATAATCGAAACGGTATTTGCAGTACCGAACCCTATACTACTTGCAAGTCCAACTAGAGCTTGAATATGTGATGTTGAATTTCCAGTTGAGAATGCAATTATAGTGTTATCAGTAGGAGAAGAAGGGTTTATACAGTTGGTTTCTGTAGCCATAAATGGTCCGGATTTATCGCATGCTCTAAATGTTGACAATCTACTATTATACCGACAATTATCCATACAAGAACTTATCCCCTTTCTATTTATAATATGTAGTAAAGAGTATTAGACATGAACAAAAACCTTGCAGAAGTTGCATTTGGATGGTTTGAAAAAACGGTTAGGAAAAAGAAAATTATTAACTAAAATTCGAATATTAATATTTACTTAGTTCATATTTTAATAAAAGAGTTCTGACGGTGGATGCTTAACCTTCTTACTTATAGAAGATTTTCCATTAGAAATAACTCCGAAAAAATGGAATAGCCTTGTGTATTCGCACCAAAAAAACAGGTATCTATAGGTTTCGTTTCAGGATGAATATGTACTTTGGTCAGACAGTAATGGAATAATGGTTAAACAAAACAAAGCACAGTAACTAAGAAGCGGTGCGGTGCTTTGTTTTGTTTACAACACAATAATTTTTAATATCTATAAAAATTTTTATTGCAATTTCCAATCAGTGTACATAATATAAGTGTATAGTTATATAAAAATTTATTCACCTGAATTGGTTAGGTGATTTTATTTAAAATAATATATAAGTAAATAGTTATATAAGGAGTGCAGATACATGGAAAATACACTAATTGAAAAACAATTAAAAGCAGCAGCAGATTTGAATCGCATTAAATTACTTGCATGCATGAAAAATGGGGAGGTATGTGTATGTGATTTTGTGGAGGTGTTAGGAATATCACAACCAGCCGTTAGTCAGCATCTACGAAAATTAAAGGAGGCAGGCATTATTACGGAACGAAAAGTAGGGACTTGGAAACATTACCGTTTAGTAGAGGATCAAACGCCACTGATGAAGGGGATTTTAGAACAAATTCAACCTTTAAACGGGTGCAACTGTGGCACAGATTGTTGCCATATAGGAGGGACTGATCATGCGTAATGAATCTTTAACCAAACAGCTTTCTTTTCTAGATCGTTACCTTACCCTTTGGATATTCGTTGCAATGGGTATCGGTGTCGTATTAAGTATCACCATGCCCAATATCGGCGAAGCATTAGAGGCCATGTCTATTGGTACAACGTCCATACCGATTGCAATAGGGTTAATTGTTATGATGTATCCACCATTAGCGAAAGTAAAATATGAAGAAATGTGGCGCGTGTTTAAGGATTGGAAGGTGCTTTTGCTATCCCTTTTTCAAAACTGGTTACTCGGACCGTTCTTAATGTTCTTTTTAGCCATCATCTTCCTGCATGATTATCCTGAATATATGGCTGGACTCATTATGATTGGCTTAGCTCGCTGTATAGCAATGGTCATTGTATGGAACGATTTAGCCCGTGGAGACCGGGAATACGTCGCTGGACTCGTTGCTTTTAACTCCATCTTTCAAATCGTGACATATTCTATTTTTGCTTATTTTTTCTTAAATGTATTGCCTGGTTGGTTTGGTTTAGAGAATTTCCATGTATCCATTTCTATGTGGGAGATTACTAAGAGTGTACTTATTTACTTAGGTATCCCGTTTGCTGCAGGGTTCCTCACACGATGGATAGGGATTAAAACAAAAGGGAAACAGTGGTATGAAGAAAAGTTCTTGCCAAAGATTTCACCACTTACTTTAATTGCACTGTTATTTACGATTATGATGATGTTTGCTTTAAAGGGTGAGCAATTAGTAGAACTGCCACTTGATGTAGTGCGAATTGCTATTCCATTATTTATTTACTTTGTGGTGATGTTTGCTGTGTCATTCTTCTCTTCTCGTAAAGCAGGTGCTTCTTATCCTGTCACAGCAGCTCTTTCTTTTACAGCTGCAAGTAACAACTTCGAGCTAGCGATCGCCGTGGCAGTTGGCGTGTTTGGCCTTCACAGTGGCGTGGCATTTGCTGCTGTTATTGGTCCACTTGTAGAAGTACCTGTTCTCATCGGACTTGTATGGGTTGCCTTACGTTGGCAGAAAAAATACTTTAAAACCGTTGAATTGTAAGGAGCAATTTTTATGACAAATACACTTTATTTCTTATGTACGGGGAACTCATGCCGAAGTCAAATGGCTGAAGGATGGGCAAAAAAATTACTCCCTACTAATTGGACTGTAGAAAGTGCTGGGATCGAAGCACATGGCGTAAATCCGAAGGCCATTAAAGCGATGGCAGAGGTAGGGGTTGATATTTCGGATCACACATCAGATTTAATTGATTTTGAGACATTAAACAATGCCACATTAGTTGTTACGTTATGCGGTGATGCCGCTGATAAATGCCCAATGACTCCACCGCACGTACGTCGTGAGCATTGGGGATTTGAAGATCCAGCGAAAGCGACAGGAACAGATGAAGAGAAATGGACTGTATTCCAAAATGTACGTGATGCAATCGGCAAACGCATTGAGCAATTTGTAGCTGATGAGCTGTAATTGAATGGAGGATTAAAAATGACAGTGATTCATGCTAGCGTATGAACTCTAGACTATTTTATCGCTTATTTAATAGTTATTATGAATAGTAGAGAGCACACATTGAGTCAGGCCAAAGAGTTCGCTTTTGATTTTTTTGAAGAAGCCTTGGATTGTTACGGCGCTTCGACATGGTTGCAATTTAAAAGTGCTGTAAAAGAAATTGATAAACGATATGTGAAATGTGTTAATTACACATGCAAAGTTTAAACGTCTAGCTAACTGCTAGACGTAAAAAATATATTATATATAAGAGAATGCTTATATAAAGAAAAAGAGGAGAAGGTAATAATGAAAACACTAAATATAATCAACCAAAATGGCTCTTGTTGTACTACTAAAAAGGATATTGAAGTACAGAAGAGTGTTAATAAATCCAACAAGAATTTACCGATTGTCATAATTGGCGCAGGTCCTATTGGATTAGCTGCAGCTGCTCATTTAGTGGAACAAAAGCAAGCATTTATTTTACTTGAGGCTGGGCGTGAAATAGCACACAATATTCGTACCTGGGGGCATGTTACACTATTTTCACCATGGCGATATAATATTAATAAAGCAGCTAAAGCTTTATTAGATGACTCCGGATGGGTAGCACCTAATTTAGATACGTTACCGACAGGACATGAATTAATTGATCTTTATTTAAAGCCTTTTTCTGAGCTAGTACAAATGAAGCCGAACATTCAGTTGAACGCAAAAGTAGTAGGGATTTCACGACAGTTGAATGATAAGATGAAGACAAAAAATCGAGTTGAACAGCCCTTTACTATTTATATTGAACAAGAGAATGACATCCGTATGATTGAGGCGAGAGCAGTTATTGATGCAACGGGTACATGGGGAAATCCCAACCCAGCAAATTCTACAGGTATATGGCTACAAAGTGAAAAGGCATTAGCCAATCACATTGAATATGGTATCCCAGACATTGCTACGAATACTAAGAGATATGCCAATAAGAAGGTTGCAGTTATTGGAGGTGGTCATTCAGCTATTAATACATTATTGGCGCTTGCAGAATTACAAACAGAGAATCCTGCAACCAAGCTAGTGTGGATTATGCGTAAAAAGTCTGTAGAAGAAGCCTATGGTGGCGAAGAAAAAGATGCATTAGCAGCCCGTGGCACACTTGGTATTCGCATTCATGAATTAGTGGATACAGGTAAGATTGAAGTAATAACACCTTTCTATATCTCACAGGTGAAGAAAGTTGAGAACATCCATATTGTTGGTGCAATGAACGGAGAACAAAAAGTATTAACAGGATTTGAAGAGCTTATTGTCAATGCAGGAAGTAGACCAGACCTTTCAATTAACAGTGAATTACGGCTTTCCATTGATTCAGCAACTGAAAGTGCGCATTCCTTAGCACCATTAATTGATCCAAATGTGCATAGTTGTGGCACAGTAAGAGCACATGGAGAAGAAATTCTACGCCAACCAGAAAAGGACTTCTATATAGTCGGAGCTAAAAGCTATGGACGTGCACCAACTTTTTTAATGGCAACAGGCTACGAACAAGTTCGTTCCATAACAGCTTTTTTATCAGATGATGAAGAAGCTTCAAAACGTGTGGAATTGGAGTTACCTGAAACCGGTGTATGTGGAATAAATCTTGCCGGTCCATCAAATTCATGTTGTTAAAGATTCCGACTGTTAGCGAAAGCTAGCAGTCCTTTTAAAATAATAAGGAGGGAATTAGGATGGACACACTCATTATTCGTAAAATGGAAAAGAAGGATTGAAAGAGGAATTACAGATTGATAAAGAAGGAATCGAAACAGGGTTGGCAACCTTTAAAATAATTGTGCCAAGTGAACAGGTAAGGGATGAAAGACAACATGCAACATTGCGTTTTGTTGCAGAAGAAGACAATGGGGTAGAGGGTTGGATTGGCATTTCCCCTGTCTCTACACGGTCGTCTACGATGCAACATGAAAAGATAAATCGAGGAATGACGTTTATAGAATTAGAATTTCCCTAACATTGTAATGCCGCATTAACTACATCAAGTTGTATGTGTAAAAAATCGCTTGAAAAGTGCAAAATATCTCCTGAAGCAACCTGTCCTAAATTAGAACGGGTTAGCTTTATAGATGATTATAAAAATAATTAGCTATTCGCTACAGTGTTATATAACCCTTATCAAACTATATGGAGAAAATAATTAAAATGGGTCTTATGCTTAAAGAAGTACTTGTGTAGAAACTTTCTTAAATATAGAGCTGGGTATAGAAATAAAATTACATTCAACTACGAGCTTTTAAATGGCTGAAAATTTGGTATTATTTGGTTTGGTGGGCTGTTTTTTTGAAATGAGGAGATGTTATTTTTTTAATGGGTATGGGCGTGATTATTTCAATAGCTGCCGTGATGGCTTGTGGCAAAAATAAATAATGTTTTAAGAAATAGTACTAAATTCACTACATATTCATTTTAGATAAATTTCCAAAACCAAATTTTGAATTCAATGAAATATTCTTTAAACAGCTATTTATGCAATACATAAACAGGTCTACTATAAGTACTTTTCAAGAGTATGCTGAGTGTGTACTCAGCATAGAAACCTGTATATTAGACACTTTAAAACTACATTTTTTTATCGTTCATATACTTTAAATAACAGGCATTACAGCTAAAAGGAGTGGGATGATGTTTTTCTTAACACGTGAACGTCAGGAAGTATTCAACGCAGCACAAACATATCCATTTGAAGAGGAGTTCGATGGCGAATTTGAAGATCATTTATACGAGTATTTAACTGCGTATATAGATGTCTTACCACAAAAGTTTCAATCCGGAATGATTGAACGAACTCTATTTGGAAATGATACTTTAATGAAAGAGTTTCAAGAGTGGTGCAATGTGACAATTGAGCAGTTCATAACTAAGAGTAATGCTATTTATGAAGAGCGTGAAGCAATTGTGGAAAGCTTTCATTCGTCTGCAAAAACTGTTTTTTCACAATCATTGCACGATGGAGAAATTTTGAATGCTGAGCAACAAGGAAATAATTTTATGCTTTTATTAGATATGAGTAACGGGTTTACAGTCGAGTCAATGGTCCAATTAGTTTTTCATGATGCCCATATAGAGGGTGATCTTGAAGGCTATTACGTGTATGACGAACTAATAAAGTTTGAAGGTAGATATGCCTTACGAGTTTTATCTAGTTTTGGTAGCCCTTATGCTGAATGTACGATTTTCTTCAAAGATGTGACAGCAAAATACTTGTATCGTCCTGCAGTTTATATTGAACCAGGAGGAGTCGCTACGTGGGATGATTATGTTATTGCACTAAACCTAGATGATAAACATTATATTGTAAAAGATACGCATTTTGTAGAGATTAATATGGCTAATATTTCGCAATCGGATAATGGGATTTTTGCTGGAGGAGTATTACTAGGTGATACTTTTGAGGAGGCAAGAGAGCGGATTTATTGTGCTACTTATGAAGATCCATATGCTCATTTTAGTGAGCCTATACCGGCTGATGAGCTGTTATCTGCTATGTTTGATTTAGACCAAAATATACGTGTGCGTGCCTTCAACACAATCTTTGCATTAGGAAAAGATGCCGCATATATCGCTAATGATGTGCTTCGTAAAGTCGATATAAACACAGATGAAAATATGTATTTTAATATTATTGCCAATCATTTCAATCAACTCGGTTGTTTAGAGGAGGATGTAAAACTGAAATGGCATAGTGAATAAGAAGAGTGCTGTTCAAAACGTTCAATGATTGAACAGCCTTTTTTAGTATTATGGATAGTTGACACAACCAATCCCTCCTCCATGCCAAAAAAGAAATTAAAACATGGTAAAATATAGAATGGTATATAGTTAGTAAATGACGTGATGAATTGTATTCAAAAATCTAATGTGAGGAGGAAAATACATATGGCGAGGAAGAGAAAAACGTTACCGAAAAATTTTAGTGAACTAATTGAAGCAGGTGATATTGCGGCATTACAAGAGGTATTTACCAAATGCGAGCTAGATGCATATGGCGGTTATAGTAAAACAACAGCCTTAAGCTTTTTCGATGTACCGGATGAATTGGTTCGCTGGCTGGCGGAACAGGGAGCAAATATAAATGCGAGAGACAATTACAAAAGAACAGCTTTACATAATCAGGCAATAAATTGGCGGGGGAATATTGAATTGCTTCTTGAGTTAGATGCAGATATAGAAGCCTTGGATTATCAAAATGAAACACCTTTATTTGCTGCGGCTGCTTTTTTTAAACCAAATGTGGTGCGCACATTGGTTTCTAAAGGAGCAAATATAAGCGCGGTAAATATGTTGAATGAGACGCCTTTGGACAAAGCTTTAGCAGTATGCAGAAATATAAATATTGTTGATCTAGTGGAAGTTTCTGAGATTTTTTTGAGCGCAGGTATAGCTGTAACGCCGGAAATGAAAAATTCTATTAAGCGAATTGGAAAAGACTTTGAATTTCATAGAGAAGGTTTTAATAAAGAATATTTGAAAGAAACGGATGAGGCACTTTCCCGTCTTTATGAGCTATTTGATGTTTCACCTGTAGAGAAGCGAAAAACGCATGATGGTAAGTCTAAAATAACAGTATGTACAAAGGGCTGGCACGCACAACATAATGAACTTTGGGATTTACTAATTCCTTCGCAAGGACATGCCCAAACTGTACAAGGAGAGGTTATTCGTATTACTGGTAAAGTCTCATACGAAATTTTACATAATGGCGGCATCAACTGGGATAATGATTTTCGTAAAATGCTCAAAAGTTTGAACCATTACATTAGCTTAGGTACACCATTACATCCCGCTGCACTTCAGGAATCTATCACTTTAGCGAAAGAACTTTACAAAGGTGATGGAGATAAGGAGCCTGCGAGACTATGCGAGTTAGCAGTGCAATGGGTACTTAGCAATCCAAATCCAATTATTTTAGAACAGCCCGAATATAAGCGCTAACATATTTAACGAATCCAATAACCATTTTTATAAACAATACTATCCGCTTTTTCTAAGCACTTAACGGCAATGAAGGGCTTTGGTAAATTACCCCTTAGTTGCATCTGGTGCAGTGCGAGGAGAGCAGCGTTGCAATGCTACGTGAGGTGCTTGTCACTATATCTAGCATGCTCCATAATGAAATACATATTTTTAGTGATGAGGATGATGAGCGGTTGGTCAATATCGTGGATACAATGATTGACAAAGAATTACTTCCACATCAAGAAATTGCTGATTGGATTAGCTGCTTAGCGCAATGCTGCAATTTGCCGAGAAGTCGCAGTCAGGCGATTGCTCGCGTGAACAGCAAGAATTTTTTACGCAGTCTCTATTTCAGAAGGGGACAAGATAGCCGAGGAAATGAGCTTAATACTGCCATACTTGGCACTGAGGCAAAATTAAACAGGTTTTCTATCAGTTAAAGGATTAAGGGGTTGTCCTAATCCTTGGATTTGGCTGAGAAGCGCTGTTTTTTGTTACATGGATGGCTAATGGAGTAGAATAATTGAATTAGGCTAAATTGCCACATTCAATTTTAGTATCGAGGAATTACGCTTTTTCGAACATTGTAATGCCGCATTTTCTTAAACTACAACAAGTGGTATGTGTAAAAAATCGCTTGAAATGTGCAAAATATCTCCTGAAGCAACCCGTCCTAGATTAGAACGGGTTAGCTTTACAGGGATTATAAAATATTACTTCATCTGGTGGTTGTGTCTTTCTCCAGCCATAAAACTGCATATCGTCTTTTGATCATATAAATCATTTCTATTCCCACCTCTCCTGTTTTTTAAAATTACAACATTAATATTGACGAATACGAATATAATTTTCTACTTTTCTTCTGTTCTCTTCAAAGATTTTTTTCGCATTTTCATGTTGAAGTGCTTTTTCAATAGAAATCTCACGTTTTGTAATAGTTATCGTAAGAGCAAAAATGTTTAACATCATTTATTATCACCTCCTTAAATTACCATGAGGAATGAAAAAAACCGCAGAGAGACTCCTCTACGGTGAAAAAAGACACAAAAATACCGCAGGGGCACACTTCTCCCTGCGGTATGGGTATACTTAATTACAAAAAACTTAAGCGATCCATTCCGATCTGGTCGAATGTGTGATTTTCATTTTTACTGAAGTTGTAACTACCAATGACATTAATTTAGCGATAACGAACATTTCATTCGACCTCCTTAACAATTTTTTACTTTGTAAGTATATCATTTTTTAAGTTGTTTGTAAACAACTTTTACTAAGACTTCCTGATTGTGTAAAAGTCTAGAAAAATTCTTTGCTGCTTTACATTGTTAGTTATCTGATTTTTTGGGGTAGCGAATAGTAGAAATAGTAGTCTTAAAGCCAACAAACATCATTAAGGCATTATTCACTAAGGGTAAGGGTCAAGTTGTTGACAATTAAAAACAAAGTAAATAGATAATTTTTTATATAAAAACAATTTCTACTATTCTGAAATATATGGTATAGTAGGGGCATAACTGAATATAGTGTAAGAAATGGTGCCAGATGAAAGTTTGGCTTAAAAGGGAAGTCGGTGCAAATCCGACGCTGTCCCGCAACTGTAATTCGGAGCAAATCACAAATGCCACTGGGAAACTGGGAAGGCTGTGAGACGTGTTGATGAGAAGCCAGGAGACCTGCCAATTTCTAGTACACACCAAATACCTACGTGGAAATAGGTGGTGAATAGTGACCAATAGGCACTGTGCGAAAACAGATGATGTATACGGAAGTTCTTTTTTTTTCGTATTGTTTTTGTATTAATAATTTTACTATGCAGCCATTTTCCAAAAAGGAGAATGGCTTTTTATCATGCTAATATTGCAAAGTGAATCCCACTGGTTTTCATATAGGGCAACGAAACTAGCATGTGGATAACCAAATTTGTAGAGCAAGCTAGAAGTAATTTTTTTGATGAAAGGGAGATGAAAGATGACTTATACTAGTACACTCATTGGCTACCCATATATCGGAGATGATCGCGAATGGAAGAAGGCATTAGAAGCATTTTGGCGTCAAGAACTAACGGAAGAGGATTTTCAGGCTACACTAAAAAGTATTCGTTTATCAAGAATTGAAAAGCAGCTACAACTCGGCATAGATGTGGTGACAGTAGGAGATTTCACATTGTACGATAGAATGTTGGATACTGCCTTAATGTTCGGCTTAGTACCGAAGCGCTTTAACTGGCAAGGTGGAAGGGTAGATTTACATACCTACTACAGTGTAGCGAGAGGAAATCATTCAGCAGTAGCTAGTGAAATGACCAAATGGTTTAATACCAACTATCACTACATTGTTCCTGAGTATGAAGGACAACCGTTGCAGCTAACAGAAAATAAGGTATTAGCCGACTTTTTAGAGGCAAAGGAAGCGTTCGGTATTATGGCGAAGCCGACACTTATTGGCCCCTATACATTTTATAAGCTCACTAAGGGCTACAATAAATTAACGCAGGTCGAATACTTATTAGCTTTAATACCTCTCTATGCTCAGATTATTCAAGAATTAGTAGATGCAGGTGCCGAATGGATTCAAATAGAGGAGCCATCTTTAGTGACGACACTTGACTCAGCAGAACTGAAGCTAGTTCAAGAAATCTATGCTCAATTGATGATGACAGTTCCAGCAGCAAAACTAATGCTACAAACATACTTTGAAGCATTATGCTCCTATGAAACATTAATTACACTGCCTGTACAAGGATTTGGCTTAGATTTTGTACATGGCTATAAAGGGAATATGGAGTCACTTCGACAATATGGTTTCCCTCCAGATAAAGTTTTAGCCATTGGGGTGGTCAATGGTCGTGATATATGGCGTTCAAACCTAGCGGAAGCGAATGCCATGATTCAAGCAATTGAAAAACTAAGTGATGCTAAGGAATTGTGGATTCAACCTTCAAGTAACCTGCAACATGTACCAATATCTACTTCATTTGAAAAGAAGTTGGACCCTGTTCTCAAACAAGCACTGGCGTTTGCCGATGAAAAAATCGAAGAGATTACTGAGCTAACTAAATATAGAAAGGGTCAAAACGGAACTCGACGTCATAATTTCTCAGAAAGTATGAAAGCCATTGAAGCACTAAAAAATCATCCGATTCGTCAAAATAAGATGATCCAGCAAGCCGTTCAATCCGTCTCCACAAAGGATTTTGAGCGACATAGTGATTTTAGTCAACGTCAAAAATTACAGCAGCAGGCGTTAGCCTTACCACTATTCCCTACAACAACAATCGGTAGCTTTCCTCAATCTGATGAGGTGAAGAGAAATCGGAATGCTTGGCGAAAGAAACAAATATCGAATACAGACTATGAAGCATTTATTGAACTGGAAACAAAGCGCTGGATTCACTTGCAGGAGGATATGGATATAGATGTACTGGTTCATGGAGAATTTGAACGGACAGACATGGTCGAGTATTTCGGTGAAAAACTGACGGGCTTTGCCTTTACTGAAAAAGCATGGGTGGTTTCGTATGGTTCTCGCTGTGTGAAGCCTCCGATTATTTATGGAGATGTTGAATGGACTTCATCCATTACCGTGAAAGAGTCAGCGTATGCCCAAAGCTTAACGAAGCGCTTTGTCAAAGGGATGCTGACAGGGCCAGTGACCATTTTAAATTGGTCCTTTGTACGTGATGATATTTCTCGGAAAGATGTGGCCTATCAAATTGCTTTAGCACTTTGTAAGGAAGTGAAAGCACTAGAAACGGCAGGTATCTCCATTATTCAAGTGGATGAACCAGCACTAAGAGAAGGGCTACCTCTTCGTAAAGAAAATTGGGGGGCTTACCTAGACTGGGCAATCAATGCCTTCAAACTTGCTACCTCGAGTGTAAAAGATACAACACAAATTCATACACATATGTGTTACTGCGAATTTAACGATTTCATAGAACCCATTAGTGCGCTAGATGCTGATGTGATTTCTATTGAAACATCACGAAGCCATGGAGAGCTTATTTCTTCACTTCAAGTGCATCCTTATACAAAAGGGATTGGATTAGGTGTATACGATATTCATAGTCCACGTGTGCCGAGTGAGGGAGAAATGTTAGCCATCATGAGAGATAGTTTACAAGTTTTAGACAAACATCAATTTTGGATTAATCCGGACTGTGGCTTAAAAACAAGGAAAGAGCCAGAAACAATAGCGGCTTTAGCTAATATGGTGGCTGCTACCAAACTATTGCGTCAGGAGGTGAAGGAATCTATATCGAGATAACGAGAGATAAAAGGAGTTAAGCAAAGATCAGGTTATCTGCCTGGTCTTTTTGTATCTGTTTATTATATTCAGAAAATAAAATTGACGTGAACATTTGAGCATGTTATGTTTATTACTAATTTCAAATATTGCATTACAAGTTTGAATGAAATTATTTTTCGTTCGATTAAAAGGAAAATGGGTGTAAATCCCATGCTGTCCCGCAGCTGTAAATGAGGAGTTTTGTTTCGATGACCACTGAGTTTTTTCTTGGGAAGGTGAAGCAAAATGATGATTCATAAGCCAGAATGCCTGCTTGTAAGAAGATTCATTGATGATCTACGAAAGATAGGGAGATGGATGGTAGCTTACGTATTGTAGGTTTATCTGTCCTTATTCTTGTAGAATAAGGTTTTTTTATGCCTTCTTTCTATTCAATTTGTAGATATGAACAGGGAATAGAGATAGGAGATAAAAAATGAGATGGACGAAGTATTTACTGCCTTACATGCTTGTTTTGACCTTCAGTTTTCTTGCAGGTTGTACAAGCACGGAAAAAGACAAAGGAAACTCAGCATCAACTGAACAGACAGATGAAAAAATGATTACGATTGGTTGGCCATTAGATGTAGGCCCATTAAACCCCCATACATATTTACCAAATCAGATGACTGCTCAAGCAATGGTTTATGAATCTTTAGTGGCGTATAACGATGATGGGACAATTACGCCAAAGCTAGCAGAAAGCTGGGTCATCTCAGAGGATAAAACTGCTTATACGTTCCATTTACGCAAGGATGTTAACTATTCGGATGGGACTGCCTTTAATGCTGATAATGTGATTCGCAATTTTGATGCGGTATTAGCGAATCGTGACATGCATTCTTGGATGGGCATGGTCAACCATATAAAAGAGGTCGTCAAAGTAGATGAATCAACAATACGTTTGCAATTAGACGAACCGTATTACCCTGTGTTAAACGAATTAGCCTTTGTCAGACCATTCCGTTTTTTAGGGGATAATGGCTTCCCAGACGGCGATAAGACAAATGATTCCATTCAATCAGCTATTGGCACAGGGCCATGGGTTTTAACCGACTATAAAAAAGATGAATATGCTTTATTTAGCCGTAATGAACATTATTGGGGAGAAAAGCCTCTCGTAGATAAAATAAAGGTTAAAATCATCCCAAATTCGGAATCCATTTCGTTAGCCTTTGAAAATGAAGAATTAGATGTCATTTATGGGCGAGGGGTTATTAGCTTAGATAACTATACGTATTTAAGAGATAGTGGCAAATATAAAACAGCTACATCTGAGCCACTGTCTACAAAAGCATTACTGTTCAATACACAGTCTGGACCGTTAGCTGAGCTAAAGGTTCGACAAGCAATGCAATATGCTATCAATAAGGAACAAATGGTAGAAAGCATTACACATGGTACAGAAAAAGTGGCTAACACGCTATTTTGGGAAGCAATTCCATATGCCAATATTGATTTAGCCCCCATTATATATAATCCTGAAAAAGCACAGAAATTGCTAGATGAAGCGGGATGGACGCTACAGAAGGGTGAAAAAATTCGTTCAAAAAATGGTCAACCCCTTACATTAGATTTAATCTATATTGCTACTGATGCCATTCAAAAACCTATGGCAGAGTTAATGCAGGGCGAGCTAGCGAAAATAGGCGTACAGTTAAATATTGAAGGCGCCGATGTGATGGTCGGTCTGCAAAAATTAATGGATGATCAGGTTGATATTAACTTCTGGCGAACTAATGGACCGCCGACTGATCCACATAGCTTTGCAAATGAATCAGCTACACCAAATGCTAGTGGTGTTTATGAAGCAAAATTAGGCTTACCAAATACTCAAGAAATCGATACTAACATACATCAATTATTAGTCGGGACCGATGAAGAAGAACGCGTGCAGCTATACACGGATATTTTAACAATGTTCCACAAACAAGCATTGTTCTATCCAATATCGTATGAAACGAATCAAGTTATTTATCAACCATATATGAAGGATTTTGCACCACGTGCTTCTGAGTATGACATTCCATATGCACAAATGGATAAAGAAAACTAAGTATGAAAGAGAGAGTGTGTCGAACCAGGACAACTCTCTTTTTATCATCGGATGAAATAGGAAGTGACGACATGTACGAATCGACTTGGATGTTTTGTGTAAAAAGAATTCTCACACTTCCATTTGTATTAGTAGGCGTATCTATTCTGACCTTTGTGTTTATTCGTTTCGTACCAGTAGAACCAGCAGAGGTCATTCTTCGACTTGCAAGAATAGCCCCAACACCAGAGGCTATACAAGCTTTACGAGAAGAATTAGGGACAGATAAGCCTTTTATCATGCAATATCTGCTATGGGTAAAAGGCGTTTTACAGCTAGACTTTGGGACATCTTTTGTTAGTAAATTACCCGTTGGTGATGAGCTATTTGCTAAGCTACCCGCTACCATCGAATTAGCTTTAGTAGCATTTATCCTTATTTTAACCTTTAGTATTCCATTAGGGGTTGTGAGCGCATTATATAAGCATTCCTTTATCGATAAAATCATTCGATTATTTACAGTCCTAAGTGTTTCCATTCCAACATTTTGGTTAGGGTTTATCCTACTTTATCTATTCAGTTTAAAACTTGGGATTTTTCCGACGAATGGAAAAGGTTCAGGAGCACATTTAGTTTTACCAGCTTTCACATTAGCTTTACCTACAATCGGATTGTTCTCACAGTTTATCCGCTCTGCCATCATTGAAGAATACGAGCAGCCCTATGTAAAATATGCACAGCTTAGAGGCTTAAAAAAATCGGTCATTCTCATCCGACACGTGGGGAGGAATGCTGCCATACCGATATCAACTTTGTTAGGGATGACACTCGGAAATTTGCTAGGTGGGGCTGTCATTGTAGAGCAAGTATTTAGTTGGCCTGGACTCGGTAGATATTTAATAGAATCCATAACGAATCGTGATTACCCCGTTGTACAATGCTATGTGTTGGTGATCGCTGTCATCTATGTGCTCGCCAATCTAGGCACAGATGTATTGCATCGTTTATTGGATCCTCATCTGATGATGAAGAATAGGAGAGAGTAAAGTGAACTTAGAACGTATACATATGAGAAGATTTATGAGTCTCACTATACTAATCATCATTGGTTTACTAGGACTGTTTGCCCCAATCATGATGCCTCATGACCCTTTAGCAGTCGATATTTCTAAGAAATTTTTAGCACCTTCATGGGACTATCCATTAGGAACAGACCAATTAGGAAGATGTGTCTTCTCACGATTGCTTTTAGGGATTCGGTATTCTTTAGGTGCGGCGCTCGTCATACAAATAGTTGCTATTGTAGTAGCGATCCTGTTGGGCGCATGGGTCTCTTTAAAAAGAGGTATAATAGATGCGCTATTTATTCGGATATGCGATATTTTATTAGCTTTTCCAACACTTGTACTAGCATTTGGGCTTTTAGGTGTATTAGGGCCAAGCTTAAAAAATGTGTTAATCGCACTTATTTTGACACAGCTTATTTATTATTCAAGACTAATTCGAAGTTTATTTATCGGCATGAATGAAAAGGATTTTATTCTAGCGGCAAGAATAAGCGGTACTACAGGTGTGAAATTAATTATTCGTCACTATCTCCCTCATGTTTGGCCTCCTATTGTAACGATTGTTGCATTAGATATGGGAAAGGTTATTTTAGAGATTGCAGGCTTTTCCTTTATAGGGCTTGGCGTGCAGGCTCCCACTCCTGAGTGGGGAATGATGGTAAATGAAGGGAAGCAATATATCCGCCAACATCCCGAATTAATGCTATATCCTGGGCTTACTATCGTTCTAGTTGTCCTAGTATGTAATGTTTTGGCAAGTAGTTTAAAGACGCCTGACCAGTAAAGGGGAAGTTATGAAAAAAGTTTTAGAAGTGAAAGACTTATCGGTCAAAATTGGAGAACAAAATATTTTAAACGCCATTCATCTGACAGCCTATCAAGGCCGCGTTTTGGGGATTATTGGCGAAAGCGGTAGTGGGAAAACCATGCTTTGCCAAGCTATCATGCAAGCCTTACCGTCTAGAGCGCAGATTATCAAAGGGCACATATTCTACCATCAACAAGATTTATTGAAGATAAATGCTGCTCAAATGAGAGCTTATCGTGGAAGACATCTATCTATTATTATGCAAAATCCTTCGACTGCCTTTGACCGTGTGCAAACCATTGAAAGTCATTTTCGTGAATCATTAAAGGCTCATTTTGTTATAACTAAAAATGAAATTAGACAAATTGCTATGGAAAGCATGTCAAAAGTTAATTTACCTAATCCCGAGAAACTTTTACACTATTATCCATTCCAATTAAGTGGGGGAATGCTACAGCGTGTAATGATTGCTTTGTCACTCGCAATTCAAGCCTCGGTATACATAGCTGATGAGCCAACGACAGCTCTTGATACAGTCAACCAAAAACAGGTATTGACATTATTTGATCGGATTCGCCTGGAAACACAGGCAGCCATACTTCTTGTGACGCATGATTTAGGCGTTATTGCTGAACTAGCTGATGATGTAGCCGTGATGTATAAGGGGGAACTAATTGAACAAGCGAATGTCTATGATTTTTTTGATGCACCACAGCATCCTTATACAAAGAAACTATTACAATCCCGAATGATGTTTTAGAGGTGAAAAAATTGAAGCTACTAGAAGTGAGAAATATTGAGAAGAACTATGCACATAGACCGTTCATATTCAAGCGAAGACAGGATGCTCCTGTATTACAGAAAGTATCATTTTCACTTCAGGAGGGGGAATGCTTAGGCATTGTTGGACAAAGTGGCTCAGGAAAAAGTACATTGGGCCGAATTATATTAGGAATGGAAAGGCCAACAGCCGGTGAGGTTCTATTTCAAGGGGTTAATCTTTATGATGCCACTAGCCAACAGAAAAAAATGATACGGAGAGATTTACAAGCAGTCTTCCAAAATAGCTATCATTCATTAAATCCAAAGCACACTATTTTTCAAATTTTAGAGGAACCGTACCTAAATTTCGAGCATTATAGCTCAGCTGAGAGACACTATAAGGTAAAGGAATTACTTAATCATGTAGAGTTAGAAAAATCTATTGCCGAAAAGTATCCTTCCCAGCTTAGTGGGGGACAACAACAGCGTGTGAACATTGCAAGAGCGCTTGCCTTACATCCAAAATTAATTGTTTTAGATGAAGCCATTAGTAGTTTAGATATGATTTTGCGAAAACAAATCATTCAATTACTACAGACACTACAAAAGGATTTGCAACTTGCATACATTTTCATTTCTCATGACTTACAGGCTACACGCTTTATTTCAGATCGCATCCTCGTCATGCAAAATGGTCAGCTAGTAGAGGAAATCATGAAAGGTGAACCATTTAAGCATTCCGCATCACTTGAGCTATACAACGCGATTTTGCCCAGTCACCCTCGCGAAAGAATTCACAAGAATACTAGTTTGGAATGATCTGAAATGTCTTTGCGAAGAAAGTCCTTATTAAAATTCTTACATTGTTATTTGGAAAGCTTCGTAAAGGAGCTTTCGAACCCCCATATTTTGCCCTCTAGGTTGTTTAAGAGAGCGACCGTCCTCTGTTCCATATTACTCGGAAGTTCTTCCTTACTGAAATAAGTGAGGCTTAAGCTCTCACCATCCTTCATTTCCAATACACCCCTTACATGTTTAGCTCTATAAAGGTGAATGACTGTATAGATTTCATCGCCATTCGGATAACAGTAGTAATAATCAGGTCCTGAAAAAACACCGATAAACTCAAACTCTTTAGCCACGAGACCAGTTTCCTCATAAAGTTCACGAGCAGCAACCTGCTCTAATGTTTCGTTTATTTCCATTGAACCGCCAGGTAATCCCCAATCCAACGTATCTGAACGATGTTGAAAGAGTATTTTCTTATCATCATTAACAACAAGAACTGTCGAACCAACGCTTATAATTGGTCTATTACCGATAAGCTTTCTTAATTCAGTTATATAGCCCATCCCGTCACTCCTCGTTTCATCGTAATGCAAAACAAATCGCTTTTTTAAAGCAGACTTCATAAATATAGCTCCATTGGGATTGATTAACAATCTTTTTTTGAGCGAAATAATGCTTAAATATGCAGAATAGTTCGTCAAAAATGAAAAATAGCTTTTTATAATCAGTCTTTTCTGAATTTTACCTATATTGATTGTTTGGAAACCTCTATGTTAAGGTGAAAAGACAAATTGAATATGCTAAATTTTGGTGGTTCAAATGGGTTTGATTCCATTTGATTAAAAGGGAAGTTGGTGTGAGTCCAACACTGTCCCGCAACTGTATGTAGGAGTTCCATAACGAGACCACTGTTTTGTTCTTCAAAACGGGAAGGTGTTATAGGAATGTTGATGATAAGTCAGGAGACCTGCCACTAAATAAGCATCAATTGACCTACGAGGATAGGGAGGTGTTAGCTACTGTATGATGATTGTGAATGGATGTAAGTTCACTGTTTTTTGTTCTGTCATACTTTTGTAGATTAACAACTTCTAAAGGATAGAAGTTGTTTTTTTGTTGTTCTTTCGAGTTTGAATGGTAACGCTTACAAGAATGATTAAACAAAGGGGTTGTAATCTATGGAGTTAACGTATTCACCAGGTCTTGATGGAGTTATTGCTGCGGAAACAAAACTGTCTTTCTTAGACGTAGTAGGCAGTCAAATTGTTATAGGTGGCTATGATTTGATTGAACTATCTCAGCGATACGCCTATTTAGATATTGTCCATTTATTATTGCACGGAAACCTACCAACTACTGAGCAACAAGCTGACGTACAGGATAAATTGAAAGAAAACTATCACGTTCCACAAGAGCTTGTTCAAATTTTCAACTTATTACCAAATGGGACACATGCGATGGACGGCCTTCGAACTGGAATTTCAGCGTTAGCAGGGTATGATCAGCACATCCATGATCGTTCGACTGTAATGAATGTAACACGAGCATATCGACTTTTAGGTGGAATGCCCAACATCGTTGCGAATAGCTACCGTGTATTAAATGGTCAAGATGTTGTAGAACCGGATAGTCAGCTTTCTTATAGTGCTAATTTTTATTACATGATTACTGGAAGAAAACCAACACCATTAGAAGAGGGAATTTTTGACCAATCACTTGTTTTATATAGTGAACATGAAATGCCGAATTCGACCTTTGCTGCTCGTGTTATTGCCTCCACACAATCCGATCTGTATGGTGCTCTAACTGGTGCTGTCGCATCATTGAAAGGAAATTTGCATGGTGGGGCGAACGAGGCAGTCATGTATATGCTGCTTGAAGCTAAGACTGTGGAGGGCTTTGAAGCGATGCTGAAAAACAAGCTCAAAAATAAAGATAAAATAATGGGCTTTGGCCATCGTGTCTATATGAAAAAAATGGACCCAAGAGCGCAGATCATGAAAGAAGCTTTGTATAAATTATGCTTGGAGCAAGGGGATGACTGCTTATATCACATGTGCGAAGCCGGTGAAAAAGTGATGGTGGAGGAAAAAGGCTTGTATCCAAATTTAGATTATTATGCTGCGCCCGTGTACTACATGCTGGGCTTACCAATTGAATTATATACGCCTATTTTCTTTGGCTCTCGAACGATCGGTTTATGTGCACATGTGATCGAACAACATGACAATAATCGATTATTTAGACCTCGTGTTCATTATATAGGCGAGCGTCATAACCTTGAAGAATTGTCGGTATAATCAAGTTTTAACAACTCGCCATAGAGCTGATGGACATTCTGACCAATGCCCATCAGCATACTAGTATATCAAATGCATACCTTGAAAGGAAGTTATAGATGATTAAAACGAATGAAAAAACGATGACAGACCAGCTTCTTATTGATATTGCGGATTACGTATTAAACACAAAGATTACGAGCGAAGAAGCTTACGAAACGGCTCGATATGTTTTATTGGATACGTTAGGTTGTGGCATTTTAGCTTTACAATATCCTGAATGTACAAAACTTCTAGGTCCTGTAGTACCAGGTACAGTCGTTCCAAATGGTACTCGTATTCCAGGAACATCCTATGTCCTTGATCCAGTTAAAGGTGCCTTTAATATCGGTTGTATGATCCGTTGGTTGGATTATAACGATACATGGTTGGCGGCAGAATGGGGGCATCCTTCTGATAATCTTGGTGGTATTTTAGCTGTAGCTGATTATTTGAGTCGTGTACGTGTTGCAGAAGGGCAAGAGCCTCTCCAAATGAAAGATGTTTTAGAAATGATGATTCAAGCCCATGAAATACAAGGAATACTTGCACTCGAAAATAGCTTAAATCGTGTTGGCTTAGATCACGTTTTATTTGTCAAAATAGCGACAACAGCTGTTGTTACAAAGGCTTTAGGGGGCACTCATCAAGAGATTGTCAATGCTTTATCAAATGCTTGGATTGATAATTCAAGTTTAAGAACCTATCGACATGCTCCTAATACGGGATCAAGAAAATCATGGGCTGCTGGCGATGCTACAAGCAGGGCCGTACAACTAGCAATGATGGCTGTGAAAGGGGAAATGGGCTATGCAACTGCATTATCTGCACCAGGCTGGGGATTCCAAGATGTGCTCTTTCATAAGCAAGAATTAAAGCTTGCGAGACCACTTGCATCTTATGTTATGGAAAATGTCCTCTTTAAAGTTTCATATCCTGCAGAGTTTCATGCTCAAACGGCTGCAGAATGTGCCGTTCATTTGCATGCTGAAGTAAAAAATCGCCTAGCTGATATTGACCGCATAGAAATTACAACACATGAATCAGCCATGCGAATTATCGATAAAGAAGGGCCTCTTCACAATCCTGCAGATCGAGATCACTGCCTTCAATATATTACAGCGATTGGTCTTATTTATGGTGACATTACCGCAAATCACTATGAAGATGAGGTGGCGGCAGATCCACGAATCGATGACTTGCGTAATAAAATGGTTGTTGTGGAAAAAGGCCAATATACAATCGACTATTTAGACCCTGATAAACGATCCATTGCGAACGCTGTTCAAGTTTATTACAAAGATGGTACATCAACTGAGCTAATTGAGTGTGAATATCCTTTAGGACATCGTTTCCGCCGTGAGGAAGCATTCCCTCAGATTATTGATAAATTCCAGCAAAACCTTCGTACGCATTATGCTCAAAAACAACTCAATAAAATAAACGATGTTTGTGTAAATAAAGAGCTGCTTGAACAAATTGCTGTTCATGAATTTGTTAATCTATTTATTTAATTTAGATGGATTCCGAACGCAATAAAGAGGAGGTATTTAAAAATGACATGGATTGTCCAAGAAGCAAAGACACAAAAACAATTAGCTGAACAATTTAAAGCTCATATCGCTCGTTCAGCTATTTTGCAAATACCAGGGGTACATGATGCAATGGCTGGTTTGATGGCTAAAAAAGTTGGCTTTGAGGCATTATATCTTTCTGGTGCCGCTTATACAGCGAGTAGAGGTTTACCAGACTTAGGGATGATTTATTCAAATGAGATAGCCCAGCGTGCTAGTGATATTATTCGGGCTACAAATTTACCGATGCTAGTGGACATTGATACGGGCTTTGGTGGCGTATTAAATGTTGCCCGTACTGCTCGTGAAATGCTAGAGGCAGGGGTTGCTGCCGTACAGCTAGAGGACCAAAATCTTCCTAAAAAGTGTGGACATTTAAATGGCAAAACTCTTGTTCCAAAGGAGGAAATGATTCAAAAAATAAAAATGATTAAACAAATAGCCCCTACATTAATGATTGTTGCTCGCACGGATGCAAGGTCTGTTGAAGGCTTAGAGCAGGCTATACTAAGAGCCAAAGCATATGTTACTGCTGGTGCAGATGTTATTTTTCCAGAGGCATTACAAACTGAAAAAGAGTTTAAACAATTTGCCAATGAGTTAGATGCCCCCTTATTAGCCAATATGACTGAATTCGGTCAAACTCCTTATTATACCGCTAAGGAATTTGAAAAAATGGGTTACTCGATGGTCATTTATCCCGTTACATCTATGAGAGTTGCAGCAAAAGCATACGAGCGCGTATTTGAATTAATAAAAAATACTGGAACACAACAAGAAGCAATTGAGGATATGCAAACAAGAAGCGAATTGTATGAAACGATTTCCTATTATAAATTCGAGGATTTAGATAGTGAATTAGCAAAAACCATCTTACCGAAGGAGGAAATAAAGTAGGAGAGGTAAATGGCTTTTCTCCACTTTCTTTCAAGGAGGGCTTATATGGATCGACTAAAAAACAACATGACGATCTTTACACCTGAGGATTTCCACGATGAAGAAGAGCTCATTGCAAAAACTGCTGAGCTCTTCATTAAACAGGATGTCTCACCGAATATCTCATCCATTGAACAGCAACAATATGAGATCACCCGACAATTGTTCCAAAAAGCAGGTGATCTTGGATTACTGGCCATTGAAATACCCGAAGCTTATGGAGGACTTGAGCTCAATAAAAAAATTTCTGGTCTGGTAGCAGAAAAAATGGGTTTTGGGGGTTCTTTTAGTGTCTCCTACAATATTCATGCAGGGGTGGGCACATTACCCTATATCTATTTTGGAAATGAGGAGCAAAAGCTGAAATACTTACCAAAGTTGGCTTCTGGAGAATGGATTGGAGCTTACGCCCTTACAGAGTCCGAAGCGGGTTCTGATGCACTGCGCCCCAAAACGAATGCTAGATTAACAGAAGACGGGAAAGCATGGCTAGTAAATGGAGAAAAGCAATGGATTACCAATGCTCAGCTAGCAGACGTCTTCGTTGTATTTGCCCAGACGAATAGGGGGATGACTGCGTTGATTGTCGAACGTTCCATTAAAGGAGTATCCGTGGGTCAGGAAGAAGAGAAGATGGGCATTAAAGGCTCTTCAACGGCCACGCTCATTTTAGAAGATGTTATTGTGCCAATCAATTGTGTTCTTGGAGAGGTTGGCAAAGGACATATAGTCGCTATGAACATTTTGAATATGGCACGTCTAAAGCTTGCCTTTTCTAATATAGGAACGGCCAAACAAGCATTTCAAATAGCCGTGAATTATGGGAAGGGACGGAAACAATTTGAACGACCTATCGTTGACTTTACATTGATACAGGAAAAGCTTGCTGACATGGCCGTTCTGATTTATGGAGCAGAAAGCGGTGCATACCGAACGGCTGGGAAAGTTGATGAGGCTATTGCATCAGCAAGCAATGAAACGATAGTTCAGAAAATATCTGAATTTGCTCTGGAATGCGCACTTCATAAAGTACATTGTTCCGAAGCACTTGGAAGAATAGCTGATGAAGCTGTTCAAATACATGGTGGATATGGCTATATGCAAGATTATGAAGTGGAACGTTTGTATCGAGACGCAAGAATTAACCGTATTTTCGAGGGTACAAATGAAATCAATCGCCTCACAATGGCTAAAATGCTGTGGAAAAAATATGTACAAACAACTGCAATAGAGGGTGATTTTATTCACGCTCAACCATTAGAAAAAAATCACCATTACATCCTTCTCTCCAAGCATTTAATGCAACTAGCTATTCATGTCATTGCAAATGCACAAATTCAACTCGAACAGGAGCAAGAATTTATGCGTTTGTTGGCGGATATGGCCATGGAAACGTATGTCATGGAATCAGCCTGGCTCAGGTCGAAAAAAACTGCACATGTCCAAACAAAACAATTAATGACTGACATATTATGCCAGGAGGGTTACCGCAAAATAGAAGAAAGTGCGATTACTATCATTACGGCCGCTGAAAGCAATGAACAAAAACGAGTAAGCTTGCTAAATAACATTCGACAATTAAATATTCCGCTACAGCAAAATCTCTTTATGAAAAAACGGGCACTTGCGAGAACATTCATTGACAACCCAAAAATGATTAGTTAGGAGGAGCAGCATGATCGATACATTTGTCAACGTTAGTAAAGAGGATTCTATTTCAATTATTCATTTAAATCATCCACCTGCAAACACTTTGTCATCAGCCACTATTGAAAACCTACGTCTCATTTTCCAAGAGCTAGCAGAGGATGAAGACACAAGTGCCATTATTATTACAGGCACTGGCCGATTTTTTGTCGCTGGGGCTGATATAAAGGAGTTTGTTTCAGCCTTTGGCCAACAGGAAAAAGCATTGCAAATGGCTCAAGCAGGGCAAGCGCTATGCGATGAAGTAGAAGCCATGAAAAAACCAGTTATTGCTGCCATTAATGGACCGGCTCTTGGAGGAGGGCTTGAACTAGCGTTAGGATGTCATTTCCGAATTGCTTCGAATCAAGCCATTCTCGGCTTACCAGAATTAAAGCTTGGGCTACTCCCAACATTCGGGGGGACTCAACGACTTAGCAGAATGACGAATCAAGCAACAGCGCTCCAATTAATTTTAACAAGTAAACAACTGAGTGCAGACGAGGCATTACAGCTAGGTATTATTCAACTCGTAACAGAACCTGAGGAACTTTTGACGACGGCTAAAGCTGTTGCACAGTCCTTTGTTGCGGGTAAAAGTATGACATGTGTCTCTCGTACAATTGAATGTGTGATTCAAAGCACGAAGGATAACCTACAAAAAGGACTTGAACTTGAACGAACACGTTTTGCTGAGTTATTTTTAACAAATGATGCCAAAGAAGGTGTACAGGCATTTATTGAAAAAAGACAGCCACACTTTAAACACTGTTAAAGGAGGGGGCCAACATGGCAAACGAAGTTTTATTTTCGGTGGAAGATGGAGGAGCAGCCTTCATTACGTTGAATCGTCCTAAAGCTTTAAATTCTCTTTCCACTAACATGCTTAACCTCATTAGAGAAAAATTAAAAGAATGGGAAGCGAATGATCAAATCTGTCTTATTGTACTACAAGGGGCAGGGGAGAAGGGGTTTTGCGCTGGAGGTGACATTAAAACACTTTATCAAGCACAATCCAGTCAAGAAGCATTTAAAGTAGCTGAAAACTTTTTTGAAGTAGAGTATGAAGTGGATTTGGAAATCTATCATTATTCTAAACCAATTATTGCTTGCCTTGATGGCATAGTCATGGGTGGTGGAGTCGGATTAACCTATGGAGCAAGCCACCGAATCGTTACAGAGCGTACAAAATGGGCGATGCCGGAAATGGATATTGGCTTTTTTCCAGACGTTGGCGCGGGCTATTTCTTAAACAAAGCGCCAGGATTTATTGGTTACTATGTGGCATTAACTGCGTCCATTATTAAAGCAGCAGATGTCCTTTTTGCGAACGGAGCAGATCATTATATGACGAGCGATAAGCTATTTGATTTCCTTCAAAGCGTTATACAGACAGATTGGCATTCTAACAATATAAACGCAACCTTACACCAACTAATTAAGAAATATTCTAGTAATCCATCCACGAACAGTGAACTTGAGAAGCTTCAAACAGTAATAAACCATCATTTTTCAAGAAATACAGTCGAGGAAATCATACAATCCTTAAACCATGACCCAAGCGAATTTGCCCGTGACACGAAGAACTTGCTGTTGTCGAAATCACCTTCCTCTTTAAAAATTACGTTACAGCAGCTTATTGACGCTCGTGAAAAAACAGTAGAGGAATGTTTGAATACAGATTTCATGTTGGCAAGAAACTTTTTAAGACATAAGGATTTCTATGAAGGTGTACGATCTGTTGTGATTGATAAGGATCGTAATCCACGCTATACCTATCAAAACCTAGAAGAATTTACAGAAGAGGAGAAGAAAAAGTTTTTTCAAGAAAATAATGTTACATGATAGACTTCATTTAAAAATCCTGTTCGTAGCAGGATTTTTATCTTTATAGAAGAAAGGGGGAAATGACATCACCCCATTCTAAGCAAGAAACAGAATATTCGGGTTTATACTAGCTTTCAATCTCTTCATTTTGATCATTTAGAGTGGTATTAGAGTGCTGTAGGAGGTTATCTAGTATTCTGCCAGTAATAGGCATAAAGAAATGGAGGATGAGCCCTCCCAAACAAACCGTTATGATTGTTCCAAAGCCAATTGGGCCTTTCCATAGTAACGCCAGCGTTAAAAACAGGAGATAAATAGTGGTTCTTGCAAAAAAGATGCTCCTTTTCGTGAGCTCTTTAATTATTAAGGTTAATCGATCAACAGGTATCGGTGCAAAATTCGTATGTAAATAGGTGGCAGTCCCTAACCCAATCACCATTAAACCTACACCAAAACTAACAACTTGACTATACCAAGCTACAGGCGTTATCCAATTGTGTAACACAAATAACCACATATCAATTCCAATTCCCGTAATAAAGGCTGTCATCAAGCCCAAGAATTCGGGCCTTTGCTTGGTTAACATAGAATTACCAACTATTAAAATAATAGCTATAATAATTTCCCAGCTACCTACAGTCAGCCCTATATTTTTAGATAATCCCACTAAAAGGGCATCGAAGGGGGAAGTGCCTAGATTAGATTGAATAGTTAAAGAAATGCCCAGTGTTAAAATGAAAATGCCTAAGACATAAAAAACATATTTCACTTTTATTACCTCCCTCCACTTTTTATTGCATATACAACAAAAATAAGTTACATTCAATATATATTCTTTTTATTGCATTTGCAATATAAAATACATAAAGAGTTCTGAAGGAGTGTAATCAATGTCAATCAAATTATCAAAATGTAGCATAGGTGATTTAAAAAAACTCCAAGAGGTGAGTATCGAAACATTCAATGATACCTTTAAAGATCATAATTCACCTGAAAATATGACCGCTTACTTGGAGAAAGCATTTACAGAGTATCAGCTGGAAAAAGAATTATCTAATAAAGCTTCAGAATTTTATTTTATCTATAACAATGATGTCATTGCTGGTTACTTAAAGGTGAATGTCAATGATGCTCAGTCTGAACCAATGGGGGATGAGACACTTGAAATTGAACGTATTTATATTCGACAGCCATTTCAAGGAAGAGGTCTTGGCAAATATCTCATCAACAAGGCAGTCGAATTAGCTGAAGCTCAAAACAAAAGCAGCATCTGGTTAGGAGTTTGGGATAAAAATGACAATGCCATAGGCTTTTATAAGAATATAGGCTTTGTGCAGACCGGGGCACACAGCTTTTATATGGGTGAGGAAGAACAAATAGATGTAATTATGACAAAAATATTAATATAAATTTTTAAATAGCAGAAATGTTGCGGTATCAACGTTTTTGCTATTTTTCTATACTTATTTTTCTACAGGTACATCGTTTGTGAAATGGCACGTCTTTCAAACCATAAGAACCTTTGTTTCATTAAACAACCATTCTTGTTTTCTTGTAATATTTAAGCTTTTTAATCCATTAAATATTAAAAATCTCTAATATGTGATGCGGAAAACGCCAACTTTTTCTATACTTTTACCTATTTCAATGGTTTGTATTGTCATATAGGTCTTTAGACAGTTGAGTCATTTCCATATTACCTATAAAATGTAATTATTAATGAAAACGATAATCATTATCAATTGTTAACAACACCTCATTTGTTTCGATTTACTTTTACTTCTCAGTCTTTCTAATAAGGGAGACTTATTTTTTCAACAGTGAGTGATAATCATTATCAATTAATAGTAAAAAGGTTCTGTGAAAGGATTGGTTTATTTCATGCAGCAGATTGCTAAACAGATTGCAAAGAATGCAACGTTTCAGGCGTTTATGAATTGTTATATACGAGAGGTGAGAAGCGGGCATTGGGTCAAAAAGGAGGAATGGATTAAGGAACAACGACTATCAGCCCTGATTACCGAGGCATATATATTAGAGCTTGAGTTACCAAGACAAAACATACGTTTTGCATTTGGCGTGGAATATAAATCTCTTGTTGGAAGACAGGTATTTGGTGCATCGTTGAAATATTGTACAAAACAAAAACAATGGCTTGTTGAGGATAAATTAACGATTCTCATCACGCTTATTCAGGAACTACATTGTACGACTAAAATGGATGGCTGTCTGAAGCTTTCTTCCCATTTTGACGAACTCATTCTTCGCATAATTGAGAGCTATCAAACAATGGCCCATTATATTGAAAAGAGTTTTGAAGGTGACAAGCAACACCGAGCTAGCGATACGTTTATTGAAGCAGAGCAGTCTCTCCTACTTGGTCATTGGCTCCATCCAACACCTAAAAGTAGACAAGGGATGGCAGATTGGCAACAAACCAGCTTTGCTCCAGAGTTACAAGGTTCTTTCCAACTTCACTACTTTCGAGTCGACCGTAAAATGGTGAACGAGGCCTCCGTATTAGAAATAAGTGCTAGTGAACACATTGCTCGATCTTTAATCAAATCACAGCCTGAATTTGTTAAGTCAGAGAATGTCTGTTACATTCCGGTACACCCCTTACAAGCACAATGGCTTCTACAGCAACAGTATGTCAAAAAGGCGATTGCTGAAGATTTAATAAAATACGAAGGAGCACAAGGGGCATATTATACAGCAACCTCTTCAATCAGAACGGTTTACAACGCTCAGGAAGAAATGATGTATAAGTTTTCAATTCCCGTAAAAATAACAAATTCATTGAGGGTCAATAGAACTCATGAACTCAAAGCGGGGATTGCTATGGCTCGATTAATGAAGAAGATAGATTTCTTACAAAAGCATTCATCCTTTCAAATGATGAATGACCCTGCGTATATGACTATAGAGTTTCCAAATCAGACGGAATCAGGATTTGAGGTTATTTTTCGTTCAAACATATTTCCTAAGGGGCATGATGAAGGAATCTGCATGATCGCTACGCTTGTGCAAGAGCCCCTGCTAGAAGAAAAATCAAAGCTATGTCAGCTCATCATGAAAATCGCTCAATCTGAATTCCGGTCATTAGAGAGCGTCAGTTTAGATTGGTTTAAAGTCTATTGGACAAATGCTATTGAACCATTATTAAGATTATACGATGAGCATGGGATCGCTCTTGAAGCCCATCAACAAAATAGTCTGTTAAACATCTCTTCAGGTTATCCAACTACATATTATTACCGCGATAACCAAGGTTATTACTTATCAAAAGCATATAAAGATGTACTTCTTTCAATAGAACCATCTTTACATGAAACGGAGGAGCTATTTTACGAAGATGCCCTTATCCATGATAGATTTACCTATTATTTATTTATGAATCAATTGTTCCCTGTTATTGCTCGATTTGGAGCAGATCAGTTAATTAATGAAAATGAACTTTTGAAGTGGTCTATGGATCAACTGCACTTATTAGAAAAAGAATTTACAGGTTTTGGAAAAATATTCGTTCGTAACATTCTAAAACAAGAGGAGCTTGCCTTCAAAGCAAACCTATTAACAAGGTTTCATGATGTAGATGAACTGGAGGCCGAACTGGAACAAGCCGTATATACTAAAATTCCTAATCCATTTGTTATTCAGTTTGAGGAGGCAGAGTATGCAGCAGCTACAGCCTTTAGCTAAACAAGGAGAACTCCGTGTAAGGCGGCAGCTTGTAGAAGCAATGATCTTTGAAGGACTAATCAAATATGAAGAAACACGTCTAGATCAAAGGACTATAATTTTTACACTTATTGGACAGAAATACACCTATCGTTGTGAAGGTAGAAGGATGGCATTTGATCGCATTCGAATAAAGGAAGATCATATTTTTTTAGTAAGCGAAGATGAAACGGTACATGAGGCAACGCTTGAGGAGCTAGTCGATGAGTTACTGACGAGTCGTCAAGACAAAATTCGATTACTGAAAGAACTTCATGGAACGAATAAGCTTTGTGAATGGAATGAACGACATCTCCAAATGCCCATGTCGAGAAGAAAATCAATCTATGAAGAATTAGAATCGGAAATTATGGAAGGACATCCCTATCATCCTTGTTTCAAATCCAGAACCGGCTTTACAATTGACGACCATGCAGCCTATGGCCCTGAGGGAAAGCAAGCATTTACTCTTCAATGGGTTGCAGTGAGAAGAAGCTATGTACGAATCGCTGTACTTGAGGATGAAGCGAATTTTTGGAAAAGAGAGCTAGGGCATTTACTGTGGGAAACCATTCTTGACAAGCTTGCAGTATTCAAAGGAACATTTGAGGACTATACGTTCTTACCTGTTCACCCATGGCAATGGCGTACCATGAAACAGAAACTTGCTGAATTAATAGAACAAAAAGATTTCATACCTCTTGATGTGAAAGGAGATTACTATAGGGCAACTCAATCAGTGCGAACATTATGGAATTCTTCAGATCCAAAAAAGGCACAATTAAAATGCTCCATGAATATGGTGAATACCTCTTCATTACGAAGGTTACATTCTCATGCTGTTTGTGCTGCTCCTCATATTTCTGCATGGCTTAAACAGGTCATTGAATCCGATGCCTACTTACAAAAGAGCGTTATTGTACTGGAAGAATATGCAGGCATTATTTTTGAACCGGATGCCACAATGCATAGTAGAAAATTAGAAGGTCAGTTTGGCACCATATGGCGAGAAAGTGTGCGCTTGTACATGAAGGAAGAAGAGAAAGCAGTACCGTTTACGGTACTCATGATGACGGAGTTAGATGGGCGTCCTTTTATTGATGACTGGCTATGCCGATATGGAACCGAGGCGTGGATAAAACGATTGATTGAAGTGAGTGTTATTCCTGTTTGGCACTTACTTGTTGCTCACGGAATTGCTGTAGAGGCCCATGCGCAAAATATGATTTTATTGCATCAAAATGGGTGGCCGACACGAATTGTATGGCGGGATTTTCATGACAGTATCGAATATACGGAAGAATTCATTGCCGATAGAAAACTCGTTCCAGATTTTGAAATGATACATGAACGCTTTAAAGATGCACCTGCCGATCAATATTATTGGATGTCTTCTGTAGAGGGTTTACGAGAGTTAGCTATGGATACACTCTTCGTGTTTCATTTAAGTGAGCTATCTTATTTGCTAGAAGAGCATTATGGATACGAAGAAACACGCTTTTGGAGTCAAGTTAACGACGGAATACAGAAGCACTTTGACCGCTTTCCATCTTTATGCCCAAGAAATGAACAGCTTCAGTTTACTAGCACACATATTTATGTTGAATCTTTACTAAAAAAGAAACTGCAAAATCAAGAAGAAGGAAATTTTCGACATATCGTCAACAATACGTTGGCACAAGCAGATGAAAAGGGGAAATAATGATGTTTTATGTTAACGATCAATTTTATACAGTAGAAAATATTGAACAACAATTTGATATATATGAAGGCTTATCTCATCTAAAGGAGTGTAGCAATCGCAGGATAGCGATTTGTACGGATGATGTTTTTCAATATATGACTCTTTGTTTATACATTCGTGAAAATGGAGGATCAGTTGTCCCAATCCATCCGGCTACGCCCAAAGAGGGGGCCATAAGGATTGCTTCTACTGCGGGTAGTCATCTGTTGTTGTTCCAATCGATTGATACCTTTATTGAACTATCCAATCATTCCAATAACCAAGAAGGGGTATTGGTTCAAATGAGCTCAGGTACAACAGGAGCTCCGAAGTGCATTGAACGAACGTGGAGCTCAGTGGAGGAGGAGATTGAAAGTTATGTAAAAGCGTTACCTGTTGATGCCATGACAAATTCTGTTGTTGCTTGTCCAGTTACTCATTCTTATGGATTTATTTGTGGGGTTCTAGCCTGCATAAGAAGAGGAGCAAAGCCGGTTATTATTACGAATAGTAATCCTAAATATATATTGAAAAAGCTAAAAGAACATCCTCAGCACATACTCTATGGAGCTCCAGTGTTACTGTATACATTAAGCCGATTATTACCAATTGATCAACAATTTGATCGTGTGATGACGTCAGGAACTGTGATGCCACATAGCTGGTTAACATCATTAAGAGAAAAATCTAACCAAGTACTACAGCAGTATGGATGCTCCGAATCTGGCTGTGTTGCGATTCACCCTCATGTGGAAGATCCAAAAGAGATGGGATATCCTCTACCTCATGTAAAGGTGACAGCTGGTGACAAACAAAGACCTAGCGAGATTATCATTGAAACGTCTACACAAACGATTTATACGAAAGACCTTGGCTATATAGAACATAATATTCTTTCTTTTCTTGCAAGAATCGATGACACAATTAATGTAGCAGGCTTGAATGTGTATCCGCAAGAAGTAGAAAGCGTGTTAATGGATGAGCCAAGAATAACGGAAGCCGTCGTATATAAGAAACAGGATAATTTATCAGGAGAGCGAGTTTGTGCACTCTATGTGTCTTCTGAACCAATCGATACTATAGAACTTAGAGAATGGTGCCGGAAATTTCTTGCCCCCCATCAAATTCCGATTGAGTTCATATTTGTTCATGAAATCGAAAAGCTACCTAATGGAAAAGTAAGTAGAAAAAAACTTGGAGGCATCTCTGTATGAGTCGGCAACAATTGATTAAGAGCATCTATGATATTATGGAAAATTCATTAGAGTTGCAGACACTGTCTTCTTTTAATGAAGATGCCCGATTAAATGAGGATTTATATATGGATTCAATTATGGTTCTTCAACTCATCCTTCATATAGAATTGGATCTTGGCATTTCCATTCCCGATGAGGGGCTCGTTCCGAAAGATTTCAAAACAGTAGGGACACTAGCAAGCTTCTTAGAAGAACAGCAAAAGATAGATTAATCGGAGGCTAAAAATGATAAAAGTTCATTGTTTTGTAAGCTGTGTTTGTGAGGTTATTAAGAAGACAAAGGGTGTCGATCATAGGCCTTACTATTTTGGAGTATGGGATGCAGATTTCGATGTGCTTGATAATGGTGTGCTCACATACCATTCTGAACAAATAGATCATTATTTCTTTCAAACATGGTATGAAATGCTCTATGGCATCAAGCTTTACAAATGGTATGACGAAAAACAAACCAAACAAGAAAATATCAACAAGCTACTAGGGTTATTAGCGCATAAATCTCCCCAGCAACATGTAATGGTAATGTTAGATTTATCGAAGCTTCCAGAACGAGAGAATAAATTTCATCAAAGTCCATTCCCTCATTATGTGATGCTAGAATCGACAGAAAATGAAGAAGAGTGGTTCATGTATGATCCTGATTTTCGCTGGGAAGGGTTATTACCGAAGGAAAGAATTTTAGCTGCTATCCAAGAGCCATCTGTAGGAGGAGGCTATTACTTTGATTCGGAGACAATCATTGCTCCAACTACCGAGACGGTGGAAGCCTATTTTAATACATGTATTAAGCTTCATTGTAATCCATTGACAGATACCATTGCTGAAATTATTAAAGAGCATACTGCTGGGAATGACAAAGAAAGTATATCAAAACTTCCAGCTGCAATAAAACAATTGCCAGTTATAGCGATTAGAAAGTATGCATATGAGCATGCGTTTGCATTTTTTTGGGAAGCACTTGGCCGCGCTGAAGAAGGCTTTGATAAATGGTGTGATGATATTGAGCGTTTAGTGAATGGCTATACTACGATTCAGTATCGGGTGATGAAACTTGCGATGACGCAAGACCCGCTAGTAACAGAAGATATTTTTGCGAAGTTAGCAAAACAAAATCTCCTTGAGTTCAACATAAAGCAAGGATTACACGAATGTTTTCAAGCATGGTTAACACTACAGCATAAGAAAGAGGTCCAGTTATGAAACTATCTATTTGTACAATTTCGTTTCGCCACTATCTTCACTCAATAGATCAATTGGCTGACTTTGCCAAAGCTCAAGGCTTTCAAGGGATTGAGCTCTGGGGTGTTCATGCAAAGAACTTGGCTGATGACCTTCATTATGGAGCGGATTGGTTAAGATCCTTCGGTTTGGAAACGAGCATGCTTAGTGATTATTTACCATTAGATGCTCCTATTTCTGAGATGATGGCTGAAACGGAGAGGTTATCTGCACTTGCGGAACGCTGGGGAACCAATAAGATTCGTACATTTGTCGGAAAGAAGGGCAGCTCAGACACAAGTAAGAAAGAAAGAGAGGAACTTACTTTCAGACTAGAATTGCTTTGTGATTATCTTGAGTCAAAGGGACAATATTTACTTGTTGAAACTCATCCGAACACTTTGACAGATAATTTACCATCAACCATGCAGCTACTCGAAGAAACGAATCACCCAAGGCTACGAGTAAATTTTGACGTATTACATGTATGGGAATCAGGGATAAACCCTATTATCGCTATGGAGCAACTTCGTCCTTATATTTTACATTTCCACTTTAAAAATATTGCCTCCCGTACACAACTTGATGTTTTTGCACCACATAATGTTTATGCTGCATCAGGGTCTAGAGAAGGGATGGTTCCATTATTTGAAGGAGTCATTGATTATGGAGAATTCCTAGCGGAAGTAGATTCAACCATGGAGATAAATGCCTCACTGGAATGGTTCGGATCGAATGTGAAGAGTGTTTTAACAAAAGATATTCACGATGTTAAGAAGGCTTTGCAGCTGGTGCAAATATAATAAGTATAAGGCTATAGAGAATCCCAAGGAAAAATATGTATCATCTTTTCCTTGGGATTTTGTCTTTTTATTAGGGAGATACGCTTAGAGAGCTATTGATTTACAAACGTTCAGTTTTTATAGTTTCCTACTTAGCTACATAGAAATAATTTTGGTTGCCACGGTTTGCTGAAATGCCTGGTCATGCTCTACAAACACCATTGTAGGATTAAAGCTTTGGATGAGCTCTTCAATTTGCAGACGGGAATAGATATCTATAAAATTAAGTGGTTCATCCCAAATATATAAATGTGCTTTCTCACATAAACTTTTGGCAATAAGTAGTTTTTTCTTTTGTCCACCTGAATAATGAGCAATATCCTTCTCAAATTGGATTCGATCAAAATCCATTTTACGAAGGATGGATTTAAACAATGTTTCATCAATGCCGTTAGCTTCAATAAAATCCGATAACGATCCCTTCAAATGGGAAGTATCCTGTTGAACATAGGATATTATGAGACCCGAGCCTACATGAATGTTGCCCGTATGCTGTATGTCGTTTCCAAGAATGAGTTTTAAAATACTACTTTTTCCGCTTCCATTTTTTCCATCAAGGACAATACGATCACCTTGCTCAACTTTAAAGCTTAATGGCTGATTAATCATTTGGTCATCATATCGAACAGATACATCGGTCAACGTCATTAGTTGCTTTGACTGAAACGTCAATGGCTCTAATTTTAATGACTCCGTCTTTTCTACATTTTTTAGCAATTTTGATTTTTCATCAATCGCTTTTTGTTGTCTTGATTCAATGTGCTTCGATCTCTTCATCATCTTAGCCGCCTTATGTCCGACAAAGCCTTTATCTAGCTTAGAACCTGAATTCGTCGTCCCATTTTTGGAAGCCTCGACTTGGTTGGACCAGCCTGCTGAACGCTTCGAGGAATGTTTTAATCTTTCTATATCCTTTTGTAGACGATGGTTTGTTGCTTCCTCGTGCTCCTGCTGTCTATCAAAATTTAACTTCCATGAAGAATAGTTACCACTTTGAACGTCAATATTTGCTCGATTAATGGATAGGATATGGTCCACACAGCCATCTAAAAACGTTCTATCATGCGAAATCAAAATAAATCCTTTTTTCTTCTTCAAATAGTTAGCAACCATTTTTCGCGCATCTGTATCTAGATGGTTAGTCGGCTCATCAATTAATAGAAATTGGCCCTCCGTCAAGAAAAGGGCAGCAAGCAATACCTTCGTTTGTTCTCCGTTCGATAATGTTTTAAAGGGTCGGTACATGACCTCCGCATCTACATGTAGATACGATATTTCGCGAAGATACTCCCAATCCTCTGCCTGCGGGCAAATCTCCTCAAATATTTCATACGTAAATTTGTTTCGATCAGCAACAGGGTAGGGGAAATAAGTAAAGTCTACCGAAGCATTAATTTTCCCACTATACTCATAATGCCCTAATAATAAATGAAAGAATGTTGTCTTCCCTCGACCATTTCTACCGATAAATCCTAGTTTCCAATCCGTATCTAATTGAAAGTTAACACCTTCAAAAATAGGATCAAAGCTACCTGGATAGGAAAATGTTAAATTTTGAACTTGTATCATTGACATGATAATTCCTCCTTTGTATAGCAACACGTTTTTCTTTCTTATATACAAAGTCGGCATATCCATCTGGTGTTCATGTCTCCGCATAAGTAGGATGGATATTAACGACTTATACGGAGATTTACATGTGTAACAATTGTGTCTAAATCGCTCATTTTCCACACTCCTTTTTTGAATTTTGATGTAACTATGAGAGAATAAAAAAATCCCCCCAATTTCATTGGAAGGATTAGTCGGTTACAGGTAATAATAAAGGACCTTTTTGCCATAGGAAAATGACAAATAAAGTATAAACTGATGAATAAAAATGGACAGACTAATCCTATATTTTGTAGTTTGAAGTAATTGATTTCAACTTAAAATATAGATTAGTTCATCATTGTTCATCCATCAGTCCTCTCATAATTGTATATTCATCGTACCAAATTTTTTCATGAATGACAAATCAGCCTATTGTTCGCGTAACAGTAAATGAGGCACAATACGAATGTACATGATTTCTCCTATAATTTCGACAATCGTTTGTGTAACGATAATAGCAACCACAACTGTATGAATTGAATCCGGTAAAGATAAGGCCAAGGGCAGAACGACAAGTGAATTGCGTGTTGAACCACTAAAAATTAAAGCTCGACCAGATGCAAGATCAAGTTTGAATCGTTTGCCGATGTGTTTTGAAATAAATGGCATGATAAGCATAAAGGCAATATAAATTGGAATGACCTTTACAATCAAATCAATGGACGACGATAGTTTTCCAATTTGTGAAGCTACAACAACAAACAATGTTAACGCCATAAACGGAACAGGTAGCCATGCAGAAAAATGAATAATTTTTTGACCAATTATTGATTTTTTAGCTAGTAGTTGAAAAATAATAGCAATGACTAATGGGATGACGATCAGCTCTAAAAATGCCTCTAGGAAAGGACCTTTTTCAACTATTTCCGATGCTTCATGACCAATGAATAACCACAAATAGAAGGGGAGTAATAGCATTTGGGTAATGAAAAGAATAGGTGTGGAAATCAGCATAGCTTTTTCATTACCACCACCAAGTGCTGTAAAAACAATGACATAATCAATACAAGGTGTCAGTAATACTAAATAGACACCGAGTAATAAAGGCGGGTGGTTTGGTAAAAACAAAGTTAGTAGCCAAACAACAATGGGTACCGCTATATAGTTGACCGTTAGCAGAGCCCCCAAAAAACGACGGTTAGAAAAGGATTCTTTTAATGTAGTAAAAGGAATTTGTGAAAACATGCTATACATTAAAATAGCTATGACAAATGAAATGGTAATGTCTAAATGGATGCCCATCTCAGGGGCGAATAACCCTATACCTCCTGCCAACAATAAAACGAATACATACAGGGAAATCTGATTTCTTTCTAATGTTTCTCTTGCAATCATCATCATTGAACTCCTATTTTTTTAACCCCGTATATTTACTAGGGGAATTCCTCTATAAAAGTATCATATAAAAGGACCTTATTGGATGATATAAGCAAATTCCTTCATAAAAACAGATTTTTAATCGCAAGAAAATACCTATCCCCATTCGGGTGGGGGTACGGAGTCAGTAGAAATCAGCTAATAGAACGACTCCATATCATGAAAGTTTGACAATGGTAGAAGCTGAAGCGCGCTTTATGAAGGAGAATCGACCAACTTCTATTATACAACGACTTATTCGCCCAGAGGAAATTGCTAATTTCGTCACGTTTTTATGTAGTCCACTGTCATCTGCCATCAATGGCTCTGCATTAAGTATTGATGGTGGATTAGTACGCAGTGTATTTTAAGAAAATTTCCATCATATAAATACAATCATTAGCCTTGGAATACTATTAAAACATAAATATTAAGAACAAAAACGCGGGTTTAGCCTCCGCGTTTCTTTAACATTAAGGATTATTCTGCTGGTCTTGGTCCTCTATTGCCCTTTGTATTTTCAGAAGTTAGAATGGGGCGAACAGTAATATCACTAATGACACGGATTTGACAAGATAGTCGTAAGCAGTCGTCATATAAATTCTCATCTATATTTTTTAAAGCGAAGGCTGTTTTTTCTACTTTTGAAATATCTTTATACTCACCAGCTAAAACCTCCACTCTACAAGTGGTACATTTAGCTTTTCCGCCACATTGATGATAAATTTCTATCCCATTTTCCTCAAGTGCTAGCACTAGTTTTTTTCCTTCCTCAACTTCAAAAGTTTTTCCTCCAAACACGGTGACAAATGGCATCTAATAATACTCCCTTCATTTTTTCCTTATGGGGTTAACGAAGTAAATGTTTTTATCAGTTTGTATGGATGCTGCTATTTTTATACAAAAATCAATTTGAACAATAATACCTAGCGAGGATACTTGTATGGTGGAAATCCTTCCAATTCATACGCTGGGAAAACCACTCTATTTAAAGGATTACGCCCAAATCCGCCGTACATGGGGGATATATTTCCCTTGGATATGGGGAAATTTTCTTGTCACTTTCTAACCTTCTATCGGTGGCAAGCACTTAAAATTGGGTTAAGTGCCTACTTTACTACTACTATTTCAGTATCTTGGATTGAAATCGATGAACGAAGGCGAATTTTTGTTTTCCCATATTGCCTCTACATACTCCATTTCTATATCGTCTCTTCACTTTATATTAACGTTGTTTTGTAAAAAATTAATTATTTCAAACTACATATTAATATTTTTAATTTTTTTGGATAAATAATTAAAATTAATTATTTATTTTTTAAATTCTTTGTTATATAATCAAATCAACCTAAAGAAAGGAATTTCATTATGGCCTATCAAGTAATCACAAATTGTCCTGTTTGCAGTCAAACATTGAAAATTACAAAGTTGCAGTGCTCTCATTGCCACACTACAATCGAAAATGAGTTTGAATTATCGAAACTGGCCTCCTTATCAAAGGATCAGCTTCATTTTGTGGAAGTATTTTTAACTTGTAGAGGGAATATTAAAGATGTTGAAAAAGAACTTGGGATTTCATATCCAACAGTTCGAGGAAAGCTAACAGATATTATTTCATCCCTCGGACATGTGGAGAAGAAGAAGAAAAATGAAGTAGACGAGAAAAATGTTGTTACGCTGCTAGAAAAGGGTGAAATCACAGCGGAAGAAGCCATTAAGCTTTTAAAAGAGGAATAGGAGGAAATGATCATGAAAGAGGAAATTGCACGAGTGTTAACGATGGTTCAGGAAGGAAAAATCGATGCAGAAAAAGGTTCAGAACTTATTCAAGTACTGCAAGAGAAAGATGAAGCAGGAAATAAGCTATTAGATAAACCAGCTAAGTATTTAGATAAAACTTTAAAAGTTCGTATTGTCTCAACTGAAAATGATAACGTAACAGTCAATTTACCTATCAAGCTGGTCAAGGTGGTATTAATGGCTGGACATAGTATCGCAGCTAGTATTCCTCAATCGGAAAAATACGTGAAAGATCTAGATATTAATCTTATAATGGAAGCCATCGAAAACGAATTAGATGGCCAAATCGTTGATATTAAATCGGCAAACGGGGATTCCGTTTCTGTGTTCATTGACTAGTGACTGATGATACATGTCAAAGTGAAAACAAAGGATGTTCGGCTTACCATCCCAATCCCATATGCTATGTTAAATATTGTTATTTCCATTTTGTCTTCACCATTATTTCAGCGGAATATAAACAAATGGACAAAAGAATACTTTGAAAGAAAAAAACTGAACTTTACTTTGCCGCCACTAGACAAAAAAACACTCAAGCCCATTGTCCAGGAGCTCAAGCATTATAAAGGCATCGTGCTAGTTGATGTCAAAGCACAGGATGGTACAGTAGTAAAAGTTAAATTATAATTTATTGACATACAACCACTTACATCTGAAATAGTAGGTGGTTTTTTTTACATATTCGCTACCAATAAACACGGCAAAAAAGTTTAATAGAACCACTATCCAATTCTTCCATGAATTTGTATCTTCATAGGTTTTTCTGCGAAATCACCACGCTAGATGTCAGATAACCATTAAAGTGTTCTACATCTATTATCAATCATAACTTACATCTAGCTACTAAATGGCTACCGAAAATCATTGTGGAAAAATGAGTATATAAGTTGAAATAACTTCAAAATTGAACTATTCTAAAGGCGGTGATATGAATGGCAGAGATACAAGCACATGAAGCAATTTTATTTAACTCCATAATTTCTACCGCAGTACAAGATGAATTAAAACAAGAGTTAAAACGATTAGGCTATACGGACTTAGCCCCAAGCCATTTCATGCTGTTATACGTTGTGTACAAAAATGGGGGACGCATACAAATAAAATGTATTTGTGATACAATGCAAAAACAAAAATCAACGATTACTGAAATGATTCTCCGTTTAGTCAAGTCAGGCTATCTTGTAAAAGAGGGACATAGCCAGGACAAACGAGTCATGTATGTGGTTGCAACTAAAAAAGCACTGGAGGTCCAGAAATATTTTGAAGAAATCTTTGATCATCTGACAACCAAAATGTTTCATGGATTTAGTGAGGAGGAGAAAGCTACTTCTTTTACTCTACTTCAAAAAGTGTTAGGTAATTTGAGTTAGAGCAGCTATGTTCTAACTTTTATTCCCTCTAATAGTTCATAATTGAACTATTTGTATAGAATTTGTCCTCTCAACACGTAGATGTATATTAGACATAGTGATATAAAGGACTCTTGGACTAACGAATTTTTCCCACTATGTGCTTTACAATACGTAGGCTGTTTATTGGCTATGTAGAAACAGAAGCCCATGCCAATAAAAGAGAAATGACAACATGTATTATTTACAGACGGCACTCGCATGATATACAACTGAGGTCTTTGTGACATGTATAACACAATCATTAGATTATTGAATTGTCGATGGGCAAATTGTTGGGCTTGTGGCGTAAAAAGGCGATGATGTATAATGCAGATTCATCTTCTAATAAAATGAAGAAAAGAGAGATAATAATGAAGGATTATTTAGTAAAAGGTTTAGCCTATAACGGACAGGTTCGAATAATAGCAGCAAGGACAGTCGATACAGTAGGTGAAGCACAACATCGTCACTATACATGGCCGACTGCATCAGCAGCGTTAGGACGTTCAATGACTTTCGGCGTGATGCTTGGTTCTATGTTAAACAATGAAGATAAATTAACCATTCGAATCAATGGTGGAGGCGATTTAGGTACAATCCTTGTAGACGCTAACGCGAATGGAAAAGTACGAGGATATGTTACGAATCCGCAAACACATTTCCCCCTCAACAGTATTGGCAAATTAGATGTTAGAAGAGCCGTAGGAACAGATGGTATGGTAACGATTTCAAAGGATATTGGTCTACAACAACCCTTTGTAGGACAAGTACCTATTATTTCAGGGGAGTTAGGGGAAGATTTCACATACTATTTAGCACAGTCAGAACAAATTCCTTCTTCAGTGGGGGTAGGAGTGATCGTGAACCCTGATAATACAATCCAAGCAGCAGGCGGCTTTATTATTCAAGCATTACCTGGTACAGCAGTAGAAATTATTGAAGAAATTGAAAAGCGTTTGGACAGTATTCCTACCATTTCAGCAATGGTACGTGATGGCCTAACACCGGAAGAAATTCTAACTATGGTTGTAGGAGAGGGGAATGTAAAAATTCTCGAAACACAAGAAGTACTATTCCAATGTACTTGCTCAAAAGATCGCTCTACTAAAGTGCTAGTTAGCTTAGGAAGCGCAGAACTCCAAGATATGATTGAAACAGATGGTCAAGCAGAAACACAATGTCACTTCTGTAATGAAACGTATCAATTTAACAAAAGTGAATTAGAAGCCATGTTAGAACAGGCCGTTTAATCTTTAAAATAAGTAACCAAAATTTATACCCACATTGGTAAAATGAATGCACGCTAAAGGAACTGACTTCCGTTCTTTTTAGCGTACATTCATTTTTTTGGTTACACTTAATCATGTTCTTTATTAAGAAAAGCATTTTATTATATGATTAGCTAATAGATTTGAACTTTAGCTGAAATTAAATCTATTCAGATACCTTTCAATTAAAATCTTTTTCACAAGACATGGACTAAATAAGCAAGGATTTAATCCCCGCAACAATCCAACATAATAGCGATAGTTAAACATGTATATCGAAGATTCTTTAAAAGGGTTTACCATAGAAAAGGAGAATAACTATTGTAAACATTTGTTAGGAGAGAAGCTATGCAGAACTTATTAGGACAGGTTGTTCTCATCACAGGCGCAAGCTCCGGTATTGGGCTTGCTACCGCAGAACTGTTGGCATCTAAAGGCGCTAAAGTAATTATTCATTATCATACAAATGTGAATGGGGCCATGGAAACTGTCCAACGTATTCAAGAAAAGGATGGAGAGGCTATGGCCATTCAAGCTGATGTTACGAATAAAGAAGAAGTGAATGCAATGGTTGACCAAGCTATTTCCTCCTTTGGTGCGATTGATGTTTTAGTTAATAACGCTGGAGGAGGTATCCAACAAAGTACATTTATGGATATAAGTGAAAGACTATTGGAAGAAACGTTCAACTTAAATGTTACTAGTGTTCTCTTATGTTCCCAAGCTGTATTAAAGTATATGATTCCTAAAAAATCCGGAAAAATTATCAATATCTCTTCGGCGGCTGCACGAATTGGAGAAGCGGGAGAAAGTATTCATTATGCATCTGCTAAAGGAGCGATAAATACAATGACGATTGGTATGTCACGAGAGCTAATTGACTATGGGATTATTGTAAATGGGGTAGCGCCAGGAATGGTAGAAACACCTTTTCACAATAAATTTGCTCCTGGCGATAATCGTCTCGAGCGTATGACTTCAACTGTACCTATTAAACGGCCTGCAACCCCTGAGGAAATAGCAGAAGTAATTGCCTTCCTCACTTCTGATGCCTCCAATTATATTCTTGGTGAAATTATAAATGTTAGTGGTGGGAGATAAATAACATTGTAGAACGTGTATTTCAGGCTTTGTTGCTGCTAATAAACATGGCATAGATATCGAAATAATAGAGTTTCACCAAGAAAAACCTGCTCAAACTCGCATACCATGATGTTCAAGAATGTTTAAAGAAGAATTGGATGGCCTATTCGCATTGTAGGGCTATGAACAAGCCTGCTGTGGCTATTGTAGAAAAGATAGGGTTCCAGAAATATATGTGGTACTAGGCATTCAAGCCATTTTAATAGTAGATCATTTAAGGACTGTCAAAAGCAGTCCTTTTACTTTTGTCGTGATGAATGTACCTGTAACGAAAAAACTATTTTTAAAGCGGTGCATTGATAATGACTATACAAAATTGAAAGCTAATAATACGCAACATGAAAATTTGAATGGTTTAATAGTTTAGTTATTAAAAAGGAACTAAATTATATAGTATCTTATTATTATTTTGCTATTCCTCCAAAATCGTTAGTCTTTTTATTCGTAATATTCTAAACCTTTAATATACAAAAAATTGAAAAAATATCCACAAAGCATTATCATAGTAATCTAAAGACTTTCACATTGAAGAAGCTAGGAGGATGACCGTGTTAAAAGCATTAAAAGTAGGTCTAGTGATAGAGCGAGCGAATCGACGAAATTTAGTTGCACTAATAGCTGTTGTCATGATCGTTTTTGGCTTTATGTTTTATATAAAGGCGCAAGCCGTTGGTAATCAGCTTATTGAAAAAAAGGGTGATTATTATTCAACACAGGCCATACTATCAAAGTTTCAGGTGAAGGATGCCTCGGAAACAGGTGATGGCAGCGATATATTTAAAAATTTAACGAAGCAAAAAAGTAAGATTGCATTGCAAATAGCCACATTAACGATGGACAGACAATCCATGTATTATGAGGCGTCACTTCAGCTTGCTGAATTAAGACAAGAGGCATTCCAATTAGAAGGATACCATGATATCGCAGAATTATTACCCTCTAAATTACAAAATTCGATGGACTATCTTTATTTTAAATGGATGAATGATGCGGGAAGGGATAAAATAACTGACTTATTTCAATACATACCTTTCTTATTATTTTTCTTTAGTTACGTAGGTGCAGGCTGGTACATATTTATTAGCTTCCAAACAAGTTCTATTTTGCTAGATGATTTTGAGCATTCTAGTTTAATTCAAGGCTTTCCTGTTCGTTTTGATTCTTATATTTTATCCAAATGTATGATTTCTTTGTTCACCATCATCACAAGCTTTTTACTCATTTTTATTTGCGCTAGTCCATTGTGGGTATTAAATGGACTTGGCAACCCACAAGATCCAGTAGGCATATACGTAGGAGATGCTGTATTAATCTCTTCCATCCAATATATCGCGATGAGCCTTGGCTATATGTTCGTCATTTCCATTTTCGTCATGCTATTGTCGATTATATTAAATGTGTTACTGAAAAATATGTATTTAACATTATTTATACACTTTATTTTGTTCTTTTTACCGATGATTTTTCCATCACTAATTAGTGTATTTCCCTATAATCCTTTTAATTTCATGAACTTCAATGATATTTTACGAGGCGTACCAGTTGATTTAGCACAGCCTGTTGAGATTACGATGAATCTTGGCTTACTTATTTTGTTTATCTGTATTATTTTAATGTTGTTCACTATTAAAACGTTTTTCTCAACAGGGAAAATCAAAAGGGCATAGGGGAGGTACTCATAAGCATGTGGAGTTATTTCAAATTTGAATTCAAACAATTTTTTACGAATAAGAAAAACTTAGCCATCTATTTTTTGCTTGCTTTTGCAACCTTTTTTTATGTATTTAAATTAGCACCCGCATACGATCCGATTGAGCAAGTCGAATATGAAGAAATTGAGGCTCGCTATTTAACACGGCAAGAGTTTTTAAATTCGATGGAAGGTCGCAACTTATATAGTCTACATCCTGCCATCATTTATGCTGTTGAGATATTTGGGCAAATTAATCCACTAGATAAAGCAAGATTAGAAGCATTAGAGGAGGGGGACCTAAAAAAATATGCCGAGGTAACTCGTGATTGGTACTACTTTACGAATGCGATTACATACAAAAGTGATTCATTCTCCTATAACTCAAAGTATTTTATAAAAAATAATGATTATGCAGAAGATGATGCCTTTTATGCTTATTTAGAGCAGGCAGCCCGTTATGATACTTACGCGGAAGCAAAGTATGAATTATCCATGGACATATTCGAACAGCGGACAGCCCTTCAAACGTTAGAGCGTTTATTAAAGGGATTACTACCTGTTATTTTAATTGTGTGTGTACTACTTTTAGCTATTGATATCGTGACAAAAGATCGCCGTCATCCATCTATTATCAAAGGATTTCCTATTAGCGATTGGAAAAAGCTATTGATGAAAATGATCGTTGCACTACTAGGTAGCTTCGTATTATTTGTACCACTTTTTGCTGGGTTCATTATTATAGGCTTACAATCCGGCTTTGGAAATTTCAATTTACCATCACCCATGTATGCTCCTCATCTCGATTGGCGTCAGGAGGGTAAATTTGAACCGATGACTTTAGGGATGTTTTTAGGACAAACCCTCATTCTGCTTTTAACTTGGTTTATGGTCATCATCAACGTTGTATTATTGTTCAGTATCCTATTCCGTAACGAGATGATGAATGTCGCCATCGGCTTACTCCTTATTTTTGGGGAGAAGTTTTATTTCAGCCGATATGTTGGCTACTTTTGGGATATTCAAATTTATCCAACCTCGTACATTCAAGTCGGACAAATTGTATCAAAACAACGAAATTTTTATTATATGAACGATTATTTAGATTTCAATTTAGGATTACAGTTGTTACTAGTCTTAGCTGTAGTCGTCATTTTATTCATGCTGCTTATTGTTATGAATAGACGGTATAAGCTAATAAAATAGGAGGGACACAGGTGATTGACATTCAAAATATTACTGTGCAATTTGCGGAAAATAAAGTGTTAAATGATATCTCAATGACATTTGAGCAAGGTGAAATGATTGGACTTGTTGCACCAAATGGAACAGGAAAATCCACATTTATGAATGTGTTGATGAATTATGTAAAGCCTATGAAAGGGAAAGTAGTATTTAAAGATGGTCTATGCTACTCGAATAAATCAAATGAAGTAAAAATTCATAGTTTTGTGTCGATGATGCCAGACCAAAGTGACTTGTATAATCACTTAAGCGGGCGCGAACATTTAAAAATATTTGCAACCATGTGGCAATCCGATTTAAAACTTATAGATGAAACCATTGAAATGTTAAATATGGGGCATTATGTGAATAAAAAAACAGGCACGTATTCTCTGGGTATGCGCCAGCGCCTTTGCTTTGCTATGCAAATAGTGACGGATACGGACATTATGATGATGGACGAGGTGATGAACGGACTTGATCCAAATAATGTAGAAATTATTTCGAAGATATTAGTAGAGAAAAAGGCGGAGGGAAAGGTTATTATTATTGCCTCACATTTACTCGATAATTTAGAGAAATATGCAGATCGAATTTTCTTGTTTAACGAAGGAAAACTAGTGGATACCAATGAAATAATAGAAGGTTTCAGTCAAGCACATATTAAAACAATTCGCGTGAACAATATGGAGAGTGCAACTGAAAAACAACTGTCTGAGCTGTTTCCAAACATCAAACTTCAAACTCTTACAAATGGAATCACATTAATTCATTTACCAAGCTCTGAAGCCGCTTTATTAAGTTCGCTTACATCTTTTTTAGTGGAGAGAAATGTAGTGGATTTTGCATTTGGAAAAGTGACATTAAATGATTTGTATTCTATGTATTATCATGAGTATAAAAATGTGACCTAGTTTTTTTGAATTTTATGCTAGATTATATTAAAGGAAGATTTGAGTGAATGACGATAGATGTAGAACAATATTTAAATAAGACTTTTCCTGGACTCACGTTAACACCTAGCCTTTTTCAGCAATGGGATATTGGTATTCACGTTGAATTTGGGGCTGGATTTTATCAATGGAAAAATAATGGTCGTCTAAATCTAGCCATGTTTAATGATGTATACCATCAAGCTTTGGCCATTTTCAACGAAATTTTTTCGTATTCAGATGAGATTTTACTTGTGACAAATGTTTATCAGTATAAGCCTGCTGAAAGTAAGAAAAAGCGCATAAAGGTATATGATCGTTATATAAAAAATAAAGAGTTAAAATACCATTTAAAACAACAAACCTTGCCGTATGTATTGGATGATGAGGATGTTTATATTTCACGATTTTCCTTAAAGTGCCGCAAACAAGATATTCACTATGTATTACTTATGCAAGCAGCCTGTAATGAGGATTTTCGTTTGAAGCCCAAATTTGGTACAGGCTATAGCTATCCAGATGTATTTTTTATTAATTTGACGAAAAATGTTATCTTTTTTATTTATGATGATAGAGGTTGTGAGGTCATCGCGACGAATAAAGAAACGATAAAACCTGTAGGTCTAAAATTTAGGAACTGGATAGATAATTGCAAATGAGATGACAGCGTTACACATTCTCAATGGAATGAATAGATGCAGGAATTAATCAACATAAGCTTTTATGCTTTTGCATCCATTTCGTTATGACAAGCAATGGGTAGGAAAAATATTTCATTCAAAATCATGGAGTTGCACCAGCAGCTCTTTTTTTATAGGGCTTACAAGGCCGTTTAATGGAAATTATGCGCTATCTCTTGAGTATGGACGAGGAGGAAACAGAAAATTGATGATGATTACTGAAAATATAAGGGGGCAACGCTATTATCAGCTTATTGATATACTAGCGAAACGATGTAGCCGCTTTGCCTTTGTTGAGAACAGACAATTGATGGAAAATGAACAATTACGCTTAGCCGCTGTCGATGAGCTAATAGCACCTATTGAAAACCTGCTTATCGAAAGAAAGGTTCAAAATGAATGGGAGACAACAACGCTTGGCGAGCATACAGCCTTTGTTTTTTACTTTCTATTAAATGATACGACTGCTCAATTCTTGAAGGAGCATAGCGATTCACTTTTTGGTTGGATTACGGCAGAATTACCAGAGGATTTAATGTTTTATGAAGATGAACAATGTTTATTAGCAGCTTGTTCGCACGAAGGTTTTTTCTGGGTGGATGAAAAGGTATGGGACCGTTTTTTATTAAGCTAAAGATGTCGCTTATTTGATTATTTTGTGAGGCAATTCTTAATGAAAAATGGGGAGTACGTTATGTTATTTATACGTTGTTTGTCATACCAGTATTAGGAGTTATGTTTTTTAAATTTCACTACTTTTTTAACGGAACTAATAAATGGGAAAAATACGTATAACCAAAAAGGTTTAAAGCAAAAAAAGTATAAAAACGAACTATTAATCAAATACATATTTAAAATATTCGTATTTTAACCTATGAAATGCGCTTTCTCCATCGACTGGAGACCGTCCATTTTGGATTAAACACGAATATTTAATGATTATGAAGATGTTTCTAACATTCAACGATGAAAACAGTAATTTTAACAGAAAGCATTTCAATAAATGATCTGCTTATACATTTAAAGAAATAGTTTCCATTATTGATAAATAAATGTATAATACGAAATGTCAATGGGATAGGTACTAAATAGAAGGAGGCTTATGGTTAGTTGCATTCACTTTATACACCAAGCTTAACTGGTAAGAAAGTAAGAAGGACAAAAAGCTTTAGCATACATAATTTAGTCATCGTTGCCTTTATTGGAGGTCTACTTGCCATTACGATCGTTGGGTTTATAAATGCCAACGCCCTTAAACTAGAGAAGCATTACATCAGACTACTAATAGTAAGCAGTGTATTTCTCCATACGGCTACTATAATCTTTTATGTTTTCCTTCCTTTTTCCGCTGAAATGGATTTGCTAATCAATCGGTTACTGGCTGGAGTAAGTTATTTTATCTTTTTGGTGATTTTGAAAAGACCTTATAAAGAACATTTAGTATTTGTGGGGGAAACAAAATCCCTGTACTGGATAGGGATTATCTATTGTTTAATTTCCATCTTTATAGATGGTTTTCTTAGAAATAGTGTCCTAGCTAATTAGGGAAGGAATTTATGTGCATGAACAGTGAAAAAGAAAATACACCTATGGCTCTTATTGAACACTATTTTGCGATTGGAAGATACACAAATGTTATTTCCTTAGTGAAGCAACGGATGGCTGAAGATATGGAAAATAAGGAATTATGGTATATGCTAGCTGTCAGTCATTATTCCATAGGTCAATATGAAGAAGCATTTGAGCCATTTCTTAAAGCATTTCAGCTAGGATATGATAAAGGCGTCATTTACTATTTTTTAGGCGGCATCTATATGGCAACGGAACAGTGGCAAAAAGCAGAAGAATCTTTTTTGGAAGCATTACATAATAATCCAAATGATGCATATGTTTATTCAGCGTATGCAATTTTGATGAAAATGACAGGTCATAGAAAAAAAGGCAGTTTATTAGTAGAAAAAGCTCTAGCATTAGATCCTAACAACACAGCCGTTTTATACCACTATACCCTTACTGAAATGGCTGCAAAAAAGGAAAAGCACAATACTGCACTAGCTCTTTATATGAATTCAGCGGATAGTGAGTTTGCAAAGTTAATTCATCTGGGCTGGAGTGCTGCCTTTAATAATCGATTTAAGGAAGCTAAAGAATATTATCGACAAGCTTTTCTTATAAAACCTGAGGATAAAAGAATTTTATCGAACTTAGAGGAATTGGAAATTAAAACTCACCCGCTTTTGCTTCCTTACCGTATAGTAGAGCGAATAGGCGGCATTGGATTTGTATTCATGATGTGGCTTATACTTTTCCTGCTTCTTGACAAGCTTATTTCCAATGATAACTTTGTCAATCACCTTCTTCGCTTTTCTATTTTTTTCACACTTTATTATTTTATATCTATTCCCATTGTAAAAGGCTTAAGAAAATGGAAGAGCCCTAAATAAGGAAGGAACAAATTGAAAAGGAGACAACTAAGGAATAATGGAACATATTTATCAACCTAGTATACTAAACGAAAATGAGGATCGAACACGAAGTTATGTTGTAAACAATTTATTTTTCGTCGCTTTTTTTGGTGGAATTTTTGCCATTGTAGTATTAGGTATGCAAAATGCTAAGTGGTTAAAGCTTGAAAAAAAATATATCCGAATACTAACGATTCTTAGTGGTTTACTAATTATAGGAAAACTAATCATGGTTTATGCCATTGGACAAGGAATCTTAGCGATTGATGAAGACTACATAAAGGTTTTTGGACGAATTATTGCAGTGGCGGGATATTTTATTTTTTTCGCCTTTTTAAATAGGCCCTATAAAGAACATCTAGTTGTTGGTGGACAAACTGAGTCCTTATGGATGCCAGGCTTTCTAGCATGTATTGTTTCTGGATTTATCGAATTTATCGCTATAGCATTCCTATTAGCGCTTTAAAAAGGAGCTTTACTACAGAATGATTGAACGTGAAGATATTGAAATGAATGAAAACTATGAAGGGGCAACATTTGAAGTAATAGAACACTATTTTCAAATAGGGAAATATGCACAAACGATTGAACTTATTCATGAGGTGATAGCTGATCACCTTGAAAACAGTCGACTATGGTTTATTTTAGGCTACAGTTATTATCTTATGGGAGATTACAATAGAGCTGAATTGCAATTAAAGGAAGCCTTGCATTTGGGGTATAGTGAAGAAATAATTTTCTATTTTCTTGGATTTATTTATATGAAAAAGGAGCGTTGGAAGGAGGCTGAGGAAGCTTTTCTAGAAGCATTACGAGCCAATCCAGATGATGCTGAAAACCACGCTGCTTATGCAGTTCTAATGAAAAAAATGGGGCATCGAAAAAAAGCAAAGCAATTAATTACTAAAGCACGTGAGATGGCTCCTGAAAATAGTTTTGTATTACGTAACTATTTTATATTAGAGGAGATTAATAGCCCTAAAAAACAACGAGTCCTTGCATTAGAGCAATATATGAATTCAAGTGATAGTGAATTATCTAAACTATTACACTTGGGAATCCATGCTGCCTTTCATAACAAAGAAAAAGAAGCACAAGAATATTTTAGACAGGCCTTTCTACTTAACCCTGAGGATAAAGAATTGTATGAATTATTAGAGGAGTTTGAACTGTCAGGACACCCGCTATTAATACCTAATCACCTCGTTGAAGTTGTAGGTGGTACTGCTGGCATTTGGCTGATAGGGGTGGTCATTTACTTTTCATTAATAGGTTTAGATTTTAATACGGCAGCGGTTCTATTTATAAAATGCTATATTGCATTAGCTCTATATACATGGATATCAATTCCTCTTGTAAAGGGATTAAAAAAATTAAGGGGCTACAAGTATGGATAAAATAAAATGGTTACAACAAATGGTAGATCAAAATGCTAATGATCCACAAGGTTACTTATGGCTTGGCAAAGAACTAGCTGATCAGCATCGTTGGCTTGAAGCGGTTCAAACTTATTCATTGGGTCTTTCTTTTTGCTCGGACGATGAGCTACGAAATAACATCATTCAGGAATTAACAAAGGCTAGTTTACAAATTCAACACTCTCCAAAGGTTGCTAGCTCCGTTGAAATTGACGATGAAGATAAGGCTGAATTAGCTATCGTAGATCGTTGTCTAGACACAGTAGCAGAGGTGGAACTGGATAATCAAGATAACATTCCTGACATACAGTTAGACGATAGAAAAGTAAAAAACCTTGAACCGAAGTTTAGGGTGATTGATGGGGATGCACCTAAAAAGGCTATAAAAAAAATCGAGGAAATAGTGACTTTTGCGGATGTTGCTGGTCTTGAGGATTTAAAGAAAACGATCAACTTACGTATTATTAGTCCGTTTTATAACAAGGGATTGTTTGCAAAGTTCCGTAAAAAAGTTGGGGGTGGCGTTCTTCTTTATGGACCACCTGGCTGTGGGAAAACCTATATTGCTAAAGCGACAGCGGGAGAATGTAAGGCTAATTTTTATCCTGTTCATATCACAGATATCTTAGACCCTTATATAGGAGTAAGTGAACAGAATTTAAAAGCCATATTCGATAAGGCTCGCTTCCAAAAGCCTAGCATTATGTTTTTTGATGAAGTAGATACTATTGGCATGAGTCGTTCACAAACGTCCTCCCATGTTCGTGGCATAATCGATACGTTTCTAACCGAGATGGAAGGTGTGGATACAAACAATGATGAGGTTCTTGTGATGGCTGCTACCAATACACCATGGGATGTTGATAGCGCTCTAAAAAGACCTGGTAGATTTGACCGGCTCATCTTTGTAGCGCCACCAGATGAAAAAGCAAGAGAGCAAATTTTTAATTTGAAATTAAAGGGAAGATTTGTTGAAAATGTTGATACAGCCGTATTAGCAGCCAAAACGCCATTTTTCTCAGGTGCTGATATAGCTAATGTAGTGGAATTAGCTACTGAGTATGTGCTAGAAGAAATATTACTTTCAGGTAATGAAAGACCCATTACTACCGATGACTTAGTAAGGGCACTACATGAACTTCAGCCTTCTACATTAGATTGGCTTCGTACAGCAAAAAATTATGTTAAATACGCAAATCAATCAGGGTTGTATAATGACGTAGAAAAATATCTTCGAGCACATGCACGGTATATATAAAATGGCTATCTCCAAATATTGATAGCAAAACATGAAAAAAACCTTTTAAACATTCAAAGTTTAGAAGGTTTACTTTTTATATAAATAGTCGTTACTTTAATCGCGTGTCTTTGCAAATTACAAGTGGCTCAGGTTTGAGCATGAGCATTGCTAAATAACAAACAGTAGCCCATGGTTGAGAGAGTACTGTAATTGTATTTTAAATTTTATTCATGATGGCGTTTAATTAATTCCTCAAGAAGGGAGAAAGAATGGAAAAGCCAACAACTAATATAAGGTCTTATTTTTGTGTATTTGGAGATAATTTTCCACTAGATGAATTCACACAAAAAATAGCAATAACACCAACAGAAACACGTACAAAAGGTGCACTCTATACAATCGGAAAAACACAACACGAAAGTTATACTTCATCGTGGACTTACGAAATAGATTATCAACGAACAAGTGATCCTACTTTACAAATAAATGAACTAATAGATATTTTCACGAATAAGGTAAACATTATCAATCACTTTAAAAAGAAATATAAGTTACAATGTAAAATAGCAGTGATCCTTGTTTTTCCTGAAACTTCCGGTCTTTTTATAAATCAAAAACTTATTAAATTTGCTTATGACACCGACTCAGAATACGATATTGATATTTATCGCGATGAAATATAAATTGCAAAAAGTAAAAAGCCTTTTATTTCGTACTACAAACAGAACTTATAAAAGCAGGTAATAATGACGGAGGTACACATGAAAACACACTATTATTTAGGGTGGTTTAATGATTTTTTTCCAGAGAATCTAGGCAGGGTGTTACAGGAGGATATAACTGATAGAAAATCGCTTGCTATGATTAGCTCGAATCCACTTTTGTATGAAGATGGGGGTGCTACTGAACGCTCATGGCTTGACCAAGCAGGTATCCTATTCGATGACTATCATTTAATTAATTATCACGTACAGAAGGAAGATGCCCAAACCTTTATTCGAAATGCGTCAGCCATTTTTTTGTTAGGTGGAGATACGCTGAAACAAAATGAGTTTTTACTAGACTATGAATTGTCGGATTTAATCAAAAAAAGCACAGCGGTTGTGATGGGAGCAAGCGCAGGAGCAATCAATATGTCCGCTAAATGGTTATGCTCAAAAAACTTTGGCTATCCAGTTGAAAAAAGCTCTTTATACGATGGAATCGGTCTTGACAATTTTTCCGTCCTCTCGCATTTTGATCTTGAAAATAACATAGAGTTGGTGCAAGACGAGTTGTCTCCCTTATCGGAAGAACTAAATATTTATGCGTCGAACAAAGATTGTGCAGTACGTGTAAAGGGAGACAGCATCGACATTTTAGGTAATGTATATGTAATTTCCCAGTCAAAAATTAAGAAGTTGGATGAGACGCTCTAGATAGGGCGAATGGCAATAGCTTACCTGAATTATTGGAAATAAGAAGAGCGTATTTGGATTTATCTTTTTCCAAAACACGCTCTTTCTTTGTTCTCCTTTATACCAGATTAGGTGTTAATATTGTAGTGAGTTTAACAGTTAGTGCGTTTACAAGAAAATTTTTCATGAAGCATGATGGGGCTTCCAACGAGGAAATCGTGGAAAGTTTACCATAATAACATTATTGATGGATTGTAGGATAGATTTACATTTATAATAGAGCCTGTGATTAGATAGCTCGCAAAGAATAGTTGAAAAAGAGCATGTTTTTGATTCATTTGTTTCAAAGCATGCTCTTTATAATTGTTCTCATCTTAAACTTTTTTTAGTAAAGGACACGCCATAGATAAAAGGTAGCGTAGGATTCCCAGTTTTTCCATGGTATCGATAATTCTAGAATCTCATCTTTCGTCGGCTTTTGATTCATGTTCAGTAATATTTTGATTGAATTGATAAGACCCACATCATCAATTGGAAAGGCGGTTCGGAACCTGAGGCAGCGCATTAGCACATAATTGGCTGTCCAAGGACCGATTCCTCGTATTTTAATTAAGCTTTTTTCAGCATCTTTAAAGTTCATCTTCATTAATTTTTCCCTCGATAATTCTCCACTTGCCATTAATTTCGCAATGCCAATGATATATTCACTTTTTCTTACCGTCATTTTAATATCTGCAAGGTCAGAGGGTGTTAACTGTGCAATTCTTTCGTACGATGGAAACACCCAAAATTGCTTACCATTCCATTCGATGAAATCGCCAAATTTTTCAACAAATTGCCTCTTTAAGGTGTACGCGAAGGCTAAGTTAATTTGTTGGCCTAAAACTCCCCAGCATAAAGCTTCAAATAAATCAGGAATGCCAATAACTCGCAATCCATAGAAGCTTTCAGCAGGTATTTTTAATAAAGGATCTGCCTTTGCCATTTCATAAAAGGGTGTTAAATCGTTATGAAGATCAAACCACTCATGAATATATTTTACAACCTGTTCTCGTTGCCAGCTTTCAATAGGTCTTGATTCATTTAAGAATTGAACAATCATTTGTTTATTCTTCATGACGTTTACCTGTACCAGAGACCGAATTTCTCCAATAGCAATCACTTTTGTAATACTATCGTTCTCTATTTCATACATGCATTCATTCTTTACTCTTGTTAGATAGTCTAGATTGGCATTCATGTTGAAATGTTTAGGTAGGGTAATGACAATATCATTATTGACTTCATGCCATTTCATTTTTTCATTCTCCTTTACAAAATACACTGATGTCATTTTTACTTTATCACATCATCATCTTTACTAATTTTGTTATCTTGCTCTTACATTCTAAATACCTTATTTTTTTTGATTGATGAGGTTATAGTGTTAGTTATCAACAATGCTAAATAGGAGGGATAACATGGTGCAAGACATAAAGACACGTGTCGAAGGCTTAGATTGGGAGTGCATTCAAAATGAATTAGATGAGCAGGGTTTCGCAAAGCTTCCAACAATTTTAACAAAAGAGGAATGTGAATCTTTCATGGAAATGTATGGGGAGGAAGAGCTATACAGGACGACAATCAATATGACAAGATATCGTTTTGGGAATGGGGAGTACAAATATTTTTCTTATCCATTTCCTGATATCATCCAACATTTAAGAGAGTCCTTTTATTCGGAATTAGCGAAAACTGCTAATCGATGGCTGGGCTATTTGAAGAAAACAGAACTGTATCCACAACATCTTCAAGATTTTTTAAACACCTGTGAGGAGTTTAATCAAACGAGACCGACACCTTTACTATTAAAGTATGAAGCAGGCGGGTTTAATTGTCTGCATCAAGATTTATATGGCGATCTATTTTTTCCGTTTCAAGTAGTGTTTGTATTAAATCAGCGAGATCAAGACTATTGCGGTGGGGAATCTCTATTAGTAGAGCAAATTCCACGTGCGCAAAGCAGGGGTCATGTCATTACGTTAGAACAAGGTAGTGCCCTTATTTTCCCCACTAACCACAGACCTGTTCTCGGTAAAAAAGGCTATTATAAAAATACAATTCGTCACGGTGTAAGCACCGTTACTTCTGGAGAACGATACGGACTTGGTATCATTTTTCATGATTCTCAATAATATTACGTTTCAATATTTTGCTATTCCATTCTTTGAGATATCCATTCGAATGGATAGGGAGTATATTATAAGGTGAGGTGAGAAAATGTCAGATAGAATGGATCACGGCTACAAAGAGAGCTATGCTCAAAGTCATTTGAATGATGGAGAAATGATAACTGATGAGAAGTGGCAAGCCATTATAAATAATGATATTGCATACAATAATCAATTTTTCTACGCTGTCAAGTCAACAGGGATATTTTGTAAGCCTTCTTGTAAATCACGCGTCCCCAAAAAAGAAAATGTATGTATTTTTCTAAATGCAGAACAAGCTCTCCGTGCTAATTTTCGCCCATGTAAACGATGTAAGCCGACAAATGAAAATCTACCTGATAGTGAGTGGGTCAATTTAATTACGGAATACATTGATAAAAATTTCACAGAAAAATTAACGCTAGAATCGTTAGCATATATTTGTCATGGAAGTCCGTATCATATGCAGCGGACATTTAAAAAGATTAAAGGCATTACGCCAGTAGAGTATATACAGCAAGTTAGAGTTCACGCAGCTAAAAGGTATTTGATTCAGACGAATAAATCAATTGGTGATATCGCCATATGTGTGGGTATGGCTAACACGCCTTATTTTATTACTTTATTTAAAAAGAAAACGGGCCAGACACCAGCGCAATTTCGTCAAATGAGGAAGATGGAGGAACAGTGCAATGGAAAAAATGAATAAACCAAGCCTTTATTGGTCTTTACTAAAGTTTAAAGAGTGGAAATTCTATGTAGCTTCAACATCAAAGGGGCTTGTGTTTGTTGGGTCACAGAACAATCCATTCGAGGAATTATTAGAATGGGCTTCGAAACACTTTCCAGGAAGTCCGCTTGTGGAAGATGCTGAAAAGCTTGAGCCCTTTGTCGATGAAATCACTCAGTATCTAGAAGGAACGCGGAAAACCTTTACGATTCCATTTGAGTATGTAGGTACACCATTCCAGCTAGCAGTCTGGCAGGCACTTTGTGATATCCCTTATGGCGAGACGAAATCCTATTCTGATATTGCCAATGCTATCAATAATCCAGCAGCTGTGCGGGCAGTAGGCGCAGCGATCGGGGCTAATCCGGTATTGATTACTGTGCCATGCCATCGCGTAATAGGAAAGAACGGCTCATTAACTGGCTATCGAGGTGGATTAGAAATGAAGACATTGCTCCTTGATCTGGAAAAGCGAGCTTTATCAAGCATTATGTAATCTAGTTATTGCTGTACAACAAATGGAGGTACCGTCATGAGTAGTGAATTATTCTATAAAAATCCGAAAACCATTCTGAATAAAGGGACAGGCTTCCTCTCTGGCTATACGCATTCACTTAATCCCTATACAGGCTGTTCTTTTGGGTGCTCCTATTGTTATGTCCGTGAAATGCCTGTATCTCTGTTTCGGGAGGGTGAATGGGGAAATTGGGTGGATGTTAAAAATGGAGCTGCAAATTTATTAAAAAAAGAACTTTATCGAGCCAAAGCTAAAGGGAATGTAACTATTTTTATGTCATCAAGTACAGACCCATATCAACCTATAGAGCAAAAGGAAAAGGTCACGCGATCTTTACTAGAAGTAATGGTAGAAGATCCACCTGATTTTCTATTAGTACAGACTAGAAGTCCACTTGTAAGTCGAGATATCGATTTGCTGCAACAATTGAAGGACAAAGTTCGAGTAAGTATGACGATTGAGACCGATTCGGAAACGATACGAAAACACTTTACTCCGAAGGCCCCTCCCATTCAGGCACGCTTTAAAACATTGGAAAAATTAGCAGCCGCGGGCATACCCATCCAAGTGGCTATAGCTCCCATATTGCCAAGTGGGGATGATTTTCCGTTAAAGCTAAAGTCTTATGTCGATCGGATATGTATAGATGACTACTTCATGGGCGATGGTAGTGGTGGTAAACGCACACGAAAACTCGGTATTGACAGCAAATACGCCCAGCTTGGTTTAGAGGAATGGTACGGATCGGATGTTCTTAGAAAAGTATATAAAAGATTTATTGAAGTCTTTCCCGAAAATCAAGTTTATGTGAGCCAGGCTGGGTTTGTGCCCTAATAAGACTGCATTTTTTGAATGGAGTATAGAAAAGTCATTCAAACGTATCACACGTAATAGGTGATTATAAGAAAAATAAAAATACAACTAGCAGGGATACATACCTTGCTTTTTTTGTTTTCATTGTTTTAAATCAACTTAAAAATTTTTAATAGAAGCAATTTTAGCTCAGGTCATTATATAGGTGTAAAAATTCAACTATATTTGTAAGATTAAATAAACTTAATCCTATAAATATATATTCACCAAAATAAAAATTGTTGAGCAATTGGAATTAAGCGCTGAGACTTTAAAAATACTCATTACTTTTGAAAAGAATGGCATGAATATATCCAGGAACAAACGCGGCCATCGAGAGTATTCAGAAGAAAATATAAAAATTATAAAAGCTCTAATTTTCCTAAACAAAGAAAAGTTAGTGAGCTTAGAAGACGCTGCAAGCTTAGTTTTATCATCAGACTTTGATTTCACTAAAATTATGGATAACGTTACAAATCCCACTGTTACAACTTTATCGAGTAACGATACAACGTTTACAACACGAGGTTGTCGTAATGGTGAAGAACCAACTCATACTGCCCCACAATGAATTATAGGAACAAAAAAGCCAACAATTAGAAGAAAGGAAGAAAAGTTTTTGGAAGAAGTTATTCTCAAAATAAAATAAAAAAACGACTGCATTTAAGTAGTCGTTTTTTTAGAAGCGCAAATTGTCTCTTGCTATTTTTCCTGTGGTAATTTTATTAGATTATCTGCAGGTGTATCGTTAGGAGCTGAACGAACATATTTTTGATTTCCATTTGTTGCAGCAATTAACTTTGGATAAGGGGAAATATCAACGTGAATTGCTGAGTTTTGTTCATTTTTAACATAGCCATGGAGAACTTCTTTTGAATAAAAACGTTCATCTTTAACTCCTGATAGAAAAATTGAATCGATTTCTTATACAGAATTAGATCGCTCTTTCCCAGCCTTCATTCGGATTTTTGTAGCTTTAAAATCAAAACATCTCCTTTGAATGTTCATTTAGGTACTAAATATTACTTAATAGCTTGTACGAATTAACAAATAGAAAAGTTTCAATATTGGGTCTAAAAATAGGTTGATTTTCCACAAATATCTACTATTATTTTTCTGGTCAACTCCTAAGCTTTTTTGATTCAGGTATGCAGCTGAAAGTAGATATCGTAAATTCCATACCGAATATGAAAAGAGAGCGTTAACCTATATACGTTAACCTATATATTAGTAAGTTTGGTCAAACAACGATAAAGAATCCCACGAAAAAGCAAATTTTCTGCTTTTCGTGGGATTCTGAGTTGTACGACTTATTTTTTATAAATAGTTTTTTTAATGTAAGTACCATTTGGTTTATAAGCATGTCCGAAATTACATGTAGGACCAGTATCTACAGCATACTGAACTTTGTGGTGAGTTGTGAAAAGTTCAAAGTAAACTCTTTCGTTTGATGCGACTGGTGTGTTACTTGTGAAATTAACAGTGTAATTTTCCTCCAACTTAAATCCGATTTTAGCTTCGAGACCAGCTTTAGAGGCACCAAAAGTTCCATCAAAAGTTGATTTGAAATTTTTAGTTTCTGATATTTTAAAGGTATCTGGACCATCTATCATGAAGGTTTTATATGGGTAATTTTCGTTATACCAGCCAGACCCTAAGTCGTTCACATAGCATATGTCACCCTTTGCATACGGAGTAACTACTTGGTCTGGTTTACTAAAATCTGTTTCTGAAGGTATATATTCATATTCAATTCTAACAGGAACTTCTTCTAAACCTTGTTCTACTGCAATTTTTTCCAATTCTGACTTATCTGTAATGATTACAGATGCACCTTCAGGGGATCGTAATTGCGTTTGCATCACTAGGCTAGAGGGTACTTTAGAAGTCATAGTATCTTCACTTTCAATCTTCATACCATCTAACTTACAATCTGATGAAGAGGTACTCGCAAAAGATGTTGGGACGATCGAAAAACAAAAAATTGACGCTAAAAATAATGAGCCAAAAGCTTTTTTAAACATTTTATTACCTCCTTTTTGTATTTCACTCATATTATAACACACATATTTACATTTTTAATGTAATATATGAAATAATACATTTATTAGGAAGGGTTTGGTATTGATGAAAAAAATTCTGCTCTCTGTCTATTTCGTAATAATTTCCTGCATTTGCATATTGTACGTTCCTGTATCATTAAAGTGGGGCCCTCAACTTGAATTTTATGATAAAAGGTATGTTCCTTTATGGCAATTACAATCTAAGGAACACCAAGTTGATGATTATTATCTAATTTATGAGCTTGATATTGTGAGAATAGTATATGAAATTGGCATAGTAACTTTATTACTGTTTACAATATATTTAATATCAAAGGAAGTCTTTAAATCTAAATAGATTGAGTACCAAAATTAAATTGAGTAAAATAAAATGTTTATAAAAACAGCCTGATTTCTCTGTAGGGAGATCAGGCTGTTTTTTTGCAGCAATAATAGCTAGCAAATCTGGCATATGCTTGTATATAAATTGTTCGAAAGTTGCTATTACTTTTGGTTTATTCACAAGTTTCGACATTTTTTTCTAATGCGACATTTGCGATTCAATATGACCAATTATTTGGTGTTTCTAGTTGTGAACCTTTTCCTTTTTATTTGGATGGTTCACAACTAAATCAATTAAATGGAACTATGCAGCCATTTGCTAAAACAGGTTTTTATGCGGAATTACACTGGTAAAGGCTTTAAAAGATAAAAATATGATGGTATTTTATCACAAGGTTTCTCACTTGCTAAAGATGAAATGATTGAGTCTCTTGTTCTAAGTCCAATTCTACAACAATATAAGTTGGATATTGAAAAGCAATTACAGAGGGATGAGGTGAAAGAGGATGAGCCACAATATATAATAATCAAAGCTGTTTTCATTTACAATATCCTCAAAGAGGACATAGGAACAATAGCTATTATTTACGCATGCTAATTGCTAAAGATAAAGAACTTGACCTTGGATCACCTAGATACCTAAGGGAGCATTTTATAAAAGTGAGGTTAAATTTAAAACTATTTAAGCAATCTAAAGCAATTATGAAATCTGTTGAAAGATTTATATTGAAACAGCTAGATAAAAAGACTCGCGTTGAAATCAAAAAAGCATACAATAATTATGGTTTTGATTCTTCTCAGAACATCACAGGTCAATTTATGAATGGAAAATAATTGTTATGGGGATTGGCTGTTTAATGTTAAATTAGGTCGAACTTACCCTTCTTTCAACTTTAAGAGTTACGATTATTATTCTCAAATATCTCCTTATTTCCACTATGAAGATAAATTTCAATCCGATTTTCAATATTTTTATAGAAAGGTGCATTCTTATAGTTTATTAACGAATATTTTTAGTAAATTGTTATTTAGTTATCTTTTTGCAAGTTTTCTAGAACTTTATAATGATTATTCTGAGCATAATATCTTAATTAATCCATGTGTGTTTATTATTACAGAAAAGGAAGGTACAGTGAAAAAAATTAAATTTATTTGTGATTACCCTAAAAAAAGATGAAAATTTTTAGCTGTAATACCCAAGAGTTATGCCTTTTCACTTAAAGTAAAGATGGTGTTTTCGATAGAAGAAGATAAGAATGTGGAAAACATTAAGGACGAACAAGTAGTTGAATTTGTTGATGAAATAGTCGAGGAAATTACGTCTCTTATTTATCGATTATACGATAAGACATTAAGAGATTTAGTTAAACGCTAAAATTTTCTCTACCTTTATTTTTCAGTAGAACAAATGGTTTTGAAGAAGTTCTAACAAGAATTACAGGGACAAAGAACTTCCAGATATTCATTTGATAAAGGTGGTAAGTGTGTAAAACAGTGAAAATGGTAACACGAAACTGACAGTTTAAATATTATATGGATTTTTTATATGAAAATTATTTTCAAACAAGCTAGGTTTTTAACCCTGCTTGTTTTTTAATACGGATAGTTTGTGCATATTTATTGGTTTTTTTCACGATATATACACCTATACTGAAACTCTTGATTTAGTAAAGTGGCGACAATTATAAAAAAGTTACGATTAATAACCCTGGATATTGGCTAAGTGGGCCACGTCCGAACGATGCCAGGTACGTGCTTTCCTTGTAAGTCGCCGTTTACAAATGGCCTTTATTAGCTTCAGGATGAGTTTGGAAGAGTATCTGCAACCTTATTCCAGAAAGTTTCTCATCTTGTTCAAGAGCTGTTATTAGAAGATGAATTGCTTTACAGTGAGAGAACGCTTGAAAAGCGCTTTGGTAGACCTCAAGTGAAAGTACATGCACAAACGACGAAAAGAATATGAAATTGAAGTAATTTTAGAAATTACATAAATTTTTATACAGTTTCTTCTTTACTTTTAAATAATTATTTTGTAAGATAAAGCCAATTCAAAAGTGGCCAGACCACTTTTGAATTCATTCAGTAAGAGACGCCACCATCTGGAGGTGGTGGATTTTGTTTCTTTATAGTAGGTATCCAAACACCTATTGAATGAAGATAAAGCCTTAGGATGTATTGTTTATCTGCGCGAAAGGAAAGCGACAGCGATAATTATTCCAAGGCGAATAGATTGACCCAGGAGTTGATCGTGTGTATAAAAAAACGAACAAAAGAAAGTGTTTTTAGATATCGTCCAACAATTACGACAACTTATTAAAATGAAAAAAACACAGGTTGGTGAAAAGTAACCTTCCGAATGAGTCCTTTCAGAACGTCTTGGTGTCGAGCAATCCTCTGTGAGAGAGGCATTGCGAAGTTTAGAGTTGTTAGGTCTTATTGAAACGAGACATCTAGCTTTTACACAAAAGCATCCCCTCGTAGAAATAAGATAAAGCCTTAGGATGCATTGTTTACCTGCGCGAAAGGAAAGCGACAGCGATAATTATTCCAAGGCGAATAGATTGACCCAGGAGTTGATCGTATGGATAAAAAAAACGAACAAAAGAAAGTGTTTTTAGATATCGTCCAACAATTACGACAACTTATTAAAATGAAAAAAACACAGGTTGGTGAAAAGGAACCTTCCGAATGAGTCCTTTCAGAACGTCTGGGTGTCGGGCAATCCTCTGTGAGAGAGGCATTGCGAAGTTTAGAGTTGTTAGGTCTTATTGAAACGAGACATGGGGTAGGTACGTTTCTAGCTTCTACACAAAAGCATCCGCTCGTAGAAAAATGGTCGATGTTTATATTAGAAGATGAAAAATCAAAAAAGGATGTCGAATTAACGCGACAAATTCATGAAATGGAAGCCATTCGCGTTATAAGTTGTACAATGACTCTGCGAACACTACCTATGTGGGACAGTTTTTTGTAAGCTAGAGATAGAGGTACGATTAATTGTCTGCATGTTTTACGAGAAATAGTCATCACGTCAGAAATCGTTTTTTACTAAAAGTCTGGTTTCAATTAGCAGTTAATGCCGGTGACGTTTAAATCGAAACTCAACAGAAGAAGAGAAATTAATCATTCAAACTATGTTGAAATCGATGCAGCTTGGCTATGAAAAAGAAGCATTAAAAGCTTACGAACATAAATGCTGAACAAGGCATTTAGACAAACATAGGAGGAGTAAAACATGGCAATACGTAGCTTATTTAGTAAAAAGAATGAGGACGGACAGGAAAAGGGATTTCCAGAAGGACTTATGACAAAATGTCCAGAATGCCGTCACATTCAGTTAACAAAGGAATTAGAAAAAAATCATAAAGTGTGTACAAAATGCGACCATCATTTCAAAATGACTGCACAGGAGCGCGTAGCATATTTCATAGATGAAGGTTCATTTGTTTCAATGGATGATCATTTACAAACAAGTAATCCACTTAATTTCCCTGATTATGTAGAAAAAATTTCAGTGGCTAAACAACAAACGGGATTAAGCGAAGCTGTACTGACTGGGGTAGGTACTCTTGATGGAGAAGAAATTGTTGTAGCAATTATGGATTCTCATTTCCGTATGGGCTCAATGGGCTCCGTTGTAGGAGAAAAAATCACACGTGCCGTTGAAAAAGCTATTGAATTACGTGTACCTGTTATTATCTTTACTGCTAGTGGTGGAGCGCGCATGCAAGAAGGTATTCTATCATTAATGCAAATGGTAAAAACGAGTGTGGCATTAAAACGTCATAGTGAAGAAGGACTATTATTTATTTCGATCATGACGCACCCTACATACGGTGGCGTTTCAGCAAGCTTTGCTTCTGTTGGAGATATTAATATTGCAGAACCGCAAGCATTAATTGGCTTTGCTGGTCGCCGTGTAATCGAAGAAACATTAAGAGAAAAATTACCAAATGATTTCCAAAAGTCAGAGTTCTTACTAGCGCATGGTCAGCTTGATGCAGTTTTCCATAGGAAGGATTTACGAAACCAAGTAGCAATGCTTGTAAAAATGCATACAAAAGGCGGTGTGCAACATGTCTAAAAATTTTGCTTTTGAAGAACCAGTAGTAAAATTACGAGAAAAAATTGATGAATTAAAAACGATTGCTACAGAGGCAAATGTAGACATGACAGGCGAAATCGAAAGGCTTGAAACACGTCTAACACAGCTAGAACAATCTATTTATGCCAATATGAAGCCATGGGATCGTGTACAGGTTGCTAGACATCCAGAACGGCCAACAACTTTACAATATATAGAAGCTATGTGTGAAAACTTTATTGAGTTACATGGAGATCGTAAATTTGGTGATGATGCAGCTATTCTTGGAGGAATTGCTCTCTTTGAAGGACAGCCCGTAACAATTGTTGGACATCAGCGCGGAAAATCAACTAAAGAAAATATTCGACGAAATTTTGGTATGCCACACCCTGAAGGATATCGTAAAGCATTACGCTTAATGAAGCAAGCTGAGAAATTTAAGCGCCCAATTATTTGTTTTATTGATACAAAAGGAGCCTATCCGGGTAAGGCAGCCGAGGAACGCGGCCCAAGTGAAGCCATTGCTAGAACTCTCTCAGAAATGGCGATTCTAACAGTACCAGTTATTAGCATTGTTATTGGGGAAGGCGGAAGTGGGGGTGCAATTGCATTAGGGGTAGCTAATCGCGTCTTTATGTTAGAGAACTCAACGTATTCGGTTATCTCGCCTGAAGGGGCTGCATCGATCTTATGGCGAGATGGTAGCCTAGGGAAGCAAGCTGCAGAAGCAATGCGGATAACAGCACCTGACTTAAAAGAGCTTGACGTTATTGATGGAATAATCCCTGAAATAACGGGTGGAGCACACCACAATGTTGTGAAGCAAGCATTTTATATAAAAGAATGTATAAGCGTCACACTAAAAGCATTGAATTCCCTAAATGGCGAACAATTAATTGAAGATCGCTATGAGAAATTCAGAAAGATTGGACAATATACAGAAGCTTAAATTCATTTTTAGGTTTTTGGACATGTGAATTTGTTCGTAAAGAGAGAAAAATTGTTTCTTAAATAAATTAATATCCCAATGATGGATTTCGCATTTAAATAAAACCCATTCATTTTGATAAAAGTTTGATCAAAATGAATGGGTTTCTTCTATTTTTATAAAATCAACGTTTGCAACAAACTTTTAACCAAACTTTATTCCAATTAGAAAATCGTGAATGAAAGCCTAAAATATACAAAAGTTAATTATAATAATTCGATATTAAAATAATCGTTAAGTTTAGACTTTGATGTCTATGTACAAATTTCATCTCACTATTATTAGTATACTCTTAATTGATACATAACTTCCTATAATTTATATTATGTAAACTAAAATTATTTGGCGTGGAGGAGGGCTTGGATTCGTCAACTACCCATAATATCTGTACATGTACATGGACAAGAACTTACATACACTTTGGACAAGAACTTCCGGACACCCTCTCAATTATCTTGATTTATTTTCATTTTAGACAAGAACTTCCGGACACTTTTAATAATAAAAAGCGTTCAACCAACATACTAAAAAACTCCTCCTTTAAATGCCAAAATGAATGACTCATTTGGTTTCCCATCCAATACATCATCCCCGTTACCACCTATTATTTCAGCAGGTTCTCTGGGGGTTGAAAATCCACCAAGCAATTCCGGGCATACAGGTATTGCCTTATTCTCTACTATTAGTTTACTGATCTTAAGATCTAAACTATGCGTACCGTTATATCTTACCTGTAATCCTGCTAAACAAGAACTCACTAATATCATTAGTATCATCCTTTTTTTATTAGTTAGTGGAAAATTACAACTTAATTTCATACTCCATTCGTTTTACTGTCTCTACAGCTACATCTTTTCCATGCAGTCGAGATATCAGATGAAACGACATATTAATTCCTGCTGAAATTCCTCCAGATGTTGAAGCTGGATTGTACTTATTTAACTCTCGCACTCGTTGTTGAATCAGAAAAGGTTATTGTTAATTAACACTATTATAGGTATTTATAAATTAACTATTCACAAAGTTTCCTTTTCTCCTTTTATCTAATCCAAACGAAATAGATGCAGTTAATAACGCTAGTAATACTGTTAATTTTTCTGTTCCTTCATTGCACACGGGACAGTAGGGAGTAACACTAGTTAATTTTCTTTCCCAGTAGTCGATTGTGTGAATTGTGTTATCTTTTTATTAAGTGCTTTATAACTCATTCGGAACGTCAAAACAAACCGAGAAAGTTATTGATGCTCAACAATTTTCAAAAAATAGTCCATCGATTTAGTCATATATGCATCTTTTCGGCGTATAAAGACGGTTGAAATAATGCCGTATTTATCAGGAATTGGATGACAATATACCTTGCCAGTAGTAGTAAGATGTTCAACAGCTGATCGCGGAACAATCGTAGCTCCTAAACCAATTGCAACACTTTTTAAAATCGTTTCTAATATGTTAAATTCAATAATCCTTTTAGGGAGTAATCCCTCATCTTTGAGCCATTGCTCTAGCTTCGCTCGATAACCGCATCCTTGATTAGACATAAGAATTGGTGTAGTCATAAACTCCTCTATATGAAAAGTTTTTTTGGGGGTTATCAGAACGAGTTCTTCATTACATACATCATATTGTTCTAAAAGAGGGTGTTTAATTGGCCCGGTGATAAAAGCCCCGTCTAAATGGTGTTCTGTTACTTCTTTAATGAGTTCTTCCGTTAAACCAGCTTGCAGTATTAAATCGACATTGGGACACTCTTTATAATAAGAAGCAAGAATATCTGGTAATATATTCACCGTTTCAACTGTGCCAATTTTTAAAGTACCCGCTGGTGAATCACTATCTAAAAATACTTGTTTCAATTCTTCGACATCCTGCAAAATTTTATTGACATACACAAGCATTTTTCTTCCTTCTGCATTTAATGTCATCCCCTTTTTATGTCGGTAAAAAAGCGATGTTTTAAGCTCCTTTTCTAATAGCTTTATACGCGCTGTTACATTAGATTGAACATAATTTAATTCCTTTGCTGCATGACTCACACTTCCATGATTTGCAACGCTTTTAAAAATCAACAAGTCTCGTAGTTCCATTAAGTGTTCCTCCTATAAAGTATCATTTTAAATGATGTTAGTATTCATTTTCAATCATTATACGTGATGAATATTCTTTTTTATAATGGCAATTGCGGAATTAAAAAAGAATAGAGATACATGGAGTGATAAATATGAAAAATATTCAATTATTAAAAGGCGCGGTGGCGTGTTTAATAGCAAGTATGTCATGGGGAGCAATGTTTCCAGTCGCAGATCATGCTTTGGCTTATATAGATCCATTCTATTTCTCAACTATACGATATGGAGCAGTAGCTATTATACTTGTCATTTTCTTATGGCTAAAAGAAGGAAGGCAAGCATTTCGTTTTGAAGGAAAAGGAAAGCTGCTCGTGTTCTATGGGACGATGGCGTTTACTGTATATAATGTTCTAATTTTCTTTGGCCAAATGTTAATGGGAAAATCAGGAGTTATGGTAGCTTCTATTATGGAGGCGCTCATGCCCATGATTACAATTGGCGTTTTATGGGGATTTAAGCATGTGAAACCGAAAAAATATATGTTGATCAGTATGGTTATGGCGTTTATTGGGGCCATTTTTGTCATTACAAAAGGTGATATAAACTTCTTTCTTACACTTAAGTATAATCTGTTATCACTCTCATTTATCCTAATTGGTGTTGTTGGATGGGTGATTTATACGATGGGGGGATCATCTTTTAGTGATTGGTCTACACTTCGCTATTCAACATTGACATGTGTTTTCGGAACGATTGTAACAGGTATTTTAACAGTGTTATTTACAATCAATGGGTATGTGTCTATGCCACACATAGGAACAATTTCTGCAGTTAAGTATGATTTATTATTCATGATAGTTTTACCAGGTCTTGTGGCATTACTTAGTTGGAATTATGGCGTAAAAATTTTATCGTCCGTAAATGCAATTTTATTCATTAACTTCGTCCCAATTACAACATTAGTCATTATGATGATCCAAGGATATGAAATAACAATTTTTGATGTTGCAGGGACACTACTTGTTATTCTCGCCCTCATACGAAACAATATGTATCAACGTAAAGAACAAAGCGAGCATCAAAAGAATTTATTAAAGGAACAGTTGAGTAGAGTTGTTTGATTTAAATGTTTGGAGGTTTTTATATGTATGAAAGTTTATTATTCTTCTTTGCTGCTGCAATTGGCTTAGAGCTTGTTGCAATTAATCGAAATGGTCGTAAAAAAATAGAACAACAGGCTGAAATGATACAGCTTTTAAAAGATTTACTTAGAAAATAATAATTAAGATTAGCAAAGGCTTTATTAGGAACATTGTTTTAGATGTTATTCTAAATAAAAAAATCCAATTTTTCAACATTTGAACTGCTCCCTGTCAAGTAGAAAGTGGAAATAAGAAAAATGATTTAAGCGGTTTGAACCCTGTACCCTAAGGGGCTCAAACCGTTTAATATTTCTTGGTAACGTTCGTTATTATAGAACAAGATGTACGTATCGATGGCATGTTTTAACGCTTCTAATGAATCGAATTTATGTAAATAATACTTCTCTATTTTTAATGTGCCCCAAAACGCTTCAATCGGTCCATTATCAGTTCTCGTGCTACAGGTCCAATCAGCTTCATTTTGCCCACCTATTTCTAATTTTCACTTGAAGCTCGGTATCTAACTTACTAAAGGCTCGTCTAATAATAGTAAACGAGGGTTAGTGGCAGGCGCTCTTGCAATTGCGATATGTTGTTGCTGACCGCCACTTAACTGATGAGGCATCTATTTTCATATTCCTTCATTTCACCAGCTCTAACACTTCCTTTAATCTTTTACGGCAATCTTCTTCTGTTAGATCTGTAAAACCGAATAATATATTCTTATCGACTGTCATATGCGAAAACAATGCATAGTTTTGAAACACCATCCCGATATCACGGTTTTCTGGTTTAACAAATGTTTTACTGTCGAATATCACTCATTTATACAGAAAGAGCCTTTTCTAGCATATTCTAACCCTGCTAAATCCTCAATATCGTACTTTCACCACTGCCACTTCTATCAGGCTATGAACTATACAAACTACGCTATCACCGCATATTGATAGTAAAGTATAGCTATTTTAGCCTTACACCTCAGAATTTTGTTACTTAGGGTCACTCCTATCCCAAGTGACCTTTTTATTTTTTCTTTAAAGTGTTCATTAACACTTGTTTAAATTTATTTACATGAATCTAGGCTGCTTCACTTTTGTCTTTTATTAGATTTTGCAAGATCATAATCAACACCTTTTTTAAATACTTTTTAAAAATTCAGAGTATCAAATTTATTACTTGTCGCTACTTTCAATCCTTTAGTAATCTTTGATCAGGCAATTCAACAATATAAAAAAAATTATCCATAGGTTTTATATAATGTGTAAAAAGAGTCGAACATACAAATTTGTATGTTCGACTCCGCTTTAGAATCTCAATATATATTTTCTTATGAACTTTAATCGTGATTCTTTAACAACAAGCTAAGTTCATCTCTCTTAGAATCATTTTTATGAATATTGGCCAAATCTACATTAAACGATCATTAACATTATTTAAACGAGTAATCCCCTTTTGAACGATAAATTATGAGAAACATCCGATAATTTTAAAGTTGTGACTCAGGTATTTATATTATGTAAACAATAATTATTTTCAATTAATAAAAATTCGATAAACGTTATTAGGGTTATTTATGTATAAGTTATAAATCCTTGTTTCAATAAAGCCTCCGTTACTTTAAGTACATTGCTTTACAATCTTTAAGGAAGCTTTAGCTTTCCTTGTGTTTCAAAACTACCCATAACGCACCCTGATAGATTAAGAAGTTTTTAGTTTTGTCCCCATTTATTTTCAAAAATAAGATGTTCTAAAGAACGCCTTTTTTCCCAATTAGCTAACTCTAAAATGGGCTTTTCTGGGTAATTTTCAGTATAACCGATTGATATAAGAGCAATGGGATCGATGTGTGGTGGTATTTCTAAAATGTCTCTAATATCATTTTTTTTATAAAAACTTACCCACCCCATTCCAAGTCCTTCAGCACAAGCAGCTAACCACATATTTTGAATAGCACAAGCTGTTGATAATATATCTGTTTCAGGAATTGAATTTCGTCCTAATACATGGGAACCTCCTCTTGTAGGGTCACATGTAACACAAATAGTTATAGGAGCTTCTTTTAAACCCTCAATTTTTAAATCAAGGAATTTCATTTTTTTCTCCCCATCATAATGAACAGCTAATGCTCTGCTTTCTTTTTCTGCTGCCCAGGCCAATTTTTCTTTAATTTCGTCAGTGGAAATCAAAATAAAGTTCCAAGGTTGCATAAATCCTACTGAAGGTGCATGATGAGCTGCATTTAATATTCTATGTATAATGTTTTCAGGGATAGGAGTTGATAAAAAACTTCGAATATCTCTCCTATTATAAATAACTTTATAAATAGACTCTCTTTCTTCATTAGAAAACATAAATTTTTCCCCTTTTCTTTACAAAAATATTTATTTTTAATATTAACTAATTTTTCATTATTCTGCCACGTAAGTGAAGTAAAAATACATCAAAAAGCGTGGTTTGGATATGTTGTCCTTATCGTTGTATCCGCATAAATCTGACTCCACCTCTTCTTACTTCGGATTAACATTCGTCAAATCGATTACCACAATTCCTTTCAGTTTCATATATGGATAATGGCATCATTAATAATAGACCTGTTTAAAGACACCTTATGCAGATTTCACAATTGCCTTTGGCTGATGAATCGATAGTCGTTCAAATAGCCAACGAAGCTCTTGCTGTGAGAAAGTTCATACTTCAGCGTTTCTTCTACAACATAAACAAAATGTACCCTATAAGATGACCTCTTTGAAAGTGTCTATCTTATAGAGTACATTTTAAAACGTAAACTTCACGTTTTCTCTAATATTTTTACGCTAACTGCAGCATACGTAATAATTACTTTTTTAATCCTTTTTTCAATGAACCCCCACAATGGATAAGCTACTTCTATTCTTCTTGTAAACTTATTCCTTAGCGTTCAGATTTAGCCTCTATGAAGATTATCTCAAGGAAAATTATTAGCAGTTATACTATTGCGAATTTCACGCTTATTTTTCCGGTGAATAGATAGTATTACTATTTCCATCAATAATTAACACCGATTTTCCTGGTATTGTCTTGCCTTGATAGTTAAATTCATCTTCTGAAAAATTTGCGACTACTCTTAATGCTTCACCATATTCAGTCATTTGAACGAGTCTATCATCTGATATAATTTTAAAATCTGTCATTTCTTTCGTTATTGCTTTTTTGCTAAAATTTGACCATACCTTTGAATGCCTTACAATTGTTTCTTTATGTTTTTCCCACTCGTGTTTATCTATATGATATAAAGGAGGAACATTATAAAGTATCTCATACAACATTCTATTTGTTATTTCGTCTTTAAATTTTAAGGTTCCCCACCCCCACCAATGGGTTGTGATCACTGAATCGTTGTAAACCAACTTATACAATGGGATCGTGTAGTTTGAATCCAAAAATAACTTCTTGTACTTATCCTTTAGTGGTATATGTTTAGAAAACATTTCGGGAACTCCACCATTGCTCGAATAGTATCTCCCTACGTAATACTCACTTAGTTTGTTTTTTGCCATATCCTCGTCCATCCAAGAAAATGATGGCGTTTCTATTCCATGTGCAAAGGCAATCGATTTGCTAGCAAAATCATTTCCGCCCTCAGTTCCTACTACCATATCCCATTCTTTTTGCAGATACTCCATTCTCTTAATCCTAGCCTGGATATCTTCCTTTTCAGTAGTAATATGTTCTGGAGAATAGTCATCGAAGATTTCTCCAGTGCCATCTGTGTCTAAAAACCATGAGTTAAATGCTAAGCCGGTATTTAAAATCGAAGTTACTCTTTCTTTTACACTAGGCATTGCAAGCGTTGGATTCAACTTTCTACCTGCACCTTGGAATCCTTCAATCTTTTCTCCATTTTTATTTGTTACAGTTGCATTCTCGTAAAGTAAAGCATTCTTAAACTTAGCAGTTTCCCACTTCTCTTTACCTGGTTCATGGATTGAATGATATGAATCATAGGTACCAAATAGATAGCCGAATTCTTCTGCATCTTTTACTAACTCAGGTTTAATGAAGCCTTCCTGCCAATCATCCAAGCCGATCCACATATGTTCTAGCCCAGAATCCTTCATGTCCTTTATCACATCTACAGTATTAGCATCTGCCCACTTCTTTATTGGGTCAACTACATCTCCAAGTATGCTTTTTAATAATCTCTTATTTAGGTCAATTAATTCAACGGGATTTAATTTTTCTATTCCTTTGTTTAACAGCCTCTGAGTATCTTTATCTATTTCAGTAAATACTTCCGGATTATAGAATTCATTTAGTTGCATTACTGCACTTAAGGATTTTATTATTCTTTTCTTATTGTATTTATCTACATAATCTAAGCTTTTTAACTCTTCAAAAGCTGATGAAAGCTCTGATCCATCCTCAACATTAGTAGTTAATAGCCTCTGAATCCATAATTTCAGTTTTTCGGGAAAAATGTCTCTCAGCTTTGCCCATTTAATATTTTCTTCTGAAATCACAGTTCTGTCCCAAAAATAAGCATGAGGTGCTCCATAAAGCTTTTCAATATTACTATTTTCTTTAGCCTTATCCGCCAAGCTTTTGAAGTCCCCCTGTTCAATCAAATAATTTTTATAGGTTTTTGCAACATCTACTGGATTTTTTTTCGTTAAATATATTCTGAAACCATATTCCTTCTCTTTATTTATAGTTGGAAACTCATGATTAAAAGTAAACTCAATATCGTTTTCTGTATGATAAACAATTTCACTATTATAAGGGTTTTTAATTATATATACTAGTGAATACCCACTTTTATCAACTGCAAAAAATTGCATAGATAAAGCCTCAATTACCTTCATTTTTTCTTCACTTAAGTAATTTTTCCAAATTGAATCATCGCTTGGAATATACTTCCCTTGATTTAATGGGAGCATATATCCGTCACCTTTCACTTTTGGCCATGCAAACATGTTGTCTTCATCCTTGCTGGATTTTATGGTTACATCAACATACTTATCTTTTTTTTCGATATCAACCTTAATTCCCTGTTCTGAATAGGTCCAGCTAATGTTATCTCCACTGTCTTTTAAATTTGACACTTTCATTTTCTCCAATGGTTCAGATAATTTCTCAGTAATTCCATTGGATTCCACCTCAAGCGCAAATGTCTCAGGATTCACACTAAAGTTAAAGTCTAAATTATTTATTTGTGGCTTACTCTCTATACCTGTATTCATTTTTTCTTTCTTACATCCCGTAAGAACGCTTGTTAATAGTGCAGCAATTAACATGATTGATAGAATTTTTTTCATGTAACACACCTCCATACCTAGTGTAATATCGGTTTGTTACACGAATGTCACAAAAAAAATCTAACTTATTATTTTTTAATTCAAAAAAAGGCAAGCACAAATCCTTAGTAGCAAGCTCCCTATTAGAAATCTCGTCAATCAGATTTTGGTTGACCGTCATATCTTCCCTCATTCAGGGTCAGTTTAACTCAGTGACCCCTTTTATAATTTCTATTCTCAGATAAAGAATAAAGACCCAGTTCCAAAATCCACTTCAATTATTTCCGATATGAAAAAATACTGATTGCCATTAAATTTAACTTCTGCGTTACAATCCTTGACCCTTATTACCTTTACACCTAACTCTTCTAGCGCTTCTCTGCTACATCTGTTGGCTTAGATTAGATTATTGTCTGACAATTGGAAGTGCAATTAATTGTGACGATGAATATTTTATTCGTCTTAAGGAGAATCCAGCTTAAACGATAATTAGTATTATTTGAACGAATAATTCCCTTTTGAACGATAAATTATAGGAAGCTTTTAATAATAAGAAAGTAGTGACCAAGGTATTTATACGAGGAGGAGAGCTTGGACGTCACCCTAACAGTCTCAACAGAAATACGATTAATGGTAATAACTCGATCCAGCTAATGGATCGAGTTTTACTTTTTGATTATTGAATAACTTTCTTCTTAAAAATAGACGGTATTACCTCTAACAACCGTTCACGTGTAATGGGATCACAATGATTCCATGTAAAATCTATAAAATGAGTCTTACCAGGGGCTAGCTCGATTAACGTGGCGATTTGTGGACAGTGAGTAATGGTTAGTAATTCTTGGGGGGAAGCCAAGATAAAATTACGCTCTCCAGCATAGTGATTTATTTGATGCTGCTGAATTTCTATCCATGCTTGACCTTGCTCGATTAGCTGCATTACCTTGAGAGTAGGACGAAAGCCAAGAGATTCATACAAGCTGGCAGCCAATCCAGTCTGACACATAACATAATATTTAGTTTCTAACTTGAGATAAACAGTAGCCGTCTCCCCAGCAACATAAACATCCGCTAATTGCCTACGTACTAATCTTACTTTGTTCTCATATGTTGTAATCCACTTCTCCGCCGCTTTACACCGTCCAAATAGTTTAGCGATATATCGTAACCGCTCAAATAGACTAAACTTGCTATTCAGTATAATAGTAGGAGCAATCGCATCTAGTTTCTGCAAGTCATGTTCAGGATGAAAATAGCTAAGCAATAATAACTCTGGCTGCAGCTGTGCTATTTTATCCGGATCTACCCAATGCCCGATACTATGAATGTTCCTTAATTGATTGTGATAAACCACGTTATCTTTCATTATTGAGATGGCCGCTCCTATAGGGGGTATACCTAGAACAAGCAATTCCCCAAGTGTAAATTTGCCATCAGTCACAATACGTGTTACATCTTTAGGAACATGAATCTTTCTACCAAATGAATCAATAACTGTTCTTTCTGGAGTATAAAGATGACTGTTTGTATATTCACGTGGGGTGTTTCCAGTTAATTTATGAAAGCATCGACTAAAATAATATTCATCCTTAAACCCAATTTGTCGAGCTATTTTTCTCAATGGCTCTGTGGAATTACTTAGAAGTTTTTTTGCCTGATTTATACGTACCTGAGTCAAATAGTCAGTCGGTTTTTTACCGGTCAATATTTTAAACTTTTGACTATATTGCCATCTTACCATTCCAGCCATGGTAGCTAATTGTTCAACTGTCAAATCCTCATCATAATGCTGTTCTATGTACTGTACAGTTTGTTGAACCAATTGTGTCTTTTCTTCGTTCTGTAGCTGGTTAGCTTGTTCATCTAACTGAACCATCATAGCTAGTAATTGCTGAAGTTTACCTTGCAGCATGGCCATGGAACTAAATCGATTATTTATCATTGCTTCATTTCCTAATACCTGCTTGACTTGAGAAAATAACAGATGATAGGGATAACCATAAAGCAAGGGTGGATGAGCAATTCGGTTCAAAGTGATTCCTTCTACTTCAAAGGTTTCAAAGGTAAAGCGAGCAAGCTGTGCCTCTTTATTACTTGACTCTACCGTGTAGCTTTGTACAGGTAAAATGAGAGCGCAGCTTCCTTGTCGTAGATCGATTGCCATTTTGTCTACATACAGTCGTATGTCATGACTGAGAGCTATCAATAATGTGCATACATTTGTTTCATAATTATTTATTCCCTCTTTATGGCTATTAGCTGACATGATTCGATCAACTTGAAATCGGTCAAAGTGTTGTAGTCTAATATATAAGGATGCCAGATTCATAAGCAACTCTCCAACTATTGAAAATGATTATCATTATCGTTATTGTAACATAGAATGACCCACTATCAACTATTGTTCGAATATGTGCTATTTAGCATACTAGCCGTTTAAAAATTGATTGGACGGATACAATTTTTACTGTTTGCGTATCCACTCTGGTAGCTTTTGGAATAATTGCTCCAAAGCTAATAAATTATCTGTATTCCATTCATTAGGAACAACATAAACTGTTCCCTTTTTGACCGCAGGCAAAGTTCCCCATATCGGGCTTTGTAGCAGCCGATCAGCTTCTGCTTCACTTTCACTATCCTCTTGTACAATTACAAACAAATGATCACCAGCAAACTCAGGAAGCACCTCTTCGGAAACCTCAAGGAAAGATACCCCTTCTACATCAATAATATTTTTTTGTACTGCTGATGGGACGGCAAAGCCATTTTTTCCATAAATAATAGCACCTAGGCTACGATCCCCCATAACATAAAGCGTCTTACCTAGCTGATAGAAAACTGTTGCGGTCTCTCTTTTTGTTAAATGAAACTTATCAAACATTTCATTAGATTTTGTTTCATACGTAGCAAGCAATTGAGCTACTTCTTCCTGCTTACCTAGGATATTCCCCATCTCTTTTACTCGTTCTGTATAAGGAAGAGCAGGGTTAAAGGGAATCGTAGTAGCAATTTTTGACAATTCTTCGTTAAGATTTGGATCCGCCTTGTAATAGCCATTAATAATAAGATCAGGTTTTAAAGTCAGAATCGTCTCTAAGTCAGCAGGGTTTCCAATATCAATGATTCCTTCAAGTTTGCCTTCATAGTAACTTGGAGAATCTTTGGGAAGATTATTACCAACAACCGGAATATCCATCGCCAAGAAATCACCAACTGTCTGACCAATATAAACAACTCGTTTTGGATCTGCAGGTATTTCAATCTGTTCACCTGTAATCGTTGTATATGGAACAGTTGTCTCACTTTTCTCTGCTTGCACATCAGATTGAGCTGTTTTCTCGTTTTCCTTTTCCTTCGCATCAGATGTTTTGCTACTAGAACTACATGCCACTAATACCACTAGCAACAGGAGGAAACTCCCCCATAGCATAATTCGTTTTTCTATATACTGCTTCATATTTGTTACCCCTTTCCGATTTACCCTTAATTGAAAGTGATTATCATTTACAGGGTTATTATAGATGTTATGAAAGGGCGAAACAATGAAAAAAACGCAATAATTTATTTGGATAAATGTCAATAATCAGGATTATGAAAGCCATTTGGTTTTTTATCTTCATGTTTAGTGAAGAAGCATAAGGATTATCTCGCTATAGAAAAAAGAAACCATTTTAGTGATTTCTTTTCATATCAACAAGCTGTCGATTAGCTATCTATTTGATTTCTCCAGCGAGCTCCACGAACGTAGCATAATTTATAAGCGTGTAAGTTCTGCGCCCGTCTTTATCGTGACAATATTTGAAAATTTCTTTTTTCAACTCCGATAAACAATCCATCGGAATGAGGATTTGTTTATCCTTTTATCGATATTACTGTAGTTTTGGAATAAAGATTGATTAAAAATATCCCTCAATCCTTATCTAATAGCAACTTCAAAAACTCCATTTTGAATAAAGTTTGTTCAAAATGGAGTTACTCCTTTTATATAAGTATAAGATTTTTATAAAAAAGTTTGATTATTTTCCAGCTATGTTGTTCAATAATAGCGCCCTTTAACGGAATAAAACATGGGCTTCTATTTGGCTCTACTACTTAGTAGAAGGTGATTGGCAGCCATAAGAGTATGCAAGACATAGAAAACCGCACTTTTCTAGGATAGGTCTACTCATTGGACTGGCGTCAACAGTAAGGAAAGGATGCCCATTTTCATAAGCCTTTTTTGCTCGAGTAGCTAAAAGTGCTGTATAATAACCTTTTCCTCGGGACAACGGTAGCGTTGAACCTCCCCATAAGCTAGCAAAGGAGGAGTTTTTCTCTAAGTACATCCAAGCAGCACTTACAAGCAGACCATCTTCATAAATTCCATAAAGGTATAGGGAGTCAGGATTATTCTGTTTATCTCTCCAAAGTCTTTCTCCCAGCTCAGCGTGCGATGCATTCCAGATGGTATCTTCTAGAACAATAATGTCTTGAATACCTTGTTCATCCGTTATTTCCTTAATGTCGATGTGTTGGTCATGAATAAGCAAGGGATGCTGATTATCTAACTTCAGGACCATTAGTGCTTCAGGATCCTCTATTGTGAATCCTTCTTGTTTAAGAATATCTTTTAAACTATCAGGCTTGTCGTAGCTATACACTTTCCACTCAAAATCCTGCTCAAAGTTACTAAAATAGTTTAACTCGTTCTTAATAATTTCTCTTACATTGCCTTCGGTTACATTAGATGAGATAATGAACCCTTTTTCACCAAACTGTGAAATGTGGCGCACGACATGCTCTGTTTCCTCTCTTATGTAACCTTGTACGTGAGCCTCTTGTCGAAGTTCTTTGTGGAATAGTGATATTAATTCATTTTTATCCATGAGCGACCCTCCTATATGTATTAAATTTTTTTCTATTGAATATTTTTCCATTAATTAATCTATTGATTAGTACCAATTATCGTAAAAACGCAAGTGTTCGGCATCTAACCCAACCAGTCTTATCATTAACTCATAGTCTCTAATAATCACTAATTTCCCTTCAGTGTTTAAAGATGATTTATACGCTCATCCCTTAAAAAAGATGCACCCCGTTAAATTTGTTCGCGATTTTCATAATATACCGCCTCCTTCTTATGAACATTATTTTATCAGATTTTTCCAAAATATACACTGATAAATGATAGACTTCATACACTATAAAATCCCCCAAAAAGAAAAAGTACAATTCTTCTGCAGAACAATACTAAATAACCAGTCGTCAAATAAATTCCGACAACTGGTTAGGTGTATACTTTTCGACTGTATTCTATCAGCAATTTTCACTTCTACCTGTAAAGGATACTAAACATTAGTTTTCAACAGGACGACTTTATTTCATTAATCCCACTCGTTCATCTACTAGTATTCCTATTTTATTATCAGATTAGCCGTTTCACTTGGATGGTTAAGAGGAAAATGATGACCATATGGAACAAAATCAATCTTACCAAGATGTGAAGGAGCCGAATAGCCTCTGTCATAATCCCCCCAAATAATGTGAAGATTAACCTTTGTTACTTCATTGAAATCACCTTGAACGTTTTTCAATAGTAAACTATTAAGCTGAACCGTAGTATTTAATATTCTAGGAGAAGTAAAACTGTTACTTAGTTTCTCAATATAATGTTCAGGGATGCTCTCCGTACTTTCAAATAAACCATTACTTAATAAATAACGCTCTATCAAATTAGTAGTTGCCAATTTCAATGTCCATTTGTTCATAAATTGAGGAACATTTATCGATTTAGTATTTTTTTTAGCAACAGGTGGCTGAAGTAAAGTAATTGTATACTTCTTATCTATGTACTTTTGTTCTAATGCTTTCAGCAGCATATACGCACCAAACGAATGGCCAATTAGATGGGCACCACTAGTAGCTTTCTCCAATAACTTTCTCAATACATTCAAATAGATATTTAAAAGATTTTTCTCTCGTTTAAAAGGAGAACGTCCCAAACCTGGAAGGTCCATAATCCATACAGGTCGACCCGTTTTTTCATGAAGCTCTTTCCCTAAAGGAAATAAATCCTCTCCATCACTTAATAAACCATGTAATAAAATAAACGGTTTACCCTCTCCTTGTAATTGGTAAAGGGTATTGTTGTCGCATAATGTTCGCTCAAATAAATGATGATGCTCACCATTTTGATACATCAATCGATAATCCAGATCAGCTACTACGGCTGGGAAAAATTTCATTACATTAGTCTCCTTAAACCAATCTTCTCCCATAATCTTTTTCGCTGAACCATTTGAAAATGTTCGATTTGTAATAAAGTTCAGCCCATCAGCAGGAATTTGGGTTATTTTGCTTACGCCACTATTCATTATTGTTTTCATAAGCGGCATGGGAACAGAGATTTTTGGTGCCCTCATATTCATACTTTCCGACATAACACTTAATAATTCAGCAATGTTCGGATCGTTCTCTTTGTCTTCAACAAGTGTATATGTTTGAATAGCCGGCTGCTCCAATTTGAAAACCTGCACAATAAACTTCGCAAACTCATCGTTTGAAATCAGTGGCAACCTATATCCCTTACCACCAGGAATCACTGGCATGAGCCCTCTTCGCATACTTGTCACAAGCAAACCTAATCCTGCTATCTGCTCTGTACTCCCTGTTTTACTACTACCGACCACAGTTGGCGGATTAATGACAGACAGCGGGTAACCTACTGCTGATGCCTGCTGACGGATATAAAGATCTGCTAAAAATTTTGTTTTCTCATATGGATTTTTTATTTTTAAATAATTGTTTCCTTCTTTAAACACATCAATTGCAATCTTGCTATTTTTATCATCAAAGGGACTCATATAGCCTACAACATGAATAAATTGTTGCAAGCCCTTCAATTGATGAATGTTTTTAGCGAATTCACTAATATGTTTGGCGCCATTTAAAAAGACGGAAGATGCCTCTTTGCTTGTCGATTGAATATCCATAGGGCCTCCTGCGTGAATAATTACATCCGTTTTCAATACCAACTCCTTATCTTCAGCACTTAGACCTAAGTCTATTTTTGTCAAATCACCTTCAATAAAGTGCATAACTGCCTCTTTTAAGATGCCTCTTTCTTGATAAATGCGTGTTGCTTTACTTTTCGATCTCACTAATAGAAGAATTTTAACATGCTCTTTGACTAATTCCTTCACTAATTGCTTTCCTATAAAACCTGTTCCACCCGTTAAAAATACTGTTTTCATAAAAATCCTCCTTGTAGTACTAATCAGTACTAATTTGATGTAAAAAAAATGCTTCTTTTATCGAAGCAAGTTAAAAAAATGATCTGCTGTTTTCATAATTACAGTTGCATCCTCCAGTGTTTCTGAAATAAATAGCGCTCCTTCAAGATTTGTAATAAAAAGAGATGCAACCTCGTCAATATTAATTGTCTTTCTAAATTCACCATTCTCTACCCCTTGTTTAAGTAATAGAGAAACTTTCGTTTGTAATCCTTGAAAAAAAAGACCTATTTTCTCTTTTACTTTAGTGGCATTTGTTGGACTTTGAATATAGAGCGTAATAAACGGACAGCTCCCCTTATATTCCCTCGTCTGAACTCCTTGTGATAATTGCTTTAAAAACAGTTGGATACGATCTTCAACTAATAATTGGTTTTGAGATAGTAAGTCATCAATTGCAGATTGATACATTTCAATCCAATAATCCACGACCCCTTCCAACAATTCTTCCTTATTAGAAAAGTGATAATACACATTAGACTTTGAAACTTTGCTTACACGAACTAATTCATCCATGCTAGTATAAGCAAACCCTTTTTCTAAAAATAATGTTGCAGCGACTTCAATCACACGTTTTTGATTCATTAATTTTACCTTTGTCATAATTAGTACTGTACAGTACTACAATGCGTATTGCAAGTATTTTTGTTAGTTTAATAAAAAAATTGATTAAAAAAGCTATACTTTAATTGATTTTACTGCTAATAATTTCATTTTTTTGGGGGAAGCTTGTTGTGGAGTTTTATTTAATAGATTTATTATTGGTGACTGTCGCCTTAATTTCTTCAAAAAACAGATTTTGAAAAAGCTGCCGACTGTAAAATACAGACAGCAGCTTTCTTTAATAATTTTTATGACTTTATTGTTCCTTAATACATTAACTTATTTCTACAATGCAACTACCTATAGACGTTGAATTGATAAGATGCATTACCCTGTATTTCAACCAAAGATGTTATTATTTGTCTCATGTTTTTATAATGTAATTTTATTTCGACTTCAGAAAATTCTTTAATACACTAGATAATTAAAATTTGATATCTATTGAATTTTATTAATTACACTTTGGAATATACCTTCTTTTATTTCATCAAGTGAAGCATACCCATAAGATTTCGTATAAACGGCTACAGCCTTTTTATGACTAAGACAATATTGCTTTAACGAACGATAAGACAATGTACTTGTAGAACTCTTCCTCGGTGACGAAGTGAGACTGATATTGCTGGTGAATCAGCTCGCTCATCTGAAAGCCGTAGCACGTCGAGAGAAAAGACATGGCGGCAAGACGCGCATCATGACTGGCTATGATTTTTTTCTTCTGCAGTCGTTCAAAATATTCAACGAGCAAAGAGTGCAGCTTCACTGGTGGTTCTGCCAGCACTCTGTCTAATTCAGGAAATATGCCTTTTTCGCGGATGCCAATCAAAATAATATCCTTATTTTTATGGAAAAACAAGCGGTACTGCTGGCTTACATTCAGCAGATCAACTTCCGGATTATCGGTCGCTTCCTCCATTAACAGCTTCTCAAATTGTGGGATATCCGAATGCCTTTCAATGATGGCTTCCAGTATGCCTTGCTTGCTTCCAAAGTGCCGGAAAATTGTAGATTCATTGACTGTAGCTTCCGCTGCTATGGCTTTAGTGCTTACTCCCCGATAGCCATTCTTTTTTATGAGCCGTGTCGCGGCCTCAATGATTCTGTCTGAAGTATGCATTGTATTACTCCTTTTGCATATGTTAAACCCATTATACAACAAGTTATACATAGACAATAGGGTCGGGGTTCATCATCTTCGTAAACGTTTATTTAAACTCCTCTCTTTTCGCTCATGTGTGTTCTCTTTTCAGCAGATTTACGCCAGCATTTCTCAGATGTCTTGGCGTCATCCCGAAATCAATAAGTGCAGCCGGGTTCGGAATCGGCGGCAGCAGTTTTACCCCTGTAATTGGACAGATTTCATTTTCATTGAATTGATGCGGCTGTCTAACAGCGTATTGCATGAGCTCCTTAGCGGCAGTAGCAAATGTTGTGGATAGCTGTCCATACTTTTCAGACTGTCAACGAATGTCCCTTGCTTTTTCATGATTGCGGCAAAAGACACGACAAATTTCTCATTAATGACAAGCCCAAAAAATCTCCTTTCGAAGTTTCGATTTGAAAGGTTACCAGTTTCATGTTTGTAGCGCCTCCATCCATGTAGTGTGGTGTTGTTCAGTTATTATCATATTACATAATAGAATGAATGCACGCAAGTGCTCGCTTGCTTTTTGTTTTCCATTCTCTATAATAAAGATATAGGGTGACTAACCTCAATAAACATATATGTAAAGGGGAATTGTTATGCAGTATAAAAGTATTATCCAAAAACCTCGGGTTAAATTTTTTGAAGTCGCAGATGGCGTCTTTGCCGGTATTTCGCCGTATCGTGGTATCAGTTGGGCCAATGCTGGGTTTATCAACAAAGGCGAAGGTCTGGTGTATGACACGTTCTTTGATCTGTTCCATGCGCAAGAAATGCGAGAGGCTTTTAAGGAAGTAAGCAATGGCGGCTCTCCCGCCTACGTGGTGAACTCGCACTATAACAGCGACCATACTTGGGGGAACAAAGTGTTTGAAGAAGCCTGCATTATTATGCACAAGGAAGCGGCCAGGGAGCGTCTTTCTGAAAATATAGCCTGGATGGATAGCGTCATCAAAAGAGGGAAACATTCTCCAGAATCGACTCAGGGAGAGCAGTTTTTTGCAGCGGAATTTGAAGGATTCGACCTGGAGGGCGTAGAATGGGTGCACCCGAATATAGAGTTAAAGGACGATATTAACATACGGCTTGGCGATACTGAAGTTATGATTTACAATGTAGCTCCGGCCCACTCTGACAGTGACTTGCTGTTGTGGATGCCAAAAGAAAAAGTGCTGTTCGCCGGCGATGTCGTGTTTAACGGTTGTACGGCATACAGTGAAGAAGGAACCCTCAACTGGATTAAAGTACTTGATCGCATTATTGATGACATTCAACCTGAAATCGTTGTTCCAGGGCATGGCGCCATATGCGGCCTGGATTTCGTGAAGGAACAGAGAGACTACCTCTTGAACGTGATAAGCGAGTTCAACAAGCATTACAATGACGAGATTGATTCCTTGTCCCTAACTAAGGAAATCGATATTTCTCGCTTCCTTCATTGGATTCAGCCAGAACGTTTATATGTTACGGTAGATATTCTCTTAAAAAGCAAACGCGGGTTGCCATCTCTTCCAAATTGGAACGAGGTTCCTACAAAACTGGAAGACATGAAAGCTTTTTTATCCGAGAAATATGGCAATCGAATTAAGCCATGGGACCCTATGAGCGTGTGGCAGGAATAGAGTATACATCTGCAGAGGCGATTGGATTCGTACATCTCTTACCACAACTAATTCAAGGAACTAACTACCTGTCTCACTGTTAGGCATTTCTATAAAGCTTGAAAATTTTTCTGATTACGAGGCAATTACCAGTATGATTAAGATTAAAGGAGGAAGCTTTAGACTTCTCGGAATTACATATAAAAAAGCTATCCCCCTTGGATAGCTTTTTTATATGTAAAATGCAAAACAACACCTAAAGTGGATAGATTTCACTTCTGTTAACTCTCTTGGAATTTCTGCATTCAGGTGTTCCGTAGCAATTACACTTGCAGAAACTGGTTGTACCCCCTCGTCACTAGAGAAGGAACGAATGACCAATGAAATATCTTATGGGCCTGAGGTAAAAAATATCACACTCTCCTAAAAACGTATTAATATCCACCAGAATAATTTGTGGCTTTAGGAGAAAGTTTGATTAGAAAATCTCATAAATCCATATTCCATGATAAATGAAAAGACTCTCTTCTGAAAATAAGTTCACCAAAAGAGAGTCTTATTAAGCAATATCTATGTTGTTCATCAATTGCGCCCGATTGTTGAACATAAGTTCTTCTTTAAACATAAGACCAATTTTAATTTTTTTCTCCTTATAGTTTGAAAGGTGTTCATAAGGGTTATATAACACTGTAGCGAAATACTTAAAATACAAAATAGGAGATGGATAGTATGAGTTTTATTTGGTTTTTAATAATCGGCGGGATTATCGGTTGGCTTGCAGGAATAATTTTAGGAAAAGATATTCCAGGTGGCATTATTGGTAATATTATTGCAGGGATTATCGGTGCTTGGATTGGTGGGATGCTTCTAGGAAGTTGGGGTCCTAAAATTTCTGATTTCTACATCTTCCCTGCTCTCATTGGAGCCATTATACTAGTGTTCATTGTAAGCTTAATAATGAAATCATTGCGTCAAGCGTAGTACGCTAAATTACTTCGTTTAGTTTTATTTATAGTCGGTTAAATGAATCACATGTAACCGACTATAAATGGTGACTTTGTTTATAATAAAAAGGCGGTCCTCCACAAACTTATCTGTGGAGGACCGTTTTTACTTTGATGCTAATTTATGAATTTGTTCTTTATCACGAACTTCTCCATTTACTATGTGCCTTACCATATAGGATTATTTAGCAAGCTCTCTGAAACACTAATATCATCTTCTGTCTAATTAACTAAACTAATCTTTCACTCTCCAACATTTTAACATCCTCTCCTTCTCCAATTAATTATATGGAGAAAATAAAAAATGGAACCTGATTAGTTGATGTATACATATCGTTTCATTTCCGCAAAGTATCCCGCCGGCTATATCAAGGATTAAGAACTTTAAAGCTCCCCTTTCCAATAGATACCTACAGGGGGACTTTCGTTCTTTTTTAACACCAGATTCTTAAAAAGGAGAACCCAAAACAGGCTCTCCCATTCGTTTATATATTTGATTGTAGATGTTGTAATTTTACCATACTCGTTTTCACAACATAGCCCTTACCATGAATGACGGTACGGGTTTGAAACATTTGGGGTATATTGTAATTAATTATTTGATAAATTTCATTCGCTCTTCAAGCGGTCGGAAATCTTTTTCACCTGGTGTTACCGTTGGGTTACCGAAGGGCATTTGTGCAATAAGTTTCCAATTTTCAGGTATATTCCATTCTTTTTTCACTTCATCATCAATTAGTGGATTATAATGTTGTAAAGAAGCTCCTAATCCTTCTGCTTCCAAACCTGCCCATACGACCAATTGATGCATACCTGATGCTTGATTTGACCAAATTGGAAAGTTCTCAGCATAGGGTGCAAATTGCTCCTGAAGCGATCTAACTACAGCCTGATCTTCAAAGAATAATACTGTGCCATAACCTGCCTTAAAGGAATCCATTTTTTGTTGAGTTCCTGAAAAATCTTGATCGCCTACTACTTTTCTTAATGTTTCAGTAGTGATGTCCCATAATTTATTATGTGCGTCACCAGATAATACAACAATACGCGCTGTTTGGGAATTAAATGCTGACGGAGTATATTTCACAGCAAATTCTACAATTTCTTTAATTCTTTCATCCGATATTTTTACCTCTTTACTAATTCCGTAGTAAGAACGTCTTTCTTTAAGTGTAGTGTAGAAATCTTTTGTCATCATTTTTTCCTCCTGAAATTTAAATTGTACCTGGCGCTTCGAGATTTTTACTTACCAAAACTTTTTTAAAATTTTCAAATGGCCATTTTATTTCTAAGACCTCCACCAAGTAAAACAAACTGGACTTGTCCGTCACTCCTACTTTTAAATCAAAAAAGAATTGAAAGTTATATAATCACGTTTAATGTTCAAAAATATATTACCCAAACAAAAGTAAGAATATTCAGGGGTAAATTGGAGAAAAGATTCAATCATTTTGTTTAATAAAAAATCAACAGTACAATAGATGTTCTGTGAAAGTTGTTACTCCTAGTCCATCTCATCAATAATGATTAATCGTTAAATAACGATAGCTTAAGAAAAGTTAATTTTTTTCGGTATATAAATAAGACCTCAAAGTTTAACTCTGTTAAAACCATTTCGTTTTATAAAGGAATGTGCGAAAAATTACTGATTTACTATATCTCTTAAAGTCTTATTCTAAAATCTATATAACAGCCATAATTTCCTCATCTTTTCCTCAACAAAACTACTTGTTTCGCCTTCTCGTTTTCCAGCACTACCTAAAAGTATGTGATGATACTCCGGAATTTACCTTCCTCCTGTTATTGACGAGTACGAAAGGGGAAAAATGGCTCCTGGCTACCAACTAAACCAATAATTAATAAAAATTTAGTAAGACAGGTCCTCCACTTCAATGGCAGCAAAGATATTAGAGTAATGGACATAAAATGTACCTGTACTACTTAAGCCTCTTGCTAAACAGTTAATGTCTCAAACTCCTTTTTCACACTAATTCCACAAATGAAAAAAAGTTTGCAACGTCAATAGTCCGTGATTCCTCACTTCATGACGTTGCAAACTTAATGGATGATGGTTATTGAACCATTCTTTAAACTTATTTTGTAATACGTGTACCTGCTTTTCCATCTAATGCAGCTACTGCTTGATCGATTGAACAAATGATTGACTCTTTCCCTAATTTTGCGAATTCTATAGCTGCTTGCATTTTTGGTAACATACTGCCTGCCGGGAATTGTCCTTCTTTAACATACTGTTCAGCTTCTGCTACAGTAATGTGGCTTAGCTTTTGCTCATTTTCTTTACCGAAATTAATATAGACATTTGGTACATCTGTTAGCATCATGAAAACTTCTGCATTCACTTGTTGTGCTAGCTTTAATCCTGAACGGTCTTTGTCAATGACTGCTTCAATACCATGTAATTGACCACTGTCTTCACGATATACAGGTATACCGCCACCACCAGATGAAATAACAATCGTTTCATCAAGTAAACGTTTAATTTCATCGATACCATGAATCACTTTTGGTTCTGGTGAAGGGACAACTCGTCTATATCCTCGCCCAGCATCTTCTGCCATAGTAAAGCCTTGTTCTTCTAAACGATGCGCTTCTTCTTCTGAAAAAAATACACCGATTGGTTTAGTCGGATTTTTAAAAGCTTGATCATCCTTGTCGACTTCAACCATCGTTAGCAATGTCACTACATTTGTAGCTATGCCACGTTCTTTCATATGGTTTTTTAAAGCTGTTTCCATCATATAACCAATGAAACCTTGTGATTCTGCGTTGCAAACATGAATTGGTAGTGGTTCGACTACATTTTTCGCAGCTTCATTTTGGGCAATGATATTCCCCACTTGCGGACCATTACCATGTGTAATGACGATGTTATGACCCGCTTCTCGAATTTCTACCATATGGCCTGTTGCCGACACTACATTTTTGAATTGATTATCATAAGTTGCTTCTTGTTTCGGCTGTAAAATAGCATTACCACCTAAAGCAATAACTACACTTTTCCCCATTTCTTTCACTCCTTAGTTAATGACAAGTAAATGCCATATAACGTATCCATTCCAGATGATGACCCTACTTTTATAAGCCTGTTCATGCTTTCTAAAGATGGATCATGTTGCAATGCTGTAATCTTCGAACTAAATACACCGTCTATAGCACAGGTTAAGAAACGCTTACTGACAATGGTTGTTAAAGGTTCCTTGATTAGAGCTTTTAGTGTTTCTAGATGTTTAGGTTCGATAAAATTTTTAATAAAATGTCCGTACAATATGCCGACTAGTATATCATCACCAGTTGGTGTTAAACCTTGTCCACGCCCAATAAAGTAACGGAATGTCTCGTCAAGATTTTGGGTTGGATCTTGTAATTGATTAATTAAGGATAATACACGTGCTCGTTCAAAATTTGATGATTCATAGGATGTAAATGAAATGTATTTAAAATTTTCTTTCAATTTATTTATATTTGCATGTTCAAAATCCATATATAACGGTAGTATTTTTATATTAAACACCATTTCGAAGCGGTTATGAAAAAGACGATTATTCCGAAATATTAATGTATCGCCTACCTTAATATTGGTTTTTACTGTTTGTCTCGTTTGAGGATCAAGCAAGATCCCGAACGGAAATGTCCCATTTTCATCGGTACCAACAAATATCAATTCTCCATCTTGATCAACCATATTTAAACCTTTTTCAAACATACTGTGCACGGTAAAGGTTTTTCCTTCATTCAATAATTGAAGTGCGATTGAACCAACCGCACTTGCTTGTAAAATCATCCTTTAAATCCTAGCTTTTCAGCATATGCTGTGATAGCTTTCTCAAAACATTCGATTGGCGGATGTACTGTACCGGCACCAATTTGTCCGTACCCCGCAATTTTATGGGCAATACCAGTGTTGATAACTGGTGTGATCCCTGTTTCAACAACTTTCCGTGCATCGATACCTAAGCATGCGCCTTTAAAGTCCCAAGTTGGGATAACAAAGTTTGGATTTTCGCTAATACAGATTTCAGTCATTTGATTACTTGTTTCAAGCGCATCATTAAATCCACCCGAACCAACAAAGCGTGTTACGGCAGGTGCTGCAATCATCGCCATACCTCCGACACCAATTGTTTCTGTAATCGCTGAATCACCGATATCTGTGTTGGCATCTTCTGCTGAGTAACCAGTGAAATATAATCCTTGCGGGGTATTAACAGGACCAGTAAACCATTCGTCTCCCATACCAGCAATACGAATACCAAAGTTTTCACCGTTTCGGCACATTGCGGTAACAACTGTACCGTGTTCGATTGTCCGTGCTGCATCCATCATCGCTTTGCCAGTCGCCATAGCAATATTTAAGAAAAATTGGTCTGTGTCAGCTAAGAATTGGATTACTTCTGTACGTTGATCTTTTTCAACGTCATCTAATGAAGCAATTACTGGAGATAGTTCTTTTAAAAATGCAAGTGAAGCTGCAATATTTCGCTGGTGGAACTCATCTCCCATAGCAATAGCTTTAGCAATCAATACGTTGACGTTCAAGCCTCCATCAATTCTTTTTAAGGCTTTACTTAATACGGGACCTAATACATCTTTCATCCAGTGTAAACGATTGATGACTTGCTCATTATAAGCGCCGAAACGTAATACTGCGCCAATCCCTTCGTTCATTTGACAATACGCTTCGTTACCACTCTCCTTGTTAATAACAACAAGGACTGGCATGTTAGGTGAAGTAATACCACCCATTGGTCCAACCGCATTCACATGATGACATGGAATGAATTTGATTTTATCGTTTTCAAGTAATTCACGTGCATTCTTTTCGTCTTCTGCCCATCCTTCAAAAAGGATTGCGCCAACACAGGAACCTTGCATTGGGTCTGTCATGTTTTCATATTTAATTGGAGGTCCAGCATGTAATAACACGTACTCTTCTAATTCAGGAATCACAGATTTAGCAGGTACAACATCCGTTAAAAATGGTGCTGCTGCTATGATCTTTTGGATAACGGCTTCGTTCGCTTCATTTATTGTTTTGTATCCCATTAGATTGTGCCTCCTTCATAATAGTTTAAGAATTGAAGTACTTTCATTAACTTCTCATCGCCACCAGCAATTGGGCGCCAGTTAAATTGAACACACTCTGAGCCACTGTTTTGAACAGCTTCCGTAAAGCTTTTTAGCCCAATATTGATAACGCTAGGTTTCATATTGATGAAGGACATGATTTTCTCATCCACTACTAAGCTTTCTTCTGTATAGTCAAATTTTTGTACATCAGTAATTGGTTGTTCCACTTTACCACCTACAAGTTGGATAGCTGTGCGGACCATTTGATCATTGGTTTTACAAATAATTGCACCACTCTCTTTTAAAATGGTAATTTGTTTATCGTAACCTTGAATATCCTGTGCTGTACCTACAACCGTTGCAAGCACTGCAAGCTGACGACCTTCTTGACGTGCATTATCCAAAATACGTTTGATGGTTGGTGCTAGCTCACTAGCCATATCTTCATGACCACCGTTACCGATTACGTTATCAATCATAATGACTGCAGTATCAGGGTCATTCATAGATTTTTCAAGCATTTCGATACGTTTTTCAGGGTCAATCATCGGATGTGGTTTACCTTTTGTATAAACATCATCACCTAAATCAATGATTTCATGAGTGTTTGTTTTTAAAACATAGCTTTCGCTTTTCTCTTCAGTCATTGTATCTTTAAAAGCATCTCTCACTAGCATAGCCGCTTCAGATGCTAATGTACCACCTGAATAATAACCTTTAATACCAACTTGTGATTCTTTTAATACAACGTTAACATCAGCTGTTGTCGGTTCAAAATTCGGTTTATCACCATTTGATAATTGGACAGCTACAACTGCTGCTTCTTCAAGTGTATAAGCATGATAGATGTTCTCTTCTTGATAGGAAGGTTTGTCACCTAAAAATAGCGTAACCACTGGTTTATCAATATTTCTTAATAAGTTTAATACTTTGCGTTGTACTTCCTCTGCAGGTGGTTTGGAGATCACTGTAATGACTTTTACTTTTGGATCTTGATTTAACGCTTTGATGCTATCTAACATCGTGATAGCACCAACCTCCGTCGATAAATCACGTCCACCTGTTCCAAGAGCATTTGTAACACCTTTACCATAACGGTCAATAATTGTAGTGACTTCTTGAATCCCTGTACCTGATGCCCCAACAATACCGATATCGCCTTCGTTGACGTTATTTGTAAAAGCAATGGGGACACCGTGAATAAGGGCAGTACCACAGTCTGGACCCATCACTAATAACCCTTTTTCATGCGCTTTTTGTTTTAGTTTCACTTCGTCTTCTTTCGAAACATTGTCACTAAACATGAACACATGTAAACCTTCGTTCAATGCGTTTTCCGCTTCCATTGCGGCATATTGACCAGGAATTGAAATTAACGCTAAATTTGGATTGTTCGCAAGCTCCATTGCACGTTTCCAGTTATGAGCTTCTTGACCTTTAGACGTATTTTGTGAATCTGAATCACCTTTTAAAGCGATTTCTACTTCTTCTTTCACTTCGTCTACTTTTTCTTCCTGCTCTGTATCTACAACGATGACGATATCATTTGGCTTTGCTTTTTCTAATTCATCCGTGCCTAAGCCAGAAGATTTAAAAATGTCCTTATTCGCTGGTGTTCCCATCATGATCGATACTTTGTTTACACCATCAATTGCAGACAACTTGTTGGATAAAAGCATTAACACGATGGAGTCTTTATAAGTGTTTTCTTTTATAATTGTGTATAACATGATGAACCTCCAATTTTATTATTCTGCAAATCTATTTTTTCCATGATAACGATCGTAATGAACGTCGTCTGACACAAGATAGTTGTAAATGTCGTCTACGATTTCAATACCTTCCTTATCATATTCCTTACTTCTTAATATACCGCGTTCACCTGGATAATAAATTTCTCCATAGCCCTCTGCCGCAGGCTGTGCTTTTAATTCATTGAGCATAGTTGTAATTTGTAGCTTGAAAGCATCCAAATCTGTGAAATAGGCAGGGTTAATGACGATATGAATTTGACCTAAATCGCGTCCTTTAGTTAAGTCTTGATACATAGAAGATACATGGATACCATGTGGGACTCCTAGAAGACTACCTGATAAAATATCTACCATCATCATCAAGCCGTATCCTTTTGGACCTGCAATTGGTAGGAGTGCATGAACATCTCTTGCATTCGTTGTAGGTGCACCAGTAGCATCCACAGCCCATGTGTCTGGAATCGATGCATTTTTACTTCTTGCATCTAAGATTTTGCCCCATGCTTGGACAGTAGTCGCCATATCAAATGTAATGATGCGGTCATCAGCAGATGGTGCACTATAAGCAATTGGGTTTGTCCCAAAATAAGGTTCAGTTCCGCCAAACGGTACGACCATTGGATCTGATTGACACATACTTAGAGCAACCATATCTTGTTCTGCTGCCATTTCAACAAAGTAACCTAAAGCACCACTATGTGAGATATTTTTCATACCAACAACGGCAACACCTGATTTTTTAGCCATTTCAATCGCTTTTTCCATCGCTTGTTTTGCTATTTGGTGACCTGGACCATTATCCCCATTAAAGATCGCAGATGCTGGTCCTGTTTGTTCAAATGTGTAGTTGGGATTGTTTGTAATCCCGCCTTTTGCAATTCGTTCAGAATAGTATTCAACACGTACAGCACCATGTGAATGAATACCTCTATGATCAGCGTATGTTAATACGTCTGCAACATCATGTGCCGCTCCTTCATTTAATCCAGCTTTTATAAACTTTTGCTTCATTAAATTAAATAGTTCTTCTTTAGATACACGCATCTTGTTTACTCCTCATTTAATTAATATTTTGTTTCACATTCTGAATAATCAGAATTTTATTTTAGAAATTTTTTTGTAACTAAGATGCCTAATTTATCTTTGGTTCACTATCGGAGATAATAGACTCCCTTTTTATAAATCAATATCTCTATTTGCATCTTTAGAATAAATGTATGAGAATGGTTCATCTAAACCAATTGCATAGGTTGCTTGTGGTACATAAGCGCCCATAAAGATATAATCACCTTTATCAACCGGCATCCATTCATTGTCTAAGTTGTACATGCCTCGCCCGCTTAAAACATAAGCGCCGTGTTCTTGAACGTGTGTTTCAATGTAACCATGTGAAGCACCTGGTTTGAATGAAAGAATATGAATGTTCATATCATAGCCAATTTCTTTTGGTAATAAGTCTTGAATTAATACTTCTTTCATACCTTCATATGCCTCTTGTTCGATGTCGTGCACATTACCTGTAACGACTTCTGGCGTAAACCCTTTAAGAGGTTGTCCTTTAAGAGGTTGATAACGTTTTTTGTATAAGAATAAACGGCTATCTTCACCGTTATTATTATTTTCAAAAGTTAACTGTAAGTGAGGAGGCACATATAAATACCCACCTTCAGTTAATTCGTATTTTTTACCATCTGCAAAAGCATTGATTTTGCCATAAACAACGTATACAAAAGATTGAATACCATCACCAGCGAAGCCCGCTTTGTTTCCACCTTGGTTTTTTACTGTTACTAAGTAATCTACAAATCTTGCACCTAAACGCGGGGACCCTAAAATTGTGACGTCACAATCTTTGAAGCCAGGTACAACATTATTAACTAGGCCATCTGGTGTGATTACCGCATAATTGTCTTTTTTAATGACAGAACGTGTTTCTAATAAACCTTCTCTGTATCCTTGAACTTGATTTAAGTAACCCATAAGTATCTGGCTCCTTTTTCATTATTTTTATTCTTTGTATGCTAGTTCATAAAGTACATCACTTAATACTTCAATACCTTTAACAAGGTCTTCTATCTTCGTCTCTTCACTAATGTTGTGACTAATTCCACCAATAGAAGGTACAAATAACATTGCCGTTGGAACATATTGTGCAAAGATTTGTGAGTCATGTCCTGCACCAGATGGCATCACTTTATATTGATTCCCTACATTGTTCTTTGCTGCTTGTTCAATGATTTGAACAATTTTTTTGTCCATCAATGTTGGTGCTTCATCCATCCATAAATTAATGTCATAAGTCATGCTATTTGCTTCAGCGACTAATTTAATTTTGTCTTCGATTTCTACTGCAAAATCATTTAATATTTGCTGATCAATATGACGACAGTCTACTGAGAACGTAATTTCACCAGGAACTACATTTACTGTGTTTGGTACAAGTGTGATATGACCAAACGTTAATACAAGTGGTTCCCCAATTTCTCTAGCACGTTTTGTTAAATTTGAGACAATTTCACTATAGGCAACAACTGTATCGCGACGTAATGACATTGGCGTAGTACCAGCGTGGTTTGCTTCACCTTTTAAATTGATCGTGAAGCGTTTTTGACCAACGATGCCATTAACAACACCGATTGTTTTGTTTTCTGTCTCTAGCACTTTGCCTTGTTCAATATGAATTTCAACAAATGCTTTGATGTCATTACGAACGTCAGTAGTTTTACGATAATCAAAGCCTGATTTACGCATCGCGTCTTCGAACTTAATGCCCTCAGCATCTGCAATTGTGTCAACATCCGATTTTTTAGCTAAGTTAAAGAAGTTTTTGCTACCCCAGAATGTGTAAGGGAATCGACTGCCTTCTTCTTCTGCAAGAGATAATACTTCTAATGAGCGTAGTGGTTGGCCGTGTTTAGCTTTTAAATATTTCACAGCCACTAGTGCAGCTAAGATACCGAATTGGCCATCTAGATGACCGCCTTCAACTACTGTGTCGATATGTGATCCTGTTAAAATGGTTTCTTCCGGATATTTACTGCCAACCAGACGCCCAGTTAAGTTCCCGATATCGTCAAAGCTTGCTTCTAATCCTTCTTCTTTGAATGTTTTTTCCAGTTCACGAACTGCATCATTCCATTCTTGAGAATATAAAAGGCGTGTAATTCCACCTTGTTCTAAGCCACCAAAACCTGTAAATTTCTTATCTAACATTTCAAAAGTTGATTGAATATCCATACCTCTTTCACTCCTTCCTTCTACACTTTTATTATAGGTCCTCCCCCATAACCATTCATTGACACAATGAACAATAATGGATAGTCTTTTTATGCACTTTAGACAAATAGATATGGATAAGGAGCAAGTAGCTCGGAGTAAAAAAGAACGCTTTTTGCTATCGATTATGGAAAGGCTTTAAGACGGGGTATGAGTGGAGTAAATCATCCATTCTATCCTTACTAAAAAACAAAAACCATATAGTAAATCTATGTGGTATAGTCCCTATTAAAATGATTAAAGGATAAATCATGAACCTTACAAATAGGAGCAAGCCAGTTATATCGTATTGGCTATTGAAAGGTTTCTGACTCATCCCCGGTTTGATGAAAGGCTGCTGCTGCAATCGGGATAGATTGTGTAGAAATCACTTTTGCTTTGCTTCCCCCAGCAGTGTTAGCTGCTATTAGCATGAACGCGAGATGCCAATCTGCGTCCCAGTAACTGCCTGTAAGCTTTCGAATAGTGCATGATTATTTACAACCGATTCCGTTAGAAAGACACCCATCCATCCAAATACTGGACTAACAAATGGGAAGAATTCATCCGTTTTGGCAGGTCGGGTGCTAGAGAAGTGCTAAGCCCAGAGAAGTCAGAAAGATTGGCAAAAGTCATTACAAGTACGATTGTAAGATTCCTCCTTTACTATTTCGAAATAAAGAATTATACGTATATTAACCTTCAAAAATAGTATACAATCAGAGTGATAGGTTATCCTTGTAGCGTTTTACAAATATATTTCTTATTATTTTGGTCTTTTTCTAACAAATATAAAGGAGATGATCCTTATGACAACATTAAAAGAAATCATGTCTGTCCAACAATTTTCTGATTTAACATTATTAAATGAAGAGGGAGATTTAGATAGAGAAGTAGAAATGGTCGATATTACGGAAACACCAGATATTAAAAATTTCACAGCACCTCATTCATTTATCGTCACTACGGGTATGTGTTATCAACACGACCAATCCGGATTAAAGGATCTCATTCTAGAATTAAATGATATACAAGTTGCTGGCATAGGCGTTAAATTATCGCGTTTTTTAGAAAAAATTGATGATGAAGTAATAGAATTTGCAAACAAGTTAAAATTCCCCATTATTAGAATCCCTGATAGTTGGAATCTCGGATCCATTACACATCATATATCATCCTATATCTTGGATGAAGAAACTGAAAAGTTATATTTTGCATTAGATATCCAACAAGAATTAAATACCATGCTGATGAGAGGTTTGAGCTTGGAAATGATGATTGAACGAATGAGCAGACTTCTTAGAGTCCCTGTGATGCTCTTAAATCCTTTTCATCAAATTAAAACGATGAGCCATCACTTCCAAGAACAATCAGAGCAAATTCAAAAAAATCTTAGTTACTTCAAAAGATGTGTTAATTCCAAGCAAATTTCACCTAATAATAAAGCATCTTTCCAAGAGGAGCATATTATATTTGAAGTTCCAGCATTTAAATATTTCCCGTATTATTTGATGGTTTCAAATGTTAATACGCTCACCTATCCATTTAGTTTGCTTGCCATAGAACAAGCCGTCAATACACTCAGTCTCGCCATTTATAAAAACAGTAAAATCAAAGAAGCAGAACAACAAGATGTCAACCGATTTTTCGAAACATTGATGTCTGAGCATCCTGATAATCTTATTTCAGTCAAACAGCACCCTGAGTTTTTAAAAAAGCACCATATTCACCCATCCAATTTCTATCAAGTAATCGTTTGTGCGATTGATCAAGAAAGGGATGTGGAAAATAATATCTATTTGAATGAACGTTATCAAATGACTTTTGAGTGGCTAACACATAAATTTACTGACATTGATCCTTCTATCAGTGTTTATAGGTCTCCAGGTAATCATCGATTTACGATCCTATTACAAACTAAACATCAATATTATTTAGATTACTGCAAATATATCCAAAAAGAGTATCATAAACTTTTTAATAGTACACTGTCATTCGGTATTGGTAATGAAGTGACTGAATTCTCACAGTTACCACTCTCTTATTTTGAAGCGAATGAAGCTTTTGATCATAAGTCTGAAAGTAGTAAAGTGGAATTTATTGAACTCTATAAATCTAAAAGTGTAGAAGAATTGTTACAACTCATTCCAGCCAATAAATTAAAACCGTTTATCACGTATACACTAGGTTCATTAGCCTATCCAAAATCGACAAAAGAAAAAGAACTAAAGCATACATTGAAAATCTATTTGGCGAATCATTGTGATCTGACAAAGACCTCTGAAGATATATTTATTCATCGGAATACAGTAAAATATCGTATTAAAAAATGTGAAGAGATTTTAGGTCAGTCTATCGAATCGCCTGATATTTCATTGGATCTACGATTAGCATTATTTGCCTCAGAGAAAGTAAATTTTTAAACTTAAAAATCCCGCTAAAAAGCTGTTATGAATGCTTTTTAGCGGGATTCTTTTTACCTATTTTACCATTCAATGTAGCAGCTCCTACTCAAGCTATTATCAATAAACCGACACGCTTATTCGATTGAATCCACATTTAAATGAAGCTGCTTTCACAACGGTTCCACGAGCATCGTCGCTTTTAGGCAGCAATAACAAAACTACCTATCAGCGGGAGATGTATTAAATCTCCGCTAATAGGTAGCTTTACTTTATTCATTAGTTAGGGGATGGGTTGCTTTCTTCTCTTTCAACATCACGACCAGGAAGAATAAAATCGCTGCTGCTGCAAGAAGTATTGCTGCAATATAGAATGCTAATACTTTTGAACCAGTGATATCACCAATATAACCTGTAAGAGTTGGTGCAATAACTGATGAAGTCATTCCAAAGAAGTTAAAGATACCTAGTGCTTTGGCCATGCTGTTGGAAGGTACTGAATCCGTTACATATGTGATTAAAACTGGATCAATGGCAAGTTTACCTAATAAACCGTATAAAATTAATGCTGCATAGAGGACAGAAGGGTTAGGTGCAAATACGGTTAAACTAATAGTTACGGCTGCCCCAATTAACAAGAAGATTATTAATTTCTGACGCATATGTGCATTTTTATCAATATACTTAGAAAATATCAATGCACCAGGTACTGCTGTGACTGCAACTAAAGCAGCTACATATCCTACTGAACCTTGTTCAAATCCTTTTTCTCCGACAAGGAATGATGGTAACCATGTCACTATCATGTAATAACCATAACATGTTGCAAAATAGACGAAGTAAATAACTAATTTTTTTATCGAGAATAATTCTACGCCTTGAGATACTGTGGCTTGAGCTGTTATTTTATCTTCGGATGTTTCGTTTGTAGCTTTTTTGTCTTGTTTAACAAATAAGATAAACACAAATGTTACAGCTACAATTAAGACTGCTATCATATAAAGCATGTAATTCCATTGGATTTCAAGGCCACCTACTAATACAGATGAGCCTACTAGACCAATAACCATCCCTAATGCCGAACCACTGTTGATGATCGCATTAGAAAAGCTTTTCTTATCTTTTGGCATATATTTAGCGGATAAAGAGAAGGCCGCACCATAGTATGAGCCAGTCGAAAGACCTGCCATTAAGGCGCCTACATAAACTTGAGTGATTGTCGTGCTTGATCCAATGACGAATGCTGCTAATGCAAATATGATAAACGCAGGGATCAATACTCGTTTTTGTCCAAATTTATCAACGAGTATTCCTGATGGAATTTGCATACCCGTATAGGCAAAGAAATAAATAGAAGCAATAAGTCCTACTTGAGTATCGCTAATATTACCAAGCGATTCTTGAATTTGTGGATATATTGGTGTAAGTATTGTACGATAAATCCAAATAGCTACCCAACCTAAACACAGAGTAAAAATGATTTTTTTGTAATAATTCGGGTCATTCTTAACTGTTTGTCCCATAATATGACACTCCCATTTTTCTTTTTTTTTTACTTATGTAGTGCTTAATTTAATTTTAGGTGATGAGTACGTAAATAACATTGTTCACTTTTAACAAAAACAGAACCAGCATTGCACATTTTAGACAAAAGCCAATGTTTGAATTGTTTATAAATGCATGACTTATGGCATTCTTATTTACCGATTCCTCCTCAGTGCTTTTGTATCTACAAACTTTTCTCGGCTCGAATCAACAAAAATAAGCCCGACTACCCTATAGGTAATCGGACTGATCGCCATCCTCGTGCAAACATTTTTGCTCAAATCCTATTTTGTAAAATGGAATTTTTCTCATGTGACAGTCCTTTGTGATCGCAGAAAAGATTCCACCTTGTAGATAATGGATCATCAAGGAGGAATCTTTTTACTATGAAAACTAGTTAATCAACAGACGTGATCGTTAATTTAATGATGTTTATGCGCAATAAAGCCTATTGGTGTGGGACCTGCGAACCCTAACATGACGAAATCTCTACTAGAATTATTAGTCATTCCGTGCTTTTCTCCTGCACGTGAAACGACAACATCACCAGCTTTAATTTGAACCATTTCACCACATTCTGGATAATAATCAGCTGTCCCTTCAATAACAACCCATATATCATCCGCTTTCTCGTGTGAGTGAAGTGGCAAAGTTTGCCCTGGACGCATACACCATATAGCTCCAACAGTATTAGGTGTTTCATAAAAAATATGTTTTGTCGCTTCTTCTTCTCTAAACTCTTGAATATCAGGCCAATGGAAAATACGATTTTTTAAATCTTCTCTTGCTAATTGTTTTAATGTCATAGTATTTTCTCCTTGTTTCGAATTTCAAACTATACCCACGTCATTTAGCGTTTATTAGAAAATGATTATCTGCGAATAATATTTTGAGGTTTTCCCTCTAAAAAAGCCATGGTGTTATCAAATGCAATTTTAGCACGTAGTTCCATTGCCTCATTTGTAAGGAAGCCTACATGGGGTGTTAAAATAACATTTTTGGCTTGTAATAGTTTATAGTCTCCAGGAATTGGCGGTTCCATATCAAATACGTCAATTCCCGCTCCTGCAATTCGCCCTTCATTTAAAGCATCGGCTAATGCATCATTATCAACAATTGGACCTCGTGCACAGTTGATTAGAATAGCTGATTCTTTCATTAATTCTAATTTTTCTTTAGAGATTAATCCTTTTGTACTTGAAAGTAGTGGTATATGTAATGACACAATATCTGATTGTGCTAATAACTCATCTAATTCCATGTACTCGATACCCAAAGCTTCAGCTTCTGGATTTCTTCTAGATTGGTCTGAAGCTACTATTTTTGCGCCAAATGCTTTAAACAAACGAGCAGTCATCATGCCAATCTTTCCTGTACCAATCAAACCAACTGTTTTCCCTTTAATTTCACTACCTTGGAATGCTCCTGGGAAATGATCGGCATGGATTTCTTTATTACCCTGAGAGATACGGCGGTACACATCTAATACTAAACCAATTGTTAATTCAGCAACTGCTTGATTCGCATATCCAGCTGCATTACATATCATAACATCTTGATTTCTCGCTTGCCCGATACCTACATGATCAACACCTGTAAAGGCTACATTTATTAATTTTAAATTGGCATTTTGATCAATCACTTCTGTAGGATAAGGATTATTAGCAATCATAATCACATCTGCACCTTCACTACGTTTTGCTAATTCTGCACTATCCGTTGTTTTCTTGTTGTAATAAACAAATTCGTGTCCGGCCTGTTTGATTGGCTCCGCTAATTTTTCAATGATCGAATCTGAAACATTTAATGGTTCTAATAATTTGACTAACATTTCAATCAATTCCTTCCTATTATTTTTTTACTAATACGTCTGTTGATTAACTAGTTACCATAGGTTTCTAGAAGAGACATTCGCATCTCTTCAAGACTGTTATTTCACAGCAAGAGGTGGTTGAGATTTTTTGCACATATTGCACAAAAAAATCAGGTATTTTCGTTTTCAATCACTTCCTTTTTTATTTTTTATTATGTTAATTGCTTAATTTAATTGTAGGATAGGAGCATTTAAATAACATTGTTCACTTTAAACAAAAAAAGAAACGACATTACATGTTTTTGACTAAAGCTACTATTTAAAATAACTAGAAATACGCTTTATCTAAATTGGAAACTTGCCTCTGATTGAATATTCTTTAGCTGATAGTGTCTTACCTAGATGAAGATTTCATTTATTCAAGTCAATTGACCATAATTCCCTCCTTTCTATTTTTATAACGAAGATTCATTATTAAATCTCCACTATTTATATTTTGCTAGTAAGAGATATTGATTATGGAATTTAGCATAAATATAATTAATATCTCTTTTATCCCTAAATATCCAATTAATTCATATATTTTTAGTAAAATTGACCATAATTATTGCAGATACATTACATGATTAAAAATAACATGTCAGAATTATAGGAAAGTGTTAATCAGTAATATGATTGAAAAATAACTCTTAACCGTTTCATGATATTCTTACTTTAGTTCAAAAGCGATTGCTTTTTGAAAGGGGTAAGGATTAATTGAAGAAAAAAATATTACTACCGATTTTTGCGTCTTTTATGTTCTTTACAGGAATAGGTATTCACGATGCGCAAGCAGCTACATATACAGATATAACAAATACAGCTAAAGCATATATTGGCACTCCTTATAAATATGGGGGCACAGATATTAAGACAGGTATTGATTGTTCAGCCTATACACAATTAGTATTTTCTAAGGTAGGTATTTCATTAGAACGTACATCGAATGCTCAATATCAACAAGGTACTTCTATCGCAAAAGATAATTTAAAGACTGGCGATCTTGTATTTTTTAATACTTCGGGAAGCGGTGTTTCACACGTTGGCATTTACATAGGTGACAGCAATTTTATTTCGGCTACGACAAGTTCAGGGGTTAAAATGGATAAAATCAATGACCCTTATTATTGGGGATCTCGTTACGTGGGGGCAAAACGTGTTGCAAGCTTCTCGGATTATGGAGAGGTAAAAGATGCTGAAATAGACTTTACTATTTATTCATCACGTGGAGAAGTCGCTCTTAAAATAGCTAAAAAACTACAATTAGATACTAGTCAAACAAATTCAAGTTTTCCTGATGTAAAGCCAGGGTCTAAATATGCAGGTGCTGCTGAAGCGCTAAAAAAAATCGGTGTCTTTACTGGTGATGAAAACGGGAAATTCAATCCAGGTTCACCTATTACACGCGGTCAACTATCAAAAGTTTTAGTAGAAGCATTCCACTTAAAACAACAAGGAACAACAGAAAACTTTCTAGATGTTCCTGGAGCTCATTGGGCTAACAGCTATGTATCCATCCTTGCATCCAATAAAATTACGGTAGGTAAAGGTGATAATTTATTTGGTGTTAACGATTATGTGACAATCGAACATTTAGATGCTTTTATCCAACGATTAACTCAATAATATGGAATGGTGTTTCACATGGATGAAACACCATTTTTTTATGTCAAGCTCCCCTTCTCCGCTCGCCCCTCAACCCAAAGCATTTTTAACCGTTTTGTTGCACCATTTTTTTAGAGGGAACCAATCGCGTTAAAATAAAGGCGATAATCGCCTAGATGGTCATGAAATAATAGGTATCACTGGACTAAGATAGAGAACCATTTCAGCCGTAGCATTGAGTGTTTCTACAAATAGGCTTTTCGTTTGTGTTGTAAAAAGGGTAATACAACAGCAGCTCCTATCGCACAAAGCCAGTAGATAACCACTGTATAGTTGTAGCTGAAGCCGAGGTTTATTTTCACTAAAAAACGGGTGCTGCTTATCATTAGCAACACCCGTTTTTGACTACTTATTTCACGTCTACTTGTTGTTCAGCATCCTCATGAGTCATCATATTTTCATGATTTGGTTGAACTCTCTTAATAAAGAATGCAAGAATGAGTGCGATTACCGCAATCAATGTTGAAATAAAGAAGGTATAATTAATACCATGAAGCATGGCTTCATTCATGATTTGTTGTTTTAGCTCAGCGGCACCCTGTGTAGATGTCTGTGCATTGGCACTCATATTATTCATAGCGCTAGCAGCTATTTCTTCTGCCTTGGCAGTTGTTTTATTGTTCATGACTGTAATCAATACAGCAGACCCAATAGCACCGGATACTTGCTGAAGTGTATTGTTCATTGCTGTTCCGTGTGGATTATTATACGCTGGTAGCTGATTCAGCCCATTAGTCATAACTGGCATCATGACCATTGACATCCCAAACATCCGTAATGTATACAGAAGAACAAGTGTCGAATAAGCCGTATCCATACTTATCTTACTAAAGTAATAGGATGTGACAATGGTGATGATTAAACCAAATACGGCTAAACTTCTTGCGCCATATTTATCAAAGAGCTTCCCGGTAATTGGAGACATGATTCCCATTACAATTGCACCTGGTAGCATTAATAAACCTGAATCCATTGGTGAAATGCCACGAATTGTTTGCACATAAATAGGCATTAAAATCATTGCAGAGAACATGGCCACCGCAATGACGATGGAAATTGCCGATGATAAGGCAAACATAGGATATTTGAAAATACGAAACTCAAGCATTGGTTCATCCATTCGAAGTTGACGAAGGACAAAGGTAATTAAAGCGATCGTCCCGATGATGATTGTTCCATAGACAAGTATGTCGTCCCAACCTTTTTCCCCTGCTGAACTAAAACCATACAGCAGGCCGCCGAATCCGATACTTGATAAAATGAGTGATATCACATCAAGCTTAATGGCACGTTGTGGTGTCACATCCTTCAATTTAAACGCTGCAAAAATTAATGTCAAAATGGCAATTGGCAGAACAAGATCGAATAACATTCTCCAGCTATAATGTTCAATGATCCAGCCGGAAAGTGTAGGTCCTATTGCGGGAGCAGTAATCATCACGAGACCAAACATCCCCATCGCTGCCCCTCTTTTTTCAACTGGAAATGCAGTAAGCATAACATTCATTAGTAAAGGCATCATTATGGCTGAGCCTGCAGCTTGTATCATACGGGCTGCTAATAATACACCAAATGCTGGTGCAATACTCGCTAGGAACGTACCTAGCGTAAATAAGGCCATGGCGGTAATAAATAGCTTTTTATCCGTAAAGCGTTGAATAAAGAACGCACTCGCAGGTATTAAAATACCGTTAATCAACATATAGCCCGTTGAAAGCCATTGTACGGCAGTGGCTTTTACGTCAAATTCCGTCATAATGGCTGGGAGGGCAATGTTTAATAATGTTTCATTCAAAATCGCTACAAATGCCCCAATAAATAAAATGGCAATCATGCCGTATGGCGTTTTTGTCTGGGCAGACATGGTATTCTCCGACATATAATATCAATCCTACTTTCTTTTATCTTTTTCATTTTCTTGAGAATTTCGATTATCTTTTTAGGTCTCGACTTCTTCGTCAATGAGCTGAGTAGGTTTTCCTCCCATCTGTTGTAGTGCCTTTGCTGATTTCATAGCAACCACTCCTTTAAAAATAAATAATAAAACTGTTGACGAAAGAATAGAGTATATTGTATAATTAAGATAGGGAAAGTGCGTGGTACTTTAATTATACAATGTCTATCTCTATAAATTTACCATAAACCATTGTTGATTTCAATGTGTTGTACATATATTTTTTTGTAAAAAGTCGATTCTTTTCTTACAGAGAATTGACTTTTTTTATTGTTGATTTCTTGATTAAGCCATCATTCGTTAATTCATAAATGGTTGATACAACTTCCTTTAAATATCGGCAGTCATGCGAAACACTAATAATGGTGCCACCATATTGGGCTAACGCATTACACAACAGTACAGGCGTTGTCAAAGGACTAAAATTTCATCTGCATCACCCCGACGTTTGATAAAATCAAAAAATGCTTCTGTTTATCAACAGAAGCATCTTGTGCAATAAAAATAGTTTCCCTATGTATCAATTAGCCCAGAGCTTTCAATCTGTGCACCATTTGATATTTTATGTCAATTGAGTGGCTGTTAATAGACCTTGCACAAGAAACCACCCGTGTTCCAGTCATCCTATAATGACCCCCCTGCATCTTGAAAAACCTTCGTAAAAAATTCCACATCTCCCCTTGTAAATATGTGTTCTAATATTATTTCACACCTACCTGTACTTCCACCATCATTCCCCTTAGCGAGTAAACAAGAATATTGAAACTAGGTATTTTCTCAATCTTTCTATAAAAGTAGCCACCTAGCGCGCTGATGGTATTGCGGAGCTAGGTGGCTAAGTGATGTTTTTAACTAGATTTAATTGAATATATAAGGGGTGCCTATATCCCTTCTATATTCTCGTGGGCATAAAAATATAATAAGTAGTGACTGCCTTGATTTTTTTCATCAGCAGCTAAAGCTAAAAATGAGACTGTTCGAACAGGTAAAGCTTTCAGACAACATTAACGATAGGTGTTGTGAATGTTATAACCTCTTTATTAAAAGTGGCTTTCTAGCATTTTTCCCTAAACCTTTGTGAAGCGCAAAACCTACTAGCATTAGTGATCTACCTCATCCCTAATGTCCTCGGCATTACAGTCAAGGTTCCTCTATCACCTTCCCTATTTACAGATTTCATTACTTGTGCGAATAATTGTGAATCGTTCCACACGTCCATGATTGTTGATAGCTTTGATGGATGTTGGTTATCCATGTTTCTATCATAAATACTTTCCCTACTTTTTTAACCATCCACATCATTGTTAATTTAACCATCCACTTGTCTATAATTAACAAAAATTCATCTTTTTCCATTTAGACAATGCAGTGCTTCTGCAAACCTTTTGATTCCTTCGTCTATTGACTCGGTATCTTCTCTGGCGTACGTAAAACGGACAAATCCCTTTTGTGATCCCATAGTAGAGCCAGGCACATAGATGACCCCACGTTGAATGGATTCTTCTAGTAATTGTGTTTCATTATAATCTTCTACCATTACTTGGCACCAAATATGAATGCCACCCTGTGGCGCGTAAAATGTCACCTCATCCTTTAAGTACGTATGGAGACTTTGGACAATAGTATCTCGGCGTCTTTCCAATTCCTTCACTAAATGCTCGATATGCAGGTTAAAATTGGAGGACTGTAAAAAATCATTCGCTATCCATTGTGTGAAGCTGGAATGGCCAAAGTCAATTTGTTGCTTGGCATCGGATAGTCTTTCAATAACGGATGTAGGACCAATAATCCAGCCGATTCGTAAACCTGAAGCTACGATTTTGGACAAGGAGCTAATGTATAATACATTTCCGTTTGTATCTAATGATTTTAAAGTTGGTCTTTTCTCACCTGAAAAGGCCGTTAAGCTATAGGGATCGTCTTCTACTACCGGAATCCCGAGCTTGGACGATATGTCTAGAATAGCCTCTCGTTTCTTTATATTTAACGAAGATCCAGTTGGATTATGAAAATCTGGGTTTAAAAATATCATTTTAATTCGATGTTTTTTATAAAGGGCTTGCAAATCATCGGGATTAATGCCATCCTTATGAACAGGAAGATAATGGATTTTTAATCCAGCCGATTTAAAAATAGGTAAATTAAAGTTATACGAAGGATCTTCAATCGCGACAGCATCTCCAGGCTTTAACAAGCATTGGACAATCAAATGTAATGCTTGTTGAGCTCCAGACGTAATGAGGATGGAAGAAGGATTTGTATCAATTCCTCTGCTAGTTTTTATATGGTTTGCTAGGGTCGTTCGTAAAATCTCACTTCCTTGAGGATGATCATATCCTAGACTACCAATGAAAGAGCGTGTTGCCGTAATCTCTCTTAATGCGCTTTTAGGAAAAAGATCCTCCGATAATTCTCCGGTTGCTAAATTGATGAGTTTATGATCCACTGCCTCTTTTCTTATTTTTTGCGTAACTGGTAGATTCGGTAAAAAGGAGCCTGCCTCAATATATCGATTCCAGCTCGGAATTCGCTTTCGTGTGATTCCCCAAATATCTTTGCTAATGGTCGTACCGCTTCCTCTATTGCGTTCAATGAGTCCCATTGCTTCTAATTCGTCATAGGCACTAACAACTGTACTTCTGTTTACTTGTAAAGTATTCGCTAAATATCGCTCTGATGGTAATGGTTTATCGGGCGGAAATGTTCCATCAGCAATCCCTTTTTCCATATATTCTGCGAGTTGTTTATAGATAGCTTTTTTTGCATGTCGATCTGGTTTCCAATTCATAGTTTTTCACCTCTATATTGCCTCTTATTTCTAGCTTTGTCTGAAAAGCTAAAAAGTCAATCATAATAGAATGTTAATGATTAATAACCATCCACTTCCTTATTACTTTCACCATCCACTTTTAATTATAACCCGTAGAATTCTACGAGAACCCTTATCTGACGCTTATTCCTCTCGATAATATTATACTAAAATTATTTTTGTTGTTTTAGAACGTTCTGTGTAATCTTGCAAAACACCTTGTCTTTCAAAATATGGACCACTATCATAAAAATCAATTGTGAATCAAAATCCATACAAGCCTATAGTAACCGATAGCACTTCAAAGAATCAGTTAAAGGGGTTTGTTTATGAAAAAAAGTTGGCTCAGATTAATTGGTCTTTTCACTATTGTCACTATGTTAACGGGCTGTGACCCGCTTTTAGTATTAGACCCAAAAGGTCCTCAAGCTCAAGTGCAAGCCAAAGATATTATGCTTTCGATAGGGATTATGTCCTTTATCGTGCTAGTCGTTTTTGTGATTTTAGCTTATATGTTAATGAAATTTCGCGCTTCCAAGCAAAGTCCCGACTATAAGCCTCCCCATATTAAGGGAAGTACAATGGTTGAAATAATTTGTGTAGGTATCCCTGTGTTAATTGTTGCGTACATGTCTATTATTTCAGTTCAAAGTAATTACAAGGTGGAGTCAACGCCGGAAAAATACAAAGATGAAAAGCCTTTAGTCGTTTATGCTGCAACATCTAACTGGAAATGGCATTTTAGTTATCCAGAAGAAGATATTGAAACCGTAAATTATTTGTATATTCCTGCAGAGCGTCCAATCGAATTTAAGCTTTATTCGTATGGACCGATTACTAGCTTCTGGATTCCACAACTTGGGGGTCAAAAATATGCGATGGCCGATATGGTGAATACCTTGCATTTGGCTGCGGATATGCCCGGAGAGTTTATGGGAAGAAATGCAAACTTTAATGGAAAAGGATTTGCGGAAAATACGTTTAATGTTACAGCGGTGACTCATGATGAATTTGATGAATGGGTCAAGGAAGTAAAGGAAACAGCAGATTTATTAACGGAGGAAAAGTTTAATACGTTACTACAACCAGGTCATGTGGGACAAGCCACATTCAATGGAACGCATTTAACGTTTCTACCAGCGCCTGAGGGTGAAAATGGCGGACATCAGCATGGCTCTTCCCACGTAAAAGATCATGCCACTCCATAAATTAATGATGAATTTCTCAAACGAAACTAGTTTACGATAAGGTTTATGTCGAAAGGAGACCTAGTCAGATGGATTACTTTGAACGTTTTGCTATACCCCATCCAAGCCCAGCTATTTATGCATCTATGGTCGCTATTGGTCTAACGGTTATAGCGATTATTGTAGGATTAACTTATTTTAAAAAGTGGAGTTATCTTTGGCGGGAATGGTTAACAACAGTGGATCATAAACGCATTGGTATTATGTATTTAATTTCAGCCATTCTTATGCTATTCCGTGGTGGTGCGGATGCTATTATGATGCGAGCGCAAATGGCAGTACCTGATAATAAATTACTAGATGCCCAGCATTATAATGAAATATTTACAACACACGGAACAGTCATGATTATCTTTATGGCGATGCCGTTTATTATGGCCTTTATGAATTACATTGTGCCGCTTCAAATCGGCGCAAGAGACGTGGCCTTCCCACGTTTGAATGCATTAAGCTTTTGGCTATTTTTCATGGGAGCTATGCTATTAAATATTTCCTTTGTTATTGGGGGTTCACCTGATGCTGGCTGGACGAATTATTTCCCTCTTGCTAATAATGAATTTAGTCAATCTGTAGGGGTCAACTATTACTTGTTTGCTCTACAAATTTCAGGGTTAGGTACATTAATTACTGGTATTAATATGATTGTTACCATTCTCAAAATGCGTGCTCCAGGAATGACATTAATGAAAATGCCTATGTTTACGTGGTCTTCATTAGTCGCAAACGTTATTATTGTTTTTGCCTTTCCTGTATTAACGGTAGCACTTGTCATGGGAACATTCGACCGCCTATTTGCTACGAATTTCTTCACAACATCCAATGGTGGTATGGATATGCTATGGGCGAATTTCTTTTGGGTCTGGGGACATCCTGAGGTTTATATTCTCATATTACCTGCCTTTGGGCTTTACAGTGAAATTATTTCGACCTTCTCGGGACGCAATCTCTATGGCTATAAATCGATGGTCGGCTCCATGGTGATTATCTCCTTCCTATCGTTTTTAGTATGGACCCATCATTTCTTTACAATGGGGCAAGGTGCTTTAACAAATAGTATTTTTTCAATAACAACGATGGCGATTGCTGTGCCCACTGGGGTGAAGATTTTTAACTGGTTATTCACCCTGTGGAAAGGAAAAATTGTCTTTACAACGCCGATGCTGTATGCCATGTTGTTTATCCCTACTTTTACAATTGGTGGCGTAACAGGGGTAATGCTAGGTATGTCAGCAGCTGATTACCAGTACCATAATACGATGTTTTTAGTAGCTCACTTTCACATGGTCATTATTCCTGGTGTTGTATTTGCCATGCTAGCAGGATTACATTACTATTGGCCAAAAATGTTTGGCTTTATGTTAAATGAAAAAATCGGCAAAGTGACGGCTTGGATTATTGCACTTAGCACCTTACTTGCCTTTATGCCGATGTTCTTCTCTGGCTTAGATGGACAAGCACGCCGCATGTATACTTACTCAGCTTCCACAGGTTTTGGTATGTGGAATATGGTTTCCTTTGTCGGCGCTATTGGTCTTACGATTGGCTTTATGTTAATTGTATACAACGTTTATTACAGCATTCGTTATGCACCAAGAAACATTGGCTCAGACCCATGGGACGCACGTACATTAGAATGGGCTACACCAAATCCAGTGCCGTACTATAATTTTGCAAAAGTACCGCATGTCATTTCAACTGAGGCATTATGGGATGCAAAATATCGCCAGCATGATTTGTTCCCAGAAAAATACGAAAACATTCATATGCCAAATAACAGTGGGATACCATTCATTCTAGGCTGTATATTCTTTGCTTGGGGCTTCTCATTTGTATTTGGTATGTGGATTCCAACTATTGTTACAACTATCGGTATTTTTATTTGCATGGCTCATCGTTCATTGGAAAAAGACACTGGACACTATGTACCTGTCGAAAAAGTGAAAGAAACGGAATCAAAATTGCGAGGTAGTCAATCATGAAAATCGATCAATCACTCCCTTTAGAATATAGTACACAGCAAAATCAATTGAATATACTAGGCTTTTGGGTTTTTATCGGCGCTGAAATCATGCTCTTTGGAACGCTGTTCGCAGCATATTTTGTGTTAGTGGATCGCACCGGAACTGGCCCTACTGGAGCAGATATTTTTGAAATTACACCTGTTTTATTTGAAACATTTATTCTTCTCACTAGTAGCTTTACGATTGGTCTAGGCATACACGCTATGCGCAAAGGCTATATGAAAGCGATGATTACGTTCTATGTGTTGACGCTATTGCTAGGCGTAGCATTTATTGGATTTGAGGTTTATGAGTTTATTCATTATGTGCATGTTGGTGCAGGCTTACAAACGAGCGCCTTTACAGCTACCCTTTTGACAACATTAGGGACACATGGTGCCCATGTCACATTTGGTGTGTTTTGGGGGATGTTTATTGTCTACCAATTAATTACGCGTGGATTAACGCCTGAAACAGCCAATAAATCTTTCATCTTCTCCTTATACTGGCACTTTTTAGATGTGGTTTGGATTTTTATCTTCAGCTTCATTTACTTGAAAGGAATGGTGTGAAATGAGTGATTTATTCCCACTAAAACAGGTGATGGGATTTGCCTTGTCGATAATCCTTACCATCATTGCAGCGTGTGTCTATTTTTTTCAAATAGCAATGCCTATTACGATGACAATACTTTTAGTCACAGCATTTATTCAGGCAGGCTTACAGTTAGTTGTCTTTATGCATGCTGGTGAAACGAATGATAAACCCGCCATCTATACCAATATTTATTATGGGTTAGTCATAGCGCTCGTTACCATTTTTGGAACATTACTATGTATGATTTGGGGTTATATTTAATAATACAACGGTGAAAAATCGTCCTTACTTGAACTTAGTAAGGACGATTTTTACGTGAAAATACCGATGTTTGTTTTGAATGAGAGCAAATCTTTCTTTAAAAGATTCAATCTATTTTACTTTGTAACCCTTACCATTCATCCGTGCCTAATTTTTAGGGGACAATCACGGAGTTGTATACGTTAATGACAGCATTAAATGTATTTTTTCATCTGAGTGATTAATATACGTGTGAAGTTCTTCACCCTTGAACTTAATGACATCCCATTGATTTAACAGATGGGTTTTCTCTCCGACCTTCAGCTCCAATTGCCCATTCAACACAAGCACAACTTCCTCAGAGCCTGCTAAGTGACACTCACTATATTCACTATTAGGATCAAGACGACCTCTATACCATTCAGTTCCATTTGTTTTGAATAAAGGCTCGACAAACCAGTCGTTATTGTGACCTGCAAATTGATATTCCGATCCAAAACGGTGAACCTCTACATTTTCTTCAAAGGATAATAAAGAAATTAATGGAATATGAAGCCCTCTACATATTTTCCAAAGGATATTAACAGTTGGATTTGTTTCCCCCCGTTCAATTTTCCCTAATGTTAGCTTACTGACATTACTAACACTCGCGAGCTCTTCGAGACTCATCCTTTTATTTTTTCGAATCTCTCTTAAGTTCATACCTACTTGACTAGATAAATCCATATGCTCCTCCTGCAATAGATGGCACCCCTTCCATTGACTTTGCACCAATAGTATACTATATTATACAAGTCGGTTAATCATAGTTTATTTTTTAAACAAAAAGTTAACTATAGTATATCAAATAATAACTAAAAGAGGTGTTTTCAGTGATGGCGAAATCAAAAAACTTCCCGATTATTTGGAGCGTTTTTTCTTTGTTTATACTTTCCATGAATCTACGAGCTTCGATAACATCTATCTCGCCAGTATTGAAAAATATTCAAGTAGACTTGCAGATGACAAGTGTTGTAGTAAGTTTATTAACGGCACTACCCGTATTTTGTATGGGGATTTTTGCGCCATTGGCTGGCAAGCTAAGTGAACGATGGGGTATTGAGTGGACGATTGGTGGATCCGTTCTATTAATCGGTATATCAACTGCTTTACGGTTAGTGGCAACTTTCCCCTTCCTTTTATTATTAACTGCTATTCTTAGTGGGATAGGGATTGCCATAACAGGTCCACTGATTTCAGGCTATATCAAAAAGGAATTTCCTAAATATTCTTCTACTATGATTGGTGTATATTCTGCGGGTATGGGAATTGGAGCCTCTTTAAGTGCTGGTTTAGTTGTTCCTGCTATGCATGCATTTCATCAATCTTGGAACGCAGCTTTAGCGATATGGTCGGTATTCGCTCTTATAGGTATCATTGTTTGGATTCCTATCATTAAAAAATCAAAGCCATCTCAAGAGTCATTTGAGAAAACTGCAAATCAAAAAAGTCGGTTACCTTGGGGAAACCGATATGTTTGGCTCCTTATGATTATGTTCGGTTTCCAATCAGGTGTTTATTATTCCCTCGCGACATGGCTCGCTCCAAAAGTACAGGATATGGGATATAGTGACGCCTACGCTGCAACGACCGTCACTATTTTTTCTGTCATGCAGATGGTTTGCAGCTTTATCATTCCCATCTTAATAAATAATAGTTCCAAGAGAAAGCCTTGGATGCTACTTTGTGCTTCAAGCTCCTTTATCGGCATTTTCATGTTAATTATGGGTGGAATCTCCCCTATTTTCTGTGCGACATTAACAGGGATTGGTGCTGGTGGTTTATTCCCATTAGCAATGATTTTACCTTTAGATGCAACGACTACACCAAAAGAGGCAAGTGAATGGACAGCAATGATTCAATTCGGTGGCTATATCATTAGTGGTATCATACCAATGCTTGTTGGGATTATCAAAGATATGACAAATACATTTGACGTTGCCCTTTTCACCTTATTAATTATTATCATCGTTATCATGGGGCTGACGTTAAAGGTTAAAACAAAGAAGGAATCAGCTACTATTCGCGTTCTTCCTAGTAGATGAAGGACGGCACCGCGTTTTTGACTGTAGGTAAACTATTTTGGAGAGTTCAGATACTAAAATAGTTCGCCTCTTGTTTTATTGTATATTTATACAACAACGTTTTTACGTAGTTTTTTCTATGCTACAATTCACTATAAATGAGGAAGGAAGATGTCTAATGAACGTAACCGTTTATGTTGCAAGTGCATTTAGCAAGGATCATCAAGGCGGAAATAAAGCAGGAGTAGTATTTGATGAGAATACATTGACCACTACTCAAAAAATGGAAATAGCCAAACAGCTGGGCTATGCGGAAACCGCATTTATATCAAAATCTGAAATGGCTGATTATAAATTTGAGTATTTTACACCAAAAGAAGAAGTTGATTTATGTGGTCATGCTACAATTGGCTCTTTCACGATACTGATGCATTTACACAAACTTTTCAGGGATTGCTATACAATTGAAACGAACAGCGGTGTTCTTACTATTACGATAAAAGATGACATCATTTTCATGGAACAAAACAAACCGATATTCTATGATGTTATATCTTCAAACGAATTCATCAACTGTTTTGATAGTAAAGCTATAGACAATAAATACCCCATTCAAATTGTCTCGACAGGCTTAAAAGATATTTTAATTCCTATAACCAATGAAACACAATTATATGCACTGCAACCTAATTTTGAAAAAATTAAAGAAATGAGCCAGTATTATAATGTTGTTGGGATGCATCTATATACTTTTAATGACAATCGTATTATATGCAGAAATTTTGCTCCCCTATACGACATTAATGAAGAAGCAGCAACTGGAACTTCTAATGGTGCATTAGCTTGCTACCTTTATGAACAGCATCACCTGCAAAAAGAAGTCTATGTATTTGAACAAGGCTATTCTTTACACTCGCCTTCTGAAATTTTAGTTAAATTAGCAACCAATAGCAAGAATGAAATAGAAAAAGTTTATGTTGGCGGCAAAGGGTATTACTGTGAAACTAAGTCTTTAAATATAGAAAAAGGTTAAGAATATCATTTCTCAACCTTAGACTGTAGATTTTCTACGTTTTAATTCCAAACATTGTATTAATTGAACAAGATGTTTGTCTTCTGTCTGAACACGGTTTAGGAATATGCCTAAACCGTGTTTTCATATATTCACTACCTATGATTATTACTCGCTTGTAAAATCTATAGTAAACGTTATTTTTCCATTTGATAGTGCGGACTCCGTTACAAAGTCTAACTGTTCGGCAAGACTTTTCACTGTAGCGAGACCAAGCCCTGTTCCAGAGAAATGTTTATTTCGAGAGCTTTCCCCTACATAAAACGGTTGCCATATTTTAGAAATATCCTGAAGCGTTGTATGATTACTTACTTTCAATATACCCGAATGAAAGGTAATCATTATTTCATTGCCCGAGGTGTATTTTAGTGCATTGCTAACCAAATTTTCTACAATATAATAGACTTTTTCCTGCTCACTATTCAGCATAAAGGTAGTTACGTCAGATTGAAGAACTATCTGCTTATCCCCCTTCAAAGGCTGATAGCTTTGGATGATTTCTTGTAGTAGCTGGAAAAAGTCAAAATGTGATACATTCATAGCATTTTCTTCTGTTCGAGCATAATAAAGCATATCTGTAATGATTTTCTCCATACGATCCACTTGCTGATGAATAACAGTTAAATAGGTGCCATCATCCAACCCATCTTCAATCCCACTTGAGTAAACATTAATGAGGGCGAGAGGCGTTTTCAACTCATGTGTTAAGCCCATCATAAATTGCTTTAAATCTAGATTTCGTTGGGTTAATAATTGCTGTGCTGATTCAAGGGTTAAACTCATTTTATTAATACTTTTTGCTAATTCTTCGATTTCATCACCCGTTTGAATGGTCGTCTGTTGAAAATTCAGTTCCCCAATTTCCTTTGCTACTTGTTGCAATTCATTTAATGGATTGGTTATTTTTCGAGATAGGAGCCCCGTAACTATAATAATGATTAAAATGCTTACTATTAGAAAGGCTAAATTAAAACGATTAATAAAAGAGGCTATATCTGTAAAACGTGCCATAGTGGCTCCAATCATCACAAGCTGATCCTCTTCTTTCGCATAATGCACAATAAAGCTAGACTTTTGCTTCCCCTGATCATAGAGCTTTCCTACAACTTTATCTTCCGAGATAGTTTGAAGTACTTCCTCGGAAACCCAAAATTTATTTAGAGCTATATGCTTTCTCGCCAGTTGAAGTCTTAAATTTTCATTCAGATCATTGAGGGAATCCTCCAATGGAACTGCTATAATCGTGACATCAAATTGACGCTCCACCAACTCTACATCCTCTAAAACTTGATAAGTCTCAAAGGCTTCTGATACTTTTTTATTCAGCTGATAAAGATAAAATTTAGGGAGAAAAAACTGGCTTACACCAAGGGATATAGAAAATGTAAGTATGACTACTAAAGTAATATAAATGGTTAATTTTGTGCCGATTTTCTGTTTCATTCGCTTGTACTATACCCAATACCTCTATGTGTTTGGATAATGTTCTCCCCTATTTTTTCTCGCAATCGTCGTATATGTGTGTCCACTGTTCGAGCATCTCCCATATAGTCCAATCCCCACACTAAATCCAGGAGCTGATCTCTCGTCAAGATTTGTCTCCGATTTTGGCTAAAAATTCGTAACAGCTCAAATTCCGTTTTCGTTAACTCTATTTCTATCCCTGCTCGCCAAACACGTTTACTTGTCACATCGAAGGACACATTCTGTAGCTGTTGTATAGCTTCGATTTGCAGTAATTTTTTCGCCCTCATAATGAGTACCTTAGGATAAAAGGGTTTATTGACATAATCGTCAGCCCCCTCTGCTAACGCTTGAAATTCATCCTCACCAGTGTCTCTTGCTGTTAGCAGTAAGACCTTTATCTTTTGTGTTTGTTTCATTTCACGACAGACCATCAACCCATCTTTTTTAGGCATCATCCAATCTAAAATGGCCAAATCAATTTTTTCTTGATAAAAAATGGCAAGTGCTTCCTCTCCATTTGTTGCGGTAAAGACCGTGAACCCCTCTCTTTGAAAATAGTTTTGTAAAATCTTTAACATAGCTAATTCATCATCTGCAATGAGTATATTCATTTTATGAAACTCCTAATGATCATATTTTTCCAGATTATATTGTTCGATAATAGCCATTAATTTTTCGGGATATAAAGGATCCGTCGAATAATTGCTTTTTTTCAAGGCATAGGCAGCTTCTTGATAGGTTGACGCTGCCAAAACCTCTTCGTATTGATGTGCATTCCAACTGGTACCCTCTAATAATAGCTGACGATGGTCCTTTAATGCACTATTCCAATCGGGGTAAGCTCGAAATTCTGCTTCCGTTGTATAGCTTTTATTATGTTCATATTCAACTGTCGGCATTTTAACGGATTTACCATGATACCTGCCCTTCATCCCAAACAAGTTATTTGCGTTAACAGCTAATTCACTTTTACCATAATTCGATTCCAATATAGCCTGTGCAATAATTATGCTTGGCAATATTTCTTGACCTTGCTGATTTAATGTCACCGCTATTGGTGCGATTTCATCAATAAATGCTACTTCGTCGTTATGACCCTGTCCAAATAGCTTGGCCATGTATAGGGCTAAAATAACTGTAAGTAATAGCATGCTGATTTTTTTCATTGTGTTTTACCTCATTTCCATTAAGCTGATGGTTGTATCGTAAAACAGCAATGTTACAGTTATTTGACAAAACATGAAAAGTGGCAAAAAAAGCCCGCACTTTTTAAAGTACGAGCTTTTGTATAGAGTCCATCCTATTGCAATTAACAATGCGATGTGAAAGGGAACATAAAATTCCCTTGCACAAACGTTTTTTTCGAAAGCACGAATAAAGCGTCGTCATCATTTGGCAGGATGGTTGCATTCATGCCTTCCATCATAAACTCTGGTGTAAAATGAAACACTACTTTTTTGGTTGTTTTCTTGACAATACTTGCTAGCAAATCCTCTACATTGATAGCATGCAAAGAGATGATATCATAAATATTTAGTACCCCTTCTTCTTCCTCCATTAATACTATTGTTTCTGATTCTTCTAAATAGTAAATAGCATGCGGGAAAACTAACGTAAAATAAAACATTAATAAGCTTTCATTTTGCTCCACAGCAATCACACTTGAATGGGTATAACGATTTTTCGCATAAGCTTCAAGAAGGGCTAGATTTTGATCAATGGTCAGCAGTTGGACGCTAGTCTGCTTTCGTTGTATAGGTCTTGTAGTAAGGTCTAAGCTGAATTCACTTTCATGGATACGCGTAAAGCCAAACTTTGGATAAAAATCGAGTACTGTTTCATTGGCAAAGAGATACATGAAATCACAGGCTTCTTCGTACTCCTTCATGATATGTAGCATCAATTGCTTTGCCAAACCTTGATGACGATGATGTTCATCGGTCATCACCGTCCCAATCTGAATTCCCTTTAATTGCTCGCCATTTATGCAAATCGACATTTTGTAAACAGAAGCATTGGCGATCACTTTTCCTTCATGTATAAATGAATAAGGAATATATTGGTCATTCCAATACCCTCTGTTATACCAGCCTCGAAAATCCAAACCAAATGTTTTTATGGCTAAATCATTAAAACTATCCTTTAATCGATCATCATGACGATAATCACACACCAATTCGTACTTCTTCATGTTTTTCCCTCCGATTATATATAGGAATACATCTTTATTAGTGGAATCCTCACCTCCTAAAAACAGAAAAAGACCCTATGAGAAAACCTCATAAAGTCCTTTGTTGATACACAGAAAACAATGCTCACCACTTTAGTGGCTACTTAAGTATCTGTTTATTTGAATCAGACAAGATTATGCTTCTCTTCGTTATCGCAAAAGGGCCATACTAAATAAATCTATAATTTTCTAACATTATAGAATAGCCCTTCTATTAAATTCATAGGAATTTAAATCGCGATAATAAGTTTTAGCATAAATGTCTAATTTCCCTTCTGTTTTTAAGAATACTCTAATCTTACCACTTTCTGCTAAATGCTGTCTAGATGAATTCCCTGATGTATCGACCATGTTAGTTAGACTGAAAAAGAATAGTATAAGTATAGAATATCCTGCAAATGTTCAATCTATAAAGAAGTTAACCATGAAGGGAGCCTACAATTCAGCATGAAATTTAAACTAGCTTTCAACAAAAAACAACTACCATCCGTTGAACAGCCACCAAAAGAAAATCTTGTAAGGGTCGCCCCGACAACTGATCATTTTATTCAGTCGATTCAAAATGCAACGAATAACCCAGCTGATTTAATAATGAAGGCCATCCCACATAATATTACGCTTATTTATATAGATAATTTAGTCGATAATCAGACATTGAACAATGACATTATTGCAAATTTGCTCAATAATCCTCAAGAAACACTAGAAGGCATTGAGGCAAGTCTTTCTATCCCCGAAATTGTAAAATCCAATCTACTACAGGAAACAGTAGAATCGATGGTCAATGGATCTGTCGTTATTCATATAGACGGCTGCTCCCAAGTTCTTATTGGCAATATCGCTACGCGAGAATCCCGATCATTATCGGCACCAGAAAATGAATCACAGGTCATTGGAACACAGGTTGGGTTTAATGAAAGCTTAACTACAAATATTTCTTTAATCCGTCGCTACATAGTAAGTCCTAACCTTTGTAATGAAAAACTGAAAATCGGCACGCGTACCAATACCTCTGTCTCACTGCTATATATGAATGGCATTGCTAATGTGCAAATGGTCCATACAATGCGCCAACGAATAACGGATTTATATGTCGATGAGCTACTTGATAGTGCCGTTTTGGCAGAAATGATTGATGATAATTCATTGTCAGTATTCCCTCAAATGCTGCTAACGGAAAGGCCAGATAGATTTTGTGATGCGTTATTAGATGGAAAAATAGGTGTTTTAGTTGATGGTAGCTCGATGGCTATTATTTGCCCGCAAGCCTTTACGGAATTTTTTCAAAGCCAGGAAGATCAAAACTTAAGATGGCAAATTGCTACCTTTCTTCGTTTATTACGACTATCTGCCTTCTTTTTATCCGTCTATTTAACACCCTTTTACGTGGCCGCTTTAACCTTTCATTACGAGGTCATTCCACAAGCCTTTTTAGTGCCATTAAGTGAGTCCAGAGCCTTAGTTCCTTTCCCACCTATATTCGAAGCGTTATTATTAGAGTTTATTATTGAATTACTACGAGAAGCTGGGGCAAGACTACCAACAAAAATTGGACAAACCATCGGTATCGTTGGCGGTATCGTAATAGGTACAGCAGCCGTACAGGCAGGTATTACGAGTAATATTTTATTGATTATCATTGCTTTAAGTGCTCTCGCTTCCTTCACTTCTCCGAGTTATATGATGGGCAACGTGATTCGTTTGATTCGTTTCCCCATCATTATCCTTGCAGGCTTTTGGGGTTTTTATGGCATTATGCTAGCTTTTTGTTTTATTCTTATTCATCTTTTACGTCAATCAAGTTTGGGTGCTCCGTATTTGTCTCCTTTCTATCCACCAAGGTTGAAAGAAATGCGGGATAGTATTATCAGAATGCCTATTCCTTATACAGCGAAAAGACCTGCGTTAACAAGACCAAAAGACACCAATAAATTCGAGCCTGAGCCAATAAAACCGGAAAAAAGTTGAACTGAAGGTGAAATAAATGAACAATCCTACACAACTTAACCCAAAAGAGATGATTAACGCTTATTTGCTCTTTTTTGTCGTGCACAGCGCTCAAATTGGGGTCGGTATACAGGGATTTCAACGCATTATCTATCAAGATGCAAGGCAGGATGCATGGATTTCAGTTCTGATAGCAGGCATTGCCACCCATATAGTCACATTTTGCATGATTAAAACATTAGACATATACGGCTCCCATGATTTATATGGCATCCAACAAGATATTTTTGGAAAATGGATGGGCAATTTTTTAAATGCGTTGTATGTTACTTATTGCTCTGTCGCCTTTTTTTCTGTTTTGCGAAATTATATTGAAGTGATTCACGCATGGATTTTCCCTAGTATTGGGACATGGTTTCTGTCCGCTACGTTATTAGTCATTATTATTTATGCCTTTACAGGTGGGCTTCGAGTAATAGTCGGTGTATCCTTTTTCAGTATCATACTTTCCTTATGGATACTACCCATGCTAGCTTTTCCAATAAAGTATGCCTCAGCGGAAAGTTTATTTCCTATTTTAGAAAACGACATTCGCTCCATTTTAAAGGGCGCCCATTCCATGACCTTTACCATTATCGGCTTCGAAATCTTAAATGTTATTTATCCCTTTGTAAAAGACAAAAAAAATATTCGCAAGCCCGTTCATTTAGGATTATTGTTTACGACATTGATTTATCTAGTAGTCATGATGGTGTCCATTGCTTATTACAGTGAGGGAAAATTACTAAAAACCATTTGGGCAACATTGACATTGTTTAGCTTTATCAGCTTCCCTTTTATAGAACGTTTTGAATTTATAGCCGTTTGTTTTTGGATGCTCATTATTATACCGAATTTATGTCTGTATTTATGGGCCGCATATCGCGGAGCCATTCGATTAGTCAAAATACGCGCCACGACATTTGTTTGGCTTTTTTCCTTCATCGTTTTCATTTTCACAATGATCATTCAAACCCGTACAGAAATCAATACGATTAACACCTTATTTGGCAATATAGCATTTTATGTTATTTTTATTTACCCTATTTTATTATGGATCTTGGCTATATTAAAAAAGAAGGTTTCATCAAAGAAGGTGACCAAAAATGAACAAGCTTAGATGCTCTTTTATTGTGCTGCTCTCATTGGTTTTTTTATATGGATGTGCTCAAACCAATGTTTTAGATAAAGTAGGATTAACCACATTAGTTGGCTACGATGTAGGGACAGAAAGCAAAATGGCTGCTACAGCTGTTATTCGTGAAGTCAATCCAGAGTTCCAAAGTAAAGTGGAAATTTTGACAACAGAAAATGACACAAGTAAAGGGAATCGAATGGAAGCGAACAGAAAACTTTCAAAAAAAATAATGGTTGGTCAAATGAGGGTTATTTTGTTTGGTGAAGAATTGGCGAAAGAAGATTTACGTTATTATATTGATACTAGTCTAGAAAACGCCAGCGTCAGCAACGGTATTTATATGGCCGTAGTGGAAGGTAAAGCAGCCCCATTTTTGAAATACGAATACCAAAATATTGAGGATATTGGTCAGCATGTTTTCAGATTAATCGAGCAAAATGTGAAACAGGAATATATGATTTCGGCGACTCTTCACCAGATTGCTCATGATTATTATTCCATTGGACAGGATTTAGCTATGCCTACCATCAAAAGAGATGGTGAATTTGTGGAGCTAAGTGGTGTAGCTCTCTTTAAAGGTGGCAAAATGGTTAGTACACTTCCTGCAAAGGATAGCTTTTATGTAAAAATTGTCAGAGATACGTTTAAAGTAGGTTTATATGAAACCATTTTGGAGCAAGAAGATATTCCTCCTAAATTACTCCATAAACCTGCGGATAAAATAACGGTCGCTTTCGACGCCATCCACTCGACAAGAGAGATGAAATTACTGGATGCAAAAACACCTGCGTTTGATTTAAACATTAAAATCAAATCAAGGGTATTAGAAGTATTTCCAGATATTAATCAGGGTGACCGAGACAGCGTGATTGCCCTTGAAAAAGCCATTGAAAAAAAATTGTCGAAGGAAATAGCAAGAGTCATTGCTCATAGTCAGAAAGTGGAATCCGATATTTTTGGCTTTGGTGAGAAATATAGAAGCGTTGTGAGATATTCCCATTTAACAAAGGACAAATGGCATGAAATGTATAAGGATATGAAAGTAAATGTAAATGTTGATTTTGTGGTATTAAGAGACGGTGTTTTTGAATAATTTATTGCCAATCATGGCCGGCCATAATAGATATAAAGTGATGGAAGAATATATCATAGTGGATATCAAATGCAATGCGATGTCTTTTTTTACCACTATTTATATTTTCAAACGGTCGTGTTTCGGCAATGCTCTGCCCTCTAGCAGGTCCATCTAATTTATCAACAACCATCACAGGATATGACTCATAGATGAACATCTCAGGATAAATTGCTGCCATTAGCGTTAAAGCATCATGGACGGGGCTACCTAGTAGTGATGGGTCCCGTTCTTGATAAAATTTTGTATAGTATTCCATCAATGGTTTAAGGATTTTCGTCTTTCCAAATGAGTCTATATAATTAACCATTCCTGGTGTAACAATTGCCTTCTGTGTAGCATTCAATGGAATAATTGTGACATTTTTTGCATAGGTGAGCACAATATTAACCGCAAATGGATCCCCGTGAAAGTTTGCTTCCGCTACGGTCGTAACATTGCCCGGCACCCAAAACGCCCCACCCATAATATAAATTTCCTTCACATGTTGCATGAGCTGATTATAAAGAATAAACATGGTCGCTAAGGATGTAAGACGCCCAATATTGACAATGATTAGTTCATCATTCTTGTGTTTCTCGATAATATTAACAATTTCCAAAAAGTTTTCGATTTTTATGTCATGATCTTCGTTCGGGATAATCGGACCAAGTCCATGTTCTCCATGTATTTCTGGATAATACGTTGGCTGTTCGCCGGTTAGTGGGATCTCTGCACCTAAAATAACGGGAATTCCCTCGGGAAAATCAAATAATTTCATAACATAATAAATATTAGCTACCGCATCCTTTCTTGATACATTGCCATAATCGGCAATTAACCCGACAATTTCGATTTCTTTGTGTAATCTTGCATAAATCAATGCTATCGTATCGTCGATGCCAATGTCACCGAATAACAATACTTTTTTCTTCAAACAAAGGCCTCCCTTGTACTGCCGATTTACCTATCCTTATAGTACGGTTCATACAACCAAGACGCCACTGATTGTTTACTTTTTTGGAAAAATTAGTGATACATAAAAAAACCCACTTGCAATTGGCAAATGGGCTTCGAACGTAGGATTTTAACGGTTCTGTTCAAGGTACTGATAAACCGCCATCATCTCTTGTTTATTTAACTCTCTAATACGATTGAAAATAGGAATTTTCCCCACTACCCCCAACTGGTTTACTTCCTTTACAACATCACTGACCGTACCCGTTAGCCATGTATGCACGTCAATACCTTCGATAATTGCCTTTTGGCCCTCATCATTAATACCGGTTGCACCACAGCTGACGCATGGAACCGTTAATTTATAGACACCGTCATGTAGCCCATCTTCCGTCAGAACCTTTTTCCCCTTACAGAATGGACATGGATGACTCCCTTTAACTTTATTGATTTGCGTCACAATTTTTTTGTAGCCTAAAGCTTCATAAACATACGTTAATTTTTTATATTGACCATTTGTAAAATATTGATCAATAATTGTGTCTCTCGTTTCATAAATAGAAGCGAAATCACAAATTGTAACCTCGTTTTTACGGCTGATGGAAGCAATATTATCTTTAATTTTATCCCAGAATGGCAATGTATTTTGTAGAACAATTTCATAGCCCACAAAGCTGGCAAGCTCTATTTCCAGCATTTTCAGTGCTACTTGCATTTCCCTTGGCAATAATGAGACATCCTGAATGAGTGACATATCACTGCCTACAATCGCTTGGATTTTTTCAAGTGGTGGTAAATTGCCTACTATTTTGATGACCTCATCAATCGGTTGATGGATGATTTCTCGAATATCTATGTCACCAAAACGTAATTTCTTTTGGTGATTAAGAACCGAACCATGACAAATTGGACAAGGGACCATCTTTCTTGTTTCCTTCATCTGCTCTTTGATAATGGATTTAGAAATGACGATATAACGGCCTATAATAAAATTGAAGCCTTCCCATTTTTTCGAGGATTTTGTTGCTTTATCATAAAATGACTTGTCCCAATAACCATATAAAAATGTATGCTTTTCTTCTTCTGTCATATCAGTATAGCTTTTACTAATATCTTGCCCCAGTTCATTTTGTATCTCTTCAAAAAGGAATGCCAATTTTGAATGCTGATAGTATTTTAGAACCTCCATCACATCTGGATGCAATAAGCCGTCCCAGAATGGCACTGTTTTATCTTGGATGACTACATCAAAATCGAATTCTTCTATTTGTAATCGACCTGAACAGCTCGGACAATGGTTTTCTTGGCTAAAGAAATCAAAGCTTCTTGTATCCTTATTGGTCGGATGGGCCGCGACAATATGATTGATAAGACCAGCTATTTCATATAAAAAGCTATATTGGCTGTATAAATGCCTCTCAAGATCAATCGCAATGACAGGGGCAATCTTATTCGATTCATATTCACCGTAAATGAGGCGGGCCATGGATGATAGGCTTTTTAAAATGCCACCTTTGTATATATTTTCTGCATTTTTAAAATAGCTAATAGGATGGTCTTGTAAATAATGAATACCCTTTTTCGATGCTAAAGTAGATGTGATTTGTAGGTCAGAGGTGCTTTTCGTAAGGTGCGGTTGTTTAAAATATGCTTCATGCTCCACTACATCAAGATGTGTCACTGGCCCCTGCTGTCTTTTACCAAAGTCAACGATATAATCAGAGCTTTCAAGCATGTAGGCATTATGCTCAATCATAACAATGGAAATCGAATCATCTTTCAGAATATCCCTCACACTATCAATAAATTGGTTTAATATATTTTGGGATAATCCTTTGGAAGGCTCGTCAAAAATAAACAGTGTGTGAGGATTTCGAGAATTGGCAAACAGCTCTGACACTAAATGCACACATTGAAATTCACCCGTGGATAGTGTTTGTGTTTTTCTTTCCAGCGTTAAATAGCCTAGGCCAAGTTTGATGAGCAAGCTTAACCGTTTATGAGCAATATCTTCCTTTGGGAGCTCCACGATAATATCTTCAATCGAGCGTTGAAAAATATCATCGATTTCCTCACTATATTTCGTTAACTTCTTTTTAATATCGAGAAATGTCGCAACAGTGGATCGACTTGTAATCGATTGATTTCGATCTTGCCCTACCATCACTAATTTATCTTTTGGGTAACGTTTTACAAAATCCTTTGCGATACACTCATTCACCAATGTTGATTTTCCACAGCCCGACTCTCCTGTGAAGGTGACAAGCTGATTTTGTGGAATTTCTATTTCGTCCATTTGGATATTGCGGCAATATAGGTCACGGAATTGATAGAAGGTCTTAGGTCTTACCTGACTTCGTTCCCAGTAAATGGGCTGTGGTCGAGGGGATTCTTCCACGATTTTTCCTCCGTATTTTCCACTACCTGGTCCAAAGAATAGATGTTTATCTGCTGTATTTAAAACTGTATCCGAATGATCAATTAGCCAAATTTGATTTTTAGAGCCTAGTCGTTGAATTTGCTCTAAAATTTTCAGGAGTGTGTCATGATCTAGACCTACAGAGATTTCATCAACAATAATCACTGTATTCTCACTCGTTGCCATAAACTCAGCCAAATACAGTCTTGTTAATTCTCCCCCTGATAATGTCCCCATAATGCGGTTTAATGTTAAATAACCAATATTCATTTGAATAATATTTTGAAGAATATGTTGCTTCTCTTCACTAATCTTTAATTCCGTTGCTAAGGAATAGATCGTTTCCACACTTAATTGATGAATATCGGAAATACTATACAGTTCACCTCTTAATGGTAGCTGATGACGTTCTACCTCCTCACTGTAGCGCTTCCCCTGACATTTTTTACATTCAACATTTTTCGTAGTACCACGTCCTTTACATGTCGGACACCAGCCTAGCGCATTATTAAAGGAAAAAACTTCTGGAGATAATTGAAACTCTTCTGCTAAACGATCACGTATTTCCTTAAATACACCTGTATGCGTACCGATAGTTGAACGTGGATTTGTAGATATGGATGATTTCCCTAGAAAAAGAACTAATGGCATATCCTCCATTTTAATAGCACTAAAATTTGTTTCCATAATCGCAGGAAATAAATATTGATATTCAGCTTTAGGTAATAAAGAAACAAGACGCTTTTTGGACTCTTCCCCTATTGTTTGACAAAAGGTGGTTTTCCCTGACCCAGACAAGCCTGCAATGCCAAGGGATAAGTCTTCTGGTAAGTCGACATGTAAACGGTTAATATTATTAGCAATTAGTTGATTAATCTTCATTCTGTTTTCCTTCCGTGTTTACTATTTTCACAAGGATACTTTATTTACCTATGAAGAACGACCTTCGGAAAATGAAAGAACACAATTCATTTGAAGGAATTGCGCTCTTTTTCATAAAGGCTGATTCAATTACTAGGCTAATACTTTTTCGAGCTGACTACCCATGTTAGTCCAAGCGTATTTAGCGCCTTCAATTGCTCCTTGACGAGCTTTTGTTTCTTCACTAAATCCACCCTGATCGAGATGTAACTGAGTTGTACCATCAGCTGCTTGTGTCAAAGTCCACGTTACTGTTGTAGTTTCTCCTGCACTTCTCCATGTGTAAGATAGTTTATGAGGCTCTTCAATTTCAAGTACCTCACAATCGACAATGCCATCCCACCATTCGTTTGGCTCAGCACGGAATTGAAATTTATGACCTACAACCGGCTTAAAATCATTGTTCCAAATCCATTTTGCAAGTGTATCCGAATCCGTTAAGGCATGCCATACTTGCTCGATAGAACTTGTAAATTTAAAATCTAATGCTACATCTGGTTTCATTTGTCTTCCCCCAATAATAAATGTAATTTTGAAATTCTTGCTTTCCAAAAGTCTTCGTAAATCGATATCCAATCTTGTATTTCTTTCAACGGGGCGGCATTGAGCCTATATCTTGTTTCTCTACCCTCTTTTCGAGCGATCACAAGTCCTGCGTCTTTCAGAATCGTTAAATGCTTAGACACAGCAGTACGTCCCATTTCAAAATGAGCTGTTAATTCGTGCAGCGGTAACTCATCTGCCTTTGCTAATAAATTAATCAATTGGCGTCTTGTAGGGTCAGCAATGGCTACATACACATCACGCTCTTGATGATTATTATTCAAAACCACCACCCTTTCTAATTGGACACTAAATGGTGTCCTAATTATATGACACCGTTTAGTGTCTAGTCAATTATTATTTTGGACATTTTGTTATGGATTTTATACTTATAAATACAAAAAGCACAAAGGTGATCACCTTTGTGCTCATTTTTTATGATTGGTTTTGGATGTGATGCTTTTGTAACCTCATGCAGGATACGCCATTAAACAGGCATCCATCGTTGTGATTAGGTTATGTTTAAGCAAGTTCTAATGGTAAAAATGCATATTCCCCATCTCGAATAATAGAACATTTACGAACCTTGATGGGATATCGGAAAAGAGGTCCATCCAAAACTGTCGTATGGAATTCTCCCCCTTCTCCGCAAGGGTCAATATTACGCTCTTCCAGCTCTTTGATATAATCAGGGGTAAGTATTCGTCCTAAATCCTCTTCTGTCATCCCTAACGATAAATTCACTGTCACCACTATCGTGACAAACCCTAAGTGAATAAATTCATCAACAGCATCCCGATGATTCATCTCCCATAATGGCATGCCAAGCTTTAATCCAACCTTCTTCGTAACCTCATCATGCCAGCAGCCGTGCTGAGGCATATCTAAATCACCCGTAACTAACACCTCTGCCCCTTGATTTCTCGCATTTTTTAAAAGATCGATAAATACATGTTCATATTCCGTCCAACTAGCAGCAGCTGTATACACTGGCAATCCAATAGAATCGGCTTGAGCCTGTATAAGCTCAGGTGGCATACCGTGAGATCGAGAGCGCTTCCCTTCCTCCTCCAGCATGACAATGAGACCAATTGCTCGCCCCACCTGTGATGCTTTATATAAAGCTAAAACACTATCCTTTCCCCCACTGAATGAAGCGATGAATGGATGATTACGCGCATTATTTTTCCAGCCAGTTGTTTCTGTCATTTCTATTTCTCCTTTTAAACTGACTTTCTTTGTAATTTTTTTGAGACCTATACAACCTTATATCGCATTGCATAGTCAAGTTCCTTGATTTAAGGAAACCACCCTTTTATTTTATCACAATCATACGATGAGTCTGGATATTTATGTTAAGGTGTACTTAACGGTTGATGGGAAAAGGAGGAATGTTATGAGTGATTATGTAAAAGCACTAAGACAACAGGTTGGGACAATGCCCCTTATTTTAGTAGGCTCGACGGTGATTGTCTTTAATGAGGAGAAACAAATTCTTCTACAGCTACGCTCTGATATAAGAATGTGGGGGTTACCTGGTGGAGCGATGGAACCTGGCGAAAGCTTAGAGGATACAGCTAGACGTGAATTATTAGAGGAAACTGGGCTACAGACTTCCCAACTTCGTTTTATAACCATGCTATCTGGTCAACAGGACTATTATCTATATCCAAACGGAGATGAGGTTTATGGAGTAACCGCCGTCTTTATAGCTGAACAAATAGAGGGGCAGCTAACAATGCTTGACGATGAGAGTTTACAGCTAGCCTATTTTTCTTTAGATGCATTGCCATCTAATATGGTTAAGAAAGCGATAGATATTATCGATACCTTTTTATTAAAGGAAAACGTCACTGATTGGATGAAAGGTCGTGACTTAGTTGAACGGTTGTAAAGCTATGTTATTTGATTTAGATAACACCTTACTGAATCGAGATGAACCAGTAGATAAATTATTTCTTAGGCTAGTAAAAATGTGTTATGTGGATGACGAGCATGCGATAAAAAATGAAATGCGACAAAAATTTAGGGAATATGATGAAAAATACTTTGGTAAAAGTGATAAAACGGATGTGGTAGCCTCTTTTTTTGATGACTTTCCGCCTCAATATGGCATGCCAAAACATGCTATTCAAGACCTGAGGAAGTAGGATGGAGTAAGCCAGATGGACGGATTTTTGAAATTGCCTTAAAAAGACTTAATGTGAAACCAGAGAATACTCTTTTCATTGGGGATGACTTAGTAAAGGATATTGGTGGGTGTCAACAGGCACATATAAAGGGCATATGGTTTAATCCATCCATGCGCAAAAATGACACGGATATTCAGCCATATGCCGAGATTCATTCGTTGGAGCATGTATTCAATTTCTTCACATAGAAGAACAAAACCCCTGAGTTTTCGTTCAGGGGTTAGTGTACTATTAATATGCTTGGGCAAACCAAACCGTATGTTTTGCTTCATTTCCACAGCAAATACAAGTCGTTTTTATTGTTGGCGGATTGAATGGAATATTGCGAGTTGTGTATTTTGTTTCTTCCTTCACTTTTTCCTCACATACATCCTTCCCACACCATCCAGCAAGTACCCAGCCCGGAATAGAGCCGTTTTCTTTAGCTGTTTCAATGTGCTGCTGTAATTGTGGCAGTGTATCAATCGTAGAATGTGTATTTTCGTTTCGGAATTGACGAGCCTTTTCTAGTAAACGTGCTTGCATGGTCGTCAATTCTTCCTCAATAGCTGCCACAACAGTCGCTAATTCAATCGTTTGTTTTTCATCCTCATCACGCGCTTTCAGTAGCGCTTGATTGTTTTCAAGATCTCGTGGTCCCAATTCAATACGAACAGGCACTCCTTTTAGTTCCCATTCATTGAATTTAAAGCCTGGCGATTGGTCTGAATCATCAAGTCGCACGCGAATCCCCTTCGCTTTTAAAGCCGCAAAAATTGCATCCAGCTGCTCCATAATTTGAGGATTCTTTTTCCATGGTCCTACTGGAATTAACACTACTTGGGTTGGAGCAATTCGAGGCGGTAAAATTAGTCCTTGCTCGTCACCGTGTACCATAATGACTGAACCAATTAAACGTGTAGATGTCCCCCAAGATGTTGTGTGGACATATTCGTGCTGATTCGCTTTATTTAAATATTTTATGTTAAAGGCTTCCGCAAATTTTGTTCCTAAATAATGGGACGTACCTGCTTGCACAGCCTTCCCATTTTTCATCATCGCCTCAATTGAATACGTATCGACAGCTCCTGCAAAACGTTCAGATGGCGTTTTTTGTCCATCATAGACTGGAATTGCTAGAACTTGTTCCACCACTTCTTTATAAATGTCTAGCATTTGCATCGTTTCTTTACGTGCATCTTCCTCATCTATATGGGCCGTATGCCCTTCCTGCCAAAGGAATTCTGAGGTACGAATGAAAGGCAATGTTTTCTTTTCCCATCGGAAGACATTTGCCCATTGATTAATGAGAACAGGTAGGTCACGGTAGCTTTTAATCCAATTTGAATAAAGGTGACCAATCATCGTCTCAGATGTTGGACGAAGTGCTAAGCGTTCTTCTAATTTTTCACCTGCTGCTTCTGTCACCCAAGGAAGCTCAGGTGAGAATCCTTCAATATGATCCTTTTCCTTTTGGAAGAAGGATTCAGGAATTAACATAGGAAAATACGCATTACGATGGCCTGTGTCTTTAAAACGACGGTCCATTTCCTCCTGTATATGCTCCCAAATTTCGTAGCCATCTGGTTTAAAGGCGATGCAGCCACGAACTGGCGTATAATCCATTAAATCTGCTTTTTGAATGGTTTCGATATACCATTTTGAAAAATCTTCTAGTTGTTTTGACATCGTACTTACCTCCATTTTTTTAAGTATTCGATTTCCTGAATTAAAAAAGCACAAAGCTGTCCTTGTATAAAGGACGTCTTTGTGCTGGAATGACGTGGTACCACCTTGAATTTAGCTTTAAGCTAAGCTTAAAACCCTCTAGCGTTTAGTAACGAAAACGACTCGGTTATGTTTTCATAACTTCTCCGTGGTAGGTGTTCAGTAAAGAAGCGGTGATATAGCTCTCAGCAAATGCTATATTTTCTGTTTCACTATTCTAACTTACTTGGCCACATCATCAAATTGTCATGTATATTATCTTTCACTTTAGCAAAATCATTCATAAATAGCAATTAATAACTGGAGCTATTAGTGAACGACTGGACAATAACATTTGTAAAATCCTCGACAGAAAGAGGCTTGCTAAAATAATAGCCCTGCACATACTCGCAGCCATGCTCGCGAAGTACGTTTAATTCAGCCTCCTCCTCGACACCTTCAGCAACTACTTGTAGGTTGAGCGCATGAGCTAAAGAAATCATCGCCGAAATCATCGCGATGCCTGATTTTTCAGGAACGATATCACGCACGAAAGCACGATCAATTTTAAGTACATCCACAGGGAATTTTTTTAAGTAATTTAGTGAAGAATAGCCTGTCCCGAAATCATCTAAGGAGATCGTAATCCCAAGAGCTCTCAATTGATTAATTGTATTAATTAGATCTTCTGTATAATCGAGCATGCTCATTTCGGTAATTTCAATTTCTAATAATTGAGGGTCAATGCCTGTTTCTGCAATAACATCCTTCACCATCTCTACAAAGCCAGAAGTACTAATATGAATGGGTGAAATATTAACTGCTACACGTAATCTGAGATTATGGGATTCATTCCAAAGTTTAGCCTGTGCACTGGCTTTACCTAGCACCCATACCCCAATATCGTTAATGAGTCCACATTCTTCAGCAAATGGAATAAATCGATCTGGCGGAATATGCCCTAATTCGGGATCATACCAGCGCAATAAAGCCTCCATACCAATAATTGTGTCTGTTTTTAAATCGATTTTGGGCTGATAATGTAATTCTAAAAGATCGTTTTTTAAAGCTTGATGTAATTTTGTTTCTAGTAAAAGCCATTTATCGTTCGCTTCATCCATATTGTCACGGTAAAGGCGATATTGATTTCCTCGCGTAGATTTAGCAGCATACATGGCAATATCAGCATTTTTCAGTAATTCTTCTACCGTGTTTGCGTGATCTGGGAAAATACTAATGCCAATACTAATACTCGCATAAAATTCATAGTTATCTACGACAAAGCTTTCATTAAAGACACCTATTATTTCCTTGGCCATTTCCTCTATACGATTCACATCATTTAAAATCATGACAAATTCATCACTATTGTGACGATAAAAAGAATTAGAGGTATAATCAATATTTCTCAAACGATTCGACATTTCCACTAAAAACATATCACCGATAATATGACCAAGTCCATCGTTAATGTGTTTAAAACGATTCACATCAATGAAAAATAACGCAAATTTTTCTCCTGAACGTCGAGATTGATGGAATTCATTTTCTAAACGCTGTTCTAATTTACGACGATTTGGTAGCCCTGTTAATTCATCGTGATAGGCTATGTGGGTAATTTTTTTAATATCCTTTTGCGCTGTAATATCGACGCGTATAGCGATATACTGATAGGGCTTTCCCCGCTCATCAAGGAATGGGAAAATAGTAGTCTTCACCCAATATAAACTGCCATCTTTCGCACGATTGCAAACCTCGCCATTCCACATATCACCATTTCCAATTGTTCTCCACATCTCTCTAAAGAAAGATTTAGGATGATAGCCTGAGTTCAGTAAACGGTGATCTTGGCCTACTAATTCTTCACGCGTATACTTCGAAATTTTACAAAAATGATCATTAACAAAAGTAATTTTTCCGGTACGATCTGTAATTGCCACAATAATGGAACTATTCATAGCGGAAAAAATATCTTGCAATTCTTTAAGACTGTAGTTCATTTGATTACTACTAGGCGTGATATTCATCATTCTCATTCTCCATTCATTAAAATATGAAGGGTTTGGTACTTTTGCTTTATTTTACAGCGAGGTATAAAGTTGTGGTATATCGCCCTTTTTTCTGTAATTATATTATAGTCTTAGAAAAGCAGTTAATTCAACCCAAATATGCAATCATTCACAGGAAGGTTGGAATAGTTTTTGATATAAAATACAAATATTAGTTATTATTAACTCAAAAAAATTGTCTAATTTTAAGGTTTTTAAATACTTTTGTACTATTGATAGTATTTTCCTTAGGCTATTTCTCTATTAAATACAAAAAACTAATAACGTATAAATTGTTCAGAATTTAAAATTGAATAGACAAAAATGCCTTACTGTCACTTATGAGCAGTAAGGCATTTTAATAGTTAGGAGACCTCATATTCTATTGATCCTCCAGATGTTTTAGCATGCTCATTATAAGCATTTAACTGTTCTTGCGATAAATTTAATATATAATAGTGAAAATTAATGGGCTCTAATCCATGCTCCTCGCATATATGTCGATAAAATTCATAGCCTTCTCGATAATCAGTCATCTTTAATTCTTCCTTTCACTTGAGCTACTTTTCCTGGAACTATAACTGTATTTTATTTTGATAATCTATCTACATCTCTACTTTAGAAATCAATGAATGTTCTGAAATTAGTTTCAAAAAGATGAAAGCCCAGTCCATTTTACTTAGTATGGCTGGGCTTTTCATAAAATATTCGTGTCGGCTTCCATCATAACCATATCCTTTTAAATTCCTAATTGCTTCGCTTGCATATTATAGGCAGAAAGCTGCTGCTGTGATAGCTGTAATACATAATAGCGGAAAGAAATTGGTTCTAGCCCATAACGCTCACACATTTCACAATAAAATTCATACCCATCTCGATACTTTGACATGAAAAGTTCCTCCTTGGTTCAATCTGTTTTATAACAGTTGTTTTTATTTTTATTTAATATATAACAGATTATGAGGAACGTCAAGTATTTATGATAGAAAAAAATCGCCACAAGCTTGCATCGCTTTGCGCTTATGAACGTAGTGTTTCCAAAATAAGGCGTGTTTTACGGTATTCAATGGTAAAATAACGATGCCTTCTAAACCTTTTGATTACGGGAGATAAACACTTTGAAGAAGAAATCATTTTAATATTAGGCTTTGAAATGATAGCCAATACACCTACACTCGCAGCGCCTCTAGCTATTGGAGTTTTTGTCCATGATGAATTTATAAAGAAGGATGTACATCCTCTAATGGACCGTAACTATCTTTGCGTTCCGATTCGCGCACTGGCATCACTTGTTGATACTGCCCCCCTCATGGAACCCTATAGCCATGGGAGTGTGCTTTTTTCTGAGTATGTGGACAGTACAGCTAAAGCCATTTACACTGACATAAATGGAAAAGAATGATTAATGATAAACACGCAAAAAATTACCCATCTATCTGCTTAAAGGATAGATGGGTTTTCACATCAATATGGAGTCTGTTGTCAGTTATTTTTTATTTCCTGAATTTGTTGAATATGCCGTTGTTCATGAAGATAAATCTGCTCAATCCATTGATCGAGTGGACATTCACCAAGAGCCGGATGCTTCATTGTACGCTTGGTTAAAGCATCCGCATCCTCAATGGTATCTAAAAATCCCAGGAAGTCCGCTCTTGTGGTTGCTAACAATTCCAGCATCCTTTGAACCTGGAAGGGCTCTTCCGAAGGTTCCACTATGTTTGGTGCTTGAATTTTTCGTGTACGGTCTAACAGCAGTCCCATATCCTTTCGTTCAGGAGCCAATTGTTCTTGGGATGTTAAGCCCCAAGTAATAGCCTTCTTAGTGGCTTCCTCTACTAAAATAAGATGATGACAGATTTGTGCTATACTCCAACTTTGTGCATCTGGCTTGCTATTAAATTCTGCATCACTTAAAAGGTTAATCTCCTGAAGTAATTGCTCTCTTGTAGCATCAAATTGATTCTTTGCTAATAATAGCATACGCTACCCCCTTTATTCGTTATACCATTATATTCGACAGAGATGGCTGTAAATCATCTTTCCTGCACCATATTAAATGGATTGTTTTCTAAAACCTGCTGTAGCTGCTCATCCTCAATATGTGTATAAATTTGAGTGGTTGCTACACTTGAATGCCCTAAAATATGCTGCAAGCTTCTAATATCAGCACCAGCTTTATACATCATCGTTGCAGAAGTATGGCGCAGCTTATGTGGTGTAAGCCGCTCCTTTTGAAGACCTGATTGCTGATTAATACGTTTCACGATTTTGGCAACCGTTTGACGCGTAAAACGTGTTCCCTTTTGTGAAACAAAAAGAGGCTCATCTCCGTTCCCTTTATACGGTGTTTTCCCACTATTTTCATAGTCTGCTAGTGCCTGCATACAGCTATCATTCAAATAGACAGTTCGCTCCTTATTACCCTTCCCGACAACAGTTAAATGACGTCCCTGTATCGATGTAATATTGAGCTGGCATAGCTCCGTCACACGAATTCCTAAGTTTAAGAAAAACATCATCATACAGTAATTTCTTGGTGACGCCTGATTGACTGGTATGCCATCTATAAATTGTGTAGCTTCTCGAAAATTCATATAGATAGGTCTTTTTCGACCAATTTTCGGCGATTCTAATTCCTCTGCTGGGTTTTCCTCAATAAGTCGCCGTTTGCCTTTTAAATATTTGAAAAAGGATTTTAATGTCGCCACCTTACGTGCTCTTGAAGCTGCAGAATTACCACGCTGTACCTCACAGTATTCCATAAAGTAATAAAGGTCCTCCAATGTAATCTCTCGAATTTCTTCTATTGAAATAGTGGCAATATCAATTGCTGCTAAATTTTCTATATTCAGATCCTCCTGAACAGCTGTATGGAAACGGAAAAATAAAGACAAATCATATTCGTATTCTTTTCTTGTGCGCTGGGACTTTCCTTTGATAGTCGTTAAATAAACAAGAAAGTCCTTCATGATTTTTGGTAGTTTTGTTTTTTGCATTCCAATCACCTCTATTTGCTCTATTTTACCATAAAAAACGTTCCCAAATATAAATTTGGGAACTTTATCTGGACAAATAGGTCATTTTCCTATTATTAAGAACATACATTCGGTGTATGCAAATAAAAAAAGATCCCCTTTTTTTAAAGGGAATCCTTTGACTAAATAAGAAAAGAATTGTGACAGTTACTGGTTTTTAGGTATAAAGTTGACGTTTGATGAATATTAAAATCTAGTATACTTCTATTGGTTTGTGAGGCGACTCGAAAATTAGAAAGGTGGGTAACTACCCATGTCGATTCGTCTCACAACACGCATGGGATTATTTGGATAAATTGACTATTTTACAAAAACCGAGTACTTCTCATCGCCTTGTTTTGTAAGTGACCAGTTCGTCGATAACATTTGCTGTAGTTTTGTGACCGTTTCCTCATCACACATCAAATGTTGGATACCATTTTCTAAAAGTCGGTAATCTACCCCTTCTTCAAGATTAAAGCGTAGATGCAATAAACGTTGGATGCCAGGCAATGTTACATACTTAATTCGATAATGGCCATGTAACGCATCTAAGAACTCTTGTTCGCCATCTTGGAAAAGTGCCATTGTTTCACTAAATTCATAGTTTGGGACTTGTTCCTGCCAAGCTGATACATCCCCCGCCCGTAAAGCACGCAAAATCTCTTCGTCTGAATAATTTAATTTAGATAGTTTATCAAGTTCATAAGCTTGCATTAGATTAATGATTGTCATGAATGTTAGCTCCTTTTATGTATTTACTCACAGTGTACCATGTTTTTATTACTACTCAAATTCGGAGGGATTCATAGGATGAATTTATATGATTCTAGTCTGTTTTTCGATGAAATGTTTGATGGCAATCAACCGAAGCCCCATTATCGATCTTTTCATCATAAGCTATCCATTTTTTCTCAGGAGCAACTTGAAGAGAAATATCGGCAAGCACAAGCAAGCTTTCTCAGACAAGGAATTACTTTTACTGTCTATGGTGCACAAGGTGGAACCGAAAGGACCATGCCCTTTGATTGTGTCCCTATCATTATTCCTCAAACACAGTGGGCAATTATTGAGGTAGGCGTCAAGCAACGTGTGGAAGCGCTGAACTTATTTTTACAAGATGTGTATGATGAACAAAGAATCATTCGTGATGGCTATATTCCTAGACAGTTGGTAGAAAATAATCCATATTTCTCATCAATCATGCATGGACTTAAGGTACCAATTGCTAATCATATATTTTTAGCAGGTATTGATTTAATACGGGATGAGAATGGTGAATATTTCGTGCTGGAAGACAATTTACGGAATCCTTCTGGCATTTCTTATGTTTTTGAAAACCGTGACGTCATGAAGGAGGTGTATCCTGAATTTTTCTCTAAGCATACTATTTTATCTCTGGATAAGCAGATGGCTAACATGAAAAAAGCACTGCTTGCTCATCGTCCACCTACTATGGAGGAAGGACGAGAACCAAAAGCGGTGCTGCTAACAGCAGGTATGTACAACTCAGCCTATTATGATCACGTATTTTTAGCTCAGCATTTAACGATTCAACTAGTAGAGGGCCGCGATTTGGTCGTACAGGATTTGAAGGTTTATATGAAAACCATTTACGGTTTACAACAAATCGATATTATTTATCGCCGGATTGATGATGATTTTTTAGATCCGATTGCATTTCGTGAGGACTCTTTGTTAGGTGTCCCTCATTTAATGGCAGTTTACCAAGCTGGCAATGTGGCCATTTTAAATGCTGTTGGCAATGGCGTGGCAGATGATAAGGCGATGTATGCCTATGTGCCTGATATGATTCGCTATTACCTTCAAGAAGAGCCTATATTACCGAATGTGAAAACCTATCATTTAGAAGATGAGCAACAGCGAGCATGGGTATTAGAGCATATTCAGGAGCTAGTCATTAAAAATGTAAGTGCCTCCGGGGGCTATGATATGCTCATTGGTCCCCATGCAAGTGAGGAAGAAATCGCTCTGTTTAAAGGAAAAATAATGAAGCATCCATGCCAATATATTGCTCAACCAACCATAAAATTGTCCAGAGCACCAGCCTTTCAAAATGGACGATTTTATCCTTGCCATGTGGATTTACGTGTGTTTGCCATGAAGGGTGAGGATTGTTATGTATTGCCAGGTGGATTATCACGAGTGGCCTTACAAGAAGGTTCACTTGTGGTCAATTCATCGCAGGGCGGCGGTGCTAAGGACACATGGATTTTAAAGGAGGAGGTGCAGCATGCTGAGTCGAGTAGCCGACGCGTTATACTGGATGGCACGGTATAGTGAACGCACACAAACCAATACACATATATTACAGGTACAGCTGTTGAATATGTTGGAGCAATCTGGGCAAGAACATGATTATATTGATCATTGGGAGGCTGTTTTAAATATTTGTGCCTCGAAGGAGGAGTATTTAGCTAATTATACAGCATTACGTGTTAATCCATTAATTGATTATCTATTGTTTTCCGAGAAAAATGGCAACGCCCTCCTTGCTACCTTACGTGCCATTCGAGAAAATGCCCGAGTGACAAGAGATCGTATACCTGCGGAGCTATGGGAAATACAAAATGCCTTTTATTTAACGAAGCAGCAGGACATACTAACAATGGATCGACCTATCCCGTTAATTGATCTTCAAGCTTTTTTACAGGAAGTGCGGAAGACATTGTGGATGGTGACTGGACTGGTCGAGGGCACAATGGATCGCGATCTCCCCTTTTATTTCATGGAAATTGGGAAATGGCTGGAAAGAGCAGAAAAAACGATGCGGATGTCGTTAATTATTCTCGAGCAACAGAAAATAACAGGCCAATCCCTTCATGAGATGGATGGTACATTTTTATTAGAGCTTGCTGCCGCAAAAGAATCCTTTTTGCAGAAGCATCGCCAAACAAATTTATTATTGGGCATTCGATATTTATGGCAGGATGAACATGTTCCTTGCTCGGTCATGTTTTGTCTGAAGAAATTAGAAGAAGCTTTCCAGTCCATCGAGCATGATCCTTTATCACCAAAATGTTTAACGCTCCATTCGACCATCAAAAGCTTTGTTTTAGCATTCAATCATCTTGATTTTTGGACAATGAGCGTCGAGGAAGCTATTACAATCATGGAGGAAAGATTGAGTCAATGGATTGCCTTTAGCGAAACATTCTCGACAATCTATCATTTATATGAACCCAGCGTACAACCTTGAAAGGAATCCATCACAGCTCCCTTTCAACAGGCAAGTCAGTAAGCAGAAGGAAGCGGACACGATGAAATTTGAAATTCAACATACAAATATTTTTCAATATGAGTCTGAAGTCGACCAAAGTTTAAATACGATTCGCTTAAAGCCACGCAGTGATGAGCGTCAACGGCTATTATCCTATCGAATTGCAATTACTCCATCCTCTCTTACCCGTGAGCATACGGATATTTGGGGAAATACAGTAGGTTCATTTTATATCCCGGAGCAGCATCAAGTACTAGAAATTCATACATCGTCGATTGTCAGTATCCAGCGTGCGCCATTTATTCATCGTATTCAATATTCACCTGAAATGCAGACTATTTTTCACTCACAGCTATTTTATGAACATTACCTTCCCTATTTAAAAGCAACTCATTTTACGTATATGACAGAGCAACAGCTGGAGGAGGTTTTTCATGCGATTGGCCATGCTGAAAATCCTGTGCTCTTTTCGCTTAATTTAATGCAATACTTATACTCTAGTTTTGAATACGACCCGTCAGCAACAGATGTAAGTACAACAGCTAGTGAGGCATTTGCCCTAAAGCGTGGAGTATGCCAGGATTTCACTCATGTTATGCTGGGTGTATTACGTTCTAAAGGAATTCCTGCACGCTATGTTAGTGGTTATTTATATGTCGATGAAAATTCAGCTCTCGTCGGCGATAGTGCAACACATGCTTGGGTAGAAGTCATGATACCTGGTATTGGCTGGATTGGTCTGGATCCTACCAATAACGTGGAAGTATTAGAAAACCATATTATTTTGTGTATTGGCCGAGATTATAGTGATATAAGCCCTGTTGAAGGGGTTTATTCAGGAGGCAAGCATGATTTAACCGTAAAAGTAAGTGTCAAAGCATTGAATCATTTATAAGCATTATTGACACGTGCAGGATTGGCGAGAACACGCAATTCCTGCACGTTTTTTATTCAAAGCGCTGTTGTCTTTCTGTTAGTACCCATTTGCGAACATAGCCCATTTCTTGCTGAATATGTTCCAATGTTTTCTCTTGTTGAAACGCCCTTTGCATAACAGTATAACGCAAATCGGTGGCTCTGACGTTTTTCCCAATATCCTTGGACATCGTTTGAAAAATACGTTCCACTGTCTTCGTTGTAATCGGCTTTGTCAGGCTTGCCTCGCTCACCCACACCCATTCCCCCATTTCCTTGTCATGCATGGTTTCTGTTTCTTCCTGATAATGCGCTAGCATGTCCATAAGTATGGGCGAACACTTTACCTCGCGGCGTCCATTTCGATTCGCAATATAAAGAGTTGATTTTTCCTTTTGGAAATGCGACCACTTCATTCGTACAAGCTCAGCTGGCTTACACCCTGTCTCCATCAAAACCTGCACAATACAACCATTGCGTCTCGCCAGCCATGCATGCTCTGCTGTTTTTGCATATTGAAAATAAATAGGCCAAACATTAGCCATTTGCCCGATTTGCTTATTTGTAAGTACTTGTAGTGCCTCTTTTTGCCTTTTCCTCGGCTGTAAAATATGTTGATAATCAAAGGGCTCTATCCATTCTCGTAGGAAAATAAAGTCTACAAAGCCACGCATAGTTGCTATTTTATGATTAAACGTATTGATATTGTGATAGGTTTCCTTTAAATAGTGACCATAGATTTGTAATAACTCTTGAAAGTGGTGATCTACATACAAGTAATTTTTTTCATGGGCAAATGATAAAAAATGCTGCCCGTCCATATTGTATTGCTTCATCGTTGCTGGACTTTTTTTTAATGACTGTAATAGCAAAATATAGCTGTTCCACGCTTCCTTGAGTGTGACCATAGGCTCCCTCCTTGTGTGCTGTGCGTTAGTTAGTTTTATTTTACTATATATGTGGAGCGTATGTTTTTATTTTCTAAATAATATATAGTGTCGGATAATCTGTATTTTAGATTCATACATGCTCCCATCATTCAAGTGCTTCTTGCATCATAAAGAAACAAATGTTCGACTATTAGTTTCTCACATCTTTTGCTTTCTTACAATAGTAAATTCCATTCCCCTGTTGTAAGACAATTGCTATTTATTCCATCTATTTTTGTATAACAACGCAATTTTATATGAAAATTCGTATAATTTCGTGTTTATCGTTCATGGTGTTATATAATAATGGTATAGACAAATATGTAGGGGGCTCTCTAAAATGCAAGTAAAGACGACTCGACTGGAAGCAGAAGACGCAAAAATTATTTATCAAGAAACTGCTGGGCTAGCAATTATTACGATCCATCGACCACAGGCGAAGAATGCATTAACCGCAAATATGTGGGATCAATTAGCAAAAATTGCCCTGCAAGTATTAGATAATCCCAAAAATAAAGTCCTTATTTTACGAGGCTCAGGACAAAATTTCACTGCTGGCTCTGACATTAAAGAATTTAATGCCATTTCTCTCGACAAGGCTGAAGAGGCGTTTATACATATGGAAAAGACCATTTCCACTATTGAGCGCTTGCCTATCCCTACGATTGGTGTGATTAATGGGCCTGCAATGGGGGCTGGCTTGGAATTAGCATTAGCCTGTGATATTCGTATTGGCTCTGACAAAGCCAAACTGGGCATTCCTGTTGGTAAATTAGGGATTACATTAAATAATAAATTTGCACAGCGTTTAGTACAGCTTGTTGGCCCAGCCACAACAAAGGATTTAGTGTTTACAGGAAGAATGTTTAAAGCAGAGGAAGCCTATAAGCTTGGGATGCTCAATTATCTTGTAGCAGAGAAGGATTTGAATAAATACATGATCCGCATGGGTAAGCTTGTGGCGGGAATGTCTCCTGAATCCTTACTGGCAGTAAAGCAGTCTGTCCAAGAATGCCTCGATAGTGTTCCAGCCTTATGGAAAGGCTCCACGCCATTTGTCGGCAATGATTTTGCAGAAGGTTGTCGAGCATTCGTTGAAAAACGCCAGCCACAGTTTACGCGTCAGCCCAAATAAAAATAGGTACTCTTCTCGCCCACTGGCGACAGGAGTACCTGCACCTGGACTTGGAAATACCTACGCTTCCACAGGTACAATGTTAGAGATCAAACGTTAGCTCCTAATAGTACTATACGTGATATAAATATAACGTTAACTCTGCAATTATATCGAAATTGCTAGGTAATGACACTAAAATCGCATTTTACTAGTTTAAAAATGGAAATCATTAATAAATATAGTCTTGATACTTGATATGGTGGAAGGAGAGGTAAATGAAAAAAAAAATTATCTTTAATCTTTTATTTTGTATAGTAGTTATTTTTGTTAATTACAATTATTTTAATTCTAAATCTCGAAACGCTATCGTATACAACTATGTGGAAAACTATATGGAAACTAACTATGGCATTGCTAGAGAAAATTTAAAACCTGAAGAAATCGATTACATGAGAGGAATGGGTTTGTTTGAAATAGAAGTTAAAGATATAGAAACTAAAAATCATTACTTTTTTGAAGTGGATATTAGAGATGACTATTCATTATATTATTTAAAAGATCTTACTGAGGTTCATCGTAAAAATCAAGCTGATTAAAGATAGTTTATTTCAACAGGTATCAGCAATATTTTGAGAGCAACATATAAAGTTTTACATACAACAAACAATAACTTGTTGAAGCCGCACGAGGCAGTTTAGTAATTGGAATCAAATAAATATTAAACCCGAGCAACGATAAAAGCCCAATTTCTCAATTTTTATGCTAAGAAATTGGGCTTTTTTATATTTCCTTATACGATTGAAATAAGTGCAAAATAACTCCTAAAGTGACAGGAGTAAGAGTTTTTTATGATTTTTTCTTTTGGATACCTGATTTGGCATGAACGTGGATAGCATCCAATTCATAGCCAAAATGCTGATAAAATTCCGTCTGCACCGCCTGTTGTAAGTTATATAAACGTGCTGCTAACGGATAATCAATCGGTAGCCTTACCTGTAGGGACAAAATAGCTTGGACCTGTTCACCAAGTACAAATTGGACTTGCTCCACCTTTTGCACAAAATCCTGTTGTTGACAGCAATACGTAAGTAGCTGGACGTAAACATGATTACTAATCTCAATATACTCCCGTTGAAAATCAGGACGAACAATGGTTGTTTCCCCAATCTTTTCACGTTTTGTTGAAAAAATCTCCATTCCCTTTAGCACCAGTCGCTTAAAGAAATTTTGCTCAACTTGTCGGTAAGGGATCGGCATAACATGCTTCCCTTGTGTTTGTCGAATAAAACGAGCTTTTTGAATGTCCTTAAAGGAACGAATATCTTCCACATCATAATAATGCTCGATAGCGCCTAGCTCCAGCTGCTTCGCAATACTATTCGTCATTTTCGTTGACGTCCCAATTAGTAAAATAGACTCCACTCGATGGCTTGCTAGCGCCTTCTTGACTGCCTCACGGTGCTCCTGGTCGGTAAAAATGGCACGCCTTACAGCGGTAATTGTATTTTTTTCAAATTTAGCAGAAACTCCTGCGACTCTCACGCCATTGACAATGAGTAATCCATCATCGATAATCGCCTGTACGCCAATTTTATGGGCAAAAGATAGAGCGCTAGTGCTTTTTCCTGTGCCGCTTGGTCCACTTAACGAATATACCTTCAAAGTCCTCCCCCCTCTTATGCTAATTAATCTTTATAGCTGTTCCTCATGCTTTGATAGAGATGTTTGATGAATCGGTTTACTCCATGATTCCCACTGAAAAACTATATAGTAAGTATAATACAACTTCTACATTTACGGAATTTACAGTAGGTTTCCCCAACATTAGGCAATCCATTTTCGCTAGCCTATGCGCACATCCTCTACATTATATAAATATTTTCTTTTTTCAGAATATCTGTCCCTTTCTTCGCTTTAGTATGATAAAATGTGAACTACTATTCTGTTATACAACTACAAGGAGTGTACTAGTCTTGAAAATCGTACCATCTAAAAAAATGTCATTATTTACACCAGCAATTTTCGGAGATTTGAAAAATTTTGCGAGAGAGCAGCAAGCAAAGGGCATGACTCTGATTGACTTAAGCTTAGGAAGCCCCGATCTTCCTCCACATGCCAAAATTCGCGAACATCTATCTTATCGAGCAGGTTTAGCTGAATCGTATGGCTATACACTTACAGGCACACAGCGTTTTTATGAGGCTGTCAGCCGCTACTATAAGCGCCGTAGCAGCGTTGATTTAGATCCTACTACTGAAATCATTCAAACAATTGGCTCTCAAGAAGGCTTAGTGCATCTTCCAATGGCCTTTTGTGATCCTGGAGACATCGTGCTATCGACAAACCCAGCATACGTTGCGTATGACGCAGGCATTCACTTAGCTGGTGCAACACCCTATTACATGCCTCAAACAGCTGACAACAACTACCTTCCAGACTTAGACGCTGTACCAGAAGATATTGCCCATAAAGCAAAGCTATTAATTTTAAACTTACCAGGAAATCCAGTACCAGCGATGCCATCCTTAGCATATTTTGAAAAAGTGATTGCCTTTGCTAAAAAATATAACATCATCGTCCTGCATGATGCAGCCTATTCTGAGTTTTATTTTACGGGCGATGGACCGATTAGCTTCCTTGCTACACCAGGTGCAAAAGAAGTAGGGATGGAAATTAACTCCCTTTCCAAAAGCTTTAGTTTGGCAGGAACACGGATTGCCTATATCGCAGGAAATGCTGAAATGATTGCGATTTTAAAGCAATTAAAATCGAATTTAGATTTCGGTATTTTTGAGCCTATTCAAGATGCAGCTGTCGTTGCCCTCGATCACGCTGAAGAAATTACAGCAAGCCTACGTGCAACCTTTTCTGAGCGTCATCAAACATTGATGAATGGCTTACAGGCACTAGGTTGGGACGCAGCACCTTCTAACGGTGGGATGTTTGTTTGGGCAAAGTATCCATATGATATGGATTGCACCGAACTCGCTTTTAAATTGATTGAGCAGGTTGGCATTGTTACGGTTCCAGGTACTGTATTTGGAACGGCAGGACAAGGTTATCTGCGCTTAGCACTTGTGCAACCAGCGAAAATCCTTCAGGAAGCTGTCGATCGTTTAGCGCAAGTACAATTACTACAAGAAAACTAACATAGAAAACCCTTCTAACAACATGCTAGAAGGGTTTTATTCATTAAATCCAAACATCATTTTCAGCAGTAATTGCAGTTTTTTCCTCACCCGTATTTACTACCCCAGCAGGCTCTACGAGCAAAATTTTACACTCGGCTGCAGCGTAAGGTTTATGTTCAACTTGGCGTGGTACGACAAACATTTCACCCTCCTTTAATCTTACTTCTCCATCACGAAATTCAATGACAAGCTCCCCTTCAATCACCATAAACACTTCATCTGTATCATCATGTTTATGCCAAACAAAATCTCCGATTACTTTAACCAGTTTGAATTGATATTCATTCATCTCAGCAATTACCTTTGGAGACCAGTGCTCTTGGAATTTTGCAAATTTTTCTTGAAAATTAATAGGTATGTAGGTCATGCTATTTTCCCCCGTTCTTTTTTTCCTATTAAAAACACAGCTACTGTCAAGCGAAGTAGCTGTATCCTCTTATACATCATATTTTTGGTGAACGTCATCCTCATAACGGTTATAGCGCTGTTTAAATAGCTTGAATAGATGAGTCACAAGCACTTTAAAGATTGCATAACCTGGAATCCCCAAAATGACCCCAGGGACACCAAATAGCGAGCCTGCCGTTAATAATACAAAGATAATTGTAATTGGGTGAATACTGAGCGATTTCCCCATAATTTGTGGAGAAATAAATTTTCCCTCAATTAACTGAACAATCGTCCATACAATCGCTAGCTTAATCAACATCAATGGTGATGTGACAAGAGCGATAATAACGGCTGGTGTGATGGCAATAACAGGACCTAAATAAGGCACTACACTTGTAATCATCGCAAGGAAGCCGAGCAATAAAGCATATTTCATACCAATTATTAAGAAGCCAATTGTGACCATTGCACCAATACACATAGATACTAAAATTTGCCCTTGTATGTAAGAACTTATTTGCTTGTCCATATCATGGAAAATTTCAGTCACTTCTTTACGCATACGCGGTGGGCATACTTTCAGCATAAATTTCGGTAATTTTTCGCCCTCTTTTAGTAAATAAAACAAGATAAATGGTACGGTTACAAGCGATAGGACGATGCCTGTTAACGTTGATAGGAAGCCCGTAATACCGGATGCTACACCCTGTGCTATATTTGTAGCCGTATCTTTCACAGTTTTTACCATATCAGTAGTAAAGTTTTTAACCACTTCATTGTAGTCAAAGTTAATTTTATCTAAATAATCGTTAAAACGTGAATGATTAAAGAATGCAACAAATTTTTCCGTAAACTTCATAAAATACTCTGGGAATTCCTGCACTAAGTTCGTAAATTGGTCACGTAAAAACGGATAAACCAACACAACGAGCAGTGTTATGACCCCAACTACCGCGATGTAGAGTATTAAAATACCCCAAATTCTTGGAATACGCCATCTAACCAATATCGCCAATAATGGACGTAATAAATAGTACCCAATGACAGCTAATACCCCTGGTAAAATGACGACTTCAAATAACACTTGAAGCGGGGTAAAGATAAAGGAAACTTGATTAAACATAAAAATAACACATGCAACTAATAATAAAATAACCAGCGTAAATAATAGGTTTCTACCACCTAAGAAACGAATAAACTTGGTTGCTAACAGGTTTGAACGTTCTTTTGGTCTTTCTTTTTCCATATATCCACCCCAATCAAAAAACTCTACCTTTATATTACAGGATAATGCTGGATTTTGCTAAACATCACTCCAGTGAAATGCCTAAAAAATCGCTTAAAAAGGCTTTGTTTTGTTCCACATCAATCACGATCGAATCGCCGGCATGGCTAAAGTTTTGGAATTGGTAGCTTCCTTCGATTGGAATCGTTGCTTTTTCAATGTTCACCTTGCCCTTTGATAGTAATTTTAGCACTTGTTGCATTTCTTCAGCAGAAGAATAATCGGTTGTAATATAGCCTTGTGCTGCCCCTACGAATTTTGGTAAATGCAATACATTCGCAGGTGTCAAAAGCTCATTTTTTAAAGCCTCTATGACCTTTTGCTGACGAGCAACACGACCGAAATCACCTTCTGCATCATGACGGAAGCGTGCATAGCCTAGTAACTCCTGTCCATTTAAGTGATGTACACCTTGCTTCAACTCTACCCCAATATTTTCGGACATATCCTTCTCAACATCCATCTCAACACCATTAGGTGCTAAAATATCCACCAACGATTCAAAGTTTTTAAAATCAATAAGGGCATAATGGTGAATCGGTAAGCCGAACATATTTGTTAGTGTATCCTTCAGTAGCTGTACCCCATCTAAGTAGTACGCTGTATTAAGCTTATAGGATTGATAGCCAGGGATATCCGCATAAATATCCCGCATAAAGGATACCAGTTTAATATCGTTGTTTGATTTATTCCAAGATAATACCATCATCGTATCTGTTCGAGATTTTTCCTCGCCACGTGTATCGACACCGAGAATTAAGTAATTTTCAATATCGCCTTTTAACGTATCGCCAGAGAAATCCTCCTGCTCGACTTGTGTTTGATTGGCAAGCTTTAGTCCACTGCGGTACTGCATAATCGAGTAGCCTGCCACTACTATGATACACAGTAATAATAATGTGAAAATTGCTCTCCCTTTACGAAGCTTTCGGTTTTTAGGACGTTGTGAGCGTCTTGTATAATCTTGCTCTTCCATAATGACTAACTCCTCTATTTTTTTATAGTTAATGTAACGATTGATTAGCCGGAAAGTTTCATTTGTTGATAGAGGAAGTCCCAACTTCATCTATCTTATTGTTATTTTACACCCAAATGCTCAGTTTTTTCGCCAAACAATGCTATAATATTTTCACAAAAGAAAGGATGATGTACATGATAGAAAAAGCTACTTTTGCTGGCGGTTGTTTTTGGTGCATGGTTAAGCCATTCGTCGAGTGGGATGGTATACATAAAGTAACATCTGGTTATATGGGCGGTCATTTAGAAAACCCAACATACGAGGATGTTAAGAAAGGGACTTCTGGCCATCTAGAGGTCGTCGAAATTGAATTCGATCCAGCCATTTTTAGCTATGAACAACTGCTAGACATTTATTGGATGCAAATTGATCCCACTGATGCTTTCGGACAGTTTCATGATCGTGGAGAGTCCTATTCAACGGCCATCTTTACTTACACGGATGAACAAAAGAAAATCGCCGAGGCCTCGAAAGAAAAGCTTGCCACTAGTGGACGCTTCGATAAACCTATTGTAACCAAAATTCGGGATGCTGAACGCTTCTATCCTGCGGAAGACTATCACCAAGATTACTATAAAAAAGAAGCTAATCACTATCAGCAAGACCGTGCTATTTCCGGCCGTGATGAATTTATAACTAAGCATTGGGATCAATAAACAATTAGAGGTGCCTCAACCATTTCATTGAGACACCTCTCTTTTTTGTAAAAGCACTTGCTTGATCGAAAATTGTCCTAGATGGGTGTTTCTAAAAACGATTGTAACGCCTCAAAGAAACGTTTGCCGTATTTATCAAATTTCACTTCACCAATGCCGCTTATGTGGCGTAAATCGTCCAATTCTGCTGGCTTCTTGTCACATAATTCACGCAATGTTTTATCCGAGAATACTACAAATGGCGGTACTTTCTCTTCATCTGCAATTTCTTTTCGCAACACACGTAAATATTCAAATAATGGATCATTATCTACCAGTTTTTTAACCGTTACAGCTTCTTTCCGCATGACCTGTCGTTGGCCAAGTAGTACTTCTTTGCCCTCGGCTGACACATAAATAGTTGGATATGTGCCGTGTTTAACAGCCAATAAACCCTCTGCAATTAGAAACTCAATAAAGTTCGAGACATCTTTAGACGAATAATGTCCCTTCAAAATACCATAGGTGGATAAACGAGCAAACCCAAATTCCGTCATTTTTTGATTTTTGGAGCCGATGAGTACTTGTGCTACCATCGTCTTGCCGAATTTTTGGCCCATCCGTACAACACAAGCCAGTACCTTTTGTGCATCCTCTGTCACATTCATCACGGTACGACCATCATTACAATTACTACAGCGACCACAAGGCTCCTCTTGTACTTCACCAAAATACGCTAAAATAGCATTTTGAAGACAGCCCTCTGTATGGCAATAGTCGACCATTGTTTGGAGCTTCGCTAATTCCTGTGGTATTCGTGCCTCGTCTTGCGATTGCTCAATAAGAAAACGCTGAGTTTGAACATCACCGGAGGCATACAATAATATACAAGCACTTGGAAGACCATCTCGACCAGCTCTCCCTGCTTCTTGGTAATAGCTCTCCATATTCCGAGGCATTTGATAGTGCAGGACAAAGCGCACATTGCTTTTATCGATTCCCATGCCAAAGGCGTTGGTAGCCACCATAATACGCGCCTCATCTTTTAAAAATCGCTCCTGCTCTGCCATACGTAGTTCCTCTGATAGCCCCGCATGATATTTGGCTACTGCTTCTCCAGTACGACTAAGCATGTCATAAATCGCGTCTACCGCCTTTCGTGTGGCGGCGTAGATAATACCGACTTCCTGTTTATTTTTCTGTAAGTAATTTTTAATATAACGTTCTTTATTTTCTCCAATTAGCACCGAAAGTGCCAAGTTATCACGCGTAAAGCCTGTCATCACTGTTGCATTTTCGTCAATGTTTAATAAATGCCGAATATCCTCACAAACAGCAGGTGTCGCAGTGGCGGTAAGAGCTAATACAGTTGGCTTCTGCTGCCACAGTGTAAAAAGCTTTTGAATGGAGCGATAACTTGGTCTAAAATCATGACCCCATTGTGAAATACAGTGAGCTTCGTCTACCGCAATTAATGGGACGGATAAATAGGACAATGCTTGAAGGAAGGAAGCACTTTCCAGTCGTTCAGGTGCGATATAAAGTAGTTTTAAATAACCAGCACTAGCTAGCTGCATCGTTTCATTCACTTCTTGTGCTGTTAATGTACTATTTATATAGGCAGCAGGAATATTAGCTGCTCGTAAAGCTTCCACCTGATCTTGCATTAAAGAAATAAGGGGCGATATGACAATTGTCAGCCCCTCAAGTATTAACGCAGGAATCTGATAGCAAATGGATTTCCCACCACCTGTTGGCATCACACACAGGCTTGATTGTCCATGTAATGTTTGTTCAATAATTTGGGCTTGTCCTTGCCTGAAGGCTTCATAACCAAAATGATGCTGTAGCATTTGTCTTGCTTGCTCCATGCAAAGTTCACTCCTCAGTAGTAAGACGAAGTAACTTGTATTCGCCCTGTTCATTTTTCATAATTTCGTAAAGCATAATGGAATGGGCAAGAGCTTCCTGCCCTGCTGCATTGGTCAATACATACTCCGTTTTAGCTCGTACCTGAAGATGCTGATTCACTATACGAATATCTTGAATGTCTGTGTTCGAGAAATGAATCTTCGCTTGCTTAGAGGCATAGTAAGCAACCATGCCGCCCAGAGTGTCTTCCAATTCTTCTGACCCTACTATCGGCTCCATGACACTTGCATCTTGAATAGTTACAGCTCCTTTTAAATGCTTATGGAATGTATCTAAAAAAAGAATGATTTCATCTTTATTATACGCAAAAATATTTTCACCGTATTGCTCGAGGGCTTGCTGAACGGTTTCTTGATCCCCCTGCTCTATATAAGGATATAAATTTTTTGATTGGGATAGGCGTACACTCGCCTTCATGCCATCCTTTAACCATTTTTGCATAAATGGTTGAATTTCCTTTATCGGCAATATGTATGGTTGTGCTTCTCCTTGCTGCTGGCGGTTAAAATAAAGCCCCACAATTGCTCCGTTTTCCGCCTCCATCACCGGGCTCCCTAATGGTAGCTTTTCTTGTGTATCAATATAATAGGCAGCTATTTTATCTTGATATTTTTGAATCGTATAAGGTAAGCCATTCACGTAAACTGACAGCTGATTGAGCTCCCCTTCATACATTTTTGGAACTTGCACATTCGCTTTATAGGTCACTTGCAACAGTGCAACATTATGTGCCGTTGACATGAAATGAACATTCGCTGCCACTAGCTTATCCTGACCAAATTTCACAAGGGCGGTTGGCTTTGAGGCTACCAGTGCGCCATTAGTTAAAATATAAAGCTCATCCTCCTTTTGCTGAATAATAATGCCTGCACCAACTCCATGCTCACCTATCACCTCAACCTCAGGCACTATCTTTTCTTCTTGCTTGGCCACTGTTTTTGTTGGCACCTCTGCTTTTTCTGCTTGAAACCAACCTGCACCAATCTGACTGTCACAACCTGTCAACAGCATGGCCGCCGCTCCTAATACGAGCATCTTTTTATACATACCTTCACCAAAACTTTCTTTTCAACTATCTCTCTTGTCTATCATAATCAAGGACTTAGGATGTTTCAAGTTTACATAATATAATTATTGTAATTAAAATAGTAGTAAAATACATTATTCCCTTCAGTTCTATTTCATTCTACCTATTAAAATTAATGGATTCTCCGATTTGCTATGAAAATGGATGGATTTTAGGCCTTCAAAATATTTTTGACAGAAAAAAAGACATGCATTTTGAATGGCATGTCTTCTCGAATTAATTTTTTCGTAGTAGCCCTGTCGTGGCAATTATTCCAAGCATCAATGCTAGAAAGATGGCGTACGTCCATGTATGGTTGCCTGTCATGTCATAGCAAACGCCAATCAAAACTGGGATGATAGCACTTAACATAAAGCCACCTGAAAATACCATGGATGACCAGCTGTTGGCTTCTTGATCATTTCTAGCCTCATCAAGCGGTAACAATAAGCCAATTGGAAATAGCCCACTTAAAACAATGCCGATAATAAATACGGCCACCCACAAGTAGATACCTGACATAAGCCATAATAATGTAAAACCTATCAGCCCAAAACAGCCTAACGCCAATACCCATGCTAATCGATTTGTCCATTTTTCCATAAGCATGGGCACAGCAATATTACCCATCATTTGTATAATCGACATAAATGTCAGCATTATACTCGCTACCTCAAGCGTCAAGCCTTTGTCCTGTAAAAGAGGTGTAAGCCACGACATCATTGAGAAAAACAATGAGGTTTGTAAGCCAAAATACAATACGATCAGCCAAGCACGACCTGTTACCCAAGGATTACGTACCGGCTCGTTGTTGGCCGAATTTTGAACATCTGCCCCTTGTTCTTTTGGGATTACCCAGCTCCATATAATTAGTGAGACCATAGCAAGTATGGCCCAAATCCCTAGTGCTATTGTCCATTGATTATCAAAATAGTGATAAAAGTTCACAGTCAAAGCTGCACTTAATGTCGCACCAACGCCTATACCAAATGAGTAAATTCCAATAACAGTCGTAAAGCGTTGAGGGAATTTTTTCTTACTATACGCATTTAATATAGGGCCAATCATCGCAATGGCCAAGCCAGCTGCAAAACTTGTAACCACTAATAAAAGATAGCTTTCTTGGAATAAGCGCAGCCCATTTGCGAAGACAAGAATAGCCATTAATAGCACGATTGCTAATTTTGTGCCAAGCTTGCGCTGAAATGGTACAGCAAAAGGAGCAAATAAACCCATGCAAAAAACAGGAATAGATGTCAGAAAGCTCATACTTGTATTGGATACGTGTAAATTTATCATAAGGACATTAAAGAGTGGTCCAATCGCTGTTACAGCCGGTCTCATATTTAGTGCGACTAAAAATATACTCATTACCACTAAGATAAGTGAAACGGTCCATTGTTTTTTATTCATTTGATTAATCCTCTCTGCTGCCTATCAAAAGAAGAGTTTTCTTTTATTCTTTTACCATGTATTCTATAAATGGTCAATGATTGGGTAAGTGGTCCGTTCCCTACATATTTTCTGGCGACTCAATACCCAGTAAAGCTAGTGACTCTTTTAAGACGATCGCTACACAATGACAGAGCGCAAGACGTGAAGCTTGCTGGGCATCATCGGCTAATATTTTTTGGTGTGCATAATATTTATTGAATAAGCGCGCTAGCTGTAAAGCATATTTCGCGATGAGCGATGGGTCAGCCTGGTTAAATGAGGCGTCCACCACTTGCGGAAATTTTTCCAATAATAAAATGATTGACCAAGCCTGTTGTCCTAGTGGAGCATATGACTTCAATTGAGAAGGCACATTTCCCTTTGCCAAGATGGAGCAAATACGTGCATAGGAATACTGTACGTATGGCCCCGTTTCTCCTTCAAAATTCATCATTTGCTCGATGGAGAATTCTATATCGTTTAGACGATGATATTTTAGGTCATTAAAGATTACCGCCCCAACTCCTACTTGCTGAGCCACTCGCTCTTTCTGCTGTAAATGAGGGTTTTTGTCTTCTATATTACGCTTAGCTGTCGCAATCGCCTCGGCTAAAACATCAGCTAATAATACCACCTTGCCTTTACGTGTCGACATTTTCTTACCATCTTTAAGCATCATCCCAAATGGTACATGCTGCAAATCTTTTGCCCAGCCATATCCCATTTTTTCAATCACCTGAAATAATTGTTTAAAATGAAGAGTTTGTTCATTACCCACTACATAGAAAATTTTGTTGGGTTGATACTGTTGCTGTCGGTAAAAGGCAGCAGCCAAATCTCGTGTTGCATAAAGTGTAGCTCCATCTGTTTTTGTTATTAAACATGGAGGCATTTCCTCCATCTCCACTACAAATGCACCTTCCGATTCCATAAGTAACCCTTTGTTTTGTAGCTCTGTTACAACCTTTGTCATCTTATCATTGTAAAAGGCTTCTCCAGTAAATTCATCAAATTTGATGCCTAGCAGCTGATAAATAGTCTGAAATTCATCTAATGATACATCACGGAACCATTGCCACAACGCTAAAGCCTCTGAATCACCATCTTCTAATGCTTTAAAGGCAGCACGTGCCATTTCATTTAGTATAGGATCTTGTTCAGCCATAGTATGAAATTTAACATAAATCTTTAATAATTCCTCTATAGGGGATGCTGTAATGGCTTCCTTATCACCCCAATTTTGATACGCAACGATTAGCTTGCCAAATTGGGTGCCCCAGTCCCCTAGATGGTTAATACGAATAGCCTGATAACCATTTTTCACTGCAATATTGGCTAAGGCATTACCAATGACGGTTGAACGTAAATGTCCCATAGAGAACGGTTTAGCAATATTGGGCGAAGAAAAGTCAAGAACGACACTTCCCCTTTCTGCTAGATTCGTACCATAGTTTTGTTGTTCCTGCATGATAAGACCCAACACTTGTTGTGTCACTTTTACTTGATGAAGAAAAATATTGACATAGCCACCGACAGATTGCACCTGATGGATTATCTCATTTTGTAATTGGCTTGCGATGTCTATTGCAATTTGTTGAGGAGGCTTCTTCCATATTTTAGCCAAGGTGAAGCAGGGAAATGCCATATCGCCCCTTTCTAAACTTTTTGGTTTTTCTAGTAATTGTTCCACGTCTTGAGCTGTTAGCTGATGATTTAAAATTTCAGCAATACTTTTTGCAATTTGTTGATTCATGTATATCCTCCTCTTTTTTCAATAAAAAAAGCCCTCGCCTCTATAATTAGAGACGAGAGCATAGTAATCCCGTGGTACCACTCTAGTTGCCATTCATAATGACCACTTTCCATTGTTAACGAGGTGACGCCCCGCTATTCTCTACTCTTAGTTCGAGAACCTTCTCCAAAGTGCGCTTCATTCATGGTTTCTGTATTAGGCTCACACCATCCCTAACTCGCTTTCCAGTTGTCCCATCAATTACTCTCTTTTTCATCGAATTTTTCTATGATTTTGACATATTTTACAGGAGTCTTCGCTTGGCGTCAATGCTTTTTGTATGAATGAATCATTGCTTCAGAGCGTTTAGAGAATTTTGCATAGGCAGCACTGATTGCTTCTGCATTCGTCTACACAAGTTACAGACGGCATTCCAAACGATCCACCATAAAAAAACGCTCCTCATTTAGAGGAACGTTCTTTTTCTACATAATGAATGACATCTGCCATGATGGCATACATCTCTTTTAACTTCAGTTGCTTATTGTCTTTCACTTTCTTCGCTACTTTTTCCGAAACAATTTCTTTATCAATTAAACTTTCCCAGCTATTTGCAGTCGATTCACCGATGAGCACATCTGCCAAATATTGTGCCAGCTCATCTCGCGTAATAGCTTCATCACCCGTGCTATATACCTTATTAATAACAATCTCCAGCTTATCTTTTTTATCGGCTGTACTCTCTGCGCCGGCACGTAGCATACTTTCTTTCAACATTTTAGCAAACTTAATTTTCGTTGCTTTACTGTCGACCTTTAAATCATTATCATAGCCGCCAACAACAAGTCCATAGTTAATTAACGTTTGAATGGCTTCATCATACCATTTGCCCTGATAAGGATAGTTCACAGAAAATGAATCGACATAGGCACCTTGTTTATCCAACTGCTCTCTTAATGTAGCAATTAATTTCTTATCCTTGCTCATTTCTCTAAAAGTAACATCTTGTTGAAGAGCTAGTGCTGCCGCTGTCCCTGCCGCTTCACCAGTCACCATACCAGTTGGGACAATACGGGCACTTCCCGCTGCTAAAGATGAATAACCTGCAGAGCGTCCCACAACAAGTAATCCATCGATATCCTTTGGTACTAGAGATCGGAATGGAATCGCATATTGCTTTGGCGCAGAAATAACATACCCATAATCATGTGGTGTTTGAGCCTGCACATCTACTGGATAAGAGGCAATCCCAATACTATCCCAATGATCACGATTCTGCCAAATATCGGACATTGGTAATTGATATTCAGCCCAAATATGTCTAGTTTCTCGTACATAAAGCTCTTCCGGGAAGCTGACAATTTCTGCTTTTTCAAATCCGGGGAAGTTTTCCTGTAAATATTTTAGTACATGCAATGTTTCTTTTTTACCTGCAGCTATGGCAGCCTGCTTCGAATTCTCATTTAAACCATCAATTCCGAAAATTTGTAATGCATTAATAAAATATTCATCATCCACTCGGGCTAAATTTAACCCTCTTAATCTTGTACCTTCTTGCAAAGGTTTATATTCATCATGAAGCTTTGTAAAGCCCCACATTACGGTATGATTCAAGTTAGCCCCGCCAAATACATCTGACTTAGCCGCTTTTTTTACTTGATCCCAATCGACATTTTTCAAGTGAAGCATTAATGTTACAGCCATGCGCTTATCCTTTATTCCAATATCTTCTCCACCAACAAAGAAAGGAACTTTAGACATCGTCGCAAAATCTGCATCCTGAGTAGCATCTATGAATGATTTTCCTTTAACGACATATGTACCGTATTCATTTTTTAGCTCAACAGAATTTAGTTGTTGTTGTTGAAGATTCGTTTTAACTACTTCCGTTTGCACCGACAATGTTAAATTGGGTTCCTCATCAATCAGCTTTTTAAACGCTGCTTTAGCTCCGACGATACCAAAAGCATCATTGCCTCTCACTAGCTCATGCCATTCTTTAAAAATACCTTCACTGATGGAGTTATTATGACCATCACGTGGAATATCTAGAAAATTTAGCATCCCATATGTAAATAATCCACCCAATTCTTCACGTTTTTCTACCAATAAGGTTTTAGCTCCATTACGAGCAGAAGCAACAGCAGCAGCGACACCCTCAGGCTCACCACCAATGACAATCACATCATATTCAGACTCTATATTGTTGATGGGTACTGGCTTTTTATACTCATCCACTAATTTATTGTATGCCATAGAGTTCGTTATTTCTTTAATAAAGTAGTAGCTTCCAAACCCAAGTAAAACTACTAGGATAGCAGTGGCTGTCCATAATACGCCTTTACCCATAATAAACCTCCGATAGTTAATATTTCCAATAACATGTTTATTTTATCATCATTTCTGCCACTTGAAAGAGCTGAATGTCCTATTGATTTTTTGCCTACAACCATAAGGCATATCATTTTCTACAGTATTTTTCTATGAAATTATCGTGTATTCCATCATATAAAGGATTGGGATATTTTTCCGATTTGCAGACAAGGTTTGTTTCATCACTTATAGTAAGCAGTCAAAACGGGGATGTGCTTGCGGGCACAAGTAGTTGATCAGGATACATTGTACCTGATAAAAAAACAGTCAGAATCATTTTAATCTATATTTTTGTCGATAAGCAACTAAAAACCCTTTGGTAAATGATGTAAATTCACTATTCTTTTTCAAAAATAGTTAAATACACTACTAAGTAGACGCATCAACTTCAAATAAAGTTACAGGACAAAAAATATTTTTCGATAACCTTTAATGAGCTAGTTTTATCTGTCACCCCTACCATTTTACTTCTATTTTTTATTTTACTATGATATATTTTCTATTAGGGAATAATTCCCAATTATCCGAACAATGGTCTTTAGGATTAATAAATGAGGTGCTCTTGTATGGATCGATTTGAACTTACTTTTAAAAATAAAGCTGTACGAATCTGGTTTTACACTGTATTCCCTGCCATTATATTAGCGATTATTTCTATTATTATTTTACCTAATGAGCAACATAAATATGTTTCACTAGGTTTGTCACTCATGCCAATCCTATATTTTATTTGGTTTATTTTTTATACTAAAAAGAAACGCAAATAATAGTTAAACCCTCTATATATAAACCATTCGACCATGTACCCATTCCAGATATAGGGAACAGAGTAAATAAAAATTGACTGGCTAAAGTTCCATACAAAACAGAACGTAAACCAGCCAATTCAGCTTAAAACGCAACCTTTAAGGGTTGATGACCTCATGATGGTGCCCCTTTAAGTCTACCCTGTAATTTCCAAAAGTCTTTTTTCTATCTTCTGAGCTTAAATTGCCAAATCTATTATAACCGAAAATATAGATGCCATTATCATTTATTTTCCAGTTATAGGCATTACCTATCGTATCAAAACCATAATAAAAACCTGGCATGCCTAAATAATCAGAAACCCATTGTCCATTTGCTCGTGTTGCATATTTTAAATTACTTGTTTCAGGCGCATTTACTATCCCCCGCTCATATCTTGTTAGATAATAAACATGATTCTGATAAGGTTTTACAGCTTTAATCGGTGCTTTTTCTACGGCTACTCTTGAAATGGCTTGTCCATCCACATAATATAAAATAAACTCTTTTGTAGTGCTATATGCGTAGTCCATATAAAAATTGCCCATATCCGTTTTAATCCAAATATCTCCTAGTTTAACTATATTTTCATCCTCAATAAATTCCTCATAAACAAAGGGTTCAAAATCAGAAAAATAATTGCTAAAGAATAATTGACCTTTTTCTTGCATCACAGCCATAAAACGATCGCTATAGATAATTGATTTCCCCTGAAATAGCCATTCACAAATGCGAACAAGTCTAAGGTTTTCAAGCTCCGTAGCATTTACACCCCTGATAATAATCAAACTATATGGTTGCTGGTTTTCATTCTTCAAATAGACTACTTTCTTATTAAATGCCTCCCCTATATATCTTAGAGGAATATAGGTTGTATTATGATGCAGGACTGCAGAAACGTCCATTTGAATCGAATCGCCATTCACATCTATTGCCTTGTTCCCTATTTTCAAGGTTATAGTTTTATCCGAATTTTTAATGGTTATGGTATTATTTTGAGGGTTGAAATCTACCCTTGCACCAAATCCTTCAGAAATAAAGCGAAGTGGTACTAAGGTTCTTCCATCTTTTACAATTGGCTGTATGGCAGAAACCATATTACCATTAACAAATGCCTTTGAGCTTTCAGGCGACAAAATGATACTGTTATGAAGATCATTTTCTGTAATATCATTATAAAGTTCAAATAGATTTGCTGCCTGCACAGTTAGACTAACAGGAACAATTAATAAAAAAATTACTACTGTACTGATAATGTTTCTTCTCATTTTATAGTCCCCAATACGTTTTGCATATTTTCAATTTACTACTACGTTCGCATTTTCCAATATAAGCTAAATTATACACTTTTCTATTAAGAGTTGCTACGTTTAATGGCTATTGCTCTGACCTTCGAGAGTGTACAAGCTATAGCAGATTAATGCTTTTTTGGGGCGATATGGGGCTGATTGGGGCTAAAAATATTGCCTTGCAGGGTATAAATGGGAATAGCTAATGTAAACTTGAAATTTTGTATCTTTATTATCTTTTAAATTTTTTTGGTTTTTTGATGCTACTCCATTTAGAGTGATTTTTTTGTTTATAAAAACTATTCATTTCCCCCATAACCGAATTTTCCCTACCTCCCTCTTTCTCTAGTATGTTAAAAAACGACTGTTTCGAGACTGTTTTATCCTACGTATGAGAACAAATATAAAAAGCATGTTTTGACCCATCTTTTTACAAAACATGCTCATGTATCATTAGTGCCGACACTCGTTTCGTAGTACCGAGTGTCAACAAAAGAACCTTAAATTAAGTTGTTTTTTTGCACGTGTAGAAGGCTCTGTCGAATCCACTGTTTGTGCAGTCCACTAATTAAGTTCCACCCTATTCCAATTAAAGAAAGTGCTACGATTAATAGAACCATAGAATCGGTGCGAATACGGCTAATAAACCGCAAATAACAAAGTCACTCCTGATGCAATACAAAAATTGTTCGTCCGACTTTATCTACAAGCATCCCTGTTACGATCGACGGAAGATACGTAGCATCTACATGAAATCCTATAGCAATTCCAACCTCCGATAAACCATGACCATCTGAGTAAATAAATAAAAATAAGATATGTTACTGTGGGACTTTTAGGTAGTCTCTTGATCTAAGTATATCTCTGCTAGCACTACGTGTACTGAATGTCAAAAAAAAAGCATCTTTTTAAAACTCATAAATAAAACCAGATACTCATAAAAAACTTTAGGAGTACCTGGTTATTTTAATGAGAATTCCCCTATTTGCTTTATATAAAAGCTTTTTTAGCGAAATACTCTTTTATTTTATTGTTGCTTTGAAAATTCCACCAAATCCTGTGACATTGTACCAATTTCATCTGCCGAGGCATTCAATTGTTCTGTAAGAGCCGCCTGCATTTGCGCAAGCCCACTAATTTTATCCATATAGTCAATAATTGTATCAATAGAAACCTTTATTTGCATTAAACTTGATTCAATATTACCTGTTGCCTTAGCCGAATTAACTGCTAATTTTCTTACCTCTTCAGCTACTACACCAAAACCTTTTCCTTGTTCTCCTGCACGTGCGGCTTCTATTGCAGCATTTAACCCTAGTAAATTTGTCTGATCTGCTATCTCTCGAATAAAATGTGATATAATCTGTGTTTCATCTGCTACCCCTTTCGCATCATTGGCAGCTTCTGTAGTTTTTTCCTGTGTGTTCGCCAGTTCCTGTGCCTGCATAGTAATAGAATTAATGCCATCAACCATTTGATTAATGGAAGCTGATAATTCCTCCATACGTGTCATAGTTTCTTGCACATTTTGCTCTTTCTTTTTTTCATGTGTAATATCTCGAATAGTTCCTGCCACTCGCAAAGGAGCTCCCTCATTATCACGAAGCGTTGTACCGTTTGCATGAAACCAGCGATATTCACCTGATTTTAATTGAAGGCGATAATCTACTTGAAATGGCGTACGCCCAGAAAAATCTAATAAATGGGCACTAAACGCATCTAATGCAGGCTGCTTGTCCTCTGGATGCAAGCGATCACTCCAAGAGCTCATAATATTTGGAAAATCATGTTCATCCTTGAAGCCCAATGTTCTTCGAAATTGTTCACTCCACCAAAAGGAATTCTGTGGATTTAATGGATTACCTTGATCTACAATCATATCCCATGGCGCTTCTACCAGAGCTTTATTAATTAAATCATAACGTGTTACATATCCCTGTAATTTTTCCACGTTTATTTTTTTATCATGAATATTCATCATCAAACCAATGATTTGATACTGATCATCTTCAAGATGGGAAGCCATTCCTGTAGTCTGTATCCAGCGCTCTTGACCGTCACGACAGCATATCAAATGCTCCATATTAAATCGAGTTTGTGTTTCTAAACTCTCCTCTAGCATCTCTTTAAAATCAGAACGATGCGCCTCTGTAATTACCTTCAAAAAATCTTGAAAACTGTCTTTAAGAGCATAACTATCAAACCCTAAGAGCTCTTTTAATTCTGACGAAGCTGTGAAAACATTGTTTGAATCATCCAAGCGTCCGTTTAATACTCGTAATTCCCAAAGACCCATTTCATTACTTTTCAATACATTACCCAATTTTTTCTGCAATTGATCTTCAGATTCTTTCCGAAGCCTATTTACTTGATTTAAATTATGTACTAACTGGTTTAATTCCTCATCATTTGTTGAAGCTAAAGTATACTCAAAATCATATTGACCCTGTTTAGCCATTTGCAATTGAGCCTCACTCAACTTAATAAGATCGCCAATTGTTATGTTCCGTTCTTTTTTTAAAAACATTCTTAGTTCCCCTTCGATAGTGTATAGATTACATGACTAATTCAAGAATCATTAGTTATAAAACTAGAATCATATTTCGTGTTTTTCTCATTATAACCGAAAAAATAGTTAAAAAGCACTCGAAAAATAATATATTTTTTAGATGCACTATATTCCTTATAACGGCTACCTCATTTACTTTAAGAACTATATATTTTTTTGAATCTGTATCCAAATACTCAAATTACTAGTAAATTCCCAGGAATTATGATAAAAAGAGATTTTTTTGATTACTTCTTTCGGGCTATCCAACGCGAAACAAAGGAATCTTTTTAAATACATACTAAATCAATGCTATATTCATATATTTTAATTGAATTTGTCATTGAAGGTTTATTAAAAGAATTGAATTAGTGTGTTATCAAAATTCGATTATAAATTTGTTGAAAAAAATTAATATAGAGATAAAAATATGTAGATACAAGTATTAAAGTGTGTTATTTTAAATGGTAATAATAGTCAAAGAAGGAGTTTACTGTGAGCAAACAAATGTTAGCAAAGGGCAAATTTTTCAAGGGGAAAACGCATAGCTAGCCCTCTAAACTGCGGAACCCCCTACTATTGAGAGGGGTATTATTTTGAGCCAATCACCAACAGAATTTTTCATTCGTAACTTCGAACATGGAGATATGCCTTTACTTGGTGAGTTGTACCAATCAGTAACAGCAAAAGACAACGCGACATTTTGGTGGGTCGGGGACGAAGATAATTGGTGTAACGTTTATTGCGCATTTGAAGATGGGAAAATGGTCGCTAAGGGGCAAGTTAGCATCATTAACGTTGTTCCTCCAGGTCGTTCAAAAGAGAACAATCACTCTATATATATTAATCTGAAAACCATTTCTGAAAGAGAACAGGACATTACGTTGCTCGACAAAGTCTATCAATATCTTTTAACAAGAGCAAAGCAATTAAAGGTAACTTTACCTCAAGAATACGGAACAATACTTTGTGTAGGTAACGATTCGAAAGAAACAGCAAACAATCAGTTTTTTATCCAAAAAGGATATCTCCCTCTGAATAGTTTGTATAGCATGAATCGAGATTTGACTGAACCGGTTGTGGAGTTAAAACTTCAGGAGGAGTTTCAATTCTCACACTGGAGCATGGAGACATCTAGCGAGGAAAGAGATTACCTTAATATTGAAGCTGAAATTTGGCCAGATGCTCCACTTGGTCTTAATAGATTGTCTGAATACAAAAAAAACAAGCTATGGACATCCATGGTCATACGTCAAATAGACACTATTGTTGGCGGACTAATGACATGGCAGGAAGAAGACTACGGTGTAATTGAGGACGTTTTTGTCCGTGAACCATGGAGAAAGCGTGGAATTGCAAAGTTTACGCTTACACAGGCTTTGAAATATCTTAAGTCTCATAAGCTACAAAAAGCTACTCTCATGGTACTAACGACAAATAAATCAGCCTTATCTCTATACGAATCGGTTGGCTTTTATACGGATAAAGAAGAGATAAGATACTTCACAAAACTCAATTAGGTAACAAAAAGAGGGATAGGCTGCCCCTTGAACTGACTCCTTCGGGTTAGACAAAACAAAAAAGCATCTTCAATTGAATTTAGGGTAATGTATCCTAATATCAATTGGAGGTGCTTATTTTTATGGGGATGAGAGTGAGTCATCGGCAAGAAGTAAAATTAAAAGCCAGTGAAATGAAGTTACAAGGTATTTCTACAAAGGTGATGATTAATACCATGTGATGTTTTTTAGCTCACTAGTAACGGACAGAAGCCAATTTCATTAAACCAAACCTGATGTGCGTATTGAGCTATTTCCCACTATACTTCTTTATGAAGGCAAGCGTTTTCCCAAGTGTTTGTTCAGCGTGCGTAGTAGTAAAATCAAATTGATACTCATGACCTAGGTCAGAATTTGTTCCTTCAAATAAAACACTTTCTACTTCCACACCATTCTTTTTGAGAACATCTATAAGCTCTGTTGATTGTGGGGCTAGTGGATCTGCATCTCCAACTGTCAAAAAGGTAGGTGGGTAATTAGGTGTTACATGTTTAACTGTAGACATCTCATCTATTCTAGAGTAAGACTTGAAATCTTTTGTTCCTGTATATGCCCAAAATACTGATTGGATACCTTTTTTTATTATTGGAGATGACTGAGCACCTATTTTATCCATGTTATAAACCCCACAGAATAAAAGAGCACCTTTTAACTGTTTTTTATCAACTGTAAGTTGAATATCCATTGATTTTGCTAGAGCTTCATTTGTTATTATCGCAATGGTTTGACTGGCAATTTGTGCACCTGCTGAATCACCGCCAATAAATAAATGATTCATATTGCCGCCATATTTCGAAATATTATCCTGTAAATATTTAAGAGCTTGGTTAGTTTGTATGATTGGCCCCGGATATTTTTGTACCGGTGCAATAGCATAGTTTATATTTGCTACAACATATCCTTCATTGGCTAATGCCATTCCATATTCTTGCGTTTGTTCCTTACTACCTGATACAAATGCACCACCATGTATCCACATGATAACAGGGAGTTCTTCCTTCATATTTTTCGGATAATAAATATCTAAAAGACTATTCTCAATTCCATGTTCATCATAAACAATATCTTTTTCAACATGGACTTGCCTTTTTATTGTTTCAATGTCCTTAGGGGATGCAAAAGAATCAGATTCAAAAAGCTGCTTGATAATAAAGGTATTAAGTACAGGTGTAAACTGACCAATTATAAATATAAGCAATATAGGAATGACAATAATATAAACGGGAATCATCCATCGCTTTTTTTTCTGATAAAATCTTTTTTTAGTTTTCAAATTGAATGAACACCTTACCTCACTTCATTATTATATGAAATTCACTTGACGGAAAAAGAAGAGGGTGGATACGCCCTACGTTATGCAAAAAAGATCAGCGTCCTTTAAACTCTGATTTTCCTCCTTCTTTTTTTCCGCCCACACATTATTTATCTAATTAGATGAATGAGTCTAATTTAGATATTATTGAACCTCATACAAATGAATTATATCAGATTTCAACCTTCAACCTTTAGAAGAGAATATTATGTATGTGGAATAGCAATGTGGAGTACCTAGGCTTTTTGAGTTTTTCATGATACTGTCTATATTTTGTATAAAGCTCCTCATCTACTTCATCGATAGAATTCTTCTCAGAAACTTCTTCAGTTTCAGCATTGACAGTTTTTTCTTTAGCTTCTTCTTTATATGCTTCCTCCTCACAACATGCAGTTAGTGTTAATATCGACAATATCAAATATAAAATATTTTCTTCATTGAATAACCTCCTTTGGAATTATCATTTAAAAAACAGCCAAATGTAATTAGTTATCTGTTCTTCTATCCGTACTGGGTTGTTTAACGGTCTGGTAAAATTTAAAACTGGGGCAAAAAGCCTTAATGCGGTGCTTACCTACAGACTGAAAACTCGCACCAGCATATTGAGTACATTAATGGTCTGTTTCACCGTTGATTTAGCAGAGTCTTTTACTTCTATGATATTATCTCGAATATCATGGGTTAGCCCAGTTACTTTGTCATCCAATTTTTGTTTGAAGATTACAGAATAGTAAATTCCCACAGCGTTAAAGTACGTTATTCTATAATCTGACCCTTTAGATGAAGAAAGACGCATTCCTTAATAAAGAAATGCGGCTGCTTCTTGAAGTTTTGTTCACCATATAAACTTTTGTAAAAAACAAAGGCGTTAGGATTTCTCTCCAATTATACTCAGGATCACATTAGCTGCTTCTACCGCACCACCAGCTTTCCTAAAGCTTTCCGACAGTTTCTGCGCTTCTTCCTGGTATACTCGATTTGTAAGCACTTCAGCTACCGCTGTTGCTAAATCCTTTGGAGTTTTTCTTTTAAGTTTTAATCCTGCACCGAGCTGGGCAACTCGGTCAGCTACCATTCTTTGTTCGCTATGTTGCGGAAATAAAACCATTGGAACTCCAAAAAATAGACTTTCATTCGTACTATTCATCCCGCAGTGGGTAATAAATACATGTGCTTTCTGTAATACCGAGATCTGATCCACAGCGTTTTTCACTATGAAATTTTCTGGTACGCTATCAAGAGACGAAATCTCCGTTTTTTCTCCGACTGACATCACAACATCATAGTCTGTCTTCCCAAATGCTTTGAGACAGTTTTGGTAAAAATCCTGATTCTGATTTAGTATAGTTCCAAGAGAGATGTAGATTACTTTTCTACCTCTTTTATCATTCTGTATCGGTATAGACTGCTTTATGGACGGTCCAACAAAGGCATAGCGCTCAGAAAAGGTATCCGCCATTGGCTGAAATTCTTTCGAAGTGTAAACAATGGTGTCTGTTTCATTATCATTTTGAACTAACGATACAAAATTCTCTACTCGATAACCATGATCATTTAATAGTTTAATTTTTCTGTTAATCCTTCGCATGCCTAGAATCATTCTCCAGATTTCCATGAAACTCCGCTTCATTAGTTTTGCTGTATACTGATTAAAGGCAAACGAAGTAGTCGAACAAATATATGGAATTCCTAGTTTCTCAGCAAATAATTTTCCCCAAATACATAAAGAGTCAGATACAATGCAGTCTGGCTGAATATCCCTTAATTCTTTACACACCTTTTTATCCAAAGCAATCGTTATATCCGCAGCCATTTCAATTAATGCTGCAAAATCTTTGCCAACCTTACGATCCAATTCTAAATGTGTAACTTTAGGTAAGAATTCATCACAAGCCATAAAAAAAGCACCAGTGTCTTCTATTTTGCCCTGAAATTCTAAAAAGGAATAATACCAAACTTGATGACCTTTCTTTATTAATTCGGTTACTACCGGAATAGTGGGGTTGGTGTGACCATGTGCGGGTAACGAAAAAAAGATGATTTTACTCATTCACTCTCATCCTTGGATTCCGCATTTCGAATCATCTCTGCAAATTCTAGGAAGCCGTCACTTTTTAAGACAGCGATTCCTTTTGTCGCATCCTCTCCCAAAACAACCAGTTTATCACCTGCATGAATCTGATACATTTCACGTGCATGTTTTGGAATTACAATCTGTCCGCGTTCTCCTACCTTCACAACACCAAAGAACTGCTTCCCTTTAGGACTAATCCGATTTGCTTCTTCTTCATTCATATTTTGGGATAATTGATCTATGGTTACTTGAAAAATATCACCGAGCATTTTGAATTTGTAAATATCAGGTATAGCCTCCCCATTTTCCCACTTCGCTATGGTCTGCCGTGATACGTTTACCTTTTCAGCCAATTGTTCTTGACTTAGTTTATGCCTTTTACGCAAAACACGAATATTCATACCAATCATGTTTTTCATCTCCTTTTATTTTTATAATATAGAGGATTTAAGGAGATATCTATCAACAGTTCATAACATTTCTTGTTAAATATTGTGGCAAATATTCATACGCAAGAAAGATACCCTATCGATATTCGATGGTTATTCCATGATCTGACCCGTTTGTGGAACAATTAAAAAATCCTGCATGCCAACACAGGAAATGCTTTTTTCAATATATCTGAAAAACCTAAAATTAAAACAACTAGGGAAAGCCTGATTTGTTGCTCTATATCTAAATTATTTAAATAAAAATAAAAGATAAGGCAGGCAATAATAGTAAACCTAATATTTTAAACCTTTTATACTTATTATCTTTATCTAACAAAGATAGAATCCAATCTCATAGCAGATGGCTCCTTACATTCTTATGTCTACTCTAAAAAGCAGTATTTTTAGCATGGTGGTTTTTGTGTTTTTTATAACTATTATTAAGAATATTATAATTAACTTTACTTGAACAGATAATATTCTCTTTATATATTAACTCAAAAGTCCATTCACCACGAATAAGTTTTGAGCTTGTTTTTAATACAGCATAAATAAAAAGAGCAGCTATAAATTGCTCTGCTCTCTCACAATATCTTGTTTCAACACTTCAGGACAATGATAACGCTAATACCCCACTTATACTCCAGATAATTAATATAAATGATAGAGTGTTGAAGAAATAGATGTTTCTTTATTGAAATAAAAAGGGGCAACAGTATTAAATACTGTTGCCCTTTTTTATTTATCAAGGGAATATAATTTTATGACTTCATTTGCAGTAATTGGTTTATCGAAAGGTAAAAAGCGACTATAAACTTCTTTGAAATTCATATCTCCTTCGAATTGATCAACAGTTTCAAATATATCAAGTATTTTTACAAGACTCCATGTAGTTTGCCCACCATCTGCATTTTTGTAAGTATCATCAACAAATTTTTGGCGGATTTTTATTTCTGCTTCATCGGAATTTTGAGCTTCTACCAATATGATAATTTCTTCGAATGTTTTAGATGAATGGGTGTTTGGTATTACAGTAGATTCTAATAATATTTTCACTGAATATATCTTCATAATTTATACCCCTAAACTATTTAATTATTTTTTAAAGCGATTATCATTTAACAATTTGTTTGCTTTTTTTGCTGCAGCATTGCCGTTGTTGGCATCTTTTTCGATTTCATTGAGAGTTTTTCCGTAATATTTCCCTGGGAATTCACTTCTAATAGAGCCTTTTCTGTTCTTAGAAATATATTCGTCTGCTGTCTCTTTTTCAATGAACGAATTTATACAGTCTCCAATCCAAGTTCCTACTTTATAAGTGGCCAAACCTACTGTGAAGATTCCTGTTCCAATTACGAGGGCTTGTCCAATACCTGGTATGAAATATAGAACTCCGATAGCAGCTGCAGGAGTATGTTTTTTCATCTGTCTACGAAATGGGAGTAGTAGGTCTTCTAATATCTTATATCTTTTTTATGTCGCACCATTTAGAACAATTTTCTGAATGTTAATATTCAATTTATTTATTACAATAAATGTATAAATCACTTAATTATCCACAAAATATATAACTTTATTTATATATTTACTCGGAAATTATTGTGGGACTTACCATCAAATTCTCGGTCTTTATAACTTCATTACTTTTTGTGCTTATATATTCAACTTGAACATTAAATAGACTTCCGTATTCTGATTCGAAGCGTCCCTTTCCACTAGCTAAAAAATAATCAGGGTTATTGACACTTCTTGATATTATTTTAATATCTGGAAATTCATGAGTTCCAGATAATTTAGCTTGATTGTAAGCCTCTTCATAAATCGAACCGAGAGATACCCACTTAAGTCCTCCCATACTAGAAATTGGAAGCTCCTCATAACCAAATTTTTCTTTATTTAATCCAACTTCTGCATAAATATCCATTTCACCCTTAATTTTTTTAATTTCTAATACAGCAACTACTCTAGCAATAGTATGTGGTGGAACAACAATAGATTGAGAAGGAGCAACATATTCTACAGTTTCCGAAGTCTCATTTGCCTGACTACTACTAAAATTATATTCTGCCTTTAGTGTGATTTTACCTTCTGCTAGAAAAGGTATCCCTGTTGCCAGACTGGTTTCAGTACCAAACATAAATCCATGTTCAGTTGTAGCCGTTGTAGTATTTGAAAATGATTTGCGAAATTCCTGCGAGCTTAACGTTTGATCCCTATCGGTATCATTTCGTAAGTCACTTTGACCAGCCCAAAGAGGATTTTGACTAATTACTTGAGGTTCCATAGATAATTTACCATAGGTATTTTTTACTTCAAAGTCAATATTTTCTGGGTGTTTACCAATTGAACCTAGCCCATTAGAAGTCAAATATTTGCCGTAGTAATTAACTAGGAACCTTGAACCATTTGCTGCATCTGGAAAACTATTTTTAATGGGACTAAAATTTGCTATACTTTGATTCTCTTTAACATTATTATCTCCATTTGCTGCCATTGCTATTGGTGATGAAAGTAAACTTAGACCAATAGTAGCTCCCATTAATATTACTTTTGCTTTGTTTTTCATAATTTCTCCTCCAATTTTAGTATGTATAATTTAGCGTATGGCTACATACTAAGTTTAGTTGTTATTATTTTTGGATTAATAAACAAAAAATATTAATTTTATAATACATAATCCATAAAAATTAATAATTGGTAGAATAATATAATTTTTAATTGAATGTTCAGTAATGGAATATCTACAGTATGATTGAGGCTTGAAGTGGTATGGTTTTAATTCATTCATCTCACCCAGTACTGTACAAGACATGATTAAAAGATATTAACCTTTTGTGGAAAAACTATAACAGAAACTGAACGGAAATAAGAGCAGAGAATTTACATACTTAGTACTATACCTCATACTGATGGGCAACTCCCCAAATTCAGTATAATGGTAGCGTCTAAACTAAAACCGTAGTGAACGAGGTGAAGGCCCCATAACTTTCGATGTTATCAAACACAAATAATAGAACTAAGAATAAATAAGCACTGATTTACAATGTTTTTTAGTTTATAGGAATTATTTTTGTTTCGACAAATGCCTGTATATTTTATTTGGTGGAACTTTAACAGCTTGTGAATTGGCAGTAATGGTGCTTGTTGTACTAATTGTAGTGGACAAATTAAATTCAAGGATTGCAGATACCTCACCCTCTGCTACAAAAGGAATACCAACTTTGCCTTTTGTAGTAATGGATGTACTTTTGGTAATTGATTCACTAAAAGAAGTAATATTAAATGTCTGTTCTTGCTCTAAATTATTTATAAAAGTATTTTCTCCCATAAATATAGGTACCACATTTGTAACATTATTTTGTTTGAAATTTATTCCAGAGTATTCAACATCTTCACCGAATACAGGAGTACGAAGATATGGTATAAAACCAGCTATGGGTGGAATCGGCTCCTTGTGGACCTGTGTTTTCCATATTTAGAATATTATTTTTATGCTCTTGAACTTCAGCAGCTTTGACAATATTAGGAATAAGACCACTACCTAATAAAGTAACAATTATTAATCCACTAGATACATATTTTCTTTTTATTCTAGAATCACATCCTAATAATTTATTTATTAATAGTTTATTAGATTTCACAGTATTTTACAAATCGTCCATAAACATACTCAAAAGAGGCTCATAATGTGGGGTTTTTCTTACTTTTTCACACTTTGTATTATAAATAATATTGAAATCAACGTGATAATACTTAATTAGAGCAGTAAAAAAATAAAATTCTTCATCAAACGACACATTTTTTTATGTAATTATGAAGTTTTTAATGGAGTAACTTTGTATGTTAAGCAATCTGGGACCCGATGGGGTAATGATTTGCAGTAAGCATGGGGGGTCACTGAAGAGTTCCGGAGTAACTTACACTTTAATACCTCCAATAAGGTTACACTATAGTACCTCTCTTCCTTATCCTAAATAGTCTTGTTTTCTCAGGATATATTTCTTATTTTAAAGTCTCTCATTCTTAAGTTTAGCTAGAATCTCTATTGTTTCAGTTGTTGCTTGCAATATGCCATCATTGGTCAAATGGTGCTTTCAGGATTTGATTTGTTGGAGTCACCCATATATCAAAAGTATAATGCAAAAACAGATTCGCTAAAAAGGACTTAGTAAACAACATCTGGGTGTAACCTCAGTTCGGTCAATTTTTTTCTTTTTATTTGATAAATTGCGCTTTGATTCCATCTTTTAATGTAGAATAGTATCAGGTTTAATTACATACTAACGTACTGCTTGCATAATAAATTTTTGAACAATATTATCGAACAGTAATGAACTCTATTACATAAGCAAAATACCAACAATGATTTCCCTTCGCTTTTTATTGAATTTGGATAGGCTACTACCAACAATCCGATCCAACCGTTGACAAAGATATATGCTTTCAAGTTCTGTTTATAATTATTGTATAAGTCTATTTTAACTACTTAATATGGACAATCTTCTTATTAAAACTATTCATTCCCCCATACCTGAATTTCCCCTACTCCCCTCTTTCAAAATGACGCCTCTCGAATTTCTTTCAAGTGGCGTAAAACTTCAAAGTGGTGCTATGGGAGCTATCGTCACAGCCAGTCAAGCTGTACGTAAAGGAGGAACTATCCAAATTACAGGTGTATATGGAGGTCGATACAACGCCTTCCCACTCGGAGATATGTTCCAGCGTAATGTAGCGATTCGTACTGGACAAGCCCTAGTTGTTCATATCATGCCTCATGTCTATAACTTAATCGCAGATGGTAAAGTGAACGCAGGTGATATCATTACACACGTCCTCCCTCTTGAAAAAGCAAAACATGGTTATGAAATATTCGATACAAAACAGGAAGACTGTATTAAAGTGGTTTTAAAACCCTAAATATAGCGTTTTGGTACTTTTGTCTCTCTATTGCAAAAGTACCTTTTTCAATAGATCCGGGGCATTGAATCATTCTTAAAAACCACTACCACCTATTTTAAATGAGTAATTTTGTAGAAAATCTAGGTTTCTCCACATAAACTACAGATAGCGTGGTTATAATGTCAAACTAGGGGGATATCAAATGAACTATAAAATTTTTGCAGTAGTAGACGATTTAAAAGTTCAAGAATTAATTAAGCAGTTTTTGATGACACATAATTATTATGTAGAAGTAGTATCTGATGCAGACGAGGGAATAAAGAGACTAAAATCCCAATCCTATGATTTGATTCTCCTCGATATAAAAATGCCCAAAAGGTATGAAGTGGTCAAAATGTTTCGCAGTCAATTTAATATACCCATTATATTTCTAACTGCTTTAGAAGAAGAACTAGGTAAAATAAAAGGCTTTGATCCTGGGATTAACGATTACATAACTAAGCCATTTCCATTTCATGTGTTGATTAGACGAGTACAAGCAGTACTTAGAAGAAGCAATAATACAAATCTCGAAAATTATTTGTATTTTAATCAACTTCAAGTTGATTGTAAAAGAATTAAAGTTTATGTAAATAAAGAGGAAATACAGTTAACCACAAAAGAATTTAAAATTTTACAGCTACTACTTCGTAACGAGAAAAAGGTTCTTACTAGAAATACCATTATACAAAAGGTTTGGGATTATGAATATTCAGGAGAAACACGGAAGATTGATGCCCATATAAAAAATATAAGAAAAAAGTTAAATATACCCTATATTAAAACAGTAAGAGGTATCGGATACAAAATTGATGAATAGCATTGTAGAATCATGAAGAGGAATTCAATCAAACGATTTAAAACCACGCCTTTATATTTGAACTGCTCCCTGTCAAGTAGACAGTGGAAATAATAAAAAGCTTTTAAGCGGCTTTAGCCCTGTATTCTAATGGGCTTAAGCCGTTTAATCGTTCTTGGTATCTATCGTTATTGTAAAACTGGATATAATCCTCAATCGCTTGTTGTAACGCTTCAAATGTTTGGTACTTATGTAAATAATACTTTTCACATTTCAATGTTCCCCAAAATGATTCCATTGGTCCGTTATCTATACATTTGCCTACACGGGACATGCTATGAATCATCTCTGCTCCATCTCTTCTTCTTTTAAATCCATGTGATGTGTACTGATAGCCCCGATCACTATGAAGTAACGGTTGTTCTCCATCTTTTAAAGTAAACATTGCTAAATCAAACGTCTTAAATACCAATTCATTATTATTTGAATGCCCCAATACATAACTGATAATAGAGCCATCGTAAAGATCTAGAATAGCGCTTAAATAAGCTTTCTTTCCATTTCCTAATTTGAACTCCGTCACATCTGTTACCCATTTTTCGTTGGGTTTTCTTGCAGTAAATTCACGATTTAATCGATTTTCAGCGACATGTTGTGCAGGTGAAGAAACATATCGCTTTCTTTTTCGACGAATCACGGATTATAAACCACTTATTTGCATTAATCGATAAATACGTTTGTGATTGAGCTTTTTATTGTATTTACGATTGATATTTAAAGTCATTCTTCGATATCCATAAATTCCTTAGACTTGTCGATAAATAGCTTGGATATCCTGAAGAATCGCTTTATTCTCTAGCTCTCTAACTGTTGGCGTACGTTGTAGCCATTTATAATAGGCAGCACGAGATAAACCGGCAATATCACATAAAAGGATTACTGGCAGATTTTCTTTCGCATGTAACTCTTGAATCGCTCTATATTTATTTTGTAAACGAACGCTTGTTAACGATTCCTCCTTTCGAGTTCTTCCAACTTTTTTTAAAAGGCATTTTCTCACGTAATCGTTCATTTTCACGTTCTAAACGTTTCATTTCTAGCTTGAATTTTTCTTCAGCTGTTAACTCCTGTTCTTCTTTCTTACGACCATGTTTATCCTGCAGAGCCTCTTCACCATTCGCTTCGAATTTTTTGACCCATTGATAACACCTGTTGATAAGACACTTCATAGGTTTCTGCAGCGAGCTGATAGTTTTTCTGATGTTCTAGACAGTAATTTACAATCTGTATTCTTTCTTCTAACGTCGTTGTTCTTAGTCATAGAGTTTGTCATTCCTTTCCCGGTATCCTTTAATTCTCTATGACTATTATACTTTTGAATCCAATTTCTCAAAACGGATTTGTCAGAAACCTTGTATTTTCTTGTAACTTCTTTTAAAGAATATTGTCCAGATAAATAGTCTTGTACAGCTGCTAACTTTAGCTCTTTCGAGTAAGGATTCCAAGAAGTGGACTCTTCAAGGCCAATTTCTCCATCTATTTCGTATTTGTAGTTCCATTCTTCAATGGTTTTATAAGAAACCTGGAATATAGTAGCTAATTCTGAAATTGTCTTTTGTCCTTTGTGAAGAAATCTTAGAACTGCTAATTTTTCATCTTTTTAGTGGTTACTTCGAGCCATAAAAAAATGCCCCCCTAGATAAACAGATTTTTATTTTTTAATCTGTCTACCTAAAGGGGAGCATATCCGATTGATCAAAAGGGATTCTTCTTTAGCAGTTTTAAGTTAGGTTTTATAAAAAAGTTTGATTATTTTCTACCTGTGTTGCTCCACAATCGCGCCCGATTCTTGAAAATCATTCCAACATTATTACCAAAGAAAAAAGCACACCTATATGCAATAAGATTAAAAAAGATTTAGTTACCAATTCAATTTATAAAAACTTCAGGAATGCTTTGTAAGTTTTTTACTTACATAAACATATTTAAGTAATATACAAAAACCATGCTTTGACATTGTGTCTAAAGCATGGTTTTTATTTGAACTAATATAAAACTGCTAAGTTGATTTTTAGATCAGCTATTTATTGAATTCATTAACTGGAAGAAGTATTCAGTTTTATGAGTCTTATTTAGGTTATACCATGAATGCAATGTGTCAGGTGTAAATACATCTAATTTTTTCAGTACTTCCATAGTAAATTCTAGAGGTGCTACCCCTGATGCAGTAATCAAATTCACACCTGATACCGCAGGTCCCATCTCATGAAATTTTTCTCCTTTATAATTAGGACAGACCATTTTAATATACTCTAAGTCATTGCTTGTGTGTTTTCTAGAATCTAAGTATCCCATATTCGCAAGAGCCTCAGTTGCACCACAAATTGCAGCAACAATAGTACCAAGTTTTAAAGCTTCGCCAATTCTTCTTAAGATCGGTTGATGAATATCTTCTCTCCAAGTAGTCCCACCAGGTAAGACTAAAAGATCTTTACTCTTAAGCGTACATTCATCAAGAGAAATATCTGGTTGTATGCTCAGTCCTCCCATTGTTGTAATCATTTCTTTATTAGCTCCTACTGTAACTACTCTTAATGGGGCTAAATCTTTTTTGAAATATCTCCCTGAGTTTAGTTCAGCAATTAAATATCCATATTCCCAGTCTGACATTGTATTAAAAACATAAAGATAAACTTTTTTTGTTTGCATTAAATAACTCTCCTATCCGAATTGATATGCCTAGTATAATACAACTTCCCTGACACCTAACGTCAGGGAAGTTGTATTATACTTGATGAAATTTTATTAATTCCGACAGAACTTCAATAAGTCTTTTCTTAAGACTTATTGGCTCAATAACTTGAATAGATTTACCATACGGTAAAAGTAAATATGGTACATATGTATGTATAATATCCTTTTCAAGAAGAAATACTGCTTGATTAGAAGTACGTTCTTGTAAATAATGTCCTAAAAACCAATGTTGGCAAATATCTCCCAACGTCCCTGTATTCCCATTAATAACTAAAGAAGTAATCCCTTCCTTATCTTCTATAGTTGGAAGGAGGTTTTTCATAAAAAAGTCACTTGCTGAAAAATTTTCTGGCCGGTTAAACTTATTTTCGGTTAGCATTAGACTTTCAATTCGATCAATTCTAAAACTACGGATATCATTCCTAAGATGACAAAATCCAATCACATACCACTTATTATTCCAATAGATAATTCTGTACGGATCGACCAATCTATAATTTAATTGCTTTTCGCCACTTTTATGGTAAAGAATTTTTACTGAGTACCCGTCAGCTACGGCCTGCTCCAACTCCTTCAAAAAAGGTTCCATAGAGAGTGAACCTAATCGACTTATTACTTCAAGACTAGTTAAATGTTGATTTATCTTTGTTTCCTGCTCTTGATTTGAGTATTTACTTAGTTTTGAAATGGCCCTATTTAGTGCTTCACCTCCATAATATCCGGCTTCTTCTGCAAAAACAGCAGCGTGGAATAGTGAAGTTTGCTCCTCAAAATCAAAAAAAAGAGGAACTTCAATAAAATTATTTAATAATGTATATCCACCGTTATGTCCTGTGTCTGAAATTATTGGTACACCACTTGTTGAAAGTGTATCAATATAACGATAAACAGTCCTTATATTCATCTCTAACTTTTCTGCAATTTGTTTTGCAGTAATTTTTTCACCTGAACTAAGCATCCATATAATTGCTAACATATTGTCAATTTTAGGCATATAAATCCACCTCTATTTGGAATTTACTATCTATCATATAAGTTTATTTTACTTAATTAGTAAAAATAAATTTTACATTTATCATTAGAATTTAACTTATTTCCATGAATTAGACAATTCTGTCTTGTTAATTTAAGTATAATTCTTCATAATCTAATTCTATTTTTGGGCATAACTCATCAACTGTGTTATTCAACAATCTGGCTCGGAGGTTGAACAACAAGTTAAAAAACACTCTTCAACTAAATGCCTCGTTAGTTTAGTAAGTTCAACAAAAAGAAGGCTAATTTTATTTTAAGTTGAATCTTTAGTTTTCTATGCGGATAAAGTATTTTTCATAAATATCTATTGCATCAATCTGTAGATTATTTAAGTTAATTTTCAAATCACCCTCACGCTCTTCATCTTCTTCACCCAACCAACAAATATAAACTTCACAATAATCACCTTGTGGAAGTAACTCTTTTAGTAAGTGACATAAATAGAGAAAAGTTTTTTTGGATTTTTTGTAGTTATGTGGTGAATGCATCTTTTGATATTCATTCAGTTGCCAAATAGGCTTACCTTTCTCAGAAACTTCATAAATATAGGGCGTAGTAAAATGCTTCTGTTTAACTACATTACGATTTTCTTGATCTGAGAAAACGTAATCAATTTCAACTTCATCCTTTGTATAATACTCATTAAGTTTTACTGAAAAATTCAAACCAATATAGGTTGCCATACTCATTTTAATAAACTCCTTTTATAGGGTGACTTTTATAACGCTTCACTATACTATCAGCCTCTTCTTCAACTAAACTGCCCCGTTAGTTCAATAAGAGAAAAGAGCTACATTATGCAGCTCAATGATCTTCAAGTAAAGCGCCCTTTAATGGGATAACTAAAATATGGGCTTATTCCTAAAATCGCTTATAGCTTGTTGAACTAAATCACTCCGTTAGCCATCACGTCGGGTAAAATCGATGATTCATCACAGAAAATGAAAGATTACTCCGTTTTTTTTATAGGAATTCAAGAGCTTAGATTAAACAACTGAACCTCATAGGTCCTGAAAAAACTTCAAATTTGCTAACAGTGGTAAATTAAATAACCTTTTCCCATAAAATTATTTAATATCGAGAGGCGAAATTACACAACATCCCTCTCAATTATTACCATTAATTTTTATTTAGTTGCCATTTCCCTGAAATAGCAGCTAGCATCAACCATGGCTCTATTACCATATTGATTAGAATATGGGCTACAATTGGTGCAAAGGTGCTCCTTCCAGTATAAATATAGAGCATAGCAAGTAGACAACCTAAGATTGTCGTTGAAAGAATTGCTGGAAGCGCAATTTTCATCTCTCCTCGCAATAACACCCATGCGCCATGAGCAATTCCAAACGCAATTCCTGAGATTATTACTTGTGAAAGATTTGAAAATCCAATAGATAATACATACTCCATGAGCAAATGTCTAAATACGACTTCTTCTACTATTCCACTTACAATAGCAGCCCATATACCAATCAATTTAAGCCAAGAAAATGTAAACAAATTGCTTTTTACTAAAGGTATTGCAGAAATTGTATAGGAAATATACCCGATTACGATGAATGCAGTGAAAAACCACATAGGTAAGTTCAAGTGCAGTTCCAGAGAATAGCCCAACCCATTCTCAATAAATTTTTTAGGATTAGTTACATACCAATAAATAACACTTAATGAAAGCATACTTGATATGCTTGCTAATATCCATCCTGCCTTTCTTTGCTCTTTTAGCGTTGTGATCTCGTTCATATTAACTGTCCCCTTATATTAAATTAATGTTTCTAAGGCCTAATATAACGACATCAAAGTTTAGCAACAATACGTTACATGTAACATGTCTTTATTGAAAGGTGAAATGCTTTTTATGGATGACAACCTGCATTATTCGATTTGTAATTTATGGTATATTTTTATAGAGAGGTGATGGAGTTGAAGATAGACATAAAAATTGATCCACAAATTGATGAACCCTACATAACAATCTGCGTTTCTAAATTAACGCCAACTATACAGGCTGCAATCTCACTCTTACAACAAGAAGAACAACAAATTTTAACAGGGACCGCTAACAATAAAGTACATATTATCGAGCCTAATTCTGTTATAGCTATTAGGACGGAAGGCAAAGATTTAGTACTATATAGCGACGATGGTAATCGTGTACTTATGAATAAACCTTTGTACGAGTTAGAGCAGCAACTAGGGGAAGGATTTATTCGGATTTCTAAATCTGCCATCATTAATCCTAGAAAAATCAGAAATATTGAAGCTTCCTTTAATGGCACAATGGAAATCGAGCTTACTTTAGGAATAAAAGAAGTCATTTCACGCAATTATAAAAAATCATTTAAAGAGCGCTTGGGGGTATAAGTACATGAACTTTTTCAAGAATTTATGGTTTGGAATAAGTATGGGCTGTACAGTTTTTGTTTTTGTAAATCTTATTGGATATTGGTTGAAAGGGGATTTGTTTTTAGAAGCTGTTATATCTAATTTTCCACAACAAATTTTGGGATCAGTTACTGTTGGCATTGCCTGTATACTACCTTCATACGTCTATAGGACAGAACGTTTAACATTTTTACAACAAAGTGCTTGTCATTTTTTTATCGCTATAGGGACCTTTATAGCTGTCGCCTTTTCTTTAAAATGGCTTCCAACATTTTCGATAAAACTAACGATTCTATTGTTACTATTTAATGTATTAATTTTTGCACTAGTTTGGCTGTTATTTTATTTTTATAGTCAATCGGAAGTAAAAAAAATGAAGCAGAAAATCATTGTTCATACAGACAGTAGTAATAATCAATAGATTTCTTTGATAGAAAATTATTTAAAGAGGTTAATCAACATAAGAAGCCTCTTTTGTATTCAAGCCTCCTTTTCCGGATATTTCCATTCGTTTTCAAACGACTTAAATTAAACAGTCTCCATCTTTATCCCCTACTAACTATTCTTCGGCTCATACAGCTATAACTGCATGAGCCAAAGATTATACAACTAACCTGACCTGTTAGTTTAAGTGAGAAACTTCACAATCGCACTCTGAATTTTAACAACAATATCAAATCCCGTTGAAAAGTGTTCCTCCACAATCTGGCCAAAGTTTGTAATATGAGGTTAGCCAGTTTTTTCTGGTTGACCTTTTTCTTTTAGGTCTAGCTAACACACATCAAAAAGTAGATGAAGCAATTAAAAGGCTTATAAAAGCGAATGAACGGATAAATTTTAATAATGTGTCTGGCGAAGCTTATGTATCGAAAGCAACACTTTATAACAACAAGGACATCCGTTCGAGAATAGAAACACTACGAACTCAACAAGATTCTCCGGAGAAGGTGTTTGTAACAAAGCAAATTGTGTTGAGGTGTTTTTATTTGTCTCGTTTTAGTTAATCCTAGCTGAATATTGGATTGACAACAACTGCACCTATCGTGATGGTTTGTTGAACAGTCAAATTGGTTTATACTAATTTTCGCAACGACTGTTGTAAATTTCTTGAAAAGATAATATCGTAACTAAAGTTTTATTCATTACAACAAACCAGAAAGAATAGAAACAAAAGTTAGTATGGCAACAGGGAAAGTATTTATCAAAGCATATAAAGCACAAAATCTAGTTAAGAAATCATAACAGTTGATTTTTTCAAAGAGGAAATTCCTCAATTAGATGCAGATGTATTGTATTTAGCGGTCGTGGAAAGCTTTTTGAGGCGAAGCTTTCAATACATAAACACAAGTAAAGCAAACAAAAATCACTCATTTAGATGCGTTAAGCGTTGAAAAGCAATAATCTTTTCGAAAACAACAACCAAGGAAATAGTAAAGCGTATTTTGAATTAATCAAAACACGCTTTTTTTATACTCAAATGAGTCATCCTTTTATTATCATGTTGTTGACTTACAGTTCTTCACAGTCTCCTTAATCTACCATAAAACACCAAGCAGTCGTGTACTTTCGCTACGAAAAGACTTACATAAAACATTTGTAACTGCCGTTTCACTTACGTTACATAAAACATTTGTAACTGCCGTTTCACTTACGTTACATAAAACATTTGTAACTGCCGTTTCACTTACGTTACATAAAACATTTGCTGAAAGAAGTTACACTGCAAACGATTTACTGTAAAACAATAGTTTTAGCTCGATCCTCATTGACAGTATAAAGGAAGAAGTTTAATGTAATATCTTTTTCTTTTATATTTTTAAATGTTTCTACTTGGTTGTGTGTTCTTAACACTCCGTCATTAGAACGAGTTTCAGCAAAGATTCTTTTGCCATTCTCATAAATAACATTTTGTGTGATACCTCCAAATTGCTCGTTCTTACTTTCTGATTCAACAATTAAATCATTACCTTTCGTATAGTAGGTAATATCAATTGGATACCCGTTTAATTCTGCATTGATAGTCTTTGGAACTTCAGAAATATTTGTTAGCTCTACTTTGTCTTGCATCCCAGCTTCATAAGAAACCTTCGCATCATTTAAAGTAAGAGAAATTTCTTTATTCGTAATATCCTTTATAAGCCCCAGTGTTTCAAAAGAAATATAATCTTTAAAATTATATCCCGATAATTCCTGTTCACCAATTCGTAATTTAAACTGACGATAGTTGAAATGAGCTATATTAGAATTAGAATCTATATATTTTTTATCAAAATAAAGCTTTACCTCACTCGGTGTAATAACAAGCTCATTAAATTGAAGTTGCTGAGAGCCTATCTCAATTTTTTCGTCTATATTCATAACAAATGTAGATTTTTTAGCAAGATCCTGATTGTATTGGAAATCTAGGCTCCATGTATCTGGTTTATAGCTTACTGTATCAGTATAACTTAAAAATACCCCTAATTTTTCTACCATTTCTTGTGGTATCTCTAGTGAATCACTACTTTTAATGACATTTGGTTGTGGACGTTTATAAGTAACGCCAAAATTGGCAATGTTTTCACCTTGAATTTTATAAGATAAATATGCATTTTCTATGTTATTGGACTTTTCCAGATCAATAAGATAATCCAATGTATACTGCCCGTTTTGATATTCATTTGAAGTGAATTCTATATGTGATATTCCATCTTGATTAATAGTAATCTTTTCAGGGAACGCATTCGATTGAAGCACATCTTTTAACTCTACACTTTTCAACTGTGTCTCCTTTACACCTCCAAGTTGAAGTGTAACATTGCTGTTGTGCGGGATTCCCTCATCTGTATGTAGAATCCCTACTATTTGATCCGTTTCCTGATTATATACTGCGTTAGTCTCCAGCTTTATTTCTTTTCCGTCATTTATTTTGAGTAATGCTTGTTCAAAATCTGCTGCATCGATTGGATATTCATGATCAATATCTAAGCTAAAGTTAATAGTAGTACCATTTTGATCTGAAATTATATTATGGATATTTAATAAACCAGCTTCGTTTTCTACAGTTTTATTGACTTCCTGTCCAAAGCCATTTTCTAAAGAAGTAATAATGCCTGATCTATTCATATTTCGCATCCAGTCCAAGATTTCTGTTGTATATTTAGCAAATACAGGTGTGGCTGATAAAACAATTGTGAACATAATGACGGTTAATATAACTTGTGGTTTATAGCTATGTTTTTTAGTTTTAAAATTATGATTTTGTTGTTTACGGATGATTTTACTCCACATTTCATTCTCAGTAGGATAATCTACTTGATCGTACTTCACTTTTTCTTTCATTAAATCGTCCATATTACTCACGATGATCCCTCCATTCAAATAACAAATTTTCATCTACTTGGATAAACTCTTTCGTTAATTTTTTACCTTTAAAAAGCCTCGATTTAACCGTCCCTTCAGGTATTTTTAGAATTTCAGCGATTTCTCTATCTTTACAATCATGCACATATTTCAATACCATTACCTTCCGTATACGAACAGGTAGTTTGTTCATTAAGTCGACTAACTCACTTTTATTTTCATTGAGCTGTATTGTTCGCTCGATATTTTGGGTATTGTCAACTCGTATCAATGATAGGAAATCAAGGTTTTCTTTTAATAGCAGTCTGTTCTTTTTCTTTAAATAATTTCGAGACATATTCATAGAAATACTAAGTAACCAAGATTTTTGATTTTGTATAGATTGGAAATCTTCACTCAAAGCTTTTGCAAATACATCCTGACAAAGGTCCTCTGCATCGTATTTATTTTGAAGCATGTAATAGCAAGCTCTGAAGACGTCCTTATAATATGTTTGAAACAAGACCCTTTCATTGCTAATTTGTTCCACAATCCCACCTCCTTTTCCGATTTCTACACAAGTAACAATTTAGCATTATAAATAGTTCATTTTTCAAATGAATACTTTCTTCGAATATGATGGAGAAAGCACTTTATATAATTCAAAAACACTTATTATAATTATAAACTTCTTTAAACTAACGGCGTGCTTACTTTAACAAGCAAAAGACAAATCACCGACTTGATATTCAGCAACCGGGCGCTATTCCAGAGCAACGATAAAAGCCAAATTTCTCAATTTTAATGATGAGAAATTTGGCTTTTTATACTTATCGTTAGAATAGGTGGGAAATGATTCCTAAAGTGACACTTCAAGCTCCTTCAACTGGCGAATCTAAATTTTGATCAACAGAACTAACTCTCACATAACCAAAAATTAATATGTATTGATTCCTTTAATTCAACAACTTTTAACAAACAACTCAATACATTGATATTACTACATTATCGTTTTGTTTAACTAGGGTCTACTTAAAATGAACATTTATTAATAAGCTTTAAATTTAATATTGAACAGATGAATCCAATCACATGCCACTTAATATTCCAATAGATATTTATAGGGGTTTCGCCATAAAACAAAAACCCCGAATAGTCTACACTTTTTAAGTGTCTACGATTCAGGGTTTCAAGATGTATTCAAGAAGCTAGGTTTAAATAAATGTAATCAATTCTAAGCAGATATTACACAGACTTTATATCTCGTTTCCTTATCTATTGAAATCTCAGTAATTACTCTGAATTCTTTCATTTCAGCAAGTCTAAAAGATAAGGAATAAGCTATTTTATAATCTGGTGTATCATAACCATCATATTGGTATTATCTCCAGATTGCTTGGGTTGTAAGCTAGGCTGAAAAACAACATCATCCATTCTCAATGCTTTTACTTTTCTAGACATTTAATATCTTCCTTTCAATTAAGTATTAAAAGGTAATAAATTAGGGATAAATCAATTTCATTTACTTACCTGTTCTTTTCCCTAGAAACGTTTAAAAACCTTACTTATTTCGATTCGTATTTCCACACTCCATTATTCCTACACATATCCCGTTCAAGCAATTGCCAATAAACCTTGCTGTCATAATGTTTATAGACTATGGAACATATTTCATGATATACTAGAGCCATTGTGAAAAAAGGAGGAACTTGCATGATTCAAGTTAGTAATGTAGGTCTTCGCTATGGCGATCGTAAACTATTTGAAGACGTAAATATAAAATTCACACCAGGTAACTGCTATGGTTTAATTGGCGCAAACGGTGCTGGTAAATCAACATTCTTAAAAATTCTTTCTGGTGAAATTGAAGCACAAGAGGGTAACGTATCAATGGGCAAGGACGAACGTTTATCTGTCCTCAAACAAAACCATTTTGAATACGATGATCATACAGTGCTTGACACTGTTATTATGGGGAATAAACGCCTCTATGACGTAAAAACAGAAAAAGATGCTATCTATGCAAAGGAAGATTTCTCCGATGAGGATGGTATGCGTGCCGCTGAGCTAGAAGGTGAATTTGCAGAGCTAAACGGTTGGGAAGCTGATTCAGAAGCAGCAACATTATTAAACGGTTTAGGTATCTCTGATGACCTTCACTACATGCTAATGGGTGATCTTGAAGGTTCTGATAAAGTAAAAGTATTACTGGCACAGGCCCTATTTGGTCAGCCTGATGTACTATTACTCGATGAGCCTACCAACCACCTTGACTTAAAAGCTATTCAATGGCTAGAAGAATTCTTAATTAACTTTGAAAACACAGTCATTGTTGTATCCCATGACCGTCACTTCTTAAACAAAGTATGTACACATATTGCCGATTTGGACTTCTCTAAAATCCAATTATATGTAGGTAACTATGATTTCTGGTATGAATCTTCTCAATTAGCTCAAAAAATGGCTCAAGACCAAAATTCTAAAAAAGAAGAAAAAATTAAAGAATTACAAGCGTTTATCGCACGATTCTCTGCCAATGCTTCTAAATCGAAGCAAGCGACATCTCGTAAAAAAATGCTGGATAAAATCGAGTTAGATGACATTAAACCATCAAGCCGTAAATATCCGTTCATCAATTTCCAAATTGGTCGTGAAATCGGGAATGATGTATTAACAGTTGAAGGTCTAACTGCCAGCCATGAGGGCGAATCACTATTCAAAGATATTCGTTTCTCCATGAACAAAGAAGATAAAATCGTTTTACTGGGTAGCCCACTTGCTAAAACGGCGCTTCTTGATATCTTAATGGAAGATAAAGAAGCAGATGCTGGTACATTTAAATGGGGTGTAACTACCTCTCAAAGCTACTTCGAAAACGATCATGACAAGTACTTCGAAGGCACAGAAAAATCATTAGTGGAATGGTTACGTCAATATTCTCCTGATGATGAAACAGAAAGCTTCCTACGTGGTTTCTTAGGACGCATGCTGTTCTCTGGTGAAGAAGTGAAAAAATCACCTTCTGTTTTATCAGGAGGAGAAAAAGTACGTTGTATGCTATCAAAAATGATGCTTGCAACAGCAAACGTGATTTTACTAGATGAACCAACAAACCACCTTGACCTTGAATCCATTCAAGCATTGAACGAAGGCTTAATTCGTTTCAAAGGGGCAATGATTTTCACATCTCATGACCATCAGTTCATTCAAACAATTGCTAACCGTGTAATTGAAATCCGTGAAGACGGTTCAATTTTAGATAAGCAATTAACATATGATGAATTCTTAGAGTGGAAAGATAGCCAAGGTTTAAGCTAATCCCAATAAAAATCCTCTACCGTACGTTTGGGTAGAGGATTTTTTGCATTTACTTGTTATACCATTTCCTAGCATTTTGATAGAGAATTTTATCCGCAGCCTGTTCATCAAAAAGCTCTTGAATCAATTCAACATCCGCCCATTCAAAAGGGCGTTTAGCTCTTGTCGATGGCAAATCTGTTCCAAACATTAACGCATCTGGATTGATGCTATAGATGGCTTGCAAAGCATTTTTCACATTCAATTCTACCCGTCCGAAACCAGTCGCTTTCACACGTATACCCTTTTCTACAAGCTTTAGCAAATGTGGTAGCCCTTCCTCCGATAAGCCCAAATGGTCAATTGAAATAGCTGGTAATGCTTCAAGCGTTGAAGCAATCTCAGGTAAATATTTGGCATCTATATAAAGTTCACTATGCCAGCCTGCCAGCTCAAACACTCTTCTTGCCAGGCTATCAAGTCTTGATAAATCCTCTGAACCGCCTCGTTGACTATTAAAGCGTAAGGCTCTAACCCCATTTTTATGTAAATGAAGGATTTCATCATCAGTCACTGTATACGGTAATTGTGTCACGCCACAAAAAGCAGGACCTAATTGTGTCAAAGCCTTCAATAAATAATTCTGATCGAATTCTTGAAAGGAACCAGAGACAAGGGCGCCCCCCTCTATATTAAAAAGAGCTGTTTCCTTTTGATAATCCTCTACCACATAGCTTGGCGGTGTATAGCCTTGATTTTCTATAATTGGAAAATCAAAATTAATAATATGGAAATGCGCATCAAAAATTCTCACTATCCATCCCCCCTTCTTTTAAACATATCATAGAAAGAACATAAGCGAAAATATTGATTATTTGTGTAAGTCCATAAGTAAAACTTATTATACAGGTGTAAACCCTTTCCTATAGACCATAAAAAAATGGTATGAAACGTTCATTTCATACCATTGAATGCTATTATTCCTCAAACTTTCTAAAAGCCAATACAGCATTATGACCACCAAAGCCAAAACCGTTAGACAAAGCTATGTTGACGGTTTGATGAAGCGCCTCGTTTGGAACATAATTCAAATCACACTCTGGATCAGGCGTTTCGTAATTGATCGTTGGTGGAATGATGTCTTCCATAATACTTTTTAAGGTAATGATGGCCTCGATTCCACCAGCCGCCCCAAAAAGATGACCTGTCATCGACTTAGTAGAGCTCACTTTTAATTGATAGGCATGCTCACCAAATACACTTTTAATAGCCTTTGTTTCCGATTTATCTCCCTCTGGTGTACTCGTACCATGTGCATTGATATAATCGACAGCGGTCACGTCAATATCGCCCATTTTTAATGCCAGTTTCATCGCACGAGCCGCCCCAGTATAGTCAGGAGCTGTTATATGGAAAGCATCTGTCGTCACCCCATAGCCTACAATCTCTCCAAGAATCGTTGCGCCCCTTTGCTTAGCATGTTCATATTCCTCTAGGAACACAATCCCTGCTCCCTCTGACATTACGAAGCCATCACGTTGACTATCAAATGGTCGACTAGCTTGTTCTGGTGCATCATTTCTAGTAGACATCGCCTTCATACGGGAAAATCCAGCAAAGCTCAGCGGATTTATCGGTGCCTCAGCCCCACCAGCTAAAATTCCATCTGCATAGCCGTGACGTATATTTAAAAATGCTTCACCAATCGCTTGGTTACCCGTTGCACAAGCAGAAACTGGTGAAAAGCTTGGCCCTTTAAAGCCTGTTTTAATCGCGATAATCCCTGCGGCCATATTGCTAATCATCATCGGCACCATAAACGGTGAAACCTTCCTTGGTCCATTATCAAGCATGGCTTGATGATTCGCTAAAATCGTCTCAATTCCTCCAATACCTGAGCCAATATAAACACCTAGACGTTCCTTCTCAACTTGCTCCATATTTAAGTTTGCTTGCTCCAAAGCCTGCTGAGATGCAGCCAGTGCATATTGTACAAAAAGATCATATTTACTTACTTCCTTTTTATCCATATACTTAGTGGCATCAAAGTCAGTGATAGAACCAGCAATTTGCGTATTAATGCCGTGGAATTCTTCTGCTTCTAACCTTTTAATACCTGATTGTCCTTCTTTAATATTCCCCCACAAGTCTGATACTGTTTGACCAAGTGGTGAGATGACACCATATCCTGTAACAACTACTCTACGTACCATCTATGTTTCTCCTCCTCGTTTACTTTAACAGTTCCTTTAATTGATCTAGCACTTTGTGAAAGAAATCTTCCCCTAAAACGCGTTTGTATTGCAAGGCACCCTTCGTACTAGAAATGAGCAATATGGCTAATGCCTCTAAATCCATTGTCGACTTTAATGAGCCATGGTGCTTAGCATCCTGAAGTAAGTCCACCAAGACATCTACTTCCATTTGGCTAAGTTGTTGAACTTTTTCTTGCATCGCAGGTGATAATTCTTGATAGTCCGCATGCAATGCTGAAATGGGACAAACACCATCTTGTTCTAGGAATTTTATCCGTTGTAATATAAAAGCGAAAGGTTTATCCTCAGCTGCAACTGTAGATTCCTTAATGAATGTATAAACCTCCCTTAATCCTTTTTGAATTCTTTCGCAAACAGCCAGCCCTAAGTCTTCCTTCTTTTCAAAATGATAATGAATACTTGCTTTAGTGACACCGAGCTCTTTCGCTAAATAATCATAACTAAATGATGTGAAACCTTTTTCTTGAATATTCTTCAATGTTAATTCGATAATTTGTGATTTTCTATTTGTCATGGCTCTATACTAACTTACTAGTAGGTAAGTGTCAACTAAAAATACAGCAGATACGTTGTTTATCTGCTGCAATGGAAGTCTATTGCATTTCCTTTGTTGGTCCCATAACACCCGGTACTGGTAAACCAGCTTGACGAAGTAGCACTGTCATTTGTCCGCGATGATGTGTTTGATGATCGATTAATGCACGTAATAATGCGCCTTTTGGTATTGGTCCTTTAAAGCCATTCACAACTTCAAGTAAATCTTCATTTGAAAGCTTTGCCGCTTCCTCTTTTATACCATTCACAACTTTCACATACGCTTGTACAATTTCTACTGCTGATGTTGGTACAGGGTCTTCTTGACGAATCATTGGTACCTTTAAGCCTGCTAGATAACTAAAATATCCAGCCGCTCCAACTAAATGCCAACCAAGCCAGCCGAGTGTACTATGACCCTCCACGATACTTTGATCTAACTTGTCATCAGTTACTGCCTGTAATACTTTCAATGTTCCTTCTGCAGCCATTGTCCATTCCTGTAAAAAATCATCCGCTTGTCTATACATAACCATGCCCCCCATTTTTTAACTTCAATTCTATGTTAGTTAAATTTTTTCCTAGTTACAAGTTTCTAGCTTTTAGTTTACATAATAATATTATAATAAACATTAGCTATGATTCGTATAATTCCCTGCATTCACGTATAATTATAAAAAGTAGCGAAGGAGTGTACCCATGAAACATCCTATTCTCATACTTACTGTTGCCCTTTTACTGACAGGGTGCAATGAAGAAATAAAAAATGAACCTGTGCACCCAATTGTCCAAGATCAAATGTCCCTACTCACCTTTTTCCCACCTGATGGCTCTATCGCTTATTTTCAAGGTGAAGGAAATGAATTTGCAAGCTTTACCCTACAAACTACCTATCTAGATCCACAACATATCGCTCAGGTTGAAGATAATGGTGGTGTCACCCTATTAAAAATTTATCGCATTACAGATTCAAAGATTGAGCTTATCTATCGTGAACCCGTTGACAGCAACCCTCGTTTACCTAGTTCAACAGAAGTAGCTGCTTACCCTGTGCTAGAAACAGTACTGCAACAACCTATACAAGTAGGGACAAGCTTTCAAGGCTGGACCATTCAATCCATAACCGCTAAAGTCGATACAGGAACAAAAGTCTATTCGAATGTCATCCAAGTTACACGCACTGAAGATCAATTCACAACGACCAATTATTTTGCACAAGGGGTTGGACTCATCAAAAAGGAAGATAGAATGGAGTCTGATCAAGAGCAGCCATTTGTCGTAACATCAACCTTACAAAAAATAGAATAGTATGATGATAGCAGGCGTTCTGCTTGGGCGCCTGTTATGTAGCAAAAGGAGGCATCATCCTATGAGTGACCTACATAAGCCAGCTAACGAGCAGGAAGAATTAACGGAAGAAGAATTTATTGAGCTTGTGTTAACTGAACAGCAAAAAGCATTAGCACAAGAGCAAGAAGACCGTCTTCAAGGCAAAAAAACAAAAAAACCCAAGCCATTCGTACGCTGGATTGTATGGAGTATGGCTTTCGTCCTGTTTTTCAATACATTCGCACTTATTTTTCAAATCTATTCCATTCCAGCTATCGAATTTATGAAAGTATCAACAAAGCTATCCGCACAAGAAGATATACAAACCTACAAAAAAGCTGTTGTGGAAATTTCGACAGCTTCCAGTAAAGGCACTGGTTTTGCCATCTCACCTGATGGTCTCATTGTCACCAATGCCCATGTAGTAGGACAAGCACGAACTTTATCCGTTGTGTTTCCTGATGAAGGAGTAATGGAAGCAGAGCTAATCGAAAGCTATCCGGATGTGGATTTAGCCTTATTGCAAGTACAAGCAGAACAGCTCCCTTATCTTCCGTTAGCAGATGATCCAACCTTCCCTTCCAATGAGCATATCCATTTTATTGGTAACCCCCTTGCCTTTACAGGAATAGCTAATGAGGGAACATTGCTGGAATCCATTCAATTAGACGAGTGGCAAGAACCCGTAATGATGCTGAAAGCGCCCGTTTATCGGGGTAATAGTGGTAGCCCCGTCATTAATCAACAGGGTGAGGTCATCGGTGTTATCTTCGCAACAATGAAATATGAACCTATAGGACGAGTTGGTCTGTTTGTCCCTGTCCAGCAACTCCACCACATATTAGAACAGGCGAACAAAAAATGAACCTGTAAGATACAGGTTCATTTTTATCAGCTATTAAGTTTACATAATAATATTATTTATCTTTATTTTCCTGTTTCACAAACTGAGCAATGGCTGATTTCACAGGTATTTTACTTACAACCTCATCACTAATCTCAGCGACCTTCTGGAGGGCATGCAAAAGATGATCATCCCCTGTCCAATGCTTTTCCAGCACTTCTGGCCCTAATTTATTAATAATCGTATTCACCACAAATGTTGCCAACACAATATCATCTAAATAGCCACCAAATCCTAATATTCCCTCAGGCATCAAATCCATTGGAAACACAAAATACGCAATTGACGCACCAATCAATGCCCGACTTTTTTTATCCACCCCTGCATCGGTTAATGTTTTCACTAATAGATGAAATAAATCAGGCACAAACATTAAATACGGTGTAAATTTACTGCTTTTCCCCTTTTTCGATCCAAGAAATTCTACTAATTTTGTACGTAACTTCTGATAAAAATCTTGCTGCTCCTGTTCATTCGGTAATTTTGCTAAATTTTCCATAATAAATCTACCTCCAATAGTAAGTACCCTTGTTTGCCTTTTTATGACGCTAATCAGTTACTTTCATGGCACAATCCTTCACGTTTATGGTTCTATCCGTCACTCTGCTCATTCTATCCACCGCTTTGCGCGTGATCCAGTACTTTGACACTTCTATCTGCATCTTTTGCCGCGCTATCCATTTCATAGCACATTGCCAGTACTACTTTATATTTATCCCATTTTAAGATTTATAATCATTGAACATTGCAATGATATAAAAAAAAGACATCCTATTTGCATAGGATGTCTGGGTTTAACGAAAGTAATTTTAATTTCTGAGAATTAAAGTTTAGTTACGTTAGCAGCTTGTGGTCCGCGGTTGCCATCTACAACTTCGAATTCCACTTTTTGACCTTCGTCAAGAGTTTTGAAACCTTCGCCTTGGATAGCTGAGAAGTGTACGAATACGTCGTTTTCACCTTCAACTTCGATGAATCCAAAACCTTTTTCTGAGTTAAACCATTTTACTGTACCTTGTTTCATTTAAGAAAACCTCCAAAAAATAAAAGTGAACAATATGTAATTTCTTCAGCGATTGAAAAAAATTCACATATTACAAAGAGTACCGTACTAATGCGATCACTTTTTGTAATATGTGAATTCATGTTTCCGGTGAAGCAATTAAATTGTTAACCTAAGTATAACCATCATTCATAATTTTGTCAAATAAAGAAAATTGTTTTTTTACTTTATTTCAAAAAATTTTTACATATCTTCCATTTTACATGCAATAATTCCATGATATACTTGTGCGTCATCATCACATGCCTCACAGTAGAAACTTTCATCCTCTGACCAAAAAGCCCAATATTGCCCTTCTTTTACTGCTTCATTATCATATGTTGAACGAAAGTGTGCTAATTTATGCTGTAAAGCCAGCTCAAACTGCTCCTTTGCTTCAAATGTATCGTGTGTTTGAATAAAAGCTTCCCAGCCCTCAAATTTCCACCAAGGCTCATAGTCTGCTTTCATGTAAATAATTGTATACATATTTGCCCATTCCTTGCTGTCATAAGATATTTTCATTTTAGCAAACACACCCGAAATGTCTATTAAAACCACCTGAATTATGCTATTATTACCTTATTATACATAATTTTTGGAGGTTTTTATATGTTTTCAAGCATTCGACCTAAAGCTGAGCTAGAAGAACTACTAAAACGTGGTACAGATTTACGTGCAACAGGCCGATTCCATCAAACATTGGCATTTAACCATTTCAATACGCAAGATGAAGAGCATTTAAAGACGCTCTACGAAAAGCTAAAAGATATTACTCCTTCTATGAATGCCATTTTTCACCACTATTTAAGTGAGATATCCCCTACCTCTCAATTAACCATTAGTGAAGAAAACATTAATCAATACTTAACACAATTTTTCCTAGCAACGCGGGATGACGAATATGTGGATGAAACCGTCAAGTTTTTCAATTTATTCCGTAAGCATCAATATGAGCCTGGTAAATTAATTGTCGTTTTCAATCAGTTTGCCTTTTATATTACTACTTATATTTTACATAACTTTGGAATGAAGCCCAATAAAGCCTTCCAGTTTATGAAATCCTTCCAGTCCGCTGTCAATGTCGATCAGGAACTATTAGTGGAGGTATTGACGGAGCGCATCATTGAGAATGTTGTGGGTGAAATATCATCCTTGATGGACGTCAATGCCAAAATCATGTATATGAAAGATTTAGTATTTAGTTTAGATAAGCAAAATGAGGAGATCCAGTCCTCTACAGCTGCTACTGAGGAAATTGCCGCTTCAATCAATGAAGTTGCCCGCATGTCCTCTCATATATCTGAGAAAACAACTGAATCTGTTGACCATGCGACACAAGGTAAAAATGCCATTGAACATGCATTATCAGAAATCTTTAAAACGGAAGAAACGTTTACTTCGATTGTAGAATCTTTTTCAGAATTACAAAAACGGGTGAATGATATTGAACAAGTCGTGACATTAATCAACCAAATTGCGGACCAGACCAATTTACTGGCTCTAAATGCCTCCATTGAAGCTGCACGTGCGGGTGAACATGGCAAGGGCTTTGCGGTTGTCGCACAAGAAGTACGAAAACTTGCGGAAAGCACAGTCTCGGCTTTGAGCGAGGTTTCAACGAATGTTCACCATTTAAAGAGCTATTCCAATGAAGTCTCCGACTCGATTACTGAAACAACAGCAATCATTAAAGAAGCAACTGTTGAGGCGAAAGAATCGTTACCATTATTGAATGCGATTGTCCATGCGATTGAAGGTATTAACTTAGATGTGACCAATACAGCAGCGATTTCGCAGCAACAGGCGGCAGCCATCGATGAAGTCTCCTCTAGAATGATTGAAATTTCTAGCTTGCAGGAAGATATTCGAGATTATAGTCATAATACATCCAGTGATATCCACCTTTTAGGGAAAGAAATCAATCGTTTCCGTAATGATATTATTGCCAATAATAATGTACAGCTTTCATCCATAGCCCTTTTACAGCTATCTAAAGCTGATCATATTTTATGGAAATGGCGCATTTATAATATGTTCCTTGGCCTAGAACATGTTGAACCAAGTGATGTTTCTTCGCATAGAGAATGTCGACTTGGCAAATGGTATACAGCTTCTCGTACGGTGGAGCGTTTCGGTCATTTACAGGATTATCATGATTTAGACAATTATCATTTACTTGTCCACGAATCAGCGAAGCGTGCGGCAACAGCCTTTAAAGCTGGCAATATCGCACAAGCTGATAGCCATCTTAAAGAAGTAGATGAAGCGTCAACTCAAGTTCTATATTATATTAATAACTTAATTGCCTATTTAGAAAAGGAACGAGTTATGCAATAAAGAGAGAGGCTCATCCCCTCTCTAATGGTAGGAGGTATTTCCTTGAACAAACGAGCAAGTATTAAATTTTTTGGTGACGTCTATGGGACAGGCTACCGATTCTTTATTAAACAAAAAGCCATTGAATTAGGGCTAAAAGGGTATTGTAGATTGAATGCTGCCGAGCAAATTGAGGTTGAAGTAGAAGGACCTGAAAAAGCGCTGAATGAATTCCTTCTTTTTGTCCAAAAGGGTGTTAGTCCCCAAGCCGATTCCAATTCATTTTCTTTAGAGTTATATGATGATTTAAAAGGATATGTACGAATGGAGTCAGACATTGTTTAGTCTGGCTCTTCTTTTTTACAAGGTATTAAAGGTAAATGCACCCTATAATAATTAATGATTTATATTCTTTTTTAGGTATTTATTATTGAATATGGCGACCTCTATTAAACCAATCATACATACGGCTAAAAATAATATAGACCAATTGATTTTTCCAGATAATACAAATGTATAGATAACGTCAATTACACAGTATAAGAGTATGATGCTAGCAATAATTATTCCTTTTTTATTGTTCATTTTTCCACCGCTTTCTTTTTTCACAATCCTATTATCGTATATACCGACTTTATTATACAATAATTATCCTATTTTGGATTATTAAACTATTTTAAAATAAACACTTAGATTGGTGGTTCGTTTAAAAGCAGTTGTTGATGTTTTGTATTAGGGAATAAAAAAGTAACATCCATGCTTAATTCTTACACTAGGAAATAGAACCGCACGATCGAAAAATAAGTCAACACGTTTATTTCAAGCTAGACAGCACATAAACCTAATCATTAGAAATTCGAATCCATACGATATGATGTTCACAAATCTCTTAAAAATAAGTGGACATACATACTGAACAACTTAATCCTAGTTATTCTAGGTAATATCATTGAGAAAATTTGCGATTCGCAGTAAAATTTATGTAAGGTTTCATTTTTCATTGAAACTTTATGTCGATTATTTCGTATAAGAAGATAGACATATTGAAATGCAAGGAGGAAGAAACAATGCTTAGTATTGGACAGTTTTTTTCTAGACATACTGCTAGCTTCGTTATTTCGCTAACAACTGTTTCTATCGCAGCAATTGCAGCAAATCCTGGATTCTTCCTTGGTGGTTTACTGTTTGCTGGTTCATATGCGACGAGTACAGCGTTGCTGAAACATAGACAAAAAAAGAAAGTCATGCAAATAGCAGGTATCACAAAAGAAGAATTCAAACACATTGAAACACAATTATCAACCGCTAATAAGCAAATTCAAACATTAAGTCAAAACTATTTACGTGTACGTTCCGTATCTGCTTTTAAACAACTACTTGAGATGACCCGTATTTCAAAAAACATCGTCAAAATTGTCAAGACAGACCCACGTAAGTTTTACAATGTTGAACCCTTTTTCTATGCGCATTTACCTTCAGCAGTGGAATTAACTGATAAGTATACAATGCTTTCTAGACAGCCTGTGAAGGATAAAGAAATTCAATTGACGTTATCAAAAACGCGTGAAACACTAACGGACTTAAATGATACGATTCAAATTGATTTAAAGGATGCGCTTGCGAATGATATTGACCACCTACAAATGGAGATTGAATTCGCAAATCGTTCTAATCTTAGACGTAGAGAACAATTGGACTGGCGAGGCGATGACAAATGACGGCAGATGAACATGCTTTTCAATTAAATACCATTCCTGGTCTTTCTCCATTAGTACAATCTTATTTAGAAACAACTCCACAAAATGAGGCGATGGCGACGTACGAAACGCTATCGCCTCTTGCGCAAAGTCGGGCTTTACTATATGCCAGCCAAATTGATTTAACTGATTTTGAATCATTGCTGTCTTTAGGACAGGATTCACAGCGTTCCCTGTCCCAGTTTGCGGATCGAATGTTAGCGCAGGTGAAGCAAAAGGACGTGACCAAAATAGGTCAAATGCTAGACTCCTTAATGCAAACCTTAGATCGCGTAGACCCGACAGCTTTAGAGCCAAAAAAACAAACCTTTTTCAAAAAAATATTTGGTGGTAAAACAGAGCCTACTGTGAAGCAAACCCTAACAGAATTTGAGCGTATTAGTATTCAGGTGGAACGTATCGGGGTGCAATTGGAACGTGCTCAGCTCCAACTAATTCGGGATGTAGAGAATTTAGAAGCACTTTATACACATAATCGAGGATTTTTCGAGGAACTAGCTACTGCGATTGCAGCTGGTCAAATGAAAAAGCAGCAGGCCATTGAGGTGGAGCTTCCTACAAAAATAACAAGTGTCCAAGCAAATAAACAGCCTCTTGCCATTCAACAACTAAATGATTTCGCTGCACAAATTGAGAGGCTGGATCAACGTATTTATGATTTACAGGTTTCTCAACAAGTAGCCCTACAAACGGCACCACAAATTCGTATGATACAGCAAGCGAATCAAACATTAGCTGAAAAAATTGAGTTTTCCATTGTCACATTAATTCCTTTATGGAAAAATCAACTAGCAATGATGCTATCCATGCATATGGATCATCATTATGCACAGCTTGAGGAACGATTATCACAGACACAGGATCGTTTTGCAAGACCTTCATTCGAACAGCAAGTATCGAAATTTAAGGAAACGCAATATGAGCTACAAACAGCTATAAAAGATGTGTTCGCCTTACATACGGCGACGGAACAGGAAAAGCAACAGTTGCAAAATACAACGGATATAAGAGTCTATCAGAGGGATTCATGAAAAAAAGGGTGGCTCAGTAAATGATCTGAACCACCCTATCTTCTTTTTATGCAAAATAATCTTTATAGTAGCCACCGACGTTGCCAGTGTTATCAATGATAAAAATGAACTCTTCTGTTTCATTTTTTACTTCATATTCTTTTCCTACTGTTAAAACATTTGATACTAGGTATTTTGATGCATTGGTATGTTTGCAAGTCACTGTTCGTAATGTTGGCGCATCTTTCCATTTTAAATGTAACATATTCTCTCTACCTCTCTTTACTAGCATAAAGCTAATGTCTAATGCCTATTTTATAATATTTTTAGGCTTTTGTGGAGAAAAAAGAAATACAATACCTAATCTATCCAAAAATAATTTTACATTTGAGGTGTTATGATGAGCTTTGGCGGTGTACCGCAATGGTTTTTTATTATTGCAATAGCATTCGTAATCTGCTTTGTCCTTTATGCAGAATGGAATTCTAGAAAGTAAGTGAGTCTCTATTATAGGACTCACTTTTTTTGATGAGGTCCTACTGCTTTAATGTTCGTTTTAAAAACTCTTTCGTCCGATCATGCTGAGGGTTTATTAATACCTGTGATGGTGGGCCCTCTTCGACAATTACACCTTTATCCATAAAGACTACGCGATCTGCTACCTCTTTGGCAAACTCCATCTCATGCGTTACAATCAGCATCGTATTGCCTGCATCAGCTAATTGACGCATCACTTTTAATACCTCCCCTACCATCTCAGGGTCTAGTGCTGATGTAGGTTCGTCAAAAAGCATCACTTCAGGATTCATGGATAATGCTCTGGCAATGGCTACGCGTTGCTTTTGCCCCCCTGAAAGCTGTCGAGGCTTTGCGTTTACATATTGTTCCATACCAACAATGTTCAAATATTTAAGCGCTGTTTCCTCTGCTTCCTTCTTCGAGCGTTTTAAAACTTTTATTTGCCCCACCGTACAATTATTTAAAACATTGTGGTTGTTAAATAAATTGAATTGCTGGAATACCATCCCTAAATGTGTTCGATATTCTTGGATATTGTGTTTTTCATCTAGGATGTCTTCCCCTTGATAAATAATTTGCCCACCACTTGGTGTTTCTAATAAATTAATGCAACGAAGTAAAGTGGATTTGCCTGAACCAGAGGAGCCTATTAAGCAAACAACTTCTCCTTTTTCCACTTGAAAATTAACATCTTTTAACACTTGGTTACGTCCAAATGATTTACTTAAATGTTCAATTTTAATGACTGCCATTTGTGCGTCCCCCTATATTGCTTCTTTTTGTTCTTTTTGATAGGCATCTGGTCCATCTAAACGTTTTTCAACATAGAGAAGGATTCGTGATGCAGTGAATGTCATTATGAAATAAAGAATACAAGCTACAAAGAACGATTCAAAATAACGGAAGTTGTTACCGGAGATTGATTTTGTTTGGAAGAATAATTCTGTTACTCCAATAACGTTTAGTACAGCTGTATCTTTAATATTCATAATTAATTGGTTGCCTGTCGCAGGCAGTACGTTTCGTGCTACTTGTGGTAGGACTACGTGAAGCATGATTTGGAAGTGATTCATACCGATAGCTGATGCTGCCTCATATTGACCATTATCAATCGATACGATACCACCTCGGACAATTTCTGCCATATAGGCACCTGTATTAAGTGAAACAACTAAAATCCCCGCTGTAATAAAGTGCATGTCTATGCCAAATGCGATATCTAATCCATAGTAGACAACCATAGCCTGTACAATCATTGGTGTACCACGGAAAAATTCAACATAGCATGTGAGTATAAAATTAATAAGCTTTAAGCTATAAAATTTCACACCTTTTTTACGAACTGGAATCGTATGCATAATTCCGATGAAAAATCCGATAAATGCACCAATAATTGTACTTATAGTCGAAATCAGTAACGTATAATACGCACCTCGTAAAAACATTTGCCAGTTGTTTTCAATAATTGAAAGTATCCATTCAAGACTCATGATGTTCCTCCTTACAATGTCATGTTGCTTGCTATCTTTTTCGTGCCCTAGCTTTTTCTACTAGTCTATGATTTATTTCGCTAGGACATTATCATTATGTAGAGAGGTTCTCATTTTAATAATGATTGAAATGATAGTGCACGGACTAGCAACTAGTCCGTGCCATTTTTTTATTGTGCTGCTGGTTGCTGAGAAATAGCTTCTTCCATTATCGCTTGACGATCATCTTCAGAAATACCTTTTAGGATTTCATTGATTTTTTCTAGATTAGCATCATCTTTACGTAAGCCTACAGCAATCGAAGTATTTGAAAGATCTGTATCAAAGCCTTCTTCAAATGCTACGTATGTGAATTTATCGTTGGCAGCTGCCGCAGAAATTCCTTCAGGACGTTCGGCTACATATCCATCAATTTTGCCTGCCTCTAAAGCTACACGCATCGCTGGGAAGCTTTCCATTGCTGTTTGTTTACTGACACCTTTAATTTGATCAATCACATTGTAGTTGGAAGTATTCAGTTGTGATGTAATTTTTGCGCCAGAGAAATCTTGGATTGATTTGACACCTTCATATTTACTACCTTTTTTAATAACCATTACAAAATCAGAAGTATAGTAGTTTTCAGTAAAATCAATTGTTTTCTTACGTTCTTCTGTTGGCGACATTCCCGCGATGATTGCATCAATTTTATTAGATTGTAGCGCTGGTACTAAGCCGTCCCATTCCAATTTGACGATCACTAATTCTTTGCCTAAACCTTCAGCGATTTTTTTCGCCATTTGTACATCATAGCCACCTGCATACTCTGCGTTATCTGCAATTTTTACTGCTCCATTTGCATCGTTTTGCTGTGTCCAGTTGAATGGTGGGTAGCCCGCCTCCATTCCAATTCGGAATTCACCGCTGCCTTCTTCTTTATCTGCGCCAGCATCACCTGAACTACTTTCTTTTTTGTCACTAGTGCCACATGCAGCTAGCACAATTGCCGTCATGATAGAGATCATTACTAACAACCATTTTCTTTTCATGAAAAACTCCCCTTTTCTGTAAAAAAATAAGACAACTGTACGAAAAAAGACCTAAGTTTTGTGAACTTAGGTCTTACCTTTTATGACAGTTGCCCAAATCCTCACTAGTATTCCATGTTTCCGAGATAGCACAACCTAGTAAACCTGGAAATGAATTTACTAGGACAGTCCTGCACTTATTCACTGCAGACCCAGCATAAAAGTACGAGCTCCTTTTATACTTCGGCGATATTTCCTTCTTCATTGCGTCTTTGTTTGCTTGTACTCAACAATGAACTAATAAATACCGCGCCTCTACCTCACTGATGTTTGTTAGTGAGGTTTGTTTATTTAATTGATATTTAGATACTACTATAAAACTAGTATGTACGTCAAGTGAGTTTTATCATTTTTCTGATTAATGACAATATTAGGGTATTATGCTTGCCCTATCCATTATTAATCTACGTATTTTTATCCATATATCTGCTGGAAAACAACATATTTTTACTACCTATTCTTTTTATACTAAGTAAATAGTTTTGGATTATCAAAATTACTAATGACTTTAGTGATACAGAAGCCAAGAAAAAACCCTGCAAAGTTTGCAGGGTTTAAAGGAATTATGAATTTAATAATAAATCTTCAGGATTTTCGATTAACTCTTTAACTGTTTTTAAGAATCCTACAGAATCTTTTCCATCGATGATACGGTGATCGTAAGAAAGTGCTACATACATCATTGGACGGATTTGAACTTCACCATTTACTGCAACCGGACGGTTTACAATGGAGTGCATACCTAAAATACCAGCTTGCGTACCGTTCATAATTGGTGTTGACATTAATGAACCGAATACACCACCATTTGTGATTGTGAATGATCCACCAGCCATGTCATTTAAGCCTAATTTTTTATCACGAGCTTTTGTCGCTAAGTTAGCGATATCTTTTTCGATTTCTGCAAAGTTTTTGCTATTCGCATCGCGTACAACTGGTACTACTAAACCTTCTTCAGTTGATACTGCAATACCGATATCAAAGAAGTTATTTAAATGAATTTCATCGCCAGAGATTTGAGCGTTTACGTATGGGTATTTTTTCAGTGCTGCAACAACAGCTTTAGTGAAGAATGACATGAAACCAAGTTTGATGTCGTTTGCTTTCACAAACTCTTCTTGTTTACGTTTACGAAGTGCCATGATGTTTGTCATGTCAATTTCATTGAATGTTGTTAACATTGCTGTTGATTGTTTAACTTCTAATAAACGTTTTGCAATTGTTTGACGACGACGGCTCATTTTTTCAATCGTTACACGGTCAGAATTAGCTGCTGGTGTGAATACAACTGGGCCACCTGTAGTTGCTACTGGTGTAGGTGCTGCTACTACTGGTGCTGTACCATGTGCCGCTACATCTTGTACACGTACACGGCCTTGTGGATCTACTGGTGATACCGCTGCAAGGTCAATGCCTTTTTCACGTGCAAGTCGACGTGCCGCTGGAGATGCGATGACACGCTCACCAGAAGTTTCTTCTACTACAGGAGCTGCTGCTACTGGTGCTGCAGGTGCTGCTTGTGGCGCTGCTGGAGCTGGAGCTGCTTCAGCTGGTGCTGCCGCTACTGGTGCAGCTGCTGCGCCTTCGCCTGCTTCTACAATTGCGATAACTTGACCAACTAGTACAGTATCGCCTTCTTCAGCTAAAATTTGTGTTAATACACCTGCTTCTTCAGAAATGATTTCAGCGTTTACTTTATCTGTTTCAAGTTCAACGATGAATTCACCTTTTTCAACGCGATCGCCCACTTTTTTTACCCACTGTGCGATACTACCTTCTGTAATCGATTCTGCTAATTCAGGGACTTTAATTTCAGCCACTTTCATTTCCTCCTTTGATTAACGTGCATGATGCACATAAAAGGGCTACTGCTTATGGGCAAGTAGCCCAGCTATCAATATTTATATGTGATTATTTAACCTTTACTGGCTCAGCAACTGCTTCTTCAATAAGTGATGATTGAGCTGCTTTATGAGAATCTGCATCTCCTTCAGAAGTTGAGCTCATTGCAGGACGACCTACATAGCGAAGCTTTTTACCTTCTGCAAGTTCATATAATGTTTCTAGTGCATAATTCCATGAGCCTTGGTTTTTAGGTTCTTCTTGTACCCATACGATTTCTTTAGCATTAGGATACTTAGCAATAATACCAGCAACTTGCTCTTTTGGGAATGGGTAAAGTTGTTCTACACGAACAATGTGTAAGTGATCGAAACCTTCTCCATCTTTCACGCGATCTGCTAAGTCGATCATCACTTTACCAGTACCTAATACGATACGCTCTACAGCATCCGTTTTTGTACCTAAGCCAGGTTGTTCAATCACTTCTTGGAATGAACCATCTGCTAATTGCTCAGCATTAGCTGCTGCTAATGGATGACGCAATAATGATTTTGGTGATACAACCACAAGTGGACGAACACCTTCAGTACCTAATAACGCTGCTTGGCGGCGTAATAAGTGGTAGTAGTTACCTGCATTTGAACAGTTTGCTACAAACCAGTTATTTTCTGCTGACATTTGTAAATAACGTTCCATACGGCTTGAAGAGTGCTCTGGACCTTGGCCTTCATAACCATGTGGTAATAGAATCACCATGCCAGATTTTTGACCCCATTTAGAGCGTGCCCCTGAAATGAAGTTATCAAACATTACTTGTGCCATATTCGCAAAGTCACCAAATTGTGCTTCCCAAACTGTTAATACATGGCCATTTTCTAGATTGTAACCATACTCAAAGCCAACTACCCCTGCTTCAGTCAGTGGTGAGTTGTGTACTGTAAAGGATGCACTTGCACCAGAAATATGATGAAGTGGTGTAAAGACATTACCATTGTTTTTATCGTGAAGCACTAAGTGACGTTGTGAGAAAGTACCACGTTGAGCATCTTGACCTGTGAAACGTACTGGTGTGCCATCTTGGATAATTGTTGCATATGCTAAAGTTTCCGCATGACCCCAATCGATTTTTGCAGATGCAAATGCATCACGACGTTTTTCTAAAATTTTTCCAAGCTTTTTCTGTGGCTCGAAGTTTTCTTCAAACACTAGAAGCTCTTCGTTGATTTTACCTAAACGTTCTGCACCAACTGCTGTATCAATTTGTGGGAACTCTACTTTTAATTCTTCTGGCATTTCTAATTGATGATGCTCATCTTTTGAAGCCATTTCTTTTACATGATCGTAAGCAGCTTGCATTTCTGCATAGATAGCTGTATCTAATGCTGCTACATCTTCAGTTGATACAAGACCTTCTGCTACTAATGCTGCACCATATAACGCACGAACAGTTTCGTGCTTAGAAACTAATTTATATGTTTCTGGGTTTGTAACCGTTGGATCATCTGTTTCGTTATGACCGTGACGGCGGTAACCAACTAAATCAACAACAATATCTTTACCAAATTTTTGACGATAGTTAGCTGCAAAGCGACCTACTTGAGCCACTGCTTCTGGACTATCTGCATTCACATGAACTACTGGTACTTCATACCCTTTTGCTGGGTCAGATGAGTAAACAGAAGAACGAGAATCATATTGTTCCGTAGTGAAACCAATCATATTGTTCGCGATAATATGAATAGTACCACCAGTTGTAAATCCTTCAGTTTTAGCGAAGTTTAATACTTCAGTTACGATACCTTGACCTGGGAATGCTGCATCACCGTGTACTAGGATTCCTAAGCCTTTTGTACGATCATGAACCGCTTGACCTGGCTTTGAAGTGTCATCTTGTGTTGCACGAGTAGCACCTAGAACTACTGGGTTGCCCACTTCTAAGTGAGATGGGTTGTAGGCAAGTTTCACATTCATACCTGAATCACGGTTATAAGAAGCACCCATATGGTATTTCACATCACCTGTCCACCCTTTTGTAATTTCAAGGCGACCATTTTCCGGCATAAATAAATCATTTGATACATGTGCAAAGTCAGAGAACATCATGTCATAAGGTTTATTTAAAATATGTGTTAAAACATTTAAGCGACCACGGTGTGCCATACCAATACGTACTTTTTCAACACTTAGCGCTTCTGCAGTTTTAATGATTTCATCAAATAGTACAATTTGCGTATCTAAGCCCTCACCAGAGAAACGCTTTTGTCCTACAAATGTTTTATGGATAAATTTCTCAAAATTTTCAACACGTGTTAAACGATCTAATAAGGCTTTCTTTTCATCAGAAGAAAGTGCTTGTTGGAAAGAGCCTGATTCAATTTGCGCTTGAATCCAATTACGTTCTTCTGTAGCTACTACATGTTCATATTCAAACGCTACTTTATTTGTATAAATAGCTTTTAAATAGTCAATTGCATCCTTACCATTTTTCACGTTTGCTGGCACATCTTTGAAGAAGATTGCTGCAGGAATTTCAGCTAAATCTGCAGCGCTTAAGTTGAACGCGCTTTCGTCAATTTGAGCTGTTTGTAGTTCACGGTTTTTCAGAGGATAAATATCTGCCGCTAAATGACCGCGTGAACGAATTGCATCGGCTAATCTCACAGCGGCTAACACTTTTTTGTAATCGCCAGCAGGAGCCGCTGCTGTATGACTAGCTACAGCTACTTCACCTTCTACTACTACTGGTGCACCAAATTGTTGGAATAAAGAAACTAACTCCGGTTCTACTTCTTCAGGAGACTGTAAGAATAAGTCGTATTGCTCCATCACATATCCTAGGTTAGGACCAGAGAAAGCTGACCATGGAGAACTTACAGTTGTAACGTTGTTCGACATGAAAAATGACCTCCAAATTTTGCCTTACGGCAGTTCCATTAATTAAATTGCAATTAATTATATAATATTTAGCCGTTCTTTAAAAGAATGTTTCACACTACTTTTCCATATTTTAAAGAACGTTTTTTCCATCTCAATCTTACTACTCTTCACAAAAAATACAACTCTTTTTAGCAAATTAAGCAATTTTTTTCGCAAAGGATAGAATAATGAAATAAAGCGTGCATTTTTCTTAATATTTTAGCGGGATCTTTAACGAGAAAACGGTTCCAATATTAACCTCACTCTTGACTTCTACCGTGGCATTATACTTTTCAAGCAACATCTTCGAGATACTTAATCCTAAGCCTGTTCCACCAATTTTACGGTTCCTTGCCTCATCCACTCGATAAAAACGATCAAATATAAAAGGAATATTGTCTTTTGCTATTCCTATACCATTATCAGCAATTTCTAAACATGCATAATTTCCAGCAACTGAAATAGAAATTTGTATCTCAGGAATTTTTTCACAATAACGAATTGCATTTTCTATTATATTACGAATGATTTGACTTAGTGCATTTTCAGTTATAAATAAAGGACCTATTTCATCATTTTTCGACAGCATAATTCGCGCTTTTGGATGTACAAGCTCCATTTCATCGATAACAGCTTCAATTACAGCTAGTGCATTCGCCTCACTCATTTCATCTTTTTCCTCACGTCTTGCAAGCTCTAATAATTCCTCAATCATTTTACGCATGCGAGCAATTTCTGTTAATGAAGTATCAATCGACTCCTCTAAAATAGCTGGATCATTTTTGCCCCATCTTTTCAACAGAGAAAGATGTCCTTCAATTGCTTGGATGGGCGTACGAAGCTCATGAGAAGCATCAGCGACAAATTGTTGCTGCTGTGTAAAAGAAATTTGCAGCTCATTCATCATGGCATTGTACATGTTCAATAAATCACCAATCTCATCGTGTGACGTGTTGGTTAACTGTATGGGCTCATTAAAGCCTTGATCCATCACCATTTTCATGGAAGCACGTAATTCACGCAATGGCTTCATTAAATAATTGGCTAGATAATATCCAATAGAACCTGATAACACCAATGCCCCAACACCTGCGATGAGCATGGCTGTTAATAGATAATGCATGAGCGATTGAAAACCAGTGAGCGGATGGACAACCTGGACATATCCTTGAAAAAAGCCTAAGCGTATTGGTTCATTCATGACCAGTACATCCTGCTTATCAATGGTCGTCTCAAAAATCTCCTGCATGGAGCTAAGTGGTGCAGCAGCTGAAGTATTATTGATACGCAAAATATCCACGCCGTCCGCATTAAACATTCTAACAGTTTCATCTCGGTCGACAATCGATTTGAGCAAACCAGTATTTTGTTGAATTTGTTGAATCGTAATATCTGGTCCCTGTGATTGTAAAAATGAAATAATATCCCTGCTAGTCCGTTCAACTTTGCTTTCCTCATCATTTAATAGCCACGTATGGAGGGAAATATAAACAACCACGCAAATAATCGTATAGCTTAAAAAAATCACACTACTGGAGGTGAGCATCCATTTTTTCTGCAAAGATTGACGACGGAGGTACATAAGTAACTGATTCATTCACGCATCACATACCCAACCCCTCGAACCGTCTCAATATAGGCATTCGTATCACCTGGGAGCTTAGACCGTAAATGACGTATATACACATCTACCACATTGGTCTCTATATCTGTATCATAGCCCCATACAGATGTTAAAATATGCTCGCGTGTACAAACTCTATTTTTGTGTTCAATTAATAGTTTCAGTAAATCATATTCTGTCTTAGTTAGGTCGAGTTTATTCCCTTGCACGAAAACTTCATAGGCTGCAATATCTATCTCAATATCACGCAAACTCAAACATTCACTATTTGCGGGCTCTTGTGTTGTTGCACGACGTAAAATCGTTCGAATTCTTGCTAATAGTTCTTCGATCGCAAATGGCTTGACGATGTAGTCATCTGCTCCAGCATCTAGACCAGCTACACGATCCATAACAGCATCTCTTGCCGTTATTAAAATAATAGGCACTTGAGATTGTGTCCTAATTCGCCGACAAATTTCAATACCATTAATACCCGGTAGCATCACGTCTAGTAATAGCACATCAAATGCATCTGTTGTTGCCAGGGATAGCCCTTTCCGCCCTTCAAAGGCAACCGTCACGTCATAGCCTTCATGCTGTAATTCGAGCTCAACAAAACGCGCAATATGCTTTTCATCTTCCACTAATAATATTTTCTTAGGCACATAATCACCTTCTATTCCGAAATAACGATGTAGGATTTTTATCCCTATACTGTTATAGCATAACATCAAATAAAAAGTCTGTCTCACAACGAATAATTTGTGGACAGACTTTTTTAATGGGCTTCCGAAATATAGAGATTATTTTTCCCTGCTTCTTTTGATTTATATAGTGCTTGATCAGCCAAATCCATTAATTCATCCAATGTTTGGGCATGATCTGGATAATACGAGATTCCTATTGAAGCAGTTGGCGTAAACTGATGATTCTCAATCATCCAGCCTGTTGCTAATTCATCTCGAATGCGACGGATAATATGCATAATTTGACTATGCCTTTTTTCAATTTCCCTCGTTAGACCTGTGAGGATGACAAGAAATTCATCACCCCCTATTCGAATAACGATATCATGACTTCTAACGGTTTTGCTCAAAGCCTGACCAAAGCTCTGAATAAAAGCATCCCCTGTATCATGGCCAAAGCGATCATTGACAGCTTTAAAATCATCCCCATCTAAATAAAGCATCGCTACACTTGCATTGTTTTCGTTGGCTTCTGCCAATATTGTCGGAAACTCTTTTTGTAAATAACGGCGATTAGGAAGCTGTGTTAAAGAATCATGGTAGGCAAGATACAGCAAATCATTTTCTCTCTCTTTACGATGGGTAATTTCACGGGACACCATCATAATTTGTGAAACTTTTTCTCGATCAGGGTCATGAACCACCGTGACATTGCCTTCTGTCCAAATAGGTGTGCCGTCCTTCGCCTTCAATAAAAGCTCGAACTGTGTATCTGTCTGACCAGTATAGTTATTTATAAATGTTTGCCATTCATGCTGGCTTTCTGTATCAATAATGGCACTGTAAAACTGACCTTGTAGCTCCACATTTTCATAGCCTAAATATATTTCATAGGAGGGTGAAGCATAAATAATGATTCCATCCTCATTCGTGATGACAATTAAATCATTTGTATTTTCCGTAATGAGACGGAAAGTTCGTTCAATATTTTTTAGTTCTGTGAACATTCTTTTCTTGTCTGTAATATCATAGTTAATGGTTAAAATTTGTTCAATTTCACCAAACTCATTTTTTAATGGGACGATAGTTGCCTCCACCCAATAATCAGCATGATATTTGGTCCGATAGCACAGCTCTCCTCGCCAGATTTCCCCACTAGCAAGTTTATCATTGATTAATTGTAAAAAATTTTGTGTTTGGTACCGTGGCTTAAGTAGCGCATAAGGCTGACCAATTAATTCCTCTTCTGTGTAACCTGAAGCTTGTAAAAACATCTCGCTCACTTCTGAAATATGACATTCACTATCTAAAATAGCAATGGCCGTAGCTGAATTTAATGCCGACTTAAACACTTCAAAGCCGTGAGATTTCGAACGTAATTCTGCTTTTTGCAAGGTGAACTGTGTGAAGTCCTGCATAATCAGAAAGATTGCAAAGGAATTATCCTCCTGCATGACAGGCGACAGTGACAGTAAATACATGCGTTCTTGGTGATCCAACGTAAGCAGTCTTACAAACTTTTCATGAACGTTTTCTCCTCTAGCCGCTTGTTGTAGATACCATTTAATTTGCTGAACTTCTTCTTTAGGAACAATCGGTAAATCAAAAAACATTTTTTGTTTGACGGCTTCATTATCTATTTGAAAATCTTCCATAAAGCTTGAATTCACTTCATAAATCATACCTTCAGCTGATAACACAACAGTCGAAAAAAAGGCATGATCGAATAGGGACCGCATAAACAAAAACTTATCTTCAATACTACGGTCATAATGAATTTCCTTTGTAATGGCTAAAACAAAGTCTTCCTGATTATAGCGCAAAGGGCGTACAGTTGTTTCATATTTACGAACCTCCGACTGTACATATGCATAATCTACATAGTCAACCTGAATATGTTCTTCAATTGCATGATGATAGTTTTTCTGAATGATCGAAAAATTTCGATTCGAGGTAACGGCGGAAAGCATTTTTCCAATTACATCGATCGATAACAGTTCTCGAGCTGCATTGTTTAAGCGAATATATTGAAAATCTTCCTTTACTTTTTTCATAAGAAAAACAAAATCATTGCCAATAAATAATTCATTAAAAAAATCTTCGCTTAAAAGATACTCCATACTGTCACCTCCAGAAAAAGGCCATTGCCATCATAATAAAATGCTATGTATATACGTCATCATACGCAAAAACTAATTCTGCTATTATAACATAAAAATAAAAAATTACCGTTCTAGAATTAGATAAATTATATCCTTTTAAGGACATTTTTGATAATTTAACTATTTAAATATAAAAACATAATACTATAGAACTATTTAATTGATTAATTTTAGATAAAAGTAATAGAATTTACTTAATTTTAAATATGGCAAATAAATGAATCATTTCTATCCTTTTATCAGAATTTACTGACTATTAAACTTAAAATTTTGTTTTTTACGAGCAAAATGATTGCATCAAACAGCTAGCATGTTATATTATATTTAAAAAACTAGTCTTTTTTCGGTATGGTCGAAATCAGTAAGACAGCGGGAGATTATGGAATATCATAGTTATAACGTCTAGTTCTTTGGGTTTTAATTCCAGTACGAAATTTAGTTTTCTTCTTTATGCTTCAACGGAATTGTTTTAACTACCCTAGTAAAGGAGGCGTTTCGTATGCTTAAACATCGAGACCTGCATGAATGTACAGAGCTTTATGAGCTATTATCACACCCTTCTGTATTCCCTTTTGTCCGTCAGAAAGCCACATCCGCTGATGAATACTGGTTTATGACAAAGCAATTGATCGAAGAGGAAGCGAGAGGACTCGCTATCTCGAGGACCATTACTGATGACTGGGGTCAACCAATCGGCACCATTAGTATACACGATGTTGAAGACGGTGCAGGTTTTTTAGGAACGTGGATTGGACTCCCTTACCAAGGAAAAGGCTATAATCAAAAGGCAAAAATGCTTTTTTTAAACGAGTTATTTTTTGAATATAATTTTCATACGGTATTCCTCCGTATTCGCGTTGAAAATATAAAATCACAGCGTGCTGCGTTAAAATTACCCTATGTTGTGAGCGCTAATGAAAGTCACCCAACTTTGTTAGCTCAAGTAAATAGTGGTATGGCACAATTTGATTTATTTAAAATTCCAAAGGATTTATTCTACTTAACAACTGCTTATGAAATGCAAGAAGGCGAAGAGCAAGCAATGTAAGCCTATTAATATAAGAAGAAGCTATGAGGTGTTGTCATCATCGACATCCCTCATAGCTTTTTTAATGGATATTTATTTTTGATAGTGCAAAATTAATGACGCCATCTCGTCAGGCGTTTTTGGTTTCTTTGTTTTGGACATCGTTTCAACCATTTCCACTTGTCGCTCTGTTAATGTATAAACAGACTTCATGAAGGATTCCTTTGTTAAAGCTTCTTCCTGTAACACTTCTGCATAGCCTTGCTTTTTAAATAAATTAGCATTTAATATTTGATCACCACGGCTTTTTTGAGCAGATAATGGCACCAAAAGCATCGGTTTATGAAGTGCCAAAAATTCAAAGATAGAGTTTGACCCCGCTCGAGACACAATGAAGTCTGCTGCATGCATTAAATCAGGCAACTCTGTCGTCACATATTCAAATTGTTTATAGCCAGGCAATGAAGCTAACGTTTCATCATAATTCCCTTTCCCACATAGATGAATTACATAAAACTGTTTTAAAAGCTCTGGTAAATTTTTTCGAAGGGCATCATTTAAAACCACTGAGCCTAAGCTTCCACCCATGACAAGCAAAACAGGTTTTAATGTCGTAAAGCCACAGTATGCTAATCCTTTTGCTCTTTCCCCTTCCAACAATTCAGGACGAATGATGGAACCTGTACAAGTTGCCTTATCATTTGGTAAATGCTTCAATGTTTCTTCAAAAATGGTGAACACGTGAGAGGCAAAAGGTAAAGCAATTTTATTGGCAAGCCCAGGTGTCACATCTGATTCATGGATTACGACTGGAACACCTGCCAGTTTGGCTGCCATGACAACAGGGACAGAAACAAAGCCCCCTTTCGAAAATACGACTTGCGGCTTTACTTTTTTAATAATACGAAAAGCCTGCATCATTCCCGCAAGCACCTTAAATGGATCAGTAAAATTTTTCATTGAAAAGTAACGACGCAATTTGCCGCTTGCAATACCATAAAAAGGTACATCAGGGAAAGCCTCGCCTATTAATTCTTTTTCAATACCTTGTTCTGAGCCAATATAGTGGACATCATAACCTAGTTCAAGTAAAGACGGGAGTATCGCTTGGTTCAACGATACATGGCCAGCTGTCCCACCACCGGTTAAAATGATTGTTTGTTGTTTCACATGAATTCTCCTATTCCTTAAAAACCATTGTAGGTAGACTACTTTTTGTTTACAGTGTTCTATTTTACTATATGCCAACGAAAAGATATAGATGAAGCCATAAAATTTCAGCTTTTCTCTCTTTACATATGCTATACTTGTTCATTATGTTAATGAAGGAAGTATCATACATGTATCAAACATCCACTTTGAAAGAAAAATACGCACTACTTTTAAAAATGATTATCCCTATTCTAGTGACACAAGTAGCCATCTACCTTGTTTCTTTTTTTGATGTGTTAATGTCAAGTCGCTATGGGACGTCTGATTTAGCAGGTGTATCGATTGGTTCCTCCATCTGGATGCCGATTTATACAGGACTATCTGGCATTCTCCTAGCCATAACACCGATTGTCTCCCAGCTTGTTGGGGCAAAAAAGGAAATGGATGCTAAAAAGGCTGTTCAACAAGGCATTTATGTCGCCATTACACTGTCCATCATTATTTTCATCGGACTTTTCTTTGGCATCGATTGGATACTTAGCAAAATGAGCTTAGAAACATCTGTACATACTATAGCTAAGGGCTACATCTATGCGATGTGCGCTGGTCTATTACCACTATTTTTATTTTTTGTTATGCGTTGTTTCATTGATGCACTCGGACAAACACGTGTCACGATGATCATTACCTTAATGACAACACCTATTAATATTGTATTGAATTACATTTTTATTTTCGGAAAATTTGGATCACCTGAGCTTGGTGGAATTGGAGCCGGGGTAGCCACAGCCATTACTTACTGGCTGATTTTCTTCATTACTGCTTGGATTATCGCAAAACGAGTGCCTTTTGAACGATTTCGTATGTTTCACGATTGGCGCAAGCCTGCATGGCTACAATGGAAGGAAATTTTGCTGATTGGTGTGCCGATTGGCATTTCACTCTTCGCAGAAACAAGTATTTTTTCAGCCGTCACAATGATGATGAGTAATTTTAGCACAACCATTATTGCTGCCCATCAGATTGCGATTAACTTCACTTCCCTCCTTTATATGGTGCCCCTAAGCATTTCGATGGGTGTCACCATTTTAGTGGGCTTTGAAATAGGTGCAGGCCGCATGCGAGATGCACGTACATATAGTTATCTTTGTGTGGGTACTGCCATCATCTTTAGCTTTATTTCTGCTTGTATACTCTTTATTTTCCGTGAACCCGTTGCGCACATGTATACGACAGATAGTAACGTCATTGAATATGCCGTGCAATTTTTAGTCTTTGCCGCTATTTTTCAGCTATCAGATTCCATCCAAGCCCCTGTACAAGGTGCTTTAAGAGGCTATAAAGATGTAATGATAACATTTATTATGGCCATTATTTCTTACTGGGTAATTGGTTTACCAGTTGGTTATTTGCTTGCGACCCACACAGATTTAGGGCCTTTTGGCTATTGGATTGGACTCGTTGCAGGATTGACTACTGGCGCTGCTACACTATTGATTCGCTTGCTACTTGTTCAAAAAAGAGTGACTGCTGCCTAATAAAAATCGCCTTATCCTAAGTTCTAGGAAAGGCGATTTTTTTAACGTAAAACTCCTGTTCGAATGATTTTTACATCCACTTTCGGTTTGAGTAATAAAGAGGAAAATTCTGTATGCCAATCTTCTTCCTTAAACATGTTCGGATGGTAAGCCCGAATATAACGACCAATCCCTAATGTATCAGACTTTTGATTTTGAAGAATCCGCAAGACTTCTTCAAATTCAGCTTGCATTTTTTCCTCTATCATTTGTTGTACGTCCTGAAAAATTTCATCCTTATATAAATGATCGTGCGGAAATTCTTCAACCTCCACATCAATGGTATAGCTCATATCTATTGTTCGCAATTCCTCATTGACAGTCCATTTGCGCTTCACCTTTAATACATCGACAGTAATCGGATTGACTTTCCCATCCTTTTGCCACAGATAGCTCATCCGTGCCGCTTTACTTTTTTGATTCATTAATAGCAGCATCGTTAAGGATTGGGACGGTGTTAATACAGTGCCCGTAAAGCTTGGTCCAGTAAATAAACCTAAGCCTCCTGCCACCACATGCTTTTTATCTTCACTAAGTTGAAAATAAGGCAAAGCTATATCAATTGTCTGATCAAAAAGCATCGAACCTACTTCTTGTAAATTGACCTTCGGAAAATAGGTATTATCTTCTGAACTTTCAATAAATCTTTGGTAATAGCTTCCAGCACTATTCGTTAAATCTTTTGTCAAATCTACAAACGGTTTGACATCCCCATCCGTAAGCGCCATTTTAATAGATATAGGATTTTGGGGGTCCCGAAAATAAATATCCAATAGTTCATAGATCGATTCTCTCGCTGTATGATCAGAAATTAGAATCGTTGATAGCTCCGATAAATCAAGTGTTTGCTCCACTTTTAAATTTGCATTTGTCCGGACTTCACGGGGTGACAATCCTTCTGCTTCGATAATTTCCGTGTCTTGAGTCATCGAAGTCGGATAGGCATAATAACCTTTATACGCTCCAACATATCCTTCTATCCCTACGAGTGTCACAACGGAAGAGTTTTTATAAAGGCGCTCATCCCAACATCCAGCTAGCAGTAAGAACGACATGGCAATCATTAGCCCTTTACGATACACTTTTTCCCCTCCATTTATTCCAACCGATAATGACTATGGGTAATAAGAAAGTAAAGAAGATAAATACATAGTGTAAGGAATTTTTGATCAACTCAATGCTTCGAAAATGCATGACAAAGAGTGGTAGGATGGCTAGAAAAATATGATACACAATAATACGACTATTTGGATGCTGCTTTTTTTTCACAAAATGAAGCATTCGAAAAGATAGACCAAAAATCATGACGGTGACAATTGACCAAGAAAGCCAAATATAAACGAAAAAAATATCAAGTCGCTTGACAAATGTAACTTCCTGGGATTTTAAAATATACATAATGGGCTCCGGTATGAGGTTGATTTCTTCGATTGAGAAAAACATTTGTGTAAAAAGAACTGAAATAAAATAAAACACAAAAATAACTAGCTGATACATCAATAAGGGCTTTCCTTTTACCTGTAAATCTTTTTGTAAAAATGGTCGGTAAATTAGATACATTTCAATCCCAAAGTACGCATAGATGCTATGAATCAAACCAGCTCCTATTTGTTTTGTATGATTCCATTCTATGGGGAAAAGATTACTCCAAGTTAAATCTGGTATCGCTAGCATTAGAAAAGTGACGAATAGGAAAATAATAGGAATCAACATCACACCAATATTGATGACCGTTTCGGGTCGACTTAAGTTGGCATATAGCGATAGAACAACAATAATGACAACGACTATCCACTCAGGTGTTTGTGGCAATACCCACGATGCCAAAACATAGCTCATATAGACAATAAATACAGCAGTCAATAACAGCCAATAGATTTGATAAACCCAACGAAAAAAAACATTTAAATAGAAATACGAATGATACCGTTCAAAAAATAGAAGTAGCCCATAATGTATCACACTCGCTACAATAAAAATTAACCATGAGCTATTTTTACTGGAGCTAATTAACGGCGTTTGAAAGGCGATGTAGACAACACCCGTTTGAAATATAAATAATAGTAAAAAGAACTGCGCCTTCGTCAAGGAAACATTCATGGTGTATCCTCGTTTTTGGCTTGTTCATCCTTTGGTGGTTGGAAAGATGTGACTTGCACGGTCGGCTTGACAAACGGCCAGCGTAAAAAAATTTTCAGCACAGCCTTCGGTTGAAAAGGAATGATAGGCGAAAAATAAGGCTGTTTCAAAGACGTCAAATTAATAAGATGAATGAGTAATATGACAACCCCCACGACAATCCCTAAAAACCCAAACAAAGAGGCTAGCACCATAAAGGGAAAACGTATCATCCGAATGGTACTATTTAATTCAACCGACGGGACAACATAGCTGGAAATAGCCGTTAAGGCGACGACTATTACCATTAAATTGGATACTAATCCCGCACTTACGATAGCATCCCCTATTACTAACCCCCCTACGATTCCAATCGTTTGTCCTACCGATTGTGGTAATCGAATACTTGACTCTCGAATTAATTCCATAATAATCTCTAGAATCAACGCTTCAATCAATGGTCGATAAGGAATTTCATTGACATCGTTTTTCACTTGATTACTTAATTCCAAAGGTAGGACTTCAAAGTGAAAACTAATGATCGCTATATAAAAAGCGGGCAAAAAAACGGCAGTTATAAATGACAGAAGACGAACAATTTTATAAAAAGAACCGACGACAACTCGACCATTATAGTCATCTGGCGTTTGATAGAAAGAAAAAAAAGTAACAGGACCAATGAAAGCCGTCGGTGAAATATCCGTCATGACTACAGCCTTACCCTCTACTAAATTGGCTACTACACGATCTGGATGCTCCGTATTTAACAATTGTGGAAAGGGAGATAACACCGAATCCTCTAACGCATCACTTAATTGACCAGAGCTATAAAAATAATCTATTTGAAGAGCTGCAATCCGCTTCTCTATCTCTTGTAATGTCTCTGGCTTTATTACCCCATCCATATAAAGATAATAGGCTTTTGTTTTCGTTTGTCGACCAATCGTAAATGATTTTACTACCAGTGCAGGATTATTGACACGCCTACGTATTAACGCTAAATTGGTATCCACACGTTCAATCAGACCTTCATGTGAACCGCGCAAAATACTTTCGTTACTCGGCTCTTCGAGATTTCGACGAACTTCATTCACTATAGTAAGTGCCAGCATTTTTCCTGTTTCTGGCAAAATAACGATGGTTTCTCCCTGACATACTCGCTCAATGGCGAGGGGTAATGAAAAATTGTCTAATGTTGTAATTAATGTTTCACTCCAAAAAGGTTTATCGGAATCTAAACGTGCATAAATGGTATCTAGAACTTTTTGCACTTCCTTCGCATCTACAAGAGACGTGTAAAAGCATAAAATAGCAGTATTTCCTTCATGCCAATCTACCTGTCTGACTGTCAAATCAGAGGAATGGTAGAATGCTTTTTGCAGGCTTTTCATCATATATTCCACTCTATCCATAAAACGCCTCCTCTACTTGAGAGTATAAGCATTTTTCGCTTATTTCAAACGCGTTATAGAGGGATTCATCGCCCAAAAAGATGCCCTGACGATATCATCTTGGCATCTTACTGAAAAATATTTTTAGCTGTAACTGTACATCCCCCTTTTCTACCTTCATGCCATCAAAAAAATGCCCTATAAGCCTAGTAGACTTATAAGACATTTTCTTGAACACAACTCTTATTTAGTAATAAATTGTTGCGTCCAGTAATTACCTGATTTCACGTAGCCTACACCAATATGCGTAAACTTACCATTTAAAATATTAGCACGGTGACCAGGTGAATCCATCCACGCTTGCACTACTTCTTGTGGTGAACGTTGACCTTGTGCAATGTTTTCTCCTGCACTTTTATAGGTAATCCCTAAAGCTTTCATACGATCAAATGGTGAACCGAATGTTGGGCTTGTATGTGAGAAATAGTTATTACTTTGCATATCCTGTGATTTTTCGCGAGCTGCCGCCATTAATTTATCATCCGTTTGTAATGGTGATAAACCAGCTTTTGTACGTTCAGCGTTTGTTAATTTTACTACCTCTTGTTCAAATGCGTTCACATCTGAAGTTGTTGTTGAAGGTGTAGAGCTAGCTGGTGGTGTTGCTGGTTTTTCGTTTTGTGATGATTGATTATTGTTTGGCGTTGCTGCCGTATTATTAGTATTTGTTGAAGGCGTCTCATTAGATGGTGTAGATGCCTGCGGGAATTGAATATTCCATTTATGATTGTTAGACCATTTATAATAAACTTTACAGTTTGTTGTTTGCTTTACTGAATTCCCCTCTGTTGTATTTGTAGCAGCAGAAGCTATTTGAATTGGAGCTGCTAAAAGAAATGTTGCACAAATTGCAGTTAGTGTTTTTTTCATGTTTGCAATTCCTCCTTCTATGCCATTTATCGTAAAGGATAATTTTCATTCAATTCTTACCAGCATTTGCTAACTACCCCAACGCGGAAATAAATACGCGAAAAATCTACGTTTTTTTGCTATATTTTTTAGTAGGATTAACCAATCTATGAAATACTTACGTTTGAAAGAGGGTTGACACCCCTTTAAATCTAGCTAATATTATCGTAAATTTGCCCCGAAAGCGAGTCCAAAATGTATGCGTTATTCACTGATTCAGTCCCTCTAAATATCCTTATCGAAAGCCCCCAGAATTGTGATATCACTACTTCTAGTGGCTCTTCTCACCATTTATATTACAAACATATTACAGACACGTTACATTCTCTTTACATAAAAATAAAAAAACCTGCGTAATCTACACATTGTCTAAATTGTGCAAATATCCACAGGTTTACATTTTCTTTATTGAATGCCAATGACAGGAAGAGATCCTACGTTTTCACCGATAATAACAAGCTTCGCAGGCATTTTTATATATTCCGGTAGCCATTGAACCATGCCATATGCATATTGGAATAGCATTGGATTTTTAACTCCTTCAATCGGTACATATCCTTTCATTCGATAAATTGTTTCAGGTAAGGTACGTACCCATTCTTCAAATTGCTCCTGGGTAAACTCCATATCAGCGAATTCTACTAAGCGCGAGCCAAGTTGCATAGAGGCTATCGGCGCTTTTACAATATCAGTTTTATCCATTTGTGCGGTTGCCTTTAAGCTTTCTAACAATGACAAAGGTACTCGTCCATTTGTCGTTTGCAAAATAAAGGCATGGGGATTTAAGCTTTGTAGCTCATAGACTACTTGCGCTTGCTCTGCCTCTGTTAAAAGATCTGTTTTATTCGCTAGTAATAAGTGAGCATGGCGAATTTGTTCCATAAATAGAGAACGTACTTGTGGTGTCAGAGTATCACGGTGAAGCCATAGCTTAGAATCTGCCACTGTAACAATGCCTTTGACATTAAGCTGATCAGCAAACAATGGTGAATACACCGCATCTAATGCCTCAACTGGATGAGCAGCACCAGTTGTTTCAATTATTAATACATCAAAATCACTATCTAATAGAAGAGATTGAATTTGTGCCTCCGTCTTTTCAGCACCTGAACAGCAAATACAGCCTTCTAGCATCTCTTTGAGTGGAATATCCTTTTCCACGGCCTGTGAGTCAAATGGTAGCTTGCCAAGTTCATTCATAATAACGGCGGGCTTTAAATTTTTTTCTTTTAGTTGGCGAATTACATCTGTCAGCATTGATGTTTTGCCACTCCCTAAAAAGCCACTAAATAGGTATACATCCTTCATTCTCTTCTTCCTCCTATAAAAAAAGCTGTCGCAGATGCCGTGAAAGACGACTGTTGCGACAGCTGTATTTGTTAGTTTGTAGTTTCCTCAGCCTTTTCAGCTGTACCTAATAGAAGCTCTTTCGCTTTTAGCAACTGAGGATCATCAGCTTTCATTTTTGCACGTAACGCATCCATTAATGCATACGTTGTATTTCCTGTTAAAACACCTGTCTCTTCAAGATTATTCGCAGCTTGTAATTGTTCTACTGCACGCGCTGTATTGTCATCGAAAAGACCATCTACTTCACCAGGTTCATACCCTAGTACTTGAAGCATCTCTTCTGCCGCCTTCACAGTGTCTGATTGCATACCTGCCTTCATTTCCATAGAAGCGTTCAAGTATGGTAACGAGGCATATGATGGGTAAGCAACCTTAACATCAGGAGTAATCCCTTTTTCATTAATCCAGTTACCGTTCGGCGTTAACCATTTACCTGTAGTAAATTTCAGATTAGAGCCGTCCTTCAACGGAGTGACATTTTGGACTGTGCCTTTACCAAAGGATGTTTCACCAACCACCTTTGCACCAACAGATTCTTTTAAGGCACCAGCTAAAATCTCAGAGGCAGAAGCACTACCACCATCAACTAGAACAGTGATTGGTAAATCGTATTTTTTACCAGCAATCGCATTTGTGACTTCTGGTTCTGCATCTTTTTCTTGTACCTGCACAATGGCTTTGCCTTCTGGTACAAATAAATTAGAAATATCCACTGCAGCCTTTAAGTAGCCACCAGGATTTTGACGTAAATCTAAAACAATCCCCTTCATACCTTTGCCTTCGTACTCAACAAGGATTTTTTCAAGCTCTTGAGCAGTTTGTTCACTAAACGATGTAATTTGAATATGGGCAATATTGCCATCAAGCATCTCACCGTATACAGTTTCTACTGGGATTTCATCACGAACAATAGTCATTTGTATAGGCTCAGTATTTTCGCCACGTTTCACTGATAATTTTACAGATGTTCCTTTTTCGCCGCGAATTAACGCAACTGCTTCTGTAGCACTGAAGCCTTGAATGCTTTTCCCATCGACCGTTAAGATGATATCTTTTGGTAATAAGCCTGCCTTTTCAGCAGGAGAATTTTTGATCGGTGACACAACTGTAATATAACCATTACGTTCTTGAATTTCTGCACCAATTCCTTGGAAGCTTGAAGATAAACCAGAGTTAAATTGGTCTGCTTCTTCCTTCACCATAAAATCAGAGTACGGATCGCCTAATGCATCGAACATGCCATTAATAGCACCATCAACTACTTTTTCATCCTCAATATCTTTGTAATAGTTATTTTTCAGTAAATCAAATGCTTCATATAATTTCGTAAATTCCTCACGTTCTACAGGAACTTTCACTTCTACCACTTTCTTATCACCAAATGTTAACGCAAAAATCGTTAAGCCGGCAGTAATAAGAATTGTAAAGAACATTAGCATGATGAATTTAAACGGTTTTAATTGTATAAATTGTCCTGCTGGCTTGATTTCAGCAGGCGTTGGCTCTTGCTGCTGCTCTGTACTTTCTTTTTTCTGTTCATCCATCTTGATTGTCACCACTCTCATATACACTAACTTGTTGTCACACTATTACCATCTTAACAGGTTATACAGAAGACGAAAAGAAAAAGACTGTCCAAATTTTATGACACACCTTGTCTGATCATGCTTCCAACCATCTAGCATCCTAATGCTCATGAATCCATTGTTCCCTATAAAAGCTTTAGGTATATAATGGTACTGCCTTCTAATTTTACTCATTTCCTAGTAGCAGTCAACTAAAAAATCAATTGACTCATAGAAATACTATAAGAATATAACGTGCCAATGACTCAAAAAGTTTCAAATCATGGACATTTTTTTACACAGGTACTCCTAATACTGTGCTGAAGCTTTTTATAGACCGAATGAACCGTTAATCGGTGAAAAGAAATAAGCTGTCCATTATAGATGACAGAGAAGACCTCATAGGGTGGCGGCGATTTTTCCATCAACTTTTCCATGCTTTTAATCTTGAACCAGGTCAACTGAGAGGCATAGCTTGCTGGCTGCGACTAAGACGTTTTCCGTTTCCGTCGTAACTTCCACATATAAGAAAGCCTACTAATCGTTTATTCCAATTAACAGGGAAATGCAGGAACCCCTTTTTCTTGCTCCTTCAATAACAGCCTATTCCCCCCAACAATTGTCTATCCATTTCAACGATCTATATATATGTCAATGACCGCTCCTCCAATATGCTGTCGTTTTGTTAATTTTACCATTTCCTGTGAATCAATTAAATCGTTCTCCTTTTCTCTTCCTCACGCATATGATGCAAGTAATGACAAACATAAGGAGGAAAAATAATGGGAAGAAATAATAAGCCCAATCAAAACAATGATTCCCTAGAAATTTATGCAGCTAAGTTAGCTTATATTGGTACTGCCATTTCAACACTAGGAGATGGCCTACAGACTATTGCATCAGGTCTCGCACTAGAGGCACTTGTCAACGCTAATAAGGATACTTCTCAAAATAATAATGGAGACAGTCAGTCGAACGTTCAAATTGATACTATGCAGAAGCAAATTGATTACTTAATTAGTGAGCTGAAGCACATCAAAAAATTGTTAAAATAACCTTTACATAAAGAGATAGCACCATAAAAAGTAGTGTTGAAAGAAGACTTTCAACACTACTGTTTTTTTTCCATTTTTTTATGCGCCATCTGCACTTCAAGCAATTCTGAAACCGTCACAAATCGATAACCCTGTTTTTCAAGCTCCGGTAATATTTGCTCCAGTGCCTTCACAGTTTGTGCTCGATTACCTCCACCATCATGGAATAACACAATATTACCTGCCTTTACTCCTTTTAATACGGTATTCACTATTCGATTAACTCCTGGACTTTTCCAGTCAAGCGTATCCAAATGCCAGGACCACATCACCACTTTATAGCCCTCTTTGGCAATTGCATCTATCATTGCATCTGAGAATTGCCCTTCCACCGGACGGAATAATGTTGGTTTAAAGCCGGTAATACTGTAAAGAGTTGCATTGGTTTGATCAATTTCCTTCATCAAATTCGAGACATTTGTTTTTAAAGGATGCGTATAGGTGTGGTTGGCCAATTCATGCCCTTCATCGTACATTCTCGAAATAAGCTCAGGGTTTTTTTCTGCATTTTGACCGACAATGAAGAAAGTGGCTTTTGCTTGATATTTATCCAAAACATCCAGAACATCCGCTGTGTAGGTGCGATGTGGTCCATCATCAAAAGTAAGAGCAATGATTTTCTCCTCCGTTTGGATTTCCCATAGTATTTGCCCCGCTTCTTCATAATACTTTCTCCCTTTATTGTCATAAGTACTCGCCTTGACATAAAAAAATGACACCGTAACCAAACAAAGTGGCAGTAAAAACAGTAATACTTTTTTCAAATCTTCACGTCCCCAAAATTTTTTTCGTACTTTATTATTTGAGGAATTCGCAAAAAAATGCTTACGTTTCAATAAATAATAAAAATGCATTTTACCATAACTGAGAGATAATGGCCGTGAAGATAGGTTTTCCAACAACACCAAAATCTTCTAAATTAAGCTCGTCCATCATAATAAGATTTCGACTATAGGCATTTTGATAGCCTTCGCTTTGACCTATTAGACTTGGTCTTATGTAGACTATGGTGAAGCGTTAAACAGCTTTTTGATAAACCATTGGACCATTTATTCGAGTCACGATGTTCTGGCGTTTTAAGAGGCTAAAAATGTAAATGTTCAATGATGCTCTGAATAATGCTCATCTTCATTTTGATAAGTTGTAAAATATCGCAAATACTACATTTGGACAAGCCATTTAAAACGGAAGCAATCAACATAAAAATGGGCAAAATGACCCCGCTCAATGTTATAGAAATTGGCTTTAAACGCATAATTTGATACGCCTGCTGCCATAAAATACGGATTATATAGCCTTAGCTCTAGCTTTGTATATTGTTGATGAAAAAAAACAAAATAGCACTGATAGATAGCTCGATGGCGTTTTTTATGGTGAATCTGTTTATGCATTTTTTGTACAAATCGATCACAAAAATCATTATCCAATGCATCCTCAGCCCTTAACAGCCCTTCTTTTCGTTCAAAAACAGCGACCCAAACCCCTCTTTCTCTCATAAATGTTTGCTGTTTGTCCATTTACTATATCAAAGAAAGTTAGTGGTGTAGTGCGCTTAGAGGCATCTAATGACCATTTTCACAAAGAAGCTTCAGCTATAAGCGCTGAAGATGGCAAAATTGTCCCTTCATTGCGTACATTAATTACCAAACGCGAACACAAGCTCCATTTCACAAACCATTTCTCCATCAACTGTCGCGAGTCCCTTCCCTTTACCGATTGAGCCTTTTATGCGTGTAATTTCAACTTCAAGTCGTAATTGATCTCCAGGTTTCACTTGTTTTTTAAAGCGACATTCATCTATTCCTGCCAGTAATCCTAGTCTTCCCTCATTGCCTTCCTTCGTCAGCATGATTACAGCGCTAACTTGGGCTAATGCCTCCACAATGAGCACACCTGGCATTACAGGATACTGAGGAAAATGTCCATTAAAAAACTCCTCATTGATGGTCACATTTTTAAGACCAACCGCACGTTTCCCTTCCTCTAATTCCACAATGCGATCTACTAAAAGGAATGGATAGCGATGTGGCAAAATTTCTTGAATTTGTTGACTAGTTAACATGAAGATACCTCCCATTTTTTAATGACCTAATTCTATCATTAAATATTATTAGTTGGTACTAATAATATCGTTACATGCATAAAAATTCCATTCAATCTGAATAAACCACCTCGTTCAAATATTTTCTGAATATTTTTTCATTCCTTTTTCAATATTTCTTTATCGACAGGTCTATAGTCACTAGAATATAATATGTCATGCATTCACCCTAGAATGATTAGTTTATTAGAATAGGATGGTAAGCATGTTATCTTTTATCGCAATAGTTCTTTTATTATTTTTAATTCCAGGACCTGCAGTTATTATCACCATTACACAAACGCTAAAAAGTGGTAAGAAAAACGGCATTTACACAGCCTTAGGTATCGGCCTCGGTGACTTAGTCCATACGTTAGCAGCCGTTTTAGGTCTATCAGCTATTTTAATGCAATCTGCCACAGCCTTTGAAGTGGTGAAATATGTTGGTGTAGCTTATCTTGTATATTTAGGGATACAGATGCTTGTTACGAAACCGAAGAAAATTGAACAACCTACTGTGGAACAAAGCCCTGCGAGTACATCATTCCGCCAAGGCTTTTTAGCAGAAATACTAAATCCAAAGACGGCCTTATTTTTCCTTGCCTTTTTACCACAATTTATCCAGCATAATGAGACATCTATTACAGTCCAGCTGCTGACACTTGGCATTACTTTCGTAGTAATGAGCGCGTTGTATACTATTTTACTAGCTGTTGTGACAAGCTTTATCGGTGAAAAAATCTTTACAAAAGCAAGTGGCAGCTCCCGTTGGCTTGAAAAAACAGTTGGCTTTGTCTATATCGGTCTCGGTGTAAGACTAGCTTTGCAAACACAAAGTAAATAAATGTGACTAGAAGAACCCTCATCAGAGTTCTTCTTTTTTTTTGCAGGAAATTAGGTGAAAATAGCTAATACATACTTCAAGGAGGTTTTACAATGAATCAGCGACAAGAAAATTTATTTCAACAACTACAGCATTACCGGAGCGAGTTACTACAAGTACTAGATGATGTAACAGAGGAAAAGGCCCATATCATTCCAACTGGCTTCCGCAATAATATCCGCTGGAATATGGGCCATTTATATCTTGATCAATATTTATGGATAGAGGCTCTAACGAAAGAAAAACAAGAGGAATTAAATTCTTTCGTTCACTGGTTTGGGTTCGGCACCTCACCTGATGATTTTGATGAAAATACGCCATCTTTTGAGGCATTAAAAATATTATTGGCACAGCAGCCAGAACAGCTAAAGGAACAATATGGTCATCGACTGATGGAAGAATTTTCCCCTATTGAGATGGGCATGCAAACCATTGAACAAGTGTTATGGCGGACTATTTTCCATGAGGGCATGCATATACAGGCTGTCTTAACGATTCATCGGATTCTAAAGGAGTCTCAGCAGGAAGCTTCTTAAAATCCTTTTGCCACTTAAGGGTGATTGACATCAACCAATATTCTATCTATCTTTATCAAGCAACTATAGGATTTTTATGTAAAATATAACAAGCTTATAGATCAACATAATCTATAATCCGTGACGCCTCTTACTGTTTCGGTGTATTAGCTGTCAAAGGATTCGCATTAGCTACTAATTGAACAGGTGTTGTCGTTTGTTGGTAGCTATCCTTCTGTCCTTGACTTGATTTCCCGTAACCTTTCATAGCAGCGAACAATGCTGCACCTACTATGCCCCAAGTTAAAAACTTCACAAAAAAACCTCCTTTCACGATTAGTATTCGATTTCAAAACCGGTTTATACACTGTTAAAAATTAATAAATAGTAAACTATCACAATCGTAATTGAATTTTATGGTAAAATAAGGTCGTAAAAATAAAGGAGGATAATTTCCATGAAAAAAATCTTTACAGGCTTATTATTAACCTCTGTATTATGGACAGCTTCCCCTGCTGACGCAGCAACACCTCAGCTTATGATTGACGAAGTTGTTGTGAAAACAGATGCAGCACCTGAGGTCAAAAACAATCGTACCATGGTACCTTTGCGAGTAATTAGTGAAAATCTAGGTGCACAGGTTCAATGGAAGGATTCACAAATTACTCTTACCATGAACCAATCAACTGTTTTGTTAACATTAAACAGTCAGACCGTCATGAAAAATGGTAAGGCCGAGCACTTGGATGCAACACCATATCTTAAAAACAATCGTACTTATGTACCGCTTCGCTTTATTGCGGAAACATTCGGCAGTCAAGTTGATTACAAACAAAGTACTGTCACTATTGCCACTAAGCCATTATTATTAAACAATCAAAAAATCAAGGCCCTTCACTATGAATATCACATGACGATGGGTGGCATTATTCAAGAAATGAAGGGCAATAGCTATCATCACGCTATGTTCAAGATTTTTCAGCAAAAAGGAGCTAAAGTAGAAGCTCCTAAAGACTATTCTTGGCAATTAAATCTGGACGTACCTGGATCTTATTATAAGCTTGGACAATATGATTTTTTAAACGCTGACAATAAAAGTGTTCAGCAGTTCGATATGTACTCATTAAATCAGGCATTCCCGGATGAATTATTAGAAGGTTATCCTACTGTTCTTCTCCATGATGTTAGTAATGATAGTTGGTATATATTCTCAGATATTAACAAGGAGTCTATTCAAAAGCTTATTAATGCGGCCACTAACAACGGATTCAACAAAATTATTAGCAACACCGTTGCTTAAAAAATAACAGTAAACTAAACATATTCTGTATGAAAATGTGCAAAATATTCATATCAACGATTTATGGATGGAGGTTTGCCTCATGCAGAAATTACTGTCATTTAGTTTGGTATTATTTTTATTATTTGCTTTATCAGCCTGTTCATCAGAGGAAGCGCCGCCAAGCGAAGAAGCTGAAGCTAAAGAACAGACCGTGAATGCACAACCAAAAGAAAACCTCGACTTGTTAAATGTTGACCGAGGTTTAGCAATACACAAATAAATAAAAAAAGCGTGTTTGGACTAGACTCTAAACACGCTTTCAATATGAATTATTTTTGGATAATCTGAATAAGATTGCCACAAGTATCATCCAAGACCGCTATTGTGACCGCTCCCACTTTTGTTGGCACCATCGTAAATTCTACGCCTTTTTCTAATAATTGCTTGTATTCTTCGTGGATATCTGCTACACCAAACATCGTGGCAGGAATACCCTCAGCAAATATTCTCTTTTGGTAATCCTTTGCGGTAGGATGTTCATCCGGCTCCAGTAAAAGCTCAGTTCCTTCTAAATCATTTGGCGATACAAGCGTCAGCCATCTATGTTTTCCTAATGGTTCGTCTTCCTTTTTTACAAATCCAAGCTTATCTGTATAAAATGACAATGCCTTTGCTTGGTCTGTTACAAAAATACTGTTCACAATAATGTTCATTTGAATAGCCTCCTCTGCTAGTTAGCAACTTGCTTGCCTCCACCTGTTCATGTTCGTAAAATTATTCTACCCACTCTTTCAATAAGTGGCTCATTGTAAAACATAACAATTCGGTAGTTGCCCTTCCTCATGAAAGTGACAAGCCCGGTCCCCTCCAAAACAACAAGATGTTTAGCAATTGCTTGTCTCGTTATGGAAAGCTCATACTTCAAAAGTAGACGAACCGTGAGCTCATACAAGGTCATTTCATTTCGTTCACATAGTTCATCTATGATAAGCCTCCTAGTCGAGTTCGCAAGTGCTTTAAATATAGCATCTTTGTCCCATTTCATAAAACGAGTATAGACAACTTTTTTTGCCCTCTTTTTAAATTTTTTAGCGTCTATCATTTGCAAAAACACACAAAAAAAGCTGTCGCCGACTCGTTTTTTAGAAAACCTGTCGAGGACAGCTAAGTCTTATAATCACCATTAAAGCACATGGCGTTAGTCGTGCACTATCACATTAAAGAAAAGCTACCAAATGGATATCTGTTGCAATGCTTATTCACTAGGGCAATTTTGCAAAATTGTACAACTGCTCATTATTCACGCTTTAGATATTCACAACATCAGCTAAAATACTCAAAACCGCTAAGCCAAATAAAATGTCGTCTTGTGTTGTTATCATTATCTACATATTTGTCGTAATGCGATGCGACTATTCAATTTCTGGTATAGTGCTTGGTTTGCTAGGTTTAAACCAGCAATGTTAACGCTTATTCGTTGTCCTCCCAACTAGGAAATATTTTCCACAATTGCACCATGGACATTCAAAACGAAACAGGTATTAGTAAATCCATGTGAGTAAAAGCTCTCATGAAGAGGAACACAGCAAGCATGAGTAGAACACTCACACTTGCTGTATTTTTATAAGGGTAACACCGTGGAATATTTGATTTCCCGTAACGATAAATTTGTTTGAATTCTAGAGATCCCTAACTTATTTAATTTCCGAATAAATCGATTCAATTCTTGTCGATCTCGAATGACGATTTTTAATAAGTAATCATAGGCACCTGTTAAACAATGACATTCCAATATTTCTGTCATCGTTTTTAAGCTCGTTTCCAATTCTTCTATTTCCTTCGCTTGATGGATATCCGTACTCATAAAAACATAGCACAGTAAATCAAATCCTAGTTTTTCCTGATTTAAAATAGCAACTTGCTGATCGATGTATCCTTCGTTTTCCAATCGTTTGACTCTTGTATGTGTCGCTGGTGGCGATAAGTTTACACGTCTAGCCAATTCGGCATTACTAATATGAACCTCTCTCTGCAAAATATCTAAAATTTGAAGATCCATACTGTCTAGACCTTTCGTTTTGCTATCCTCCATAGCTGTGTCCCCTTTCGATTATTTTTCGTTATGTATTTACGAAGCTATTTTTCCGAAGATTATTTTTATAAAATCACAATAACTTTAGTTTATTTCAAATAAAATCACTTTCACAAAATATTATACAGTCAATTGACAATTAATGCTATGATTCTTAGTATACATAAAGGTAAAAGAGGGTGTTACGAGCTTTGGTTAAATTGTATATAGGTCTAATGCTTATCACAAGTTTACTGTGGGGTGGAAATTTTGTTGTTGCCAAGACGCTTGTTGCACATGCATCACCTTTGACATTGACAACGGTCAGATGGTTAATTGCTGTCATTGTCCTTGTCCCTTTAGTTTGGTGGAAAGAAAAAAAATTAGTTCCTCCAAAACAAGCCATTGTTCCGTTAATGTTGATGGGGGTTACTGGGGTTGCTTTCTTTAATATCTTTCAATTTTTAGCATTGGAGCGTACGACATCTACTAATGCTGGGCTTATCTCTACTATGAATACAATATCCATTGCCCTGTTTTCGTTTGTTTTGCTTAAAGAAAAAATAACAAAGTGGCAGTTATCGGCAATGATTTTATCCTTGTTCGGAGTAGTTCTCGTTCTTTCAAAAGGAGATTGGCAGCTATTGCTGGATTTCCAGTTCAATACAGGTGATTTATGGATGTTGGCAGCCGTGTGTGTTTGGGGACTGTATTCCGTCTGTAGTAAATGGGCTATGCAAACAACCTCACCATTAATGGCTACCTTTTATGCAGGAATATTTGGTGTGCTGATGCTCCTACCATTTACGAGCACAGATTTCACCTTCACAAATGTCAATACATCTTTCATTCTTTCCATGCTATATACGGGTATTATCTCAACCGTTGTTTGTATGGTATTTTGGAATATCGGTGTACAGAAGCTAGGCGCGACAACATCGGGGATTTTTTTAAACTTCAATCCAATTTTCACCGCCCTTCTCGCCTATTTATTTATTGGAGAAAATATGTCTTGGCTTCAGGGAATTGGTGGACTTATCGTCATTGTGGGATGCTATTTATTCACTCAGTTTAAAGCAAAAGTTCCGCAGGCGATTATATAAAGAAAAAATGCATGGCACACTGAAGTGTCATGCATTTTGTTTTACAGGCTTCTTTACAAGAACCACAAAAGAAACAGCCGTTCCTTCATGAAGCTTACTCGTAATGAGCAATCCTTGCCCGTAATGCTGTTGAAGACGAAGATGGGTATTCATTAAGCCAATGCTTCCGGATGGCTGTTGTTTTGTCTGAAGCAACTGGGACAATCGTTGTTCATCTATGCCAACACCATTGTCCGAAACCGTAATTTCAAGTTGTGATTCACTTTCATAAATCCGAATATGGATCGTTCCCCCTTCTGTACGTTTTAAAATACCGTGCTGTAAGGCATTTTCAACTAAGGGTTGAATCGTTAATGATGGAATAAGCACATCTGTAGATGCCTCTAAATCCCATTTAACCTGAATACGATCGCCGAAGCGCTCCTGCTGAATATAGAGATAAGCTTGAATTAACGTAAGTTCATTTTCTAACGGCACAAGTGCTTCAACATTTTGAAAATTATAGGATTCTCTTAAAAAATCACTGAGTGCCTCTACTAATCTACTTGTTCGCTCACTATCCATTTCACTCAACGTTAAAATGGCATTTAACGTATTAAAAAGAAAATGAGGCTCAATTTGTGCCTGCAGCCAAGCAGCCTCCATACGATGACGCTCCTGTATAGATCGCTTCACCTTTATTAAAGCCGCTACTCGTGATCGTAGCTCTAGGGCATCGACAGGCTTGGTCACATAATCATTTGCACCTGCTAAAAAACCATTTTCAAGATCCTGGGGTTGACTACGCGCTGTCAGTAATAATACAGGTAAATCGGTGATGGAGAATTGCTTCCGAATAAGACGAACTAATTCGTACCCTGACATTTTCGGCATCATCACATCTGAAATAACTAAATCCCACTCGTGTGACTGAATACATACTAGCGCTTCTATACCACTTGTCACCGTAACAATGTCATACTGTTCATTCGCTAAAATGGTCTCAACGACCCGCAAATTAATAGGCTCATCATCCACTACCAATATACGCGGATGATTAAACTCCGTACTCTGTTCATGTTCCAAGTCAGTTTGTAAAGGTGTTATGCGCTCTGGAATCTTGCTAACACTTTGTCGTCCCTTTTCAAGTGGCTCTTGGACATTCGATTCAACCGCTAAGGGCAATGTAAATGTAAAGGTCGAGCCTTGTCCAACAATAGATTGGGCTTTCAATGTACCGCCATGCAATTCAATGAGCCGCTTACAAATGTTTAGTCCTAGCCCAAACCCTCCTTCTACCATAGTTTTACTGATCGTCCCTTGCTCATATCGTTCAAATATTCGACGCATGGTTTCATCGTCCACACCAATGCCTGTATCCGTAATGACGATGTTCGCCATTCCATTGCGTGTATAACTCGAGATTGTAATCGACCCTTCATTCGTAAATTTCACAGCATTATGCACTAAATTAAAGACAATTTGAATCACACGATTTTCATCAGCTAGCACTCTTTGAAAATCTTCAGGTATTTTCAGGACAAACTGAACAGGCTTCCCCTCAATCATAAAGCGCAGCATATCAAAAACACCCACAGCAATGGAATGGATGGAAACCCTACTTAGTTGTAATTGTTGTGTATTGTCTTTCAAACTTACGACATCCAGCAAATCATTTAACAACAAAGACATCCGATTACCTACGGACAGGACAGTTTCTAAATCAGTCACACTTTTTGCAGTTAACCGATTGGCTTCACGATCAAGTACCGCTTTGGACATATTGATGATGCTATGAAGTGGATTCCGTAATTCGTGAGAGGTACTTGCCAAAAATTCATCCTTAATTTTATCAGTCTCTTGCAATTTATGAGCAAGCTTCTTCGTATCGGCATGTACCTTTGCGTAATCTTTAAACCACAATGTCGCTAAACAGGCAATTGTCACCATCAAATCAAATGGATAAGAAATGACTTTAATTCCTGTAATCAGCAGCATGACATCCCAAAGGATACTATTCACAAAAGCCACTAGGCCTAATAAAATAAAGACATTACTGCGAATATCCTTGATGGATTTTCCGGTCATCAAAATCAAAGTAATCACTATGGGAGCCCCTAAAATAACCATATAAAAAGCTTGTATGGAAACAAGATAACGTATCGGTAAAGTAAAGGCTAATAGGATTGCCACCAAGCAGAAAAAAGTGTACATCCGTTTATAGTGCTGTAAATGTGGCGGTAGCCAGTGCTCTATACACTGCAATAACGAGTAGCCAATGCCTACCATAGAAAGATGGACTAATATAAATCCCCAATCATAATTGATGGGAAACCAAAATGAAAGAAGTTTATCATCACTTCCTAATAAATAATAAAACATGATATTTACGGTTAAGATCGAAAAGAATAGTAGGCGTTTATCTTTATTTCCAACTAAATAGAGGATAACAGAGTAAATGGCATGCAGGACCAAGACCACTGCCACGAATAACTGCATCGTGATGGACAATTGTGTCTCCCGATTGATCACATCTTCTTGTCCAAATTTTATAGAGCGTACAATTCCCCCATTACGAGGATCTTGAAAGTTGGCTACTTGAATGACCAGTTCGATTTCACTTTCACCATTTATCTCAAATGATGCTGTAAAGGGTATATTTTTAGCCATTGTTTGCGCTCGATTTTCACCTAACTCCCCTGATTTCGCAATTAAGCGATCGTTTACATATATTTCTGCAGCACTGCGAATACTTGGGACTCTTAAACTAAAGGTTCTTGCCTCTTCTGTATTAACCAGTATTTTTAGTTGATAAGAGCCGTATCCAAATGGGCTTTGCTCTCCTTTCCGAAAAACGTTGTCCCAACCATCTGGGACTTGTATGTATGAGTGGTTGGAGGATTGATGATCCATCAACCACTGTGATGGATGGAAGGACCATTCGCCATCAAGTGTTAATGCATCATGTTGAAAATCAAAATCACGGACATCGATTTGCCCCTTTATTGCAGATGGTTGATCTGGCTGCGTAAATGAATGGAGCCACAACATACGAGAACCTGTTAACAACACTATAAATAATATAATGATAGCCATAATTCTATGTTTCATAGTGAATGACCATAACACCTCCTAAATCTAAAATGGTAGAGTGATTCAATAACCACCTATTTTACCAACTCAACTTATACAGAATCTGAACAACCCATTTTGCCCTAAAAAAAACAAGACAGTCTAGAGACTATCTTGATTTCCCATAAATACTATATCTTCTGCGGTGGAATGATGCCTGTAACAAGTAAGATAAAGAATACCAAACCTATCAGTACGAATAGTAGTGATGCTATAAATACAGGACCTGCTTTAAACTGAAATCGATCTCGCTCCTGGATGATGCCTGTTATGGCTCCAGATTGTGCTGCAAAAAACCTTGACATAGCTCCTCCACTACTTGTAAAGTAGAGCGTTCCTAATGTAAAGGCAGCCCCTGTGAAAAACATGACCTCAATAAATCTGACAGAAAATACGGAGGCAATCCAATAAGTTAGGACGTATTCTATCATAAATGCAATAACCATCATAATAAAATATTTTCGGTTCATTAAAAAACCCCCTCTCTTTTCAATTTACGAAAATTATTGGTAAAGGTTTCATTTTTATGAAAACACTGTATATGTTCATCTCCAACTGAGCACGTCTGTTTCATTTTAAACATTTAGAAGAGCCGTGTATGGTCTACTATTAACTCTGCTGAAAATGAAAAAACCTTACTGTTTAAGGTCTTTGCTGTAGTGCACAATCCAATATTTCCTTATAAAGAATATTCCATTTGTGATAATAAAAAGCAATATCATTCGGATTTACAAACATACGTTGAGCAGATTCAAATTCTCCCTCAAATGGGAGCAGATTTGTTATCGTCATTTTGTAGAATAGTTGATAGCCAATTTTAGGATAGGGACTATTTTTTGTCCATAATGGATTTTCACTATGGTCAACGATAATATGCCCTATCAACTTACATTCCCCTTCCACATAGCCCTCTTCCAGTGCTTCCCGTTTTAAACAATCCTCTGGGCTTTCACCCGGTTCAATATGTCCTCCTGGAAAATCCCATCCTCGATGATTTACATCCACCAATACTAATTGATCCCCTTGAAAACAAAAGCCATGAACACTTGTTATTAGATGATGTGGGGGCAATAAGTTATTTTTTTCCCAAGTTAATGTAACGATGGATTCTCCCCAATTCACATAAGTGGTTGTCAATTATTTCCTCCTAAAATAATAATCTCTCTTACTGATACTTATTTAATAGTTCTACTGGAATATGACAATAATCGTTTGGACATCTCGCTAACCTATCTTGATGTTCCTCTGCGCTTCTTACATAATTTGTCAGAGGTAATACTTCAACAACAATCAAATCATAATCATTTCTCTTACAAAGAAACGCCTGTGCCTCAAGTAAGTGTTCCGGATTTTCACTATAAACGCCAGTTCTGTATTTCTCGCCTACATCCTGTCCTTGTTTATTCAAACTGTAAGGATCAATCATTTCAAAAAAATACCCCATTAATTCCCTGATGGATACAACGGACGGATCAAATCCTGTTTTTACACATTCGGCATACCCATCGTAATCACTCTCAAGTGTAAAACTTGTTCCGTTGGCTCTTCCTGCCTCTGTAAACACAACGCCTGGTAACGTTTTTATAAAAGCTTGAACTCCCCATAAGCAACCACCTGCAAAGTATACTACTTCCAATCTCATTCCCCCCTTTATAGTAAAAAATAGTCCCATCTATATTTTTGTAAGAAATTCCTAAATTTTTATTCCATACTACCATGAAATTCAACCAAATTACAGGCAATTTTCTCTCAACATAAAAGGACCAGGATACCCACTATGTTGGGAAGCCTGGTCCTTTTGTGAAAAAGTGAAGCTTACTACTTTGCTTTAGTTTTGTATCCTACTATTACAGTAGTTGTTTTCATCCTGAAAAAGTTACAGCTTGTCTAAACATTCTATTAAGAACTTTTGAATTACCATCTAAATGCTTCCCTCGAACATAAGTGAAGAAGACCGACGAAATTGAAGTTTGCTATAATCCACAAGACATAGTCCAGAACATTCAGCATACTTTTTAAAATATGTATTTCCCTACACCTACACTTGTACATACTCCTTCCCTTTATAAATACTTCGTTATCATTCTATTTACTAATGCCTAGCAGCATAAATCGTCCATCTCCATATGATTCAAAAAAGAAGGGAAAACGTAGAAATACAATTAGCTTCATCACCGTCAATTTGTCGCTAGCCAATGCAATAAAGTTTATTTCCACTAAAGATTGACTTATGAAGTTGCTAATGCTAAATTTACTAAAGCAGTAATTTAGTAAATTACTAAATCCAAATGATAAGGAGTTTTTTTCATGAACATCCCCACACATTTAAAACATAAACCCGTAATTGTTGCCGAAAACTATGCCAATATCGATGGACGTACAGCCTATCAAACTGATGCTCAAGGGCTTTCTCTCGGATTAGCTCAGTGGAATGACAGAGGCAAGGTGGATATTTCAGCAAAGGTTTGGCGTCATACAGGTGGCAAATGGTCTCGTCAATCAGAAGAGCTTCCCCTACATCGTGTGCTTGACCTTGCTATTTTAGTCTGTGAGGCGCAACTTCATTTTAAAGAGGCCTATCGCTATGAGCATTTATATGATGAAGAAAACCCCGTGATTAAGCGTGTAGGCTTACAGGGCGATGCCATGACTGTGGAGGTTTGTACAGAAAATGAGCAAATCCATGAAGATATTCAGCTCTTTCAGCAAGCGTTAAATAATGATGGTGAGCTAATCGGTGAACGACTACGCACATTGTCACGAATCTTAAAAGAAATGGGTTATTAAAACTCAAGAGGAACATAATGATGAATGCACAAATGTTACAAGACGATCAAAAGCTTCGGAAGGCCTTTTTAAATTTTTTAATTCCGGTTATGTTGGCAAATGTCCTACAATCCGTTGGGCAGGTTTTTGCCATGTTTTTAGTGGGGCGTAATTTGGGTGTCGATGCATTAGCAGCGATTTCAGCCTTTTTTCCATTTTTCTTCTTTTTAATGGCATTTGCCATTGGTATTGGATCAGGTAGCTCCATCTTAGTGGGGCAAACCTTCGGGGCTGGTAATCATGCTAGGATGAAGGAGGTTGTTGGTGTAACGCTCGCCTTCACAACGATTTTATCCATTGTTGTGGCAATCTTTGGTGGCTTTTTTATTGAATGGATTTTACGTTTTATGCAAACACCGGCTAATATATTAGATATGAGTATTAGCTATGCCCAAATTTTATTCTTCACGTTACCAATTATGTTCTGGTATATGGTGTATACAACCTTTATGCGTGGAGTTGGTGATTCGAAAACACCATTCCTATTTTTAGTAATCAGTGTTGTGTTAAATATCGCCTTCCTTCCTCCATTACTGTTCGGTTGGTTTGGCCTGCCTGCATTTGGCTTAAATGGCGCTGCTTATGCGTCTGTGTTATCAAACCTAGTAACAATGATTCTGTTACTGGCATATTTGCATAAAACCAAGCATTTACTCCGTTTAGACAAATCTATTTTACAGCATTTTAAATTAAAGAAAGATATTTTAGCTTCATTATTAAAGCTAGCGATTCCATCTAGTATTAGTATGGTTGCTATATCTGTGGCAGAAATAGCTGTCATAGGCTTTGTTAACGTTTATGGCTCCAATGCAACTGCAGCTTATGGTGTTGTGAATCAGGTGGCTAGTTATGCACAGGTACCTGCGATGAGTATTGCTATTGCCACATCTGTATTTGTCGCTCAAGCATTAGGAGCGAATTCTACAGAAATGATTAAAAAAATTCGCCAAATGGGTGTTCGTATTAACTATCTTTTAGGTGGTGCGATTATACTTATCATGTATCTATTTGCTGAGCCAATTTTGGCCTTTTTTATCGATTCACATGATACTGTACTCATTGCCAAAAATTATTTATATATCGCCTTTTGGAGTTATTTAATTTTCGGTCATACACAAACGGTTTCAGCTACGATGCGTGCAACAGGCGTCGTTTTATGGCCTACAATTTTCTTAGTTATTACTATTTGGGTAGTTCAGGTACCGTTAGCGTTCCTATTATCCCACCACACTTCATTAGACTTAAATGGTGTATGGCTCGCCTACCCAATTACCTTCTGTGTACATTTCATTATGCAATATACCTACTTCAAGCTAGGCTGGCAAAAACGAACATTAAAAGCAATGCTTAACGATTAAAGAATTGAGGACATGAAAAGAGCTCATGTCCTTTTTTCTATAAACACAAAATGACCAGGTGCTCGTCAGTGAGCCCTGGTCATCTTGTGAAAAGTGAATTTTACTACCTTGCTTTAGTTTTTTGTATTCTACTAATGAATTAGGCGTATGTCGTTTAAAAAAGTTACAAATAAAAAAATATTTTTTTCATCTTCTTCGATTTATTTTACCCCAAGGTTTAATAGACAATTAAAACGTATTGAATTACCCTACTTTTTTTTATAAAAACACCACCTTTTGTCCAAGCTATTATTATAAAATAGCTACTTGAGAGTGGAGAAACCATGAAAACAACCTTCAAATTTATAGTGATGATTTTTCTTACAACCCTGCTCGCAGGTTGCTGGGATATTACAGAGCCACAAAGAATGTACTATATCAATGCAGTCGGTGTTGATTACGTTAATGATGAATATGAGGTCTATTTACAAATTATTAATTTTGCAGATGTCGCTAAATCCGTTCAACCCAGGTCAAATACTGAACCTGCTGAAATTGGTCATGCCAAGGGAAAAACCATAGAAGAAGCTATCTACAAATTGTACCGATCGTCTGACCAGCAAATTTTTTGGGGGCATATGAGATATATTATCTTCTCAGAGAGAGCCATGGAAAATGAGCGTTTTATCCCAGTTATTGATACGTTTATTCGCTTTCGAGATACAAGATATCAAATTTGGATGTATTGTACAAAGGAATCAGTGAACGATGTCCTCCTTGTCTCACCAATATTAAAAAATTCACTGTCTTCTTCAAAACTAAGTAACCCAATCAACCCAACAGAACAAGAAACGTTTATTGAACCAAAAAATTTACGAGAAATCGTTATTGGGTTAAATGAGCCAAACCACGAAGTGACTGTACCTTATGTCTCCATCAAAAAAGATTGGCAAACGGTCGATGAAAAGGTAGAAGAAACGTATTTTTCAGGTGTCGGTATTTTGTCGAAAGACGGCGTAAAAGGTTTTTTGAAGGATGAGGCTGCTAGAGGTAATCAATGGATGCATAATTACACAAACCGAGGTGAAATCACCTTTAAATTAAGAACTGACGGTAACGAGGAGTTGACCGTTAGTATTAATAAATTACAAGTAGAAAAAATACCTATTGTAAATAAAGAGGATGTTTATTTTGATGTGGAATTAAAACTTCATGCAACCGTCCAAGGCTTTAAAGGGAAAGTCAGCGAAAAGGAATTGAAAAAACAAATTATTCAGGAAGTGAAAAAGGAAATCAGAGAAACCTATACGGAGGGATTAAAATTAGATGTAGATATTTTTCGATTATCAGAGGTACTCTATCGAGATAACGTCAAAGCATGGAGAAAAATAGAAAAAGAAGGAAAAATCCCTTTACAAGAGAACTCTATTCGTAAAATATCTATTGATGTTCAGCAAATAAATCCAGGACGCAAAACGTTTTCAGAAATCATTAAAGTTAAAAGACAGGGTTCTCCTGAATAAAAAACGCTTGGGAGCCAAGCGTTTTTTTTTATAAGTGAAATTGCTCTTGGACTATTTTTGCTACATCTTCCGCACTTAAATTTGTGCTGTTTATCTTTATATAGTTTGGGAATTGGATTTCGTCCTCTAAAGAGTTCAATCTGTTTTTCTCTATTGAGGTTAACAAGTCATTTTCAGACCAAATAAGGTCCCTTTTTGAAGGCTTATGCTTCAGTCTATTCGAGCCTTTATTGCGATGCAGTCTTTCTTCTAAAGCAGCCTCAAGTTCTACATAGTATACCTTGCCCCCTTTGGATTCAAAAAGCTCAGTAACCCCCTTTACATAATCCCAATCGTCTTGAACATCGAACGCCCAAACAAATGTGAAAATTAATCCATATAAATGACTAGCTGAAACTTCTTTGAAAATCTCCTGTCGAAATAAATTGACTAATCTCTTCCCCTCTTTCGTATCGTAGTCAAAGAAATGACTAACTAAATCAATTGTCATATGATTATGAAATAGCTTTAAATTAGTTATTTTGGCTAATTCCTGCCCAACTGTCATTTTCCCAACAGCTTGAGGACCAAATATAAGGACAAATTTCATTTGTTACCCCCTAGAAAATGCTCTTAATTTTTGAGTATAAAATAATTTTCACAGCAAATAATAGTTGTATATAGTTCTAATCGAGGTGAAAAATAAATGGAACATTTCCCACTAATACATACGAACTTTTGGGATGCCGTCATCGCTGTTCCAGTGGTGATGATGCTAACACAGTTGATGAAAAAGCTATGCCATATTAAACCTTTTTGGGTCCCCTTCATCGCTTTAGTTATCGGCTTACTCATTTCCGTCTTCATCAGCCATCGCCACCATCTGTTAGCTGGCTTGTTTATGGGCTGGTTTTATGGCTATGCAGCTATTGGTAGTTATGCTTCCTTGAAAACCTCTTATATTACATATAAGCAGAAAAAACTAAAAAAACAAAATCGGTTTTCCCCTTAAATTTGTTAGGGACTACGTACAGTTCAAAGTTCTTAAATTAAAAATAACCCCTCTTCTATCCCTCTCATCATATCGATTGCTCCATTTGATTGATTGGAACAGATCACTACCTTGTAAGAGGATTCTGGATAATATGCCGAGTGGAAGCATACTCCAGGATCGTACCCCATAACATGATATTTCAAAATAGATTGATGACTATTTTTCTTAATCCATATGCCATGTCCATAACCACTACTTTCACTCATTTCTACATGTGCTAATAGAAGTTGCTTCGTTAAAGCTTCATTTAGTAGTTCAAAGTTCATCAGAGCATCCCATAACTTCGCCATATCACCTACTGTGACAAATGCTCCCCCATCAGAACCACCTTTGACAGGTAATGAGTAGATATTTGTTTTCCATGTACCATCTGCATTGTCGATATAGCCTAAGGCCGTATTAGAAGGTAGAGCGTCCAATGAAAAATAGCCAGATTCCGTCATCTTTACACGATCAAAAATAAATTGTTGAATGTAATCTGAAAAGACCATACCTGATATATGCTCAACAATTAATCCTAATAAAATATAACCTGCATTATTGTAGTGAAATCTAGCACCTACTTGATATTTCATAGGACGATTTTGGAATAAAGGTAAAAAATCACTCAATGTTCGAAGCTGATACATTGGATTTTCAATCCACAACTCTTCAAAATCATCCATTTCCTCCTCATCAAAATAATCTGATATCCCTGATGTATGCGTCAGTAAATGATTAATCGTTATTTCCTTATCAAAATGTGGAAATGACTGATTGAGACATTCACATAGTTTAGTGTCAAAAGAAAGTTCTTCTTGTTCTATTAGCTGACAAATAGCTATTGCAGTAAAAATCTTACAGCCAGAGGCAATACCAAAACGAGTTTTTGCATGATTTTTGATTTCCTCAGAACGATTTGCATACCCAAAACTTTGGTTGACTACGATACCCTGCTTTGGATTCTCTACAAGCACGGTACCTGAAAAATTAATCTTCTGTTGAATGTCCAGTATGATGTTATCTAAATTTGTATTCATCCATTTTCTCCTAATTTAATTAAATTTTTTTTAAATAACTGTTCACTACCGCACCATAAATTTCCCCATAACGATGACGTTTCACATTGTTCTCTCTTAAGGATAAGGTAAAGGGACCAATTACTAACACTCCGAAAATCTTTTTAATAGATGCCGCTCCTTTCTTCCCTACGTAGATGGATAATTTATGATGTATTTAGTTGAAAGCTGTATGCTACAATGTAGGACCCGTTAATAGGAAGGCAAACCGCTCCACACCTGGGTATTTTTCTCCTAAACTTGTCATGTGAAATCCTATCTTTTTATAAAAAATCACAGCATCTCTATCCGTTTCGGCATAAATGGAAGAAAATGAATGATGATGGTGAATAGACTGAACCATCCTACGCCCAATTCCTTTCCCACGATGCGCTGGCGATACGGCTATATGTTTAATGACACACGGATGTGCATCACCTATTTCAATTCCTATACAGCCAACAAGTTCTTGATCCATGTAATAGCCATATAATTTCCATGCCAGGGAATGTACATACAAATCATATGCCTGATCCACCTTTGCTTTGGATGTGGCATAGGATAATAATACTTTCACTGCGGGTTGAATAGGATAAGATTGAATAATTTCCAATGCACTCTACCTTTCTATTATGGTTATACAGATAGACCTTGTTTTATTTCATAAAAGCGTTGGGATGGATGAATTATCCTTACTCCCTTAATAAGGATATAGTCGAGGCATGTTATACGTTGTTTCTTTTTTTCCACAACACTAAAACAAACATTAGTAGAAATAAAAAAGTCATGCCGATCATAATCACTGAAAGTGGATCAACAATCATAAAATAGCTGTCTCTTACCTGATAGCTGCTACTCATGGTAAACCTCCTATTTCATAAGTGATATGTATGTGTTTCTTATTCTTGTACCAAGAAATAACGAATGATTGCGGTGTTTGTAGGTTTCTGCACTAATTTGCACGATACGTATCTCCTATTTTATATTATCCATCCAAATAATGGTATGTTATATTACTTAAAAGATAGATTATGGGAGGGTTCATGATGAAAATTAGAAAGGCAATCGTCGAAGATGCTACAGGTATTGGGACAGTACATGTCGATAGTTGGAGAACAACCTATAAAGATATAATTCCAGATGAATTTTTAGAAAAATTATCTTATACACAACGAACACTTTTATGGGAACGTCATCTCGAAGATCTTACTAAATTTATACTTGTAGCTGAAAATGACGACGGAGATATTATTGGCTTTTCTTCTGCGAGTCAAAGGGAAACAGCACCTATTCCCAATTCCATTTATTTAGAAACACTCTATCTCCTAGAAGCCTATCAAGGGAAAGGTCTAGGTAAGCTTTTATTGAAAGAACTATTTCTTTTCTTTCAGCAGAAAAACTATTCCAAAATATATGTAGAGGTGTTGGCTGACAATACATCAAAATATTTCTACGAACATTTTGGCGCAAAGCTTTTAACAAGCCTAGACATCAATATTGGGGGCAAAGTAGTAGAGGAGCTAGTTTATGAATGGGATGATGTCAATAAAGTAGTAGAACTATTATGGGATGCATAAAAGCACCCAAATGAATTGGCAGCCTTTAACTACAGATTAGGAGGGTTGAAATTGGCGATTGGCGTAGTTGCTATTGCTTTGGTGTTAATCGTATCTATCGTTTTCATTATATGTCTGGGTAAATCGAAGAAAACAACATTCATTATTTGGGGAATCACTTTAATGGTAGTCATAGCACCACTGTTTGCCTGGGTGGTATCTATTTTGTATGGCATAAAAGAAGGCGACGGTTTTGCAGCAGTAGGACTCATGGTCATCTTGTTCCCCTTTTTATTTCTCATTGGGCTGGTTATACTTCTCGTCGGTGTATTCAAAAAATTTTAATATATACCACTCCTGTTTATATTTTACTTCTTTAAAAATAAACAGGAGTAAAGTTAGAATGCTTAAATTAAAATCTTCTCAAAGCTTAGGATAACTTTATCTTCGTAAATTCTCTCGTCAAACTGTATAAAACCAAGCGAAGTCCAGAAGTTGACAGCGCTTTTATTAGTAGAATGTACTGCGATATGAATACAGTTTGCTCGTTGACTTCTCATTAATTCCTCGTACATCATGTATATTTTTTTGGCATATCCTAAACCTTGATATTTTTTATGGACCGCCAATAGACTGATCCAAGGTTTTTGATGACGAGGGCTTAACATGCCATAATCCAAAATAGCTAGAAAGTCATCCCCTTTTTTTACCAAGTATCTTTCAACCTGTAATTCTTCTGTTTCTTCATGTATAGCTAGAATATCCTCATTCCCAAGAACCTTTTGATCATAGGCGATTAAATTATATGCCTGATTTGAGTTCATAATATCCTTTTCGATTTCCACGAATGTCCTATCATTTTTATGAAAGGTAAACATTTTTTATTTCTCCTTTTCTTTTGTTAATTTTATAGTACCTCAAATTGGAGTACATTGGCGTTTATTTATGTATCCAAGATAGACCTTATTCTATCCGTGCCTCTTTTTTAGCTGACATTAGACGAATACCCCACTCCCTTCAATGACAAATTACATACTATAAATTGAAGAAAGGAGAGGTTTTCATGGGATATTACGGAAACGTAGGAAATGCAGGATATTATGGTAGTGTAGGTAATTACAATTGCTGTTACAGCGGTTATGGTAATGAGTATAACATGGGCTACTGCATGGACCATGGCAAAGGTAATAGTTCAACATTTGTCTTAATCGTGATTCTATTCATTCTACTCATCATTGTTGGCGCAACATTCATGCAAAAAGAAGATTGCTAATCATTAGTGATAAGAGATAACTATAACTTCTTTTGTCAATCATCCAAGGGTCCTTTACAGCCAGGTGGCCCTTGGATTTTCACTAAGAAAAAAAAGAAAAACAACCGACTAACATTTGTCGGTTGCTTCACAAATTACGATATTAGTCTTGAATAGCTGGCTCTAATGCGACAACCATCATGTCGTTGAATTACTTGTACTTTTTTAAAGAACAGGATACTTCATGAATGTTGATTTAACAACATTCTACACTATTTAAAATACAACTAAAATTGTTTACCTTTTTATTACGTTAACTAAATATAAGAGGTTGGTCGCTTTTGGTCACCAAAAGTCGACTGCTTTTAAAGGAGACTGCCAGTAAAAAGGTGGTCTCTTTTTAATTGCCCCAGAACTTGTAGGATTGCTTCTGTATTTCAAAAAGATATTTACCATTTCACCACTATCTTATTCATCGCATCATAAGTGGTTTGCTTATGCCACCAGTTGCCTTTAGTCAAGTAACCCCGATTCCGTACTGTGCTGTTTTTGCCCCTATAACCATTTCTGCTCGCATTTTTTTGATGGTGGTAACCTTTGTATCTCAATTCGAGCTGTAGCGTGTGAAGACGCTGAAGCTTTCTCTTTTTCAATCGTAAATTTGAAACCTTTTCCATTTGCATCCGTAAATTAATTACAACACTTTTTCTTTATAATAGGAGGTATTTAAATGGACTCTTTTGCACTTATGGCTTTTTCTTTTGCTTGTTTGTCATTTGTCTTTGCTATTTCAGCTGATTCTAAAATCAAAAAATTAGAAAAACGTATCGACGAACTCGAAAGAAGCCAGTAATTTCTTTAAAGCATACATACATAATAGGCTTATAGAGCGATGTATTTTAATCGCTCTATTTTGTTATTCCTCAAGATGTCCGGTTTGTTTTGATCTCTCCATATTATATTTTGCTACTACTAGGGTATTTTGTCTTTTTATATGGATTCACCTATGTTTATAGATTCACTAATAATACATTTTCTACTAAACAATTCACACTTTGCCTTTATTTTTAAAGGTACTTGATAAATAAGTCTATAGAATGTAGAAGCGTAATGCATATTATGAAAATGTAATCTGCAGATTATTAATCTTAAGTTAAAAGGAGGTGAAAATTACATGCCTTTAACTACTGGTCCAATTGAAAATACAGGAAATCTACCAGCTAATGCCTCTAGCGTTCGTATCAAAGTTCTTAATCTCACTGGAGGTTTATTAACAGGAGTAGTAAGGGTTTTCAGACTAAACGGCACGAGACAGTTATTATCAACAACTCCTTTTGCTGCTAATGCCAACGCTTCTACATTTGTAACTCCAAGTGTGAGTGGTTCTGCTCAATATGAGGTTGAAATTGTTCCTAATCAAACTGGAGGATTATACAGTGTGTACGGTCGAACAGCTTCAGGTGTAATTATCGATGCCCAACGATTTGTAAATTCAGAATTAACGCAAATTCTTTAATTTTATAAATCTATGCTTAAAAACGTGTGAGCCTTATTTTTAACAGGCTCTTATTGTGGACTAAAGGTATAAAGAAGTGCACTCTTTATACCTTTAGTTATTTTTTAGCCCTTTTATTTTTACTTATGGCAACGCTACTCTTTCTTTTTGATGGTCAATCGCCTCACCCAGCACTTGATGAAATTCTTTCATTACTTCCATACTTAATCCCCGTTCCGAACTTAACCTCATCCTCTATATTCCTGTTATCATCCTGCTTAAATTTTGAAATAGCAACATAAAAAAATTCCATCCAATTGATTAGTCTCAACCCGCAAAGAACAACCTTCACCCATCTTTTACACTCCTGTTTAGCTGCATGTGGTGAAGAAAAACAGGAGTGTAAATAGTAAGAGCCTATAGTCGTGAAATTACAGCAGACGAAAAAGAATATATTCAATTAGTAATGAATGGCGATTTCGATACTTTAATTACTAAAACAGAAGGAAAAGCAAACGAAGTACAACAAGACTATAACAATCTTGCATTAGCATACGAAAAATTCAATGGTATAGATGAAGACCTACCGAGTGTATTCACAACAGCGACTCAACTAAAATACGTTTACGTAGTTGAGAGACTTGAGAAAATAAAATATATATCAGATGAGATTAAAGAAAAAGTTATTTAATTAAAAATTGTAGCACAAGATAAAGAGGAACAGTGGAGTTAATACCTATAGTCACTTAACTATGAAAGATAAAGAAAAAGCAACCGACTACTTTAACTCCATTTTACAAAAATGGTCGTTTTTTGGTCGGTTGCTTTTATTAAGGTATTTCATACATGTTGAAAACGCTGTTATATCAACTAGTCTTGAATAGCTGCCTCTAATGCGACAACCATCATGTCGTTGAATGTTGTTTGACGTTCTTCTGAAGTTGTTACTTCACCTGTAATGATGTGGTCACTTACTGTTAGAACAGAAAGTGCTTTACGGCCAAATTTAGCGGCTAATGTGTAAAGAGCTGCTGATTCCATTTCTACAGCTAGTACACCGTATTGTGCTAATTTTTCATTTTGATGCTCATCTGAGTAGAATAAATCTGCTGTGAAGACATTCCCTACTTGTAAGTTAAGTCCAGCATCTTTCCCTGCGTTATACGCTTTCAATAATAGGTCAAAGTCTGCGATTGGTGCGAAGTCGATAGCTCCACCCCAAATGATTTGGTTCATACGTGTATCAGATGTTGCTGCTTGTGCTAAAATCACGTCACGCACTTTCACATCTTTTTGAATTGCACCACAAGTACCTACACGGATTAATTTTTGAACATCATATTCTTGCATTAATTCTGTCGCATAGATTGAAATAGATGGCACACCCATACCAGTTCCTTGTACTGAAATACGTTTGCCTTTATACGTACCCGTATAACCAAACATATTACGTACCTCGTTGTAGCAAGTTACATCCTCTAAAAATGTTTCCGCGATGTATTTTGCACGAAGTGGATCTCCTGGAAGTAAAATTGTGTCAGCGATTTCACCTTTTTTTGCATTAATATGAACACTCATACTGCAATCCCTCTTTTCTGTCAGTTATCACTATAAATAATACTGTGTTTCTGTCATTTACGCAATGCTAGACGTCTAGCAACTAAAAAATTATTTATAGTTTTCGTACAATTATGCCTGTCCCTCATATAATTCCCACAAATGATCAAAAGCTTCAATTGTTAAATTTTCTGTAGCATAGGATTCAATGTAGTTGGATAGTTCGTTAAAGTCTGTGCTTTGCTTTGGAAAATTATGCTCATGAAACATTTCCTCTGCAAACCGTACCTTAGGGTCTGACCAGTCGCCGCCCCGAAATGTTAGGACATATAAATAAAAACTTTTTTTCATCACACAATTTCCCCTTTTCTTGCATTTACTTTTCGATAGTGTATCAGAAAAACCGTTATTCGTCATAATTTCCACTACTAAGATATATTACCTATCCAAGGTTTTAGCACTATTTTCTTGGACAATCCTGACTTTTGTCACAGCTATAGCTATCAGAAAAATTTAAATTTTTAGAAAAAATAATAGAAATATCTAGTAAAATAAGATAAAATGGAAATCGATTACTAAAAATTAGGAAGGTGATGCGATGAAAAAGACTAAGAATATTCATGATGCAGCAAAAAAACGCCCGACTCTCTTCACTTTTAGCTTTTTTAAGAGAAAGAAAGCTTCTATACAAGAGAAAAACGGGATCAATCCCCGTCCTAATAGAGTAAAACGACAACGTTTTTACCATTTAATTAGAGGAAAAGTGCTTATGATGTTCGCACTTCTTATTGTAATTAATGGTGTAATGGGTATATTGTCTTATGTCAATATACAGAAGCTTCAGCAGGAGATGGAGGATTTCACTAAGAAGAATGTCTTAGAGCAGTTAACAGTAAATCAACTTGCGTATGAGATTGCAAGGCTGACGAATTTGGAACAAAGTTACTTAATTACAGGTAATGGCATTTATTCTACTTCATATCATTTGAAAATTGATACTATTAATAAAAAATTAACGGCTTTAAATGAACAATTTCAGGATCGGGAAGTTGAGCTTGGTCATATACAGGCCATTGACCAGTATTATAGAAATTACTTGGATTATTCAAAAAAAGTGATGACTATGCGTGATGAACTTGGTCTTGAGCAGGCCCGTAAGCTTATGATGGGGGCTACTGGGGAAACAATGAAAACCCATATTGATAATAATATTGAATCCATAAATATTGTAATGGATGAATCGAATAAAGCTAAATTAGACAAGCTTAATCAACAAGTAAACCTTTCGATCACTACATTCTTTATCGTATCTATTATAGGGTTTTTAGCCATTGTTATGTTTGGTTTTATGCTCTTTAAATCTTTGAAACGTAATACACAAGCGATTAATGACTCCATCCTTGATATTGCTCAGGCAGGAGGCGATTTGACGAGGCGTGTGAAAGTGCGAAATCATGATGAATTTTCCATTATTGCTGCTTCCACAAATACGTTGATTGAATCCATTTCCAATTTAATTCGACGTGTAAGTGAACTGGCTGATCATGTATCAAGCAGTAGTCAGGAGCTCATGTCGCTAGCAGATGAAAATGCTCGTACCATTCAAGATATTGCGGATGCGACTGCAGATATTGCAAGCGATAGTGATAATACCATTTCTAGTATGAATAGTGCGCAACAAAAAATGAGCGATTTAGAGCACTCTATGCATCAATTGAACGAACAAGCCAGTGCCGTACATCGTGCCTCTATAGCCATGCAGCAAGCAGCCGATGAAGGAAGCCTTTCTGTGGAGCAATCTTCGCTTGTTATGCAATCAATCGAAGAAACTATGGCTTCCACAACATCCACGGTCGAGGCTTTAGGTCGTAAATCTGCCGACATTACATCAATCATTGGTACCATTACAGCCATTTCCGAGCAAACAAATCTACTAGCTTTAAATGCAGCGATTGAAGCGGCTCGAGCTGGCGAGCATGGTCGAGGCTTTGCCGTGGTAGCGGATGAAGTTCGAAAACTAGCTGAGCAATCCCAAAGTGCTGCCAAGGAAGTAACTGCTATCGTGACATCTATTCAAGATGAAGTTACATCTATTATTGCTCAAAACCATGAAGGAGTCACTACGGTCATTCGAGGCGTAGAAGTAACCAATGAAACCAATCAATCTTTGGCCAACATTTTATCGCATACACAAGAAACAACAACGATAATTGCAGCCATGGTGGATAAAATTGCATCTACACTTGACTTTAGCAATACCGTAGCGAGCGACTTCATTCACGTCAATGCCTATGCTGAGCAGTCCGCGGCTAACACCGTAACATCCGCCGCCGCTGCCACACAGGGCTCCGCTTCCATGCAGGAAATCAACGCGGCTGCCACTGAGCTTGCTCAACAAGCTGACAGCCTGCGAAATCTAGTAGGAGCATTTAAAGTTTAAGTTTTTTCTAAACGTTATTGTAAATTTAAGAGGGAATCCTTCCAATGAAAGGATTCCTTCTTATTTTTTGAGGAGGAGATGCTTCAATATGGCGAGGTGTGAATCAGCCAAGGTCAGAGGTGCTATCCGCTCGTTCTATCCTCACTTCACACATTCTATCCTCTACTTAGTTAATGCACAAAAAAACCTAGCAAGGTCGCTCTTGCTAGGATGATATTTTATTTGAATAATGATAGGAATTGGCCGTAGCCTTCTTTTTCTAAATCTTCTTTTGCTACGAAACGTAGGGATGCTGAGTTAATGCAGTAGCGTAAGCCTCCTAGTTCACTTGGGCCGTCTGGGAAGACATGTCCTAGATGGGAGTCTGCTTCTTTACTGCGTACCTCTACCCGACGCATACCGTGGGAAGTGTCGAAGTGTTCAGTTACTTCTTCTTTTTGGATGGGCTTTGTAAATGCTGGCCAGCCACAGCCTGAGTTGTATTTATCCAATGAGCTGAATAGTGGTTTCCCAGAGACGATATCTACATAGATGCCCTCTTCAAAATGCTCATCAAACTCATTACGAAATGGTGGTTCTGTCCCATTTTCCTGTGTCACATAATATTGCATGTCTGTGAGTTCTTTTAAACGTTGTTCTTTATTCATGTTTGTTCCCCCAGTGATGCTCTTGAAACGCTCGGCGACCACTTCCAACCGAATAGCGTTCATAGTGCATTGGATTTTTCTTATAATAATATTGGTGATAGTCCTCAGCCGGGTAAAATGTGCTAGCAGGTAAGATTTTCACCATGATCGGTTTATCAAATTTTCCAGAGGCTTCTAAATCAGCCTTTGAACGCTCTGCTAGTTGACGTTGTTCTTCATTATGGTAGTAAATGGCTGTTGTGTAGGATTCGCCACGATCGTAAAATTGGCCTCCTGCATCTGTCGGGTCTATTAAGGTCCAATAGATGGATAGGAGTTGCTCATAGCTATAAAGATCATCATTGTATACGATTTGCACGGCTTCTACATGTCCGGTAGTTTCTGAGCACACTTGCTCATAAGTTGGATTGACAACATGTCCACCTGTATAGCCTGATAGCACCGACTCAATGCCAGGTGTTTCGTCAAATGGCTTGACCATACACCAAAAACAGCCTCCTGCAAATGTTGCATATTGCTTTGCCATTCATTTCACTCCTTATTCACCAGGAACAATAATTTCTAATAAAATTTTGTCATTTGGTAAGTCTAATTCTTTAGCACGGACACGTGATCCTGATGCTATGTTAATTCGCGATAAATCAATATAGATTTCTGCTTTATTGGGGTTCACGGTAATCCAAGAAGGGAATTCCACCGAATCCCGCATAATTTTCATGGTCGTCTCCGGCGGAATGTTTAATAGCCCGACATTCATTCCCGTCTGCTTTAAAATAATATTGCCCTTGTCATCCACAATTGGATCAAAATTCATGGAAATCGGGATTTCCGTATAAAACACGGTAAGTGTGCTTCGTAATTGAATATCATCGCCGATTGTAAAATCAAGTGGTAAAGGCGAGCCTTTTGCTGCATCTTTTAAATATTTTTTGGAAATCGATTCTAATTCCTTTGTTGTGGTTTGCACCACGAGTACATTCCCTTTGCTTTCACTTTCACCTGCTGAACTCTTCGCAACATCGACTCCATCTACTGGTCTAGTTGCTAAAAAAACGACGAGGAGGATTGCAAAAAGCACTGTGCCTGCTAAGGCGAAAAACGCGACTTTCCATTTATTCATTTTGTCACTCCTCGAAGCCTATTGCCTTGTTAATCTTTTCTTCCATACCACACTGCTCCATTGCTGCTAGTATACGTTCTGTCATTTTTTCATATCCCTTTGCATTGGGGTGGAAAAAATCTGTATGATAGACGAGCTCTTCATTTGAATCAAATAAATCCTCCACCGATACGTAGCATGCATTGGAATCTTCGCTCGCTACTTCCTCAATCACATTATTCCATTCTGTGATAATTGTATCGAATTCATTCGCCTCATTGGTCACAATCGAAAATGGATTGTAGAATCCAATGAGTAGGATAGGCACTGTCGGATTTTTTGCACGAATTCCTTCAACGATTTTGCTATAGCGCTGCTTATAGGTCCGCAATTCTTTATCGAATGCGTCACGCTTCAGATTAAACAAATCCTGTTTAACCACTTTCATGACATCATTGCCACCCATTGTTAAAGAAATGAGCTGCGCTTGCTGCAACTCTTCATCATAATGCCCTTTTTTCACTAATTTTAGTAGCTGATCACTACGTCTGCCCCGTTTGCCACGATTATCAACATCCACCTCGGAAATCGAAGGCCACGTAAGCAATGAATCTGCTAATCTTCCTACATAACCGTCTTGACTATACTCATCACCGACACCATCTGTTAATGAATCTCCCAGTGCCAAGTAATGCAGTTGCTTTGCATTTTCTTCATCAATTTGCGATAAATCCTCTGCTGATGGCTCAAAAAAATGTTCAAAAATTTGCGTCAACATATTCTTGGAGGTTTTTTCCTCTTCTACTGTTTGTTGCTCATCCTGCGTCATATCTTGCTCCGTTTCTGCTTGCTCGCCGTCAGGCTCTGCTTGCGGATTCGGCTCATCGATTGATATTGCACAACCACTTAGTACTAAGACGATCAAACATGACAACATAAATCGCCAAATGTCCATTTGACCACCTTCCATCCCTTTCTGTACCTTCTATTATAGAATAGTTCATACCCTAATGAAAAGTGACTTACCCTCTGTTCTACATAATTTTGTGTTGTTGTCAAATTTCCTCTTTTCCAAATGCCGAACAAGCATCCAGCTAAAAGGTAAAAAATGAAAAAAAGCCACTACATATTTACTTATGTAGTAGCTCCTCACTATTATTCTGCAAAATAAATAAATCCGATTGCACCTGGTCCAGTATGTGTCGAAATAATTGGGGATGTAAAGGCAATTTCAACTTTATCAAAACCAGTTCCTTCGATTAACTCTTTTAATGGATTACCCATTGTGATGAGGCCATCTGCATGAGAAATACCGACCGTTTTAACTGTTTTCCCAGCCGTATCTGCTTGGAATTGTTTAAATAAGTAATTCACAACCTGTTTATGGCTACGAACCTTGGAAACAGGATTGTAAACGCCACCCTCTAGGTTAGCAATAACTTTGATGTTTAGCAATGAGCCGATAAAGCCCTTTCCTTTACCAATTCGACCGCCTTTAATTAGATTCTCAAGGGTATCCACAATCACATACAAATGTGTGTTTGCACGTACTTTATCCAGACGGGCCACGATGTCCTCAACCGTTGCTCCAGCATCGCGCATTTTTATAGCCTCACGTAGCTGGATAGCTAGACCAATTGCAATAAAGCGTGAGTCAATCACAGTCACATCGGCGTCTGTCATTTGAGCTGCTTGTCGTGCTGACTCCACCGTGCCACTCATACCACCTGTCATATGGATGGATATAATTTGATCGCCATCTTTGCCTAACTCATCATATAATTCCTTAAATTTCCCTGGTGCAGGCTGCGAACTTTTCGGCAAATTTTTAGCATTTTTCATTAAGCCTAAAAAAGGTTGTGGCTCTAAATCCACACCATCTATATATGTTTCACCATCAATTTGAATTGTTAATGGCACGATATGTATGCCATGCTGTGCTACTTCTTCTTTAGTTAAATCACAAGTTGAGTCCGTTACTATATGAATTCGTCCCACTTCGACACATCCTTTTACTTCATTAAAATTTATTATATAGACTAATGAATCATTATGTAAACATGACATTTGTCATTAGGTTAAGCCTTGATTTCTTTAGAATGTAAACGCTACCTTTGATACTATAGCGTTTCCTTTAACTCTTGTCTATCAAAGCCCCTAAAAGAATATGACAGCCTTATGACATTTTTGATATGAAATATATGACAAATGTAAATGTTCATATATAAATTATTGGGGTATAGTAAATACATGAACGAAAGGAGTGTTGTAAATGATTGATTCATTTGACTATAAATCTTGGAAGGAAGAGCTGTGGAATGCCATTACACACGGTATTGGTTTTCTTGCAAGTATTCCAGCACTAGTTGTTTTACTGGTTACAGCTGTGCAAACAGGTAATGCTCTACATATTACTACTTTTAGTATTTTTGGTGCCTCTGTCATCATCTTGTTTTTAATGTCCACATTGCTACACAGTATGCCAGAAAAATATAAACACTTTTTCGCTATTTTGGACCACTCGTCCATTTACATTTTAATTGCCGGTACGTATACGCCGTTTTTATTAATTGCTGTGGGTGGCACATTAGGTTTGACTTTGTTATGTATTATTTGGACATTGGCTGTCCTAGGTGTTCTTTTTAAATGTTTCTTCATCAATCGTTTTGAAGTCCTATCTTTAATATTTTATATTGGCATGGGCTGGTTAATCATTTTTGCTATTAAGCCCGTTTATCTATACTTAGGCTTTTACGGCTTTGCTTTATTGCTAGCGGGTGGGCTGTTTTATACGATTGGTGCCATCTTTTATGCTTGGCGCTCTCTACCTTATAACCATGCAATATGGCATCTTTTTGTGCTAGCTGGCTGTGCTTCCATGTACGCTTGTGTGTACTTCTATTTATAAAAAAGTCGCTCCCTTCATAAGAGGGCACTGAAAAACTTATGTTTTCATAAAAGCGAACCTTTTTCAGATAAAAATAAGGCACTTCTTGTTCAATTTTGAACAGGAAGTGCCTTATTTCTGTCTCACTGGATCTTCTGTTGCCATATCCAAGTAATAGTTGAATGACATATCATACTTTGAGCGCTCTACTAGGTCGACGTCTGATACATCATTAATCGCTTTTAATAATAAGTACTTAAACATGCGTATTGGAGGAATGGTATTACGTCCATTATCTAAACAATATTTTGTTTTTAGCTCTTCTAAAAAAAATGAAAATTCAACAAGTTCATTGACCTGGCGAAGCATGTTATCTTTTTGCACAACAATATCATAGATTGCCATGTATGGACTTAAATTAAGGGTTTCCTGATTTGAAATCATTGGGGCTCCACCTACATATTCATTCTTTTATGATAAAGGAAAGTGTGACTAAAATAATAGTATGATACATTGCGTTGTTTGCAGAAGCATCGCTCGACTCCTGCGGGAAAGCGAGACAGACGAGACCCCGCACGAAGCGAAGCGTAGGAGGAGACTCGGCGCTCGCCCGCGGAAAGCGAGCGGAATGCTTCGGAAAACAACAGTAGAGTCACAGTGCCAAATGAAAAAAAGATATGGACTTTTTCAGTGCCCTTCTTCACAAGGAGCGATTTTTTATGGAATCTCTTAAAAGCTTAATCGCTTCCCTTACTTCTTTTTCATGCTCCTCATTATTCATATTTTTCCTGGCATGAAGTAACACGGGCCTCAAGGATTCAACGGATCGCCCGAATGCATTCATCCATTCATAGCGAGGCACCATCCAAATGTGGAAATGATGAGTCGTATCTTCGTTGTAAAAATAATAAACGTATGCTATGCCCAATACTTCCCTTTGAGCTTGTCTTATTTTTGTTAAGAGATGGATGTAATCCAGTTTTTCGTCATTATTTAATTCATCCAAGCAATGAATATGACGCTTTGAGGCTACTATAACTAATCCCTTTATTGGATAAGCTATATCCTGATGGGCGTGAAAATAATCCGTTTCAATTAGAACACCCCCATTGGGCTCGATTTGTCCACTTATGATTGCACAGCTCAAGCAATCAACATAAACATTTTCTCCACTCGATAATACTATGTTGCGCATCAATATCTCCCCTAAATATAGAAGTAGCACGGTCTAGCAAAACCGTGCGTCTCTCCATGTTATTTACGTTCAAAAATTTGATATTGGAATGTATAGCCTTCTGAAGCTGTTTCAGGCTGTTCAGCAGCAACCTCTACAAAATCCTGCTCATAGCTTGGGAAAAAGGTATCGCCCTGAAAAGAATGATTGATTTTCGTAATATATAAGCGATCTGCTATTTCCATCGATAAACGGAAAATTTGCTCGCCGCCAATAATCATAATTTCCTGTACATCCCCTGCCATTGTTATTGCTTCTTCTAGGCTTGTCACAATTTCAATGCCTTCTGCACGATAATTTTCATCTCGTGTAATAACAATATTACGACGTCCTGGTAGTGGACGACCAATGGATTCAAACGTTTTTCGGCCCATAATCATTGGCTTGCCCATTGTTTTGTTTTTAAAATACTGCAAATCTCCAGGTAAATGCCAAGGCATTCCGTTATTATACCCAATTACATGGTTGTCATCATGTGCCACAATTAAAGAAATCATACTGTCCCTCCAAATACTTTCTTCCCTTTTATTATAAACACAATTCAATCATTTCACCTCTTTTATAAAAGATTTTTCTTTTTCTACAATTAAATCCTAGTAAAATTATATGAATAGTTTATAATATAAGATATAAACGTCAAGATAAAGGAATGATGAGGATGACTACATTAAGAAAAGAAGCTGTTCATTATATTCAAGCTCAGCATGGTGTGACACCTTACTATCAAGTCACACCACAGGAAGCTCGTGCGATGCGGACGGTTATGCCATGGCAATCCGTACACAAACCAACACTTGCGTCCATACAAGAACAAGCAATTACAGTGCGTGATGGTGCTCAAATTACGCTACGACTCTATATCCCTATTCATCACCAACCATTACCGGTTATTGTCTATTATCATGGTGGTGGCTGGGTATATGGTAATTTAGAGTCAGTTGATGCTGGCTGTCAGCTATTAGCAGAACAAGCACAAGCTATTGTCGTTTCAGTAGATTATCGTTTAGCTCCAGAATTTCCTTTTCCAACTCCATTACAGGATGCCTACGATAGCTTAGTATGGGTGCATGACCATATCAAAGCATTTGGCGGCGATGCTGCTCAGTTGACGGTTGCTGGGGACAGTGCCGGCGGAAATTTAGCAACGGTCGTGACCCACTTAGCTGCTTCTTCGGGTGGTCCGTCTTTGCAAGCACAAGTACTCATTTATCCCGTTACGAATGTAGATTTCACGACCGTTTCCTATCAGGCTTATGGTGAAAATTTCGGCCTCGATAAAAAAGGTATGCAATGGTTTTCTCAGCACTATACAGAGGAATCCAACTATGCGAATCCATTTGTATCTCCTCTACAACTTGAGGATGTAAGCCATATGCCTAAAACCCTCCTCATTGCAGCAGAGGCAGATGTACTCTTTGACGAAGGTTTAAGTTATGCCCAAAAACTGGCGGACGCAGGAGTACCTGTAGAGCATATGACCATGTCTGGTTTGATTCATAGCTATTTTAGCAAGATGCATTATTTTGAAGAGGCGACCATCGAAACAGTGGCAAAAATTGCTGAATTCCTGAAATAAGTTTGGCTATCCCGTCCAAACAGTGCGATAATAGAGCAAAACGTTTTTTAAAGGATGACAACATGACACAAACAATTGCCCTACAAATAAAGCAGCCTTTTGCTGATCAATTAAAAAAAGGCTACCCATTAATTTCAAAAGATGCGGTGGATGCACGACAACTCCCTTCCGAGCAAGGGACACTACTTAAGCTGATGGATCACCATAATCGTTTTATTGGTACAGGTTACTTCGGTATTCAAAATAAAGGGATTGGCTGGGTCTTGACGACTGATATCAATGAAATCATCGATAAAGCTTTTTTCATTAAAAAGTTCAAAAAAGCCATACAACTCCGAGAAGCATTTTTCCAGAATGAACATACAACAGCCTTCCGTGTTTTCAATGGTGAGGGTGATGGCATTGGTGGCCTAACGATCGATTTCTTTAATGGCTACTATATGGTGAGTTGGTATAGCGAGGGTATTTACTCATTGAAAGAAGTCGTTTATGAGGCGCTTGCTGAAACCATCAACTACCAAGCTATTTATGAGAAAAAACGATTTGATGGTAAAGGCCAATATATGGAACAGGATGATTTTGTTATGGGGACTCCTGGCGAATTTCCAATTTTGGTCAAGGAAAATGGGATGACCTATGCAGTACATTTAAATGATGGTGCGATGACAGGGATTTTTCTTGATCAACGGGAAGTACGATTAGCTATTCGTGAGCGCTATGCAAACACAGCCAATATGCTTAATACCTTCTCCTACACAGGGGCATTTTCAGTAGCAGCCGCGCTTGGAGGAGCTATTAAAACAACAAGTGTTGATGTTGCGAAGCGCAGTTTAGCCAAAACAATTGAGCAGTTTAGCGTCAATCAAATTGATTATGAAGCCCAGGATATAAAAGTAATGGACGTTTTTCATTATTTTAAATATGCACAGCGTCACGCATTAAAATTTGACCTTGTTGTCTTAGATCCACCTAGCTTTGCTCGTACAAAGCAAATGACGTTCTCAACGGCGAAGGACTATCCAAAATTACTGAAGGATACAATTGCGATTACAGCCAAAAATGGTATTATTGTGGCTTCTACAAATAATGCAAGCTTCGGTATGAAAAAGTTTAAAGGATTTATCGACCAAGCATTTAAAGAGACTCGTACACGCTATAAAATTGTAGAGGAATACGGTTTACCAAAGGATTTCCGTGTGCCTCGTGAATATCCTGAATTTAATTATTTGAAGGTCGTTTTTATTCAAAAAATCGACTAACTGATCTAGAATCACACTTTGCTGTGATTCTTTTTTTCGATAAAAAAGGCTTAAGAAGTATGTTCACTTCCTAAGCCACCTCTTTGTTAAAGTTTTTCCACAAACCAATCTCGTATATATTCCAGACGATGAATTCTTAATGTTGGTTTTCCGCTTCTTGACAGTTCATGATTCGATTCAGGGAAGCGGACGAATTTTGTTTCTTTCTTACGATATTTCAAGGCGATAAATAATTGCTCCGCCTGTTCAATCGGACAACGATAATCTTTTTCACCGTGTAAAATGAGCAACGGTGTTTCAACATTGTCTACATACTTCAATGGAGAATGATGCCATAGCTTCTCCATATTATCGAGCCCCGCTTGTATTTGCCAGTCTGTAAAGTAATAGCCGATATCACTCACACCTGCAAAGCTAATCCAGTTTGAAATTGAGCGTTGTGTAACTGCTGCCTTAAAGCGGTTCGTATGCCCAACAATCCAGTTGGTCATAAAGCCACCATAGCTCCCACCTGTTACACCTAGTCGATCCTGATCAATGAAATCATAGTGCTCTAAAGCATAGTCCACTGCAGCCATTAGGTCTTGATAGTCATTGCCACCATAATCACCACGTACTGCATCCACAAACGTTTGTCCGTAGCCATGACTTCCGCGCGGATTTGTATACAGCACCGCAAAGCCTTGAGCAGCTAGGATTTGGAATTCATTGAAATAAGTGTTGCCGTACATCGCATGTGGACCACCATGGATTTCAAGAATAAGAGGATATTTCTTCCCTTTTTCATAGCCCACTGGCTTCATGATCCAGCCATTGACCTTCCAGCCCTCAGCTCCTTCAAACTCAATACTCTCAGGAACAGCTATCTCTCTCGTCTTTAAAACTTCTTCATTGACGGTTGTCAACCGTTCTTTTTCACCCGTCTTTAAGTTGACGTAATATAAATCGCCCGGATTTGTTGTCGTACTTATTGCGACAACTGCTTGGTCATTTTGAGCATCTAATGAAAATCCATAAACATATTGATCATCGTGAATAGCTGGATAAATCTCTCCATCCACATTACCAAAATAAATTGCCGCATTGCCGTGATCTGTTACTTGGAAGTAGAAACTATGATTATCATTCATCCATTGCACAGGTGGAGCTGCTACCCCTTGCAGGAAATCACCGATGACATAGTCACCGACAGGGGCATCAAATTCACTTGTGGCACAGTTGAGCAGATTTTGTTCCATATCATAAATCCATAGCTTCGCTTGTGTGGCATTTTCAAACTCACGTTTTCCCCCAACGAAGGAAAGGAAGCGGCTATTAGGAGACCATGATGTTTGGTAATAAGAGCCAATTCCCTCGGTTACCTTGCGACTCTTTTTTGTTTCTATATCTAATAAGTAAATATCCGCATTAAATGAAAAATCTAAATCCTCTGCTTGATCTGCTAAGTACGTAAGATAGTTGCCATCGGGCGACCATGTACTCAGATGGCAATGCTTGTTCCCTTCTGTCATTTGCTCTAAGTCACCAGATTTTAAATCGACAATAGCGATGTGGGTATGCTGGTCCATATCCGTAAATCCACCAGCATCTGATTTATGTTTCATCTTATCGATTTCTAGCGGCTTTAGTTCTTTTTCTTCTTTCTTGTCATCTTCAGCTTTATCTAGAATAGTTTCATCTTTACCGAGCATAACGGAAAAGGCAATTTTCTCTCCACATGGAGACCAGACAGGCGTTGACGCACCGTTTTTACAATACGTTACTTGTTTTGCCTCCCCACCTGTTTTCGAAAGCACAAAAATTTGCGGCTTGCCTGATCTTGTAGAAGAAAAAGCAATTTGACTGCCATCTGGCGACCACACAGGAGAGCTTGTTCGATAGTCACCATATGTCCATTGCTGAGGACGTTTGTCTTTTAAATTTATATAAAACAGATTAGATATATAGTCTTTTTTCTTCTCATCAATACGTGTCTCTACATAAACTACCTCAGTCCCATCAGGTGAGAGCTGTGGATCTGCCACTGATTTCAAGCGATAAAGATCCTCTGGTTGAATCCCTTGTTTAGATGTCATGTTCTTGCTCCTTTGTATTGTCATTTTCTATGCTCTACTACAATATTTCGACACCCTAAGTATTATTCCTGCTACTCGATCGATTTTTTTACTAGTTCCCAATCAGCATTCGATTTTGTTCTGCGATAAAACTTATAAAAAGGTTCATTGGAAAGAGCTTGGTCCTGATAAAGACGAATGATTTGTAGCAAAAAATCTTCAATATGGTCGATCCCTACTCTCTTTGCAAAGAGAGTACCCGCCTGTGCTTTCGTCCCCATAGGAATGGCTCCTAGATAAACATCAAAGCTCTCATGCTGATAGACCAAACCGATGTCATCATATGTGGGATTATAACAGGCGGATGCACAGCCATTCACATTGACTCGCATTCTTGCAGGCACGGTTATACCATCCAACGCCTGATAGAGCTGTTCTGTTTGAGGAACTGCTTCCATTTTTTCACCGTCACAAAAATCACATGCTTTCATAACAATATGAGGCCCTGACGATGCAACAAACAGTCCAGCCTCCTGTAAGGCACGGGTAGCTTCAGTTAATTCACTAGAGGGAATCGATAATAATATGCTATAGGAAGCCGAGTATTTAATGGCTCCCTTCTCTCCTACAATTTCTGCTATTTTTTGAAATTGGGCTGGTGTGTAATGCTTATTGATAATGCCAGGGCTTACTGCTAATCGCGAAAATCCACCTTGCTGATTAAGGGTCTCAAATGTTTTATCTGGTATGTTTTGACGAAATGCGTTCAATAGTTATCGCTCCTTAAGAAAAAGGAGCTAGCACTTTGCTAGCTCGAAATTTTTAAAAGTTTTCTGGGTAGAAGCCCTTAGCTAAAATTTGAATGGCCTCTGCTGCACGGACCCCTTCAGATGCCGCTGAAAGTGGAAGGATGACAAAGCGATCATTTTTGACTGCTTCCATTTCCTTCAAGGCTGGATCTTTTTTTAAGAAATTTATCTTTTGTTCAGCCGTTGTTTCACCATAATCAATTATGACGACCACCGCTGGATTGCGATCTACTGCATCTTCCTTCGACACGGTTGTCCACCCTGACTCCACATCTCCAAAGATATTTTGACCGCCAGCGATTGTCACCAGCTCATTCATAAAGTTTTGGCCAGCTGTGAATACATCTTTTTCACCACTGTCAAAGACTAGCACACGTAAATTTTCTCTATCTTTTGGTAATTTAGCTTGAACTTCTTCGACATCTTTTGTCATTTGTTCAATGAATGCTTCGCCGCGATCTTCCACGCGGAATATTTCTGCAATATGACGAATATCAGTGAAAATATCCTCTAATGTTGGCTTTGTCATATTAGAAGCTGTATGTAAATACGTATGAATTCCTAATTCCTCAAGCTCCTCTGGTGTTCCTACACCTTTTTCACCAAAGCCACTTTTCCAGCCTGCATACAAGAAATCTGCCCCGGCATCAATGACTTGCTCCTTCGTTGGGTATTGATCTGAAAGAACAGGAACTTTATCGTAGGCTGCTTGAAGCGGCTCGTAGATTTCGTCATCTAAATAAGCAGTCCCTACCATGGAATCCTCTAGCCCTAATGCAAGCATAATTTCTGTCACATGCTGATTTAAGCTGATTGCCTTTGTAGGTGCTTCCTTATAGGTTTGGGTAGTTCCATTATTTTTAATGATTACCTCAGTCGTTGTCGCCTCAGACGGTTCAACTTTTTCAGTTTGCGTTGCTGAATCAGGCTTGTCCTTTGTACCACACGCTCCTAAAACTGCGATGAGCGCGATGAGCATGACCAGCCATATACTTCTCCATTTTTTCATGTCCTTTTCTCCTTTGTTGTCATAAATATAGAAAGAAATCAGAGACTTCTTTGCTACCAGGATCATTGGAAGGGCATAAAAAAACCCTCTTGTCGCCAAGAGAGTAGCATAGTGAAAAAACGGTATAGTTACCTTTATCACTATCCCCATCCTCGTGGTTCTTAGTTAGCATACACATACTGGCAGGTATCCTGGCTTAGGTTCATCATCTATACACCTTCCCATAGTTAAACTACAGTGGCATCCTGTATAGACTCCCCATTTACAGTTGCGGGACAGCATCGGAATTACACCGATTTCCCTTTTAAGCAAAATGACAAATGCCATTTGCACCAATATGTTCTATTCATTCTATTGATAGACTAGCAGTTCATGAGTTAATTCGCAATCAGAGTAAATTGCAAAATCTGCAATCATCATTATATTAGCACTATTTCGACAAAAAGACGAATCATTTTACAAGAATTATTTGGCTAGTATTCTGATACAATGAGAACATAGCCACCTATAGAAACGAGGATTTAGTATGTACAAGACGATTGGGGTTCTTGCTCATGTTGATGCAGGAAAAACAACCTTTTCTGAGCAAATGCTTTATCATACAAATAGTATTCAAGCGCGGGGTCGTGTCGATCATCAGGATGCCTATTTAGATAATCATGAGCTTGAGCGTAAACGTGGCATTACAATATTTGCCGAGCAAGGTCGCATGACTATCGGCGACGATACATATACGCTGATCGATACACCAGGGCATGTCGATTTCTCCCCTGAGATGGAGCGTGCCATTCGGGTCATGGATTATGCCATCATTATTATTAGTGCTGTAGAGGGTATACAGGGTCATACAGAAACTGTATGGCAGCTTTTACGGAACTATCATGTCCCTACACTCTTTTTTATTAATAAAATAGATCGTGACGGAGCAGATGTGAGAGCTGTTATGACTCAGCTGCATAAGGATTTCTCAGAACATGTAATCCTCATAGATGAACCACTGCAGGAAAACTATGTTTCAAGCACGATTATGGAATGGCTGGCAGAGCGTGATGAAGAACTGCTAGATAACTTTTTGAATGAAACATTGGAACATCGCCAATGCATGACTAGACTACAAACGATGATTAAAAATGAGGATGCCTTTCCTTGTTTTATAGGTTCTGCGTTGAAGGATGAAGGCATTGAGGAATTTATTGCTCAACTTCCATTCCTAACGGGTACTCACTTCGAGCCAGAAGCACCTTTTCAAGGAGAGGTCTTTAAAATACGCCATGATGGACATCAACGTTTAACGTTCATCAAGGCCCTTACAGGCAAGTTACATATTCGGGATGAATTTACATTTGGAGATATCACAGAAAAAGTAACAGAAATTCGCCTATATAACGGCAGTCGATTTGAAACTGTTCAGCAAGTTGAGGCTGGTGAAATCTTCGCTGTTAAAGGGCTCAGTCAGGCAAATATTGGGGATCGAATTGGCAGTAAATTGCTATCACTGCCCTATGAGCTTGTCCCTACATTACAGGCAAAAGTTCAATATGAGGGTGAGCAACATATAAAAGAAGTATTAAGGATTTTCCGTTTACTAGAGGCCGAGGAGCCGTCATTGCGTGTCGTGTGGCAGGAAAAATTTCAGGAAATCCATGTGCACATAATGGGTGTCATTCAGTTAGAAGTCCTGATTGACGTGTTATTGAAACGTTTTGCATTACACATTTCTTTTGGAGAGCCGCAAATATTATATATGGAGACAATTGGGACAACCGTTACAGGCTACGGTCATTTTGAGCCACTCAAGCATTATGCAGAGGTTCATTTATTAATGGAGCCTAATGAACGCGGAGCAGGAATTACCTTTAGTAATGCCTGTCATGCCGATGATTTATCAGTGGGCAACCAGCGTCTCGTTGAGAAGCACTTGTTTGAGCGTGATCATCACGGCTTACTCACAGGCTACGCCGTCACAGATATTCATTTTACGCTATTAACGGGGCGTGGTCACAATGAGCATACCTCTGGTGGTGATTTCCGAGAAGCTACTTTCCGAGCACTACGTCAAGGACTAGAACAAGCACAGAACATCCTGCTTGAGCCATATTATCGCTTTAAAATGAAAGCTTCCAATGATTTTATTGGCCGTATGATGACTGACATTCAACAGGCTGCCGGCACATTCGACGACCCAGACCTCACCGAAACTGACGTTGTTTTGACAGGACGTGCACCTGTAGCAACCTTTATGAGCTATAGCACAATCTTTGCTGCCTATACCAATGGGAAAGGCTCACTTACCCTCCAATTTGATGGCTATGATGTGTGTCATAATGCAGAAGAAGTAATAGGCCAGATAGGCTATGATAAAAATGCGGACCCTGAATACAGTTCTTCCAGCATTTTTTGCGCTAAAGGCAAAGGCTATACTGTCCCTTGGCAAGAGGCTCAAGCAGCCATGCACTGTCAGGGATAAGTCAAGTAAAGTATTTGCAAGGACGGTGTGTTAGGCTAATAGCCTCAGATGAAGCATGATACGCTGGCATAAATAAAACAAGCCCTCCGCTTCATGGAGGGCTTGTTTTCATATCGCACCGACAGCTTTCTTTGAGGGCTTATGGACCTGATAAGCAGGTTCAACCACCACATAGCCCTGCGTATTAGTGAAGTCGATTAAAACTTTACCAGGCTGACTTTTTAATATTTGTAGTTGATCAATTAATGTTAACAATAGCTCATGGCCGTTCCCTCGTGGATGCCAATTTAAGTGATCACCATTTAACTCCTGAACCGCATCCAGAAATTGTTTATATTCCTGCTGCGCGAATGCGATTAGTTGATCCTGATGAGAAATTTCCATTAAATCATTTATATAAGTTTCATAAAAACGTATAACAATGGAGCATAGTAAATCATTGACACGTGCAGCGCTTAACACGGGATTGGGCTCTTGTGAAAGGCGATCAAGGTTAGGCTTTGCTCGTGTTGAATCAATGCGTGTAATTAAGTGATACGGCTCCCCGTTCACCTCATATATAATAGGGTTCGTCGGCATATACATCATAAAGCTATTCGTCTTCGTTTTCAGTTGATCCGTTAACGTTGCCAGAGCAAAAAGATGGCCTTCTACCTCACCATTTCTTATCCAAATAATGTCTTTATTATATAAAATTCGCTCAAAAAAGCGGTTGTTGCGAATCAGCTTCGTTGCTAATAATTGATCAATCAGTGATTCAACCACCATTCTTGTTTTCGCTTTTTTAGCAATTTCTGTCCTTGGCTGCTTACAAATGGTCATATCTACAAAAGGCGTTTCCTGTGTTATCGTTTCATGAATATTCATCCTATGTGCATCCCCTTTGCGTACATATTTTCAAAACAAAAAGGACTTCCTTCTATGTTTGAGGAAATCCTTCGCTTTAATGTGATTCATCACACAATGCCAAACAAACCCTAAGTAAATGTGAAGGAGTTCGAAAATGAACCCTTTCATGAACTTTGGGCGTTTGACGTACTGTGACGAACAGAGCATTCTGTTTTGTCAACATGCCACCTCCTATTCCTCGTAGGTTTATGGTGTGTACTCATAACAGGCAGGTATCCTGACTCATGGTCATCGCCACTTTTCCCCTTCCCATCATTTGACAGTGGTTGCTGAAAAGTCGCTCACATTTACAGTTGCGGGACAGTGTCGGATTCACACCGACTTCCCTTTTAAGCAAATTGCACGCAATTTACACCTATTACTACACGCTATTCAATTGTCATAGGAATCGGGTGTACTCCACATTCCTATTAGATTACTAAAATCAATTGTAAAGTAGTGGATTTCTAAAGTCAAATATCACAATATTTTCCAAACCATTTCTTCACTTAATCTTACAAACTCTGAAATTCTGACAACATGTCTTCCTATTTACTTTGATGGTATGATACTTCCTCAGCTTCATGCGGGTCATCTCTTTCGAAATCCCCTCGGATTTTCTACGCAGCATAATACTTAATAGCTTCAATTTCTTTACCGCTATACGTTCTGGTCTTTTCCAACGAATCAGCAAAATGGTCGTCTTTTTCACATATTAAATCAGCGAAACTAGTTAATGTTTTGTCCTAATACGTCCTTTACCGAATATCTTCTTTTTAACATCCGTATCACCTTCATCTATTATTCGACGTATATACTCGCATGAGAATAAATTTTAGCGAATGATTAACGGCTTTTAAAAAAGGATTTACGACACTTTTAATTTAGGTTATTAGTTATGTAATATTTGATAAAATGAGTTACGAGGGCAGGGGATTCCTGCGCTCATTTTTTTAACGCAAAACCGCGAGTTAAATCGGGATAAGACACTTGCATCATTTTGAAATACTAACATAAACAACCTATAAACGCACCTCAGACAAACCTATACGCACAACTACGCGATTCAACGATTCTCGCTACATCTGACAGCGTTGAGTGATGTAACTAAAGAGTAATAACTTCACCAGAGTATTGTCTTAATTGTTCAATGGCTACGGTTACGGCTACTTCCTCAGTCTCAATCAAACTCAATCCTTTTTTAATAGGACTCCAAAATTCATATCCGCAGTCTTCTTGCCACATATATACGTCTGTTGTAAAAAGACCATCTCTCCGTTTTATAATTTGAACTTTATATTGATGACTTGGAGACATTATTTCCTTTAGCATCTGTTCCATCGTTTCACCATCTTTACAAATAGTAATGTGTATAACTATTATTCTTCAAAAAGAAAAAAGCTTTGAGCAAAATCTTAAAAACAGGGGGCTTGGGAAGGTCATGCATTTTCAACACAAAAAAAGAGGTTTATGGTGTGTATTCGTAACAGGCTGGTATCCTGACTCATGGCCATTTCCACTTTTCCTCTTCCCGTCCAACTTAAAACGGTATTTTCTAAGGTCAAATACTAAGCTAAGCACCAGTAATTGAATAAAAAAGGATAATAGACAATACTGCAAAGGTTTGAATGATAATCCCGATCACGCTACAAATTAAACCAGAAATTGCCAAACCTCTGCCATTTTCATTGCTTTTAGCAATTTCCTTTGTTGACATTCTTGATAAAACTACTCCGAAAATCCCAAGAACTAATCCAATAAATGGTACGATGATAGAAAGAATACCAAGCGTTAATGAAATGATAGATTTATTATTCATTTCAATTTTTTCAACCATTTCCATTACCCCCCAACAATCTAATGTTACGAATAACACTTCTTCAAAAAACAGTTCCATCCATTGAATTCTATCAATATTATTGAAATATATCTATTATTTTACAATATAAAAGGTTATGCGTAAGGGAGAACCAGTCAGCATTTCTTTGCTAATTTCTAAGCTCTGTGCGCTTGCTCCCTAATTGGAACGGGGCGACAGCATACACCCCTCACATAGTAATTTCCCCATCCCTATTCCCCCTTTCTAAGCACAGCCAAAAAAGCCTCGCATCTATGCGGGCTTTGTATGTGATTCGTGATTGTGGCTTTATTTCATTATTACGAGACTAAAACATACTGCGCTAAAACACTTTGCACTTTATAAATATTGGTCGCCTTATTGAAGCTTTTTTGGATAGGTAGCGAACTGCCTGATACCCATATTTTTAGCTCTGCGTCTAAATCAAATGTACCAGCCGTTTCTACTGAAAAATGAATAATATTTTTATAGGGGATCGAATGGTATTCCGTTTTCTTACCAGTAACTCCTTGCTTATCAATGAGGATTAATCGTTTATTCGTAAAAATAAATATGTCTCTAATAATTTTATAGGCATTTTTGATGGTTTCGTTTGGAATTAATAAATCTTTGACCTCCTCCTGTAATTTTTCAAAATTCACCTCGCTTGCATTGCCGATTAATCCATCAAATAAGCCCATTCTTTATCCCCTTTCAGCTTTTGTTTGTTTAATATATTATGAAGAGAACCGGGCTACGACTCCAAGTTTTGGTATTATTTTTTCTGTAAGGAGGGGGTTCATTGCGAGCATTTCTATTTATTATCATGTCCCTCCTAGCTACAGTTGTTTTAGGCTGTACGGATAAAGAGCTAGCAGTGGGCAAATTGGCGAAGGTCAGCATTTCTAACGGCGAAGGATTTGACACTGTGAATACTGATTTTATCTAAGAATATGAGGATGAAGAGTCTCTTGAAATGTTCCATGAAGTCATTACTACTGCTGTGAGAAATAAGGAAATTGTTAATATGGCTACCCCTCCATATGATGTACAAGTAGTGGATATATATGGCTTCCATCTATGGGTAGGGGAAATGGGTCAAAAGGGAACGTTGATGAACGTGAAGGATACCCATACGATTTATAGCATCTCTGAAGATTTGATTGCCCCACTTAGATCATTGCTGCAAGAATAAAAAACACTTTCCATTCAAATAAGGAAAGTGTTTTTGGATTAATCATACTACGGCTTGAAACAGCATTTGCGCATATCGGTCTGTAAAAGCAAAGCCACCTTCGCCTTTATGGCTCTCATCGACAATTTTACCCGACTTCATGACATAAATACGATCACACAAATAAGAAACCGCCTTTAAGTCGTGCGATATAAATAAAATGGCCATGTTTTTTTCTTTTTTTAAAGTTATTAATAAATCTATCATTTCTCGTTGAATCAAGCGATCTAAACTCGAAACAATTTCATCACAAACTAATAGTTGGGGTTCGACTAAAATCGACCTTAGTAAATTAACCCGTTGTCGCTCCCCTCCACTTAGCTCAGATGGCAGGGCTTCTAATATATCGGTTGGGAGCATCACTTTTTCTAGCATTATCTGTAGTTCGCGATCAGTCAAAGACTTATGTGCTGCCATTAGAGGCTCACGTAACAATTCCTTGACGGTCCATACTGGATTTAAGGCAGCCGTAGCATTTTGAAAAATGATTTGGCAGTTCTCATAAAAATGCGAGCGATTTTGCTTCGTCATCAATTGATTTTCAAAAAACACCGCCCCTTTTTCAGGCTTTTCTAGCTGCATTATCACTTTGGCTAAAGTACTTTTCCCACTGCCGCTTTCTCCTACGAGTCCTACGATTTCACCTTTTCCCACGGTTAGGTTTATATTCTGTAATACTTGCTGTCCTGCTCGATAGCTTTTACTAACATGATTTACATGGAGCAACAATATCAACCGCCTCCTAAAAATGATGAGCGACAAGCCGCTTCGTAAATGGATGCTTGGGCTCCTTAAAAATTTCAGACATTCTCCCACTTTCTACTATTTCGCCATTTTTCATCACCAGAATAGAATCAGCCATCTTAGCAACTCCTAAATCATGCGTAATCAATAGTATCGTCGTCCCTAAGCGGGCATGGAGATTTTTTAGCAATTTGATAAATTCTTGTTGATGGAGCATATCTAGAGCAGAGGTTGGTTCATCCGCCATCAAAACGTCTGGTTCATGATAGAAGGCGCAGGCAAGCATGCAGCGTTGTAGCATGCCACCTGAAAGCTCAAATGGATAGCGATTTAACACATCCTTAGGTAGGTTTAACTCCTTTAAAACGGCTGTGATTTTATCTAAAAATTCCTCTTCCTTTTGCCCTAGCCTCGAAGCGGTCAACCTATAGAGTTGATGCTTTATTTTTTGGGTGGGTGAAAAACTATTCATTGCATCCTGAAAAATGGTAAAAAAGTGCTTTTTGCGTAGCTTCACACGCTCCGGTTCTGACATTGTCATGACATTTCTTTCATTAAATACAACGGAACCCTCCATAGTTGCTCGTGCTGGTAGCATCCCAAGCAGAGCTGAAAGGGTCGTACTTTTGCCGCTGCCACTCTCGCCAATGATAGCGGTAATTTGACCTTTAGGTACAGTAAAAGTCAAGCCTTGAATAAGGGATTTGCCGTCTAATTGAACAGCCAAATTGTCAACTTTAAACATGCGTTCGGTTCCCTCCTTGTTTGAAAGTACCTCCAATAACTTGCACACATAAAATCGTTATAAAGATTAACAGTCCAGGGAAAAGACCCATCCACCAAGCCCCCACAAGTAAATCATTTTGCGCTGTGTACAGCATTGTTCCCCATGATGGAGTAGCTGGTGGGACACCAATTCCTAAAAAGCTTAAGGAAACTTCGGTAAAAATAGCCCCAGCAAAATTAAAAATGGTTACCACAAATATCGCAGGCATACAATTACGTAATAAATGGCCAAAGAGAATTTTCCACAACGGCGTGCGGAACATTTTCGCCATCTGCACAAACTCTTGCTCCTTTAATCGGATAAACTCTGAGCGGACGATACGAGCTGTCACAAACCATCCCGTGATACCCATCACCATCGCCATATGCCACATACTGCCCTGCATCATTGCCTGTAGAGCTAGCACGATGACCAATGAAGGAATTGTTAAAAAGGCTTCGAGAATACGCATCATTACTGCATCAATGGCACCACCAAAATAACCACTTATGCCCCCATATATGATACCAATTATGCTAGATAGGACGACCGATACAATGGCAATAAATAGCGTCACCTTCCCCCCCACCAATAAGCGAGAAAGAACATCTCTACCCAACTGGTCAGTCCCTAATAAATGTGTGGCATTAGGTGCTTGATAAATTTGATTCATATCCATTACATTAGGCTCAAAAGGAGCTAATAATGAAGAAAAAATAGTCGTTGTAAAAATAAGAGCTAGAAGCACAAGCCAAAAAATCGGATATCGCTGTTTTCTCATACAAAGCCCCCTCTTCTTAATCGAGGGTTCAAACCAATCATCAGTATGTCAATGACGAATAAACAGATGACCACGACCACGCCTATGATTAAAATAGCCCCCATCAAAACGGGGAAATCTTTGAGCATGACGGATTTTACCAAAAGCTGTCCTAAGCCTGACCAACCAAATAATGTTTCGACCACAATGGAGCCTCCGAAAAATGATGGGATGGTCACCCCAACATAATTGATATAAGGAATGACAGCATTTCGTAAAATCATCCTTCGAATTTCACGTTCTGGTACTCCATTCGCGCGTGCTACTTGAACATAGTAGCTATGATTCTCTACTTTCACACTATCCTGCAAAAAACGGGCAAAGATGCCCACATGCGACATCACGAGGACTATAAGCGGGAGTGCCATATGATATAAACGATCCATGAACCCTCCGTTGCCCCGCACATCATTCATTCCTGAAGATGGAAACCACCCTAATGTTATGGAAAAGACCATGATGAATACTATGCCTAGCCAAAATGGTGGTATGGCTGAGCTTGCAATACTAAAGATGGAAAGTCCGCGGTCGAGTAATGAGCCCTCCCTCATGCCAGCCTGTAAGCCTAGCCAAATAGAGGCAATCGTTACTAGAAATAACGTCAGAACAACGAGCTGTAGTGTGTTGGGTAACCGCTCAAGTAAAATCGTCAAAACAGGTCTTCCTTCTTTAGCTGAATATCCCAAATTACCTTGTAGTGCTTCACCTAACCACCGTCCATACTGTAAGAGAACAGGTTGATCGAGTCCAAAGGCTTGTTCAATACGTTCCTTCTCTGCGGTCGATAATGTTTGGGCATTGCCTCCATAATAAGCTGCTGCGGGATTACCAGGAGCGGCATGCATCATGAAAAAAGAGAGGAAGCTCACGATAATGAGGACAATTGTCCCCATTATCATTCGCTTCCCAAGCCATTTAGCGATCATTCCATTTCCACTCCTCAACATTCCATAAGAAGCCTGCCCCATGGTGACCTAAAATTCGCTCTTTAACACCATTAATTTGTTTATCGATACCATATACAGCATCTACATAAGCAAAGTAGGCAAAAGGTGGGTCTTGAGCTAGCTCCTCCTGCAATGCCATATAGACCTTCTTACGTTGCTCAGGATCGACTGTAGTACGGCCTTCCTCTAGCAATGCATCTACTTTTGCATTGGCATAGCTGCCGTAATTATAGCCAGCACTTGTGAGACTGGATTCTCCAGAATGGAATAGGCTGTAGGTATGATGGTCCGCATCATAGGGACTTCCCCATCCAACCATAAAGGCTTCTGTTTCTTCAATAACAATATTGCTCCAATCTAGCGCGGCCACTTTCACATCTGCCCCAACAGCTTTATAGCCCTCTGCCACATAATTGGCCATATTTACACGCACAGTATCAGTTATGGGCGCAGTAATGGTAAATGTTAATTTTTGACCATCCTTATAGCGGAAACCGTCATCGGCTAATTGCCAGCCTGCTTGCTCGAGCAGCTTATTTGCTTTTTTTACATCGTAAGTATAATGTTCGATTTTTTCATTTACAAAATTATGTTGTTGTAGCGGTGAATAAGCTTCTGTTCCATAGCCATGTAATATACCTTTTACAATGCCTGCACGATCCGTTGCGTAGCTAATTGCTTTTCTTAGTGAAACATCCTTCCAAATAGGATACTTCATATTAAATAAAACACCTCGATAATCAGCGGATTCAACCTCGTACATTTTTAAACGTTCGACTTTTGACAGTTCCTCAACCTGATTTGGATCAAGTAATGCAATATCCACCTCACCCGATTTTAGCTGTAGGGCACGCACATTGCTATCAGGGATAAATTTAAAAATGACTTGTTCAATCGAAGCCTTTGTCCCATAAAAAGTAGGAAATGCTTTTAGCGTCAGGCTTGTCCCTTTATCCCATTGTTCAAACCTATAAGGCCCTGCGCCGATTGGTTGTTGGTTAAATGAAGCGGTTCTCATTTCCTGTCCTTCGAAGGCATGCTTTGGCAAAATAGGCACAGTTAATTTGTCTAGCATCGGTGTAAATGGTTCATCTAATTGGATGGTCATTGTCGTGTCGTCGATTTTTTTCATGCCCGTCACATGGATAAAATCAGATTTTAAATAGGAGCCGTTTGCATCGTCAAGAATACTTTCAATGGTGAAAATAATATCGTCCACCGTTAAAGCCTGCCCATCATGAAATAGCACATGATCATTAATCACAATTGTATACGTCATCTGGTCATCTGATATTTTAATACTTTTAGCCATATCAAATACTGGTACATTGTGTTCATCGAAACGCATCAAACCTCTAAATAAAAAGGCATCTAAATTCGTTTCCTCTAAAAGAGGATTTAAACCTGCAAACTCAGACTCTGACGCAAAAACAAGCTCATTTGCTTGTGAAGACGACAAAGCAGATGACTGTTTCTCCTCGCCTTGACTGGACTCTTTCGTACAGCCTGCAAGACAAAGTATCATTAGAAGTATCCATACTGAAAACTTTTTCAATTCACTATCTCCTTTATCACAACGGAAATTACAATAATGCTGTCATCTGTTCAAACATACGATTTATTTCCTTGTGAAGTGTTCGTTGCTCTTTGGCGAGCCATCTACAATGAATCGCCTGATCTGTTAGCTTTGTTACGCTTGCCTGAAGAGATTGCTCCTGTTGAATTAAATCCTGTAAATCTCGCATGTTAAGATTTTTCACTAGTGGTGACACAATCCATAAAGAGCCGATATAAAGTGCTTTTTCGAGCAAGCCAAGCGCTGCAAAATTCATTTCCTGTGGTTTGAAATGGATGGAATCAAACGCAATAAGTTGTTCCTCTACATAGACCTTATATTTCGACTGGTAGGCTTGATAATCAAAGACTTCCCCTCGCATTTCTCGACCTGGTGCAACAATTTCACCCCAAATTAATGTCGAGCTCTCCTTCATGCGAATGGTTGTATCTGCTTGAAACTTGGCTCGTTCAAATGGAATAGTTACTTCAGGGAGCCATTCTAATCGTGCCTCATCAGCCATCTCAACGGTAATAGCCTGGGTACAATGATTGCCTGTATGCGAGGGATAGATTTTCAATGCCGATTGTTGCTTCAGCCTTACTCGGCTTCCTGACGCAAGTTTGACATTGATTTCATTGCGGTCTCCTGCTACCATCCCACCAGAGGATTCCATCAAGAATACTGTGGCAGTTGGATCACTACCTTCATATAATTCACGGCTAGCCTTTAGGGGAGGCTGTTGGTATACATGAACCAGTCGTGTATAGCCCCTCCTAGGCTCAAAGGCCATTTCTAATTTGCCAAAATGATTTATTTTCTGTGGATTAACCATGGTTGTCAACGGCTTCTGCACCTTCAAGTAGCATATGGTGCTGAATCCATTCAACCACCTTATCTACATTCGTTTGAGAACGAACATCTGCAAAAATGTATGGACGGCCACCACGCATTTTTTTCACATCCTGATCCATGATGTCTAGATCGACCCCCACATGAGGCGCCAATGATGTTTTATTGATTAGCAGTAAGTCTGAACGCGTTAGCGCTGGACCGCCTTTACGTGGGATATCCTGTCCCTCTGCCACATCAATGACGTAAATATAGCCATGCACTAGCTCAGGACTAAATGTTGCAGATAAGTTATCCCCACCACTTTCAATGAAAATTATATCCAAATTTTTGAAGCGTTTAGTTAAATCATCAATCGCTGCAAAATTCATTGATGCATCCTCACGAATAGCTGTATGAGGACAACCTCCTGTTTCTACCCCAATAATACGCTCTTCGGCTAAAACGCCATTCGTAATTAAATATTGGGCGTCCTCTCTTGTGTAAATATCATTGGTAATTACCGCTACTTGATAATGCTCATGCATCACACGTGTTAATTGATCTACTAATGACGTTTTTCCTGACCCAACTGGGCCGCCGATGCCAATACGTATTGGTTTCATTGTTATCCTCTCTCTTTCTATGAAATAAATAATCTGGAATATAAAAACTCATGTTTCATGGATGCCAATTCAATCCCTAACGCATTATTCGTTAAATCATCCATCGTTAACGACATCACTGTTTGCGCTGCTTCTTCTACCGAAATCAATAGCTCATTCAATGCTTGGACACCTGTATTTTGACCAAATGGTACAGCACGTACAGCATTTTGTACTAAGCCGCTAATTGAAGCATACATAAAGGTCATCACTGCGTGAAAGACATTGACACCAAGTGCCTCGCAATAAATTCCATAAAGCACAGCGTAATGTCCCTTCACTTCTTCACGCTCAATTTTCTCCTTCCATTGCAATAAAAAAGGGCATTCCATAAGTGGTGTCACCGTTCGCACAAATTGCTTCCCTACGTTTACACTCGCCTCTTTAGATTCTTTGGCCAGCTTCATAGCCCCACAAAGTTCATCCAGCTCTGTAAGACGAGCAAGATCTCTGTCTTTTGCTGCGTGGAATGCTTCTTGAATTAGTATCGCATCTCCATGCACTAAATTATGAAATAAATAGCCCTGACAAAATTCGATTAATTGATCCTTTGTGCGAATGAGATCTGCTTGAATATACGTTTCCATACCATAGGAATGTGTATAAGAACCTATTGGAAATGCCGAATCATGAATTTGCAATAGTTGCAGTATCGATAAATTAGTGAGAGTGTCCACGGTATTTGAATGGCTGCTTGAAACGTCTTTCTGTTGTTTCATAGTGCACCCCTATTTCATCTAATAATGGATTAATCGTATGATCCGCTCGTACGATGATTTCATTGTTTTCAATTAGGCAAGGGGTATGGCGATTCCCTAATTCGAAAGCTGATTTTCCCATTTCATGCATGTCGTTTGGTGTTATAACAATAACAGGCTCTAATTTTGTACGGATGGCGATACGACGGTGTTCATCCTCCCATAATAAATCGCCATATTTTAATGGTTCATCCCCTTCTAAACGTAAAGCAATGTCTGTACCTTGATCTGTTTCTGTGCGTAGAATTCGTTTACTTAATTCCTCCCACTCTAGTTCAATCCACTCTGTTTTCTTTTCATGATGTTCTTCTTCGTGTGCAATGTTCCCCATGATTTTTTCAATTAACATATGTTTAGCACCTCATCGTCTTTTTATTGGCTGTTACGCTCACTTTAATTGCTTAGAATAAGAAATATCGTTGAGCCATCGGTAGTACATCCACTGGCTCGCATGTTGCTAATTCTCCATCAATTTTTACTTCATAGGTTTCTGGATTCACATCTATTTCTGGCGTCTCACTATTTAGTTTCATGTCAGATTTGCGAATATTTCGGCAATTCGAAACCGTCCCAATCATTCTTTTCAAGCCTAATTTTTCTGGCAAACCTTCTTCGACAGCTATTTTTGGTAAAAATGTCATGCCACAATTTTGAGGACCCTGTCCATAGAAGCCATAAGTCTGACGGCCTTTCATTGGCTGTGGTGTTGGAATGGATGCATTTGGATCTCCCGTAATCCCATAGACGGCAATACCAGCCTTGATGACCACTTCTGCCTTTACGCCAAAGAATGCTGGGTCCCATAAAACGATATCGGCTAATTTTCCTTCTTCCAATGAACCTACTTCATGGCTAATACCATGTGCAATTGCTGGGTTAATATTTAGCTTCGCCATATAGCGCTTGACACGGTAATTATCATGCTCCTTGCCCTCATCCTGTGGTAAAGGTCCACGTTGCTTTTTCATTTTGTCTGCTGTCTGGAACGTCCTAATCGTCACCTCTCCCACACGGCCCATCGCCTGTGAATCCGAAGACATAATGCTCAGGATTCCTAAGTCCTGCATAATATCTTCTGCAGCAATCGTTTCAGGACGAATACGTGAATCTGCGAATGCGACATCTTCTGGCACATCATGCTTCAAGTGATGGCACACCATCAGCATATCTAAATGCTCATCAATCGTGTTCGTTGTAAATGGTTTCGTAGGGTTCGTCGAAGCTGGCAAAATATTTGGTAAAGATGCCATTACTAGCTGGTCTGGCGCGTGTCCACCACCAGCACCTTCCGTATGGAAAATATGAATAACACGGCCACCGATGGCATTGATTGTATCTTCTACAAATCCTGCTTCATTTAATGTATCGGAGTGCAGGGCTACTTGAATATCGTATTCATCTGCAACAGTTAAGCTTTGGTCTAGTGCAGAAGGTGTTGCCCCCCAGTCCTCATGAATTTTCAAACCAATGGCACCTGCACGAACTTGCTCAATAATTGGTGCTGGGTCTGAGGCACTGCCTTTTCCAAGTAGTCCAACATTGATTGGAAAGCCTTCCATGGCCTGTAACATGCGATGTAGATGCCATTCACCAGCAGTTAAGCTTGTCGCCTTTGAACCTGCTGCTGGTCCTGTTCCGCCGCCAATAAAAGTAGTTGTTCCTGCTAATAGGGCCGTCTCTACTTGATCGGGACTGATGAAATGGATATGGGTATCAATAGCACCTGCTGTAGCTATAAGCCCTTCACCTGCATATACCTCTGTCCCTACGCCGATAATCATGTCCTGATCGACACCATCCATACTATTCGGATTGCCAGCTTTGCCAATGCCAATAATTCGACCATCTTTAATACCGATATCAGCCTTCACAATACCCGTATAATCAATGATGACGACGTTTGTGATGACGGTATCTAGCACACCTTCATTGCGTGTATTTTTACCGTTTTGCCCCATCGAAACACGCAATGATTTACCACCACCAAAGACACCTTCATCTCCATAGGATGTATAGTCCTTCTCAATTTCGACCCACAAATCCGTATCGGCTAAACGCAATTTGTCGCCAACTGTAGGACCGAACATTTTCGCGTAAGCTTCATGTGTTACCTTCATTTTTCTTCCGCTCCTTTAAAGCCGCCTTCAATTGCCTTGTCTAAAATTTCATCTTTATGATGGGTAGACCCTTCTGTTAGCTTATTTAAGCCAAAGACATGCTGCTTACCACCAAATTCGACAAGCTCTACTTCTTTTTCTTCCCCAGGTTCAAAGCGAACGGCCGTCCCCGATGGAATATTTAAATGCATACCGATTGCATCTTCTCGATTAAATTCTAGAAATCTATTGACTTCGATAAAATGAAAATGTGAACCTACTTGAATCGGGCGATCTCCTGTATTGGCTACTAGTACCTTTTTGGTTGCCCTGCCTACATTGATTTCAATTACACCCTTCTTTGGTCGGATTTCTCCAGGAATCATTTACCCACACTCCTTTACTGAATTGGACGGTGAACTGTGACCAGTTTCGTACCATCTGGGAAGGTACATTCCACCTGTACATCTGAAATCATGTCACCGACACCCTCCATTACGTGCTCTGCTGACAGAACATGCTTTGCCTCACTCATTAGCTGTGCAACAGTTTTTCCATCTCTAGCACCCTCCATTATAAAACTACTAATAAGGGCAACTGCTTCTGGATAATTTAACTTTAAGCCGCGAGCTTTTCTTTTCAGCGCAAGTTCTCCTGCTACATGGAGGAGTAGTTTTTCTTGTTCTACTGGTGATAGCTTCAAATTAATCTCTCTCTTTCCTATATTCAGAATTATCTTTCAATAACAATTTTCGAAGCATACTTCCTTTCAATTGCATGTGCTTTTTAATAACCATTTAGTTTTTTAGCATATAATTGTTGTCTTACAAATTATGATTTCGCAAGGGATATGCGAAGAGAAATAGAAATGACTTGTTGACCCGGCAAACGCGGGTTGCAATAGTTGAAGTGAGTAATAGAGGTAACAGCTAGTCCATTATAAAAAACTACATTAAAAAATTCAACATTTTTATTTATCTGTGAATTTACAAGTTTTATAAATAACTCACAAAAAAAGAGGCTTATTTTACAGAAAATCGGTCAACTGTAAATAAGCCTCTTATCATGTTGAGTAAAGTGAAAATAAAATTATACTAAAAAAATTGTAATTTTATGTTATTAGGGTTAGTATTTCAGGGCTATAAACCCTTGAAATTTTTCACTTATATCTTATACCCCAAACTTATTTGTTAATTTTTGTAAATCATCAGCTTGTATGCTTAAATCCTGTGTGACGTGATTGACAGCTTGCATAGACGCAGTTTGCTCATCCATTGATTGCAAAACAGCCTCTGTATAATTCGATAATCTGCCCATTCCATCCGCAATCGTTATGACGGTTGATGCCACCTCATTAGCGCTACTAGCAAGCTGTTCAGCTGTTGCGGAAATGTCTTCAAGCTGGTTATTCATTCGACTTACATGCTGAGAAATTGTCCCAAATGATTTTGTCGCCTCATCAATGACATAAACACCTTGCTGAACATTTTTCAAATCCTCGTCCACAGAGGAAGCGACTTGTTTTGTATCATGTTCAATACCTACGACTAAGTCAACGATTTGCGTAGCAGATTGCTTCGATTGCTCAGCTAATTGGCGCACCTCTTCGGCCACTACTGCAAAGCCTTTACCATGTTCTCCCGCCCTTGCTGCTTCTATGGCAGCATTTAAAGCTAATAAATTCGTTTGATCTGTAATCGCTGTAATCATATCAGTCATCGATTTAATATCTGACATTTTAGTGGATAGCTGCTGCATAAGACCACTAGTTATCTCTGTTGACGATGAAATATATTGCATCTGTTCTTTCGCTACATGTAAAATGCTTACCCCGTTTCCAGCAACCTCATTCGCCTCTTTGGCATGACTAAAAACATCCTGTGTAGCTACCGTAATTCGTTCAATTCCATCAACAGTTTCTTGCATAGCTTGGGCACTATCACTAGCGGATTGTGCAGCTTGCTTCAAGCCATCCGATGTTTTCTCTATCTGTTGGTCTACTTCTTCCACAGCTAGCGTAATTTCATTTGTACTTGCTGATAATTCTTCAATACTCGTCGATAAATCTGTAGAGCTATTCGCAATTTTTTGCGTCATTGTTCGTAATTGATTTTTCATGTCTAAAAAAGATTGTGCTAGCTGAGAGATTTCACCTTTGTCATGTACCTCAATGACAACTGTATCTAATTTGCCAGTAGTAATCCCTTGTGCAGCCTCCGTCAGCTGTTTGATGGGCTGTATCACTTTAAAATGGACATAGACCGTGTACGAAAGTGTAAGGACAATTCCTAAAATGGTTAAAACAGTTGCAAGCCATTCTAATGTTGTTACATTGGCCAAATCTAAAAATAAAATAATAATCATTAACACATTTAAAGCTGAAAAGCCAAGTAAACTCTTATTTCGTAAACTCATAACAAATTCCTCCAACTAAAATATTACTTCCATACCATTATTATAGTTGAATAATCCTAAAAACATAAGAAAAAGCCCCCTTTTCATAAGAATAAAGGTCTAAATCTCCATAAAAAAGACCGTAGACAGCCACGAAGGCATATCTACAGTCCTTACCATTATTTTAAATTCATGATGCTAGAGCCAGCGATACCTGGGTGTGTCATTTCATATGGGTCTAAAATTAGGTCTAGCTGTTCATTCGTTAAGACACCCGCTTCAATACAAAGTTCACGGATTGAACGACCTGTTAGAATCGCTTCACGCGCAAGACGAGCAGCAACTTCATAGCCAATATGAGGGTTCACAGCAGTTAGTACCCCTACACTTTTCTCTACATATTCTTTCATACGTTCTTCATTTGCTTCGATATCTTTTAAGCAGTTTTCTGTAAACGCACGGAAGACATTATTCATAATGCTGATAGATTGGATAAGGTTAAATACTAAAACAGGCTCCATAACATTTAACTCTAATTGACCAGCTTCAGAAGCTAATGAAATTGTATGGTCGTTACCAATTACTTGGAAAGCCACTTGGTTCAGTACTTCTGGCATCACAGGGTTCACTTTACCCGGCATGATAGAAGAACCTGGTTGACGAGCTGGTAAAAGGATTTCCCCTAAGCCGGCACGTGGACCAGAAGCCATTAAGCGTAAGTCATTAGCAATTTTCGACATATTAATCATACAAATTTTCAACGCACCCGATACTTCTGTATAAGCATCTGTATTTTGTGTAGCATCAACTAAATGTGTCGCACCTTTTAATGGTAAACCAGAGATTTCTGCAAGGTGCTCATCGACAGATTTAATATAATCTGGGAAGGCATTTAAACCTGTTCCTACAGCAGTAGCGCCCATATTTACATCATATAAGTTTGGACGTGTTTGACGTATACGTACAATATCACGGTTGATGACACGGCAATAAGCTTCGAACTCTTGTCCTAAGCGAATTGGCACAGCGTCCTGTAAATGCGTACGTCCCATTTTAATGACATGTGCAAATTGCTCTGCTTTTTGATGGAAAACAGATTGCATATAATCCATCGTTTCTAATAATTCATCTATTAAATTTAACACAGCGATATGAATAGCTGTTGGGAAAGCATCGTTTGTTGATTGTGACATATTGACATGACTGTTTGGACTTACTGTATGATAGTCACCCTTTTCTTTTCCTAAAATTTCCAGGGCGCGGTTGGCGATGACTTCGTTGGCATTCATATTGATGGATGTTCCTGCTCCACCTTGGATTGGGTCTACAAGGAATTCTGCATCCCATTTGCCATCAATTACTTCTTGTGCTGCTTCGACAATTGCCTCACCAATTTCTTTTGATAATAGGTGTACTTCCATATTACTTAAAGCAGCTGCTTTCTTCACAATCCCCATCGCTTTAATAAGTGAAGAGTGAATTGTGTAGCCTGTAATCGGGAAGTTTTCCGTTGCACGTAATGTTTGAATTCCGTAATAAGCCTCTGCTGGTAATACGCGCTCACCTAAAAAATCTTTTTCTATACGTTGTGTTGACATCATTGTCGTCTCCTTTTATGTAATACTCACACTTGATAGTAGCTAATAAAAGTCGTATTGTAAACAGTCATTTTTCTGTAAACGAAAAAAATCCTTCAAAAAAGCAAAGAAATCGCTAAAAACCGAGCACATTTTAATAATGCCCTAGCATTATTAGCCGATTACCAAAATAATTAGGCAACTGTTTGAGATCGTATTACAACAGCTACTGTCTCGTTCAGCAATTATGCAAAAAAACCAATAGAATAACCGACTAGGTCCATTCTATTGGTTTGTTCCTTCTTCTATTATTTATTCGATGTGACAGTAAAACGGCTATTTTGATGTTGAGGATTTTCAAGCTCATCCAATACTGCCACTGCATAATCTGCGTAGCTTACATAACTTTCACCAGCTTCATTTACTAATAAATGATCTACCCCTGCTGTATAGTGACCTGTACGTGGACCTTCTGGATCAAAAAATGCAGACGGACTTAAAAATGTCCAATGGATAGCAGATTGTTGTAGATCCTGTAGGTTTTGTCCTTGATTTTGCGCAGTTGCTAGGTACAAAGCTGGGAAATCTGGTGTTTCCATCACACGAATTTGTTTTTCAGGGTCTACAAAAAGGCTGCCTGCCCCTCCGACAACAAATAATCTTGTATCAATGCCTTTGAATATTTCGATTAAATGACGACCAGCTTTCACATGTAAATCCTCCTGACCTGCTGGTGCGCCAAACGCATTCACCACTACATCGAAGCCTTTCATTTCTTCTTGCGTTAAATGAAACACGTCTTTTTCAATTACGGGGATAGCTGTTGTTACTTTTGCTGCAGAACGAACGATGGCTGTTACTTCATGACCACGTTGCACCGCTTCCTCTACTATTTTTTGTCCTGCTTTACCTGTTGCACCAATGACAGCAATTTTCATTGTATGTTCCTCCTTAAATTATAGTTGTAACTGTTTTAGTTACAGGTTAGATACAGAAAGACCATCTTCGCTTAAGTACGAAGCTGATCTAGCACATCCTGCAAAGTTTGTGCGTGTAGCTGTGCTTCCATTGCCTGCCAAATAGATGTATACACATCTTCCAAAGTATGTTGGATTTCTCGTCCCACTGCACACGCTGGATTTGGCTCATCATGAATTGCAAAAAGCTGTTCTGGCCCATCGATTGCTTGATAAATTGCTAAAAGTGTTAAATTCTTTGGCTCCACTAAAAGCTCGTACCCCGCAACCCCGGAATGTGATAAAAGTAATCCTGCCTTTTTCAGAACACCAATCATTCGTCTTACGACCACTGGATTTGTATTTACACTCCCAGCGATAAAGTCAGATGTAAGTAAGCTTTTATCAGATGTTGTAGCAATTAGCGAAAGAATATGGATCGCCACCGAAAATCGACTGTTCACCATATGTATCACCACCTGTTGTAACCATTATAGTTACAGGTAAGTAAAAAAGCAAGCACTTTGTTTTTCACTACCTGTCTTTATTTTTACGTTTCTTCATGTCATTATACATACAACTTAGATTTTATTTACATATATCACTAGCTCCTGTCGTATTTGCCCATTGTCCTCATAAAAATCTAAATTATGAAATTCATATTTAAAATGACCTACCGGAAAAGTCACACTTTCTCCCTGTACAGCCGCAAGTATACCTGCCACATCGTGTGAAACCATGTGTAATAATTCATCGCCCGTGATTGAATCTAGAAAGATTACGTTCATAAAAAACACCTCCACAGCTATTATAGCTTAGAAGGCGCTTACATTTATAGTCTTTCTTTATAGCCTTTCATACGAATTTCTTCAATCACTTGCATCATGTCGAAAAGTTGTTGCCGGGATAAATGGGAAGTGTGAGCGTCCTGCGCCTTTTGCTCGGAAACCATTTTTCGTTCTAGATGATTAGACTGTTGGGGATTATCTTCCACTTGAAGTACTGTTGTTTTCTTCACCATTTCACCTCTACCATAAATTTGACCGACATTCCATTTCAAATCATGCTAACAATCCCACAATTACTATAATCAAGTTCCTAGCAATCAGTCATCCAACTGCTAGCCTATTTAGTAAAACATATATTTTGACCTACTTATTGAGCCTAAAAAACAGCAGCCAAACTGGCTGCTGCTTATGTTAGACCGCAATCGGCGCTTTAATAGCGGGATGTGGGTCATAGCCCTCGATTGATAAATCCTCAAGCTCGATATCAAAAATCGAAGTTTTATTTGGATTGATGTGTAATGTCGGTAGGTCCTTTGGCTCCCGAGCAAGCTGTTCTTTTACTTGTTCTACATGGTTCGCATAAATATGAGCATCCCCAATGCTATGAATAAATTCACCCACCTCTAATCCACACTCATGTGCAATTAAATGAGTTAACAATGCGTAAGAAGCTATATTAAAAGGACAGCCTAATAAAGTGTCTAAGCTTCTTTGCATAAGCTGACAGCTTAATTTGCCATTAGATACATAAAATTGGAACATAACATGACATGGTGGCAATGCGGCTTTACTGCCCTTCGCACCTGCATTGATTACATCCTCAGGGTTCCACGCATTGACAATAATCCGACGTGAATCTGGATTATGCTTTATTTGATGAATGACATCCTGTAACTGGTCGATGCTTTCCCCAGTAGAAGTTGACCAATGACGCCATTGCTTGCCATAGACATTACCAAGCTCTCCATATTTTTGAGCAAAATCATCATCGGCTAAAACACGCTCACAAAAAGAGGCTAACTCTTGTTGGTACATGGTATTAAATGCGTCATCGACTAAACAACGTCGACCAAAATCGGTCATATCCGGGCCAGTATAATCATCTGATTCCACCCATCTTTTAAATGCCCATTCATCCCAAATATGATTATTATGTTGCAATAGATAACGGATATTCGTATCCCCTTTAATGAACCATAACAATTCACTCGCGACAAGCTTAAAAGGTACGCGCTTTGTCGTTAAAAGTGGAAACCCTTTGCTTAAATCAAAACGCATTTGATAACCAAAGACGCTATATGTCCCCGTCCCAGTTCGATCCTCTTTTTTCGTGCCATTTTCTAATATATGTTGTAGTAAATTTAAGTACGCCATTTCTGGATGCGTCATTTTTCTTCAACAGCTCCTTCCAGTTTGCTGTTGACCATTATACCATTTCATCCCGGATTTTCGTATGAAGAAATTATTTCATTGTAAGCCTGAATGAGAGGAAGAGTTCTTCAGCTCTCTCGAAATCTCATTCTCTGTCGTGACAAAAAAGGTAGGAAGCAAAATAATATTTAATAAAACAGGGCCTACAATCACTAATAAATCGATGCCTGGACTAAAATATAGACCGAATGCTGTAATCAGCCCCGAAAAAACAAGGAATACAATTTGCGCAACAATAATCATGATTGGCAATGATTGATACATGTAATTTAGCTTACGGAACTGATGTAAATTGGCTGGATTGTCGATGACTTTCCTTTTTAACCGTCTCGATAAAATAAAACAAGCAAGCAATTGAACCACCATAAAACTAAAATAAATGACCGCATAAAGGATAAATGGACGTTTCTGTATCGTACCATCAAAATGACCGACTCTTTGGTTTAATAAATCATTAACGGCTCCTTCATACACATATTGACGTTCACTTAAAAAAGGAAAAGGCTCCATAAAACCGAGTGCTGCCCAATCCTTCGTATTCACCGTCCAATTCGATAATTTACTCGCTAAAATTTTCAATTGAATTGGATCTTGCTCGCCAAACATTCCTACCAAAATACTATAAGGAATGGCTACTTTTAGCTGTCCATCTTGTTTTTCTTGAAATAGATCCTGAATGTAAAAGGTATAGGATACATCTGATTTATTGGTATCGTAACGAGCCTCTTCAATTTCCCAATGGCTGGCTAGGGATGCTTGAATGCCATTTCTCATCTCCGTATATGGGATATCTTTATGTAATCTCTTTGGAATTTTATAAACAAAATGGTTATCACTACCGATTAGACAAATTTCAACTTCCACTTTATCTTCTTTAACCATCTTAGCCTTCGTGGTCAATGGGCTCGTAATCAACGCAATCAAGAAAAAAAGTATCAGTGTTAAAACGCCTTTTTTCACGTAAAAGTCCCCCTTTTCGTCATAATTATTAAATTTACACTATCATAGCCATGTCCGAAAAAACTATTTCGTCATTCCGAAAACGCAATAGTGGTTTTCCGAAAGCCTATATTTCGGTATTCCAAATTTATCAATAATTAGCGATAATATATAGGAGTTTATTATCATCTAACAAACAGAGGTTTCATAATGAAAAAATGGACATATGGTATTTTTCTTACCTATTTAATGCTCGGCACCTACGTATTAGCGATTGCCATAAAAACACCTTTTATTAGTCTCACCCTTGATACGACAAACGGGCAAGCAGCTATTATGGATAGCTACTATCCTTCCTGGGCTTCTCAACAAAATATTGAACAGGGTGATATTGTTCTAGCCATTGATGGGCAACCTTCCTGGGAAAATCGCTCTGTGCAATTATTCTCACTAATTAGAAGTGCCAAACAACTAACTATCCAAAAGTCTGATGGGACGATTCAAACAGTTGATGTGAGGCATATAGATATGCCAGAAGAATTATATTTGCAAATTCTATTCCCGATTTTCTATTTTCTTCTCGCTTTCGGTGTAGCTATTTATTTATGGCGACGCAACAAGGATAACCCTCCAACATTTTTATTGACGTTATTTTTATTAACCTGCTCCTTGGCCTATATTAGTACAGGGGCATCAGCAAGGGGCAATCTCATTGGCCAAGTAGTTATTGGTATAGGTATTATTTTATGCATGTTGCTTTTCATTCATTTTTTACAGCACTTTTTCCATTATCTTCAAATTCAATGGACTTATATGGACAGCAAGTGGCTGTATTTTTCACCATTCATCATCCCAGGTTGTTACTTATTGGAAGGCTTAAAACCGTCATTCCGAGAGATTACCCCTCTCCTGAACTTAGGTATATTCGCCATCCTTGTGCTATATGCTATTTATATTTTATTAACGAGTTATTTGCGCACAAAATTGGCTAAAATTCGGTTGATTGCCATTGCCTTTATCATTCCGTTTTTACCATTTCTGATGTTTTTCGTGACACCTGAAATTTTAGGGCATAAGCCGTTATTACACGCTGACATAGCCTCGTTATTTTTATTATTTATACCTTTTTCATTTCTGTTCATCCAAGTGAACGAACGATTATTTGATATTGAATACCAATTATCTCGATTACGTTATTATTCGACTCTGGCGTTTTTCAGTGCTCTCCTACTGACGACAGGTATAGCTCTTTTGTTTATGGGACAATTATCCATAGTGCATGTTACAAGTATTTTTTTACTAGTTTTCATGGTGATGATGGCTAGTTTTTATATAAAGGAACGTATTGATTTTAAGTATCGAAAAATTATTTTTTCTTCTACTGGAAATTATGTACATAATTTATATGCCGCCGTTCAACGTATGGGGAAGGCTAAAAATCAACAAGATTTACTGGAGCGCTTTAAGTATGAAATCACCGAAAAGCTAGGCACGACAGCCTTCAACATAAGCATAGTCACAGAAGATACACCTGCTCCCCTTCTCGAAACCCACTATACTCAATTGCTGCTACATGATGCAGGTGACGAAAAAATAGTGTTAGAAATTAAGCATGCGCTACAAAAGGAAGAACTGCTGTGGCTCGAGCTACTTGCACTATATGTTTCAATGTCTATTAATAATTTACAGCAAATTGAAGATTTAGTACTTGAAGTTCAACAAATGAAAAATACGAGTGATACACCCCTTCCTTGGCTTGATAAACTATTATGGAATATCATTGAGAAGGAAAAGAGTATTTTAGCACAGGAACTACATGATACGGTTTTGCAGGAGCAGCTACATTTAGCAAGAGAACTTGATGTCCTCGCTGGCACCCCTATAATTCAAAGGGAAACCATTTTGGATATTCGTGAACAGCTCCTGAATGCCACAAAGGATTTACGGGAATATTGTGAGAATTTAAGCCCGCCCCTATTGGATACCTTTGGCTTACAAATGGCCTTAAAAAAATTAATTCAAAAGGTAAAAATACGAGCCAATTTTTTAGTAAGCTCTCAAATTGAACGAGTAGAATTTAAGGATGTCACACTCCATCTAGTCGTCTATCGCCTAGTACAGGAGCTATTAAATAATGCGATTAAACATGCCAATGCCACAGAAGTGTCTTTAATCCTTCAAGCGATACCTCAAGGCTTTATTCTTCAATATGATGATAACGGTGTAGGCTGTAATATAGAGGATTTAATTCAGTCTTCCGCTTCTATGGGCATCAATGGAATTCGTGAGCGTGTCCGTGCCTTTAATGGGGACATTACCATCCAATCTAGCCATAATGAAGGAATGCATATTTTTATTCAAATACAAGAGGACGGGGATTCATATGATGAACATACTTATTATAGATGACCATCCTGTCGTTTTAGATGGTACAAAAACATTGTTACAGGATTTAGTCAATGTCCAGATTGAAACCGAACAGGATAGTACAGCAGTTATACGAAGAATGGATACAGAAGCCTTTCAGTTATTTCTTATTGATATTAACATGAAACCCATCAACGGTATCCAACTTGCCGAAATGATTAAGAAAAAACAACCAGATGCCCTCATTATTTTATATACAGGCTACGAGCTTTCTGATTATTATGAGCTATTAATTGAGAAAAAGATCGACGGTTTATTATCAAAGCTGGCAACCAAAGAGCAAGTCATTCAAACCATTCAAGCTGCCCTTCGTGGTGAAATTTTACTGGCGGCAGACTTCTTAGACTTTGTCCAGCAACGCTCTAACTTGCCGAATAGCCGCCAGGAAGTATTGCTCAGTGATAAAGAACAGGAGATTTTACAGCTCGTGGCTCAAGGCTGTACAAATAAAGCCATTGCATCTGCCATCGGTGTTACCCAAAGAACCGTTGAGAATTATTTGTCCAAGCTATTCGTTAAATTAAACGTTGAATCTCGTGCGGAGGCAGTGATTGTTGCAAAGGAAAAGGCATGGATTGACTAATGCTAGAAGATCGTTTCATTACTAATAGATTACAATTGTAAATTTTTTCTTACTAAAAACGGAATTTACTGGATATACAAACAATTCTGTACTATAATAAAACTAATAATTACATTACTTCATTGCTACGATTAAAAACGAGTATTCAAAGGGAATACGCTTTTTATATGTATTGAAGAAATTGATTGTTGAATTTTTTTGGGAGGGTGTTTACATGACACAAGGGACAGTAAAATGGTTTAACGCAGAAAAAGGTTTTGGCTTCATCGCAGTGGAAGGTGGCAATGATGTATTCGTACATTTCTCAGCTATCCAAACAGATGGCTTCAAAACTTTAGAAGAGGGCCAAAAAGTTGAATTCGGCGTAGAAGAAGGCAACCGTGGACCTCAAGCAACGAATGTAGTGAAACTATAATATTCACCTCACATAGACGAGCAAATGAAAAGAGACATCCTTAAATTGGATGTCTCTTTTTTCATGTTCTCGTAGTAAGACTTATGATGGCAATATACAACGGGTATCCCCCAAGCATGACCAACAGGATAAGTCCTTGCACTGGGACTGGCATATCTCCTCGATGTGAAATAGGAAACAGATAGGCAAAAATCATTGTGAACATCACAGTATACGGGAACCATAAAATCATTGTTGCATAAACCCATCGACGATGCCCAAGCCATGTAACTGAGAGCCTATACATAAATATCGTCGCTACAATAAGCCCCACTAATTGAACAATAAGAAGGAAAAGATCCAACTTATCCCCTGCCCAGCCCGTAAGTCGTAGTAGTCGATAATAATTGAGTTGTAAGGCCATAGATAGAAAGAAAATCAAACCATACAGCAGACTAACCATATTCAATTTTAGAAAAAAGGACATCTTCATCGCAATTTTCCTTTCATAAGTATGGCTTAGCTTGAATACTTCGAAGCACGCCATCTATCTGAATGAGTTGCTCCCTCATTTATTTAGGAGCGGGGTCCTGTTGCAAATAAGAAAAGGAGTTCCTACGCATAAGAATGCAAGCCTGCAATCACTAGATTAACAAACACTTGGTTAAACACGATGATACCGAAGCCAATAATGGCAAGCCATGCTGTTTTCTCTCCTTCCCAGCCTTTGGATAAACGGAAATGAAGAAAGGCTGCGTAAAATAAAAAAGTAATCAATGCCCAAACTTCTTTAGGGTCCCATCCCCAGTAACGACTCCAAGCTATTTGTGCCCAAATCATGGCAAACAACAGTCCACCTAATGCGAATAACGGGAAGCCTATGACAACTGCTCGATAGGAGATTTCATCCATTAATTGTGGCTGTACGCGACTTGTCCATGGCTTTAATATGGCACTCACCGATTTTCTTGTGACCAGACGAATGGCAGCATAGAGGACCGTACCAATCATAAATGCCCAGACAATTGAATTGAACTTTTTAGCATCTATTTTATTTGTCATTTGGATGAATCCAACCGCATCACCAGTTTCTGTGACCGCTCCTTTATTCACAATCAAGGGTTTCATGGAATAGATTACTTTTTCTGACTGACCTTGAGCATTTTCGAATTGTACCTGTACGTCATCCGCTGCAAGGCTGAAAAAAGTCGAAATGCCGATAAATCCAATTACGACAACCAAGCAATACAAGACGAATTCTAACGAATATGTACTGATGGATTTTTTGGAAACATCCAATGTTTTTAATAAAAATATTAATCCAGTGGCAAAGGACACCGATAAAATAGCACTGGAAAAAGCGACGGTCATCACATGTATAGTTAACCAGTGACTTTGTAAAGACGGAACGAGTGGTGACACTTCTTTTGCGAAAACGCTTCCATAGCCAAGAATGATTAAGGACACAGGAATTGTAAATAAGCCCACAACAAGTTGCTTGTATAAAAAATGGATGATGAGATAACTCCCTGTGAGCATGATGCCAAAGAACGTCATAAATTCGTACATATTGCTGACGGGTGCATGTTCTACAGCTACCCATCTCACCACAAAATAAACGAGCTGTAGGACAAAGGCAACAGAGGTAAGGAGTATACCAAACTGACCAAACATCTTCCCCTTCGATTTGACAGCAAGTCCTAATGGCACAATGGCAATCAGTAATAGGATGAAGGCAAAAAATAAGGCATTACTACTAATGGCTAATAAGGTTTCTTGATTCAACGGAATCCCTCCAACGTCTTTTAATACGGAATTTGCTTCCAAATAATAAGAACGCTTCGGATGACAGGAAGTGCCATAATTTCCTTTTAAATTTTTTTATTTTTAAGAATTGTTACATTTTTATGACGAAACAAATCATAAGATATTTGACAAGGTCTTGTTTATCTGAAGAAACGGTCATATTCTAACCATAAAAGACATTCATCCTTCCATGAAAAATAGCAACAGGCACAATGGATTGACCTCATTCACGAATTATTGAAAGTAAGCAACAAAAAAGCGGCTATCCACACTGCTGGCATAGGATGGGCTTATCTAGTTCAGCTATAGGGGCAGTAAATAAACAGGTACGTTACCTCGACAGTCAATTTCTTCTAGTAAAGCGCGGAGGCTGAACCAATGGTGAACCCTATTAGGTATAACAAAACGAGTTGAAAAAGAGTGATGATGAAAAGAAGTATGATGCGTAAAGTATTAGGAGGTTTAACAAAAAGGATATGAAAATACTGGATAGGAGCCATAATTATATAGGCTTTATGAAGGAAAACATTGTAAAAAAAACAGGTCGCTGGGTGAAATTCTTTTAAACATGAATCACCGATAGACATGGGGATCATCATGGTAGCACCAAGTAACGCTCTACCATGCTCCAGGAAAGTTAGAAAATAATACACCAAAGACGTGAGGCTATATAGAAAACTTTGTGATGAGTAGAACCCACTAGCTTTCTTCCGAAAAAATAATTGTTAATAATTGGAACTAAAACACGATTTAATAATGGCATGCCTCTATCTACATCTTACAAAAAATTGTATTATAAGTCTATTTCTTTTTCATTTCCCATGGGAAAATAATAGTGCGCACAAATGACATAACGTTATGTTTCACAAGCTGGAGGTTAAAATGAAACAAAATATTTATGACAATCCTGAATTTTTCAATCAATACAAGGCATTACGTCAAAGACCAACTAATTATAATCGTCTTTTAGAGCAACCTACCATGAAGTCTTTACTGCCACCTTTAACGAATTTACAAGTACTCGATATTGGCTGTGGCATGGGAGAATTCGCCCAATACTGTATCCAACACCACGCCAAGCATGTGACTGCTTTGGACGTATCAAGCAATATGCTATCCATCGCTCAGTCAGAAAATGCACATCCACAAATTGATTATAAACTACAAGCTATTGAGGATTATGAAGCATCCGCCAATCGTTTTGATTGTATCACAAGCTCACTTTCGCTTCATTATGTTGAAAATTTTGAGGCAGTCATTGGTCAAATAGCCCGAATGCTACGTCCAGACGGCGTTTTTATTTTCTCAGTGGAGCACCCGATTGCTACCGCTCGTCGAACGACGGAGGATAATTGGATGTATGATGAACAAGGTAAACAGCTACATTATGCAATGGATCACTACCAAGAGGAAGGCATAAGACAGCAAACATGGCTGGTGGAGGGAGTGGTCAAATATCATCGCACGATTGCTACCATCATCAATACATTAATTGATCATGGCTTATCAATTGACAAAATTGTTGAACCTCATCCAAGCGATGAAGCTATTCAACAGCTACCTTCTATTGAAAAGGAGCTTCGCCGACCATCCTTTTTATTCGTAAAAGCAAAAAAATAAATGCAAGCCTCACCCTACTACTGTGGTGAGGCTATTTTTACATAAATAATTTCCGGGTCACCGTCATCAAGGTTTTCAATAACGCCGCTTTTGACAAACCCTAACGTCTGAAATACATTTTGCATCGTTGTATTAGACTGATTCGTAGAGGAAAAAACCTTCAACGTTGTGGACGTTTTTACATAAGCATTAATTAATGCAGAGGCTATACCTTTTCTTCGCTCTGATGGCTTAACCATGACCAAGGAAATGAAATCATAGCCAAAAAAGTCCTGAGTAAAAATTAAGAATCCTGTAATATCATCAGCAAAATGGTGAAGCAGACAACGTTTCTCCTCGATCGCTTGCTGAATTTCATCACTTCTGGATGAATTCCCAATCACCTCATGATCGATTGCACATAGTGCCTCCAAATGCTCCAACCTTGCCACTTTTATATCGCTCAAATCTCCACACCCTCCATATAATAACTCATGACCTTAAGCTCTTCGCCAAAGCCAATCGCCTGTTTACCCTCATCTACAAACCCACATTTTGCATAGAGTGCTTGTGCCGCTACATTTGGAATATTAACGCCTAGTACTAGCTCGTTAATGGATGGAAAATGCTGACGAACAAAGGTTGGTAACAATTGTAGAGCTTCCTTAGCATAGCCCTTGCCCTGTTCATGATAATCGGTAGAAAATGAGCGAATTAATAATGCCTGTTCATTCGAGGAATAAGGCCTCACTCCTTCTTTTTCATGTAACACAAAAAAGCTTACTAGCTTATCTCCATCTAAAGCTAAAACAGCATGTCTACTGTCATCCGACTTAGCAAGTTCAATGCTATCCTTTGGTGACTTTGTATAACGAAGCTGCTCTTCTGTAATGGTATATTGCTCTACTAACGATTGAGACTTGTCCTCATAAAGCATTAAAGTCAGAGCCATCAAAACTCCTCCTCGTAGAGAGCTGTAAATTCATAATCCCCCTCAACAAGCTGCTGTAAATATTCATCAAACGAAGAGGCAATGACTTCAAAGCCATCGGGATCATGGACATATCGAACCACTTGCCCTATTTGGCCCCTTTCAGTTGGCGAAAAATCAAGATACAAACTAGATGTTCCTCCATTATTCATGCAATCTGCAAAACATAATCGCTCATTCAACGGTACATGCATATTAATCTTATTATCTATGTCCACATACTCTAAAAAGTCCTGATAACGCTCAAAAATTGTGTCACGCTGATGTTGAAAATCTGCTAGGATTTGTTCAACTGACTTTAAATAATACGGGTATTCTCCCAAATCAGAGCCTAGTACAAGCACACTGATAGTTTCTTTTCCATGCTTGCAATGATAAGTGCCGTTGACATCCTGTAGTAGTTCAATTAAGGATTGCGGACTATTAGGAAATATTTCTAGTAAACTTTCAATTTGTGCATCTGAGGCACCTTGTGCCTTCTGTAATTGTTGTTGCTCCTCCTGCGGTAAAAATTGTAGTAAATTTTTAAAATAGGCTGTATGCACTGCCATTCCTTCCTCTCTTAAAAAATATTCCCCGAAATTGGTAGACATGGTACAATTTAAGCATTCTAATTAAAGGAGTAGTGCCTGTGAGTGCGAAAAATGTAGTAGACGCTAACGTTTTGCTATCAATCTAGGGGTTGTAACAATACTTGCAGCCCTTATTAAAGGGAGAATAATACATGGAACATTATGTAAAAACATTTTTAACGGGTCAATTAATTACTTTACAGCAAATGGCCCCCGCTGATTTAGAATCATTTGTAGCCATTGAAAGTGAAACAAAATCTTTACTCCTAGCCAATGATGAAATTCCCTTTCCCCAAACTATGGAGGACCATTCCACATTCTTCCGTTCTATCAGTGGAAAAAAAGATGAATTCTTCTTTGGTATCTATGAAAAAGAGACTCAGCAATTAATTGGTTCCTGCGGTGTTTTCGCCGTTAACTGGCAAAACAGCACTTGCTCTGTAGGTATTTCAATTGGCCAGCAATGGCAAGGAAAGGGCTATGGCACGGATGCTATGAAAACACTTATTGAATTCATTTTCCAATACATGGCTATCCAAAAAATCAAGCTGCAAGTCTTTAGCTTTAATACGGCAGCTATTCGCTCCTATGAAAAATGCGGCTTTACTAAGGAAGGGCATTTACGAAAAGAAATATTCCGCTTCGGCACCTTCCATGACATATTAGTATTTGGTCTATTACGTTCTGAATGGACACAAATCAAATAGTAGCTGTTCCCCAAGGGAGATACATAAATCTTGTCTTCTTTGGAGTTCTCCTAGATTTAACGAATCGGCATAACACGTTGCCCCACAGACACATTGTTGTTTTGCCCAACTGCCTCAGTAATAGTCCTTTAAAAAAACCTTCACTGGTTGTCTGTCAGCCCTTTTGCCATACACGTTCTACCTCTACTAAAGTTAGCCCACGGAAAGATAATCGATACACATCAGGCATAGACAGCCTTTGCCAAAAATCATAACCATATTGGGCATCAAAGGATTGCATCATCAGCACCATAATATTGCCATGCGTACCAATAACTAAGCTGTCATGGGGGTGAGAAAGAATGATGGATTGTAAGCTCTGTATAGCACGCCTCATTGCCTGCTCATTAGATTCCCCACCTGCCCACGCAAAACTTGGTTCTTGCCAAACTCGTTGTATCGCTTCCTGAAAATCTTCCATCGTTCCATTGGCAAGCCGTCGTTCTTTTAGTGCATCCACTATTTTAATTGGCACATCATGATACTTAGCAATACCCTGTACTGTTTGAATGGCTCTTTTATAAGGGCTCGAATATATCGCATCGATTCGCTGATCGTTCAATAAGGCTGTTACTCGATCCACATCCCTAATCCCTTTTAAGGATAGCGGACGGTGATACTCATCCTCTGAATAATCGGCATGTGCATGTCTCACAAAATATAATTCGGTCATTCCTGTCAGCTCTATTCATCATTTGCTGAATCAAGGTAAATGAATCTTCCAAATACGCTCTTGCAATTGTAATGTAAAGGCCTCTATATAGCGTTGGCTACCTACATAAATTTCCAGTTGGGCAATCTGCCTATCGCTTCAGGAATACTATTCGGTCATAAACCTATATAATACATGCGCTTTGAGCAAATCACCTTCAAGGGATTCATCATAGTACTGCTTTTTTTTGGAAATTTTTTTCGCTATATGTAATGGCATATAATGCATCCATACGGACTCCAGCACTCATTCCTATCATTAACAGCATTTCCTCTGATGAAAATGCCTGCTTTCCATCATTTTAAAAATGGAGGGTAGGCTTCTTTTTTGTTAAAGGAAATCTTCTACATAACTAAAATGAATGGAGGTTGACTGGATATACATAATGGATGGTTCCTGTAAAAGGCTCCTCCTACTAGTGAAATAGAAAAGAAACGACAGAAGCTAGCATTTTCAGCATGCACCTCCCCACCTCATTCCACCTTCTATTATTCCATTAATTTCAAAGATTCTCAATAATTCTCCACACACAATGAAATGTCCCCATTTCTAAACAACATCAAAGCTAATTTGATAAAATGTGACAAGATACGGATAACGCCATGAATTGTTAGAAAATTCAATATCAAATAACAACTTTTTTCATAGTATAAATGGTTTAAGCCCCATCTTTTTCACACTTAATTTTTTCTAAATAAAAACATGAAAATAACCCCAATAACTTCTTATTTAGGGTCATAATACTTAGCTAATATTTAATAAATGGTTTTTTATCAGAAACTATTTTACTATTAGGTAAAAATAGTTTGTTTTTTACTTTGCAGGATGAAGGTCCCTATCTGTGACTAAATTACGAATTTGATTTACGATACACAATATGACATTTTTTTTAATATAAGTGATATACAATGAAAAAGTTGAATCGAGGTCATAGGGAATTAATTTTATGAATAAGGATAAAAAATTAGGAGGAAAATATCTTGGTAAACTTATTACTTAAACAATTCTTGAAGGCGGAAATTGAGATCAAACGTAGAATTATGTATAAAAAAGCAAAGGATCTTGGTTTCACTCACCCGGCTGTAGTAGATTACAGTCAAGAATTGGACGTCCTACTAAATAGATATTTAAAACAAGCACAAGCTTCCTAATCATAACGAGGCATATAATAGAAGAAAGTATAGATATGGGTAAAGCCAAACCTACATTATTCTGGCTGGTTTTATCTTTGCATCATGCTAGCACAACCTCTCTTATGTATAGATCCAAAAAAAGTAGGCGATGTTTTGGATAAGAAGACATTTGGAGGTTGAATAATGCATGTATTCATCTTAACTTTTATGGTTGTTTCCAAAATATTATTGCCACCCCAACATTCAGTAGACCTTACGGCACCCACACTTTGCACACCAACTGAAATAAATACACTATATCAATACCCAAACAACCAATTTCAATCGTTTCGTGATGAGGACGAATTTTATCAGCAACTAAATCGTACAATTTACGAGGAATATCCCCATGCTTCATGGAATATTCGGCAAAAAATAGCCTATAGAGATATAGCGGAGGCGATGGAAAGCTTTTATTTAAAAACCAATAGTAAACAAGAAACAATAGACCTCTCTCAACATACTTTTGTTCATCCCAATCGACAAGTTTATTTTTTAGCATCTTTTCAGCACAATACCGATGAGACCTATCGAAAATTTCTAATCATCGACGCTGAAACACAAACCGTTTTACTTGGTCAATCCCAATTCCAAGAGAGGACCAAGGACCTTTAATTCATTGTATGCATCGCATCTAGATTCTAGTAGTCATTTCAAAAAAATAGAAATTATTTTTTTAAAAGCTTGCTCTGAATAGTAAATCTATTCAAAGCAAGCTTTCTTTTATAAGCTCTTTTGTTTGATGGCTTCTGTTATTTCTTTCATTAATTGTGATACTGTATATTCAACAGAGGCTTGTTGTCCGTGTCTACGGACGGAGATGTTTTGATTGGCCGTCTCCCGATCACCGATAACAATGATATAGGGTATTTTATGCAATTGTGCCTCCCGAATCTTTTTACCGAGCTTTTCCTGACGATCGTCAATTTGCACCCTAATTTGCTCATGTTGCAGGGCTTTTACTACTTGCATGGCATAGTCTTGATGTGCATCCGCTACTGCAATGACTTGCACTTGTTGCGGTGCAAGCCAAATGGGGAACGCCCCTCCAAAGTGCTCAATGAGAATACCAAGGAAACGATCAATGGAACCAAACACCGCACGATGGATGACAATCGGTCGAACTTTTTCATTGTGTTCATTAATGTATGTTAAATCGAATTTCTCAGGTAGCTGGAAATCGAGTTGTACTGTGGCACACTGATGACTTCGTTGAATAGCATCTTTAATATGGATGTCGATTTTAGGTCCGTAAAAAGCGCCATCCCCCTCATTAATTGTATAGTCGATGCCTAAATTTAACAGAACATTTTCAAGCGCCTCTTCTGCCTGATCCCATAGCGCCAATTCTCCCATATAGTCATCTGGACGTGTCGATAATTCAACCGTGTATTGGAAACCAAATACGTCGTACACCTCATCAATTATGTTTAGTGCCAATGCAATTTCATCCTCAATTTGCTGAGGTGTAGCAAAGATATGTGCATCATCCTGACAAAATGACCTAACACGTAACAATCCATTCAGCGCTCCGCTAAATTCATGTCGATGCACTTGCCCGAATTCCGCCATTCGTATCGGTAAATCTCTGTAAGAATGTAGGTTATTTTTAAAGATTAGCATATGTCCTGGGCAGTTCATTGGCTTTAAGGCAAAGCTTTGATTATCCACCTGCGTAAAGTACATATTATCTTTATAATGATCCCAATGACCTGACTGTTCCCATAAACGCTGATTCATCATTAGAGGCGTTCTTACTTCCTGGTAGTCATATTTTGCTTGTAAATTTCGTAAATAGGATTCCAGCTCATTACGTAAAATTTGACCGTTTGCTAAATAAAAGGGCATTCCCGGTGCTTCCTCTGAAAACATAAACAATGACAGCTCTTTGCCCAGTTTACGGTGATTTCGCTTTTCAGCTTCCTCTAAAAACACGAAGTATTTTTGCAGTTCCTCTTTTGTAGCAAAGGCAACCCCATAAATACGTTGTAGCATCTGATTGTTGCTATCGCCTCGCCAGTATGCACCCGAAACATGCATTAATTGGAAGTGTTGTAATTTCCCCGTAGATGGAACATGGGAACCTCGACATAAATCATAAAATTCCCCCTGCTCATAAATTGTCACGGTTTCATCGGCGGGAATAGACTCCAACAGTTCCAGCTTTAACGCATCATGAACAAATAGCTTCTTGGCTTCATTCCGTGAAACCTCTCGTCGCTTGATCTGCACATTTTCCCGCACAATTTGTTTCATCGTTTTCTCAATCTGTTGTAAATCACTCGGTGTCAGTGTATCCGCAATGTCAATATCATAATAAAAGCCGTTTTCAATCACGGGTCCTACCCCAAACCGTGCATGGGGGTATAGCCGTTTGACAGCCTGTGCTAACAAATGGGCCGTTGAATGACGAATAACCTCAATCCCTTCCTTAGAGCTTGCATCATACAATGTAATTTGAGCATCTTCCATAATCGGGCGCGTCAAATCAACGATGGTTCCATTAACACTCCCCGCGACTGCCTTTTTGCGAAGCTCAGGACGAATCGCTTGGGCAATTTCGGTAAGTGTCACGCCTTTTGTAAATGCTTGCTGTTGACCATCTGGAAATTGAATGTGAATAACTTGATTTGACATGTTCTCGACTCCTTTAATTTTTATCAATTTTGCTCTGGCGTCATAGAAGTCCTGTTTGTGCTCACACAATTCGAAATTCTATGGACCTACCCGAGACATGATCCTCATTCAGCTTTAGAATGGGAATCAAAATAAAAAAACACATATCCGCCCCTGCATAGGGACGAGTATGTGTTCATTACCCGTGGTTCCACCCAAATTCCCACTAGTAAATAGACTAGTGGCTCATTGATTTTGCTGTAACGTTGCAAAAGACGGTGCAAGTTTCCAAGCACAGCTCCAAGGTAGTAAGAAGGGATCACAACATTAGGAAGCTTGCAGCGAATGCCTCCCTCTCTGAAAATGGTTAATCGATTCTCTTGTCCTCATCATTGCCCATTTCATTTTTGCATGAAATTGTTAATTACTATAACGAATACAGTTTTTTTTGTCAAACATAGAAATAAATAAATTATCCATTTGTTCTGGTCGATTATATACCATGGCACATCATGCACAATAAGCCTATGGCATAGGAAACATGCCTGTTAATCAATAGTGTATTATTATTAGTCATTAATGATTTTTTATTTCTAAAGTCTCACTTTCAGATTGCCATTGCATATGAATAATTGGCGTAGCATTCTGCTTAAAAAAACTCTCACTTTCTTTTTTCGTAAAGGAATAATACCCCTCTTTATTCAACTGCACATCCACTATATCTTGGGATTCCTTTTCCCCTTCAATGGTGATTTGTAATGGTCCTAAATCAGCCTTATCTTCAAGATAATATAAGCGTAATCCTTGATCAGAATTACTATGGTAGATCGCTTTCCAATGATCACTTTTGGCGATATAATGAACTTCCTTTTCAGGGCTCTGACAGGCTGTTAACAGAAGTACTAGAATCATTGGCATTATCCATTTTTTCATTTTATATTCCCCCTCACAATGCATGGTAACAGTCAATCCAGTTGGTTTTTTATCCTTGTACTCTGTAAAGATAAAGCTGAGTCCTTGTATGTCATTGACTAATGGAGGGTCACTACATATCTAATACTTTCTTACCCATCTGAGCTAATCGCTCCTGTGTGACAACATTCGTAGGGAGGGTCTAAAAATAGCCCTAAAAAATGGCGATTTAGTCTTTGACGAATAGCTTGATCGGAATCTTGCTACTAATCCCAGTCAATCAATAGCTGTATGAGCGAGCATAGAAAACCGTATAAATTCGGTCTCCCACTTCCTGGGATGTAAAACAGGATTATATTCACGAAATCCTACTGGTTCAACACGTAATTGATTGTATTTTTCTGATTTGATCATACTAAAAATCATCTCTAAATAAGTGTCATCGAAGCCCTATTTTTGCGCCGATTCCTTACATTTCGTTCACCTATATCCTTCTCCATCCTACAAGGCCCTCTTCTTTTTATACGTTATTCCCATCATATAGTTCCATAATCAGCCTAATTTTACTTTTTAGCACTAAAAAAAGCTACCCAAACTGGATAGCTTTTCTCAGGTTAATTAATGACAACATCATTGTTCCAGCTAGTGGAATCTGATAATTGATATGTAATCATATTGGCTGTGACGGCAAGGATAACACCAGCTCTAGATGATCTATGGGAAATTTCAGGATTTTCTAATACGAGAACTGCATACCCCTCACCTCGCCCTTGCTCATCGATTGCATTGGATGCATGAATCTCAAAGGTAGAGTAAGACTGATTTTTTGTTGCATAAAGTAGTCTCTCCTCACGATACATACCATTCTCCTTTAGATTATAGCTAACAGGCATCCATCCTTCAGACCACTCAACACTGCCTAGGATTTGACGTTTCCTACTAGCAAGTTTACCGATAGAATACGTAAAATATATTTTCATTATGGCTTGATCTAATTCATTTTTCCCTTCTGAGGTGGCTGTTACTTCAAGCATAATTTCATTCCTCGAAAACTTCTTCATAAACACTAAAGCCACAGTGATAACACAGATAAATAGTACTATACCCATTATGAGAATTGCCATTAGGTCCCTCCTAGTATCACGATTGCTGTTCCTATAATATTACCATGTTTTAGGAGGAGTAAGTGGTTTTCATCAAACAATCTTAGAAAATGACACACGCATAAGCGATAAGACAAAATTAGCGTTTAATCTATCTATTGGCCTCGGAGTTCCGCTGTTAGGGTAAAAGGTATTTGTAAATATTCATATTGAATCTTTACCTTCTCAATGTCGGCTGCTTTGACTTGAACAGCGTAATACTGTGGCTGCTTGCCAATTGCTTGTTGATCTATGTATGCACGAGGTAAAATCTTTACTTGCGTTAATTTATGAAATGACATATTTGTATTTCCCTCAAGCTTTGTTTCGACCTCAAATGGTTCAGACTTACTAATGATAAGCTCCGCGCTGTCAGGAAGTTTGTCACCGACAAGTAGTTGCTTAAGCTTAATTTCACGTAATCCTTTATTTTCTATCGCAATGACCTTTACCGCTTCGTCGCCCTGTTTACTTGTGTAACTCTGAATGACAAGTGGTGGATTACTCTTAAGATAAATTAGAAATGCTGCGCCAACCAAAAGCACACTTAGAAATAATGCAAATACTATTTTTTTCATACTTTCCCTCTCTTTCCACTTTTTCAGTATAACAAAAAACAACCGGACTTTTTACAAGTCCAGTTGTTTTTGTAGTCGTAGCTCATCTCGTATTGGAATGCCTTCATTGCCGATAAGTGGGATGGAGGATTTATAGGCTCTTGCTTTTTCCACCGCATTAGGTAATACTTCGATAAAGTAATATCCCCGTTTTTGATAGAATTTTAGCGCCGGTAGATTATCATTCGTTGTAATAAGCGTCATGCTTGTACAACCGTGATCCAAAGCTATCTGTTCTACTGCTTGGAGAAGCCCGGAACCGATACCTTTGCCTTCTACTAGACTATCGAGGGAAATGATTTCACAGTCTTGCTTACGAATCACGTAAGTAATCAGCCCTATCACCTCTTGACGGTCATTTACATAAGCAAAGCCCTCTAACTGGCTACAGTCATAAACCCCACTAGAAATGACCATTTCTGTAGTTCCCCAATGTTCCTTAAAAAAATGAAGTACATTTTGTTGTGGTAATTGTTGAATATCAATGATTGTCATGTCTGAATTCCTCGTTAAATGGAAATATGAAAAACCCCTGCAATGGCCTTTTGAATGCCCAAGAAAACCGCCCAGGAAAGTATACCTAAACCAATAGCGAAGACAATATGAATAGAGGATTTCATCGCCATGTAAATAACAAACAGCATGCACATCGTTGCTGGCAAACCAACTATAACACCAACTGTAAAACGCTGAATATGCTCACTCGATTCACTTTGCACCGTCAGCCAAATAATACTTAAAATGCTCACTAAAGGTAATGCCGCAATAATCCCCCCATAGGATGGAAATCTTCGAGCCACTTCTGTGACTACACCAATAATTGCTGCTGAGCTAAGAATTTTAAATAACGTGTACATTATTTCGCCACCTCACTTAAACGTCGGAATGCCTGTAGGATGGCTTGTTGTTCCTGTTCTGATAGCTGATTAAGGGCATGCTTTAGCTTTTCTTCATCTAATTCTGAGTTTTTCTTCAGCACTTGTAAGCCCTCGACTGTCAAATGAAGAATTACCTTACGTTGATCGTCGCTCGCACGTTCTTTCGACACCCAGCCATGTCGCTCTAGTTTTTTCACATGCTCTGACGCTGTATTAGGAGAAATATTCAGTAACCCTGCAATATCGCGTACTGTTACCTCTTCTTCCTTTTGAATCATCTGTAAAATCCGCACGCTTTGGTGAGAAATCACATCTTCATGTGTTGTATGTAGATGATAAAAGATCGTAGTAAAATACTCATTTATATTTGTAATCATATTGGAACCCCTTCTATATATCGTCAAATACGATTATATCGTATAATACGATATAATAAAAGTACTTCCTATAAAGTTTATATTTTCAGATAGTTTGCTAGAGCAAAAATGCCAGTGAAATACGTACGCTTGCTGTCTATGCTGTGTTTGTCGATGTTCGCCTAACAAGCAAAAGGAGCTATCCTATGATAGCCCCTTTTGTATGAATTACCTTAGCCTATCTGTCATAGACTAACCATTGATGATTCTCACATAAACACCCTTCTCAAACTTTTTATTCGCCCAGGTGTTCACTTCTTTTACATAGTCTGATAAATCGCTCGCCTTATACAATTGCTGGTATTGATATACACTTGGATCAATCAAACGTACTTTTTGTCGGCCATGGATATCATAGTTCTCTACATCCTCAATCACTTCTACCTTTTCATGAAGCTGTAGTAATAAACGTTGAATATCTTCATCATTTGATGCTTTCAATTGCTCCCATACTGCTGCATCATCTTTTTGAAAATCGACCATGGATAGAATGCCTTTCGCTACTGCGAGCTGTAGGACATGTGCTAGCTTATTAGTTGCATAAATATTGATTGGTTCCATAAAAAAATCTATAACTTCTTGATAATACGTTTTTACAAACCATTCTGCACTATCGATCGTTTTCACACATAGCTTCCCCTGATATACAAATACATCCTGTAAAAATCGTTGGATATCTTTAAATGAGGCTTGTCCGTAGTGAAACATATCTCGTAATGTATAATCTACTCGATCTGCACATAGTTCTGGTGCTGGCTGCTCAAGCAAAGACCATTTCGTTAGATTACATAAAATTTTCTCCATATTATAACCGTATTTGCTAAGGATTCCTGGAATTGCAGAAGGCTGGGTAACATCTAGCAATATCGTATCATGATAATCTTCTTCTGCATTTTCAAGGACCGCATCTACTACATGCGAAAAAGCAGTATGAGAAACATCATGCAACAACCCTGCAATTTGTTCCTCCAGCGAACCTCCAAAGCGTCTAATCAGCAGCATAACACCTATTGAATGCTCGTATCTCGTAATGGCCCATTGACGATTCACCAAATAGCCAGCTCCTGCTTGATGAATTCCTTTTAATCGTTGAACAGGCGCTGACTGAATAAGTTCCTCTAGCACACCATCTATTTCGAATTCTCCATATAAAACGTCTTGAATGAGCATTTATCTCTCTACCTCTGTATAGTTCGATATGACAAAAACACCACCACAATGGGAGATTGGGTAAAATTGTAGCTGACAGCAATTCTCCAACCTAGTTTTTAACTCCTCATGAACAAAATAAAACTCATCATCATCCCAATAGCCTTTACTATCCTGACGGCACTGTTCTAGCTGCTCTCTTGTTTGAAAGGCAACATCGCCAATTAAAATTTTACCATCGGGTGTTAGTTGCTGTAATAATTGTGTAATATACGTAACCTTCTGCTCATCAGTAAAATGGTGTAGGGCATACGTACTAACAATTGCATCATATTGATAGTTCATCAATGTTACAGGTAGACCCTTCGATAAATCCCATTCGATTAAGTTAGCCTGTGGCATTTTTGCCTGTGCAATAGCCATCATCTTCGAAGAAAAATCAAGACCATAGACCATGTGCCCATGGTCATAAAGCTTAGCTGTTAAAACACCTGTCCCAAAGCCAATATCTAATACAGTCGAAGCTGGGACTTGCATCACCTCATTAAAAATTTTATTTAAAATATCTTTATAGCCTGCAAATGGGTATTGCTGATTTTCCTCACTAAGTTGAACGGTTTGATCATAACCATCCGCCCATAGATCAAAACCTTGTTGATTTAATAGCATAGTGCCTCCTAAATTGAATAAATTCTCCAAGCATTGTTTCGTTGACGATTCATTTTCTGTGTCATCACAATTCCTCCTTTATAAACCAATTCATTCCATTATAGCAATCATTTATTTACCGAACAATTCAGAAAATAAATAAAGCCATTTGCCATATGATAACGGTCAATATTATTATAATTTAATGAAAACAGGAAAAGCCCAGACCATAAATTTAATGGAAGGTCTGGGCTTTCTATTACATAAACTTTTAAAATTTATGATAAATCATAAGTTCTCTTAATAGTACCTGGTAATTTCGCTCCAATGGTAAATCCATTTAAAGTTACACCTAAAGTGTAAAATCCGTCTGTTTCAATCGTTGTGTTACTTATTGTTGATTTTCCTTTTCCTGATTGAGTCCATGTCCAAGCACTTACTCCATAAATATCAGCTACGATATTAGTTTTCTTCAATATTATTATACTTTTGTTGAGTTTCTCTAAGCCCCTGTTCTGCTGTGCATACTTCTTCCTGTATTACTGGCTCCTGCGCTTTAACACTCTGTGCGGATGTAAAACTTATACTGAAAATGACCCTACTGCTACTAATAATGGTACCATTCTCATTTTCCTTCTATTAACTTGAATTACACATATAAAAATAAGATTTATTGGAAAATACTCCAATTAATATTCCCAAAAAATACCATATTCCAATTTTTTAAGTTATAATTATTAGGTGGTGAAACTATAAAAAGGAGGTGGCTAAATGCAAGTTACAAATAAAAAGGGGTTATTATGGATTAGCATTATCATGACCTTATTGTCCATTTTCTTTGTATCTTATGGTACCAATAAATTTGGAGCCCCTTTTCAATTTATAAGTTACATCGGTGAGAATGAGTTATCATCTGTATTTTCTTTATTTACCAAAAACGGTATTACTTCAATTCAATTTAATATACTTTATTTCTTTATAGATGTTACACTTATTTACTTTATTCTTTTTTATGGTAGAAACATAATTAGTTTATTAAAAATAAGCAAACAATCCTAAATTTCTCTTAAGAAGCTCTAGATTTCAAATCCAACGGGCTGTTATATAGATTATGAGCATAATATGTTAATGAAGTAAGTTTCAAAGGCAATTGGGTCATATATGTTTAAATACTTACCACCACTTCACTGGTCATTTGACTATTGAAAATCAAGCGTAACATTTGATAAAATTAAAAAATCAAGATAATTCACTTGTTAGACTAAAAATAAAAAACTTATATAAATCAAAATCCTTAAGGGAGGGATCGAAATGTCCGCATTCACTTGTAATGCATGCTCTAGAACGGCTTCTGAGGTCCAAGAGGTCTAAATGAAGTTATATCCATAACAGAAATTGAATGATCTCTTAGGCCAAATGCTTTTAAAATTAGCCTATAAAACAGGAGAGATTTCAAATGGAAAAACAAACTATTCAGCCGTTCTTAACGGTCGCAAACTATCACTTACTGGAACAGCAATTAAGTAAAATTTTACATGCCCTTACCACAACGAAGGACAAAAGTGTCATTCTTGCAGTACGGGGGCTTGTCGAAACGGAAATTACTACCAAATTAGAGTTATCCACTGAGGAAACACAGCTTGTTGAACAACTTTTCACCGTCACAGATCGTGCGCAGGGCGATGCCTTGTTAGAGCAGTTAAAGGCCTATGTCATACCGTTTAAGCCAGTGACAGCTAGTACGCTCAAATCATTGTTTAAAAAGGAGAAAAAGCTGAAGCTACCTAATTTAGATGAACTTGATTTTCAACAAATTTGTTACCTAGCATGGGATGATGTTGGGACACATCGAAAATACGTTGTCCTCGAACAAGACGACAAACTACAAGGGATTAAAGGTATATTTTCCAACAATACTGTTCGCGGTATTTGCGCCGTCTGTAATCGTCATTCAGATGTTGGCTTATTTACGACTTCCATTAAAGGGCAAGTAGTGGGTACATTTACTAACCATAGTAATTATATTTGTGCAGATAGCCAAACATGTAATGAGCATGTATCAGATATGAATAGAACGCGCGAATTTTTCCAACGAATAACCCATAAATAATTGAAACAAGGGCGGGAATGTTGTGTAGGCAACATTTCTGCCTTTTTAATGACTAGCGCAATTTGACTCTTGTATTCCTCTCCCACATCCTGCCTGGAAAAACTTCAGAAATAATTTCAGACACAAAAAATCACCTCCTCTATAAAGGAACTATAGGAGGAAGGTGATTTAAATCAAACTCATATAAAATTATTATACTATAGGTCACATAAAGCTTTATTAAGTATCGACACTACGTTTAGCGTGACTCTTTTGGTGGCTGGCATACATCACATTTTCGTTGATGTTTATTTTTAAATTTAGTAAATGTTTTTTCAAAGTTACTTCCACATGCACATTTGAATAGTAACTTTTGAGAAAATCCGTGATATTCTGTCGTTAGCAACTTACTTTCCGAATTGTTCTCAACAAATTCTTTAATTTTACCAATCGTCCAACGTTTATTCATTTTCTTACACCTCCATACTGTCTCGTTCTGCGGAGGCTTTTCTTGGCATCCGTTCAAGGTCTTAATTAACTTAAGCTCCTCATTATAACATGAGCTGGCATACAAAAAATAGATGGAAGCTATCTTATTCAACGTTCGTATTGGTCTATATGTTCTTTTTTGGACTAGCTAAAATGATTGAAGCTAGATGTAGTGATGGAAGATAGCAAAAAGAATTAACGGATTCGAGCCTTACGGAATCCATCAAATATATTGATGGCTACAGATAAAATAAATATGATGATTCCCCCGCCTAACTACCCATATTTCAAATTGCTTCGTTGTTGTGGTAAATAATTTACTCATATGAGTTATAAACTCTTGGTTCATTACATTCGGATTACTTATGATCACAATATAGACAACGGTTGTTAAAAGTTCAAGAGCAGCATTCACGGAAATCGAACTATCCCCCTTCTACAAATAAACGATACAGCCTCTTGCCTCTAATTCATCTAACCAGCTTGGGATCTTTAATTCATGATTCCACCTTAAATCTAGTCGTTCTAAGCTTTCCATTGCCAATAATGACTCCGGTAATTCCTTTAAATCATTACTTCTTACATCTAATTCCAATAGATTTTTCAAATGACCTATCGATTCAGGTAACGTACTTAATTTATTATGTCTTACATTTAACCGTCTTAATGTTAAACATTTGTGTAAGGAATCAGGCATTTTCTGTAATTGATTGTCTTCTAAATCTAAAACCCGTAATAATGCTAGTTCTCCGATCTTTTCAGGCAATATAGTTATTTTATTTTTTTTCAAATGTAATTCTCTTAAATTCGTTAATCTACTCAAACCTTCTGGCAACTCCGTTAATCGATTATTCATTATTCGCAGTTCTACCAGTTTATTTAAATTCCCTATTTCCTCTGGTAGTTCACTCAACAAATTATCACTTACGTTTAAATATCTTACTTTTGTAAGCTGGCCGATTTCTGGAGGAATCGATTGCAATTGATTATTATGAAAATACAAATAGTCCTCCATATTCACTAAATGACCAATTTCAGGAGGAATGAGGTCAATATGATTATGCCCTGCATCTAACATTCTCAGATTCTTTAAGTTCGTGATTTCTGCTGGCAATTTGTTAATTTTATTGACTGAAATATTCAGTATTTCCATACTCGTCATATCAAATATTTCTGTAGGTATTTTTCTTAAGTCGTTATCAAAAAGATTTAATTCCTTTATTTCTTTTATTTGAGATTCCTCTACATCAGGTAGTTTTTTTAAATTCATCTGTGCTAAGTTAATTTTCATCTTCATCTTCTCCATAATTTAATTTTGAAGCTAATGTAATGAGAGTTTTGGACGATAATAGGATATGTATGGTAAATACTAAAAAATTAGGAAGGTGGAAACATTTTATGATGACATCGAGAAATTCAGCAACTATGCAATATTTAATGACTCGCAGATCTTATAAATATGGTCTCACACAACAAAAACAAAACAACCAAAACAATAACGACATTAACCGTACTTCTAAAGAGAAAGAGAGAATCAATAATGTCAATAAAATTATTGAAGGCAGCAAAACCTCTAAACTCACAACAAAACAAATTGAAACACTTAAAAATGCGGCTAAGGATGGTTTGTTGGGCTCTAGTATAAATAAATTAGGTCCATTAGGGAAACATAATCTCCAAAATATATTATCAAAATCAACGTACATCTCCACACAAAAAGCTTATCGTAATTCCATCTAAGCACCATAACCATACAAACACCCTCTACTCTTTTAGAGGGTGTTTGTACACTGAGGAAAACTTATATAAAGTGTTGGTAAATGGTGCCTTTACCATTATATGAATCTATTTCTGCATAAGCTCCGTTAATCAAAGTGATTTGTGGTGGCACATGACCACAGTCCATGTCATAGATAATAGGAATTTGTAGTTCTTTCGAAAGTTCTTGATACACATCTTCAATTGTGTAATTTCCAACCGATGTATTAGCAGCACTTCTACCAAACATCATACCTGAACAATTAGTAAACCATCCAGCTAATTTCATTTGTACAAGAGACCTGCGTAAATCAGTTGTGGATAATTCACAGTTTTCAAAGAACCATACAATAGATTCACCTTGTATATGCGTTTCTTGAAAGCTTTGAACATTACCGAATTTCGTTCCAATTAGATGTCTGATGGTATCGATACATCCACCAAGTAGCCGCCCTTGTATGTTCACCCTATGATCTGATGTAGTTTGCCATTTCGTTTTTTCGGTAAAATTAAAAACATAAGGCGTGGGGTTATCAAACTGCCATTCCTTTTGATATTGATTGGACGAATGCTGTAGTATGGATTCCCCCTTTTTTAAGGATAAAACTGACTGCCACATAGCGGTTGTATCATCAGAATACTCTCCTCTTAAATCTACTAAGTTCGTACCATGTGCGGTAGCGATACCAGTGGTTAAAGTCATTGCCAACAATAAAAGACTAACATCTGAGTACCCTAATATCCATTTAGTTTGAATATTGGAGAAGTCAATATATTCCAGCATTTCAATAAGAAGCTCCCCACCCCATGGTGGAATAATGATGTCGATCTCATCATTAGACATCATATTATTAAACTCTTCTGCTCGTTTTATAGCAGGGGCAGATTTTGCCTTATCCTGAGTCCAAGCAGTTTCTCCACAAACAACCTTATACCCTTTATTTTCCATACGCATACAGGCTGTTTTCAATAAATCATGAAGTTCAACGGGAACACCAGAGGAAGGTGCTGTCACTCCAATGGTGATGTCCTCTTTTAATAATGGATATTTCATCATATGCCCCCCTTTATTTTGTATCATTTTAACATAAGTGCGAGATTTTCAAAGAAAATTATAGAGATGTACAATCCTTTCATTTCAAATAACACTCATGTAATTCATATCTCCAAAGCCTTGTGCTGAATGTAGTTCACCTTTTAACATCAATATAATTACATCCAGCTATCAATACTCTGCGAACCAGCTATTTTTTATTTTTAATGCTAGCATGATATCCACAGACAAGTGCTTGCGTTTCATTATTATAAATGATGGATTGATTTCAACAGAAAGTGTGCCCGCAAGTGTATACAAAAAAAGGTAGTATTATCTTCATTGAAGTAGGCGTTTGATTGTCAATTTACTTAATAAATGCTGTTTCTGAGTAACGAACTTTAGCAGCAAATTTCCACTAAACTCTTCGCTTAAATGCTTTTGAATCACTATGCTGGCTCTATTTTCCACCAAACTTTTTATCTATCAAAGCATCAACTATAACAGGTATATTTCCCTTTTTGAATGAATGTTGCCTTTATGTTAGCAATCATATCCCTATAAGATTAGGCTCCATGTACAGTCTTATTTCCTCGGTAATTTGTTTATCCGCCACTATTTCAACATCTAATGATTTATATTTCCCTTATGTATTAGGTTCCTTCCCTAGGAAATAAGAAAAAAATTTCCCGGGTAAGCGCAGAAATTGACATAATCGATTCATATTCCAGCACTAAGCGACCGATTTCAGCAATCTTCTATTTACTTAACATACATACGATCCTAGTCAACATACTATCATGACTAATTTTTTCAAAAAAAAGGGATTGATATTAGATGAATAGCATCTCTCCCATCTCTAGCTTTACATATTCTAGATGATAGAGGGGAGGGATTTATTATGGGTACCAACTATGGCAAACATGATAATTTATCATTCGCACTAATCATTGTCCTATTCATACTTTTAATGATTGTCGGCACAAGGCGCTAGTGATGTTCATTAATTTAACGTCTTATTTTGACAATAACAAAAAGTCTCCCAATTACCTTCCTTCTTCGATTTAAAATAACATGCTTATCTACTTCCATTACTACATTTACCATAAAGGGGTCGCCACTGAAAATGGACCCTTTTTTTAATGTTCATTTCTCACAGCTCAACTGTCTGGGAATTCAAATACCTATCCCGATGTTTCTCTAAAAGGAACTCGCAATTACACTTATAGTATTAGGTCCATCCATCATTGAACTGCTTTGTTTTGTTTGTTTATTTATATACTCCCCAGATTTATGTCGCAAACTTATGAGGTGGCTCATCATTAGAGGATGCTTTAATAAATTAGAATGATTATTTTCACTCTATCTTCTTTCTAAATACTGTTAACCAATTGCTATAAAATGTTCATCTGGCGCATTCTCTTTACTAATAGTTCTCCATAAATGCGGATAGAACCGTTCAACTCCTCTTTCAGTATCACCACTTGCTAAGTTTAGGCAATGGAACGTATTAGTTTCTCTATTAAACGCAATTTCTCCATCCAACTCATCACTTTCGCGACTATACCTGTAAACAATTTGTTGTTCATCATCAATCATTTTTTTAAGTTTCCACCACATACTTACACCCCTTTTGCACTTTATCTTGCCTCTATTCTACATATAAATTAATTTATGAGGTCACTTTCAATATACAATGGCTCCGTTTTTTAAATCAGCTAAATAATTTTAATAATTAATAGGACAGCCTTTTTTGATTATTAATCGATGAAATCACTAATTAAAAGTAATTTTAAAGGCAGGAACGTTCTTAATACCTCGTTTCTGCCCTTTGTTTTAGTCATGTCTGTTTTTCTTCATTGCTTCAGCCACTGCAAAAGCATGTGGGTCGCCTTCTTTATATAGCTCTTTTATAATATTTTCGTAATCCGTATTATTTCGATTTTGACTTAATTTATAGGCAGCCTGAACCTCTTCTACTTTGATTTTAAATCCTTTTATTCCTTTTATTTCTTTTTGTAACATGATAGGAGAAAGCTTTTCCCATAAGACAGGATTCTCACGAAATTTTTCATATTTTTCAAGTAATTTTGTTAAGTCCTGTTCTAATTCCGTTCCATCTATCATACTTGCTTTTCCATAAATATGAACGGATTGATAATTCCATGTGGGGACATTTTCTTGCTCATACCATGACGAAGAAATATAAGCATGTGGACCATTAAATATAGTTAAGATTTGATCCGTATCCTCGAAAGCTTTCCATAAAGGATTGCCGTAGGCTAAGTGACCCGTGAGGTAATAGTCATCCTGATCTTGATTAAGCAGCAATGGGACATGAGATGCAATAGGTCTCCCCTTACTTATCGCCACAATTGTTGCAAATGAATTCATGTTAATAAATTCATTAATTTCTTTCATATCTGTTATTTTATAATATTTTGGAATAAACATATAAACCCCTCCTATTAAAAATCTTTGGACCATCCTACCATTGCCCTCTAGTCCCATTCCTATTAACATTTTCATAATAATTATCCATACTAATTAAATCACAACATCACAGTATAAAGACTTCACCATCACTTATGTTAGGTAGCTCTACTCTATAGTTCATTGACAAATTTCTCTTCAAATTTTATTTTACTAAAGGTAAGTTGCTTTGGGTATGCTCGTACCTAAGTTACCTAAAATAAAAGCCATTATTTCTTTTAACGAAGAAATAATGGCTTTCCTCTCCTTTATGTGTATGTAGCAAAGGTGGAGGCAATTTACTGTTTATAATGTATGTTCATTTAACTATCAAAAAACCAATGTTTTCTTATAATCCAAGGCTATAACAATTGTGGCTAAAAAACGACCGATTCTCTTAATGCTGTCACCTCTAGCTGTCCTGTTAAAAAATTCAAAAGACATTAAAGAAGCGTTGGTTTGGAGAACATAACATATCCAAAAAGAAAGCATCCTCCTTAACCAAAATATTAGATTAATCCCTCTTCTAGCAAAAATTCTTTAAATAACTTACTAGATTTCTCATAGGTTAAATCCACTTCTTTGATTTCATATTCCCGAACCATATAGCCAAAGTGAGTATCAAACAAATCATAGTTATTTTTCATTGTCATATTATAAAATGTAGAATTGAAAAATAAACACCATTTATCCAAGTTTTCCACCTTTAAAAATATTCCTTCTAAATCAAAACCATTATCGTAAAATCCTACATGTAAATGTTGATTTTCCTCAAAGTTCATCATATATACCCCTTTATTTAAAATATAACATGATGCTCTTTCATGTCTGGTTCAACATGGTAGTGTAATTTATAATCGCCACCAGTTTTTATAGGGTAGTAATCTAATCTAAAAATCGGCGCTCCACCCTTTTTCTTTCTTACCTGAATAATTCTTCCGCCACCACCTGGACCATCTATTACATAATCATCTGCATAATCTAGCGCTTTTTTTACATATGGTTTCGCAATTGCCCAACCTTTTTGCATGCCTTCTTTACCAACTTTTGAAGTTAATAATCTAAGTGCACCAGCAACCACAGGAACCCACTGTGCTTGAACAGTATATTCTTCAAGATTTACATCTTGTCCTGTTAAAACTAAATATTCTTCCATTTCATTAAAAGTAATGTCATTTACTAAGAAAGAAAAATCATATTCAAAATTTTCCAAACTAACTTCAGATACATCTACCCCTGTATCTTGCTTTACTTTTTCGGCCAATTCTTCAGTATTTTCTTGTGCATAGACATTAGAAAAACTAAAAGTGGAAATGACCAAAGTTAATACTAAAAAACTTGATAGTAACTTTTTAAAATTCAATTTAATTCCCTCCTAATTATTATTACGGGAATAATATATCACTATCAAACGCCTTTAAACAACCATTTTTGGTAAATTTATATAAAATTTCATTAAATTGTAATATTCTTCCCCCTTCATCAGGGTAACCTTCACTATTTAACTTTTCAATATAAAGAGCTAGCATACCTGCCATATAAGCAGATGCCATGGATGTTCCGCTAGAAATAAGAGGTTCCCCTTTTAAAGAAACACTTTTTATAAACTGACCTGGAAGAAGTATGTTAACACCTCTGCCTAAAGTTGTACCTCTCCAAATATCCCCATCTTTAGCTAATGCACCTACACCTATTACGTTTTTATACTTAGCAGGATATAATACTTCCGATTTCTCTTGTAAACCAAAATTTCCTACAGAAGACACAACAAATATTTCTTTTCTTATCGCTTTATTAATAACTTTTTTTAATTCTTCATTACCACTCGGACTCCCTAATGGTAATAAAATTATATCTACATCCTGTTTTATTAACCAATTAATACCCAAAACTATGTTATCAATTTCACCCTCCATTTTATTATCCAGAGCCTTAACAACAAATAATTCCGAATCAGGAATTATACCGAACTCTTTATCTTTTAGTATGCCAGCTATGTGAGTACCGTGACCATGATCATCATAATAATTACTTTTCTTACTAAGAATATTGATTCCATTTGTAACTTCAATAAAATTTGAAACCCCTGTATCAATCAGACCCACCTTTATACCCTTACCATAAACATTATACTTCTCTCTAATATTATCTATTTTTAAATAATTATATGCCCAGTTCTCTTTTAAAAATTGATCACTTCTATATGTAAATTCTTTTTCATTATTACTATGGAATCCAGATAAAAACGAGGCAGATATCAGAAGACTTAGTACCACTAAAAATTTCCTAATTACCATAAAATACAATTCATTCCCATCCTTATAAATATTATCAATGTATATAATATCATATTTTTACATTTTTTATGAATACTATAACAAAGAGAGGGGGTACCATTTATTTGGACGATCATAGATTTTAATGTTCAAAATAGCCAACTATCCAAAAATCAGATAGCCGGCTATTCATCTTTAGTAGGTATAAGGTTTAAAAGTCCGCATACTTACTCTATCTCCCTTTCTGCATTGGAGAAATAAGTATGTTCTATGTAGATTTCTATGAAAGCTTATTCATAATGCTAGAACTCTTCATGTTGTATAACTGATTTTCTACTGGTATGCATGAACAAAAAAAGAAACTACACATGTTACGTCGGCTTTAGCGCATACCGTGCATGTGTAGTTTCTTTTTATGGTTTGATTATTCCTTTTGTAGCAGCTGCTTCAATTTCTTCAATGGCCCAATGTGTAGAAGGGACATCACTAAATGTAGACGTTGTGATTCCTTTTAAAGCCGGTCGTTCAAATAATTGGTTGAGTACTTTTACGGCTTGTGCCCTTGTTAAGGAACCGTTTGGATTAAATGTCGTTTCACTATTCCCCGTCATAATTCCCCATGTACTTACTTGTTCGATTGCATTTGCAGCCCAATGATTGGACAAAACGTCTGTAAATGATTGGCGATTTCCAGAGACATGGCAAATTGCTTTTGATGGATATTGTGCACATAGACTTTCGGTCCAATGCGCCACTACATTAGCCATTTCTGCGCGTGTAATCGTGCCATTTGGATTGAATGTCGTTTCTGTTGCACCTTTAAATAAGCCTACTTGCTTCACAAATTCAATCGCATCTTTTGAAGGATGATTGGCTGTATCCTTAAATGAAATATCAGTCGTTGATGGAATATTACCATTTGTTAAGAAACGCGCTAGCATCATTGCCATTTGTGCACGTGTTACTGATGCATTTGGCATAAATGTGCCATCTGGGTATCCCTGAATATAAGGTGCTAATCGATTCACTTCCATCGCTTCATGAACTTTTGAGGCATAGACTAAGCTAAATGTAGAGAAATGGTCTATTTCAAACTGGAACCCTTTCACGCCTGTTTCAAATTCCACTATACGCCCTTGTTTTACTTCCGTGGTAGCGTCACTATGCTCTATATAAACGACTAATGTAGCCAATTGTTCATTTGTTAGCTTAGCTGAAATTGGTAACGTAATCGTTACGGGGCGATTGTTTAGATTCGTTTCAATTATCATGGGTGTTCCTAATAATGAAACTACTGCTCCGTCGGGCATTGCTTGTTGGATTTGTTTATTTTGTAGTGCATTCGTATGAATCACTTCATGCTGTTGTGCCTTGACGGGCGCAATGCGGAAGAATACATCTTCTGTCACGCCATCGAATGATGTAGATGGCACCTTCAAATGTGCTAGCGCTGTTTGCATGAAAAAATTAGTTTTTTGATTGTTTAAAAATAATCCTGCATGTCTTGAAAGTTTCAAATAAGCCTCTGCCTTAGAAGTTTCTGCTGGGTATATGAGACGAATTGTTTGCGCATCTTGATTCGTCATTTGTTGTACTAGCATTTGCGCATCATCCAATAAAACGTTTGCTCGATACTTCACAATACCTTGTTCAACAGAACGAATAATGTCTATGGTACGTATTGACTTCGGTTCCACAGGATTTACTGGCTGTGGAGTCGTTGGCTCACTTGGTGTAGGTGTAGGCTTTTTCACTGTAATTGTTGCCGTCTCGGATAACGTACCATAGGTTGCTGTTACCGTCACCGTTCCTGGTGCGATGGCTGTGAGTTCGTTATTTTTCATCGTGGCGATGGATGGATCGCTTACCGTAAATGCTGTATTTACCGTTTGGTCTTGATTGCTCCCATCTGACAGGTGTTCTACTAACTGGAATTTTTGCGTATCTCCTACTGTTAAGTGACCCGTTTTTGGTGATAGAACAAGGCCCGTTGTTGTAACTGGTGGTATATTCACCGTAATCGTTGCAACGGTTTCATTGCCCGCCGTATCTCGTGCATATACGGAATATATACCACTCTTGATGACTTCGAACGTTAATTCATCAATAATGTCCGCTCCTCCACCTGAAGCAAAGAAAGCAATTGGCAGCTCTCCCTCTGCCCAGCGGACAGCATTCAATGTATTGCCTTGAGTTGTTCCCTCCGTCTCACCTTCAACATCAACTAACACCGTTTTATTGGTAGGTGTTACAAAGGAGGGTGTTAATGTTAATTTGGGTGCTTGCTTGAATATGTTCGACACATTGATTGTGGATTGATTAAAATTACCTGCAGTATCCTCTACATAAACTGTATATACACCATTTTTAGGAACAAAAAATGTATTCGTGAATGGTGTTCCTTCACCTGCTTGAAAATAAGCAGGACTTTGTAGCCCCTCCGCCCAAAGCTGTTTACTGATTGCCACATTGTCCACTGTTGTAGCATTTATTGCAATATCCTTATTGGTTACAGCGGTTGTACTTGCCGTGAGTGACACATCTGGTTCTAGACGATCAACATTGGAGACAATGACTGATAGGATCTCATTCCCAGCATGATCTTGAGCATAGACGGTGTATGGGCCATTGACGTTCGCTGTAAAGCTATGAGTAAATTCAGTACCACCAGTAGTGAAATAACTCTCTGCGTGAGTACCGGCTGCCCATTTTAGTACCTTTACTCCACTAATCGTATCAGTTGAATTCACCTGTACTGTTACATTTTGATTGGTTGCTTGGTTAGGCGTCAGTGTATGTAAAAGATTTGGGCTGCTGTTGTCGTATATAACTGATGAGCCATCTGTTGTGGTCGTAAGCTCAGTGCTTGGAATCCCTTTATCTGAGAATACAACAGCAGACACTGATAAATCTCCTTCGTCCACAGCATTCGTTAACTCAAGAGATACTGTCCAGTCTGTTCCCGCTCCTGAAGGCGTTAACTCTATCCCAGCAATTTTCAAAACAGGGACTGCAATCGGCATATCTGTTTGTAAGAAAACCGTTACCTCATCACCCTTTTTGGCATATACAGGATGGCCATTATTAGATGAAATCTTTAGTGATTTCACTAATGGAGTGACCCGATCAATCGTATACTTGGAAAAGCTATGATTAATCGTCTTTGTCCAACCATCGTTAAAGTCAACAAGGGCGGCCCACTCCGCATTAGATGGAATGTTGACGGCGTTAGTTGTGGTTAGTATATCTACGCCATTAACGGAATACTGAAAAATCGTATTGCCAATTGCGTGTTGATTTGTGCTTTCAACCTGAAAAGAATTTATTGTTGCCCAGGTAGCGGTTGCCGGAATACTCATGGCATTGTTTGTTTGAGTTATTTTACCGAAGTTACTATAGGTAAACTCTTCATTCCAACTATTACGGTTCCAACCGTTATCAAAATAGTTCGAGGGAGTAACCCAATCAGCATTAGTAGGCGGCGTAGAGCTTTGCTGTACTACACCATGAAGGCTAAATGTGTATTCGGTTACAGTACCGGTGTATGTATTATTGGTAACTGTTTGGTAACTACTCATAACTGTTCCCTCGAGGGTAGCGGCACTAACTTGAGTTGGATTGAATAATGTTGCAAACGATCCCATTATTGGCAAAAGTAATAGGACTATTGCTAATGTGGAGAAAACGCCTCTTTTTTTCATGGAATTACCCTTCTTTCTCTCTTTTATTTCTATCTGGCCCCACAGGCTGACTTCATTCGATGCCTTATTGACATCCCCCTTGATAGAAAGATAATGAATATCCTTCCTTTCTATTAATAAATACGTATACTCTCTTAAATGTACTATAAATATTAATAGATCGATACTAACAAATGTTAATATTGAAACGATTAACATGTGAAATAAGGACCCATCATCAATGATTCATGGCAGAAAGCGATAGGTCCTATTTTGTCCTATTCCCCCTTGAAAAGACTCCTCAACACTTTAGATATGTTACATTATAAAATCACCACTATTCAGCGTGGAAGGACGTGGAAAGTTAAACATTAGTAACAAGGCCCATGTTATTACTAATAGTAAACAGCTTCAGCTTCAGCTTTAGCTCTATTCCCCTCTTCCTCAGTCCATTATGATTCCATACAAAAGAAAAAACACCCGACGTAAGCGAGCAAACTAGTCCCATTTGAAATGGATAGTTTGAACACTTTCATTCGAGTGTTTTAAATATCTCTATAAGATTTATAGAGATTATGAAAAATATTTCACGAAGTTTTGTATACTTAGACAGCTCTTCATGCTTCTGCTTGTAACGCCTCAATCGTTTGAGCTACTTGCTCTTCTGTTAAATGGTGACGCACGATGTAACGGTTGCGCGCATGCTTGGTACATTCGATTGTACAGCCACCTAAATGCTTTGCTTCATTTTTTTCAGAAGCAATGATTTGCTTGTTACATTCAGGGTTTGCACAGTTAATGTAACGTTCACAGGGTTCACCGTCATAATGATCACGACCAATAATCACATGCTCTACTTGATTAATGGGCACCGTTAAACGCTCATCAAATACATACATTTTTCCGTCCCATAATTGACCTTTTGCTACAGGGTCTTTTCCGTATGTTGCAACACCGCCATGTAATTGACCGACATTGCCAAAGCCTTCACGTTTCATCCAGCCTGAAAACTTCTCACAACGAATCCCACCCGTGCAATAGGTTAAAACATTTTTTCCCTCGAATAACTCGCGGTTTGCACGTACCCATTCCGGTGTATCACGGAAGTTTTCTACTTCTGGTCGAATCGCACCACGAAAATGGCCGACATCGTATTCATAGGTGTTACGCACATCTAATACTACTGTATTTTCATCTTGCATTTCAGCAAGGAATTGTTCTGGTGACAGGTAGCGCCCTGTTAATTCATGTGGGTTTACGTCTTCTTCTAAGCCTAAGTTTACTAACTCAGGTCGTGGGCGTACGTGCATCTTTTTGAATGCATGCCCGTCTGCCGCATCCATCTTGAAGACTATGCCTTCAAATAATGGATCAGCTTGCATGTTTGCCATGTATTGCTCTGTTTGCTCAATCGTACCTGACACAGTACCGTTAATGCCCTCATTGGCTACTAAAATACGACCTTTTAAACCAATTTCATTACACATGGCTAAGTGCGTTGCTGAAAATTCAGCAGGATCTTCAATCGTTGTGTAATGGTAATATAATAATACTTGATAATTCATTGTTTTCCACCTATCATTTCAATATTTGCAGGATATTCCTGATAGTGTCTTTTACGACCTATTAACCATAAAGGAAAATCACTTAAAATGCTATCGGTAATTAGACTGAAATGGGTATAACTATATTAATAAAGAATTTGCAAAGTGGACATTGGAATATTTTTACAAATAAATGTAATTCCACCATTAGGTCCGACTCCGTTTATTAAGATTATTCAACAATAGACCTGAGTAAATTTCCCCACTCTTCAGGGCAAAATAAAAACACCCCGAAGGATGTTAAATACTTTGATTTCGTTTGAGTTGGTTTTCAATACCAGCACGATCAATTTGAATCCAATATTCTGCTATTTTTCCATTTTCAATTCTATAAACTGCGCTTGCTATTTCTATCACTGGAAGCTTCGTTGGCTCACATCCATCGACCTCGCCAACATGCGTCCCAACTTGTTTCCAGCGTACATATACTTTATGATCTTGTACAATAAATTCTTGGATTTCTAATGAAAAATTGCCATACGCTTCTACCATTTCTTTTACATGGTCAGCATAATCTTTTGGCGTTCTTTTAACCGTTAATTCTTCTTCTGAAATAACTTGGTGTGCCAGTACTTGGTCTGCCATTAATTCAGTTGCGTAATCGGGATTTTTGCCTGAACGTACTTCTTCAAAAAATTTCTTAACAATATGCTCTGGTGTCATGATAGTCCTCCGTTGCTATATATGATGAAGGGGGTATTAATATCTCCCATACTTCATAATAATGTAAGAGTCATTGAATTGGAATCTAATTCTACCATTTTCACTCTCATAGCCCCACCAAACGTTGCTCTCTTGCTTTTGGATGCAGGTTTCAAAGCAAAAGCAGTAGTACCTTGTCTATGTGCATAGGATATAATAAATCATAAAAAAGTTTGAATGAATACATATTCTATCAATAAAAATACTCCGATAAAAAGCCAACCATAAACTTTTTGCTCTCTTTGAAATTCTTTAATCCCTAAAATTAACATCAATAATCCTAAGAAGAATATCATTAAAAAATTCAACTGGTAATCGTCTGTGATAATTCCGTAAGTTGAGAGTGATACTACTATGATTGAAAAAATAATTTGTAATATAGTTAGCAAAATAATCATCACCTTTTAGATATTGTATCTTTGATTATACAATACAACTAATAACATGGATATAATTCCCAAAAAACCTTTTGTTTTAATTTCTATACCTAATCTGTAAAACATCTGCTGGTTATGTATGTCTTGCCGCTAACACATTTATCGGGCGCAGTAAAATGGGAATATTTTCTCTGACAATCACTTTTATGTTAACATTTAGTCACGATTATCTTAGATAAATGAGAGGTGTTTTACATTCCAAAATGTACAATTAATAATGTAGATTTGTATTATGAAACAAAAGGACATGGAGAGCCATTAATTTTTACTCATGGTGCATCATGGGACCATCAGCAATGGGATAAACAAGTGGATTATTTTTCTAAATATTATCAAACCATCACCTGGGATGTTCGTGGTCATGGAGCTTCATCTCTTCCGAACGGGAAGGTAGATGCTGAAGATTTCACTAAAGATTTAATTGGTTTGATGCATCATCTAAAAATTAGACGGGCCCATTTATGTGGTTTATCAATGGGTGGACATATTTCTTTACAAGCCGCCATTCACTATCCAGATTACGTAAAATCACTTACATTAATAGGGACCCCCTTCACAAACAAATTTAATTGGTATGAAAAGATACTAGTTCCTGTTAATCGATTTTCTAGCTTATTCATTCCAATGTCACTTCTAGCAAAAATACAGGCACATACACTATCAAAGTTTAACGAAGCAAATAAACACTATATTTATTCCACAGTTGCAGCAATGTCTTATAAAAATTGGATTCGAATTTGGAATGCCGTATCGAGAATGGAAAGTGGCCATGAATTAGGAAAAGTAAATTGTCCTACCTTATTATTACATGGTGACCACGATACGATGATTCAAAGACAACAAGAGTATCTACATATAAAGATTAAAAAGTCACAGTTAAAAATAATTAAAAATGCCCATCACGCAACTAATTTAGATAGACCTGATCAAGTTAATGAGTATATCCACCAACACCTGATCCACACATCAACGACTATTTAATGTTCTATAAGTGTTGCTTGGCAATAAAGTTTGAGCAAAAATACCTCGAAAACCCTTATTTTACGTTAAATAAGTAGAATCCCTTTTGAAAAAGATTAATCAAAAGGGATTTTCTTTAGCAGTTTGAAGTTAGGTTTTTATAAAAAAGTTTGATTATTTATTACCTGTGTTGCTCCACAATCGCGCACGATTGTTGAAGATGGTTTCACTTAAACCACCAGCAATTGTAATAATGGATTGAGAAGAATACAGATTTAGAAAGTCTCCATATACAGGTTTTTATTCATATAACACCCCTACAATGTTTTCTGCAAAATTTTGAAAAGTCTTATTGTAAACTCTCTTTATATACCTTTGTATAAAAAATGTATAAACAATATCCAATGAAAAAGCCAAGTAACGTTTGTTTTACAGCGTTTCTTGGCTTTTGTGTCTACCCAAACCTTTATTTGGGAACGTTATTTCGTTATTGGATGTACAGATATACAGCTCAACTTCTTAACATTCATCTTGATAAATTTGAACTGTTTTAGGTTTTAAATTAACTATATTTTTAAATACTTTAAGATTTTCTATATGTCTAAAAAATTCATCTAAGCTTTCAAAATCCATTGACCATTCTGTAACTTGTAATTTTTTAAATTCATCAATAGGAGTAAATAATAGTTTGCAATGAAGCTGGCTCATTCCTAAATATTCATCATCTTCGTATTCAGTAAACTGGCGTACAAACGAAAAATGAAACATTTCTTTACGGTAAGTACCACATTCGAATAAAATTTCCTTTTCATCTTCTCCTACAATATCTTCCTCACAAAATTCTTTAAATGTTGTCCAAATAGACGCTACTGAATCTGTATCAACATTTATTTTTCCTTTCAAATAACCTTCTACTTCTTGAATCCTCACTATTTATCGCCCCTCTTGTTACTTGTTTAACCTTTATTAAGAATAAAGAGCCAAGTCTAAATAAGCAAATAAAGTTACCAAAGCGTCGTTTGGAAATATATCTTTAAAAATTGTTATTCAATAATATGACCCGTTTATTGAACAAAAAAATCGTGCATATCAGCATAGGATTTTTAATCAACCTTTATTATGAACGATCAATCTTTTTTATAAAACTACACTATGCCGTAAGAATTATTTTTTGTAGATTTTTACTGCATCTTATGTTTCAATTCTTTACTTAGCCGACCTACGCAAATGCCTAATTTGCTCTAGCTCTCTCCCACGTCCCCTATAAACTTTGCATCCTGCGCATTACTTACTAGAATCATCAGCCTCTACGCATAATGGGAAAATGTCCGAAGCAACAATTGGAGCCAATCTAATGCGAGTAACCCCGTTGTACGACATAAGATGAGCCTATTATTCTTCCTATGTATAGACAGTTAAAAATCATTAAAAAGGAAAGAGACTCGCCATTTTTTGGCGAATCCCTACATTTTATCTTTCATTTGAGTATGATTTATAATCTTCTACATAGTTTATGGCACACATAATGGAGTAGTTAATTCAACGTAATTGCCATTTCCGCGTTCGGCGCACCAGCAAATACAACCGTTCCGTTTTTCGGCAGCTTTACTTTGTTATTGCCGCTCACAATTGTAAAGTTGACGCATTGTCCGGCCTCATCATACACGGCAAACGAACTCTTTGCTGGCAGCTCCACAGTCATTGTTTTCCCTGCTGCTGCTTGAGGGATCGTAAACCATTCCGCATGCCCATTTGCTTGCAGCTTAACTTTGGATGATTGGCCTGCATGCAGTGATTTCAAGTTGGATCCACTGACATATATTAATCCGGACATCTCCATATATTCATTACCGCCTTCTGTATAGAAACGAGATTCTGTTGTATCACGGCCTGCCATCACAGGGATCTGAAGCTGATGCGCGGCTGTATTTGGACCTGTAATTTTTCTGCCATTCCAATAGCCCTTTAGTTCTTCATCGCGAGTAATTTGTGTGGTAAGCATCATTGGTAAGAGATATTGAGCAGAACTAAATTTCTCGTTGACGAGATAGAACTTAACGCCTTCCCTCTTGGCCCATGCGGCAGCGGTTTCCTTCGATAACACATTGTCTTCTAATTTCTCGGCTAAATATTGAGTAACCGCTACTTGACCTAAACCTGGTAAAGTTATAAATGTGCTTTCCACCAAATATGTTCGGCCATTCTTCTCTGTGACGAAGTTGAACTTGGAGGTACCTGTTTCATTAATAAAGCTTCCATTCGCAGTATATACATATTTTTCTTCAGAAATAGCTGGTAAAAGTAGTTCTCCATTGTTCGTAATTTTTATTTTAAAATGACTGAAGCTATTGCCATAAAAACCTGCTTTCTTTACTATGTCTTGAGGCATCTTGGCCTTGATTGGCTTGCCAAAGGATTTGTTCGGCTTAATCTCCTTAATCGTGCCCTTCTCCTTAAGCGCAGCGAGCAATATTTCTGTCGCCATCATTTGATTTGTAGAGCTGCTACCGCCCGATGACAATACAGCCACAGCCATCTTCTGTTCAGGAAGTACGACCAATGAAGCATGTTGCAGTCCTGTATCGCCACCTTTAGCTAAGCCCTTTATCCCGTACTCACTGAATGGATATAGCTTCACACTATCCCAGCCAAGACCATAGTTGATGATATTGGCTCCATCCTCTGGCCACATTCCTTTTTTATATTCTTCTTGCTCCATCGCCTTGACTGCCTTATCAGAGAGAATTCCTTGTCCCTGTCCCATAAATATTTGTGCGAATCGTACCATATCTTCTGCTGTGGAAGAGATCCCTCCCGTACCAATCACATTCACCGATTCAGCAGGAAGTTGCCCATGGTACGTAGGAAAATAAAGTCCAGCTCGCTTATCGTTTTCCTCTTTGTCCTGCGGTGTTTTCGTATGATTTAGCTTTAAGGGTTTTGTAAACCGTTCATGTATAAATTCAGTAAAGCTCATACCGCTTACTTTTTCCACCATAATCTCAGCCAACGTAAAGCCGTTGTTGCAGTATACCGAGAATGCACCTGGGTCCGCCTTTAAGCTTTGGGTGGACAATTGTTGCAACAAGTTGTCATGGGCGTAGGTATCATTATCGTCAAATAAAAAACTATTACCATACCCAGTACCTTGCAAGCCGGATGAGTGGTTCAGCAGCATACGTGGCGTAATGCGTTTGTAACGCTCGTCTTTCATCTTGAAATCAGGAACATAGTGAACGACAGGAACATCTAAATCAACTTTTCCTTCATCGACCAATTTCATCACAGCCGCCGTTGCATACATTTTACTGACTGAACCAATTCCATATAGGGTATCTTTAGTCAACGGCTGTTTTCCTTTCATATCGTTCTTCCCAGTCTGACCCGACACAATAATATGACCATTATCAATTAGCGCATACTGTACACTTGTTGTCTCATAAGACTTAATGAGTAGATTAGCCTTCTCTGCCGCAATTTTTTGCAGAGCTTGGCTAGCAACTTCCTGGCTAACCAAAACCGTAGACTGATTGTTGCCAGAAGCCGCCAGAGCTCCTGTTGGTAGGCTAATCGTTAACGCTAATGTAGCAGCTAACACCCCAGATAATTTTTTCTTCATGAAAAATTTCCCTCCTTAGATAGGTATGATTGATTTTAAGATTTTCATTTCCCAAAACCAAGAAACATTTCCTATAAATAGAATATCTTAGTTTTATAAGGCTCGTAAATACATTGATAGGCTTATACCATATCAGTCTTAAGACTTATATTTGACTAAATTAGCTTTGTTGGTCACCCTCTATTATGTATGACACTAAACTGTTCGAAAGTTCAGTTGTTCTCATTCCTTATGACGCCTACAAAAAAAGACAAAAACAAAAAAGCCATCCATATTGAATGACTTGTTATAATAAAGTACCTATTCTCCTTTATATGAGAACAAATCTAAAGAGCATGTTTTGAAAATAATGATTGTCCAAAACATGCTTTTTAGTGGTACCGCCTTTTATTATAATCGCTCTAAATCCTGGTATTCTTTCATATAAGGGCCATCTTCTGCCACATATGAATGATACAAAGCTTTTACTGCGAAATTTTTCTCTAATCCCATTTCAGATTTTAGCTTTTTTAGTTCATCATGTAACGCTCGATGTTCATTGATAAGCTTTAGCATAATTGTTTTATTATATTTCATTACATCCGTCCTTTTTTATAACTTGAATGATTACAACTTTAAAAATAGTTAAATTCTAGGAAATCCCGTGCTATTCTACAGGCATCTGAAAAAGTTGTATCTGCCTCTTTAAGGCTTTTTCAATATACGTTTTAAATTTCACCTTGTCAATCTCGTGTAATTTGCTGAAGCTTTATCATACCATTGAAGTGGACCTGATATACCACCATAATATTTTTTTAACACACTAAAAAACGGATACTAATTCACCTTCTGTACAAACTAAACTCAGGAGGTGATTTTTAATGGCAAACAACAATCAAAACTTTAACTCAAAAATTCCAAACGCAACTCCCAACGCAATGAACGTTGAATTTGGAAATGAAACGGATGTTAATCAAATTAAACAGCAAATCCAACAAGCTGAGGCTAACAAAATACAAGCTTCTGGTTCAACGAACTCGATGAGCCAAGAATTTGGTATGGAGACGAATGTTAATCAAATTAAACAACAAATCCAACAAGCTGAAGCTAACAAAAACCAAGCTTCTGGTTCAACGAACTCGATGAGCCAAGAATTTGGTATGGAGACGGATGTTAATCAAATCAGACAGCAAATCCAACAAGCTGAAGCTAACAAAAAATTTGCTTCTGGCCGATTTGCAAATGAAAACAACTCAAAATAATACGCATCAACAACAGCCTGCAGCCTCTGCTGGCTGTTGTTTTTTTAACTTGCCATGGTAAGTTAAGTATTTAACACCAGTAACCATTTCTAAGCACAACACCTTCGCAATCAATAAATACTGTATGGTTCCTATATAGAAGTCCTACATCCTATAACTCAGAAAATTCAGCAGTCAAAGTATTACTAGGTCAAGAAAATCTATTATCTTATTTAGTCAAAAGGATAAGGCAACCTTAAGATATTTTCATCATCGTTTACTATTTCATTGGTGTTACCCGTATGTAAAAGCATTGGTTTAATTGGAGGAAATACCATCACCTATCCCCCCTCCTATACTACCGAAGTCTGTCGGTACTCTTCACTCGAAATTCTATTTCTTCAATTTAATTAACATTTTATTAAATAGGAAAGATAAAAAAGGATATTTATCGTACATTATTATTATGACGCATAATTTATTATTTAATACGAAAGAAGTGACAAAGAAGTTACTAGGTTAATGTTAAATAAAAAATGTTCTCGTAAATTGATAGTTAAAAAGGAGGAAACAAAATGCAAGAAAACCGTGTGAGGTTGAATGGAGGATTTAATAACGACGTTTTTTATATCAAAGACAAAGAAAAGATCGCTAGAATTTCTGAAAAGAACAAAACAAAGGAGATGGTTTTACAGGAAATAGCGTGGATGAATTTTTTATATGAAAAAGGTGTTCTTGTACCCAAGCCAATAACTCCTTTAGAATATGAGGAAGAACGGGTAAAAACATATTTTGAATTTATGAAGGGAGATCACATTGATGTTACAAATAAATCCCACTGGAATGAAAAAACGTTTAAAAAAATTGGTAAAATTTTGGGGAGAATGCATGCACTATCCAAAGATTTCAAATTACAAACGATAGAACGTCCTGAATGGAAAGTTGAAAACCCTGATGTATTTAATATTAGAGGCAAGTTAGAACCATGGATTAGCGAGAAATATAAAAAGCTGGGGCACAGTCTCACTTCATACACGATTACTCCTGATACTTTCGGGCTTATTCATAATGATTATCATCAAGGAAACTTCATTATTAATGAGGAAGGTAGTATAACTATCATTGATTTTGATGACTGCTCTTTTAATTGGTATGCTCAAGATATTGCAGTAGCTTTCTATCATGCTTATTGGCAGCATAGCTCATACAATGACAGTACAAATTCTTTTTGTGAACTCTTTATGAGTAATTTTTTTGCAGGCTATAGAACAGAAAATATGCTTCATAAGGAGATAATTATACAAATTCCTATTTTCTTAAAAATAAGAGAGATTTATTTATATCAATTATTTAAAGAAAAATGGAATACAGGTAATTTAGAAGAATGGCAAGGATATACTTTACAGAATTTAGAAGACAAAATCAGAAATCAAGAACCATATGCCGGTATTAATGATTTTTCCATTTTTTTATAAGTTGTTTCAACATGTACATACTCCTATATCTACAGTTGCGGTTTAGTTGGAGATACTCCTCAGACGATTTATAAAGTTTATGCACATTTATTTTAAAAAGATAAGGTACATGCATTCTAATCTCATGGATGAAATCATCACTTATAAAAAATTGGGGATACATGCTTTTCCCTACCTCCATATTAGTTGAATAAGCAAATTGACTGCCTCATACAAAGGCAGTCACAATTGCTTATTTAAAACCCTCAAGCACAATTTTCCCAATGGTTTTTCCATTTTCTAGAATAGAGTGCGCCTTTCTCAAATTGTCTGCATTAATGGGATATAGAATTTTAGTTATTGTGGTTTTTAAAATATTACTATCCACTAGAATTGCTATTCTATTTAATAATTTATGTTGTTCATTCATATCTTCAGTCTGATACATAGATCGTGTAAACATAAACTCCCACACAAATGTTGCGCTTTTATTTTTAAGTAATGTCAAATTCATTGGCTCATCTGTTTCTACAATAGAACAAATTGTTCCTTGTGGAGCGATAGCCTCCGCCATATTGACCCAATATTCTTGTGTCGAATTCAAACATAGAATATAATCAACTGCTTCAAAACCTATTTTTTTTAGCTGTGGAATAAATTCCTCATAGTGATTGATCATAAAGTCTGCACCTAGTTCAGTAGCCCAAATGCGTGACTCTTGTCTAGAAGCTGTACCTATAACCGTTAATCCAGCCCATTTAGCTAGTTGGATTGCAATAGAACCTACCCCACCAGCTGCACCAATAATTAAAATTGTTTTATTTTTATTTTCGTTTGAAAAATGACTAACTTTCATTCTATCAAATATGGCCTCATATGCAGTAATTGAAGTCAATGGTAATGCGGCAGATTCTGCAAAATTTAATGACTTTGGCTTATGACCTACAATTCTCTCATCGACAAGATGAAATTCGCTATTACAGCCTTGGCGAGTTATATCACCAGCATAATATACCTCATCACCAGGTTTAAACAATGTACATAGAGGACCAGCCTCGACGACAATGCCTGCCACATCCCACCCTAAAATTTTAGGAATTTCCTCATACTTTTCTTTCGGAGATCTAACTTTATAATCAACAGGGTTCACTGAAACAGCCTTTACTTGAATTAATAAGTCCCTATCCTTAGCTACCGGCTTTTCTATTTGTATATCTAATAAACTCTTTGCATCATCAACAGGTAAGTATTGATGTAGACCTACAGCTTTCATTTTTTCCATCATTAAAATTGCTCCTTTTCCATTCATTTTTTAATTCTTTATATCAGCTATAATAATACGATGATATATTTAATGTAAGTACGCACATTTTTGTTGGATAGTATCAATTTGTATACTAAATATTTTGGAGGTTATTTTATGACAGATAATAGTAATTTAACTTTATATACTGCTTGTCCGGATGCCTATGGATGTCCAGTTGAAGCAACACTCGCAGTAATTGGTGGTAAATGGAAAGGTGTGATTTTATATCACCTTATGTCAGGGACGAAGCGTTTCAATGAATTTAGACGTTTATTGCCCGATATTACTCAAAGAATGCTAACGTTACAACTTCGTGAATTAGAAAAGGATGGCATAATCCATAGAGAAATCTTTAAAGAAGTACCACCCAAAGTAGAATATTCATTAACTGAATTCGGTCGAACACTCGAACCAATAATCAAACTGATGAGAGATTGGGGGGAGCAGTATAATTTAAAAAAATAATATCTTCTTCGAGTAACAAAATATGTAAATATTAAAAATAGGATGCGGCCGTAAAATGAACAAGAGCCGTTAATGCTCTTAATTCATACCAAATTTAAATCAGTGACCATTTGTTTTATAAAAAGCACGCTCATGTTGAGGGTGCTTTTTTCCGTTTAACCACCCTATTTTTCAGAATTATAATTATGAATTTTTAAGAAAGACTTCCTTTAATAGTAAATACACTATTAAGAATAATAAAGTTACTATGCCAATTTCATAAATTATTCTTATCATATCAAGCTCATAAATTGGATAATAATCATCAACTTGGAATTCCTGCGTGTGTAATTGCCATAAAGGAACATACCTTTTATCATAAAATTCAAGATGTGGCCCCCACTTTAATGACACAGGTACGTACAATATACCTATACAAAAAATTATACTGAAATAGCCAGAAAGCAAAATTTTCTTCAAGATACCAATCCCTTTCTCATATATGTAATTATTAGTTCCAACATCTTTAGCTTGTACCTCTCCATCGAAAGGTAGGTGGAACAAAAATCGGAAGTGAAGAATTAAAAAAATACCCATTACGGAGAATGACTTAGGGTCTTGCTGGTATAACGAAAATCCCCCCTATAAAACCTTCTTTATAGATGGTCCTGATACCTTTAAATTATCAGAAACTGTTAGATAGATTGATGGAACTTTTGGCGCCTCTAAAATCGGGTTCTATTTAAAGTTGGAATATTCTGTTAATTGAGTATGTATTTTTTACAACTCCACAAAGTTGCTGTAGATACTGGTTCTATACCAAACACAACACAAAAAATCCCACGGAAAAGCAGACTTCTTTTCCGTAGGATTCTTTTATCATTAATTGAATATCATGTTGTACTTATAGTAGTGATTACCCACCCTATTATTATAAAAAATGAACGAATGTGCTCCAAAGATGTCAAGGTCATAGAATAGTTAACGAAACTCCTGGCGCTAACACTTTAATAAGCGGATACATTTTGCAATGGTTCCTGTCCAACTGGACGATTCTATGGAAGATTAGAATGTGCTTTTTTTTACATTAAAGATAAACTGCTAAAATCGATAAAATGTATCTTCACTATCTGCCATTGGCGGCCTAACGCTTCACTCTTTAACATATTCTAGAATAATGTTTTTTAGACAGAATTCGTCTTTATTCTACACAAACTGTATTGACTTTATATTTCCCTTATATAATACTATTTTTAAGTATGATAAATCTACCAAAGTTTTAGTATGTTATCCAGTAGTAAAGCCTCTATCCATTATATATCGATTAACTTTATTCCAGATTTTTGAGCTTGCTTGAATTCATTAGAGATTTTACATTTAACTATCAACGAAGAGGCTAAACCACTGAAACTTTGGTATAGGGGGAAAAAACATGAAGAGCATTAAAAAGCGGTTACTTTTTTTCACATTGGGATTACTATTAGTAGCCTCCATTGTTAATGCGGGCTTAGCTGTATGGATTGTTAATAAAAAGAGCCAAGAAGTACTAATAGAAAAGGCTCAAGAGCAAGTTTTTGAAATGGCTAAACAAGCCGAAACAATTTTAAATGCTGAAACAGATCCAATACCTGAACTACAAAAATTAGTTGATACAAAAGTACAACAGGACAATGTAACATACGCCATTATTATTGATAAAAATGTCAAAGCTGTTGCACATAGTGACTCAAATAAGTTAAATAAAGTCTATGAGGATGACTACACAATAGAAGGGGCCACTAAAGGGGTAAAACAATTTACAAGATGGTATGCCGAAGTTCAAGGTATATGGACGTATGATATTATGGAACCTATTTACCGTAATGGTGAGCTTTATGGTGTTATGGACATCGGAGTCCCTGAAAGTGGAATCAAATCCATTATTGAACCTGTTCTAATGTTTCAAATCATTATTGGCATTGCTAGTTTTTTAATTATTGGTAGCTTAATGTGGTGGATTATTGATCGTATCGTTAGAGCACTAAAAAGTTTAGAAAATACGCTACAGCAAACCGCAAATTTAGATTTCCATGAAAGTGTGGAATTAGTAAAGCTATCGAATCACAAAGATGAAATTGGACAAATGGCTCAAGGCATCACAGCCATGCGTTCCGCCCTTAGAGATATAACGGTTAATATTCAAAGTACAAGCAATGAGTTAGTAGAATCATCTACAACACTTTTACAGATTGCAGATGATACTGTACAAACAACGGATGAAATTGGTATAGCGATTAGCGAAATTGCTAAATCCACTGAGGAGCAGGCATACGATACCGAAAAAGGAGCCGAACAATTAGAACAGCTTTCAAGCAATATTGACCGTGTATTTGAGCATACTGAAAAAATTGCAACAATGACAGCTCAAATTGATGATTTAAGCAATCAAGGTGTAGATACGGTTCAGCAGCTTTCTATATGGTCGGAAAAAAATCGCGATTCATCACAGCAAGTTAGTACAATTGTTCAAGAAGTTGATAAAACATCTTCAGACATTTCGAGTATTGTTAATACAATTACAGAAATTGCTTCCCAAACAAATTTACTTGCTCTTAACGCTTCGATTGAATCTGCTCGTGTTGGCGAGGCTGGTAAAGGCTTTGCAGTTGTTGCTGATGAAATTCGGAAGCTATCTGAGCAAACATCTAACGCAACAGAAATTATTAAAAGTAAAATTACAGCCATTCAAGCGATTTCGAAAAGTGCTGTAACGGAAATCAAAACTAGCATTGAAATCGTTGAACAAAATGCAAAGGCAGCTACAGACACTAGCAATATTTTCAATACAATTAAAGAGGCTTTAGATCAAACAATTGAAGTTGCTCGTGATGTTCAGCAGCTTTCATCTGAAATGAATCAGAGCAAGGAGAAAATTATTAGCTCTATTCACAATATTTCTGGGTCGGCAGTGGAAACATCTGCTGGAACAGAGCAAGTCTCCGCATCTGCACAAGAACAATTAAAGAGTATCAACATCGTATCAGAAAAAGCTCGTGACCTGAATTTATTCGCGGAGCAACTAAGAAAAGAAATAGATAAATTTTCACTGTAAAACATTATTCAAATAAAGGTATTGTAGCTCGAATCATTACGCAAGGCACATGTTGAAGTGTCTTGCCAATGTTCGGGCTTTATTTTTATGTCGCTCACTTACAGTAGGTTATGTATATTATGATTTCTAAAACTTTGTTCAATTTTGCTTTAAGTAGGCTAACAGTGCGATTACCCATCCCCTACGGCAAAATATTAACTGACGTAATGAACAACCTAATAAACCCCAATTTTTAATTTTTTTCTTTTTTAATCGGTGCTGTCATGCCACTTAATTTATGGAAATGCACTATCAATAACATTCATTCGAAAAAGATGAGATACATGTATCTACCCTCATGGATAAAATCATCACCTTAAATTCATTTGAAAAATCTTATGAAATCAAATCATGATGATTTTGGGGTACATACTATTCCTTACCTCTCCCCTCAACCTTTCATGTTATATTTAATAACTTAATACACTACAACAAACATTGATATATCAACGTTCCCCCACAAAAAAACACCCGTTTTGTAAACGAGTGTTTCGAATCTTTTATGACAACTGTTTTTTTCAAAATAACAATTAGGTTGCCCAATGCCATCTAACATAACCACCACCGACATCATTTGTTTGTTTTGGAATACTACATCAAATTTCTTTATTTCATAAAAACACCTCATATGAGATGTTTAGTTTCTTCAGTCTAATAAATCGTAAATCTATATTACTGCTCTAAAACCTCTTGGATAGATTGTTCTAAAATATCCATTGCCAGTTCTAATTCATGTTCCTTAATGATAAGTGGTGGAGTGAGAGTAAGCACATTTCCTTGGGATACTTTAAAACTTAATCCCTTTTCCATACATTTATACATAACTTGCTCTGCTTCAGATATAGCTTTTTCTTTCGAATTGCGATTTAGTACTAATTCTACTCCGTATAAAAGACCGATTCCTCGAACATCACCTATAATTTCATAGTGCTCTTGCATCTTTTTAAGACGTATTCTCATATAATTTCCTAATTGATTAGCTTTATCAATTAATTTAAAATCCTCGATATAATTAAGAGTAGCCAATGCTGCTGCACAACCTAATGAACTTTTTTCATGAGTGTAATGACCGAGTGCAATATCTTGGGCAACATCAAGTTCTCCTTTTACAAGCATCGCTGCCATTGGAAATACGCCTCCCCCCAATCCTTTTCCCAATAAAACAATATCTGGAATAACTCCAAAGTTTTCAAAAGTGAACATTTTACCTGTTCGCCCTAAAGCTGTTGGAATTTCATCAAAAATCAATAATATATTGTTCCTATCACAAATATTACGTAAACGTTGATAGTACTCTTTTGGTGGGATATGTACGTCTGTACAACGAACAGGCTCTAAAATAATTGCACCGATTTCATTTTCTCTTTCAAGTACATATTCTAGATAGTCAAGGGATTTAAATCTACCATTGTCATCATCAAACAAACCACGATATGAATTGTAAGGAGCTATATGCAGACTCCCTGGCATTAGAGGGCCCATACCGTTACGGAAAAGTGCTTCTCCTCCAACTGAAATAGCGTCTAAAGATGCACCATGAAATGAATCCCACATAGATATAGTTTTAAATTTACCTGTTACCTTTCTAACAAGTTTTAAAGCCATTCCAACAGCTGAAGTTCCCCCAGGAGTCAACAGTACTTTATTTAAACTTTCTGGTGCAATATCAACTAATTTTTTTGCCAACTGGATCGCAACTTTATTTGTATAACGTCTTGGTGAGAATGGAAGAATATCCAACTGCTCTTTTACTGCTTGGATAACATATTCATTACCATAGCCTATTTGATGAACATTATTTCCATGAAAATCCATATACTTCCTTCCATCTATATCCTCTATGTAAATTCCATAGCTTTTTTCAATAATATTTAAACAAGGAGTAGAAAGAGATTGATGTAAATAATACTTAGAGTCATCGTTTAAAAACTCAAAAGATTCTTTGCTCAAATGTTTTTCTTGCCATAAAGAACGAGTTTTTGTTAAATTAATGTCCCCCTCTGTTCTTAACACTTCAATGTTTTCTTCCATTATTTCTTCTCCTCCATTATAGGTAATTAATTCTTTTACCTAAACAAAATAACATTTGTTTTTTAAATAGATATTAATATCTTGTAAATCTTTTCACCTAATCACATTTATACGTAGTTGTTGGTTGTGAATCAAGGGTGAGGAACTGCCCTATACTTACTTATCAGGGCAAAATAAAAAACCACTCAATGGAGTGGTTAAAAATTTTTAATATAAGATTTTGCCTAAATGAAATAAGCGTGTCTAATTTTGGGGAGGCACTTCACTTTTTAATGAGCACCTAGTTTTTTTATTTTCATATTTTAATTTGAAATACAAATGTAGAATAATAGAAATTACCAACCCTACGCCACAAGCTATGTAATTAAATGTTGATGATAACGTAAATATTTTTGAAACAAAAAAAAGAACTACAAAATATAATAATATAAAAATTGAAGCTGTTTTCCTACCAGTACTCATAGTCATTACACCCTAAAATTAATATTGTTTAAATTTCTAAATTAAAATTGAAGCTTTTTTTCGTAAAATGACTATTTTTATCTTTTCCATAGTCAATTTTATATATTTGGTATAAAACAGCTTTTGCATCTATTATTTTATTGTGGTGAATCGATAAAATAAATATATTAGTAGAACTATATACCATAGGTACGTACTAACATGCCATTTAATACTTTTTATCTAGCTATAGCTAAATTTAACTCGAACAATTATTATCCTATCATTTCCAGCAACGCCATTTCAAGGGGGGATTACTGCCAAATCCTTGGAGGTCATATTCCAATTATATGGCGCGCAATTCTTATCACGCCAATTATTTCGTCATTCACTGGCGTGAATTGGCGTTGTTTTATCCCTCATAAGCCAAAAGATACATTTTTGCTAAATCCAAAGTAAAAACTTAAAATTATTTCTCCTACTTGTCCCTCTCCCTATTACATTCAGCATTAATAAATTAATGAACTAACACAAAATTTGATATATCAACGTTTTCCCACAAAAAAACACCCGTTTTGTAAACGAGTGTTTCGAATCTTTTATGACAACCACTTCGGTGGTGTGTTTTTTTCCCAATAAATATCGCCTAGGTTATAATGTGCCATGAAGTTGTCCTCGACACTGTGATAATGGAAGTTGTAATAATAGCCTTCCTGTGGTCTTTTTTCTGTACGTACATGGAAGCGGATTACATCAGCTCCTGTGTCGGTGTTGATCACGTTAAAAATTTTCTCACCATAATTACCACTTGGCTTTTCTGAGATGGTTAAAGATGCTAAAGCTTGCTCGTCCAAACTAGCGACAGTCATTGCAATCGCCTCCTCCATTTTTGGGAAGATGATGTTGTCGAATTCATGGCTAATTTTTGGACCAATTTTAGTACCAAACTTTATGTATGATTGCTCTCTCGCTGCATCCATAAGCAAGGCATTATAATCAATTTCCTCCTCTTGGATATGAACCTGCTCGTCCCTACTAAGATCAGGCTCAGCAGCTAGAGCCGTGCTTGTCCCTGATGCAGGACCAATAGATGCACGATTCGAAGGATTTTGATCAAATGCTTCCCATATTTCATGCGTTGGCGTAATTAAACCAAATGTTAAAAACGCAACCATTATGACAATACTTTTTTTAACCCACGTTTTCATTCAGTATCACCTACTCTTTATGTACAAATTGGTAATTCTCCTATTATTATATACGTTCTCGCCATTAAAAGGTTTCATATTTCTATAATTCATTGTACAATATTTATGAATAATGTGTCGTTTTTTAAAGGAGGTACAAAGCATGAGCATCGCAATGGGTATTGGTCTTTTATTAATGTTAGGTTATTTATCATCTTTATGTTTCACGGACTAATTTTTTTATTTTGTAATATGTACCCTACAAAGCCCTCAAAAGCCTGTTCTAAGCAGCTTTTGGGGTTTTTCATTTATTCTTTACAATGCAGATTAACGCAAAGTAAATTTATGTAGTAATGCGTATTAACTTTTGGCTGCATTAACTGTGCATCCACCCTTCGCCTTTATGAGTATCGATTTCTGCATCAAAATTGGACTAATTTTCTCGTTTAATAAAGTCTCTTTTTCTTTGTTGTGAACCGACTACATGCACGTTTACAACATTGGATAAATCGTTTTAAAGGAGTTGTTTGTAAATACCTCAATCATTACTTAGAGCGGTTTTTATTTGTAGATAGTCATAGTAATGAAGGCACAAAAAACAACAGAAACATATCGTAGTGGACACTGTCGTATTTTTTATTTAGTAGTTCAATGACTATTGAAGATACTTTTAATAAAAATTAGAGCCACAGTTTAGTGACTCTAATTTTTATGTCTATTCTTTACAAAAATCCACAAATTTTTTTGCCTGTATTAAGGACATATCGGTTTGCTCTCTCACAAACTTCACCGCTTTAATTTCACCGTCGGACTTTATTTTCTCTTTTACTAAGGCAATCAGTTCTTTATTATAGATTTTAGTATAATCCATTTTTCCGACCTCCTCTAATCTATAATACCTTATACGACTACTTTAACCATTTAGTTTCAAATATATATTAATACCACAAAAAGGCATTTTTAAAAATAAGGAAAAATCGATTGTAAGGGCTCATCTATACCAGATAAAACAACATTAAAATTTAACAGTGCCTTATGTTTAAAAAAATTCTAAGTATTTAAATGATCCAGTATGTCATGCCAATAGCTGTTAGAACAGCCACTCCAAAAGATCCCAGTACTAACCAGCGCGGAACATGATTAGTCTTCTTTATTGTCACATATTCTATTACTCGAACTACTACGTAAATAAAAGCAGCCGGCATAATAAGCGTATCAAAAGTAATAGGTCCATTCAATGCAATCATTAAAGCAATAAATAGCATCCCAAAAACTAATAATGACATGAATCCATGACTAATTGGATCAAAAATTCCACTTTGCGAGGTCCTAGGGTTCTTCATTTAAACACCTCTCTTATTCAAAGCAATAGGTTTGAACTCCATCGATACCTAAAATTTCAGCAGCCGCTCCTCCACCAATTGCTAACCAATCGCTAGTAGTTGATGCTTTAGCTAATAATTGAACAGTAGCTTTAACTCCGCCTAATCCTTTAATTGCTTTATAGGCAGCCGCTCCTGGAACAAATACTGCTGTAATGGCAGCTCCACATTTAGCTATATCCCAAGTTTTACCAGCTATAACCTTTATGTCGTCCCAAAGATCTCCCCAAAAACCTAATGGCATAATTTCATTTTCCCCAGATTTTTTAATAGCAACTAAATCACCATTCTCCTCTACTATAACAGATTTGACATCTGCTGAAAAATGAACAGGAGATCCAAGTTCTTCAAACATGTCATTTAAAACCGTTACTTCTTTAGCATTTTCTGCTAATACAATATTACTATCTAATTGATCTGTACTAAAATTAGGGTCAAATAGTGCACCTAAAAAATCTTCTTGTTGTTTCTCAGTGTCTAACCCTATTAATACTTCATTAATTGCTTGAAGTTGTGTCACCACTTCATCTGCAATATTTTGTTGTTCTGGTGTAAACTGTGAAATTTGACTCGCCTCTAAGCTAATAGTATCCTTTTTCTCTGCGGCAAATGATGTTGATGTATGTGCCTATTAAACCGAAAGTCATAACTGCGCATGAAACTGAAAGTACTAATTTCTTTAAAACCATGATATCATACACCCTTCTAATTAAATTTTAATGAAATAACGACAGAGTCATATAATTCTAGTCTATTGATGTTTTTAGCCTGTCAACCAAATAACTAGACTATTAAAATAATTACTTTCACTTACGCAAATAAACACCCTCAGTAACCCATAACATTAAGTATCTAGTTACAGATTACAGCAACTTCAAAAATCAACCATTATAAACATAGATTTTTGAATTGCGTACCAATAATGGCTTTTTCATCATCATTTCCCCCCTTTGCGTTTAAGGATGTACTCATAATAATACAAATATTGTAAAAAATCATTTCGATCTGAAGTGAAAAATATAAAGATACTTATATTTACCCATTTAGCCTTAGAAATGGGTAAGAATAGGATATAAGAATGTTTCACTAGGAGGTATATGAATTATGAAGAGTGGGTAATGAGTGGGTAAATAAAAAAAAGCTCCCCTTTTACCTGATTCATAGGGTAGCAATTTTTTATACATATCATGTGAACAAGTGCCTTTGCTCATGGTAGACAATTTGATAATACAAAGAATTATTTAATAATTTAAAGAAGAATCCTGCATTCTTATAATGCGTGTTTATTAAATCCTTATTTTCCCCAACACGTTCATAACATTTTGCTAAATAATAATTATAGTGACCAAGAAAAGACATATTTTCTAATTTGACAGATCGTTTAATCCCTTCTTGTAGTAAATCTATTGCTTCCTTATATGACTTCATATCATAGAAAGTTTTGGATTTATTATAAATAACTCTTAATATATAAACGTCCCTGCTCATTTTTGGTGAAGTTTCATTAAGTAGCTCTAAATTGATTTTATTATAGTAAACCAATGCGGATTTATAATCATTATTCGTTGCATAGATAAACGCAATAGTATTACAAATACGTTCCTTTAAAAAATCTTTATCTAATATCACAGAGTATTTTGTTGATAGGAGCTCTTTTAAATTACGTATTACTTCATTGAATCGTATTTTCTTTAATTTATAAGAACTCAAATTTAATTGCCATTTTAAGAAATGGTTAAGCCATGGATCAACGGGTTCTGCGATTTCTTTTACCGCAATTTCATAAATTTGCTCATATTTATGTTTTGCTGTCAATTCTTCGAAATACATGACCAGCTGGTGGACTTGACTGTAATTATTCATAAACAAGACATGGAGGAAATAAGAAAATGGTTTTTTCAAACGGAGAGATAAGTAATAAATTGTATCTAAGCTTGGTAATATTTCACCCTTCTCAATTAAACTGATTGTCGGTTGTGTACATATTCCATCACTAAGCTGCTTTTGGGTTAGCTTTAAGTTTTTTCTAGTATTATATATTACATTTCCTAACTCTTGTATATTCATTTTCTAACACCTCTTTACCTTTAAATATATTTAAAAGGAGAATATCAAATGAAAAAATTAAAAACAGTATTAATTCTTGCTCTATTAGCTACGCTAATTGTTACTGGTCACGACTCAATTATTACAACACTAGATTTACCTTATGAAGCTTAAGAAATCCAATATATAGTAATTAAAAATTTTATTTCTCAGGACCCACTCATCGTTGAATTAAACCTAAATGAAAAACCATGTGCCCTCTTATATGGAAAGCGCAAGGTTTTTCATTTTTTTACAATTGCTTTTTAATACAATTCAGTTCATTGTAAAAATCGTAGCAGCACGTTGGACATTCTTCACATTCCTTATTAAAGAAATGTTCCCGATTGTTGAATATCGTTTATCACTTAAAGACCCTATAATTGAATTATAGGAACGATAGAAAATGTAGTTTTAAAGCGTCAATATACAGGTTTTTATTCAGCAAACACACTTACACATCAAAGCTGTATAAACAATAATCAAAGGAAAATCCATGAAATGTTGGCTTAACAGCATTTCTCGAATTTCGATTTCTCTCCAAACTTTAATTTGGGAATGTTTTTAAGTTTATCTATGTATACGTTAAATCCTCTTTTCATTAAAGCACCACCCGTGTGCCTTCCTTGTAGGGCCAAGTTAGCACGCCATCACAGAAAATGAAAGCTGGTTAAGTTCTCGAGTTTAATTTCGTTATATGCGAGTTAACGGTGTTTCTGGTCGACTAGAGCAATACTTGCAAGTAGGATCACTACATGTTGATTCAGTCCAACTATTACATTTAGGACAAAAATAAGCATCAAAATCATCGTAATATAATAAATTACATTTGCATTTAGAACATTTATCTTGTTTCATTTCACCATAAAATTCAAAATCATCTATCATCACTTTGCCATAGCCTTCTGTTATTTTCATAAATAACCTCCTTGAAATCAATTAATTGGTAATTGATTACCATATTAGAATATATTATCCATGTAATTATTTCAAATATTTTACATTATTTTTCACCTTTCTACTTCGTTAAAGAGCGATTTGAAAAGCTTTCCTCGTTGCGTCACCACAGTAGCCTGCAAAAATTTTGAATTAAACTAATCTATTGGAGGGCATAATGAACACGAACAGAAATGAGGGCCCTATAAGCTATAAAAATAAAAAATTCTCTATTTATTCATTGGAAGAAATTGAAAAACTGCTTGAACATTTTTTATCATAAAAAAATTATCGATGATAGTTGTTTTCTATTGGCAACGATAGATGTATCTAGCACATAAAATTAAGCCAAAAAAAGTCGGTTTCCTGTGCGTTCAGGAAACCAACTGCTCAATCTAAACTGGTCTATTAACATATGATTTCTATAACCAAACTTTAAGCACATGCATTAGCCGTCCTTACTACATGCCTAGCCTCTTAACACCCACCAATTGCTGTCCCCTAAATTCCATTTTGTATATATCCGGCTTGGTTGTTTGTAGCAAAAAATCTAAATTGTACGTTTCATGAAAGTATCCCATCATCAAGGTCATGACTAATGCGTGAGTACCTATTACTACTTTTTGTCCCTCATAAGTAATTAATAGCTCTTTTAAAACTTTTACAGCTCTTGTTTGACAATCGGTATTCGATTCTCCACCCTCTATTGCAAGATTGGGGTCCAAGAAGGATTTCTCCAATAGCGGAAATAATTGACTATCAGGTAATCGCTTTTCTTCTGAAGAAAAAATTCTCTCTTTTAATTCTTCACAAACGATCACTTCCTGACTCAATTGTTTAGCTAATGGCTCAACAGTTAATATTGAACGAGTATATGGACTGGATAGTATAATATCAATTCCTTCACTCTTTAACACATCAGCTATACTTTGAGCACCTAAATGTCCTTTCACAGTTAACCCTCTTGTCCGTTCATTTCCAACATACGGAGATTCACCGTGCCGTACCATATAAATGAACGTCGTTTTTCTATTATCAAATGCCACCACACTCACCTCGTGTATTATTTAGCAGGAATAATATATTAGATTAGATTCCAAAAATATATTCTTTATCCTTTTTTTAGTACCATTTTATAGAACGAATCTTAATGAAATGAGTTTCAAGAAATGTAATTTAACACCATCAATCAGCTTACATTGGTAATTTGATAAAGAATAAAGAGCTTTCTATTCGACTCGATCTGCTCCAACTCCTATTCTAAATTAAAAATAAAGAGCATCATCCTTTTCAGGAATGATGCTCTTATAAAACCATATTTACGTATGTTCAGGGTCTTACTATAACTGATAACTGCTATATTATGCTCCAACGGCTTGTTTATATATACCCTAGCTTGTTAAGAAGACAATTCATTATTATCGCCAATTCTGCACGGGTTGTGGTTGAAGTCTTTAAAAATCACCTTTATTATCCCCTATTGCGATACCGTTGGAAATGATTTTTTGCATTACCTCAGTAGCCCATATCTAACAATTGGGGTGCAGCTCATTATTATTCGCAAGGGTAGTATTTTTATTGCCAAGCTTGCTCCTTACTATTCCATTGTTTAAAAAACTCTCCATCTGCCACCATGGCTTCATATATGGGATCGAAAAATTGCTTAACGATTCCTTTTTCTAGTATAGGTGTTACCTCTAATGTCAGACGATGTTGATCAAGCATTTCTTCAAGATAAGCCTGTAATTTACGACCTTCTATGTGTTGTGTTTGTAGTACCCTCTCTATATCCAATACGACCTTTGAGGTCACAGCTGGATATTGGTAAATGTCAAGCAGGGCTTGGGCAACTACATATTCAATTGGATATGTATAGAGCTCCGCTGGCTTCATGTCTAGCACTGATGGGGAAGTAATGATCTGTGGTGCGACTCGATTTTCTATAAAGGTTATTTTTAATTCTATGTATGTAGTGATAGAGCCCAATGTAGCTGGTATTTTCAAGTGTATACTCGTATCCATTATGATACTTTCTATGTCATTTTCGAAAAATTGAACACCGTCCTCTGGTATCTTAATCGAACAAATTTCTGCAAATGCCTGTTGAACTAAGTCGTTTTGATAAGCGCTTTGTTGGGCTGTAAGCGTTAGTTCATTTGGTGGGATCCCTACTCCTTCAGCCAATGTAAAGAATAAAAAATCCCCTTCTATGTAAAATTGATCATAATAGGATGATGTTGATAAACGGTTGAGAAGTCTTTCCTGACAATAAAACAGTATTAATTGCTCAATGCTTGCATTCTTCATTTCTGCCATTTTTGTTAATTGTGTGATTACATCTGCTGATTGTGTATTGATTTTCTCCATAAACTTCCCTCACCTTTTTGATTTTTCAGATTTTCAACTATAGAATTTTGACTTTTACTAAAATTCTTGCTTTCATTATTACTTATTTGTCTAGCATAGTAAACGGCAATGTATACCAGCATAATTTTGGCAACAAAAAAAACTGCCAGCAACTCATGCGACAGCGTTCATCAATTAGACAAGGGGCAGCCTCGCTCATGCGAAACTACCCCTTTAGTATTTATAGGTAACATTTTCGTAAATTGTAAAAGTCTCAACCCAATCATCTGGGGAATATTATCTTGAAACAATAGTTGTTTCATCACCGCGGTAAAATTCCACTGTGTGCTCTCTAACTTAAGCAACGCAAACCCTACCATCTTTTGCGTCCTTGCAGCCCCAAAGCATGCGCCAGTGTGAATAAGTATCTACAAAAACAAAAAGCAGAATGCCAGATTACTGAAATATGCCACCTAAAATAGCACGTTTCCAATTATAGCACTCTACATTAAAAATGTAAAGCACTAATTTAAAATCTGTTAGCACCATTCGAATTATAGGACAAAAATCAATTGAGTTCCTATATTGAATGGCATTCTTTTCTTGAATAGATGAAGGCACCACCTGATCCCATAATCATTACATGTTTACCGGAAGGAGAAAACCCACATTTTATAGCACCATCCAAACGCTGTATATCAATAGCTGTAGCATTGTTCAAATAGCTATAACGGGGTGTAAATAGATAATCGAGTACTACTGTTGCACGTGGCCACCACGGGTAAATGACTTCAACCTGCCAGCCATCCGGTGTCACATGTATCCCATCTCCCGCTTCCAAGCCAAAAATGGCGGTAGGCTTTTTTGATATCGGAGAGTGAAAGGTTAAGCGGTCTTCACTGACACAGTCCTCCGTCAATTCCTTATCTCGTTCTCGATGAAGACGAAGACCCGTTATCGGTTCAGTGACACTATAGCCAGACCCACTTATGAGGATGATATTTTCATCTTGATCCCATCCACATGCTAGGACACCATTGGCAGCAATTACCGTTTCATGTTCCCACGGACTCGGAGGCTTTGTAGTTTTCAAAGATTGTGCCTTGGCTAGTAAATCTAGTTCAAAAGGGGTTCTAATTTCGTTAATCGTCATATGGGATTTGGAGCCTCCTTCTTATTACAATCTAGTTAAATAGAGGCCTGTCTAAAAACAAGCCCCTACACTTCCAGAACACCATAATGAAACTTAGCTGTCACTCGCTCATATTGCTGAAAATGATATTTCCTAAACCATTCTGATCGAAAATGGGCTTTCAGCACCACTCTCTTTTTAGCGACCCGCATCGCTTCTTGCACCCATTCATCGGTTAAATTAACATGCTCACCTGCTAAGCGCAATGCCTCAAAATTATTGGACTCTTCAATCACTTCTTCGAACATAGGATCCATATAAACGACATCAAACGCATTCGCTGGCATTTCTTTTAAATAACGGACTGCCTCGGCATGGACGACCTCGATTTGTCGCATACAGGCCGTTAATGGTAGCTCTGTTGTATCATAAGTTTGCATCCCTTGCCCGACAACGAAGGCCACATTTGGATTCGCTTCCAAGCCTACTATGCGCCCTGTTTCCCCGACGATATAAGCCGCCAACATGGCATCCGCCGCTAGCCCAAGCGTACAATCCAGCACTGTATCACCTAGCTGAAGCTGGGCAGCCTCTAAAAATGGCTCCGCCTCACCTCGAGCGATCCGTTTTAAGCGAAACGCCGCAGAATTAGGATGGAAGAAAAACGGCTCTCCTGCCCCAAAAGCATAATAATCATAGCGATTCTTCCCTGCTACTAGGATATTCGCCTGAAATTCCTGTGACATCTTCCAAACAGAGCGCTTTTTCCTCGGCTCAAACGCAGCTCCTAATGTTTGACATGCAAAAGCAGCGAGCGCCATCGATTCCTCGTCTGGTCTGCCCGCTGTTGTTACAATCGTATTTATTGCTCGCATGTTTGCTCTAGCACGCCCGTTAAATGAGCAACAATTTGCTCCACAGGGAAGCCTTCAATTTGTTCACGTGGAATAAAGTAAGCCAATTCTCCATCCTTTAAAATCGCCATGGAAGGTGAGCTTGGTGGCACATCTTCAAAGTAACCGCGCATCGCCGCAGTCGCCTCTGGGTCCTGCCCCGCAAACACTGTCACAAGATGATCTGGCTTCACTGCCGCAATCGCCTCTCGCGCTGCTGGACGAGCAAGCCCTGCCGCACAACCACACACCGAGTTAATGACTACTAACGAAGTCCCCTTCGTCTCAGCCATAAATTCATTTACCGCATCAGCCGTCGTCAGCTCCGTAAACCCAGCTCCCACCAGCTCCTCACGCATTGGTTTCACAACCTGCTTCATATATTCATCATAAGCGTTCATGCTTTTACCCTCTTTCCTATGTATTCGCAAACCTTATTATAGCAAGGTTTTGTATGAATGTACAAAGACATGCTTTTTGTTTGATTTCGGGGGTTTTCGGGGGGAATGTGACTTTTTGTGTAACGAGGGTTGGTTTGTTAATCGCTTGTTACAACCCCAAAAACGGAATTAATGGGTGGGATTTTAGTTATTGCGGCCATCACTCTAATTTAGAGAGGATTTTATAAGGTACTCACTTTCAATTGAAAAACTATCATTTTCACGATATGTTGCATCGTATCCGTTTCATACATAAAGCGATTAACAAAGATGATACATTGTCAGAACTAAAAGATTTAGCCTTCCGATTATTCTTCAAAATTTTCGGGCCTAAAAATTTTGTTTCGCCTGTTTAATCATTAGTAATACTAACTTTAACGTAAGCTTAAACATTATCTAACTTAGAGCTTAATAAATCCTCACTTGCATGACTTGTACCCGTTGACAAAAATCCGAAAATAGCTAGTGCAAAAATAGAATTTAAGATTTTTTTGAACATATTATTATCACCCTTTCTTTATTTTTTCCATATCAACACATAACAGACTGAAAATAGATAATTTTCTGAAATTTTAACTAAAAAATAATTTATATATGATATATCCGACAAATATCAACAAAATTAACGCAATCGATTCTTTCCAACCCATACCAGTTAAATTCCCGCCAATTCCTCTATTAATGCCATCATTTAAAGAACCAGTAGGATTCTTTTTAAGTTCACTTTGTCTTAAACGTTCTCTTTTTTCTTCTGGTGTTTCCTTTGGATCCATGTGATAAACCTCCTAAAAAATTTTAATTTACTTATTTATAACACATATGGTTTTAATATTTATCAATTGGTCAACTATGGTATTTAATCACCTTTTATGAAATGTTAGATATCCAAAATATATCCAGTATGGATCACCCTGAAGTTAAAACTGAAAATCTCACTATAATGTCCATCGGTGTTATAAATTCACAAAATTCCAACTTTTGTTTCACTAAGGGTGAAACAAAAATAACCTTAAAAAAGCCTTGGTCAATCATTATAATTTTATAAAAAAATAAAAATGTACAATTTGATAGAAAAATATACAGTACAAGCTATGGATACACTGAACATAGCTACTTTTTTTCCAAATGTGAAATCTATTTTTTTCTTAAATAGTAAATATAGTAAAAATGTAAAAATGAATAAAGATACTAGTAATGACGAAGGGAAAAAAATTTGGTAAGCCATTTTTTGTGTAGCTGTTATATCTCCTGGAAAATTTGAGGCTGCATAGCTTCGACTAAGGTCTATATAAACTTGACTTCCTAAAAACCAAAGATAAGTAATACCAACAGATAAAATAGTTAAAACTCCAATCAATATAAAAAACATTTACTATCTCCTACTTTAATTTATCTTATTATCTGAAAATTCATTAACCGATCAGCACTCTATATGTTACAAAAGGATGAATTTTACAATGAAAAAATATCATTTTTCTATGCTATTCATTTTATTGATCAGTGAAGGTACAGTCTTTGCTTTAGATAATTCTTTATCTATCGACGAAGAATTTATAACAAAAAATCCTGCCACAGGGGGTATTCCAAAGATTGGTCTTACTTTGATACTCCAGAAAATTTCTAATTACAAAGAGATGTTCAAAATTATTTGTCTTCTATCCAAGCAATTAGTTTACATGATACTATAGAAATTCAATTAAGTTACATACAAATGATAGATTGTGGATGATTTAAATGAAAGTATAGACGCATTTATAAGTAAATAGATGATGCTGAGTTAGCTGGACATAATTCTATAGCTATTACTCCATTCCATTATGAAGCACCCTAAAATTGATTCTGCAGCAACAAAAATAGTAGAGCAACATCCTCTGTTACTACCTTATAATCCTTGTTTGTTAATTGTAAGCTTGATAAATCTATAATTGGTACATTGTCAGGCTCACGTTTGAATACTATTACTTCACAGTTCATAATACCTACTCCTTTTTACAGATATTTCTACATAATAGGTTAAATACCCTTCTATCTAATTCAATTACCGATTTTTATTTCAATGTACAAAACATGTTAATTTGCCTAAAATGGTAAATAGTAGATAGATATATTGCGGTGGAAATGAATGAATAATTGTCCTAATTGTTTAGCCAATAATTCTTTTACGAAAGTATACAAAGATGGTTTAGTATTAATAAAGTGTGAGTACTGTAATACAGTTATAGAAGATAAAAAAATACCAGAAGATTGTTAATTCAGAAGTCCAGGATGAATTTGAAAATGAATATGGAGGCAATGTTAATGAGGGATATACTCATATTAACGGATGCTTATTTTTGGTACTCTCAGCTATAAGTGTATTTTCGTACATGATTTCTTTAGATAACATCGAAATTATACACTGGCTTATTATGTTTATGATTGGAATAGTAATTCTACCTTCCGTTATATTTTTCCTTTTTTAAGCAATAATTTGTGAAAAAATACCCATTACCAATTTAGGTAACAGGCATTTGTTTTATCGTTGGGAGATTATAATTTTTAATCCCTCAAAATCACCACTTGTCATCGTACCTTGGTCGAATTTATCAAGTAAATGGCAATTTATCATCATCCTTTAGTTGTATTGGCTTGGTATTTCCTATTAGTTGGAATAATTATTTGACCTTCAATTCTGTACCTCTTCGGCATAATCCAAATTGGCTTAACCACAAAATGGGGATGATCAATATTACCTGTCCAATCTTCACCCCGTGCCTAGCTTACGTGCAATAGCAACTACTCGACTTACAATTGCATCTGCAACTTATTTGGAAGAAATAACTTTAATAGGAACAAAAAAAATCTCTTTGTTTTTTATTTTTTAAGAAAACTATAAACTAGTGTAATTATTCCTAAAACAAAAAAAAGTGGAACAAATAAATTGTCGGTAAACGAACTCATTTTAATATCCGGAACTTCTCCGGACATATTACCTGCAAAAAATCCAGCTTGAACAATGCTAGTTGATAGCATGGTAAACCCACGCTCTATTGTGTAAATCAATCCAGCCATAATTAAAAACACAACTCCAACTATTCTCAATATAGACACCCCCAATACTTTTTTTGTGAATATATTACAATTTTTTCTAACAGGACATACTTATTAATTTTACCAAAAAATTATAAAAATACTATTTTACGGTTGCGTTTGATTTGTTTTTCACGCAAAGTATTCAATGTCACTGCTCTTTATTTCCGTTTTTAGCCCCTTCTATTTTAGCTAACCACGTCTTTCTACCATAAACGACTAAGATGGTTTCCGTACCTTTTCATCAAACATCTTCATTCTTCGAGAGATAAGAAGATTTAAACCAAACACGGCTCAATCTTTGTCTGCTAGTCGAATTTCTCAATTAAAATTTGGATGTATGTAAATTGTTTGGAGTCATTTGTGATGATGTAACTCCCTCAGTAACCACGAGTGCTGTCATTGGGATTGAATACTGCAGCACCATTTGACAATTCAAAGCTTTCAACATGCTTCATCGCTCCTAGTATAAATTTAATGTAAAGTATACTTAGAATTACTAAATTTACCAAAACACAAAGAAAAGCCTCGACTCAAATTGAGTACCTAGGCTTTGAAGTTAAAAATTATAATGGTATATATAGTTTTATAGAATAATTACTTTCTATATTATATGTCCACATGTGGCATTGTTATTCTTACAGCTAATTCTACAATTGGCTTTGAAAAAGTACTTGGAATCATCGGACTTGGTAAATCGTCAATATGGTTTGCAAGTCCAAAAGACACTTCTGCCTTTTTTGTAGGGTCCACTCCAAGAATTTCAAAACTTCTGGACTCGCCTGTTGAATTTGCTTAGCGAAAAGTTGACAATCCTCGCAACCACAATGAGTTTTTTCGGAAGTTCTTTATACAATTCAAGAGTTTTATCCTTATCTATTCTTACAATAAAATTATTTAATTTAATGTCCTCCATAAAACACCTCAATTACAATTTCCACCATTTGAGTTAGAGTTTTCTAGTAGTTTATTTCAATCTATCGAGAAAGACTCTTCATTATACAAAAAATCATTTATCACTTTTTCTTTATCCATTCCATTATTTACAAGTGTTTCTTGACTCAAAGAATTTATTTGTAAACCCTAAGATTCATTCGCCTTTGCAAAACTAGGTGAAATAATACTGAGAACCAATGTAAAACAAATTAATCCTATAATACTTTTAATTAAGTTATTTTTCATAATAAATATCCTCCATTATCTAAATGGCAATTTTTCTAATTCAAGAGTCAATTCACGTCATCTGAGAACACTTTTAATGATGTTCCTAATTTTCCATACTACAAAAGTAATATTTCTTGTGAACATAAGAAAAAACAATTGAAAAAAACTAATTTCGAAATATCAAGTTAATAAATCTTCTTCACATAATTGTAATATTATGATGTGACCTCCTGAGTTTTAAGGCTACTTTTTACTACATTGTTTAAAATATCTAATTCTTTCTAATCACCACTAGTCAGTATATCAGGCCCAACCTCAAACTTTCAGAAAACATCTCAAGGCACAGGTTCATATTTTTTCATTAAGGTTTTCTATTAAGCACCTAAACATTGAATGTTTTTGGTTGATTTTGTAGAATGAATGAAAGGGAGGCGAACTAGCTTGGAATTCACAACAGAAAGATTAATAATTAGACCTTTTAAGAATACCGATTTACAGGACGTATTTGCTATTTATAATAATGAAGATACTTGTAAGTTCCTATTACATAATAAATGGACTCATGAAAATATGGAGAAAAAATTCAATAAGAAAGTAGCAAATGGATTACTCTCTAATGAGTCCATGCTAAGTTTGGCAGTTGTATATAAGAACAAAGTAATTGGTGATTTGTCTGTATGGTATACAGATATGAAAGATACAGTTGAAATTGGATATAGCTTTTCTAATGAAGTGGCTGGGAAAGGTTTGGCAACCGAAGCAGTTAGTAGTTTAGTAGGTAAATTATTTGATGTTTTTAATGTACATCGCATACAAGCTAAACTGGATGCACGGAATATCGCTTCACAAAAATTATGTGAACGAATTGGCATGAGAAAAGAAGCCCATTTCACACAAGATTTTTGGAATAAAAATGAGTGGACTGATAGCATTGTGTATGGAATGTTAGCCTCTGATTTGAAGGAATAATATATGTTAGGTATTTAATGTGCTAACAGAGGGCTAGAGTCGAATTACCAGGATTTTTTGAAATCTGTATTTTACCATTTACTATTGTTTAGCCCTCCAGTTAGATACATATTAATAAGCATCCAAATTATCATAAGAGGATGCTTGATAAAAAAGATTATTCGGCTTTGTTGTTTGCTTCGAAGCTACATCCAATTGAATTAATTCCAACGCCGTTACTGAATAATGTATTGTCATCGCCTAAGCAAATACATTGCCCCCTTCCCTTATTTTTTTATATTTATTTTGTAATCTGAAATAAAGAAAAAGAGTGAAAGTCCTAGTAAAATAACGGGAAGGAAAAAGAATCCTGCATTATATTTGATGGAATGCTCCATTTTTAAGCCAAACAAATAGATGAATAATGTAAATGAAAAACATAATGATAGTGTCCCTGCTAAACTTTTCATTCAAATCCTCCTTATGTCAATCAGATAACATAAAACTAATTCGTGATGCCAATCAAAGATGACAATTTCAACATGAATAAGACCTTGCCCCTGTCTAGTTATTTTTGTTTTATAGCCCCTTCCATTTAAGCTATCCACTCCTTTCCACCATAAACGACAAAGGTGATTTCTGTACCATTCCTATTAAACACCCTCATTCTTTGAGATAAAAAAGTTTAAATCAAGCACGGCTCATCTCCGTCAGCTAGATGTATACCTCACTATAATTTCAGATTCAGATTTCACGCATGAGCGGAAAGATCAGACATTGGTGGTCTTGAATTTCATTTAACTGATAATTGAATGCCGTAATTATGTAACTGCCATAGTATGCCTCGGGGAATAAACGTTGCAACACGTTTGGCAAATAAAGCCTTAACCACCGTTTCATCACCCCCATTGATTATTTTCCGCACACCCTATAATATACTAATAATTACTTAATATTCCAATATTAGGTTAAATAAATCCAATGCGCTACCTTTTGGCATTCTTCATCAGCTTATATTTTAGAGATTCCCCAAATAGAATATAGTCCTATAAAAAATAAATGAGGTGGTTAATCATTAGTGAGCATGGCTACAAAAAGTACAAAATTTATCCAAAATCAGAAAGATATACTGCCGTATTTTTATTGGTTTCTGTATTAGTTTGGGCGAGTTACGACGGGGAAGATGGTGGGGGCACCATGGTATATAATTATATCCACTTCTGTATTTAATACCATCATTAGATCATATTATGCAAGAAAAGAAAAAAGGAAAAAACTAATATGTAATGATGGTCCATTTGGATGTAGTCCCTATCAAAAGCAGGTGCTCGTGCGCTTACTTTTTGATTTTGGATTATTCATACAGCTTACAAATGACCGTTATATATAACCACACCCTTCCACTTCATAATTCAAAAAATCCTCCGTTTCCCTTTGTATCCAATTCAATTTCACCTTCATGAATTAAACTTTTAATTTTTTTCTGATGTTCCTATGACATTTATCGCTAATCAACTTGTTAGGCATACATATTATAAAATTACGAAAGGAGGTTTATCATTATGTCTGGATACTATGGTGGTAACGGTGGAGGCTACGGGAATGGTGCAGGATTTGCACTTCTTGTTGTTCTATTCATTCTTCTCATAATCGTTGGAGCTGCTTTCCTGTATAATTCATATTAATATTTTTACAAGGGTTCAACCCATTAATCCGTCCCGTGAAAGCAATAAATCCTCCAATACTGGGAATAACAATCATCCATACACTTATCTTTTTTAGAGTCACTTTCCTTGGGTGACTCTTTTTTATTTTTTCTTCCTTGTCAATAGAGTCAACGACATGATAAAAAACCCCCGTAAAAGTTAGATTGATGTCTAACTTTTACAGGGCAGTTCAAAACAGATGTGGCTTTCGTCATACATTAATCAAATTGTATAGTATGTTGTACGATGGATACCTTATAAACATCTTTCGTATTAATTAATATCGATTGAAAATGTTCAGTTTCTGTAAAGGTATACCAAGGTTTCTCGTTGAACCCATTAAACATTTCTTCTGTAAATGTTTCTTGGCCGATATTAGTTTTGATTTTATATTCCTCTTCACGACTTTCGTTGAAGTGGAACTTCACTGTATATTCATAATCCATGAACCAACACCCCCCATCTATCTTTATCATGGGAAAAATGGTGTGGAAGTAATCAAAAGAAATATAAATGTCATAAAACCCCATGCCATTATAAGTGTTCTTATGTAATTATTGAAAAAAAACCAGGTACTCATTATAAATGAGCGCCTGGTTTTTTATTAGTACCCGATATGGGTATTGAAAGCATGCAAATATTAAAGTTTTACGATGTTTGCAGCTTGTGGTCCACGTTGACCATCTTCGATTGTGAATTCTACTTTTTGGCCTTCTTCAAGTGATTTGAAACCTTCACCTTGGATAGCTGAGAAGTGTGCGAATACGTCTTGTCCGCCTTCTACTTCGATGAATCCAAAACCTTTTTCTGAGTTAAACCATTTTACTGTACCTTGTGTCATTTGAATGACCTCCATTAATTGTATTAAATAAAATCTTACATCTCTAAAGAAAAAATTCACATATTGCAAAAAGTATCCAAAAAACACGATTACTCTTTGTAATATGTGAATTCATTGTTTCTTTACGACTACGACCGATTTTATTAATATCATTGTATAATAAAAAACCATATTTGTCTAGTACTAAGTAAAAAAATCCATTATCAATTTTTTTTGCTCGTTACATGTTTGCATGTACTTATAAAAAAATCTCAGGCAATCAAGTAATTTGATTACCTAGAGATCATTGTTTTTTCATTATCATTTTTACTTAAACCTTTAGTGATCCTCGAAAACCTCTAGCAGCATAGTAAGAATCTGCCCCATTATGATATACGAAGATGGTGTCGTAGCGACGATCACAGAAGATGGCACCGCCCAGCTTACGGATTTTTTCAGGGGTTTGAATCCAGCTAGATGTTTTTAGATCAAATTTACCTAGTTGCTGTAACTCCCGATATTGCTCTTCCGTTAAAAGCTCTATTCCCATTTCTGTAGCCATATCCATGGCGGTCGTTTCTGGTTTATGATTTTTTCTTGCTTCCCATGCTTCTCGGTCATAACATACACTTCTGCGACCTTTTGGACTTTCTGCCGAACAATCATAAAAGATATATTCATCTGTCTCTGGATGATAGTGCACAACATCCGGTTCTCCCCCAGTTGCTTCCATTTCATGGAGCGACCACAGTTTGTCCAAATTAGCCTCCAGTTTAGCCTGGACATTTGTCCACTCAAGGTCTTCGTGACGATTCATATTTTTTTCAAATCGAGCTTGCAATGTTTGCAATAGTTCCTCGCGTTGTTCAACGGATAATTCTTTATTTGTCATTTTAGTTTTCTCCCTCACTCGTAAATGATAATCCCTCTTCTTCCAATGAAGCTCTCAACATAGGTACAGACGCTGGTCCAATCCCATGAATTTTTAATAGGTCTTTTCGTTGTATTTGGATAGTTCATGTAAGGGATCAATCCCCTCGTGAACTAAGGCATTTCTTGCAGGAGCACTCAGCTTTGAAAGGAAGCCTCTCGTAGGCTTATTTTCTTTATCACAGGTCGGGCAGCTAAGACAGTCCGTGCTTTTGTAAAAACTATGTCCTTTTTCGCAAAACCGTAAACGTTTTTCTGCTTTCACTATCATCCCTCCAGCATACATGCTATTAGTTTATAGTATCATATTTCACTTGTCGGAATGATAAGAAGAACCGTACTATTTAAAACGTTTGTAATTGGTTATCGGTTAAATTTTGTGCTCCCATATATTGAATTTTGGGTTCTCCATCCACATATTTAACTACCGCATATCTTTGTATATCTGGCTTTAGCCATACCCGAGCATCCATTGGCCAACTTGCAATGTCCTTCTTAAACATTTCCTCAGAAGTGACCATTACATCTTTTGTTAAGGAGTATTCTAAGTCATTAAATTCAGAGTCAAGAAATGTTACATAATAGACATCTTTAGATACTTGATAGACATCTTGATAATTACGATGAATGGAATCGAAATAAAAGCCAGTTGGATAGATATAAAACTTACCCAACTCATAAGTTACAATGTCTTGGCTATCTCTCGATGGAAAGTTCATACTATCTATAGCAAGTTCAACACCAAATGCTTCTTTATATTTCGCTTGAACGATAGCTCCATCAAAAACCATTTCGCCATTGTCCGAATACTCATGATCAATATTGTACTTCTGGACAACGTCTAACACTAAAGACATGACAATTTTCGGGTCATGATGATTAATGCTCCTCATACTACTAAATTCATCTAATGCTTTAACAATCTCTTTCTTTTTATCCTTCTCAAGTAATTTTTCTTTGCCTACAATAGTATTTACACTCGGTGAAAGAGTTGCAAGGGTTTTTCCAACAATAGTGGCTGGACTAGAAGAATCAAAACCGTAATTTTTCTCAGCAAAATTGCTAATCAGTATGGGACGCTCCTCTCCATCATATCGTGCTAATTCTTCTTCGAACGTAATTCGATCTGTTTCCTCATCATTTAATGTATAAAAGAGATCACCCTCATTATTATGACCGAAATTACCGGACACAACTAATTCCATCTCTGATTTTTTGGAATCCTTTGCGTATACCCATATTTTGTTATTTGCAATACCTTGACTCATTTGATGGGAAAACATTTTAAGGAAAGTACGCCCATCCTTCCCCTTTACTAAAGAAACATTCATGTCACAAGCCGAACATACCAATTTATCAATTTCACTTGAAAAAGATAGCAACGCATTTTCTCCATTTGCATGTCCTGTCCAAATTTCTTGTATATAATTATCTTTATTACGATGAGGATAAGCGGATAGTGGGTAGTCAGCTCCTTTCATGAATGTATAAACCTCGTTAACACCATCATTATCAAAATCGACTAATTCCGCATATAAAACTCCTCGATCATGCTCATTGTCTGCAAAAGTATGCATGTCATATGTAAAACCTAAAGTTTCCACTGCTTCAGATAGTTTTTCATATAATTGACGATTGACCACTTGCTTCTCTTGATCATTTGTTACTATTTTTTCAGCATCCTTAGCTGTAACAGTAGGTGTCTCCTTTACTCCATTAGAACATCCATACATTAATACAACTAAAAATAATAATAATAAATAATTTTTCTTCATTTAAAGCTACAACCTTTCAATACCTTAATAATATCTATATCAATTTCCTATATTTACTACTTTATACCAATATAACGAAGCTGTATCTAGTAAAATTTTGATTTTACTTAAACACTATAAGAAAATAACCAAAAGGATGTTTATAAAAAAGAATGTATGATATAGCCCAATCCTTTCTGATTCTTTTATAAAGTACCGTTATTTTTGCTAAGTAATGCCCCCGTTTTAACTCTAAAAATTTGGCGCAATGAGCAAGTTGGTAGTCAGTGTTTGCTAGTTACATGGCGCGATGAAAAAGATACTATATATACTGTTCCGTTTAAACGTAACATCATCTACACAATAAAATGAATAAAGGAGCCTGATACGTTGATGTTACATACGTCCACTCGTATGAAAATGCCGTTAGGATTTTGGGAGGGGCTCCGTCAATTAGGGGTAGCCCCTCACGATGTTATTCAAAAAGCACAACTACCTATCGCATTGATGACTGAACCAACTGTTTCTTTAGCACAATATTACGCAATTTGGCAGGCTTTTGCTGATCTTATTGACAACATGGCCGAAGGAATCATTAAACTGGCAACTAGCTTTGATAGCAATCATTTCCCGCCTACTGTTTTAACGGCCTACCATGCTCGTGATTATCGTGATGCTCTTAAGAAAATGCTAATTTAGAGATGAGCTTTCCAGAGAAAGAAAAAAAATTTATGAAGACTAATCTCCCTCAATCGGAAATACAGAGATTTATCAAACCAATTGAAATCGGGAGAATTACTACATTTATTTGTAGTCCCTATGCTCCCGCATTCAAAGGCTCTCCAATTCGTATGGATGGAGGGATGATACCGACAATCTTTTAACATTTAGAGCTCGTAAACGTAAGGCCGATGATTGCCACTACAGCGAGTCGAACTGCTTTCACATCTACTTTACCTATCATATTGACAATAGCCATCAAGAGTGAATCCTCTCGATGGCTATTGTCTACCGCTGAACGGGCATATTTTCTATACTACTATTTGCATTTCCTTCCCTTCATTACTGCACTTGTACTGTATATGTTCCGTTCTCATTCTCAAATTTATAAACATATAAATAGTACTTTCCTGGCTCTGCATGTAATTTACCGTTTATCATGTTTCCCTCTTCCTGTCCAAAAGATGCATAATTTTGACTATCTGATTCATGATAAAGCACCCATGTCATACCAATTCGGTTTTCATTTAAAACAGATATATCTAGTTCTTTTGGAGATGTAACATTGAATTCGTAAACATCCGTATGATCATCATCCATTAATCGACCTTTTAATGGTGTATTAAATGGAAGTATAGTGGCTTCTTCTGGACGATTGTTTGGTTCTATCTCAGCTTTTGTATCATTTTGTACTTGAACGGTATATGTCCCATTTTTATTATCAAATTTATAAACATATAAATAATACTTTCCTGGCTCCGCATTAAACTTACCTTTGATTGTATCTCCATCTTCCTGTCCATATGCTACATAGTTTTGCATATCAGATTCATGATAGAGCACCCATGTCATACCAATTTGATTTTCATTTACAACAGAAATATCTAGTTCTTCTGGAGACGTAATGTCAAATTGATAGACATTTGTATCATTATCAATCAAACTACCTTTTAGTGGTTTATTAAATGGAATGATTGTTGCTTGTTCTTGCTCTGTCTGTCCTCCCTTTCGAACAGTTGCAATTGTTTGCCCCTTACTTGCTAGTCCCTTATTATTTTTCACTGTTAATGTCACATTGTAAGTTCCTTCTTTTTCGTATACATGAGTAGGGTTTGCCACTTCACTTGTTGTGCCATCTCCAAAATTCCAAAGATAAGAAACTATTTCTCCATCCTTATCTGTTGTCCCATCACTTTTAAACTGAATATTTTCATGGGTCATGCCTGTATATGGACCATTTATATTTACAATTGGTGCTTGCGTTTCGCCTTCATCTGTAGAAACGCCGTGGAAAACCACATCATACTCAAACTGGTTAGCCGCATTTACACGATAATTGACAAAATACGCTGTCATTGTTTTATAGCCGCTCCACTCTTTTTTAGATAATTGGTCCAGCACTTGGTTTACTTGCTTACTCATCGTTTTCCAATCCTGAGACTCACCCTGTGTGGCACTACCTACGTATGTCCCTTCGAGTGTAAATGTATTAAAAAATTGAGACTGATGCTTGGTCATTTTTGCATCCTGCAATTGTGCCATATCGACAATTTCTTGCTGAACCTCGTTTAATGCTTTTGGTTCATGCTGCATTAAATAATCCTCTGCTACTTGTGGCACCTCATATTTTTCTTGGTTATCGATCAATTGCTGCATATACGCTTGGAATTCCATATTAAGCTGTGAATCTTTACTTAACGACTCACGATAGTCATCATAATTTTTCACATCGTTCGCGCGAATTAAATCTTGAATTCTATCAAACATATCAAATTGATGAGTATACATATAAGACTGTAATGCAAATGAATAGTTATAGAATTCCCAGGAACCATATTTTGCAAACATTGTTTGTTCAGCTGTATAGCGTTGTGACGGATCATGTGACAGCCCACTAATTATGCTCTTACGTGGCACAACATCATTTGTACGTGTTGACCCAGCAAAAAACTCTGCATTTCCTTCCTGGAACCATGTTAATCGCTCATTTTGGTACATATCACCTGTCCCGAATAGACCAGGCACCTCAAATCTGCCTTGTAAAAAGTGCGTATATTCATGTCGGAACAGCTCTTCCAAACTATAAATGCTTTGCTCAGGTGTACGTTCATATGTAAAGAACGTTCCAGTCTCTTCAATATAAATACCACCATTGTTTGTTTCATATCCGTACAATTGACGGTTTAATCGATATTGATCGGGAGAGTTATAAATGACAACTGTTAAGACATCGTCAGCATTACCAGGCTCCAGTGCTTTATCATTCCCGATTACACGATGATACTGTGCTTTTACCTCTTTTGCAGCCCAGTATAATCTTTGAATTTTATCTTCCGTTACTTGATCTCCCGTTTTGAATACAATCGATCCATCATCAAATGTATATGTTTTCGGTAGATACTGTTTTTTTCCTTCTTCACGTACTTTTTGTAAATCCACCGTATTACCATGTAAGTCACGTCCACCATAATTGGTCGTAATTTGCTCTACTGCCACAAAATAAGCTTCACTTAAATAGGGATACATATGCATCGCCTGTGTCACAACTTCTAAACCTTTATCCGGTTTACTATGGAACTGCCCTAAACGCCCTGCATAATAAATGCCATTATTGATTAACCAACTATTGTTATCCGTCACATTATGTATAAGCGCAATGTTATTAACTTCCTCAATAAAGCCATCAATCTTTCCATACCACATCGTTGTATTAGCCTCTTTACGAGTATCATATAAGTACGACTGTAAATCATAATCAATACCCTGTATTAAATCGTAAATAGCTTGTCCTTTTGAATTTTCGGCTTCATATGTAGAAAGATTGTCGTTATATTGTTTTAAAATTTTCGTAGCATATTGAACGGTTTCCACATCACTAGAAGCATTACTTATTAATTTTCCATAAGAAGATACTACTTTATCCTGCTCATCTGTACCAAGTTTAAAGTTCGGATTATTGGCTATTGCTTTTAATGCTGGTAAACACTTATCATGGAAACTTCTCTCATTTAAATAACCTAGTTCATTATTATAAAACGCTACATAAAAAGCAGAACGGAGTACCTCAACAAATGTTTCAATCCCCTTTGAATCATCTTTTGTAAAAGAGCTTCCTCTATTCCCTAACTCATTGATAATTACTTGCATGCGCTCTTCATTTTGATAAAAGGCTTTTGTGTCATCATTGAATTGAAATAAGTCTGTAATTTGGAACCAACGTATATTTCCAAGCGTATGAATAAGCTCCCGATCGCTCATTTTATTTAGCTCTGCCATCGAGTACTGCTCTTGCAATTGCTGTGTATCCATGCGCTCTAAAGTTGGAGCAGGACGTTGTGAAAAATCTCCAATTTCCAAACGTTCTTCATAGGATAATGTTTCCTCTGCCATAGTGGAATGCACCATTTCATCTTTCGGCATTTCTATGCCAATAGGTTTCATTTGTAATACATTATACGGTGTTTTTTCTGCTGCGGATGCTTCAGCCTGTAACCCACCTAACGAAATGGCCATTGTACTAACCCCAATTAATAACTGATTGAATGTAAATTTTTTCTTCATGTTATATCCTCCTATAGTCCTATTCAGGTTTTTTGGTAATATATTTAATTTTTAGTACTATATTACCTCTATAAAAATAACATATTATGTAAAAATATCAACATAAAATGTTATATTTAGGAATATTTTCTTTCGAATTTTGAACACTAAGACACATTTAGACGGTTTCTTTATAAAAAAAGAACCCAATAGACAGATTCTTTTTCGGAAGGAACGTACCTTTAGGGGGGAGACGACCATACTTGCTGAAAGAATAGCCTCTTTTATTTCCCTCTATTTATGCTATTCTTGAAAATAAATAAGCTAGTATAGGGTAAATAACATTTCTCTATCCTCCCCTCCTACATATTATAGGTTGTAGAAAGGAGGGATCTTCAATGGGATACGGATACGGCGGAAATGTAGGTAATATGAACAGTGGCGGTTGTTATTATGGCGGCGACAATGGCGGCAGCTATAACGGTTCATCATTTGTATTAATCGTTGTTCTTTTCATTCTTTTAATTATCGTTGGCGCTAGTTTTATGAGTGGTGGATACTAATACATCCCTTTAGCACCTAGAAATATCCCTTCAATATAATGAAAGGGTCACTTAAACCAGCCTAGTGATCCTTTTACTTTTCAGAAAGGAGCGATTATTTCTGCAACATTATCAACCGAACATCTTTATGAGAGTAATAAAAGGGATCTTTGGCTCTGCATTATTAACAATGGGCCTTATGTTTATCGTTATCACAGTAGACGATAGGCAATTTCTCCAAAACGTATTATTAAGAATCATCGGTGTCAGCAGCATTTTTATAGGCATCCATTTTTTACATAGACAATTTCATCCTCATTCATACAATAAACCAGGTACTCATAAATAATGGGTACCTGGTTTATCTCTTCATATAGCCTATAATTATAAATAGATTTTTTTAAGGGTCGGTACAAGGGTCTACAAAACCAAGTTATCCAATCATATAAATAGTAATGTTAAGCGAAAGTCGTTTAACAAGGCATCTCCTGATTTGTTACTGTGGGGCACTTCCGAGGGGTGTGCCCTTCCCATTTTTCGGTCATTGAATACGAGAGATAAGAACGGTCTACTTCATTCATTTGGTTAATCATTATTAACATTGAAAGTAAGCATAATAATATTGTCTTGCCATAACTAAAAAAAATGAACATAATCAGTTGTAAATATAGTAGGTTTTTTGTTTTTGAACGAATACATGCACTCCTAATATTATTTTGTGATTAGTGTTTAATTTATTATTGATTTTCATTGCTTTTGTTCTTTATTTCCTTCTTCGATATATAAAACTAAATCTCTTCAGATATAAATTTAAAGCCTGTGAATTTTTACTGTTCGTAAAAATTCACAGGCTTTTTAAGTAGAGATTGTTTTTTCCCAACCCCTTTTATTCTCGTTATTAATTTAATAAATATATTACTCTCTATTTGCATCTAATCGCCGACGAAATACTAAAGCTGCAACAGCGAATATAATGAATGCTATTGTTGAAGCAGCTGTAACCATCAGTACCACATTTCCAATTGGAGATTTGAATAACAATGCGACCGAGATGATTAAAACGGCCCCAGTTATACCCATTCCCAAAATCGAGATTGCCAAAACCTTATGCATCTATTCACCTCACAGGTAATTGAAACAAGCTACCGCTCCGGCAATACCACCGGCACCAATAACTGCATATGCACCAATACATGCAGCACATATCGCAGCAGTCACTGGTGTCGGTGTTGCACACGAACCACCACACGCAACTGCAATAATATATGCCGCCGTAGCACCAATACCAAGTACTGCACCAAGACAACTTGCCACTGCTCCTACACCCATCGCTTCCATAACTGGCTCCTCTGCAAGCATCTCTTCATCTGTAATATATGCAAGCTCAGTATCCACAGAATTACTAAGTGATCCATCCAAATACGTCTCAACTCGGAAGTTTCCTAAATCATTCTTGGTAACCAACATTTCATTTGTTTGTAATACAGTATTATCCTCATCGAAGAATACTGTTATATTACTAGGAAGGCTATAATCCCCATGCAAAGGAACTGTAACAACCGTAACTCCACCCCCAACAGTGTACACACTCGAACCTTCCAAATCAAAAGCAGACACAGGAGCTACATTCTTTGCGTTTCCTCACGCAATGTCCTTTGCAGCGACTGTAAAATCGCTTTTTCTGTATCCAACATCGTCCCATCTACATCAAAAATAATAGCCTGTAGCATGGCCAACCCCACCTTCCCTATCAATGATTGCTATTTACAAACATACATAATTGTTGATACATGTCCTCATCATAATCTTTCTGACCGCGAATAAATTTCTCTTTTAAATTATAATAACAAATTTCAAGATATTCCCTATTATGATGTTGCTTAAAAGGTGTTTTTGCCTCGACAGGCCCTAAATCCTCAAAGTATTTATTCATTTTTTCATAGGCTCTAATTTGATAGCCACGCTTCTTCATTTCAGCAATGACCATTTCCGTATAAATAAACAAGTCGTCTTTAGGATATTCATAAATATAATTAATGAGTATATGCTTATCTTCCTTGGCAAATATACTGTTTAATTCTCGCCATTGTGAAAGTAGCTGCCCTTTTGGTAGGAAGCCTATTACATCCACATGCCATAATCTCATGCTCTCTCCCCTTTCTATTATTCATCCAATCATGTAAAATATTCCATATTAGTAAAACATAAATGGAGGTATAGGACGATGGAAATAAAAATTGCCACACTTGATGCCATTCCACAGATCGAGGTGTTATACCAAGAGCTCTTTTTAGAAATGTCTATTCTACAACCTAAATATATCAGACCTGCTAAACAAGATGTTAATTTTATTCGATATACCATTATCGAGGATGATTCGGATATTTTAATCGCTGAAAAAGATCATGAAATCCTAGGATTTTTATTAATAAAGGAGATGACGACTCCTCGCTATACATGCATGGTCGAATACACTTACGCCTTTATTATTGATGTCATTGTTGGAAAGCGATACCAAAGTAAAGGAATCGGGTCTGCCTTACTGTTAGAAGCGAAGAAATGGGCTGATACTCGCAAATTAAATTACTTGGAGTTGAACGTTCTGTCTGGAAATAAAGGAGCTATAGCCTTATATGAAAAACTTGGGTTTAAGGATATAAACCATACGATGCGCTTTGAATTATAGTATAGTTTCTCCCTCGCTATAGAGCAATTTTATAAAAATGTTTGCGCTCCAATCTTAAATGAATAGCATCAAAAAGTCGCCTATATAGGGGCGACATTTTGATGTTTATTTCGTTTTATGGCAGCGGCTCATACATATTTTCGCTCAAAGAACCTATTACCCATTGATTATTTCTTCGTTAATAAAATCTGCTGAGAAACGTAATTCGATTGATTCGGTATCTGCTCGCTACGATAGACTAAATTTAATAGTTTCATTACATTCCGTTCATTCTTTCTAGGATGAAGATTTATGTTCGTCATAAAAATAGACAAAGTCCCTTTAAGGGCTTTGTCTATTGAGTAAGCTGATTTCCGCTAATTACCCATGTCTATATTAATTTACTTTCTTTCAATAAGTCATAAATAATCGTATCTTTTGTTTTGTGAATACCTAATTTACCAATTTGTTTTAAGATAAATGGGGCATCAATATCTGTTAATTGTTTGCCATCTAATAAGCGAGCAGTTGAAGCTAATAAAGTGCGAACATCAAAAGAAGATGCAAATACTTCTGGAACTCCACGATCAATATTTAATAGTTGATAGACTGCCTCCATCGCAGTTCTTACTGAATATTCAGTTGTAAAAACTGTATCTCTTGCTGTTTCACTAAAGTTACCAATGAAGGCTAAATTAGCAGAGCCTTCTGGTACAACTAGTGGACGATCCCCCATGGCTCTTGGCATGAAATAAGAGGTGATATAAGGCATATAGCACGGAATAGTATTACAAGAATTTTGGGCGATGTCAGGAATTTCATCAACCGGTACACCCATATGGTATAACCACTCTTGTGCTATCTCAATACCAGTACATTCCGTAATACTTTTTTTAATAAAATCACCTGGTTTATTTGATAGTAAACCATAAATCCAAACGACTAATTGGTCTTTTGGTTGTTGTTTAAAGTGAGGTTGTCGGTTTAACGTATAGCTTAGCATCCAATTAGAATCTGTAGCTGTGACAATGCCTCCAGTCACTACTTTACCTGCATAAGGGTCCCTTTTACTAATTTTCTCAATATAGGGAGCCACACGATCATCTAATGTCGTTAGAGTGGCGGAAACAAACCAGCTTTCTTCTGGAAGATGATCACAGAACTTTTCTGGTCGTCCAAAGTCTGTATCTTGGGCAGCCATGTTTTTCCACAGTGACCAGCTTCCACCTAAATCTTTATTGATAGGGGCTGGTGTATAGTTATCTCCGTATGTTGTACTCTCCGTGATACTACCATTTGTCACAAACACCAATTCATTTTCTGTTAGCTCAATATTCTTTTTCACGCCATTTTTTCTTAAAACTAACGTATGAGCTACTTTTTTGTCGCCCACTTTATCGACCAAAACATTCTCTACTACCGTATTATATTGAAAATCAACATCATGGCTTTCTAAATATTTTATCATCGGTAATACTAATGATTCATATTGGTTATATTTCGTAAATTTCAATGCTGATAGGTCTGGTAATCCACCAATGTGGTGAATGAAACGCATAATATAACGGCGCATTTCCATAGCTGAATGCCATTTTTCAAATGCAAACATCGTAGACCAATATAGCCAAAAGTTCGATTCAAAAAATTCTTCAGAGAAAACATCTGTGATTTTTTTATCCTCTAGCTTTTCCTCAGGCGTAAAGAATAATTTAATCATTTCCTCAGATGACTGATCCGATAAGGTAAACTTGCCATCATCTTCAAGTCTTTGACCTCTATTTTTTATTAATCGGCATTTTGAATAATTGGGGTCTTCTTTGTTTAACCAATAAAATTCATCTAAAACAGAAGCATTGTCTACCTCTAATGAAGGAATGGAACGGAATAAATCCCATAAGCATTCAAAATGGTCCTCCATTTCTCGACCACCGCGAATAATAAACCCTCTCGTCGGATTAAGTATGCCATCCAGACTACCTCCTGAAATATCTAACTCTTCAAGAATATGAATGTTCTCACCTTTCATTTGGCCATCCCGAATTAAAAAACATGCTGCTGACAGCGAGGCTAGACCCGAACCAATTAGATAAGCAGATTTTTCATCTACCCCCTCAGGTTTTTTAGGACGTGCGAAAGCTTCATAGTTACCATTGCTGTAATACATATTAACGCCTCCCTATTTATTATTCCAATATAGAATAGCACGTATTTCCACAGAAATGGTAAAATGAGCGAATGATTAACAAAATATTCAAATTCAAAAGAAAGCACGCCATTAGAAGTCCCCTATAATTGGACATAACAATCATTTGTATTTTTATAAGTGGATGATGAGGTATAAAAAATCACGATCCGCACCTAGCTCAATGCCTTAAAAAGGAAAATGAAATACAATAATTGGATGTATAAATTGCATAAATATTATACCGAAAAATCATTCATCACATAAATTTTGATTCTCCATAGCTAAACCTTTCTTTTTTGTTTCCCTAATTTTTCATTCCCTCTTTTAAAATTGCCCGTCATTTTCGCTAATAATAATTGAACTTCTATTGTCTGTTGTTCCGCTTCATGGATTTTTGCTAAAAGACGCTCTGCCTCGTTTTCCTTAACCACTTTAATTTGTTTCCCCTCGTAATAAATAGCGACAGTCCCTTTTTTCGTAATTTGATACGTAAATGGCTCCTCGCTTAATCGATTACGTTTATCAATTCCACTCACTTTATTCAACTCCCGTCCTCATTATTGTCCACATCAATTAAAATATTTTTGACGTATTGTTATATTCCACATCACCAACATCTGTATGTTTCTACGGTTCTGCAGTAATACTAATAAAGATTAGATTAGTTAGTAATGAAAGGGTAAAAGATGATTTTACATTTATTTTTAGTTTTTCTCATTCCTTGGGTGATTTGTCTCATGCATCTATACAAAAAAGAAAAAATATTGCTTTTTTTAGTGGCTCCATTTTTTAGTGTCGTTGCTTATCTCATGAATGCTCTCGGCTTTTATTTCGATTTTTGGGAGGTGCTACCTTTTCCCGAACAAAAAAGTTTCGCTTCACTACCTTTTGATGTTGGCATATACCCTGTCTTATCCTGCTACTGTATCTATTTCATAAAAAAAACGAACAAACCTTTTTTGGTTCTATTTTTAATGACTTTGCTCACCACTTTTTTAGAAGGGATATTTGTTTTCTTTGAAAGGGTCATCTACCAAAACGGATGGAATATTTATTTTACCTTTTTCTCCTATTTGCTCCCTTATTTATGTTTGTATGGGTATTATAGATTTTTACTGAAAATACGCGTCCTCCGATAACTATTTTTTTGCTAAAAAAATAATTTTTCTTCAATATAGTTTTAATTTCTACTGAAGAGGCCATCAACTAGATATACGAAGTGAACTCATCATATATATAGTAATAGTTAAGCTAAACTAGTTTAACAACCTCCTGATTTGTTACTTAGGGTCACTTCTAACCAAAGTGACCCTTCATATGTTTTACATGACTTACATAAGTTATTAGGAAGGTTTAGTAAACATAAATTTTATAATATATTGAAACTATTCAATGATTAGTATGCTAAATATGGGCATCCTTATCTTTGGATCAATAGCAATTATCGTTACCCACTTCTAGTCTTTTAGGTACTTAGCAACATTATAGATTGATGATAAGTACATTATTTTAAAAGGAGGAAGGAAATGTCGAAAATACCCATTTATATAAAATTGCTCATTGGGATTGGGATGATTATTATACTAACCTCACTGTTTCTGTTAAAGGATCATCCCTATTATGTCTGGCTAAGATGGACAGGTAATATTTTATTGATCGTTGGTATTGTACGGATTCCTTTTTCGAAGGAAACTGATAAAAGACAAGTCAAAATTCGATAAATCCCTTGGACTTGAGGGTAATTTCAGCCCCCACGAACAGCCCCTTTCATTTTGAAGGGGCTGTTTTACTATAATGGAGACAAATATCAAATAATCAATAAAGAAACTATGAAATGATGCAAATGAGACAAGCAAATTGATCAATAAAGTTTGATTAAAAATCCTTTGTTGATGTGCAAAATCTATTCATCTACAATCAGGTCAGAATGAAAGAAAAGATTCCAAACATAGCTTTTGGAACTTTAAGTTTCAGCATGTGTTTATCTATTATTTTCACAGGGTATTTTAAATACTAAATTGCACTTGAATGATCACAAGGTTTATTGTTTTCCTTGTAGAATCTAATTACTATAATAAATTGGAGTGACTTTCAATTATAAAGGGTATGTAAAATTGGACCTATTACTTTGGATAACTATTGGCTTCATAATAATTGGATTTATTGTTCTCACTTCCATGAAAAAAGGGATGGAAAGTAAGGTTGCTTTTATAAACGAGGAAAATTCATTCAAAGCTAAATCCGTAATTTGGTGGATATGGAGTTCCACTGCTTGGGGGATAGTGAGTATGTTTCTTGTTATTTGGTGTTTTCATCATTATTGTGGATAACTAATGTTTTGTATTCATTTTCTGATGTATTACTGCAATGACTATTCTTGATTAATAAATACTTTATAGATTATAAATTCAATAAACGTTCCCACACGAAAGCTTGGAAACACACTAAAAGGCAGGAATGTTGCTAAGTCAATGTTGGTGCTCTTTTAGCTATATAAACATAGCTACGATAGGACTTTTCGAGATTCTTCAACGTGTGTTATCTGAATAAAAACCTGTAGTTAGCATACCAGCATTTTTTTATCATTCCTCTACGACATCTGATGCTTTCCTTTTTCGTAAAAAGTGCCGGTTAATTAAAGATCGTTATGTATAGTATGCGTCGTTCCCTGATGCAAAGTAAAAAAGTAATACATTTTATTATTTGTTGAACCGCAGCTTTAGCTAAGAAAAAGCCATTCTCTCCACATTGGGAGAGAATAACTTTCCTTCATAAATCGGTATACAATTGATTACAGTTTTGCCCAACGTTCCTCTAACCAGTTCATAAATTGTACACCTTTGTCGCCTTCATACGCATCAAAGACATCTAAACGCATACGTTTTAGTTTATCTGCAAAGTCTGCCACTGTATGGTCCTTCGGCAAGCTTTTTTTAACCCGCAGGAAAATTTTGTCTGTTCCCTTGATAATATCAAAACGTGCAGGTGATGGTTTCTCTACGTCCTCGCCAAGCGCCACAAGTGCTTCATAGGCTGCTACCTGCACCTTGTAGACAGTATCATGCTGCATACGATTTAATAATAAATCTATGATTTTGTCATGTTGATAAGCCGATAACTTTTCGACTGCGTCTAAACGCTCTCGCCAGCTAGATGTATAATTGGCCTGTTTTTTTAATGTTTCATACTGCTCAGGTAATGCTGTTTCAAACTGTTTCAAGTAATTGCACCTCTTTTTTTGACTAGAGGAAAAATAAATTCTTTTTCTTCTGCTTCACTTATTATACGTTGTCTTGGTGAAAATAGCGATAAATCACTGGTAAGCCTATTAGACCGGATGCTATCGAACCTTCTGCTTTTTTATTTGCCTATCCCCCTATTCTTCCTGTTATTATTATAATTAAGGTATAAAATCAGATGAAAAAGAAGGTCTTTTGATGTTAGAAAAATTAAATGTATTTCTCCAAAAATACATTGCCATCTTGACACCATTAAGTTTAATTTTAGGTGTATTAGTTGAAAGCTGGGGACAAAATTTAGTATTCCTCGTGTCCTGGCTATTTGCATTCATGACATTCTCAGGAAGCTTACATATGAAATTTAAAGATGTAAAAATCTTTATGAAGCATCCAGGACTTATTATCTTCTCCATTATTTTTCTTCACCTATTCATGCCGTTATGGGCGTATTTCTTATCCACTGTGATCTTTGACGACCATTTATTAACGGTCGGCTTTGTTTTAGCGGTTGCACTTCCAACAGGGGTTACAAGTGTTATCTGGATCAATATTTGCAAAGGAAACTTACCATTAGGCTTATCCATAATTTTAATCGATACGCTACTTTCTCCATTCATTCTCCCTTTCATTCTCTTCTTTGTGTCGGGTGAAAAAATTGAATTAGACGTTCTATCGCTTGTATTTAACTTAGTTTTAATGATTGTCTTGCCGACGATTGTCGGTATATTGGTGAATGAATGGTCAAAGGGAGAAATACCCAAGAAAATTGGAAAGAAGCTTGCACCTTTTTCAAAGCTATGTTTATTTACTGTCATTTTAATTAATAGCAGTGCGATCGCTCCATACTTGAAGGATTTTAATCTACACCTATTGTTCGTGATATTATTAGTGTTTTTAATTGCTGTATCCGGCTATGTTTTCGCCTTTTACATAGGTCGCTATTTGCTAAAAGACTATTCACATATGGCTACCTTTGTTTATACTGGCGGTATGAGAAATATTGCCGTTGGGGTCATTGTTGCTACTACATACTTCCCAGGTAAAGTAGCAATGCCTGTCGTGTTTGGCATGTTATTTCAGCAAGTGCTTGCATCAATTTTTAGTAAACTGGTGATAAAAAGAACCACTTTGATGGATGAAAATCAAGTTTCACATTAGGTGGTGTTTTCATGAAAAAGGACATGATTACAGTTATTTCTGTTTATGGAGTAGGAGCTATTTTAGTTTTATTGGTGTCCCTCCTCTTTTATAGGTTTTTTTAGGCTGACTATTCCCTAAAAGAGCAAAAAAGAAGTGGCATGTATCAAGCTTCATTCGCCAATCTAATTTTCAGGGGGGGGATGTGATGACTGTTAAGAGTAGGATTTTCATCTGTTTAGTTAGCGGCTTAGCATTATTTTTAGTAGGAGCCTATAAAATCTTTACCAATCACTTGGAAGCTATGTCCCAGCTTGTAGCTTATATGTTCTTCGTTTGTGGATTTATAGGCTTTGTTTTTAGTAGTGTATCGTTGTTTAGAACAGCTCGAAACTAGTATTGCTATTCAATCTGAATCGCCTTGCTGAAATCAATGACGTTTCCCTTGTACTTATAAAAATATATGAATAGGATGGTGTGATCTAAATGATGTATGCTCCATTGTTTGAACAGGACGTTCCAGCACTTCTTCTTCCTTAACGGTAGAAGCGCTTTTTCTCCGTTAAGGACATAGGTATCTATGAAAACGGAGGAAAAAACATGAGAATTAAAATTATCGGTGCCCTCTTTTTATCGCTTGCGGCGAGCATTTGGGGCGCTATGTATGTAGTTGTTAAAGTAGTGGTGGAAGTCGTGCCACCGTTGGAGCTTGTTTGGATTCGTTATTTGATTGCCGTATTAGCGCTTGGTTTAATTGGCATTATGATGAAGCAATCTTGGAAAATCGCCAAAAAAGATAGGCTCCTTATTATTCTTGTCGGCCTCATTGGGAATACAATTTCGATAGTTACCCAAGAAATGGGCACTATGCTTTCCACTGCCCAAATGGGTGCGATTATTACGGCTACAACACCTGCTTTTATGGTGGTCTTTGCTCGTATCATATTGAAGGAAAACATAACGCCGAAAAAAGGATTGTCCATTATTCTTGCCACAATTGGCGTTGGTGCTATTGTAGGCCATGGCGGAATTAATTTAACCCAACAATTAGGTGGACTCTACTTATTGGTTGCTGCATTGACATGGGCATTAATGTCAGTACTAGTAAAAAAGGTTCCAAGTCATTACTCTCAAATTGTTGTAACAACCTACTCTTCTTTGATTGCCGTCATACTACTAACGCCTTTTGTCATTCCAAGGCTAAAAGATTTGAATTTATCCGTTGTTTTACAGCCTACAATTTCAGGCGGCTTGTTATACTTAGGTATTGTTTCAACTGCTGGAGGTTTTTTATTGTGGAATAAAGGGCTTCAACTAATGAATGCTTCTAGTGGGGGCTTATTTTTCTTCCTTCAGCCCGTTGTAGGCACAATTTTAGGCTGGCTTCTTTTAGGTGAAGCGATTGGTCTTTCGTTTTGGTTGGGCTCCCTATTTATTTTTAGTGGAGTATTTATGGTCATTCGCGAAGAGTAACAGTATGTGCGTTTCTATCTTGTATAGAGGCGCGCTTTTTTCTTAAACCAGCTACTGGCGGATATCACGTATTTTGTTGTCATGTTCATACAGCTCGGCTCATATATTGCAACAGCCTAAAGGAGATGATGATTTGATTACCTTATTAGATTCCTTAAAGGAGCTATCCTTTATACTCATACTTATTTCTACTATGGTGTATCGTCGACATCTTAAATTAACGAGATGGAAAAGAAAACTAACGATGGGTGAATGGATAATGTATATCGTTACGTCCACTGCCCTTCCTGTTTATGCCATACTTTATATGGTTTTTCTTTTGGGAACTTAATTTGTGGAAAATAATCCTATTCACTATTAATAAATATATAATTGAATGGAAGATTTCATTTTAGGAGGTTTTTTATGTTTCAAACAGTAGAGCATTTTTTACAATCCTGGACATTTGAGGCCACTGCTACGCAAAAACTATTACAACAGCTTACTGATGAATCGCTTCATCAAGCCATTACTGCTGAACATTGGACTTTAGGACGTATAGCGTGGCATACGGTCACAGCCATTCGAATTATTTCTGCGAATACCCATCTAACATTCGAGGCACCAGCAGAGGATTTTCCTGTTCCTACTTCAGCACAATTGATTGCAGATAGCTATTACCAAGCGAGTAATGCCTTTATGGAAGCTTTAAAAACACAATGGACAGACAAGACCATGAATGAAACAATTGAATTTATTGGTCAAACCATCCCTAACGGCTCCCTCTTATTATTTTTATTGCAACATCAAAGTCATCATCGTGGACAAATGACTGTGCTAATGCGTCAAGCAGGCTTACCTGTTCCAGGCATTTATGGTCCAGCCAAAGAGGAATGGGCACAGTTCGGGTTGCAAGCTCCCAACATGTAAATCAAACAATTAAATCGAGGTTGCCTATTAAGGGACAACCTCTTTTATGGAGAACTTAGTTAAGAGTAGCTAACCCGTTATTCGTGTCTGCAATGGTTGGGTTTGCTAAATAATGCCCACCTTCAATTTGCAATGTTTGACCTGTCATAAATTTCGATTCGTCAGAGGCTAAAAATACCACTGCATGACCAATATCATCTGCTTCACCATGATATGGTAGAGCATTAAATTTAGAATAGATTGCTAGCATTTCTTCTGGCATATTATTTTTCGCTGCTGGTGTTAAAATGAGACCTGGTGCGACCGCATTACAGCGAATTTTATCTTTACCATATTGTGTGGCAATGTTCTTCGTCAGATTGACCACGCCTGCTTTTGTAGCCCCATAAGCTGTACGGATTTGATCACTAGCGAATGCGGCCATGGAAGCTGTGTTAATAATAGAACCCCCTCCTGCCTTTTGCATATGTGGAATCGCAAAACGGCTACCGAGTAAAATGGATTTTAAGTTCACATTGACTAAACGATCCCATTCATCTAAGTCTATATTGACAACATCTAAATCCTTCTGCAAGTTCGTTAGTCCCACATTATTAAATAGTACTGTGAATGTGCCGTATTGTTCCACCGTGAAGTTCACCGCTGCCTCTATAGAAGAGGCATCTCCTGCATCAAGGAAAATAGCTGAAGCTTCGTATCCTTCTTTCACTAAAGAACTGGCCGCTTCTTTAGCACCCTCTACATTAAAATCGGCAATAACAACTTTTGCGCCTTCCTGTGCTAATAAGGTCGCTGCTGATAAACCAATCCCTGATGCGCCACCTGTTACTAATGCTACTTTATTTTGTACACGATTCATTTACAATTCCTCCTTATAACTAAAAAGAGCAACCAACTCTTTCTTCCTGAAATGTAGTTTAACATTAAACTATTTATTTTTAAACTAAAAAGACTAGCTTATCGATTACCTACGCTCTCTTTTTTTATGTTAAAATTTACATATATTACATAAAGAGGTGTTCATATGGCAAGCAATAAATTGAATTGTAAAGCATGTGGAAACGATGCCTTTGCTTCAGGACAAATTGGCAGTTTCACAAGTGAAGGAAATATACGGCCGATGGGCTCCATTATGGCTACTGGATCTCCCCTCATCTTAACGTTTTGTACAAAATGTGGGGAAGCTTCATCCATCAAAGTGGCTAAGCCGGAGAAATTTAAATAAGGCGCATGGGTATTGTCAAGACAAACGTCGATGTACTGGCTTGAGCTATCGTTTTCTTTTTCAGCTCATCCGTTGACAGTGCGTGTTTTTTCAAGTCACCAACTACTAGAAAGTGCAATGTTCAAGGGTTAATTTAGTGTGACCATACACCTAATTCCTACCCTTCTATACAAGAACTAAATAATTATGCTATAATACATTGGAAATCCTCAGAGGGTCAACCAATTCTTGGCTGTAGCGAATAATCTCGCTACAGCCCTTTTTATTATCTATTTAAAAAAACGAAAGCATCCTTAGTTGCTCCCGTTTTTATGCTTCCCCTATTATTTTTCTTCCGCATTGATACGGTTTTTTCGCCCAATTCCACATCAAAATAAAGAGATAGATGATGAGCATTTTTGATGAATCGTTTTTACAATGAAATAACTAATAGGTTAAATGAGTAAACTTAATGGAGCTCGCGTCATGAATCAAACATGGTTGTAAGCTTCATGATAGTTTTCCAATTACGAACCGTTGCGGGCACCTCGAGCTTGGGCAATTGTTGACTAAGCTTAGCGTTGCGAATGCTATTGTAAAATAAAAGATAAACCTCTCTGCCGATGATGACACAACGCTCTTGCTCATTCACATATGATAAATATTTATTACTATTTTCTTCCGTAGGGGCAGCAGGTAATAAGGCGACATGAAGGCATTCCCCTATTGCCGTGGCACTAGCGTCAGCCATGTCTTGCTGAGAAAATGGGCAATTGTTGACGATATGCTGAAGTTCCTCAGCGGTTCTAATGATGACTGTACTTGTAATATCAAAGTTTATTTGGATTGTTTCATGAATTAGCTTCTGCAAAACTTCCTCTGATTCGGTGGATTCAAAAAGAATATTCCCGCTTTGTATATAGGTACGAATTTTTTGCAATCCAAGTGGTATAAGAGCTTCCCTTAAGTCAGCCATTTTTATTTTATTATGTCCACCTACATTAATGCCTCTCAGTAATGCTACGTAGTTAATCATACACCCCCACCTTTCTTCCTAATTGCATTATAGCAATATTTAGGGAATAATAGGAAAAAAACTGCACTCGGGAAGTCCAAGTGCAGTTGAATATTATGCTAGTCGCTCGATGTCCTTTATTAAACGCTCCACATTTTCTTTTTTTGTCGCCCAGCTTGTGCAAAAACGAACAACCGTATGGGTATCATCGAAGATTTCCCAAACAGAGAAGGAGTATTTTTCGCCTAATTTCTTAAGTAAATCGTTCGGCAAAATGGGGAATTGCTGATTGGTTTTTGAATTATAGCGTAAGGCGAATCCTTTTTGGATAAACGCCTGCTGAATGAGCATTGCCATCTCTACCGCATGATGGGCAATATCCAAATAAAGATGATTCTCCAGTAATGTTTCAAATTGAAGACCTAGTAATCTGCCTTTTGCGAGTAGCCCACCTCTTTGTTTGATCATATAGCGAAAATCTCGTTGGTAAGCTGGATTCACGATTACGACCGCTTCGCCAAATAAGGCGCCCATTTTTGTTCCACCTATATAAAATACATCGCAAAGCTGAGCAATATCTTTTAACGATAAATCATTACCGTCTGCTACTAAACCATAGCCTAAACGAGCACCGTCTAGAAACAATGGCAATCCACAATCCCGGCAAACTTTACTTATTGCACTTAGCTCTGCTTTACTATATGTTGTTCCATTTTCTGTTGGATGAGATATGTACACTAAGCCTGGCTGTACCATATGTTCATGTGTGCTGTCTTGCCAGTGGGCGTCATAGCATGCCTTTACCTGTGCGGCCGTTATTTTACCATCATCGCTAGGCAAAGGGAGCACTTTATGACCGGTCGCTTCAATTGCCCCTGTCTCATGGACAGCAATATGGCCTGTAGTTGCCGCAATGACTCCTTGATGAGGACGTAGGATGGAGGCGATGACAGTTGTATTCGTTTGCGTGCCACCAACTAAAAAGTGAACGTCTGCCTGCTCAGCCGCTATCTCTTTTTTGATATAGGCTCTAGCTCTTTCCGAATGCTCGTCCATCCCATAACCTGGAGATTGCTCCTCATTGGTTTCCACTAATTTTTGCAAAATTTGTGGATGGGCACCTTCTGCATAATCATTTTCAAATCGTATCATATCTTTTCCCTCCAATTTCTCTCTGTATCTATAGCTTATTTTACAACCTTAGGATGGTAATAATCTATGGTTAGTTGGTGGTCTAAAGGACTTATTCGCTATTACAAGGAACGCTTCGGGCTGAGATACTAATTATAGGAATGATTATCATTTTAAAAATCATTCTCTCCCTCCTTTAAAGGAGGCTTTATTTCATTGTTATAAATCTAGTATGTCATCTGTAAATCATACTTTTAGCCATAATTTCTATTTACGATGAAAAAACTACAATCTTTCTATAAATTTGCCTAATGATAAATAATAATCATTAGGCTTTCTTACTAAATTAGATTTCCTCATTGCTCAATCTCCTGAAGGACCACATGACGAATCACTAGTTGTTGAGCTATCAGCACAATGATGGTTCTCGTGAGTAGTAGTATGCAAATGATGACCATTCCAATCGTTTGTTGAATGTAAATCATGTATCTCCTCATTGGATTGATTAGATTTTTGGCTAAAGCTACTAAGGATACTGACGACTATGATGATGCCAATAAACATAATAAAAAATTCCACTATTTCCATCCCTCCTCTTTCATTATGTATGATTATAGCATGCAAAAAATGGAATCTGTTCTCTTTATACCCATAGTTTTTATATAAATCTGGTAATTGATAGGAATGGATGTTAATTTGGTATCTGTTTATGCATTGTATGTACGGATTCAAACCATCTTCTCTGCTTTAGTCTACTCATAGGTGAAATTACGGACAAAATAATACCACAATCGTATGGATTGTGGTGTGTGAATTATGATTGAGATTTACATGATGATGATTCATTCGCACGATTCGTATCGTTTGAATTTTTCTTTTGTTCTTTTGTTAAAGAATTATCTTCACGCACATCTAAATCATCTGGACTTAAATCTGTCGCTAATTCCGCCAACTCTGACTGACGTTTATATTGCTTGCCCTTTGTCAAAATGATCACCTCCAAGTAGTATTACATTGCCCTAATTGGTTCGATCTCATTCTTGGAAAGGTATGAAATAATCATTTCTAGCTATGCTAATTGAGGTACAAGCTGGTTCAAAAGATGGTGATATGCTTGTAAATCTTGGTCATATAATTTTTTATAGGTCGCTAGGCTATAATGCTTTATATAATCAAAATCCTCATCACTTACTAAGTGATGTTTATGATTGAGAGCCCAAGCATTTTCCCATGCAGTTTGCTCAAATTGAATATTCATATGATGTTCTTCCAGCAACATAGATAACAGATGCTCATGAAGATAAATTTCCTGTAAGCTATGTTGTTTTTTCATTGTAAAAATTTCAATGGTACGCGGAAGCGATGATTGTAATGCTTCACGATCCACCGCATGACCCAGCTCATGTAAGGTCATTGTTTTTACATACACTTCAAGTGAAGGTGGATGTGGCAGCTCATTCTTTGCCTCGATTAATCGCTCGGCATCAAAGCCTACATAATGCCCAATAAAGTTATAGCTCATATTAATTCCTGAATGGTCCTGCTTTATAGTCATCCGCATGCCAACAGCCTGCACAACGGAGTTGATGATATCATATAGTTCTTTTTCATTATGTTGTTTTGTCATGATCCGTCCTCATTTCCTCTGCAAACAATCTCATGTAACTATAATGGAAACGGATTAAATATATACTACAATTCATATAAATTCAACAAATAAATCCTGTAGATCTTGAGGAAATGCTCCACAAAAAAGGCGCTTGTAGTAAAAACTACAAACGCCCCGTGTGTGAAGGGTCTTATCTTATTTAAAGGGATTAGTTATTGATTGTTACTTCTTCGATTTTGGTTAGTGTTATTACTACGCTGTTTGCTGCGAGCCTCGCCGCCTTTGCGACCTATTTCTTCGTAAAATTCCTCGCCGTGGTTGTCAGCTGTAGCTTCTCCACCTTTTTGGCCAATCTCTTGATAAAATTCATGTCCATGATTTTTAGACGTAGCCTCGCCGCCTTTACGTCCTATTTCTTCATAAAAATCACGATCATGATTTCTGGAGGTAGCTTCTCCGCCTTTACGTCCCGCTTCTTCGACAGTCATGTTTTCATTGTTGTTTCTGTTGCGATTGTTTTGCTTGTTAGCCATTTTCTATTCCTCCTAATTTTTTTTGAGCTATTGACTAGCTCGCTATTTATATTCCCAGCTACATCCTATCTAAACATCCTTTTTTCAAAAAATTGATTTTTCTATAGTAGTAGAACCTTGCCATCCCAGCTCTCTTCAGTCTTCGAGCAATCATATAAATTTACTCGTACCAATATAATACTAATCTATAACATTGTAATTTTATGAAGGAAGGGTGATGTGAAAATGACAATTTTGACAAAGCCATCAATTGGCTTAACACAATTTACGGACTTCACGATGAAGGGAAGTGCCGCCAAGACGAAATTTGTGAAAGATATTAAATATCAGGGCGATTATCATCCAATTAAGGATTATTGGAAAGCATTACGCGAAGGGTTAAAAAAATACCATGAACATCATTTTAATGACTCCTACCTTCTCGATCTTGTAGACAATGCCCTCCCTGCTCGTCAGAAAAATTATCAAGAAGCTATAAAAGCCTATTTAAAATTTTTTAAAAACAAAAATGTGCAATGGTTTGAACCCGGTAAATCTAATTGGGTTTGTGATGACTTAATCGTCCGTTCAAATCCAGAGCTTGGTTTAATCGTTGATGACATCCCCTACCTTATAAAACTATATTTCAAAGGAAAAAATGAACGCATTGATAAACATAAATGTCGATCTGCCCTTACCCTCCTAAAGGATTCTCACTACTCCGTTGAACATCCTGCTTCTGTTAAACATGCCATTTTAAATGTTCAAAAAGGTCGCTTAATTACAGAGGATGAATCGACCGAATATCACCAACTAGCCCTTGAAGCGGATGCTGCACAATTTATGTTTATTTGGAATAGGCTTTAATCGTGAACAACTATATTTGAATAGCGTATTTTTTATTCGAATAAGATGGAAGCATTTCTAGACGAAACTAGTTCAATCATGACAAAAGGGCATGCCCTATAGGATAATAGTAAAGAGCGTTGAAATCAGATAATAAAGGAAGTGCTTCTATGAATGCAGAAATGGTGATGCAGGAGCTGAAGGAGCTAGGCAAAGAACGGACGAAAAAAATGTATATGTCGAATGGGGCACATGAGCCGGTTTTTGGTGTGGCAACAGGAGCCATGAAGCCGATTGCCAAGAAAATTAAAATCGATCAGGCATTGGCAGAAGAGCTTTATGCGACTGGCAACTATGATGCTATGTATTTTGCAGGTATCATTGCAGATCCAAAAACGATGACGGCGGCTGATTTTGATCGATGGATGGATTCGGCTTACTTTTATATGCTGGCTGATTATGTAGTGGCAGTCACTTTAGCGGAATCACCTATTGCACAAGAGGTGGCAGATGCATGGATGGCGAGTGGTGAGGAACTGAAAATGTCAGCAGGCTGGAGCTGCTATTGCTGGCTTTTAGGAAATCGTGAAGATAACGAATTTTCTGAAAGTAAATTAGCAAGCATGCTAGAGGTTGTGAAAAAAACAATTCATACTGCGCCTGAACGAACAAAATCTGCGATGAATAATTTTCTTTACACAGTGGCGATTTCCTATGTACCCCTCCACGAAAAAGCTGTGGCAATAGCACAGGCAGTTGGTCCTGTGGAAATGAAGCGTGACAATAAAAAAAGCACGACACTGAATGCCTATGAAACTATTCAAAAGGAACTTGATCGAGGAAGGCTTGGTTTTAAACGTAAATATGTAAGATGTTAATGAATCAATCTAACAAGCATTGATCCCATTCGGATGAATGCTTTTTTTGTTATCGCATAAAAAATATTGATTTTCATTATTTTTTTAATTTCCTATATTTTATTTTAGAATTCATGCGTTTATGTAACGACAACAAAGAACAACCGAACAAGCATTGTACTATAGTCATCATTTTTTTATCCTAACAGGTATCGTACTGTCTATGATACTTCTTTATAGGCAAGAAGATATGACCAGTAGTATTATGAGGGCAATGAGTCTTATGTTTGCATCAAGTACCATAGCAACTTTTGCAGCTGTCCTCATCGCCTCTTACAAAAACCGAAAAGAATTAATCGTTTTCTGTTAGTGCCTTCCATTTTGGATATGTAATAGCTTCCCTATATTTCACTACTATTTTACTATAAAAACATACCAAATTTTACTTTTTGATAGTATAATAATTACATATTTTGATAATAGGAGGATATATATGAAAAAATTAGTCTTATTTTTAGCGATGATTACCCTATTCTTCACCACTACCACGATTGCTGATGCACATCCAGGGCGTCTCGATAGCAATGGTGGTCATAATTGTTCAGACAAGTCAAAGGCAAAAGGTCTTTGTACAGGCTATCATTATCATAATGGGAATAGCGGCAGTGGTTCCTCCTCAGGTGGTCAAAGCAGCTATACACAGCCCACAACAGCAATTCAGGCTCCAGCATTGACAAAAGTAGCCGTTTATTTGAATAATGTAAAACAAAGTTATACGCCAAGCGCCTACATGAAAAATGGCACAACATTGGTACCGATGAAACCAATTTTTGAAGCTCTTGGAGCAACTGTTTCTTATGATAATGCCACTAAAAAAGTAACTGCGACGAAGGTCGGGAAGAAAATTGTTATCGGGGTTGGCAACAAAACAGCTTATGTTGATGCAAATGGAACGACATCTACAATTAGCCTTAGCCACCCTGCCGAAGTTTATCAAGGAACGACAATGGTGCCTTTACGCTTTGTTAGTCAAGCCCTTGGCGCAGAGGTAACATTTGATGAAGCCAAATTAACCGTCTATATTACAACAAAATAATGGACAAACAAAAAGCAGCTTCCTTGGAAGGATGCTGCTTTTTTAGTGTTGTTCTAACTCGAACTGATATTTTTTATTAATTTTATTAGCTATTTTCTCTAAAAATGCAGCAACTGTCATATTTTCAACTTCATTTGTATACCATGCCAATTTGGCGCCATAATTTTTTTTATTATAATTTACTTCTAATGGCCAGAAATTTTTAGTCTTATAGGTATAATCAAATTTTATATATAGTTGTTTTCCCTCTGGACACTCCATGACCACGTTATATAACGGATTTTTTCTTTCCTGCTCAAATTTTACTTTTCTTATTTTCGTTAACATCCTAACCCCCGCCTCTCTTCTTTTTATTTCGACAAAAGTTCTAAAGATCTTTAAAAAAAAAAGATAAAGCACGCTGTTTCAACGAACTTTATCCTTTCTTTATTATAGCATAGTTATTTATTATCGACAAATTTATCGTAATAACGTTTGAGCATAGTAGCCATTTGCTCACGTGTGAGAACCCCTGCCGGATTCATATTTTTACTGCCATCGCCTCGGATAATGCCTTCTCTAATGGCCCATTCCCACGCTTCTTTATGAGATGCGGCTACTTCTCGATCGTATTGTAAACTAGCTTTTGTAGCTAATACGCTTTTTAAAGCTTCTATTTCCTGCTTCAACTCATTATATTGTGACATTGTTAACCCCTCCTCCAGGCCATTTTTTAAATCTTGCTGGAACTGTGCTTCGCTAATACCCATACTTATTAAATAGGCAAACGGATCTTTGTGTGTGGTGCCGCCCAAATTATCAGCTATCCAACGATGGGATTTGATGCCGTTGCCAGTACCATCTAAAATAGTGGGAATCCCTGCCTCTATAGCCATTTTGCGCAATAACCAAATATATGCTGCGTAATCCTTTTTAAATTGTTCCTTATCAGAAGTCCGCGCTAGCTCTACTTGGGCATAGCTATATGGATTCCCTTTAGGGCCACAACCATATTGAACGCGATTAACTGGTGCTATTTGCACAATGCGTCCGCCACCCCCTACCCAGTGAGAAACGAAGGCATTGGCTTTATTTTTATTCATATAGGCAATTTCATTTTCTAATGCATTTGGACCAGTGTTAGTGCTATTACCCGATTCATGTGCTACCACGTACTTAATGGCGGTGAGCGGTTGATTAGGTAATCCTGACATCATCTGCAATTCAATCACATAACTCATTATGCACCATCCTTTCCTATCATTTTTTTGCGAATGACCACCATGCTATTCATCATTTGTTTGACGATTATAGGGGTGAATGGACAACTAGTTTTATTGCGACAGGCTAGCTATTTGCCATGGTTGACTGATGGGCTGAATGGATGACTGCTCTATTTCACCTTTTTTGCTGCTACACATATAAAGTGAATGAAGGAAGAGAGTGACATTCACTTATTCTAGTAAATGCAAGCTACACCATTTTTTCTAGTTAGTTGTGCTCATGACTATTATTTAAAATGATGAATAAATGATCATTTCACTTCAACAGGTGCATTGACAAAGGACGGCTCCATATAGTATTTTGTATCTTCTAAACTGAATGAAGGAGAGAGATAAAGTGATTGTAGAAAATATCATGAATCGATTAACTAGCCTACACCGTTACACGGCTATTAAAAAAATCGACAAAGGCTATTCCTCTGATACCAAATATGTCGTAACCGTTAATGATACACCTTATTTGTACGCCTCTCCGATCTCGCACACCAAGAGAAAAGGTGGATTGAATTTACTTTACTACAGGACTTAGAGCTCCAGAGAGTTCAAACACATAAGGCCATTGAATATATGGTCCTCCCAGACGACCATCTTTCAGCGATGGTGATGAGCTATTTAATAGGCTCCCCTGCGGATGAAATCATTCTTAGGCTTTCGGACACAGAGCAGTATCATCTCGGTCTAATGGCAGGGAAAGAATTAAGAAAAATTCATCAGGTGAAATCACCAAAAACTATCCATTGGGAGACGTTACAAAAAGAGAAATTTACTAATTATTTACAAGCCTATCAGCAGGATTCTTATCAAATTCCGCAAGAGGCTAAATTATTGTACTTTATAGAAGAACATTGGCCGCTATTAAGACAACGCCCAACTACCCATCTTCATGATGATTACCACCTTGGGCACATTATTTGCCACCAAAATAGTTTTAATGGGGTTATTGATTTTAATGGCTATGATGTAGGTGATCCCTATCATGATTTTTATAATCTAGCCCTGTTTAGTAGACGGCATAGTGTCCCCTATTGCATCGGGCAAATAAATGGGTATTTCACCCAGCCACCAGATGAAGAGTTTTGGCGACTATATGCCTTATATGCTGCCATGAATGTCATTTCAACCATTGCCTGGACACGCCAATATGATCCGCAATCATTTGACGATGCGTTAGCCAGAATTCAGGTAATTTTACAGGATCATGCTTACTTTTCCTCCGTGAGGCCTTTATGGTACCCCGAACAGCAGGTCGTTTAGCCACTTTCGAGCAGCGCTAATATTTTTTGCCGCTCTGCTTCAAAATTAATGGCTGGCTGCTGTGGCCGTTCCTCTTCATGACGATGGTGAAACCACTGTGGAATAATCTCTTGACGTCTCTTGGCTGGCATGTCCGTCACTTTTTTCTTCTGGGCATGAAAGCGCATTTGGTCTGAAGCAATATCTGCCATGGTCTTTAGTTGTTTATGATGCCAATTTTGCAATATCTTCTCAACATACCGCCAGCACAATACATTGTGCTCCACAGCTAGCTTCATCGCATGGATGACTATTTCCTCTGAAAAAATGTTTAGCCAGGAATGAATTTTTGCAGTCATATACGCCGACAGAGAGCCAAAGCCTTGTTGTTCGAAAAAGTAGTAGGCTGTCTGTGATTGTTGATTATCATCTTTATTGTTTAGTAATTGGTTATTTAGTAATTTATTATTTAGTTGTGTGGGCTTTTCCGTTTGTGGTGCGGCCGTTGACGGATAACCCGTTGACGGCTGGGCAGCACGGTTAGAGACTTCAAAAACGACAAACTCCACCTTGCTGAATTTTCCATCCTTTGCTCGCTCCTGTACCTTTTGAAGATAACCTTCCCGAATCAGTTCATTAACAATGCTAGCAGTCCCGTCACGTCCACATTTACTACGTGTCGCCAAATCTGTCAGACAAAAATCCCAATCATCTGGCAATGACAGCATATAGGCAAGCAATCCCTTTGCCTTCCAACTTAATTGGTCATTATTTAAAAAGCCCTTGTCCAATACCACAAAGTTATCGTTCTTCACTACTCTGTAGATCATGGCTATCCCCCTCCTCCACAATTACTCTCTGTACTATCTATATAAAAGTTTATGCTATAAAAAGGGACAAATTTTTCTAATTTTTTATTTCGCTAGAATTTATGGTCCTTTTTTTGAGGGTGTTCTTCTGAATACATGGACAAAAAAAGACACTTACCATTTCGTAAGTGCCTCTGCTGCAACGCTCACTGCCAATGTTGAGTGTGCCTTGTTTTATTCGTATAGTTCTTTATAGATAATAACTTTTAATGCAGCTATTTCTTCATCTGATAATTTGCCTTCTACCTGTTGTAATGCCTCTTCCTTCGTCATGGAGCCGTCCTGTAATTTCACACGAATATCATTTAGCTCTGTAATGCCTACTTTTTGAATGATTACTTTAGTAGCCTCTTCTTTCGACGTAAAAGGTAACGTACTACTATCTACCGTTTTCGCCTCTTCCATATAGGCTTTTAACTCCGGATCGTTTTCAATTGTATTTTTGATTTCTTCCTTTTGTCCACTATTCTCTAATTCTGTTGAGAGTGTATTGACAATTTTTTCTGACGCAAATTTCGTGCCAAAATGTAATACACCATAGCCAACTATACCAATGAAAATAATAAAAACAACTAACCATTTCATGAATCTCAAAATCGCTTCACTCCTTTATCCACGTTCATCATACTATATGGAGTGGGTGATTGAGAAACAATTCTCCCTAGAAATTATGTAAAAAAACCCCATCCGATGATGAGGCTTTTATTTGACGTATTTCAAATACTTGCGGACAAATTCTACAATATAAAGTATTTCTTCATCAGTCATACTTAAAAGATTGCAAACACGTTGCAGTCTTGCTGGTGAAGTTAATTGTTGACGAACTTGATGGATATACATGTATTTGCATTTACGTGGATTAACCTTATCCCGTATTTGCTTGTATCGAAGGTATGCGTAGCGAGCAAATGCATTAAGCATCTCCCGCTCCTGCTCATCACGTTCTTTTTTTCTAGCAGCTTCATCAATTATGTCCGTTTCAAATGTCCGTGTACCATCTGTTAATTGCATAGTACCACCTCTCTATTGCAAATGTACTCCTAACTATTAAATGCAACAAAAAAAGCCACACCTAGGGTAGATGTGACACTTTTATTGATTACCTATGTAAAGATTATTGAGAGTGCTTTCTTCTTTGATCTCGCTTCTTCAAAATATATCGTGTAATGCCAAGGGTGATAACAATTTCGTTTATTAATAAAAATTGAAAACCATTGGGAGTTGCATGTCGCCAATCATAGATGCCCCAAATAATAAGTGTGAAGAGAACAACTGCAAGTGTATATCTAGAAGCCTCTGAATAATAATCTTTTTCTTTATCCAAAATCTGCAACATCCTTTCTATTGAGACGTTTTTTTCACATATAATACGCAAAGATAGCGACAATAATATTCGGTAATGCTAACCATAAAGCGTTATTCATGATGTGATTACGTTCATCCCTATCTTCTTTGGTTTCTGTTGCAAAATTGGCCCGCATTCGATCCCCACTCCCCATTGATCCAGACATTAACAAAGCGAAAATAATGAGTATTCCACCTACAAGCCCCGAAAGGAAATGGGCTTTTTCTGTACCCCATATTAGGATTGAAAATACAACACCTAGGATGGACATGATCGTTCCGATGCCTACATATTTCATTTCCACACACCCCTTCTGTAGTATACGGTGGAAGCTTCATTTTCGTTTCAAAAAAACCAAAATTTTCATATTCATTACAGCCACTATATAATATAATGAGGAATTTTCTTTATTTATAAATCGTTGCGATGAGCAAAGTCGACGGTTTTCCAAAGAATACAAAAGGAGTAGATACAAATTGAAAAAAGAAATGGGTGCGTTGCTATTGTTGAGTGCTATTTTGTTTTCAGGTTGCCATTCAGATCAAAAAGAAAATCCCACAGAAGAAAAAACTTTAAAAAAAGCTTATAGTCCAACACATGCTGATGCCACATGAATGGGTTCCTCTGCCAATAAAGAAGTAAAACTGTATAAGAAAGGAGATGGCGTAAAACTGGAGTTTAATGGGAAAATGAAGGACTTTAATTGGAACAACCCTGATGATACAGGAACCGAGTCTCAAGTGTTTTACATAGATATGACAGATGACGGCGATGAGGAAGCTGTTATTATCCTTCAGACTGGTAGAGGAACGGGGCTAGATAATTATGATATTCATGTAGTAGATCAGGACTTACAAGAAATAAAGGTTCCTCATTATGAGGAAATTGTTGCTCAACATATGGAGTCAAACGTTGTGAAAAAAGACTTTGAAACATTAAATATTACGGGTCGAGCATTTGGCAAGGAATATCACTTTGACTATAAAATCGATCCAGAGCTAGAAATACAGCAGGATCAGCTAGGTTTTGGTGCAATAACGATTTATTATATAGAAAACCAACGAATAAAATTGACCCTTGCAGCTAGCGTATTTCCTATAAATGTGGCTGATTTCCATATTACCTATACATTCGATCATACGAAGAACGAATTTATGGTCGATCAAATAGAAGTAGAACCGATTCAACAATAAATAACAAACGAGTATTTTTCCTCTACTATTTATTCGTATAGGATAAGCTCCAAACGTTCATAGTAAGTATGGTATGAAACTCATACCGAATCATACGACGGAGGGATCAATTTTATGAATAATGTTCGTGAAGGTTTAATCCCAACTATTCTCGGGTCGGCTGTCACAGCGGCAGGATATGCCATGAAGCAAAAGCATGGTTCTAATAAAATGGTGGCCAACACCATTTTTGGCTTTGGTTTAGCTCATATTGTGTTAGGAGCTATTGACCTGGTGGAGCATCGTCGTTAAGAAAAGAAGGGCACTCTATGTGCTCTTCTTTTTATTTTGAATAATTTCCCATACAATGTTAGCATGATAATATAGTTAAATGAAGGAGAGTTGTCTATTGGCCACATTTGAAGATTTTACAGCGCTTGATCTACGAGTTGGTACAGTTTTGCAGGCACAGGAGCTACCAAAAGCGCGTGTTCCTGCTATTAAAATGAACATCGATTTTGGGGAGGAGATCGGCATTAAACAGTCTTCCGCCCAAATTACAAAACGGTATACGCCAGAGGCAATGGTCGGAAAGCAAGTTGTAGCCATTGTTAATTTTCCTCCACGCCGAGTTGCCGGTTTTAAGTCAGAGGTGTTAGTGATTGGTGGAGTGCCCGAAGAGGGAGACGTTATCCTGTTAACACCTGATCAGCACGTACCAAATGGCACAAAAATACATTAAAGAGCCGTGCATTATGCAAGAGGCTCTTTTTTGTGAATGGGTATCCATATTTCACTTGTAAAGGTTGGTGAGGAGAAATCAGTGCTCGCATGACTGACAATTTCAGGGCCAGCCACCTGATTATAGCCAGAAGACGGAAACCATTCGGCATAAATACGGCCCCACGATTCCTGAAGTGTTTGCGGGAATGGTCCTACCACTGTAAAGACTACCCATGTATTCGCAGGGACAGCAAGCTGACAAAAGTACCCAGGGTTTGTTGCTTCTGTAGTAGCTACTCCAATATAATGATCGAGTTCTCCCTTCTCCTCCATTCGCCCCTCTGAAAAATTTGTAGAGGCTTGGATGATGCCCTTAGGTTCCACATTGGACAGCTTTTTAAGCTGCTCAATATCTGTAATTGTTAGAGATTGCGCCATTTTCACAATGTCCGGATTTTCTCCCTGAAAAATAATCGGTACACGTTTCATCAAGCCAACAATGTGAAAGGCTTCTTTTTGCTCGAGTCGGTAATTCATTTCTTTTCCTCCTTGGATGGTAAGTTGGAAGGTCATCCGTGGGAAAGCTTTAAATGTTTGACCAGTTTGCCTTGCCTCTGAGGGTGTCATTCCATGTAAGTGCTGAAAAGCTCGTGTAAAAGCATCTGCTGAGCTATAGCCGTACATAACAGCTATATCAAGGATTCTCAAAGAGGCGTTCGACAAATCAAGAGCAGCCAGTGTCAAACGTCGCCGACGAATGTATTCAGATAGTGAGATACCAGCTAGAAATGAAAACATTCTTTTAAAGTGATACTCTGAACAATACGCTTTTCTTGCTACTTCCCTCATGTCAATATCGTTTGTCAAATTGGCCTCAATATAGGCAATTGCTTCATTCAATCGTGTGCATGAATCCACTTGAATAACCTCCCTTTACACAACAATAGCAAGAATAGAATGATGTCATCCGACATATTGTGCCCTAATTAGTCGCCTTTCAAAAAATAATCTATCGAACAGGCAGATCACTAACTTTCAAAGCTACTTTCACATATATATAATAGTGTAAAGCTAATTTTAGCCTTACACCTCCTGACTTGATACTTAGGGTCACTGGTCGTACAGTGGCCCTATGAAGAAGAAGGTTTCCATATAACTTGTATCCCATTTTTACTATATCCAATAAGTTACCTGTTCCATTTCTAAAAAAACTCTATCCTTTTGGACAAGCTTTTGCTATAGCATAACGTCTTTCATGTAGTAGATTGGATGTTTTAGAAAGTAAAAGGAATGACCAAGAACTAAAATTCTTGGTCATTCTTATGTTAGCGATAGGTTGAATGGCTCGGCTCAAATAAATCTTCGTCGGAATGACGCACAAGGGAGAAATGGTCAACATTGTAATGACCATGTAATAAGTCATTATGATGTGCGATCATTGCACCTGGTTCTAAAACCTTGGAGCCGTTCGTCGAATGTCCATCACCGACAACTGTGACATCAAAGCCTTGAACAGTGGCAGTTCTGACGGCGGTATCAACACAGTGCTCGGTTTTACACCCCATCATTACCAAGTGCTTCACATCATGAACCTTTAAATAGTCCAGCAAACCCGTGTTGTAGAATGCATTGGTAGCAAGTTTATCAAAAAAGACAGCTGATGTGGGAACATGGATTTTTTTATGTACTTGAAAGCCAGCTCCCTCCCCACCAGCTACATCTTGATCACGAACAAAAATAATTTGAGCATTTTCTTCGATTGCCTTGTTAATCACCTTATTGATGGTCTCTACTAATTCGTCTTTACGATAAACAGCTTGTTCCTCCTGATTACCTTCCATTAGTTCTTGCTGTGCATCAATCACAATTAACGCTTGTTTCAAAAGCATCTCTCCTTTTTGGGTTACTAACCATACTTTACCATAAAGGAGGTTTTACCTTTATTATTTTTTTACTTTAGAAACGGTTATGTCATCCCCAATTGGTCAAAGGATAGACTCCAGTTGCGGGTGGACTGCCACCAGCTCATTAAATTTCTTCATGATGGCTGTATAGCGTTTTGGTGTTATCTCTGGATCAGCAACACTACCCGACTATCCGTGACCATTAACGCACCAGTATTTTCTATTTTTATACAGTACGCTAAATATGGCTCATCATTTTCCTTGGGCATATTTTTCCTCTAACTCTAGTGAGGTTAATGTGCCCCACATCTTCAATTCCTCTCGCCAGGCAGATGCCACTATAGCCACCTAATGCTCCAATTTCTAATTTGTATACATCATGTCAATAAACATATTGCTTTCATCGTTCAACATATACTGGGGATAGCGATTACTTTTGAAATGGAGGTACGTGTATTGAAAAGAGTCATAAAATATGTTTTGGGGATTGGCACATTATTGATACTGTCAGGCATCTTTTTAATTGGTGCGCAATCTCACTATAATCAGAAGGAAATTAAAATTGCGAGTAAAATTTGTCTTGAAAATGGCGGACATCCTAAAATCATTCGTGATTATTTGGCTCTTAACTACTCCTTTTCCTGTCAAAAGGACTGAGGTTTTACATAAGATGGTGAATTAAATCATAAAGATATTTCTTATCAATCAAAGATGAAATGGATCCATTAACTAAATCGTTTGAGTTGCATTTAACAATTCGAATATGCTAAAAACACCGTATCTTTTTTATAAACATCGCAACCTTATTGCAAAACTAAACCTAGCATTTTAAAAATCTAAAAAGGAAAGGGTTGCCACAAATAATCAGCTTTCACTGACTTTTTGGACAACCCTACTTTTTTCTATTTTAATTGCATTGTTGTAATGCAAGTGCCATCGCTTTCATAAGTAGAAAATATCGATTCTACCGTTTTGCCTTTGTGCTCCATTTTTATGTTATACGTTTGGTCACGAGGTAGCCATAAATCAATAAATCCATTTGCTAGAGTTTTCATGGTTTCGTCCACTAGCACATTACCTTTTGAGTCTTCAATATAGACAGCTATATCCTTATTAGCCAGTTCTCCTTGGCACCCCGTCAAGCTATGGTTAGTACAAGGGTGAGTTTCATTTATGTAAGGAGCTACAGAAACAAAAAATTCGTCTTCTGGCAAAGCATATGCTGACTCAATTCCTTCTTTATCAGTTACAATCAGCTGGTTTGATGTGATTGAAGCAGATTCGTCTTTAGTTTTGTCCCCGCTATATTCATTCACCAACTCCTTAATATTTTGCATCTCCACTTCTTTTCTAGGATTATCGTCATTAGTACTCTCTCCATTGCAAGCACCTAGGACAACCGTAGTAAGTAAAGTTACAGCAAAAGCTTTTAATTTCATTTTATTCACCTCTAATTTCTTCATTCTTTCTACTTTGTAAAACGCTGACGATTTATACTATAAACTATAAATAAGAAGAAATTGTGCAGAGGAAAAATACATACATTACAAACAGATTTTATTTATTTGAGTATTGGTGACTGCAATCCATTCCAATGAAATAAACGTGATCATGTTGCTGATTATAGAATAGTTTTTTCAAAGTTACAGCAGAAAAAATTTTCTAAATTTTTAATATTATATACTTTTAAAGAGTATCTCATAATCATTTCCATTCAAACTCCAATGTTTTTAGTTTTGACTCAAATTCAAAGCCCAATTTTTTTGCTAAACGTTTAGATTCAAGGTTTGTTTCCATCGTTGACCATTGGGGTACTAGTCCATTTTTTATACAATCATCTAAATATGCTGAACATACTAAAGTTGCTAATCCTTTATTCATGTGTTTCTCGTCGTATGTTTCAACACTAATTTCATGCTTATTCTCGTGTACACAGCAAGAAAAACATGCACTTACTATTTTATTATCCCTTAGGATACAATATCCCAGTCCATGAGTATTAAAGTCTTCAATTGAATACCAAACCTCTTCTAATACGTCAGAAAGAATTCCATCTGGGTCGTTCTTAATGACTTCGGTATCAATTTTTTTTATTAGATAATTATCCGGTAAAGGTTTGTATTGCTCTTTTAAGGCAACGAAAGCCTTAGGATTGAATTGATAATACAACTCATAATCTGGTTCGTATTCTTTATCAGCAATAACATTTTCTACTACTTGTTCCCATATCTCATCTTTTATGACTGCAATAAACCAGGTTCCACCACACGATTCATAAGTATCCATTTTTAATTCATTATCAAGAAAATCTCGTAAAGAATCAATAAACTGTTGATTAGTCGCATTCCCAATAAAAATACTGCTTATTCCTGTTACATCTATTAGTGCTGTATTGGGTTCTTGCAGATTGTCTACATAAATTGTCCCTCTGTTCATACCATTAATTATGGAATTTAATGTTAAATCATTCTTCTGATCAGGTGTTTGTAGTAACCTTTTTATTTTGTAGTAGTCTCTTTTATCCAATTTATAAATCATAAAACAGCTCAGCTCCTTTCATAATCCGATAAAATATTTGTTTGTATTTAAATTCCTATAGTTTTTTTAGAAAAAACTGCTTTATACAGGCAGCTATGAAATGGCGTAGCGATGATGCATTTTCAATCTTACTGATTTTATTTTTTTATCTGTACGAAAGAACTATAGGGTAAAATCCTTAATCAAATAATTATCCAGCATGAAATAGCCCCTTCTAGCTCTTTTCATTTTAAACGTTCTGATGTAATATTTAATATTTTACCATTTTATAACTTTTTATAAAGTAAAGCTAATAACTGCACGTTTTGATTCACCAATAAATGAGGGAACTTTTTCCTGAATTGATTACTTCGGGGCAGGACTAAGCTTTACTATTAATGATGCAAACCCATAATAAAAAAAGACGTCAGGTAGACGCCCTTAAAGTTTGATCGATATCCTCTATCAACCTATCCACTTGTTCCTTTGTTATCTTTATGACATATAGCTCTGTCTTTTCGTTTCCATCTTGATTGGTTAGGTGTTCAGGATATTGATAGTGGTTTGATATCTCTTTGCCCATACAATCACCTCTTTAATGATATATATTCGACATAAAGTATAGCAAACCTTCAATAAAAAGGAAAATATCCATTTACTTTCTCACCCTATAAGCATAAGTATCCACTATTCCTATTAAAACCCTGTCCATTGAAGGAATCCATTACTTAACAAAGCTATTACTTCCCCATTTTCGCAATTTTTTTTAGATAAAACACCCCAATAGACAGAAGAAGGATACCATATACTTTTACCATCATATTTCGAATGGCAGCATCCATCGTTGTATTTAGCAGAGCAAGCCCAATACATGTAATGAGCAGGCCAATGAGCATGTGAATGATTCTCATTTTTTACCCTCCTTTTAATAGGCGAGCCCTACTCGCGTTTTAACGAATTCCTTGCTAAAGATTTGTTGGTAGGCAAAGTAGGCTGTATCGGCTACTGATATTTCACTACCGCCTTCAGGTAAAAAATTGCGCTCCACTCGATAGGTTCCTGTAAATGATCCATCTGGTAAATAGGTTGGACAAACAATCGTCCAATCGACATTGGAAACGTGTAATTGTTCAAAAACGTACTGATGCTCCTTAGCAGCAAACGTAGATTTTCGTTTGGATTCCGTTGATTGATAACGAAGAATTGTTGGCGACACTCGACTTTGTAAAATACCCGCAGTGCCAATCGTAATAATTCTCTTTATCTTTTGTTGCTCCATAACCTCAAGTATGAGCGAAATACTAGTAGATAAAGTATCATTCCCATCTGTATTTAATGCACTTACTACTACATCCACATTCACCATAGCCTGTTCGAGATCGTTCTTATTTAAGACATTTCCCTGAAAGATATGTAATTTCTTATTGTCCATCTGTAATTTATGGGGATCACGGACAAATGTCGTTACTTCGTGTTGATCTTTTAACGCGAACTCAACAATTTGTCTTCCTACACGTCCAGTTGCACCCAAAACTAATATTTTCATAGACCTTCACCTCTTCATTCCATTATAACATGCCCCTTCTATGCAAAAGAGACACATGCAATATGTGTCTCCCGCTTTCCTTATTTTGTTTCTAATAGCTGAACATTCACTATAAATGCTCCCATATTCTCTTCTTTGGCCAGCTCATGGATAATCGTTTGAATCTCACTTTCTGTGCTTTTTTCTATTTCATTACCATCGTGTAATTGGATGGTGATGATTTGATGGTTAGGGGAATCTACCAAATAGCCTACTGTACTATCTGGTGAATAACCTGCCTTTCGTACTGCTTGTATAATCTTTTGTGTAAAATTAGTCTCTTGTAATTTTTCACTAAACTCTTCCGCATAGGTCGGAGTAGGAGAGAAACTTACGGCTATTGGTGAAGGCTGTTTTTCTACAATCAGCCATGATATCACTACTATAGCGAACATCAGTAAAAAGAAACCTTGTAGTATTCTCTTCATACACTCGCTCCCTTTCACCTTTATATTAACAGGCAGAAATCTAGTATTCCCCCCTAAAAACGGTTAGTTATGTACGACAAAGTTTCCATTTTTCTATTCCAAGGGCAAATTACCAAGAACTCTACTTAATTTTTCATAGATTAGATGTGTAAGGGTTGCGCGACCAATACTAAAAATTAACCATAAAGGAGATTAAAAGATGCAAGATTGTAGATTTAATCATTATATGAATTGGGGTCAACAAAAAGACGAAGCAAAAAAGTGCTGTGAGAAAAAATGTAAGCATACGTGTAAATGCGAACACAAGGAAGAAAAATGCCCTGAGAAAGATTGCTGTGAGAAAAACGAATGTAAAGGCTGTATTTGCCATCAATTAGAATGTCTGCCTATTGGCACACTTGTAGACGTCGTGTTAGCAGGTGGTTTTAGCTTAGCTGATGTCTTTTTCATTAGCCTAGATCCTAAAACGTGCTGTGCTACATTCTTAGAAGTAGCAGATGTAGGAGCTTCTCCGATTATCATAGATTGCCAACAAATTATTCTAATACGAAGAAGCACAATTGCTTAAAGAATTCTGGAATTGATATTTTCCAATATATGTAAACGGACTATTTATTTGATCTTCTGCCAGGTTGAATCCTGGCAGAATTTATAGGCTTATTCATTAATAATTACTTTCACAATGGGCTCAAGTTTTCCTCGATAAACATCGCCCAAATAATCCACTTCCACTACGACTACTCTCGGCTCAAAACGCTGGATACACTCAATCAAACGTTTGGTGTTCATTTTTTTCATACGTTGGAAGAGTTTACGAATATCTGACCGAATGCTCCATTCCCGTTGCGGGCAAGAGACCGTAAACGTCGATAAAATAAATGCTACATTTTGTAAAATACCTTCCACTCCCGTAGCTTTTCCATTCACATTACTTAATGCCGTTACTTGATGTGTCATGCTATCAACCTTTCTTCTACGTTCATACTGAAGTTTGTTCTCTTGAAAAAGAGCACTTTGTTATTTATGCTTGTTAGTCAATATTTATGAACGTTACTTTGTTTGTACCCCAAAAACTTTTGGAATAAACAAATACTTAGCTGATAGGTATGCTTTAAAGTTTAGCGAGTAAATGCATAATAGAGGACGTAGAGCCAGCTAAAGCATCCATGGATGATTGCCCATATGATGGAATGATGGACACTCCATGAAATCGTAATCGCTAAAACAGAACCAAAGCCTATGCCATTCTTGACGACTGTTTTATGCTCCATTTTCTTCACCTTCTTTATTTTTTTCATCTCCCCATCTTGCCATCTCACCTTATTCCCCTCCTCTATATCTTTGGTTTATGTACCAGCTAACAAGGGCATCCTGAGAAAAAAGGATGTGTGTGGATGAACGTCTTCATAATGGTTACTATCATTGTCATACCTGCTCTCATGGTCTATCTTCAGCAAAAAAGTGATAAAATGCGCCTTGTTTTCAATGCGTTAGGTGTCGTATCAGCTATTCTTTTTGGCTATATTGCCGCTACTTCTATAGCGCAGATTATTCGTGAGGATGTGGTCTTTATGACAACGATTCACGCTGTTTTCTTAAATCCTATTTTTCTAATGTCAGGCGCGTATCTAGGCTTATTTTTCATTCAATACATGATTGCTATCACAATACATTTTTGGGCTAAGCCTTAAAGAATGTTAATAAAAATCACAATAGACGCGCCATGTCTGTTCGTTTGGATTATAAAAGAAATAAAAATTGCCATTATCCACAATATTCAGTTGTGCCTTGGCATCTGAGGCAATCTGAAAGACAAAAGGTGTGTCTTCTCCAAAATCATAACCACTTTGACAAAAGGTCGGGTAGCCACCAATTTTGTGTTGCGGATACAGATCTTCGAGGATATCGTCAAAATAATTGAGACCCTTTTCATGCTCCAATCTTAGTATTTCCTCTTCAATTTGTGCAGGAATACCCCCGCCATCCCATACTGGATAATCATTGTGAATAAACTCTGCCTGCAGAGGAAAGGCTCGAATACGCTCATGCTGCCAGTCCCGCTGTACTAGGTTTTCTAAAGTGGTGTAGGCTCTTATTTTAAAAAAGTTGCTCAAATCATCCTCCATGAGATGTTCGAAAATATTCTCATGGACAAATAGCGTTACCAATTGAAATGGCTGTAAAGCAGGAGGAACATAGGGCAAATCTTTCAAAAATAATGTAGCAAGCGGTTGAAAATTGGAGGGTCGATCCTCCTCTAGTAAAGACCATCCCACATAGCCAATCCAACTTTCTAAAAGCTCATGGGTTGGACGGAAGCCACCCGTCTGGAATATGGTCGCTTGCTTGGCTAGCTGAGATTGGATATGTTTAATGCTCATGCGCAAGCTCCTGTTGTCGACAGCAGCAATCCGTTATATGATCATTGACCATACCAACTGCCTGCATAAATGAATAACAAATAGTACTTCCTACAAATTTAAAGCCGTCCTTCTTCAATTGCTTACTCATCCGATCACTACGATCTGTTGTCACTGGTACCTCTGCCATAGATGGCCATTCATTTACAATTGGTTGGTGATCGACAAATCCCCAAATATATTCAGAAAACGAGCCATATTTTTCTTGTATTTGTAGAAAAGCTTTAGCATTCGTCACAACGCTAGCGATTTTTAATTTATTGCGCACAATACGTGTGTCTTGCTGTAATGCCAAAAGCTTGTCCTCTGAATAAAGGATAATTTTTTTAGCCTCGAATTGATCAAATGCCTCTCGATAGCCCTCTCGCTTTTGTAAAATGGTCCACCAGCTAAGTCCTGCCTGTGCCCCCTCCAAACAAAGCATTTCGAATAAATGCTGATCATCATAGACGGGTACTCCCCATTCTTTGTCATGATAATCTACATACAACGGCTGATCTAGCTTGACCCACGAACATCTTTTCATCGAAAAACCTCCTATGCTTATGTATTATTTTATGGCCGTAATACATAGCCATCCTTTACTTGTCTTTTCACTTATATATACCGTTTGGAAACCGGTTTTTTTCAATAAATCCTTCATAGCTGCTGGTGTTTGGAATGCTTCCATATGGTAATTCATTTTGTAGAGCTCCGCAATGACAATAAATTTTCCTCCATTTTTTAATACCCTCCATACTTCCCCAACATCGTGCTCCAATGATGGCCAAAAATAATGGGTTTGAAAAGCTGTAATTGCATCAAAGAATTGGTCCTCATATGGAATTTGAGACACACTTGCCTCCTTAACAATGATGCTGCCACTTGCGACATTCGCTTCATTCATTTTGATGGATTCCTTTACTGCCTGTGCAGAAATATCAATCCCATAAATTATACCATTGGGATTCAATTTCGATAAAATTCCGAGTGTTTTCCCTCCGCCACAGCCAATATCTAACACACGGTCCCCATCATTGATGGCACCTTGCCGGATAAACCAACTATTCATGCCACGATGAGTGATATTCATGATACGTAGCATCCATGAACCCATCCATCCTTTTGGATTTTTTGCCTGTTCAATTAACGATTGTAATAATGACATATCAGTTCCCCTCTCATCAAAATCGATGTGGATTTTATCCTTTTTTTACATGTATACCCTGTATATAATGATAGAAAGCACATCAACGACAGAAACTCTTACTAGTTTGTACGTACAAAAAAGATTTTTGTTTCGTTTTCGGAATGAATAGGATGGAGGAACTTTGAATGATTCAACAAGCAGAGCAACAGGATGCCCTGGCAGCTGCGACATTAGCTTTATTGCTGTGGCCTAATCATACAGTAGAGGAATTTACTGAAAGCATGACACATTTATTGAAGGATGACAATGCAGCTATTTTCTTAGCCTACGACCATGACAAGGCGATTGGCTTTGCCCAATGTCAGCTGAGAACAGATTATGTAGAGGGTACGGACTCTAGTCCAGTCGGCTATTTAGAAGGATTATTCGTCATGGACAACTATCGACAGCAAGGCTATGCTAGACAGCTTGTAGCACATTGTGAACAATGGGCCAAGCATATGGGATGCTCAGAATTTGCAAGTGATTGTGAATGGGACAATACCGAAAGTTTACAAGTACATTTACAGCTCGGGTTTACGGAAGCGAATCGAATCATTTGTTTTACAAAAAAATTATAAAAAATGTGATAAAAAAATCACAAGTGCTTCGAATCCTGCACTTGTGATTTTTGCATCTATATATATGGTTAATTTAAATATGTATGGTTAGAAATATTACGTTCGCGCTCATCGATTATTAAATGGATCAGTAATGCAAGCTGTTGTTCTATGCGCATATTGTTTAGTTGTAAGATATCAGCAATCGCACTTTTATGCTTCTCTGCTAATTCAATTTCCTCTAACTTTAAAAGAATTTCCTCTTTTGTCAGCCCAAACATCTCTTATCACCCCCACTCCTTTTTATTATTATTTTAAACAAATTACACACACTTCACAAATAACATATAATCATCTTATATATGAACCATTTTTACTAATTATAGGCTAATTCACCGAAATTAATCAATCTATTATCTAAAATTTCTTACTATTTTTTTACATCAATTCCAAACTTTATTATTCAAAAAATAACATTTACAAGAAAATATACCATTTTACTTCTTAATTTTTTGGAAAATTGCAGTAATTGAAAAGAAGTTGTCTATACCATTATAAAAATAATCAGTCAGTTTGTCGAATTATAGAGTTTTCGCTGCCTATTTATCTCATCGTTTTTGACCCAAACACATTACTTTACCCATAAATATAAAGTTGAAACCTTCTGATGCCCGCCATAAAAAAAGTAATTTCAAAATTGAAACTACTTGTCTTAGTTGTATAATCGGTTATTAAATTATTTTTTTAATATCATTTTTCAGCATTTTTATATGGTTCTCTTCATTTGTTTGAACCATCTCTATTTGTGATACTCTTGAAGCTGTGTCTCGATGCCAAGTTGTTGTCTGAACATGCTTTTGCACATATAACTGACTGTTTTCCTGTACCACCGCTGGAGCCTTCAATGCACTTAAATCTGTATCACGTATTTCTAATAAAGATTGATTGGACAGAGCTAAAAATGGGCGTGCTGCTTCGCCTACTTTGCAATGTTCAATACGTCCCATTGAACGATCAGACCATATCATCGCATACGTGCTATCCTGGCAGTCTTTGAAATGGCTGTTGGCTACTTCAAAAATGGCGTCAATACACGTAATCCCGTTATTTTGCATTTGTTCAAACGTACAATGCTGTGTAAACAAACGGGCATTGTTCAAATATACATGTTGCTTTTCCAGCTCTCGAATGTTTGTATGGTGAAGCATAATTTTGGCATGCTCATTGCCATAAATACCACCTGATTGCCCAAATTGAATAGTCGTTTGATGGAGCTGTAGCCCACTTGCATCCACAATGATATGAAATTGCTGATGGTTTTGGATTTGACATTCGGTCATCGAAACATCTGCTTCATCTACGATGGTCATACCAACAGCCATTCCATTACGTACATGGCATTTGCGAAACTCTGCCTTGCTATTCTCTATCAGCATTTGTGCTTTTACATGACGGTTAAACTGACAATCGTAGAATTGAGCTTCAGTTTTTTCTCCCAGGTACAGCCCGAGTCCTTGGCCATCTGAAAATATAGAATCAGATACCATTACCTCACTACGGTGGACAATCATATTCGTGTCATGATGATTCTTAATCTCACAGCCATCCATACGTAAAATCGTATCATCAAAAAGCTGTATACCAACCCCCTGTCCTTGGTGAATAAGGCAATTGGTGATTGCCAGCTCACTAGACGCCGCTACAATTTGCTCCTTTTCATGACCATGAACTTCACAATCCTCCATTACCATCTTCACATGGCGAATCGCAAAAATACCATGTTTTTTCCCTTCGAGTAGCAGACAATTGCTTAATGTCATTTCACAATTTTGTGCAATAATTTGAGCTTTCACATGATGCTCAAGTGTTGTATCAACGAGAATAACACTGGAACCATTAGCAACACGCAGACCAAAATGATTGAGCGATGTAGCAAGCACAGCACAATTTTTCATCAGTAAACTACCATAGCTGACCATAATCTGTGTGCGAATCAATTGCTCCTCTATAATACAATTTTCTAACTGAAGATCTCCTTTCACATAGAGCCCCTGTCCTTGACGAAAACGTAAATTGCGCATATCTACATGGGTCTGGTAGCGAATAAAAACACCACCTTTAATTGTAACATTGCCAACTCCATACAATGTCAGCCGCTTGGAAATATCCAAGCTTTCCTCATAAATACCATCTCGAATTTCTATCATATCCCCAGGCATAGCCTCTTCAATTGCCTGCCCAATGCTTTGGTACCGATGCATAATACTTCTCTTTACTACAAGTGTTGCCATTTACACACTCCTCAGCCTAAAAATGATCGTACCCTATTTATATACCGAACAGGCTTGTAGTTATTCAATTTTGTGTAAAATTACTGGAATTTGCATCCGTTCACGTAAAAATTTTGACATTTTCATGAATGTCCATGATTTTCGGTAATAAAAAATGAACAGCGATTGTTGGTCAACTTACCAAGTGCTGTTCATCTTTTTATTTTATTTGTAATGGCTATTTAGTTGTATAGAGAATGACAGAACGTATTACTGTGATAGAGGGACTAGCGGGATTTCAATACATACTCTCTATACAGAGAATGACGTTTTTCACAACTAAACTGACCATAAAACCTAATATTTCAATCCACACTCTCCATACAGAGAGTGACGCGTACTCTTATCTCCTATTTACTATTCATTCTTTATTTCAATCCACACTCTCCATACAGAGAGTGACACGATCCGTACGTGATTTACATCGAATTTTAGATATTTCAATCCACACTCTCCATACAGAGAGTGACGGGTGCTGGAGCATTTAAAGCAGCAGTGGACTTCATTTCAATCCACACTCTCCATACAGAGAGTGACGGAACTAAATACAACAACATATACAGAACGTAATATTTCAATCCACACTCTCCATACAGAGAGTGACAATTGGTATTACTGCGTATTGTCCAGTATGTGACATTTCAATCCACACTCTCCATACAGAGAGTGACATCAGGCGGTTGAGTCAAAAGAGACCTATATCGATATTTCAATTCACACTCTCCATACAGAGAGTGACAGACGTTAGAGAACGTTCACATTATGAAGAAAGAATTTCAATCCACACTCTCCATACAGAGAGTGACGTAGCGATCATTGCGGCGGCGTTCTAGGAGGATATTTCAATCCACACTCTCCATACAGAGAGTGACCGAAAAACAGGCTAAGGACTTCTGGGACACGTTAATTTCAATCCACACTCTCCATACAGAGAGTGACGTCTCGCCAGTTTGAAATAGTTGAGGTTTTACTTATTTCAATCCACACTCTCCATACAGAGAGTGACTTTACTTCACCTCTAAACTAGGCTTCATGGTATATTTCAATCCACACTCTCCATACAGAGAGTGACAACTACCCAAGTCAAAGGACTGGCTAACATAGCTATTTCAATCCACACTCTCCATACAGAGAGTGACTTATCATTTTTCATAGCTTCTTTAGCGTAGGCGTATTTCAATCCACACTCTCCATACAGAGAGTGACGCTTTCATCGATCCCCTCTAGTTGGTCCAAGATTATTTCAATCCACACTCTCCATACAGAGAGTGACTGACAACCATTACGAAAGGTGCTGATAATTTCAATTTCAATCCACACTCTCCATACAGAGAGTGACCGTACTGTCTTCTCTGTAACACCAATTCTTTGTATTTCAATCCACACTCTCCATACAGAGAGTGACTTTTCCTCTTTAGAGGTGTCACCCCCACCGTTAGATTTCAATCCACACTCTCCATACAGAGAGTGACTGCAAAATTTCATTAAAAATTATCACTTTTAATATAATTTCACTAATTCATTTATATATGACCTTTCTTTATACTCATCAAGATTGTAATTTTGATTAAGCTCTTACTAAAAATAGGTGCGGATCCTCTAGGAATTTTATGTTTGCTTTGCATCCGCGCCGAGGTGATATTTATAAAATTATGGTGTCCTCCACATTAAACGTTTCTTTGGCACCAATGTGCTTGACTTTTGATTTATAGTTGTTGCCAAGCTGATAAAAGCGTAGGCTATCCAAATCTACATCAATAATTGCCTGAAGTTCCAGTTGAAGTTGCTTAAATTGTGTTGCGTCTACTACGCATTCAAAAACGGAATTTTGAACACGGAGGCCATAATTTTCACAAGTTTTTGCTACTTTGCGTAATCGTTTTTGACCAGCAGCCGTTTTTGTGACCACATCGTACGTTACTAATACTAGCATAACCAAACCTCACTTCCATAGAAAGGGTGGATATTCTTCTAAATCACCTCGTAAATATCGTGCAAGTAGTATAGCTTGCGTATGTGGTACAAGACCCCAATTTATTTTTTCATTTAAGTAGGGATGTGTTAAGCTTTCTTGCTTTCGTTCTTGCCAAGATTTGATGAATTTTTTACGACCCTCCTCTGTTAGTAAGACAGCACCATTTTCTTTTTGTACAAAATCGACTGGCTGCATAATTTTCTTATTAATAAGTTTTAACACAAAGCGATCGGCCATGACACCACGCAATTCTTCCATTGTATCAAGTGCAAGTGAAGCACGACCTGGGCGATCACGATGTAAATACCCTACGTATGCATCTAATCCTACCATTTCTAATGCAGAAGCTACATCTGAAGCAAGTAATGTATAAGCTAAGGATAATAAAGCATTGACATGGTCTGTTGGAGGACGTCGATTACGATTTTTAAAGACGAATGTCTCTTTTTGTTGTAGAATCATTTGATTAAAAAGCTTAAAGTATGCTGTTGCAGCCTGCCCTTCCAACCCTCGTAGCCTCTCTAAATCCTCTGCCTGTAACACTTCTTTCATTGTGGCAGTCAAATCGCGAGAAACCTGTTTAAAAACAGGAACATCTAATCGCAACGGATAATCACGCGCCATACGCTCTACTATCCATTTTTGGTTAGAAATTTTAGCAAAAATAAAGTTACGAGCAATTTTGGCGCTTTCCAATTCACTTTCAGACAACCGATATTGTGTTTTCCGAAGGATTACATTTCCTTTGCTTTCTCCAACAATCCGTGCTAAAAATTTTCCAGACCTCGATAAAAAAGTCAAATTAATATTCCGTTCTGCACACGCATGCATTAATTTCGGACTTGCTCCTGCATATCCAAATGTACAGATAGCTTCGAAATTGTGTAAAGGAAATCTCCCTAATTGCTCTTCTTCCTGTGTAATGACCACATTTTCCCCTTTTAAAGATAGATAAATATTTGGGGTTGTAATAAATAGCGTATTTAATAATTTCCGCATTATAAATACCTCTCCATATAACGACGAACAGTTGTTGATGTCATTAACTCTGGTAGACATAAATTTTGTAGCGAGCAACTCACACAATGTTTACCAATTTTAACTTTTGGCGTATGCGTTCGCTCGAAATAGCGATGCATCTCTTTAAACATAGACCTCACATCTTCCTTCATCTCATTCGTAATTTCGACTTTTACACGACGCTTTATTTCATCGTAAAATAAATAGGCAAATGGAATTTCACAAACTAACATTTCCTCTAGACAAATAACTTGTGCCACCAGTTGGACAATGTCTTCCTGTCCTTTCTTTTGTTTGCCACGTTTATATTCAATAGGTATAGGCAAATAATAGCCATCCTCACCCTGGATAGGTACACCATTTGGATGTTCGAGGAATTCCACCACATCACATATGCCATTTGTTTTTAAAGAATGCGAGCGAATAGGCATCGCTCGCACAATTAATTTATTTCCACGTTTTTCACGCAAAAAGGGTTGATCTGCTTTTTCATGTACATGCTGACCCTCAATTGTCAAAACATTTTCAGCCCACTGTTGTTCAATGTGTATCAGCGCCCATTGTCTAGGGCAAAATTGAAAATGTTGAATACCTGACAGCATTAAATAGTCAGCATCATCATTTTCCATCCAGCTCATAAACTTCTAACCCTTCTAAAGGTTCTACAGAAATTGTTAAATCACTTAATGATTGTCCTTCTACGTGTAAGGAGCGATGAACTTTGGCAGATGAGTATTGGCCAAGCTTAGAATTATGCTCCCACCAAATCACCTTATGTACTTCCAATGAGCCCTCTGGTCGGGCAGAAGAGGCATCATTTTCAAATAATGAAATCAGTGCTTCTTTTAATTTTTCAGCATCTGTATTCGTAAAGCCTGTTTTTTCCGCTAATTGTGTATTAATGCTGCCAAAAAATTTGTAAATTCCAAAGTCTACTCGGTGCTTCATTCCCATTGTATCAGAGCCTTTTTTATCACCTGTCACTGAGTTAACACTTTTCGTAATCTGAATACTTGTAATATCAATTGGTGCAAGACTCATTGCTGTATGGATAGAGACTGGTCCACGTACGCCAACCGATAGCGAATCGCCTTTAAAAGCAAAGACTTGTCCAAATGCCCTTACATCAAACCATGTCTGACTTGCAATCGAAGCATAGACATCGGCGTTTCCCTTTTTGTCTGCCTTAATTTTTTTCAACTCGGGAATAGCATCGGCACGATCATTTAAACTTTTAAAACCATCGTTATTACGATCATCGGATTGGACAAATATTGCCTCTCCCATATCTTGAAGCCGATTGCGCAATTTCCTCTTTATACATACATCTGATACTTCACCGAAGCCATCATAATTTTGACGTGGTCGATTCCCGTTTAATGGATCTCCGTTAGGGTTAGCATGTTTTACTGAAAACACTACTGCAAAATCAATTTTATGATCTAATGTTGTCATGGATTATTCCTCCTCATTCTTCTCTTTTTTTCGAATACAATGCCTGTCGTTGACTGTAGTAACCAAGTAAATATTTCCCAGTAAGTGGTATATCAGTGAAGTCTTGAATCTCCATTTGAGCACCAATTTCATCTATAAGCTTAGTATAATAAATGCCTTTTTCTCTTAGTTTCATTTGGTAAGGTTGTAGATTGCGCTGGATTGTATCCCACGTTCTAGCAGGATGGCGAGAAAATGCATTCATGTAACGTAAAGCATTTGTTGGCCGATTTTCTTCCTTACCTAATGCATTACGCTCTAACACATCTGCAACTGCAAGTAAACGACCAAATAAATAATCACGATCTGAATTTTTCGTATCAAGTGCCACTTTGTAAACCTCCTTATCTTTGTCATCGTAATGTTTTTTCACAACAGAACAGGCGACACCAAGTGCTTGCTCCCACTCCCATGATTGATCATAAAACTGTGGATTTGAAGCTCTTACTATAGCACTTCGCACAATATCCATCGGAATTTTTCGCCCATCCAACACGCATGGCAACATCCGTTCCATAACCCCTTTAACGACCTTATCACTTGGTCTTGGCCCATAAGCAGCATGTGCAATCGTGTAAAAAGAAGGCGCTCCGAAGTATCGTACCCACTCATCATTCTTTTTCCTTGTATGTTGCCAACTACAATCCTCATGCCATTTTAATAGCCTTTCAAAATAATCTTTAATATCCAAATCTCGATAATATAGTACTGCTAGACGTCCAGGTGTTGCTGCATCCAGCGTTAAAATATAAACTTTTTCATCCTCGTATTCCTGAATATTCAAGTTCTTTTTTATACCGCTAATGATTTGACTATGCTGGTCTGCCAATATTTTTTTAGAATCTTCACTTTGGATAAGCATTGTATCTCGTTGCTCTAATAAAGAATTTAGCCCTCGAAAAACGTCATTAGATAAATCATTTGAGACATCAGGTATATCTGTATTTTTTGATCCCCAAACAAGGAAGATACGACCGTCTACTTGCTTACCTTGTCGTTCAATCAACCATTTCAAGGCATTATGTGCTTTTTGTGAGACATCATAGCTAATATTAGCAGCCTCAAAGCTATCCTTAAATCGTCCACGATAAGTAAAACCTGTGCTATCATTTGCTGAAATTAACTTTGCTTTATCGCCTGAATTTCTTAATTTGTTAGGATGGCGAACAGTAAAAGGATTGTATTCACCTGTCACATAGCATAGGTCGTTATCTTGTAATTTTGTTTGATAGAAATGGCTATATGCATCATAAATTTCCTTATTTATCCAAACTGGATCTGTGACTTTCTCAGGCACATGTATATTGAAACGAACAAAGGCACTTTCTTGAGCTCCTGCTAACATTTGAAATATCGGTGGTTTATCTCCATCCTGCTTTGTATCCCATTTTGAACGCAATAACCCGGATTCAGTGACATGTAGTATTGAGCGTTCCACAAGATCTTGAATAAGCGTCCCCTTTTTTACATATTCATAAATGGCTTGTACATGCGGATGACTATAAGCGGATGTACACCATTCACCAAGCTGCTCTAAATAAAATAAATGGGCATCACGCTTATCCTTTTCTTGAGTGTAAGTGACATAATCACCTGCAACATACATCAACTTATCCTGCAACATATGCGACACATAGTTCTTTCCTGCACGACTACCAGAGCTCTCCGTAAATGGTAAAATCGTATTGATTTTTTCGATCACCTTCGCATCATATAATGTCCCATCTAAGGTAATCACCATTTCAATATGTGCCGTTTGCGTTGTGTGAGAAATGGGCAGTAATGTATATTCGATTTCTTTCTTGTCTTTCGTTTCTTTTGTAAAAACCTCTCCTGCTAGTGCTTCATGTTCCTCATATGTTTTATATAAAGCACGTAAATAGCTCATTTATTCACCTCCAGTTCCGCGTATTCATCATCCACCGCTGTCAATGATTCACCTAATTTAAAAGATTTTGCTTGCATTTCTTTGATTGGACGAATAAGTGAACACTCTTCTGGGCGAATGAAAGTAATATACCCTTTTATCATTCGAGGTTGCCAAAGTCTTGTTTCCAGTAAATTACGTCCTGTTTCATCAGGATAATTTAAACCATGCACCATCGTACCAAAATGTACTTCATCATAGTCATCATAATACCCTTCTCCAGTTCCGTATTCACATGGCTCGACATATGCCTGACATTCCCTTGTGCCTAGAAAAACATCACGACGCCCCCCCTTTTCGACACAACGCTTAGCAATGTTATGATGTTTAAATTCATTGAAATCCTGTTGTAAATCTGAACGATTAGTATTGAACTCAAAATGTGCCTTTACTTGATAACGTACATCACGCAAATAGCTATAATTCGCCAATGTATTACCACCTGCCATATCAATAGGGCGTACACCTTTTGATTCCATACGTATCGCATTCATGACACGGATTTCATCGATATACCAGATAATGGATGGCTTCCAATAGATAGATTCGACGATTCCCTTTAGCGATTGGTAACTAGGAATTTGTGTCGTCATTTTCTCACCACCAAGCTTCATGAGTGGATCTGTAAATAATGCATAAGCACCATACACCTCAAACTCAATTTGATTGCGTATTTTTGTCATGTTATCACCTCCTTAATGAATACTGTAAAAAATTACCTTATAGATTTTAAGGGAGATCTACTATAGGGGGAAAATAGTAAATCACTCACCTAAAAACTTAGATAATTTTGAATTATCTAACCATGCAGCCCACTACCTGAAAAGCAATGAGCTGCTTTTCACTTCCTACACAATAAAATCCGTTAGCTGTGCTTCTCCCTGCGTACTAATGCCATACCGTTCATCATAAGCCGCATCTTTTGCTGCATAAATCGCTAATGAACCAAAATGTACAACTATCAACTGATTATTTTGCTTTAGAGCTTCAAACTCATGCTTAAAAACATTCACACTGTACTGCTGAGCTTTCTTCAAAAATAGTGGATAATCCGGAATTGACTCACCACTCGTAAGCTGGGTTATAAGTTCTTCCCCCTCCCCATATGGTACAAGTATCCCTTGTGTCTTTGCGTCAATCACTTCAAAGTGTGAGAAAGCGGTTCTAAAGCTCGTTAGTATTGCTAATGGATTTTGTCTACCTTGTCCCTTCAGATAATTTTTATTCCAGTCCGTATCTACACGAAATAAAAGCTCATAAATAGAAGTTTGTAATGCTGGGATTGGATAATTTAACTTAGATTCAAACTCTTTATAGAAGTTTTTAAAATAATGTATCATGGACGTAGTCGATAATAGATTTCCCCCAAATAATGTAGAATTATGTTGTAAATCCTTCATGATATAGTTGGCACACTCGCCACCCTTTTCAATAGTAGGTAGTTTACTTAAAGATTCTTCTGCATGATTAATCACATAGACATCTCGTAACGCCACTTCACCATGACGATTGCATCGTCCAGCAGCTTGCGCAATGGAATCCAGCCCTGACAATGAGCGAATCACACAATCAAAACTGATATCGACGCCTGCTTCAATTAATTGCGTACTAATACATATAATTTTTTCCTTTTTTCGTAGCTTCTCCCGCATCTCCTTTATTTTTTGCTTTCGATGTGCAGGACACATACCTGTGCTCAAATGTATGGCCTCAATATCATCATAAATAAAATGGTCAAATAAATCTTTTACCGCTTTTTTTGTATTTAATATGACTAATACATTGTTATTTACGGTCAGTTTTACTTTAAGAAAATCGTACAATTCATCGGTACACCAGCCTTCATTTTTTAACAAAGGCTTTAAGGTTGTGCGTTGAAAAGCTTCTACAATCGAAGGTAAATTGTCCATCAGTTCTCCATCTATCTTTATATTATGACGTACATATTGGAGTGCTGGCTGGGTAGCTGTACAAAGTAACGATGTCGTTTGACATGTGTTTTTTAAAAAATTTAAGGCCTCATTAAATAAAGACACACAATGAGTAGGCACAGCCTGTACCTCATCAAATATTAATATACTGTTCGCTAAATTATGTAATCTTCTGGCACTACGTGATTTTCCACTATAAAAGGTCTCTAAAAATTGCACCATTGTCGTAAAAACAATGGGTATATCCCAATCATCCTTAGCGGCATCTAATCTTCTTGCAGCTTGATATTCCTTGAAAGTCAAACCTTCAAGATGTTCGGATTCTTCAATAACATTACTATGATGCTCCAAAACATAATCTTCTGCATGTAATACATCACGCACTTCTTGAGCATTTTGTTCGATGATTGTAGTAAAAGGCACGATATAGATAATACGTTCTTTTTGTTGAAGCTGTGCATGTCTTAATGCAAAACGTAGACTAGCTAATGTTTTTCCACCACCTGTAGGCATAGAAAGAGTATAAATACCTGTAGGAAGAGCTGCCTTTTCTAAACAAGTCTCTGACATATGTTCACGTAAACGGGTAATCTCATTTGGTAAAGCTTTGCGTTGTTTTTCAACCAGTTCATTATTTAAATGTTGTTCAAATATTGACCAAAGAACAGATGAATCGTCATTAGAACACTCTTCCTGTTTTTCAAAATCTCGTGAGTTTCGACGATCTGCATCAATTAATGCACTAAATATATACATTGTGAGATAACTTGTTAACTTTTGCATAATACCAGCCGCTTCACTAGTAGTTTTCGCATTTTTCAGTCTATTATTGAGATAAGTTTGCAATTCATCAACCGCTTTATGAACATACATTTGCATATAATCAAGGTCATACATATGATGTAAAAAGTCTTGCTTCACTTGTAAAAATGAAATATCCTTTTCAGTCGTCCATCTTCTTACAAAAGGCGATTGCCCCTCACTGTCTACCATATCGAGTAATTGCCCATGATGTGTAAAAATGGCATTTGCCACACATTCCGTTAAAATCCGTTCTACTGGCCCACCTTGATGAAAATGCTCCAGTAAAAATTTCCCTCCTGCTGTAGAATGATCCACACTCCCTCTTTTTGGAGGATTATTGGGATTAGAGAAAGCTTCGCGAATATATTCCTGAAACGCTTCGCTAAACTTCCCCATATCATGTAACATTCCTGCAAGGCCAGTGACATGTGAAAGACCAATTTTCTGTCCAATTCTTTCTGTCAAAACTTGAACCTCTTTTAAATGATCCACCAACCGTTGCTCTGCACCATCACTCGATCGAATATGAGCAATAATATCTAAAGTAGTCATCTAACCCACCTTTCTCACGTATATAAAATTGTAATATTTAAACAATTATACCAAACCTTAGATCAGATGTCTAAGTACCTATAAAAAATACGGTTAATCTTTTTTCTACATACATAAGAAATGCTGATGATTAAAAAACCCACCATTTAATTTCAATTCATAGCTGTAGAGAGTGACAATCATCTGAAGTACTTGGGCAGCCGTCTTTTCGATTTCAATCCACACTCTCCATACAGAGAGTGACAATCTACAGAAGCGATTATTCAATTTATGACACTATTTCAATCCACACTCTCCATACAGAGAGTGACTGGAGATGCCGAAATTGTTCGTGTTAATGGTGAGATTTCAATCCACCCTCTCCATACAGAGAGTGACCTCGCTCACCTCCCAACTAATTGCATAAATTCAATTTCAATCCACACTCTCCATACAGAGAGTGACAGCTTCTTCGGCAGTACCTAGACCATTTACGAATATTTCAATCCACACTCTCCATACAGAGAGTGACATTAAATGCATCTGCATAGCTGTTATATTTTCGATTTCAATCCACACTCTCCATACAGAGAGTGACAACAGCAAGATATAAGCAAGGACATCCAGCTGGAATTTCAATCCACACTCTCCATACAGAGAGTGACTCTAATGCAAGTGGGTACTCCCCGGGATTCCCTATTTCAATCCACACTCTCCATACAGAGAGTGACTTTTTCCCCTTTGGTTGCTGCAAGCTCACCAACATTTCAATCCACACTCTCCATACAGAGAGTGACTGATGTGGTACTCAGATATGCTAATATGGCTTTATTTCAATCCACACTCTCCATACAGAGAGTGACGTTCCGACTCACTTCCAATGCATTGATAAAATCATTTCAATCCACACTCTCCATACAGAGAGTGACCAGGAGGCGTAGGCGTGTTGGTTGGCTCTGTTATTATTTCAATCCACACTCTCCATACAGAGAGTGACCACTACCTCCATCACTAGCTACACCACTACCAACTATTTCAATCCACACTCTCCATACAGAGAGTGACAGTACTATCCCCAGCACGTACATTTTTTTCTGTAATTTCAATCCACACTCTCCATACAGAGAGTGACACATTTACGCCAAACAACAAGATCACTAGGGCAATTTCAATCCACACTCTCCATACAGAGAGTGACAGGATGAAGATTTAGAGAGAGTCATAGTTAAAGGATTTCAATCCACACTCTCCATACAGAGAGTGACGTAGACGAATTTATAGAGGAGATTACCAATTTTATTTCAATCCACACTCTCCATACAGAGAGTGACCTTTGATTCCGTAGTTTTCTAATATCGCAATATCATTTCAATCCACACTCTCCATACAGAGAGTGACAAGTTGGAGACTTATTACTAATGAAAGAGCATGAATTTCAATCCACACTCTCCATACAGAGAGTGACTATCGGACGTACCCAACGGACCGTTTGCAGACGATTTCAATCCACACTCTCCATACAGAGAGTGACAAATCGCTAATAACAGCATTGTGGTCCTAAATATTTCAATCCACACTCTCCATACAGAGAGTGACTTGGGCTGGAGTCGGTTCAGCAACATAATAACGATTTCAATCCACACTCTCCATACAGAGAGTGACTCGCACTATTTTGTTTAATATCCTTCACTGAAACATTTCAATCCACACTCTCCATACAGAGAGTGACAGAGTACCTATGTCATTCCTGGATCTAGCCAGGGATTTCAATCCACACTCTCCATACAGAGAGTGACTAAGCGTTCTTTAAAATATCGTAAGTCACGAATTTATTTCAATCCACACTCTCCATACAGAGAGTGACGATAATACCTCACGCGTTAGTTGGTTTTCCTGTTATTTCAATCCACACTCTCCATACAGAGAGTGACGGTAACGTTTGAAAGTTTTGTCGTGTTGATTGAATTTCAATCCACACTCTCCATACAGAGAGTGACGATAGCGATTACGCGACGTCATAAGCGCCTTTCATTTCAATCCACACTCTCCATACAGAGAGTGACAGCTAAATTAAATAGATTCTCAACAAAATATCCTATATATTAATATTTATAAATAAAAAAACAGGTATTAATAACCCATACTTATCTATCTAACTAGCAATTTCTTCAATATTACTGGTGCGAATCATGCTATGAAATCATGTTCGCTTACTATTCGCACTTTACTTTATTATAGCAATCATTTCCTTTTAAAAAAACCAGCAATCACCGAAGTTACTCGATTATTGCTGGTTCCTATAAGTTGCTTTATTTTTTTCTCTTCACGAAAACAAGCGCGAAAATAGCTGCTAGGACAATTAGGATGGCAATCATCCATACTGTGTTGGATGTTGTGTCATCTGTTGCTGCTGTTTGTTGTTCTTTTGTTGTTGCATTCGATGACTGTACTTCTTTGGCGTCCTCTTTTGCCACTTGTGCAGTGCTAATTTGCACATATTGTAGCGTCGCTTCATCCGAGGCTGATGCTTCGTGTTCATGACTATCACCATGTCCTTCTGCATGATCCCCATGTCCTTCTTCTTGATCGCCATCATGACCATGATGATGATCGCCAGCTGTTGTAAAAATAGAACGTTCTAGCTGTTGACCTACCCAGCTTTTAGCATCAGTTGATTCCGCAAAAATGCGAGGGTGGCCTGACAGCATATATGTTTTACCGTTGATGATGATGCCAGTTTCATCACCTGACACGATATCTTCAATAGTGCCAGTTGGACCTTCAGCAAAACCACCCATTTGAAGAAGCGTGTGGCCGCCCATATCATAGTCCAGATGTTCCATTAAGAAGGCAATATACTCCTCCTTCGTCATCGTTGCATCGGGGTTCTCTAATTCGAGTTTATGATGAAAAAGTGCTGTATTTATTTCCTTGTATGTAAGGTCGCCCTCCAAGGAAGAAATGTATTCTTCTTTTTGTGCTGCTTGTGCTAATTCATCCACTGTTGCTCCTTCAAGTCCAAAGAAGCCACCTACCCAGCTTGCAAAATCTTTGCGTGATAAGTTGTCAGTTGGGTTTAAGGCCATATCTTTGCCATTATACCCAAGGAGCCCAATACTATGTAACACCATAATGTCCTGAATAGTTGAGGTTGTTTCAGGGACATCCGTAAATAGTGTACTTTTATCCATCGTATGGGCGTAGGCAGCAGGTGCCATGAATAAAGTACTCATTAGTAATAAAAGTAAATATTTTCTCAAAATGATTCCACCTTCCAATACATTAGTATACAGCGTAAATGTGATGGAAGTTTGAAATTAAGGGACATATCGTTACAGTTTAAATCGTCGTATTAGACTATTTAATTGCTCGGCCATCTCTGCTAAATACTCGGAACTATGTTTAATTTCCTCCATAGAGCTAGCGGCCTGTTCGATGGTGGCTGATGTTTCCTGTATGCCTGCCGCTGACTGTTCAGAAATAGCAGCCATTTCGTCTACGGATTTATTAATCGTGTCAGTATTGTGAACGACATCATCTAGCTCGGAGGACGTTTGTTCAATATTTGTAGCAATGGCCTCTATTGCGTCAGCAATATGATGAAACGTTGCATTAGTAGTCGTAATTTGCCTTGTCCCTTTCTCTACTTCGCCATAGCCTTGTTCAAGAGAAGCGGTCACTCTATTGGAATCATCCTGAATGTTTCGCACAATATTCGTTATATCTCCTACAGAAAATGACACTTGCTCAGCCAACTTTCGTACCTCATCGGCAACTACAGCAAACCCTTTTCCTTGTTCTCCCGCTCGGGCTGCTTCAATCGCTGCATTCAATGCTAGTAAATTCGTTTGTGAGGCAATGGATTGAATGACAGTGACAAGCTTAGAAATTTCTTGTGTTTGCTTGCTTAATCCATCAACCTGGTCTACCGCATCCTTCACAATACGTTGAATTGCTCCCATCTGCTTCGTAGAGGAGGACATTAAATCACGTCCTTCTTTTGCTAAAGCTTTGACATCCTGAGAATAGTGCTGGACGTCTTTATTGCTTTGATGAACGGCAGTTACTTTTCCAGCAAAATCGTTCATGGAGGTAGCAATAGCTGTCGTATGACTGGCCAGCTCTTCCGTTCCACCTGCAATTTCTGTCATCGTATTGACGATTTGCTCGGTGCCTGTCTTTACTTCAGTTGTAGATTGCAATAGCTCCTCACTCTGGGTAGCTACATCATTTGATACCGTTTGAATATGCTGTAATAAGCGATTTAATATATCCGCCATCGTATTGGTTGCCGCCATGAGTTGGCCCACTTCATCTTTTGATTGAATCTTTAATGGGGGACCGCTTAAATCGCCATTCGTCATTTGTTGCAGCCGCTCCGTCAATGTAATAATGGGTCTTGATATACCACGAGCACTCAGTAACTCAACAATAATTGCAATGACAAAGATGAGTATACCTACGACGATGCCAATTAGCTGCTTATTTTGGCCGGCAACCATCACGTCGGCTCCTACCTCATTAATAGCTTGCTTGCGTTGTTTGGCTAGATCTTCATAGCCTTCACGAATGGTCGTTGCTGTTACATCCATTTTCGTCATGTTTTGGATAGCGAGCTTTGCGTTGCCCTGGTCATAAATAGCAAATACTTGTTGTTCAATATAGCGATTCCATTCCTTCGCCATTTCTGCAAGTTTGCTGAAATCTTCAGAGCTTGTTAAGGCTAATCGCTGTTTTTCATTACTCGCCGCGCGCGCTACATTATCTTGAAAAATAGTTTTATACTTTTCATTGCCAGACAATATATAGCCTCTAGCCGCAGCTATTCTTAAATCAATGGTTTGCGCTTGCTCGTAATCTATAGTCAATAATTGTAATTCTTGCGAAACCATTTGTTCTGTCGCATTGTTACTTTGCTGAATGGCAAAATAATTGTACACGATATATAACGCCATTATTGTAATGACAATGCTAAAGGAAAAAACAATTCTTCTACTAATTGTTTTGAATGACATGTGCAAAAACTCCTTATTTTCCGAATCTATTCCATAAAAAGTAATCTACCATTTTAACAGAAAGATTGGTGACTTTAGGAATTTTTGCTATATTTCCAGAAATAACTTAGTCTTTTTTGTGTATTTTATAGCATCTTTCGACATGAGTAATTTGTCCTAATCAATCCCAAGCATGAAACATTACATCTCCAATAGTTTGACTTTTGAAGTAGGCAATGTTCTTCCATTCCATAGGAGATAAACTATGCAAGGCTCGGTCCTTTTCCAGTAAAGTATTCAGCGTTACCGCTTCCAAACATTTTCGCATAGGAAAATATTTGTGAAGCTGAGGCCTCGATAAAAAGGTAAAGCTAAGTTCTTTATCCGAATTTGCAAAAGCAATATATGGCATCCACCGATGGTGAAGAATGGTCAGCGTCTTTCCATCTAATTCCACTACTGCTTGCATATAGACAAAATGCGGTTGATCGATAAAATGTCGTACTTTCGCTCGCTGTTCACTTGTTGCTAAATGATATACCATCGATTGAAACATGCGCATATCCTGTTCGATTAAATGGTCGGCATCAAAGCCGGTAATTCCTTTCGTTAATCGCATCCAATCACTCCTTCATGTTTGTCACTCTATAGACCTTCTATTTCGAATAGTCATACTCCTCCCAGCATACTTACTTTGTTTCGTGAGAAGAAAAGAGTATTTTTAGCAGTCCTACTATTAATTAGTAAAATAATTATCGAAAACTAAATTGGTTTCTTGTTTTTGTATTACTCATCATTTAGCGAAACAGGAAATTATTGTATTTATTGTGTATAATTGAAATAAAAGTGAGGTGAGGATTTGTCAAATCTTCAATTTTTAATGCTGATGTTTATTTTATTGATGGGGATTGTTAGTTTAATTAAGGTTTATCAGATTAAGCAAGAGTCCATCATCAAGCTAAAGGAGCTCGAAGTGGAACTTGAAAAAATTAAGTTGGAAAGAGAAAAATAAAAACGCACCCCTAAGTTTTGGGGTGCGACGATTTGATTTAGCCTACTAGTTCTTGATATTCTGGATGCTTTTCGAACTCTGCTTTTGCGAACGGACATAATGGGATAACTTGTAGTTTTTCTTTTTTCGCATATTCAACAGCTGCTTTGACCAATTGCTGTCCAACATTTTGGCCCCTTAGATGTTCGGCTACATGTGTATGGTCGAGAATGATTCGACTATCTCCTACACGTACAAAATGCACCTCTGCTTCACTATTATCCTCGTTTCCGATATAAAATGATTGGTGACCCTGTTTAATTTCCATGGTATGATGCTCCTTTTATCTTTTATATTTTAATGCGCCACTTGGACATCGATTGATAACTTCTACTACATTTTTGACAGCTGCTTGATCCGGTGCGATCCAAGGCTTTGCTTTAACATTAAACACCTCTGGCAAGCCCTTTACACATTCAGCTGCATGCTGACACATGTCTTTATCGAAAAAAACTGTTATCTCTTCTCCTCTATACTCACGGTAACCCATACCTAACACACCCCTCATTTTTCTTTTTTCATTACCCCAAATGATGGTCTAATAATCCATCAAATAGTATATTTTTCTTTAGCGATATATACAGCTAGACCTACATCTAAAATGTTTATTATTCAATTGGTGTTAATCTTTCTTCAATTTTTAAATTAGGGCTTGTCAAATCGCGAAAACATTCTTGTGTTTGTCTTGAGATATGTTACGAATTTATATATCTCGAATTAACTTATCTCTAATTCGAGATAATGATAACATAATTTACTATTGGTCGTCAATCTCCCTACCAGTAAGCTCTTCACTATAAAAAACTCATGATTTCCTGAAGGATTTCATCCTGCTCACGACCTAAAGTCATTAAATGCTTGGAGTTTTCAAAGCCCCTTTTGTGTTTCCTAGCAGAATGAACACGCTGATAGATTGTGTCAGCACTATACGCGTATAAGTCCTCGTCTCTTTTGCCGTAGAAAATAGCAATTGGAATCGTGATTTTCTCAAGCTGCTGCATCGTTTCTATAATAAAATGCTGAAATGCAATCATCGCGTCCAATGGCATATCACTAAACGGCTTCATCTCATCTGTAACTTGAGACGCTGATTTACCCTCGATATGTTTATAATTATAAGCATAGTCAATGATTCTTTGTTTTAGTTGTGCTGGCTCCTTATTAATCGGTACCGATAAGACAATGATTTGCTGTAGCTTTTTTAATTGTGCAAGTTTCAATGTAAATATACCACCGATGGATAAGCCGATAACGGAAATTGTTTGATAGCCTTCATCCAGCAAAAATTGGTGCGCTTTCAACACATCCTGCCACCAGTCCTCAACTTCGTACTGTACTAACAGTTCTGGCTTCTGGCCGTGTCCTCTGTATAGAGGTACATAACATGTATAGCCCTTTTCGTGTAGCTTCGTCGCCACTTTCTTCATATCTCTTGTATGGCTTGTGAAGGAATGTAAAAGTAATACCGCGTGTTCATTTCCTTTCAAGTATATTTCTTTAGCCGGTAAAATAGTAAGCACAACATCAGAACCTTTCTTCACGTTCATCATAATAGAAGGTAGCCTCTTTAAGGCTACCTTCTTGTTGTATTTATAGCATAATGGAATGACATATGCCACTAATCTTGGCGTGCCCTATTTTATCATGCCGAATAAGCATAATGTTAGGCTCCCACAAATAATACAGCCTGTCCAATGGCAATAAAAAAGGCTTCATGCTGAATAGGACTGTTATCTTCAATTTGAAGTGTAATGTCAAAATGGGTTTCGCAGAAAGTCGCTTGCCAACGTGCGATCGGCTCCTCATTCCATGTAAAGATCGACCAGTCTTCCATTTCTTTACTGAGCTTAATTTGCTGCTCTCCATCTGTAATAACTAAATCAGGAATCATTATTTGCCAACCGTCATAGGCAATCATATAGTCCTTCCCCGTCACAAAATCCTTGCCTCGGAAATGTACACGACCACGTCGAGATACCTTTTTACAACTAAATAGTGGCTGACCAGTATGATCTTGGACGTCAAAACGTACAAAATAACGGAAGTCCATCGTCTTATCAAATACTTTTTTTAGAGCATTAGAATAAACACGTTGAACCGTTGATGATGTCTCTCCTGATTCATTTAAAATCGATACCACCTCTGTAGAATCAATTTCCATTGGCTGTTTATATGTATAGGTTTTCAATCGACTCGCTCCTTCAAAACAATTGCTTCCTTAAAACTAACATAAAACAAGCACCCAATTCAAAGAATGTAAGCGTCAGATTGTGCAGTATCATACATTTACCTTTCTCAAGTTCAAATGCTTCCTGTTCAATGCTTAGCATCATCTTATAACATACAAAAGTAGACTACCGCTTTACTAGTAGTCTACTGCATTTTCTTTATTTATCTAATTTAAACGTAATATCTCCTAAGCCTATTTCTGATTTGATTTCCAGTACAACATCCGCCTTATCATATGCTTCATTGACATAGACACCTTTGCCCTTCGAAATGAGACCCTCAATATTGGATGAACCTATGCCCTTTTCTGTTGTTAATTTGACACCAACCTTTGAAGGGACAATGACTGTCGTTTGACCTACCCCAGTTTCAATACTTGCATTAAAGCTTTTTTTCCAATCGCCACCTAAATTGACAGTGAGATCACCGACACCCGCTTCAATATCTAGTTTTTCTAGCTGCAGTCCCTGTAAATCAAGATTGGCTAAGGAAGCCCCAGTTTCTACCGTCAAATCCATCGGGATATCGTCATTTAATTGGATGTCCCAAGTATTTTTAATATTGGAGATGCCTAGCTTCGTCGAGCCTTTATGTTTTATTTCTACTTCCCCTGTATCGCCACTTACATCATAATTAACTTGAGGGGCTAGCTTCTTAATATTATAGTCCGCTTTGCCCTCAACCCACTCCTTGGCGCCACCAGTTAGATTCATTTCGCCGACACCTAAATCAATAGCTACCTCTAATGTCTTGGCTTTATCCTTTTCTACTAAAATGGTTTCTTCTTGCATTTTGCTCGGCAAAAACGAAAAGCACCCTGATAAGACGAAAACTGATGTGCCCAATACGACACCTAACCCAACTAATTTCTTCAATTTAATTTCCTCCCGCTATATATTCTACCAATAATTTCATTATATAGGAGTGGAACATATAAAATACGACCTTGCGCTTGAAATTCATCTAAGACCTGAGACGTAGTCGTTACGATAAGTGCGGAAAATCACCACCCTCTAGCAATGCTTTTAGATTAGCAAGAGGCGCATCATAGCCCTGCATATTGAAGCTAACTGTTGTGCCATTGTCCTTTACTGCTAACGATATCGCGATGACCGTTTCTGGAACTTCCAAGTAAAATGAAAAAATCTCCTGTTTTTTGACCTGCTGAATCGTTAACTGCATTGGCAATGGATCTGCTAGCTGATTATGGTCATTAGGCATTAAAGTAAAGATCATCTTTTCTCCTGCAGCTAGTTTAGGGATGTTCCAAGTAGAGCCTGGCGCATACCATTGAGAGAGGTATTGCTCCTCGGTTACTGCTTGCCATACATTTTCTATTGCTGCATGAATCCAAATTGAGCTACACATCCGCAACACACCCATTTCCTATTTTTCCATTATTTTACCGAACTTTGTGATGAGAGGCTACTATTGGTTGTTCTCGATAAATAAAACGCTCCCACAATAACCATCATAGCTACTATATCCAATGCCATCTGATGACTTGAAAATATGGAAACGAGTAAACCGTAGATAGACGGAGCCAAAACAATAAAGAATTGATTGATCGTTAAAGCGGCACTCACAGTAAGCCCCACAGATTGAGGATCGGACTGCTCCGTTACACTCGCTATATATAAGGAATACCAGCCAAGGGCGAAAAAGCCCATTACACCGCAAAATAAAATCATTAAGCTCTTAGCATGTAAAACAACAGGCATACAAGCGACCATTACAAATGTGGCAAGCATAACGATGATTAGTAAGTGCTCGCGCTTCTGAGCAAAGTATCGGTCACTCAGCCAAGCAAGAGCAATTCTTCCTACCATTCCTCCAAGCAAGACCAAACTCAAATACTTCCCTGCTGCTGTTAATGAATAGCCACCCTCCTGATGTAAATAACTCATCAAATGGGCGATGAGGATCATCTGTAAGGACATCATCACAATGCCCACAAAAAAAATGGGATAGAGTGCTCGATTGTCTTTAATAGCCTTCATCTTTTCTTTAAACGGTATCGGTGTTGCTACAGAAGATTTATGCTGTTTTGGCTCCTGATACATCAATAAAAATAATAAACCGCCACCGATTGCTACGAAACCTTGTGCCCCATGCACAGCTGTCAGATGGATGTGATGATATAAATAGGTAAGTATGAAGGAAGCGAGAGCCCCTCCGATGGGAATTCCCGTTTGGCGAATTCCAATCGCTAAACCTCGATGCTCGTTAGGAAACCATTTTACGATGGCTGTACTACCTCCTGTTTGGGCACTACCGTACCAAAAACCAACAACTATTAATACGACTAGCAATGTCGTATAATGATTCACAGGAATTAAGAGGAACGTACAGAGGCCCAGTAAAATAGAGCCCCATCCAATCAGCCGTTTTTCTCCTTTTTTATCCATGAGATAGCCAAAGAAAAGCATCGAGAAAATCGGTCCAATATTCACGGCAGAAACAATTAATCCTGTTTGGAATGACGTTAAGTGCCATTCCATTTGATAAAAGGCGGCGACGGGCCCCATCCCGTATGTGACAAAGGTTGAAGCCGTTTGCGAAAGCGTAGCCACCAGTAAAATGATCCATTTGTAATAGGTATGCATGTAAATCCTCCATAGCTATATACCGCTTTATTTGTGCAGTATCATTTAGATATCTTGAGTTTACGTTGACAGCTAGCATTCGTAAAATGGAGGAAAATGATAGCGGCTATCAAAAAATTTAATAGGTGTGTGACAAATAACATGAACATTGACGACATTGCCATCAAAATTGAGCTATTAGAAAGGCAAAATTTAAGTAAGTCTGCTGAAATCACCAACTATACACAATCGGCTCTAACCTCGAAGGTAAAGAAGATGGAAAGTGAAATTGGACAGGAAATCTTTAAACGAACACCTCAAGGCTTAAAGCTAACAGACGTCGGTGACCACTATTTACACTTTTTAAAGCAGGTGGCCCAACAATATGATGAATTTTTACAAACGGTTGGCTTTACGCAAGCACATATTCAATTTGGAACCTCCCATACGACGATTAAATTATATGGTGCGTCCATCATGAATGCGCTACAAACCAGTCATAGTCCTATTGATGTGGATTTCTTGGTGGAATCGAGTACATCGTTAAATCACAAAGTACATCAGGCGGAGCTAGACTGTGCATTAACGAGTAATCCATTGAAGCATTATGCTGATTTACACTATGATTTAATGACAACAGAAACCTTCGAAGTCATTTCGAGTCCTTCACATGTCATCGATTTTGACCAGCAAACGCCTGTGACACTCCTAGTCTTAAGTAAAGGCTGTATGTATTCGAAGGCATTAGCTGAATGGCTTACTCACAAAGAAGTCCCTTTTACGATGAAGGAAATTAAATCCGTAAGTAGTATTCTTGATTTTCTAGAAATCGAGCATACATTGGCCGTGTTAAATACGAGGTTACTAGCACTCTATCCATGTCCGGACCTGCACTTTTATGAAATGGAGACACTTAACAAGGTCATTGAGACTGTCTTCATTTATAAAAAGGAAAACCATAAGCATTCTTCTATACTGCAATTAAAGCAGGTCGTAGAATCCTTGCTTGAAAAGAAGTAACTAAGTAATCGATAGCTCAAATTGCTGTTTATGCGAATATTTTAAAAAGCCTATATTATTCAAGCAGACTGCACTATAATAGGTTTGATATTATTAATCTTGTAAATACATAGGAGTACATCATGTTTTATTACATCTCATTGTTTTTAGCAGTATTTGCTTTATCTACATCAGCTATTTTTGTGAAGCTTGCTGATGCCCCGCCGGCTATTACGGCTTTTTATCGACTATTTTTTGCGATGCTTGTACTCCTTCCCTTTTTAGTAGCTCAAAAGGGGCTACGACAAGAACTAGTTAACCTGTCTAAAAAACAGTGGGGACTGGGCATTCTATCAGGTCTATTTTTGTCCTGTCATTATGTTTTATGGTTCGAATCCTTAAACTACACATCAGTGGCCAGTTCCACAGTTATTGTCACGTTACAGCCATTATTCTCTTTAATAGGTAGCTATTTTTTATTTAAAGAGCGTTTTTCAAAAGGCGCTATTGTTGGCTGTTTGGTAGCGATCATTGGCTGTTTCATTATCGGCTGGCAGGATTTTCAAATTAGTGGACAAGCTCTTTATGGCGATATTCTAGCTTTTATTGCGGCTGGCATTATTACAGCCTACTTTTTCATCGGGCAATCTGTACGGAAGGATTTATCACTTATCACCTATTCGATTATCGGATATGGCAGTAGCTCAATCTTTTTAGCCATTTATGCGCTCTTTATGCAGGAACCGTTTTTCGACTACCCCGCATCCACATGGTGGTCCCTATTAGGACTGGCTGTAATTGCAACGATTTTTGGGCAAACGGTATTTAATTGGCTATTGAAATGGCTAAGTACAACAGTCATCTCTATGAGTATTTTAGGAGAAACTATTGGCACATGTATTTTAGCTTATTTTATTTTAGATGAAATGATTTCCGTGCAACAAGGGATTGGCATATTCGTCATTTTACTAGGACTTGCCCTCTTTTTACTCCAACAACGAAAGTCGGCATAATAGAAAAACAACGGCACATGATGTCCGTTGTTTTTTTATGACGGAGTAAAGCGAAAGGTCGTACCCTCCTCGGTGGATTGTAAAGAGACTACAATGTTCAAGGTTCTAGCAATATCTTGGATAATTTTCATTCCAAGTCCGCTCTGTTCGACGTCAGAATGGAAGCCGATGCCATCATCAGACATCCATACTTCGCCTCCTTTAATCGTCACCACAAGTTTGGTTGCTTGGGCATGCTTTAACGTATTTTGGAAGACATTATCAAATAAACGTTGTAACCATAGTTCATTACTTGTCCAGATTGCCTCTGCATCCTTTGGATAAAAATGAAGAGCAATATTTTGCATGCTGTATAAATAACTCCATTTCCTAATCATAATCTCCAATAGTAAAGCTGGCCGAACTTCTTCCTGAACGACAAAGGAATTTTCGCTCGTATCAAAAGACTGGTATGGCAATTCATTCGTTAAATTCGCGATATACTGAATTTGTTCATTTAACGATTCCACCAGTTTTGGCTGCTCTTGTAGTTGATCTTCTAAATAAAACAATTGCAAACGAATCGCTGTCAAAGGGGTATGGATGTCATGTCTCAATTTTTGGAGTAGCTCTTTTTGGAGCTCCTGCTGTTGTGCTAACTCTAATTCCCGATAAGTCGTGCGCTCAATTAAAAGATTGACAGAATGAATTAACTGCCCTAATTCATCCTCACTGCTTACCGTTAACGTATCGGGTATCCGTTCATTACTCGCGAGTTCCCGGATTGTTTGATTGAGCATGGTAATTCTAGCTAATAATGAATGAATGGATGTGGAAAATAGTAAGGCAAGAATCCCTAAAGACAGTACAAATGCAAGAAGCATAACAGGATATGCAAAGGATTCATGGAATGGGATGCCATTATTTTTCGTTTTAAAAGCCTTGTTATAAAGTATGGACATAAACACACTAATACCTAATAAAACGACGGGCACACTCCCAATTGCTACAAATAAAAGGGTTCTATATTTAGTTTTTAACGTCATTTCTTAAATGGGTATTTAGACGATACCCTTCTCCATATATATTTTGTACAATCATGCCTGTTGAATCATCCAACTTTGTCCGAATCTTTTTTATGTAGACATTAAGAATATTATGATTACGATCATCCAACGGCCATAAATAATCAAAAAAGTGTTCCTTTGTTAAAACTCTGTCACGGTTATCAAATAAATAAAAGAAAATTTTTCGTTCTATTGCCGTTAATGAAATTTCGTTTTGAAGATGTTGATGAAATACTTTTCGATGCTCTCCGTCAATGAGTAAATGCTGTATTTGTGTAAACGTTCCATATTGTTGCACTAGCATTTTTTGGATTCTCAATAATAGCTCCCTTGGATCAAACGGCTTTGTCAAATAATCTTCACCAACGGTTAAACCTTCTAGTTTGCTTTCAATATCACTACGTGCCGATAGAAAAATGATAGGAATATTTAAGCCTAGTTGTTTAATATTTCTGCTTAATTGGTAGCCATCCTCTCCTGGTAGCATAATGTCCATAATGACTAAATCTACATCATGAATGAGCCTCATTACATCTCTGCCATCTGTTTTCCACACGGCCTCATAGCCTTCACGTTGCATTATTTTTTGAAGTAAATCACCAATCATGTGATCATCTTCTACAATTAAAATTCGAAATCCTTTCATGTTAACGACCTCTCTCATCAGCATTCGTTTTCATAAAATCCATCGCTAGTTGATAGATTGCATCTGGTTGATACAGGTATATACTATGGGTGCCACTTACCTCTTTCACTACGGCATGAGTGAATTGCTTCGCAAAGTCTGCGTAATCCTGCCGGTTTTGCTCTGTATATTTTGAATGTACATTTTCCTTGGAAATAGCATCCACGATTAACATTGGGGTTTCTTGCGGCAATGGAAGCTGTTCTGATTGTAAACTATTTTCATAGACGTGTAACAGCTCATTTTTCATATCTTCATTAAAAAATTGCTTAAAGGACAACGCCTGATAGATTTCCTTTTCCTCAGTCGTTAAAAAGGACATGTTCAGAACTTGTGGATTATATACCTGTGATGGCACTAGGCGGTGTAAACCAACGCTAGTAGCTAGACTTACCCCCTTCACCATCCATCTATCGAAGGTGCTCATTTTATGCTTTACATATTGACTAGGTAAGCCAATATCCAGAGCGATAATCCCCTTCACTTCTTCTGGGTATTTTTGTGCCCAGTAAATCGCTTCAAGTCCTGAAATAGAGTGAGGAACAAGAATATAGGGCGGCTGGAGCCCGCTTGCCAGAAGAGCCTCCCTTGTTTGCATAAGAATGATATCAATAGCTCTTTCATCATGGGCAATTTCACTAAAGCCATAGCCTGCTCGGTCCACTACAGCAATTTGATGGTGCTGCGAAAACTTACTATAAAGCCCCTTTAACTCATAAACAGGGGCTGCAATGCCTGACCCTGCCATAAAAACATACGTATCCTCCCCAGCCCCCTCCCGATAGACATTCATGCTCTGACCATCAATATTTACCATCATGCCTTTATTACGTAAAATGGCCTCCTCCTTTTGGGTCAAACTATAGTGGTACATACTGACGGCTACGATACCGATCGATACGATGAACACCAAATAAATAAACATTTTCTTTATGATATTTTTCATACGCCTCTCCTCTCCGTTGATACTTGTAAGGATACATGCGAAAAATAAATATCTCATTAAATTTTATTAACCTATTTGCTAGGTAAGTTGAAATTCTTGTCTATGAACACAAAAAAGCTGCCTACATCATGTGGCAGCTTTCTTTGAGTCATTCATTTGGATAGGTTTTCTGTAAAAAGGCGATAGACTGTTGAATAAGAGCCTTTAAAATAGTGTCTTCAACATCAGCGAGTTTATTAATATAAACGCAAGCTTTCCCTGTTGTGTGTTTACCAAACTGCTGTAATAGCTGCTCTCGCTCACGATCACCTGGTGCAAAGTATAAACTAATTTTTGCCTTGCGAGGGGAGAATCCGACAAGTGGTGCATCGCCTTCATGGCCTGTTTGGTATTTGTAATGATAATGACCAAACCCAATAATACTTGGTCCCCACATTTTAGCCTCGTAGCCAGAGACCTCCGTAAAAATATCCAGTAGTCGATAGGCATCTTCCCGTTTTTTTGGATGATCGACACTTTCAATAAATTCAATGACACTTGCATCGGTTTCTTTCGTCTTTAATTCATACATGTGTATCCCTCGCCTTCACAAAATTGCATTGTTCATCCCTATTATTCCCTATTCTGCCTGCTCTAACAATAGCTTTTGTTGGAGTTGACGATACATCCCTTGTTGTTCCATCAACGCTTGATTATTGCCTTGTTCAATAATTACGCCCTGCTGTATAACGAGAATTTTATCCGCATTCTCAATGGTTTTCAAACGATGGGCGATGACAAAGCTGGTGCGACCCTGCATTAAATGCTGTAAGCCCTTTTGAATATCGACTTCCGTTTGCGTATCCACACTGGATGTCGCTTCATCTAAAATTAAAATATCCGCGTTCTCCAAAATAGCACGGGCAATAGCAATGAGCTGGCGTTGTCCCTGACTTAAATTAGCGCCACCCGCTTGAACAGGCGTATCGTATTGTATAGGTAAATATTTTATAAAATGATGGGCATTCGCAATTTTTGCTGCTTCCACAACCTCAGCATCCGTCGCATCCAACTTTCCAAAGCGAATGTTATCACGAATTGTGCCAGAGAACAAATAGGTATCCTGTAAAACCACACCTACCCTTTGGCGAATCGTAGACATTTTATAGTGTTCAATATTGTGCCCATCTATTAAAATTTCACCCTGATCCACGTCATAAAAACGTGTTAGTAAATTAATAATGGTTGTTTTCCCTGAGCCAGTAGGCCCAACAAGAGCTATCGTTTCTCCTGCCCTTACGTGGAAGTTAATGTTTTGGAGAATGGGCTTCCCTTGCTCATAGCTAAACGATACTTGCTTGAAATCGACATCTCCTTTTAAGGACGGAGCCTCAATAGCCTCAGGTCGATCAGCTACCTCTGATGGTTCATCTACTATTTCAAATACACGCTCTGCTCCAGCAATAGCCGACTGAAAGGTGTTTAAAAGGTTTGATAATTGATTGAGCGGGCGAAAAAATTGCCTTGTATAGGTGACAAATGCAGCGATAATACCAACTGTTACATACCCTTTCACCGCTAAAAGAGCTCCTGTCCCGATCACTATCGCGAGGCCAAGGTTATTCATAAAGTTATTAATAGGTCCTAATAAGCCTGATGTAATCTCTGCGCGTAGTGCGGATTTTCGCAAGTTTTCATTTTGCTGATGGAACGTGTCAATGGATTGCTGTTCCTTGCCAAATAGCGTGAGTACCTCTGCACCTGTCATCATTTCCTCAATATAGCCATTCAGCTTACCAAGATCTCGTTGACGCGCCGCATAATTTTTACTGCTGCGCTTGATAATTTGCTTAGTAGTGAAAACGATAAGCGGAATAATGATTAAGGTAACAATCGCTAATGGCCAGCTTAATGTGAACATGGCAATACTAACACCCACGACCGTTAAGATGGATGATACAATTTGCGTCACACTCTGAGCAAGCGCTGTATTTAAATTATCGATATCATTTGTGACACGACTCATTAAATCACCGAGCGCACGCTGGTCAAAAAATCTTAATGTGAGCGTTTGTAGCTTTTGAAACAGCTCTAGACGCAATGTCCGAATCGTTTTCATCGCCACATGAATCATGACATAGGTTTGCAGCCATGTCAGAATCGATGCTACCGTAAAAATCACAGCTAATACGATTCCTAGTCGGATGGTCCCATCTATATCTTTTTTCATAATGTAATCATCAATGATATGGCCTATCAAATAGGGTCCCGCCAAGCTTAAAAAAGTGGAAGCGATCACCAAGAAGATCGAAAAATACAGTCCTATTTTTTGCTGTTTGACATAGTGCCAAACTCTTGTCAGTGTTGCCTTTTGATTTTTCGCTCTTTCAGCTGGCCCACCTATACGAGGCCCTCGCCCAAAATTCATTTGCTTTGCTTGATGTTGACTCATTCTTCTTCACCAGCCTTTTGCTGTGACGCGTAAATTGCTTGGTAATGTACATTGTTTTGAAGTAGCTGTTGATGCGTCCCTTGCCCAACCATCTCGCCATCCTCTAAGACAACTATGATATCTGCCTGCTGTATCGAGGCAATTTTTGATGCTACAATCAATGTCGTCGTGTCTTGAAAATGCGCAGCAATGGCCTGCTGCACATGTTTTTCTGAAGCACTATCAAGGGCTGAGGTCGTATCATCCAGCACGAGAATAGCTGGCTTTCGAACGAATGCTCGGCTTAAAGCTAAGCGTTGCTTTTGCCCACCTGAGAGATTCGTTGCTCCCTGTGACAACTCATGTGCTAAGCCCTTATCAAGGCGCTCCACAAATTCGCTGGCACAGGCAGCATCTAATGCCTGTTGTATTTCCTCTGCCGTTGCCCGTTCGTTACCAAGGCGTATATTTTTTTCAATCGTCCCAGAAAACAATAAGGCCTTTTGTGAGGTAAATCCTATATGGTCCCGTAACGTGGATAAAGAATATGCTAAAAGGGGTTTACCATCTATGTAAATAGCTCCTCCTGTTGGATCGAATAAGCGCGGTAAAAGCTTTACAAGTGTTGATTTACCGCTACCTGTTTTCCCAATAATACCAACTGTTTGCCCCGGTTTCACAGAAAACGAAATGTTTTTAAGAACATCCTCTGCTGTATCATAGTAACGATAACTCACATGGTCAAATTCAATGGCCCCTTTTATCGAATCTGTCCTTGCAAGTTCTGCCTCTTTCACGGCAATATCCATATTTAAGACATCCACAATTCGTTCTCCTGAAGGCAATGCACGCGCAATTTGCATCAGCACCATACTGGAAGACATTAAGCCATTTAAGATAATGGTTAAGTAGTTGATAAATGCGAGAATAACCCCAACCTTTAATGTACCTGCCTCAACCTTAACGGCACCAAGCCAAAGTGCCGCGACAATCCCAATGTTAACGACGAACATGGTAAATGGCACAAGCACCCCTACAATTTGTTCTGCAGTGATGAAACGTTTTGTCAGCCCATCATTTAGCTCACTAAATTGGGATACCTGTTGGGTTTCCCGACGAAAGGCTTTAACGACACGGATACCCGCTAAATTTTCCTGTAGCTTCGTATTCACCGCATCAATAGCCTCTTGTACGCGACGATACAGCAGACCCGAATACTTCGTGAAAAAATACATAGCCACAATCAAAATCGGCACAATAATAAGAAGTATGGAAAAAAGTTCCCGTGCTGTTACAAACACGATAATGACTGCCCCGATAAAGAGTAGCGGCCCACGCACAAAAATACGCAGCGTCATCATAAACGCGCGTTGAAGGCTTTCAACATCGCTCGTTAAAATGGTAATTAGCTTGCCAGTCGTAAAGGCATCCCGTTCTTTAGCTGAATACGTCATCATTTTCTGATAGAGAGCTTGCCGAACATCCGAAGCAAAATGAATCGCAGCCTTCGAGCTATAATACGAGCAACCAACCCCACCAACAAGCCCAAGTACTGCACTTGCTAGCATCCACACAAACATACTCAGCACATAAGCATGATCACCATTGACAATCCCTGTATCAATCATATGCTGCATAATGGTCGGCTGAATTAAATCCATTGTCACCTCCAGCACCATTAAAAGAGGAGCTATAAAGGTGAAAAATTTATAGGGCTCCAAATACTGCCCTAGCTGTTTTATTGCCTGCATACATTCGTCTCCGTTCTATTTAAATCCCACTCGTTCCTCATTATAACTGAAAACCATTCCCATTTGACAATATTTTTTCGAGACTCGTAATAGTTGAGATTTAACTAAATGAGGAGATATCGTCGAGCATATGGCTGATATCCATCCAAATAAAAAGCCCCCATGCCTATACAAAGGGCACTGAAAAAGTCCATATCTTTTTTCATTTGGCACTGTGACTCTATTGTTGTTTTCCGAAGCATTCCGCTCGCTTTCCGCGGGCGAGCGCCGAGTCTCCTCCTACGCTTCGCTTCGTGCGGGGTCTCGTCTGTCTCGCTTTCCCGCAGGAGTCGAGCGATGCTTCTGCAAACAACGCAATGTATCATACTATTATTTTAGTCACACTTTCCTTTATCATAAAAGAATGAATATGTAGGTGGAGCCCCAATGATTTCAAATTAGGAAACCCTTAATTTAAGTCCATACATGGCAATCTATGATATTGTTGTGCCAAAAGATAACATGCTTCGCCAGGTCAATGAACTTGTTGAATTTTCATTTTTTTTAGAAGAGCTAAAAACAAAATATTGTTTAGATAATGGACGTAATACCATTCCTCCAATTCGCATGTTTAAGTACTTATTATTAAAAGCGATTAATGATGTATCAGACGTCGACCTAGTAGAGCGCTCAAAGTATGATATGTCATTTGGATATGGCAACAGAAGATCCAGTGAGACAGAAATAAGGCACTTCCTGTTCAAAATTGAACAAGAAGTGCCTTATTTTTATCTGAAAAAGGTTCGCTTTTATGAAAACATAAATTTTTCAGTGCCCTCGTCTATTCATGAAGGTCGCTTTAAATAATTCTTGTACCGCTCGTTGGATTATTTTCAAAGCAGTCGTTTTACTCAGCACTTATCCGCAGTTTCTCAAAATTTCTTTGGAAAAATTGATGTGCCAACTGCTCTTTTTCTGGATCCATACCAAGTAAAATCACTGTACTTGGTCCTGCTGATTTGGTCATATCATGTGAACATTCAACTAATTGCTGGCCAAAAAGACGCGCACACTCACCCTGAAGTCCCTTAGATCCGACAGGCCACACTTGCTGAACGATTTCTGCCAGCCATGCCTGATAAATAGGTTGCAACTGCGCCACATCATCAGGCTGTGCTAATAGTTCCTCGCCAACAAGTGGTAAGCCGTATGTGTACCAACTAAGCTGTTCAAGGTCCCATGCTTTTCGCTGTTGTATTTCCCCAAGCATAGTAATTGCTAGACCAGACTGTAAAGTTGGCATATTGGATTCCGAACTGCCTGCAATGACTGGACAGGGAAGGCCTGTTTCCTCGAACACTTGCTGAATGCCTCTTTCATAGCGTGACCATGCAGCATCCCCTGAAAAATTAGCGAGTAAAATTTGAATAGGAAGTGCCTGTGCAGCCAGCTGCTCTAAAAATGTCACACGGGCTGTCATATAGGCTGTCAATTGATCGGAAGCTGGCACAATATCTTGTGGCTTCTCCCCAATGGCCGCCGCATTATCCATTGTCGCAATAAACGCGCCCACTTTCATAGCATTTCTCACTAAACGCGACCTGCCTTACGCACAAAAACCTTCGAAAGAATGGGCATGACCACAGCTACAATGATTAAATTTATAGCCGTTGCGATGAAAATACTCCCTAGAGCACCCCAGAAAAAGGCAGGACTAATAATAAAATAAAATGGAAGTGGTGCCACGATGCCGTTCAATACAAGGGCAACTGGCCATTTCCAAAAATGCATACCTTTTTTATGCATGATTCCAAAAATCCAAACAACAATAAACATCTCTACTGCAATAATTACATGGAGTGGACCAAGTGGGAAGCCAGCCGTTAATGCGCTAATAAAATGACCAATGAATCCACCTATCCCAGCTAATAATGGCGATAAAAAGACAACACCTAAAAAGGCAGGTGCCGAATCCAGTGCTGCAGTCGAAATAAATGCGGGTACTTTAATGGCGGCTCCTACTGCACAAATGGCTGCTACCATAGCCGTTAGTATCCATGTCATTAATGTTTGTCGATCCATTGCATTTCCTCTTTTCCGTTAGTATGTTGATCTCATTTGAGTTGCTCGCCAATCCCGTACCAAATACGTACGACTTGCTCTGCTTCAGCAAATAATGCCTGGTATAAGCGACCACACGTATCACGTAATAAACGAGCTTGTTTTTCCATCGGTACAACACCGCGGCCCATATCTGTCACAATAAGTACCAGCGAACAATGTTGGGCAAGGGCTGTTAATTTAGTGAGGACGGATTGTACCACGACCTCATCTTCCTCAAGGTTTTGTGTCATAAGCCATTTTTCCACATGTTTAATGACAAGGATTTCACAGGCTGGTGCAACATCCGGTAGATCGCCTTCGACAAGTACCACATCGTGCTGTTCATATAAACGCATCACATAATCGGTTTTTCCGTTATAGGCGCCTCCGATAAAAACATGCATCTAGCTCCCTCCTCCCAAGCCTTTCTAGTAAAAGTTAAATGAAATTGGTGATCATGTGGCACTTGGTATGACCAAAAAGGCTGCTCTGTTGGCGCATAAGCAACGAGTAAGGCACGAATCACTCCGCCATGAACGACTAAGAAATAATGATCCTCCATCTTCGGCAAATCATTGAAGCCTTCCACAACTCGTGCCACAAAATCATCAAAAGCCTCTCCCTGTGGCGGTGGGAAGTGAATAGGATCATCCAACCATGCACGGTAACGAGCATCCTTTTTTAAATCCTCATAGGTTTTCCCTTCAAATTCACCAAAATTTGATTCTCGTAAGCGAGCATCTGCATAATAGCTAGCATTTGGGAAATAATGGGCAGCCGTGGTGCGACAGCGTTGTAAATCACTGCCATATACCGTTTCGATAGATGCATCCACGACAGAGAGCTTGGAGGTATCAGCTAATGGTGCATCCGTCCATCCCAGATAACGCTTTTCTAAATTGGCCTTTGTCGGCGCATGCCGCATTAAGCACACAGTAACAATGTCACCCATAATACAACCTCCATCCCTTCAATAGATGCACCTAGTAAATCTCCCGAGACACCACCAAAATTACGCAATGTAAATTGGCGAAAAATAACAAGCGCAAGCGCTAAAACGAGGACTAATATAATTGGGAGCATCGAGAACTTTGTGATGATCAGCACAACCGGCATGGCCAATAAAAGGAACAGCAGCATCATTATTTTTAATAGTTTCGCGTGTAGATGAGACTGAAAGAAAAAGGCAAGCCCTTTTTCCTTTGAACAGTTAAGTGACATAAAATAAAAGCTCATGCCAACCCTTGTTAAAAAAGGAATGAATACGACCATCCATAATGCAAATTTATGTTGCACAAAAAGCTCATGTAGAACAACAAATTTTCCAAATAACAAAAATAGTATGGATAGCACTCCGAAAGCACCTACCCGAGGATCATCTAAAATCTCAAGTCGTTTGTCCCGATCTCGATAAGAAAAATACGCATCCCCCATGTCAATAAAGCCATCCAAATGTAAACCGCCTGTCCATAAAGCAAACAGCCCGATGACGATAAAGGCGAGCATGACCTCGCTACTGGCTGTCCATTGTGTAAGACTGTAAAGGACTCCAGCTACAGTTGTCCCCATCAAGGCACCTATCCATGGCAAGCAAGCAAACATACCTGTAATCGTTGACCTTTTTAGAGGTAATTCCTTATGTACTGGCAAAACCGTAAAAAATTGAAATGCCAACAGTAGGCTATACCAAACATTTTTCATTGTCTTGCCTTCCTTTTCCCTTATTTCCATCTCTTTAAGATACCATAATTCATTTCAAACGCTTCTTGAGCCATCACAACAAACCATTGATGAAATTGTCCTAAAGTTCTTCGATACAGCTCCACCTCTTCACTTTGATAAGGAGGTTCATCAAACAGCTCATTTGACACCACTAATAATGTCACGTTCTTCGTTAGCAGAGAAAGGATGGCCTGTTTAACAGTGTGTAGCTTGGATGCTAAACAGTCAGGCTTCGTTAAACATGGCGCTCCACTTTCATAGCCTTCATAAAACGCATTAGTGAGCCAAGTAGTGACGCAATCCCATAGCACCACATCCCCATCCTTGAGTGTCTCAAATACGGGCGCGATGTTATAAGGGGCCTCTACTGTTATCCATTGCATGGGCTGAGCTAGTCGATCAGCTTGATGGCGATCAATTCGCTTCTTCATTTCATCATCTAAAGCAATACCAGAGGCAATATACATTAACCGTTTTTCTGTACTAGGCTGCGTTTGGTAATACTGTATGGCGGCTTGTTCTGCAAAATGAGATTTGCCACTACGCACACCACCTGTAATAAAAACGAGGGGCATTTGTAAAACCTCCTATTGTAAATGATGTAGCGTACCAATCTCTTGGATTACCCATTGCTGTCCCTGACCTTCAATCACAGTGACGCTTGTCCCATGAATATATGGAGCTGACCAAAGCTCACCAATATTGCGCTGTAAAATGGCATTAATCATACATTTAATCGTCACTGCATGGGAAACGATCAAAATATGCTCATCTCGGTGCTGCTCCGCTATCTTTTTCAATGTATACATTGCTCTTTCTGTGACAGCACCAAAGCTTTCCGTATGGGTTGCCATAAATTGAGCTGGGTACTTCGTATAGAGCTCATAATCTAGCCCATCTGTCAGCAAAATATCCTCAATTTTCTTACCTTGCCAATTCCCTAAACAGATTTCCCGCAAATTATCCTCATAGTAAACTGGTAATTGGCGTTGAACCGTTAAAATATCCATCGTTTCCTTCGCACGACCACTTGAACTACTGTAAGCTGCCGCAAATGGGATTGACTGTAGTTGCTGCTGTAATCTCGCAGCCGCTTCTCTGCCATTGTCGGTTAGCGGAGAGTCCAACCACCCTTGTAGTCTCTGCTCCTGATTCCATTGTGTTTCCCCATGTCTTACTAGATAAAAAGTTGTCACTTTTCTCTCCCCTTATTTGCGTTAAACCACGCCTGCAGACAATTATGTAAATATGTCATGGCCGCAATATCTTTAATCCCAATACGGAACCATTCGCCCTGTAATCCTTTAAAGTTTTTCGTATGACGCAGGACAACTCCCTGTGCTAAACAATACGTAAAAAAGGCGTCCGCCTGCTGCTCCTTTGGCAATGAAAAACACACATAATTTGTCACACTATTTGTGACACGACAGCCGTTTTCTTGTAAAAAACGATGCAACTGCTCCCTTTGCGTTGTCGCATAGGCAATTGCCTGCTGACTATAATGCTGCTCATCCAAACAGCCTGCACCAATAACGAGTGCAAAGGCATTTAAATTCCAATGTGGGAGCATGTCCTTTAGCTCGTTTACGATGGAGGTATGAGCAACTAAATAGCCTAGGCGCAAGCCAGGTATTGCATACATTTTAGTCATCGAACGCACCACAAGGACATGTGAATTTTCCACACTTTCGTGAATGAGGGAATTCGCCTCATCAACCCAATCCATAAAAGCTTCATCGATGACAAGCTCACATTTGACAGCTCGACCATGCTCCAATAAGTCTAGTATAGCTTCCTTCTTTGGCAATACACCTGTTGGATTATTCGGTGTACAAATATAGAGTGCGTCTGCCTCCACCATTTCTTGTTTAAGCCGTTCCATTGGCAACGTATATTGGATAAAGTCCGTCACCAAAATCGGAATAATAATAGCCCCTGCAGCTCGCAATGTTCGCTCATATTCTGAAAAAGTAGGATGTACAACGATGACGCGCTTTTGAGCATAACGCCTCGCAATAATACTAAAGAGCTCTGACGCCCCGTTGCCTAGTAAAACCATGTCCTTCTTCACTTGATGAAAAGCAGCGACCTTTGTTAGAAAAGGCTCTCCATCCGGATCTGGATAGCGTTGAATGAGCGGGTAAAATGTACGCCAACGTGCTTCGACAAAGGATGGTGGTCCTGCCGCATTGACATTTTCACTAAAATCATATACCTCTTCAGGCATCGTTAAACCTAATTGCTGATAAACATTTTGCGGATTTGCTCCGTGATTAGGTAATAGCATAAATGAACACCTCCACTGCTAACATGACAAGCGTAAAGAGCACCATGGCAATACGCATTTGAATAATAGATGCCATTATATGTTCCTTTGTTAGAGGAACTAATTTTTCTCCCATAATCGCACGTTGAGAAACAACGCCTTGATAGGTATTTTTTCCGCCTAGTTGTACGCCAAGCTGTACTGCCGTTGCGGCCTCTAAATAACCACTATTAGGACTTGGATGCTTTTTAGCGTCTTGCGCCCACCGCTTTAATCGTTGTCCAAATGAGTAACTCGTTTCATTTTTTGTACCTAGCACCATAAGAAAGCCAGTGATACGACTTGGAATAAAATTCAGGACATCATCAAGTTTGGCCGAAAACATGCCAAAATCTTTGAATGTTTCGTTTTTATAGCCGACCATGGAATCTAACGTATTGACAGCCTTATAGCCCCATAAACCGATAGCCCCAAATAAAAAGGCATAAAATAGTGGGGCGGTCACCCCATCACTTGTATTTTCCGAAACGGTCTCTACAACACCACGTACAATTTCATCTTCTCCCAGCTTTTCGGTATCACGCCCAACAATCCAAGATAATTTGACCCGTGCTTCCGCAAAATCACCTTTTACAAGGGGCTCATAAACTGCCAGTGCTGCCTCCTTCAAGCTACGCTGCGCCAGCCCAATGCCAATTAAAAGTCCTTCCACCAAAATGCCAAAAATTAAGCTTACCTGATAGCTGAGTAGTAAAATAAGTGTGACCACAAACATCGTTGTCCCTACAACTGCCAGTGCCATCACCGTACCACGCAGTTTCCGCCACTTGCCTCGATTCCACAAAGCTGTTTGTGATTGAATCAGCTTGCCAATCCATCGCACGGGATGCGGAAGCTTCGGAGGGTCTCCTACTAAAACATCGAAAATTATCCCTATGATACAGGCAATCACTATGGCAATCATAACGCCTTCTCCTCTTTATCTTTTTTGTATTTCCGAATAGCCGCACGCATCGTTTCATAGACACCATAGCCAATAACCTTACCTAGCATTGTGATAGGTCCAGCATATTGATGGTAGTCTCCTTCTTCAGTAGAAGCAATGAGTAAGCTATCAGTAGATGTACCCGTTGCTTGCGTGCCAGTGGTAGGATCAGTTATGCCTTCATCCGTTAACGCTTTCACCTTCGCCTCTGTTGTTGAAATCATAGCCTGAAATAACGCTTCATCAGATAATTTTCCGTTAATAAGCACCCATGTATTAATTGTTCCTGCATGGTACTGCTCCTCACGATGGAAAGCACGTGTAATATCCACGGCATTGCCCAGACCAGCAGTAATCATAATGACTAGATGAATGCCTTCATATGTAAAATCACGAATGGTCGCAAATTTAGCTTGGACAGCCGTCATCATCGCCACCGTGTTATCGATTGGAAAACCATGTGCTTGCAAAAAATGTTGTAAATCACGATGGGGCTGTCGATCATCATAAGTAATGGGCACAGTTCGATTCATCAGATGAGTAAAATAACCAAAGCCTGGATTATGCATGGCCGAGGATACAACCTTCATAGGTGAAACAGCTTGAAGTGCTACATATTGGTCTAAAATTTGAATATGATCCTTTGAAAGTATGGGCATTCCCTTGCCTCCTGACGATAAATAAATGACGAACATAAAAAAACAAATTCTTACAAAGAAGAATTTGTACTGTCGATTCTTTATTAAAATTTGAACCTTCTGAACGTTTGTACAGACTAACAACTTCATAATACTCAAATTATTTATTTTCTTTGAAATTGTATCATAAGTTTGCCTATTGCTACAATTCCATTTTGACGTGTTGTTACTGCTTTTGCTTGAGATTTTTAAAGCGAATCACAGAACCAATAATGATAAAGACCCAACCAATCGCTATGTAAACCACTTTCATTGTTTTTGTCGATGACGGTAAAATATCCATAATCGTTAAACAGACAAAAAGTATCCCAACAATCGAAAAAAGCATACCAATCGTTAAATTCTTCACGAAAAACCCTCCCAACTATGTACGCCCTCGATTTTACCGTATTCTTAGCAAAAAGAAAACACTAATCCAAGTAAGAATCCTTGGATTAGTGATAATTGTGTCATTAAGCTTTCGCATGGGCAAAAAATTCTTCGTATAACGCCTGTAAAATGCGGTTTTCATATTCCTGAAGTACACCAAAAACGAGACTTACTTCAGAAGAGCCTTGATTGATCATTTCAATGTTTGCACCAGTTCTTGAAATCGCAGTAGCTGCACGGGCAGCTAACCCTGTATTATGGCGCATGCCTTCGCCAACAATCACAATCATCGAAAAACCATGACGCATTTCTACATACTCAGCATGTAGCTCTTCTTTCACTCGACTAATAATACGCTCTTCATTATCTGGTGATATCTGATTCGAACGCATAATGACTGAAATATCGTCTAAGCCAGAAGGTGTGTGTTCATAAGAAATATTCTCATCTTCTAAAATTTGTAGTAGCTTTCGTCCAAAGCCTACTTCACGATTCATCAAATATTTAGAAACATATAAAGTTGAAAAACCACTGTCTGCCGAGATACCTGTAACGGGACGACCTGTTGCAGGACGACTTGGTACGATACGAGTACCTGGGGCTGATGGATTATTTGTATTTTTTATGTTAACGGGCACCCCAATCTTGTAGACAGGCATTAATGCTTCATCATGGAACACTGAAAAGCCTGCATATGATAATTCGCGCATTTCGCGATACGTAATTTCTTTAATTTCCACTGGATCATTGACAACCTTCGGATTCGCAGAGAACACACAATCCACATCCGTAAAGTTTTCATATAACTCCGCTTCAACAGCTGCTGCTAAAATGGAGCCAGTAATATCAGAGCCTCCGCGGTCAAATGTTCGCAATACGCCCGCTTTAGTGTAACCGAAGAACCCTGGGAACACAATAATTTCTTTTGTGTCTTTTAAAGGCGCTAAATTAGCATACGCTTCGGGTAAAGCAAATGTTCTTTCTGGCAAATCATTGACCACTAAACCATCCTTAGGACTTACATAGCGTGCGGGCATTCCAATGGCATTAAAATAAGCGGCAATAAGCTTAGCGTTATTATCTTCACCAGCTGCTTTAATGCTATCGATGAATAATTCCACGTTCGTTTTGTCACCTTGTACACGTTCACGTAAATCTTCCGCAATCACGTCACAAATGGCATCATCTAGCCCTAAGCCATCTGCAATTGCTCGAAAACGATCGACTACAATTTGCAATTTGTCTTCGGTATCTTCATGTTGTAACGCGGCAGTTGCTAATTGTATTAATAGATCGGTTACTTTTATATCGTCACCAGATCGTTTGCCTGGTGCTGAAACGGCAACGATTTTACGTGCCGAATTAGATTTCACAATGTTTGCCACTTTTTGAATTTGTTCTGCGTTTGCTACAGATGTTCCACCAAATTTACACACGATCATATCTATCAAATCCTAACTTTTTCAAATTAATTGTATTCCTCCAAAAAACAATTGACTGTACACAGTGTACAAATTATCAATTCCTACGTCAATACAATTTAAAAAATTCGCGCAATTTACTGAGAAATATGGACAATTTTCGTACTGTTTGATTTATTATACGGATTTCGTATGAAATAGTTAAGGTTTTTATGAATTTTTTTTCGTGACGTTCACAGATTCGTGAAATTTACCGTTTTGACTTTCTTCTATATAATGAGGAAAACGCTTACTCCCCACTATGATATGCACAAGTATCCTCGTTGTTTGTGCTAATTTGCAGGCGAAAGGAGGGTTTTGAGTAGGAGGTTATAAGTGGTTTATCATCTTCCTATTGACCTAGAAGATGGCTTGTTCACTTTTTTGCGGATATGTAAAATTCCTTCATGACCAAGCTTGAACAAGGGAATATCTTTTATATCTCCCCCATCCATACAAAAAAACTAGGATCACATATTTTTAGTGAAACCTAGTTTTTCCTAGCTATTCATTTAAATCGCAGTCCAGCCACCATCAATGACTAGTTCTGCACCTGTCATAAAGCGCGATTCGTCAGAGGCAAGGAAGACCACACCGTAGGCTACATCCTCAGGTGCACCAAAGTATGGCAGTTGTGTATAGGTTTTATAGAAAGGCAATGCGCCACCTTCCTCCATCGTTGGCGCTGTCATAGGCGTAACGATAATGCCAGGATGAACAGAATTTACACGAATATGATCTTTCCCATACTCGACTGCAGCTGATTTAGATAACACTCGAAGTGCTCCTTTTGCTGCAGTATAAGGGCTTGTCCCTGCCATTCCGACGATTCCACCAATGGAAGAAATATTGACGATAGAACCGCCACCAGCCTTTTGCATTTCTGGAATCACATATTTCATACCAATGACACAGCCATTCAAATTAATGTCCATCACTTTATTCCATTCGTCCATTTCCATGTTGGCGATCGTTTTTGGTGATGAAATTCCTGCATTGTTGACTAGTACATCGACTTTACCATATACCTTCACCGCCTCTGCAATAACAGCCTTCCACTCGTCCTCAGAAGTTACATTATGTGAAAGAGCAATAATCTCTCCACCATTTTCTTTAATTTCTTTGACCAAGTTATTCAACGGCTCGATTTGCACATCTGTCGCAATAACCTTTGCTCCTTCTTGTGCAAATAGTTTTGCTTCAGAAGCTCCCATACCCATCGCTGCTCCTGTAATAATAGCTACTTTCCCATTTAAACGTCCCATCTATAAAACTTCCTTTCCTTTATCAATCCATTCCCACTGTGAAAATGCCCCAAGATTTTTCCAATCCTTGACATAAGCAAGAAGTCTTCATTTTGATTCAGCAGTTGTTTGGACACCCTTAAAAAAGAGCAACAAGCATATCTTTTCCGTGCGTTTGCTACTAAATGGCTGAATCAGATAAATGTATAATTCATGAACAGGTTAACAACTAGTTGTATTATCGACACGGTGTCGTTAATATAATTATAACTGTCTGTTCAAAAAGGACAAACTACACAAGAGCGATAATTGATGCATTAACAACATGGAAGTCTTTTGTGTTGTATAAACGATAAATTTAATACAAGGAGCTTGAAAATGTCGAAAAAAATGGACCCTCGCGTGATTAGAACACGCCAGCTATTGAGAGATGCGCTAGTGGAATTAATTGATGAACAAGGCTATGAGAAGATTACTGTGCAAGATATTACCCAACGGGCCACCTTGAACCGGGCCACCTTTTATTTACATTATCGTGACAAATTAGACTTACTGTATCAAAGCTCTGAGGAAATCCTACATGAATTAGTAGGTAGTATTCACCCAACGGTTGAAGAGAAGAAAGATTTCGATTTATTGCCTCATTATGATCAGCCGCATGAGACCTTTATGCATTTGTTTGAACAAATTGCGCTGAATAGTAAGCTTTACAAAGTCTACCTCACAGAAAAAGATATCCCTTATTTTTCGGCAGGCTTAAAAAAGATAATTATCGATTTTGTATCAAGTGGCATTCAATTGATGGAGCCAGATGATCAAAAATTAACCGTACCGCGTGAGATGGCTATCCGTTTTTATGCTGCCGCCTTCCTTGAAGTAATCGTCTGGTGGTTAGAAAATGATATGCCCTATACGCCAAAATTTATGGCCACTCAGTTAATGCGTATTACCATTAAGGGACCCTACTTGGATAACCCCTTTCAGCAACCTTAAAAGCTGGCATTTATGATATGCCAGCTTTTAAGGTTAATTGATATGTACAATAACTGACCAATTATACTGGATGGTCACGGTTGCACCACAGCCGTAGTAACAGCCATCCCTTAACTTTCCCACCCGATCATTCCCTCCACTTTTTTAGAAAATAGATGTAAAAGTTCTGACAAAACTACTATTCCTTTCGATGTAGTTTGTATACAAATATTCGTTGAAACAGGAATGATAGCAACCCCTTTAGTTCTATTTCTAAAGGGGGTATTTTAGCTGTACCTCAGCGTATAGGATTGTCAAAATTCCAGTTCGTATAAATGACAGCCGCGTTTACTGGGTCTGTCGTCGTATCTACCGTGAAACCGCCTATTAGATTCCCTACTCTAAATGTTGGCTCAAAAAATTGTTCTTCCTTTGGGGGTGCGGTGGGACCATCTATCCCCAATTTCGTCTCATCTGTGACCACAACTTCCATGCCGTTATCCAACGTAAAGCTCAGTCCATCCTTTCCGACTTCTGTGATTTTTCCTTCAATATTGACAACTGCTTTTGCCGCAGGAGCTGCATGATCCACTACAATTCTTTCCGTTAAATCAAGTGCAGTATCATTGTTTACATTTACTAAAGGAGCAGCTACAGCAATTACTGCACAGGCAACTAAACTTCCCACACTAATTCGTACTTTTTTCATAAATGCCCTCTTTTCTTTTTGCTCAAATTCCATCATCTCGTTTTGCATCTTTATCTTAAATTCATCGGAAGCATGAATTTGCTTCAGCACATTTTTATAAGCATTCATCAGACCTTACTCCCTTCTTCTAGTATTGTTTTCAATTTCATTCGTGCCCTTCGTAGCTTGGAGCCAATCGTGTTGCCATTCATTCCTAATAGATTAGCGATTTCTACAGTTGTATAGCCTTCATAATAATGTAAATAAACAATGACTCTCTCTTCTGGACTAAGCTCAAAAATCTCCGTAAGAACCATCTGCTCCTCTTTGGCGATAAAGGACATTTCTTCAGTAATCGGCACTGTCTTCGTCACACGGGAAGACTTAAAGTAATCCTTACATTTATTAAAAGTTACTTTGATGAGCCAAGCTTTTAAATGATCTTCATGATCAAAGGGCTTTCTCTGTTTCATAAGAGTCATAAAAACGTCTTGAACAATGTCCTCTGCCTCAGACATATTTTTTGTCTGATGCACAGCAATTCGGATTAAGGTGTCACTATATGTTTGAACAATCTCTTGAACACATAAGCCCGCAAACTTTTTCATATTTCCTATCGAGCCCCCTTCTTTTCATAATACGATTCATCTTTTAAAATTCGTGCAGTGGATTATACTTTATTATCATGAATGATTGGAGGCTGTCCTAAATGAAAAAGAAGAGTAAACTAATTCCCTCCTTAAGATCACATGTATTTTTTATGAAGTTGTAACCACTGACTTCATAAGAATTGTATGATAACTATCAAAAAGACCGACAAAATGCTTGTTCTAACAGTTATACTGAATATTAATTTATAATGATATGACAAGAGCTGGAATGATTATTAACAGGAGAATGATAGATGAAAATAGTAATTGCAGAAAAACCAGACCAAGCTGCCAAGTTAGCTGCTCCCTTTTCTTTTACTAAAAAGACAGGATATTTTGAAGTCAAAGCCAACTCATATTTCCCAAATGGAGCAATTATCACATGGGCAATTGGGCATCTATGTGAATTAAAAACACCCGAAGAATATGATTCTACATGGAAAAAGTGGAAGTTGGAAACATTACCCATTATCCCCGATCGATTTGAATATAAAGTCTCTAAATCTAAGTATAAACAATTTACTATCATCAAAAATCTAGTTAAAAGAGCAGACATTCAGGAAATTATTATCGGTGGAGATGCGGGTCGTGAAGGGGAATTAATTATTCGTACCATTTTAAGGGTATGCGGTGTAAACAAACCGATGAAGCGATTATGGATATCATCCTTAACCGAAAACTCGGTAAAAAATGGCTTCTCTAATTTACTACCTGAAGCACAAACGAAGGATATTTATTACGAAGCTTTAAGTCGTTCCTGTGCAGATTGGCTAATTGGTATTAATACGTCGAGATTATATACGGTCCTACTTAAGAAAAACGGTGTCAAAGATGTCTTTTCAATTGGCAGAGTACAAACCCCAACCCTTGCATTAATTGTTCATAGAGAACATGAAATCGCGAATTTTAAATCAGAGCCTTTTTGGGAAGTCGAAGCAGTCTTTCATTTTGCAGGTAAGATGCTAAAAGCAAAATGGCACAAAAATAATATGTCAAGAGTATTGGAAGAAAAACAAGCGATAGCCATCGCTAATTTCTGTCTACATAAAAATGTAGACATCACAAAAATAATTAAAGAGACAAAGGAATACGCACCGCCTCTTTTATTTAATTTGTCAGGGTTACAGGCTACAGCAAATAAGGCTTATAAGTTTTCACCACAAAAAACTCTTGATATTTTACAAAAGCTTTATGTAAAAGGTTTAGTTTCATACCCAAGATCTGATTCACAGTTTTTAACAAGCGAAGAAGCCAAAACACTACCAACTATATTAAACAATTTGAGCAAAATGGATAAATATAAAAACCTTCTGCCTCCCCCAATAAACTCCATTATGCATAACAAAAGATATGTAAATGAGAAAAAGGTTACGGACCACCATGCAATCATTGTGACAGAACAGATGCCTAATCTTAGTAAGCTAAGCATGGAAGAAGAGAAGATTTACGATTTAGTAGCTAGACAAGTCATTGCAGCACATTATAACCATGCCATTTTTGCTTACACCACCATTCATTCGCTTGTCGATAAACGAGCAGAGTTCATATCGAAGGGGAAGGAGCAAATCGAGGAGGGCTGGCGTAAAGTCATTTATCCAGCTAAAGATAGTTCATCTCAAGAAGAGGAAGAAATGCTTCCCCTGCTTCATGAAAATGAGCTAGGAACTGTGGCTCAAGCTAGCGTTAAACAAGGGGCAACACAGCCACCTAATAGATATTCAGAAGGTCATTTAATTACATTGATGAAAACAGCTGGTAAACATCTTGATGATGCGGAATTAGAAAAGGTTTTGTCTAAAACAGAAGGTTTAGGGACTGAAGCAACACGAGCGGGTATTATTGGTACACTCAAAGATCGACAGTACATTGAAATAAAGAAAAATCAAGTATTTGCTACGTCTAAAGGTATGCTATTAATTGAAGCGCTCGGTGAAAACAGCCTATTAACATCACCCTCCATGACGGCAAAATGGGAGCAGCGACTAGCTGAAATTGGTGAAGGACATGCTTCTCCTCAAGCATTTATGGAGCAAGTAAAAAAGCTTACCTACAAATTGATTACCGATGCACATGAACGCGAAAAAGCATGGACATTCGATCAAAAGGAAGTCGAAAAAATCAGTGCCAATAATCCTTATCAAAAGAAATATAAAAAAGAAAAAACCGTTGTCGGAAAATGTATTCTTTGTAATGGCTCTATTATAGATCATGGAACTTTTTACGGTTGTTCAAACTATAAAGCTGCAAACTGTAAATTTTCTGTGTCCAAGAAAATTCTTAGTAAAACCATTTCACAGACGAATGTAAGAAAGCTACTAGCCACTGGTGAAACAGACATGATAAAAGGGTTTAAGAAGGGACAAAAAACCTTCAATGCGCATCTTATTTGGGATAAACAAGAACATAGGGTACATTTTAAATTTCCTCAATAATAGAGCATTTAGGCGGGAAGGCACTTCAAAGGGCGATATATTTATATCGCCCTTTCTTTCCCACTACCTCAAAAGAAATATGTTAAAGCATTGCTTCCAGAGGTTATTAGCGCTAATAAACCTGCAAGCATCATCCATAGCGCATATCGGTTTTCTTCCTGTTTTCTCTTGCCTATCCAAAATAAAATGAAGCTGATGATTAATAAAACACCCCCTATTATTGCACCTGTAATAATCCCAATCATCATGCCCATTTCCTATTGCCTCCTTATCTTCTCATCAAACTATTTGTTTTAATCTAGTTTCATTGTATCTATCAGTCATCACTTTTTTCTTACTCATTCCTTACATATTCATTAAGTTATAAACACTTCTATCCGCCACCAAACTAAAAACACCTTAATAGTTACACTATCAAGGTGTGGTTCGTCAATTGACTAGCTAATGTAAATACCTGATCCATGCGCTCATCCTCTTCTACCCTTCAAAAAAAGAACATACATATCGATATGTATGTCCCTTTCCCTCTTATTTCAAATACGTATTTAATACTTGGTCCATATGTGCATTGAGCTTATTAAGATCAACTGCTGATACTGGCTGATTCACAAGCTGATATTTTTCTTTCAGCTGAATGATTCTACGGACACTGTCATTAATTTGCTGCTCTGTGATTTCCCCGTTCTTTACGGCTGCCTTCAATGCATCTATGGCCGCTGTGACATTGGCGAATTCATGGGCAATTAAAATAATATCATTACCCGCCTTCACAGAATCTACAGCAGCTTGCCCAATATTAAAATGATTCGTAATGGCCTTCATCGTCATATCGTCAGTCATTACAACCCCATCAAAGCCAAGCTGATTTCTTAAAATCCCAGTAATAATTTCCTTTGACATCGATGAAGGGTATTGTTGATCGATTTTAGGTAATAAAATATGACCGACCATAACCACATCAACGCCTTTATCAATCGCCGCTTTAAATGGAATAAGTTCTAGCTTAGTTAAATCGTCTAGACTTTTCGACACTTTGGGTAGCTCTAAGTGAGAATCTACTGATGTATCACCATGACCAGGGAAATGCTTAATGACTGGAATTACCTGCTGACTTTCTAACCCCTGCATAGTCTGAATTCCTAATTGACTAACGATATCAGGCTTATTAGAGAACGAACGATCACCAATAATCGGGTTGTTCGGATTGCTGTTCACATCCATTACAGGGGCGAAGTCTAGATTGAAGCCAAATGCCTTTAATTGTTCCCCTAATAATTGACCAATCTCATAGGAGAATTGTGATTGATTGATTTGCCCAATCTTTTGGTTCGTTGGGAAATTTTTTAACGGCCCTGGTAATCTGACTACTTTGCCCCCTTCTTGGTCAGTTCCCAAAAATAATGGTAGTCGATTAGTCCCGTTCGCTGCCATTAGATCATTCATCAGTGAGACTGTTTGCTGTGGTGTTTCAAGATTATTGGCATAAAGAATCAATCCTCCAACCTTGTAATCACGAATTAAACTCGTTGTCTCTTGCTGAAGTGATGTGCCCGAAACACCGGCAAACATCATTTGACCCAGCTTTTCATCCAATGTCATCTGGTTGATTGTCTCTGCTATATCATCCGTTATTGCTGTATAGACAGAGATGTGATGAACAGCAGGATTGGCATCACCGTCAGTCGGCTTTGGCAAAATCCACTTTAGTTGATAGTGGTCGTTAACCTGATACACTAAAATAATTTGATTGGTCTTTGTGTCCTGATAATAGCGGACCTCATCAGGCTCGCCCAATTTATTTTTAATATCTGCTAAATGAATATTCCTTATATCTGCTTTAAATGAACGGATATCGAAAGCTTTTGTACTTTGAAAGCCAATCGTTATCTCTTGTTGAAGAAAATCCTCGTATTGTCCATTAGCGGACTCCGTTACTTGCTGAGGGTCCCCCCATTGCTGATGAACCGTACGGCTATCTGACTCCCCTGCGACAAATGGCACATCAGGTACTTTTCCTTCTCCTGCTAGGTTGACAATATCCTGAATGACTACGTCAAGATTTCCGGTATCGCCGCCCTCAGTTGCATAATCGCTATGCTCCTGGACTGGGGGTGACTCCGAATTTCTAGTCGTTTGTGTGGCTGGTCGCATCTTCATACCGATAAAAAAGAGCAAACCCATTAAAACCAGCACAAGAAATAGGAGCAAGCCACGTCTTCTTTTATGCATGAAAAAACCTCCTCAATCCAACCCTAAGAATCATAAATCATTCTACCAGCTAACGTTATCATATCTAATGAATGAATACAAAGCATGTGAAATCAACAGAAACGATTCACTCTTTAGAAAATATTATCGTAAGCTAGCAAAAATACGAAGGAAAATGTTAAAATATTCTCATAAAGGGGGAGGCAAGGTATGGGAAAATTGAGTAAAAGGAATATATTGTGGATTGTACCAATCGGCATTTTAGGGGTATTTTGGTACTTCTATGGTCCACAAAAGGATATTACTGACAATGAATATATTACATATGTAAAAAACTATACTTATGAAAATAGTACAAAAACTTTAGAAAATGGCTTTGCTGCTGCCTGCGAAAATCCCTATTGGGTTTATTTTGAAACACAAAAAAGACAGGATGTAGTCGAGTTCAAAGGAGATTGCTCCGTTAATAATAAGGTTGCAAAGGTCAATGTGCAATTCCTTGTTGACAATGATAGGACAAATGTTCAATCAGGTGCAATGTTAGTGGATAGTAAAATGCAGGATGAATCGGATCGCGATCAGTTTTTGCTAGCATTAGTTAAATAATTAACATCCCCCCTCATCATTAAAACAGTGAGGGGGATTTCTGTTATTTCCTCATCTTGATTTTTAATTGCCAACATTGAATTATTCTGAATGATTACGAAAGATAAATAGATCATCAGGATTCCAAACATGCAAGTCGTCAGCAAGATATCCACGTAGCCAAAGTACTCCATCTATTTTTCTAATGTAAAATCCTTTAGGAAAATCCTCCTCATCACTTACGATTTCTGAGGCAATTGTGATGGACCCAGAAGGCGCTCGATTTTGTTGTTGAGGATTCCCTGATTTACTTTCAGGTTGGTCTAAATATGCAAGTCTTACGTAAGGTCCGACCTCAAGAGGACATAAATCCAAGCCAAGTTTGTTTGCTTGTTCAATAAGCCGAGGCATCGTGGCTCCATCAGGAAAACCAAGATTTCTAACAGCAAGTTCAACAATTTTTAGGCTATACTTTCTTTCAGAAGTAATAAATTTATCATCAGATAATAATTTCTCTCCGTAATGATTCATCGAGATAGAATGCTCTTGTAACTTTTGAATTAGCTGCCATTTCGTTAGTCCACCAACCTCTATTGACTTAGCAATAACAGGGCAATCAGGATAAATTTTCAATTGTATCACTCCTTATTAATAAGCACCACATTATACATTTAATGAAAATAACGACATTCAAATCTTTTTCCTTTGCCGTTCGCTTACGTACATTTGTTCACGGTATCTTTCACATATAGTCTCAGAATACGGCTCTTGTCATGATTAAAAGCACAATTCTTGTTGCAGAATTGCGCCTAATTGTTAAGAATTGTTATTCAATTTATGTAAACAAATCAATCTACCTAGTGGCTACTTCTTTTTTTAATAAAGAATAGATAAACGTATCATATGCTTTTTCATTTTGCACCATATAGTCTCTTAGAATTCCCTCTTGCTGAAAACCTAGCTTCAGCAGTAACTGATTGGATGCTTCATTTTCTAAATACACAACAGCCCCAATCCGCTGTAAATTCATGTGTTCAAAGCCATAGGCGATTACTTGCTGAATGGCTTCTTTTATATATCCCTGTCGCCAGTAATCTGGATGGATTTCATAGCCGATTTCCGCTCGTTTGTGTGGAGCAGACCATAAATGATAACCAATCGTACCCATGACTTCTCCAGTTTCTTTACGCTCAATACCCCACCGTATGCCTCTCTTTTCCTCATAGTTTTTGTCAAAAAGCTTGATTAACTGTTCAGCCTGCTGTTTTTCAATAAAAGGTTCCTGCCCATAATAGCGTGTTACCTCCTCATTGGAAAGGCAATGAAAAATGGCAGGTACATCAGCCTGCGTCAGTTTTCTTAATTTTAGTCGATCTGTTTCTAACTTTGGAAACATCCTTCTTCCCCCTTCCCACTTCTATATCTTTAATCTCAAGCATAAAGGCGACTTCTCATACACCATGATCGATACATACTATCACCTATTACAAAAAATATATTTATTCCATCTTATGAAATTTCCATTTTTTGCACAAGTCATTTCTCTTAAATTTTAATAGAAATAACAAATATTACTATAAAAAATTTATAAAATAGCTTATAATAGAAAGCTGACTATGCACTCCTACATTAAGCATATAAAGGTGATTTCAACATGCTATCTTATGAACGTATTCTAATAATGGTCCCGCCGGTTCCCTAGCTACGCTTTCTACTTGTCACTAACAGAGTAGAATTTGCTTGTAGGAGGGCAATATGTTGAAAAAACAGGCTGTACCATCTTTATTGTTAATGATTGTTCTTGTGGCGTTCCCACAAATTAGTGAAACCATTTATACACCATCTCTACCGGACATTGCAGATGCACTTGGTGTATCCAATAGTTCTGTCCAATTAACCTTAAGCATCTATTTTATTGGATTTGCATTCGGTGTTTTTAGCTGGGGATGGATTTCTGATATTATTGGCCGAAGACCTGCCATGTTAGGCGGTTTAGTTTTTTATGGAATCGGGAGCGCATTATGTTTTTTTGCGGACACAATCTCCTTTCTCATTGTAAGTCGTTTTATTCAAGCATTCGGTGCTGCTACTGGCTCTATTATTACGCAAACCATTTTGCGAGAAAGTGTAGCCGGTCATAAACGACATGCAATGTTTGCACAAATTTCCGCAGTCATTGCGTTTACTCCTGCGGTAGGACCATTGATTGGGGGCTGGGTGGATCAAGCACTTGGCTTCCGGGCAGTATTTTTTGTCCTAGTGGTCATGAGTATATGGTTGTTCATCTATGCCTTTGTTAGGTTACCTGAAACGACGCAACCAACTGCTAGGCAAAGAATAGCGATTTGGCCTGTCGTCAAACGCATTTTCGCTTCCCCGACCGTTCTTGTCTACGGTTTGGTCATTGGGGGCATTAACGGTGTGCTATTTAGCTATTATGCGGAGGCACCTTTTATTTTCATTGATTACTTTCAGATGACGCCGGGTCTCTATGGTTTTCTTGGCATCATCGTAGCATTGGCCTCGATTATAGGGGCTATGATTTCTAAGCGACTTATCACCACACGTTTACCTCAACAAATTATTCATATAGGTTGTTCGGTGATGTTGATAGGGGCTTTCCTCTTAATAATTGTCTGTACTTTGCCATTGCCTACAAGTATGCTAGCCATAGGCATTATGGGTACAGTTTTTATCTTGCTGTTAGGCTCGGGCATTGCTCTTCCTAACTGTTTAAGTCTAGCATTAGTAAACTTTCAGGACGTCATTGGAACAGCAGGCGCCATCTTTAGTCTCGGCTATTACTTGCTTGTCAGTGTGATCACATATGGTATGAGTTTGCTTCACAATGAATCCTTGCTGACGATGCCACTTTATTTCTTGGGATTAACGACCATGATGTGGTTAAGTGCAAAAAAATATATTCGATAATGGATGTTAGCGGGCATCTTATCTACTAAAACAAAAATGCCACCCTGTTTTACAGGGTGGCTTCTTTTTTATTGAAAATAGTGATCCACAACTTCTTGTGCGGATTGAAACACCTTATTGCTTTGAGTCTTATAAAGGAATTTTGGATTCATACAGGCTTTCTCAAGACTTTTGGCTTGCTTTAACTTATCTGTCATTTGCTCAATAATATCCGTATAGCCGTCAAGCTGATTCGAGATTTTAGGTAGCATAATAGGTGAGATATCTAACACAATTGATACCTGATCCTCTGCGTAGCTATTTAAATTAATAAAAAAGCATTGTTCCAGATGCTTAGAATGTTTATCGATATTAATGACCGCCTTTTGAAAATGGGCGATGAGGCCTGTAGAAGTTTTCGTAATGTTAAAGCCTTGCTCTGTTAAATGTTGTTCAACGAGCTGTAAAAACTGATCAACCTCAGCATCTAGTTTTGGCGTGACCGTTGATTGGATTAAATCATCACAATTTTGATAAATTGTATCAATCTCAGTCTGTTTTTCAACAAGTATTTTAAAATTGGACATTGAATACACGCTTCATCTCCCCTTTTTATTAAGGTAGACATTCATGGAACGTTTTAGTCATAGACATAAAAAATTAACCAAGCTAGGGAGGTTCCTATGATAAGAAATTCTGTCAAAGCCATCATCCTCGTTGATGGTGAAATCTTGCTGATCAAAAATAAAATTTCGGAGGAACATTTTTATCTTTGTCCTGGAGGTGGACAAGAGCATGGTGAAACATTTCATGCGACTCTCCAACGAGAATGCCTTGAAGAAATAGGCGCATCTGTGCATATTGGAGAGCTTCTTTTTATCCGCGAATATATTGGGAAAAATCATGAGCATGCTGCCTTTGACGCGGATGTTCATCAAGTAGAATATTATTTTCTATGTCAGCTCCATGAGCAATTGCCCCAACCCACTAATCCAGATAGTCACCAAATTGGGACAGAATGGGTCTCAGTGGCAAGGCTCCACGAGTTCCCACTATATCCCAAATTATTAATTCCACAGCTTCAGCGATATGAGCAAGGGCTACAAACCACTATTTATTTAGGTGACATCAATTAGAAAAGGCTGCCTATTTTTAGAGACAGCCTTCTTCAGCATTAAATGTTTTGACCATTGTATAGTAGCTACTGCCAGGCGGATAATCTTTTATTTCCCCCACTACTTGATACCCTCTTTCCTCATAAAACGTACGAGCTTGGAACGAATAGGTTGTAAGCAAAGCCTTCTTAGCACCCATTTCCTGTGCGGCTATTTCTACCTGTGCTAGCAGCTTACTGCCCAAGCCTTTTCCCCGATACGCTTCTTGAAACCAACATTTATGTATTTCCAGCCATCCCCAATAAACTTCAGCGGTCAAACCACCGACCCATTGCTGTTGTTGATCCGTTACGATCAAATGGAGAGGACGAACCGCTCCCTTCTGTCTACTTTCCAGATGATATGGAGAATGCTCGTTATTAAAGCTACGAATTTTATCATGTGAAAAATTCGTAAAATCATCATACGGTTCTTATAAAATAGAAATATGCGTATCGATATGAAGTTCCTCCTAATCCTGATAACGTTTCAATAGTTTATCCTGATGCGCGACAAAAATTTCCTCAAGTGGTATATCATATTGATTGGCAATGACAATAATATTCCCTATTACATCGCCTAGCTCCTCAATGAGCTCTTGCTTATTTTCCTCATAGGTTGGTGGAATTTCATCTGGTCGATCTCGGCCAATTTCTAATGCTCGTATTGCTCTAGCTACCTCACCAGTTTCTTCAGCTAAAAAGCCAATTCGTGTAAATATGTTAAGCTCTGACCACCCGCGGCTTTCATAGTAGTCCTTTACCCAATGTTGAAACTCATTTAACTCCATTTTCGTTCCCCCTCCATTTCTTTCCTATTCAAATTAAATTATACTATAAAAGAATCTCATCAGATATGGAGGAGTCAACAATGAAAAGTATCGCAGTATTTTGCGGATCTAGTATCGGCGCTTTAGACGCCTATCGTGAAGGTGCAATTCAGCTAGGGAAAGAGTTAGCCAAACGTCAAATTACCCTTATTTATGGTGGGGCAAGCGTCGGCATTATGGCAACAGTGGCCAATACCGTGCTACAGGAAGGTGGAAAGGTTATTGGTGTGATTCCTACCTTGTTAGAGGAGCGTGAAATTGCTCATCAGCAGTTAACAGAGCTGATTGTTGTCAACACCATGCATGAACGCAAAAGTAAAATGATGGAACTAGCAGATGGCTTTATCGCCCTGCCTGGTGGTCCTGGTACACTAGAGGAATTTTTTGAAGTGTTTACTTGGAATCAAATCGGCCTCATTCAAAAACCTTGCGCCATTTTCAATATTGAACAGTATTTCGATTTATTAATCTCATTTTTTGATCATATGCAACAGGAACAATTTTTAAAGGCCCAATATCGGGAAGCCCTAATTGTTGAGGCAGAAGCTACAGCGCTTTTAGATCAATGTCAAAATTTTGTTCCTCCCGCTATAAAAACCTACGAGCTAAGCAAATAATCAGGTGGTAAGGGTAGTCATCCTTTTATTCGACTATGCTTACCACCCTTTTTTTATCTCGTCGCATCTCGCTTTTTCACCACGAATACAGCTACCAATACCATAATGAGCTTCACCACCATGATGATTACATATACACTAAATGATAGTATGGTCGGTAATAAAACAAGCCACCATGACCAAGTAATAATATCCGTTACCTTTAATAGGACAAAAACAATAGTCAATACTTCTGCAATGCCCATCTGTTCACCACCTTTGTATGTATGTTCACTATGTAGTAACTATATTCCTCAGTATAGGGGGATGATAAAGATATTTCATGTAACAGGAGGAAGTACCATGTATCCTTTAGTTTGTACTTTTAAAAAAAGTTGTGTAGGCTCAATCAGAATTTGCATTTCCAGCCAAGCATAATCTGAAAGATAATGAATTTTTAACAGACAAACCATTAGCAACCATAATGAAGAGAAGATTTCTCATCATCATAGTTTGTCACTTTCACAGTCATGATCCACGTTCAAAAAAATAATATGAATAATGCGCTACATGTAATGGCACATTACTTATAGGAGGTGGACAAATTATGTCTAGAATTATTGGTGTTGAAGAGTCTTTATCCAATATTGAAGATGCTTTAAAAGCGAAAGGCTATGAAGTCATCCAGCTTCGAAATGAAGAGGATGCTAAAAAATGTGATGCCTGCATCATTACTGGTCAGGACCGTGACGTCATGGGGATTAGTGATCCAATTATAAAGGGTCCTGTCATTGATGCGAATGGGCTTTCAGCTAACGATGTCGTTCAGCGTGTCGAAAAATATTTCCATTAATGATGAAGTGCTGTCGCGTAAACATTGCGAGCAGCACTTTCTTATTTGGTTTTTTCCTTACATACTTATAATCTCTACTTATAATACACCTATTAGTTGTACAAAATAAATAATAGGAACTTTAAAAAGTAGGGAGACATATGAGCCAAAAAAATATACTGCTTGTTATTTTAATGCTTACGACCACACTACTCATGTCAGGCTGTTGGGATGTAACAGAACCCCAACGGATGTATTATGTGCAAGGTGTTGGTGTTGATTATAAGGATAATGAATATATAGCGTACATCCAACTTATGAACTTCGCCAACGTAGCAAAAACTGAACAATCGAACCCACAAGCGGCACCAACTGAAGTCGGTAAAGCTACAGGAAAAACTATCGAAGAAGCCATTTATAAATTGTATCGTTCAATGGACCAAGAAGTTTTTTGGGGACATATGACCTTTCTCCTTTTCTCGGAAAAAGCAATGGAAAGTGAACATGCCATTCCCATAATCGACACTTTTTTACGCTTTCGAGAAACAAGATATCATATTTGGGTCTATTGTACACAAGACCCAATCGATGAAGTATTATTAGTAGCCCCTATTCTTGAAAAATCGCCGACTGCTACCAAATTGAGTAATCCCAAAAATACTTCGAAACAAGAGTCGTTTATAGAGCCTGTTAACTTGAGACAGCTAGTTATTGGCTTGAATGAGCCGAATCATGAAATGAAAGTCCCATTCATTTCTATCAATCAAAACTGGGAAACGGAAAAGGAATCCCAAACTGAAACCGCTTTTGCAGGTGTTGGCATTCTTTCAAAGAACGGTTTCAAAGGCTTTATTAAAGGCAATACAGCTCGAGGAATTGAATGGATGAATGATGCAACGAAGCAAGGGGAAATTACGGTAAAATTAGACAATAGCGAGGAGCGGGACTACTTAACTGTTGATATTAAAAAATTAGATGTCAAGGTCAAACCGATTGTGCGAAACAATCAAGTGAAATTTGAAGTGTATTTAAAATTTAATACTATTTTGAATGGCTTTAAAGGGAAAGTGACACCGAGTCAGGTCAGGAAAAAGGTGGAGAAAGAAGTCAAAAAGGAAATTATAGCTACTTTTGAGGAAGGCTTAAAATTGGATACAGACGTCTTTCGTTTGTCAGAATATCTCTATCGTGACAATGTGAAGGTATGGAAAAAAATACAGAAGGATGGCAAAATCCCTTTAACCAAGGAATCCATCAGTAAAATCGATATTCATATCAACAAAGTAAGCCCAGGGCGAAAATCGTTTGAAGAAACTCTTACCGAATAACAATAAGAGACCACCCAATAATTGGAGTGGTCTCTTGTTTATGATAGCACTTGATGAAGCTGATCAAGGACCGCTCCTCTACTTATGCCCCCGTGATAGCAAACAACCGTCTCAATTTCGAGGTCTAGGTATTTTTTTAAAGACTCCTGAGCTTCCGCCAAATCTAATACGGATGGCTCATGGATACCCACAATATTGCCATCAACACTGTATAGCGAGTCTCCGGCAATTAACGTTTTGCTTTGTGTCAAATAAAGGCTAATATGTCCCGGCGTATGCCCAGGTGTATGGATGATTTGAATACCTCCACAAAACGGCAGTTCCTCACCATCACTTAAAGTCTTATCCACTCGCCCCTTAGGAGGATTCTCTAAATGTGCATCTTTTAATAAGGGTAGTTCCCCTTGAATATAAGGTTGCTCTAGTGCATGCGCGTATATTCGTATTTCCTGTGCACATGTATCTATTAAATCCGGCAGGCAACCAATATGATCCACATCCTGATGCGTGAGAATGACCGCCCTTAGCTGGTTCAATGAAACACCAACCTGTGCCATAGCCTCTCGCAATTCTTCCATTTGTCCAGGAAAACCTGCGTCTATTAAAACAGCCATATCTTGATCCCACAAAAGCGTAGGATGAATCATGAATCCTTGATAATTCAGTTCCAGTACCTTTACGCCTTTCGATATTTCTATAGCATTCGCCCCCTTTGCCAAACATGAAGAGATAATGTGATCCTCTATTTAGTTTCTGCTTTCAGACTAAAATTTCCTGCCAACCCCGTCATGGACTTTAAAATTTTGTAGTCTGTATGTGATTATTTTTTCTCGTTCTCTTAGCATCTATATAAACGAACAGAGCAACAAGTAGAAAGCTTAGACTAACAAGACGGAAAATCATCTCTACACTCATCCATTCAGCTAAAAGCCCTAATAGAAAGGCACTAATGCCAACTCCACTATCAAAACTAGAAAGAAATGTTGCATTAGCCGCACCACTTTTTGCCTCACTGACTTTTTGAACAGTCCATGTTTGTAAACAAGGCATAACTGTTCCATAGCCTGCTCCGAACAGGATGGCTGCGATAATAAGCAACCAACTATTAGTCGCGTAAGACAACACCATCAATGATAAAAACCCTACTACTGCTGACACAATGATAATAGACCATGGCCCCGTTTTATCAAACCATTTTCCTGTAAAGGGACGTAGTAAGGTGGAAACAATTGCATTGATAAGGAAAAATAAAAAAATATGATCTAATCCTCTTTGTTCGCCGTATAGCACTAGGAAGGTAATAATTGCACCAAAGCCAAGCGTCGTCATAACAGTCAATAATGCTTGAAACCATACTTCTTTCTCAAAAATTGCTTCCATAAATTGAAATGGCTGTTTCTCATGCTTAACCGGTTCAGCCGAATAAACAAATTGAAGTGCTATCACTGCCAAAAGGCAAAGCATGCAAGAAGAATAGATTAATATACTGAAAGAAAAAGAATGATAGATTAGAATGCCTAAGCTAGGGGCAATAATAGCTCCTACGGTTGTCGAAATAGAAAAATAGCCTATCCCTTCACCTAATCTAGTTTTAGGAATTAAATCCACCGCCATTGTACTATTTGCAGTAGTCGACACTCCCCATGTGGCTCCATGGAAAAACCGTAACAGTAGAATGAGCCAAATCGTGTTCATAAAGGGATAAATGATTGTAATAATCATTAGCGTTATGCCTGCCCCCATAGCTAAACCTTTTCTATTGTTATCGACTAAATAATAGCCTACAAAAGGTCGAATGATAATAGCGCCTATTGTAAATACTGTAGTCACTAACCCTACCTGAAAGGGAGAAGCATGTAAGCTCATCAAATAGGCAGGTAGAATAGGTAGTAACATTTCAAATCCTATAAAAGTTAAAAAGTTACTCATAAATAATAAAAGAAATGCTGAAGTAAAAATAGTTTGTTTTTTCATTTTAAAATTCCTCGCTTCTAATTAATCTTTTAAATTAGAAGCGCTTGGCACACTGAAACATTCCTAAATTGCCTTAACTTTTTCAGCAATAGTCTCACCCTTTCAAAAATTTTTTGGTCAATTATTTTTTTAAAAAACGCAAAAAGACGCCAGAAAACCGGCGTCAGGAAATGCATAGAGTATTTTAAAAAAACTTTATCTATTAAATACAAGGGCAAAAAGCTTCCGGTTGCTGAATTCTATATGAAGTTTCGCTAAAAAAAGACAGACTGGTCCCGTTGAATGGACATCAGCTAATTGTAAAAATGTCTTTACTTCCATTGCAGCCATTCTAAAAATAGTATCCATCACTTTTTGCCTCCTTTCGAAATATCAATACATTATAATCTAATACAAAATAATTAAAAATGCAAATTCAGTTTTCCACCATCACAATCATTTAGCGCCACTTCGTACAACCTAGGAACTTATCTGTGCACAATATACCCCACCTTACGTGGAGCCACTACGTTTTGCTTTTCAACACTTTTCATACGATCATCTGGATTTTTTTTCATAGGAGTTATCAAAAGTTCAAACATGGTTAGTTGTTTAGCCATATTCATCCCCCCTTATGATTTTTAAAAATGTACATACTATTGCCTACTTTTCTTATATATGATTCATAACTCGTTTTTATACTAGCCATTTCCTTTCAAAAGAGAGTCATACTCAAAAAAATATAGACAACTTTATCCCTAGTTCTTTTATTTAAATAAAAAAGGGCAGCCTGATTTACACAAGTTACTAATCAATCTACTAGGAAGTAAAAGGTATCCTACTAGTAAAAGGACTGGCATCAAGGAAACAATTAAAGCCACTATTTTCAACTTCCCTTTTTGGCTAAAAAGAGCGGCTAGAAATGACGCTAATATTAAGGAGATGACCACAATGTCCCCAATTTCAGAGGTTCCATTCACTACAATGGGGGTAATAAAAGCAAAAAGAATGAACAAAGAAAATAATAACAATGAAATCATACTCAAATATTTTCTAAACACCATTACCTCACCCCTTATGGTTTTTTCTTCCATTATTTTAACATAAATCATTTCATTTCTTATTCAACTAAACCGCTCAGAAGTTAAATAAAAAAGAGCTGCACATGCAACTCCTAAGCTACTACCTACACTTCAACTGTTTTAACAACACTTTTTTATAAAATTCGTGCAGTCTTCCCGTCGATAATTTTAACATGTATATACGACGAACCTCCACCTTGAATAAAATGGTTTGGCACTTCAGATACATCAAGGAATTCCTTTATATGAATGGACTTTTTACGGTTAGGCTCAATCGTCATAAAGTAAGGACCAGCTACATTCATGAGCGACTCCATACGCTGTCCTTTTTCCGTTAAATGATCATCTAAAAACTCTAGCTCAAATGACACCGCTTCATTACTTCGATTTTGTAATTCAAGATGACATTCCCCCTGTAATATATGTTGGCTAACTACATCAAATTGGCATTCGCCATTCTCTGTATAGGAAATCGCCATGATGCCGCTAGCGAAAGTCTCTTGATAGATGGTTATCAGAAGTAAAGGGAAAAAGGTAAAGGTGATTAGCACTACACCAATCGAAAGCAGATGGAATTTTTTTATACCTTTGACCAATAAAATCACAGCAAGGATAAAGAGAACTGAACCAAGTATACCAAGCAACACATAGCCCTCATCTTTGAGGATAGGAAACGACATAAAAGAAATTCGAGCATTCAGCATTTGATAATTAGGAAATGGGAAAAATAAACACATACAAATTCCTAAAAGGATAATGGCAGTAACAAGCGCCTTTTTATTTCTTATCATTTTCCCCCTCCTCTTGTACAAATGAAAATAGGCGATTCTCCATTTCTACTTTTGCGCACATAATTCTCTAAAATTGCATCCACGACAATGCCATTTTTCTTGTGTTTGTTCAAAATCCACAAGGTCTACAGGCTCGTTGGAAAAAATATCACCTTGATAGTTAACTATAACTTTCATAAAGTTTCAGTGTAAATCAAAAGCTCTATTTAATAACGATTTTCAATCATTGTATTTTCATTATAAATCACCAACTGTTACTAAAAGTCATTTTAGGTCACTTTTTGGTCACTTTTTAGTCACTTATTTTATAGCAAAAGACCACTCGTATGGGTGGTTTTTCTTATTAAATAGCCTCACCTATTTGTTTTAAAATTTGCAGAAATAGTGGACTAAGGTTTATCAATACATAACCCAGCCCAGCATTCATAATCATTGACCAAGCTTTGATCTAACAACATTTCATTTATGCCCACTTCAATACTCGCATGGCATTCAATCAGGCACAGTATTGGGTATACAAGTGGGTATAAAAATCACCGAACAATATACCCAACTTTGCGAGGCTCTTTTACTTTCTTATCAACAGATTTATTAACATTTGTGAAAGGTTTATGTTTATACAAAAAAGCTAATCTTCTCTATTAGGAAAATCAGCTAATTCAATTTGTATGGCTAATTTATTGATTAATTATTTTTTTAAAGTGAATCATGATATTGTTCAAATTATTCTCTTGTCATTCCATAGCAAATACCATTGAAATAATCGCCTTTCGTGAAATTGATTTTTCTTAGTTGCCCCTCTTTCATGCAACCTAATTTTTCATGTAAGCACATTGATGCTTCATTGAAAGAGTAAACTGTTGTATTTACTTTCTGATAAGCGCGCTCCGAAAAGAAGAATCGAAGAACCATGAGAATCATTTCTTTTGCATACCCTTTACCTATATAAGGCTCAAATACAGCTAAATAGTAATCAAAGATACCATTTTTCAAATCACAATCAAACGTTTCTATCATTCCAACAATATTATTGTCTTTATCTACTGCAACAAAAAGGAATTCATCATCTTCTTCAGACAACTGCTCCTCTACCCATTCTGTCATTTTATCAGCAGAGCGAGGAAAATGAATCGAATCCATATTTCGCAGAATTTCGTCATCTAAAAATTCAAAAATAATGATATCTTCTGGTTGTTTTGCTCGTAATGTAAGTTTTCCCCAGTCCAATAACTAACTGTCATTTTCCTTATCCTCCAATGCATTCAAAAAGTGATAATTATAATAATTATTAGTTATGTAAACCATGTATTTATTACGTTTTAGGTTTAAATATAGTTTCAGTAAATTTTATCTCTTTTTTTATTACTCAATAATAGTTCAAATACACAAATTATAAATCCCATCTCTACCATTCAAGCCAGTTTTTAAACTTGGTCTATTAAATATCTCTGAACGACTACCACGTTCTTTTAACCAATTGTAGAAATGCACTAGAACATCATCCTACATAAATAGACCTCCCTAAATTACACACCGTCTAATACATCTTGGTTATTAAGTTGCAAAAAGGCAGTTGAAAATTCAACCGACCTTTCAACTGCCAACTCAAATATTATATTTTTATTAGTGCCCCTTAAATATTAAAGGGTTGTTTTTGATTACATTTTTGCAGTAAATTGCCTTTTTTACTTGTTTTGCACCACTAAAAACTAGATTAAGGACTAACCGGTGGAGTCAACCCTGGTAAAATAGGAGTTATTACAGCACTACCGGCTCCCAAACGAATTTGTTGAACTTGCAATACTTTCACAGTTAATTCTAATACGATTTTTTCACGTAATGTGCTGAAAGTACCTTCTGGTGCTGCCATAATTGGTGAAAAATCAAGCTCAAAGAAGTTCGCTGCTACTAATTCACCAAATGGTTGTTCATTGTATTTCACAAGATTTTGGAAGAAAGCTTTATCAAGACGAGCATCCAATTGAGTCCTTTCGTTCAGGAAGTTCGCTTCGGCAAACTCGGAAATTCCGATGATTGGAGTAGGTCCTTCAGGTGTTTGTGGAAAAATAAGTTCTGTAAAACCAGAAAACGGAACATCAGCAATTCTATCTCGAAGTGCTCCATTACACGCTGATGAAGCATATTCTATATTTTTACGAATATGTCCTGCAACAAACAATTTAGCTCTTGTTACCCTAAAAAAGTCAGTGTTATCAATACGTGCAAATCTAACAGGCACTAATTTAACTTGATTTAGGAAAACATTTTTTTTCACTCTTTTGATTTCAGTTGCAGCAGGATTTAGTGTAATATCTGACTCCACAACTATTTGAAGTGTTGGTTCTGCAAGTACAACTGGAATTTTAATAGTTGGAGCTGTAACCGGTGTAGCGATTACTGGTGTAACTTCATTTGTTAATGGTATTTGCTCCGTTGATGCTACAGGACAAGGTGATATTTGATTTAGATTTTCTGATTGTTCAATCAAAATAATTCCTCTTTTCATTTTTTAGTATTAGAGAGCGCTCTCTATATTGCTAGAATATGTAGCGATTAAATCTCTATATGGACTTGTATACTAGATTTTTCTGATTTTCAAAAAAGAGTTTTTGAACTAAAAGATAAGAATAAACATCAATATGTAAGATACTCACCATTTAGGGCACCTGGTTTTAATTGTTGAGTTATCTTTTTTGACTGAAGAATTTCAAGAAAATAATAGATTATTTTATGAGTATCCCTCCAACGAACCAGTAAACAGCGTGTTAATATATAATCAGTGTGTACTTTTGCTTCACCGTTTTTTGCCCGTTTTATTTTAATGTTACTTTTCAATTTATTTTTCTTATTTTTGATTTCCTAACAGGCACTTCTTTTTCAACAGCTTCTTTGACTACTTTTGCTCCTGCATTAAGTGATTTATTTTCTTCATCCTCTTCTAATGGCAAATTCATTAGATTTTGCATTAAAGCGTCCATACCTTATATTTCAAAATACATCTAAACCACCTCTTTTAAAAAGATTGTGAGCCTCTGATTATCTCCATTATTATTCACAGGTGGTGAATCCATTTTATATGTTTTGCCAGCTACTTCAACCCGCATATCTTCTGTAATATCCTTCTGGTACCGTATACCAATAACACATTTCCCTTGCCATTGTGTAGCATCAGAACTAAATAATCTGTAACCTTTTGCAGTCTTCAATTCCGCCCATACCGTTACGTGTTGAGTCCATTCTTCACTTGGCCATCCATTAGTTATCGTACCTGGTTGATTAAAGAAAGTAGCGCGCTTGTTCATACGACCTGCGTTATTGTTGTTGCGATAGTTCATCGTAATTCACTCACTCAGCCCATGTAAGGCCCCCTGCCGTATGGGAAACGAATGGAGGGGGGATACCCTATTTCTTGCCGTACTTCTGTACATCCTCGGTCGTCTTCTTGTTATGACAAGATTGACAAAGCAATTGTAAATTGTTTTCATCTAATCGCTTGATCCAGTCAGCAGTTAGTGGCATGATGTGGTCCACAAGAACCCCGACTGTGATTCGCTTTTCATTTAGGCAATGCTGGCACAAACCGTTATCTCGAATCTTGATGTAGTCACGACATTTAATTCAAGATGACGAATGGTAAAAGCGATAGTGCTTCTTGTTACGATGTACTTGTCATAGTAACGGTTATTATCTGTCTTGGATGTTTTATGTTGTTCGCAATCCATTACGTGTTAGGTTCGGACAGCCTGGTTTGTTGCATGGTCGTAGAGGTTTACTATTCATGCTGCTCTACCTCTTGCTTCACCCTATCCATGCTCTGTGCTATGGTGTCCTTTAGCTGTGCCTCGTCCTGTTTTAGCTGGTCTAGCTTATGGCCATCAGTCCACTTCATTTTTCGGTGTAGCTCACGCATCTTTGCTTGTAGCTTACGTGTTGATTCGTCTGTATAAAAACAGACATACTCACGTCCACAGTTAGGACAGGTGAAGTATGTCTTCTCTACTTTGTTATCCAGTTTGTCTAACTTGAAGTGCTGGACATAAAACCTATGACCACATGACTTGTTACACTTAGCGTAGATTGGTTCCATGTTATTCACTACCTTCTAATTGAGTTGGTAGTTTATTTCCGAAGTCACAACCCATAATATATTCACATTCACATTCGCTGTTCATGCTTTTTAATTCATCACTCGAATACAATTTAGAAGTACTCATTAGCTTACTGCACTTAGGACATTCTTCAAAGTTATCAATCGCATCCAACTCATCAGCCAATGCACCAACATGCTTGGCGATTGCTCGTAACTTTAATTTAGATTTGTCATCGAAATTCAAATCAATAGTGATTGCAGACTTTGGTTTTGACGATTGTTTCTTTAAGTCCCTGTAACACAGAAGGTTACTATCCTTCCTCTCATCGTAAGGCTTAGGTAAGACAGGTCCTCCACAAATAGGACAAGACACACCATCTAAATGTCTACCTATACATACATGAGACGAGTCATTCATACATTCACAAACTTGCATTATTCATCCCTCCACAATTCTTAGTTAATTGCATAATAAAAAGCCACAACTCGTAATGAGTGTGACTTGACTTACGAATTATTTGTTGGAATTAAAATACTCAATACCCATAAGAGTTAAACTAGGATTTACAATTTTATAATCGTAATATGTTTGGCCCATTTTTCTAATAGGATGGAAACCTTTAATTAAACCAGCCTCAAGCATAATTTTAATTAATCTACCATATTCCGGTTCAGTCATACCTAATGCTTGTACATTTAGTTTTTGTACAGGAATTGTATCATCAGTTATAGTGTCATTTAATACAGATAAAATTTTTATTATACTTTTTTTGTTATCCATTATTCCACCTCCCATCTACCTATATCATAGGACAAATGGAACAAATTGTTATTAAAAGAAGTATGATGCATGATTGAAAATTATAAGTAATAGGAGTGAAATCATGCAATTTATTCGAAACAAAATTATAGTACCGATTATAACAATCATTATTACTTTCGCATTTTTATATGCTGTTGCATATATCGGTGATAACTTGTTCTCATAAAAAGAGACTACCAATTTAGTAGTCTCAAATGCTTGTTTCCGACATACACGTACAAGCGAACGTGTTTATTTTGTAGTTGTTATTTTGTTTGCGTATTTCCGTACGCTTTTGATAAAACTTGATAATATCAATTTACACTGTTTTTTAGCGTAATTCACTATATGGCACAATTACAAAAAATTTGTTTGAACTATGCAACTTTCGTTACTACCAATGCAGAATCATCATAGGTCATGTTTCCAACTGTAGATGCAACTATTCTTATTTGTATAACATCACCTTCGTTTAACATTACTTGATCCGTTCGAGATAATGTACTGCTTTTGGATATAGTAACTATTTCGGTTTGATATATAGCTTGTTTTGTTGTGTCATCAGTTCCGTTAATTCTTAGGCTAAAAAGAACAACATGAAGGGTTGCTGCGACACCAATAGCGTTTACTATAGTTGAAAACGTGATGTTATAAACACCTGTGCTATTAACAGTAATAGAATTACCAACGATATCTAACGTTACTCCACTAGAAGGTCCAACTGTGTCAAAATCAACATTTGTACCAGGTAAAGAAAATGTTGATGAAGTGCGATACAATGAACCGTAAACTGGGGTAAATACTGGTGGTTCTGGTCCATTTTGAGGAACAGTTGGCCCAAGTGGACAACTAGAAACTCTAAACCTAGGGAAGTTTTTACAGCTTTCACAATCCTCGCAACTCGATTTGAATTCTCTCTTATTAGATGACAAATATATTCCTCCCACTATCATTACGATTAGAATATATTATGTTTGTAAAAAAATATTTGATTGTACAAAAGGACTTCTTTCTTCAATGAATATTAAACCCATCCCAATCGTTTAGCTGTTTCATCAATCAGCATATTTCTCTTACGTAATACCCTTTGTATTGACATATACAACTTATCTGCAACATGTTGCCATTCGTACGCTTCGTGCTTATCGAAATATCGCATGTCCACAATTGTTTTTTGGTCATGATCTAATTCTTTGTAAAGTTGTTCAAGTGTTGTGATGATGTTTTTCAAATGCTAATAATTCTTATCCTCTGCAAGAATAATAGTCCTATTACCTGTATTGTCTGAAATTCGATTAGATTTGCCGCCACCAATATTTGCATCTGTTTCTTGATGTGCATTCAACAATTCCCATTCACGATAGCGCAACTGCTTTTTAAGCTCATCTAAACTTGACCAATATTCTTCTATAGTTTTATTTTGTACTGTTGATAATTTACTCATATGCCCTCCACAATTTATAAATGGCATTTTGTGCTTCACTACTCGATAACGTAGGCATGTGCAGCACCTACCTTGTTTATTTCATTAATCAAGCTAATCGTCTACCTTTAGTATTTCTAGTACGCTTTCTATAGGTTGGTGACATATTAAACTTAATAGTCCTTTCACCAACATTAAATTCTTCCCCTAACTCTTTAATGGTGCCAATTGATAGTAGTTCATCATTGAATCACCACTTTACTCATATTGTGCAGTTAACTACTGTTGAAGCTAAAGGGATTGTTAATAATAAATTTATATATATTTTTAAAGAGGTGTATTTTAGTTAGTCAAATCTTTTTCAATATAAGGAGTAAGCATGAGTGCATATCCTGCATTCTAAGTGCGTTAGTCTTGAGTGGGTTCATTCATCTCGATTCCTGTCTTTGGATGGAAAAATAAAACAAGAGTAATTGATATTATTAAAGCAGATAAACCCTTTTTCATTTAGGGCATAAACCAATTCGAGCTGTAGCGTGTGCAAACGCTGCGGCTTTTTTTATTTATACATGCTCTACACCTAGAATCATCTAACTACAACGAATAACATAATAGTGTTTCCACAATAAACCCACCCGAAAAAATTCTTGGTCACATCCAGAAATGGAAGTGGCCCTTTTTAAATTCGCACAGATTGTTTAACAAGTTCTTTCTTCCTCACAGATAAATACCCATAAAAAATACATTTCAAATCATAAAATAGTAGTGTATAAAGCTAACTTATTTACTTTATACCTCCATCTTAAAGGGTCGCTGATGATGCCACAGTGACCCTTTTATAATTTCTATCCTCATATTGTTCAGCAACCCAGTACGTGAATTAGTTCTAGCTGTACTATACATTTAAGCTATTTTATATAATCAGGAATAAGCTCTATTCCAATAAAATTACGGCCATGTTTTAATGCAACCAACCTGTAGTTCCTGAACCAAAGAATGTATAAAGATTGGGTATGGCCTTCCCTTTTAGATGATGCTCTTGATTGGTATGAAAACAAATATGGGTTATGTGTATCAATTGATAATTTCACTATTTGTTTCGAACCATTAGGGGTTATTGAAATTTGATTGGATTGAAACACCAAAATTAAAATATGGAACATAACATTTCTTAAACTTTTTTATAAAATTTTTTTATCTCTGAATAGAACATACATTCTTTAAAGGTGGTGGTTATTATGTAAGTTTCACAGCAATTATAAGATTTAAGAAAGGAGAATAATTATGGCAAGTTATACAGTTTTACCACCTACCAAGAAAGGAGAACCTCGAATAAAAGTTACTGTTGAGCATGGGTATGATGAAGATACGGGTGAAAGACTTAGATATACTAAAACCATACGTATGAAATCCATGTCTGATCGTGCAATAAAGAAAGCTATTACAGATTTCGAAATTGAAGTATCAAATAAAGAAGATGAAAATTTAAAAAAAGTTGAAAATATTAAATTTGTAGATTTTATTGATCAATGGATGAATTTGTATGTTAAAGCTGAGTTGTCTTTTAAAACACGAGATACTTACAAAGTGAGCTTGAATAACGGTATTATAGAGGATTTAGGTAACTATAAACTTTCTAACATCAAAACTCTACACCTAGTGGAATGTCTAAAAAGATGGAGAGAAAGATGTCCTAGTGTAGCAAAAGGACAATATACTGTTTTAAAAAGCATCTTCTCTAAAGCAATTGAATGGAAATTAATTAAAGATAATCCTATGGACAACATTAAATCTCTTCGTTTGGAAACCAAAAAGAAGGACTTAGAATTTTACGATGAAGAACAGTTAAAACATCTTTTCAGAGTATTGGAAAGTGTAAATCCTAAACACAACTCCAGATTAAGTTGGCAGCAATGGTCGGACTACGACTAGCAGAAGTAGCAGGATTATGTGTGGAATCTATTGATTTTGAAAATAATACTATCTATATAGATAAAACCCTTCAATTTGATATTGAAATTAGAGAACTAAAAATTTTACCTCCAAAAAACAAAAAGCCTCGATTAGTTAACGTCCCAAAGAGTTTAATTCGTGAACTAAAGTTATTTGTTGACGACTATTTGGAACTAAAAAATAAAATGGATGACGCTTGGAATCCGATAAAAGATGATGATGGTACTCCCTTAAATTTAATCTTTACAAAATCAGATGGTTATCCATCAAAACCTGCTGCTATAGATCTTGCTTGGAGAAGAATTATTGAAAAGAATAGTTTACCAAAGTTGAATTTTCACGCTTTACGACATTCATATGCCTCATTTATGGTCAGTCGGAATGTAAATTTTAAGATCATACAGGAGCAACTAGGTCACTCTGATATAAAAATGACAATTAACACATACAGTCATTTAACCAAAAAGGATAAAAATGAAGCAAGCGACCATTTCGATGAATTAAATTAATTGGTCACTTTTTGGTCACTTGCTCGATTTTTCGTCATACTTTTGCGCACATAATTCTCTAAAATTGCATCCACGACAATGCCATTTTTCTTGTGTTTGTTCAAAATCCACAAGGTCTACAGGCTCGTTGGAAAAAATATCGGCTTGATACTTTTTCATTTCTAACACACTATACTGAAATGTATGTAAAATATTTTCCATATCAATATCGGTGAAGCTATATTTTTTCCGTTTTCCCGTTAGTAAATATTCATTATAGACCTCGATTTGCTCAAGCGGCACCCGATATTTTTGCTGCACATAATAGGCATAGAGGGCTAATTGCTGACGATCATCATCTGACTCTCCCCCCGTCTTCCAGTCCACGATAACCCATTTATCTGTTAGTTCATTAAAGTAATGAAAATCCATTACAACAAACACTTGGATATCGTTGATTTTCATCGACCGAAATTGTTCTGGTTCTCCAATTCGTAAAGAGCCTCTTTGTGATGTAATTTGTTGAAATGTTTCACTTATCAAAAAATGCTCAAAGACAAGCTGGATTCGTTCTTTATAATCCTTTACTAGGTCAGAAGAAAGTTTGCCAGAATAGTATATTTCCTGCATCATATAATATTTATTTGGCTTGTGCCTCCAAGATTCAAGATGGCGAGTAGAATCTATAAATGCCGCATTCAGCTGTCCTCTAGCCCCATGAATCAGCTCCTCTAATGTGGGGGGCTGTCCGGTTTGTAAATAATCATTAATAGCCTGCTCAATAAAACGGTGAACAATTTGCCCAAATAAAATAGGCATGGGCTGCAGCTTTTTCAAACGATAAACAAGTTGATGATAAGGCTCCACATTGTAGCTCAGCCACCCGTTATGAGAAAAATAATATTCATAGCCATATTTACGGGCACAACTTGTTAGCGTTTTATGGCGTGACAGTGACCACGAAAAGGTAGGATATGGTGTAATTTCAAACAGGACAATCACCTCCTATAACTGCTGGATAAAATCATAAACAAGCTGTACGATCAACACAATGGTTACAATACGAAGTAGGAGTTTTACTTGATTTGCCTTCACCTTTCTTGCTAAAACAATGCCAATTTGCGCACCAATCGTAGAGCCTACCATTAAAATCAATGTAAGTGGCCATTCAATTTTTCCCGTAGCAATATAAGTAATTGCTGCTCCTGAGCACATGGCGAATACACCTACCCTTGAGAGTCCAACTGCTTTAATATAAGAAATTTTCTCATGAGCATATGTATAAAGGGCTAGTGTACTACTGCCAGGCCCAAACATGCCATCATAAAAACCAACTCCAAGAAGGATTGGACCATTCTTTCGATTCATCATAAAGAGTTCTTTATGGCCAAAATCAGCCCCACCCATAAAGGACATCATTAACGCAAAGCCTAGTAAAACGATGGCAATAAACGTCAATGCTTGGCTACTCATAAACGAAGCAAAAAGTCCACCCAATGTTCCACCGATTAACGATACTAATAAGACTGGCTGCATTTCTGACCATGCTAATTCTTTTCGTTTATAGATCGTATAAAAGCTCGAAAAAGCACTTACCATATTGGACACTTTATTGGCGCCAATGGCAGAATGAACTGGCACCCCCATTAACATCATCGTTGGTAAGGTGATTAAACCACCGCCACCCACTAATGTACCAATGACATTCCCAATGATTCCAATGAATAAAAATAACAAGTATTCCATCATATCCTTCTTTCTCTCTCACAAAAGCAATCATTCTATGATACAGTATAACAGATTGTAATTTTGAATGAGGATGGAAATGAGGGCAAGGATGCAAACACAACAAAAAACACCAACACCACGCTTTTGTCACCAGCTAACGGTCGTCGTGGCCATCATTTTTTTAGCTGGCTTCACAGCTACACTGATTCAATATCAAAAGCTTCCTGCAACGATTCCAGTTTTACAAAGCTTTACGAGTGACCACGCACAATTCGGACCAAAAATCGCCATATTTTATTTACCTTTTATTGCACTCATGCTATTTTTACTTTTGCACTATTTAGAGATGAAAGCAGCCTATCCTGTGATGCGTAAAAATAAACCGCCGCTGTCCCATAGTCAGCGTCAAAATGGCATCATGACATTTTGTCTCATAAAAAATAGTATTTTATTGTACTTTACGTACTCCCTTTTCAATGACCTTACGATCGCACTTGGGCACGATCGTATTTTACAGCAATGGCATGCGTATCTCTTTCTTTTCTTGCTCTGTGGTATTTTCAGTATGGGAATCGTACGAGGCATTTTATTGAATAAAAAGCATTAAAAAAGACGTATTAAAGAGTTGCTCTTTAATACGTCTTCCAAACATGAAACTACTCTATGGATTGCATAAATAAAATAAGCTGATCCTCTTGTATGCAATCGATGGCAACTTTATTACGTGACAGGTGACCACATTTTTTACATTGATGTACAATTTGATAACCTTTTTTAGATGAATAATCAATAGTAATCGGTTGCATTAACCCTTTACATGGATTGGCTCTATCACCAGGTATAATATCTAGGTGCTTAGAATATAAACAATGTGGGCAATGATTGCGGAAACTACCATTGTTTAATGGGATCACGTCCAGCCCACACTGCTCACAATGAAATGCTGTATTTTCAGTTTTTCTACTCAAAAGAATTTGTTACCGTTTCGCTCTACAAAACGATTACTTCTAGTTCCACCTTCAAAAGAACATTTTTCATCTCTTTATCCGAACCACGATTGACTTTAGACTATTGTATCAACCACTGTAAGACGGACCTCTCCACCTTCCACTAGTCGGTGCTCATTGATCATCACTAACTTAGGCATTCGTCCCCTTATGAACAATTGTAGGAAATCTATTTACCTTCAAATGATCGACTCCTCATACGTTTCATGTTTTATTTAGTATACCAAATAGTTATTCACCATCCAATTCTCTTTCCATTTGTCTAAAATTATGTATTAAACCATACTTTTGTACACCACGCGCTTGTTCGATGCTAGCATCAGCCCATTGGCGGAACAATTCTTTATTGTTTTGGCTATGGGCGTAAACTGCCTCTACAGCAGGTTGCATCCAAGGCTGTGTCAGCTTGTCACTTCTCATAGCTGCCGTTCGACCTTCCATGGCTGCAATATAGCATAGGGCGTAGCTTGACAATGGCTCCTTGTTAATTTGCTGGGCAGCAGCCTTTGCCGCTCCAAGATTTTTTTCCATAATCGCTTTCGTAAATAGGTAATTGTTTTTGATGGCTGGCTGCTTATAATGGTGGATGATGACATCCATAGCACGAATCTGTTCGTCTACCGTTTCATAAGCGGATGCATAGAGAGCCGCAAATATTGGTTCTTTCCGACGGCGCTTCACCCATTTATCTACAAGTTCCATATTGTTTGTTCGATATAAAATATGTACATGACGATAAATAATAGCTACCACGAACAAAGCAATTATACCGAGGGAAAAGGATAGCCGCACCCCTGATAAAGATAGCCCCATTGCCAGCAAAATAATGGCTAAATAAATGACTGTTAATTGAACAATTTTCATAATGCCTCCTACTGCAGCTTCCTGCGCATCTTACGTGAAAAGATGAAACCCGCTCCTATAAAGAAGACAAGTGCCATTACTTTCATGATAGGAATGATAAAAAGCTTACTGATGAGGAAAACAACGACTATATAATAGACCACCATTGCCAGTAAAAATAATGTTAGCTTATTCACGCGGCTCCCTACTTTCCTCTAATGCCGCCTCAATCGCGGCAAGCGCTTTTGGACCCATTCCATGTAAATGAGCTAAAGTGGAAAGCTCAATGTTTTCCAGCTGTTTCAATTGTGTATAGCCTGCTGCTTGTAATGCACGAATTGCAGGCTTGGCTACTCCCTTTGGCCATTCTGTCATGTTTGCACTTCCCTTCACGAAAAATCTTCTCTGCCCTATTATGCAAGTGACGTCAAAGAAATGCAAATAAGTCAAAAAGATAGAATTTGAAACAATGATAAGCAAGCAGTCATTAAATTAGTCAAACTATGAATACTCCAGCTTGTCACAATGGAACCTCCGCCAACTCGCTCATTCATCCATCCCATTACATAGCCTGCTAGTCCTGTAGATAGTACAACTAACAAGATGATTGGAAATGGTAATACCGTCCACAACAGAGCCCCATGAATACACCCAAAAACGAGGCTTTGTAGTAAATTTCCGACTTGGAAACCAAAGGATTTTGCCAGCCTTTTCAATAAAAAACCACGGAACAATAGCTCCTCTGATAAGCCGGTTTGAATCATAGCATATAGAAGAGCGGGTATGAGCCCCGCTAAGCCAAGGCCAGCAAATTGATTGGACGCTAATATGGAACCATCCATATAAAAAAAGACGAGAGCGAAATTAGGCATCACTACTATTACAATAGAAAGTATATAAAATATGGCATATTTCCCCTTATCGACAATAATAGGCCTATGCAACCCTAACCATTCAAGAAAGGGTTGTTCCTTTTTTGCTGAAAAACTCCACCAAACATACGGTATGACTGAAAATAACAACACTTGCACAATAGCATTAATCATATTTTCTCCCCCTATTCATTACGTTAAGTGTAGAAGAAAGAGCTATTAAATTCAATAATAATTTAATGATAATCATTAAATTATTAATCTTAAATATTAATTATTCATCGTTTCACTTTAATTATAATCGGGTGAGATTTCTTTGTTGTGCTTTGGTAAAATTTCATATATACTCAATTACAGATTATTAAGGTCTTTAATGTATGTAATAGTATTGGAGGTAATAACTATGAATATACATCTATTAGAGAAGGCTCGCATCTATGAACAAAGTACTCGTATCTCTGTACCAGCTTATGACACTTTATTCGCCATGACACAAGCCTATTTCCGAGCTCATTTAGGTGAGCAAGACTCATCCCTGCTAGTTGTAGGAGCTGGGGGCGGTAATGAGCTATCCGCATGGGGACCCTCTAATCCAAACTGGACTTTTACAGGTATTGACCCGTCTGAAGAGATGCTACAAATTGCTCAGTATAAGGCACAGCAATTATCTATAGAAAGCCGAGTTCAGCTTCTTCAAGGAACCATCGAAACCTTGCCCCCCTCTCCATTAACCTATGATGCTGCTAGCTGCATCCTTGTGCTGCATTTTATCGAAAATCGACAGCAAAAACTTAACTTATTACACAACATTCATGCGCAATTAAAGCCCGGGAAACCTTTTATCCTCGCATGTGCCTATGGAGATCGAAATAGTGACGAACTGCAAGATCGCATTAAAATCTGGCAAAGCTTCTTTTTAGACGCAGGATACAAAAAAGCTAAGGTCGAAGATATGGGGAAAGTCATTATGAATATCTCTTTCCTATCCGATCAAGACATGCAGGAATTACTGAAAGAGGCTGGATTTAAGCAGGTTACTCGCTTTTTCACTTCTGGTCTTTTTGCAGGCTGGATGAGTCATGCCTAACCGAAAGCCCCCGCCATTTAGCTCAATTGGCGGGGGCTTTCACCAGGTGATTAGTAGATTTCATACAAACAATGACTTTTAAAAACTATAGCGCCGCTTTTCACCAATACATACTGTAGTAATACACATGATCATCTGTGGTCATCCCTACTTTTTCATAGAGCTTTTGGGCATTAACATTGTCCTTTGCTGTTTCGAGCATCATGTAACGAGCGTTCTCCTGCTGGCAATAGATGTAGCATTGTTCGATTAATGCTTTGGCCACCCCTTTTTTTCTGGCATGCACTGCCACAAATAAATCATTTAAAATAAATGCCCTTTTCATAGCTACTGATGAAAAGGTAGGAAATAGCTGCGCAAAACCTACTGGTTCCCCATTCAAGTATGCGAGAAAAATAGTGGATTGCTCCTTTTCCACACGTTCTTGGATAAACTGTTAGGCTTGCTTTAAATCAGTCGGTTGTCCATAAAACTCACGATAAGCATTAAATAACGGGACCACATCCTAATTGTTGTCTGTGATACAGTACAAATATTCATATTCTACTCCCCATTTCAATTTATTGGTCATTCTAGTATGATGGTAGTAGATTATCTGACATTTCAAAAGAGACAGTTTCAAACATTTCAACATGTCGATGAGGTGCATTATGGACGATTTCATCTTTTTATTAACGGACAAAGAAGCCAAATATAAACAAATCTATCAGCAACTGAAAACCCTCATTATGGAAGGCACATTGGAAAAGAATGATACCCTGCCTTCTATTCGGAAGCTAGCAGAAACTTTGCAGGTGAGTCGCAATACGACATTAACGGCCTACGATCAGCTTGTAGCTGAGGGGTATATTCGAGGTGAAGGTCGGAAAGGGTACTTTGTGAATGCGTTGGAGCAAGTTTTCTTACAAGAGCAACCACAGCCTATTCAATCGAAGGCAATAAAGGATACTTCGGCATTACTTGTGAATTTCCTAGCTGGGGCTGTCGATCAACAACACTTTCCCATCAAGGCCTGGCGTCAAATCGCCAATCAGGTTTTACAGGAGCCAGCCTGTTATCAATATGGGGCACTGTTTGGAGAGCCTATACTAAAAGAACAGCTTGTCCAGTATTTACTACAGGCAAGAGGGCTCTATACCAATCATGAAAATATCATTATTGGAAGTAGTACACAGCAGATGCTTCTGTATCTTGCATTTTTACTGAAGGAAAATTTCCCTAGCATACTGCTGGAGGACCCAGGCTATGATGGGGCTCGGGAGGCATTTCAATTACATAACTTTGACATTGAGACCTTACCTGTGTTCGAAGCAGGTGCACAGCTTGATGTCTTAACAAATTGTCTTTCACGTCTCTTGTATGTCACACCTTCACACCATTTCCCCTATGGTGTCTCGATGAACATTCAACAACGGCAAGCACTGATACAATGGGCACAAAAAGTGAATGGCTATATTCTTGAGGATGATTATGATGGAGAATTTCGCTATACACAACAGCCATTCCCTGCCCTTGCCTCCATCGACCCATCTCGGGTAATTTATTTGGGTACATTCTCGAAATCCTTTTTACCAGGCATACGAATAAGCTATATGGTGTTACCTAATGCCCTCGTGCAGCCTTACAAAAGGAAATTTGCTCATTTTGAACAAAACGCATCCACCCTTCATCAACGCACCATGGCCCAATTTATGGCGCAAGGCGAATGGACACGCCATATTAAAAGAATGCGTCTAACCTATAAACAAAAAATGCATTGCCTTGTGCAGGAGCTACAACAACAATTCGGAGAGCAAATCACTATTTTAGGCGAACAATCGGGCCTCTATGTATTAGTGAAAATAAAGACTTCACTTTCTGAACAACAGCTCATCCAACAAGCAGAGTCCCACGGTGTAAGAATTTATCCAACCAGTCCGTTTTTTCTCCAGCAAGCAAGTATAGAACCGATGCTACAACTAGGCTTCAGTAAGTTATCAATGGAAGAAATTAAATTAGGCGTTCAACTACTAAAAAAAGCATGGTCACCCCTTCAAAATAACACCTTTTTCGTACAATGAGTTTCATAAAAAGGACCATCAAAAATATGATGGTCCAACTTCTTCTTTCATTTTATTGTTTTAAAACATTTCTAACAAACAGTTGCTTATTTTTGTGAGCGATTACACTGACTATCGCAAGTAATAGCCCCGAAATGACAAAAACCAGTCTAATTCCTACTAAATCTGCTATCACCCCCATAACAAGAGAGCCAATGCCGAAAATCCCAGTCCCGATAGCACCTAATGAAGTATAAACCGTTGATAACTGTTCTTTTGACACACTGGTTTGTATCACTGTTTGTTGAGGAATTTGTTTAATTTGTCCAAAAAGCCCTACACAAAGTGATAAAAGTAAGGAAATCATTGGAATGCTGTTTATGCTAAATAACATTGTAAATATGAAGCTTGCAAAGGAACCAACAAAAATATAAGCTCCTATTTTCTCTTCCACCACAGAAGAAAATTTAATACAATAGGCACTTCCTAAAATCAACCCTAAAAAGTTGGCTCCATTGATAAATCCCCACCATTTTTCATCAACGTTCAAAGCATCGCTGACAAACACATATAAAATAGCAGCTATCCAAACTGTTGCTGCAATAGTTTCTAAAAATTCTATCCAAGCAATCCTTTTTAAAACTGGCGTATTAGATAAAGTTTGCCAACCCTCTTTAATCTTTTCAAGTTTCCCCTTTATTTCGGTTGATGGATGATTGTTTACACTTTCTAGCAGACAAAGTAATACGCTTGCCGTGACAAATAAACATCCAACTAACCAAATCAGTTGTTGAGCGCTCATAATAATTAACAAGGAACTTCCTACGAACCACATACCTGCTTGGATGACCTGCGTAATCGTTTCCGAAATTCCATTAGCTTGAAGTAACTTTTCAGGTTTAACATAGTATGGAGTCAATGTCTGCCTGATTGGGTTAGCACATCCATCAAAAAAAGCAATCATTCCTATTATGAAAAAGATAAAATAATAATTAGCTGCTGATAAACCCATTACCATAAACCCTAGAATAAAGAGTAAAATCGTTTTTGCAATTTGTGACCCAGCTAGTAACCATTTAAGATTTAGTTTCTCCACCAAAAGAGGTGTCAGCAGACTAGATATAAACATAGAAGAGGCAATTGTAAATGGCACAAACGATGCTGCAATGGCAGAGCCTGTTAACAAAAAAATTGTACTTATAACACTGACTATATATAATACATCGCCTATATTAGCGAGTGACTGACCTAAAAGTAATAAAGAAAAATTTCTATTCAATTTCATTTTATATCCCCCGATATTTCAATCTGATTTTGACTAAATCGGGGAATATTAGATTGGACTATTCATTGAAATTTGACTCCTATCATCTAGCGGATAAATCTGGGGGATATCGATTTATCACAAGTTTTTTGATCTTCCATACATATTTAAATGAATTATAGCATTGTTTCTTTAACTATTACACATTCATAGTAAATTATTACCACATTTTAAGTTCATTCAATTGTTAGTTTAACAAGGCGAAATAGTTAAAGCATAGTAGATGAAATTTAATTTCTGACCATTCATTTCGAAACTCTCACTGCTAGTCGTTATTTTCTCAAAACCATTTTTCTCTAAAACTCTTTGAGAAGCTATGTTATTTGTTGTTGTTTCCGCCTTAATTTGTTTTATATCCTCATCAGCTATTGTTTCAATTAATTTTTGTAATGCTTGATTAGCAATTCCTTTTTCAGTATGTTCTTGCCCCACCCTATAACCGAGATGACCGATTTTATGAAATCTATCAATATCCACTAAATTTATTCTTCCTAGAATAGAACTATCTTCATTTTTAATTAAATAGAAATATGACCCTCCCTGAGCTTGTTCTTCAAGTAAAGCTTCGTGTCTTTTTTTAAAAATCTCAGGGTTATAGTATTCTTCTCCACGAGTAGGTACCATTTCTTCGAAAAATTTTCTGTTTTCAAGTTCAAATTTATACAAACTTTCGGCATCTGCCACTTGTAATCGTTCAATATATAGATCCATATAATAAAAACTCCATTCCAATAGGACTCTACCCTTTACTTGAAGTAAAATCCCCCTATTGGCAAATGCCTTTATTTTTTATCTCTTATTTCTTCCAGTATTTCGATGACACGATTGTTTTGTTTTTCAATGGTCTTCAACCTTTTTTCAATTAGGCTAGAAGAGAAAAACACAATGAGTACAATAGCTATTCCGACTATTAAATCCATTTCTATCCCCCTCACTATATCCATGAATGTCTATGTATTTAAAGGTACAACCTTGTTCAACTATGCAGTAACATTATGACAAATAAAAGCTGAACTATTGTGAGAAGTAGTTCAGCTCAATATGCTGTTTCATGTGCCTAGAAATAATCAATGAAGGTCGGTATGCCTACGGGTAATATGTCCTCCAGTAAGGCAATTTCCTCTTTACGTCCCTGTAACCGTTCGATTTTTTCTAAATAGCTTGGTCGTTTATAGCCTAGCAGCATCGTGGCCAAGGTTTGCACCGTTAAATGGACAGCATTTTCATTTAATGTCTCACTCACCTTTTGGACAGACAGCTTACCATCCACCATTTTGATGATGAAGGTACCATTATTCCAAGCTACAATCCGATCTGTTACGGCTAGCTGAAGTTCAAAGTCTTGACTGACAAATGGATAGCGTAATAAAAACTCTTTAACATCCACAATTCTCGCCATAAAATAAGGAGAGACCTTTTGAATAATCTCACTATCCTCTAATAGAAATGCTACGGCTTCATTACCTGTCGTTTTCCCATAGACATTATAAATCATGGAGCTATGGGCAGAGACAAAATTCCATAACCCTTTACGTGCTTCTTCCTGTAAATAGACGATTTCATCAATATAATAATTTTCCTCCATAATACGATAGAACATATAGCCCTGCGCCACATCTCCTTCATCGTAGTAGACGGCAGCCTGCAGGTTAACATCACTGTCAATGAATTTCTCTTCCCAGAAATCCTCCTGAAACTTCTCATTCCACGCAATGCTATTTCGCACCATTACCCCATGTGTTTTTTCGGCATATCGGGCGTAGATATCCACTACATCCTGATGCTTTGGATCGACACGTCGAATTTTCCCATTGAGTCCGGCATAATGCGGGAGCTGTGTATCCTTCACTTGGAACTCTACAATGTCACTCATAATTTCCCATCCCTTTTTTCGGTAATAGGGAATTGAATATGGAAATAAATAGGATATACATTGTCCCTCGTTGCGCATACTTTGTAGGCTTTCAATAATCAAGCTCTCCATCAAGCCATGGCCCGAATACTCTGGGTAGGTGCCAACTGCTGTAATCCCCCCCATTTCATAAATCTTCCCATGGACATTGACTTCAAAAGGCAAACTTAAAATTTGCGATACTAAATGCGAGCCATCAAACCATCCGATGGCATGTCCCTCATTAAATTGTCTACTTTTCGCATTCACAAAACGACGGTCCTTATGAATAGACATGGACATTTGAAAGACATAATTTAATAAGTCAATAGATTGTGCCATTTCATCCAATCGAATTTCTCGCATGACTAAGCCTTTTCGTTGATTCATGATTCCCTCTCCTCATCAAATAACTCACTAAAAATAGTTTGCGGTGCATCTAAAAACCGTTTGGTGACAATGTAATGAATGGAATCCTCATAACGGATTGTTTCAATTTCATCATTGTCAAAGCTATAAATCGTTGCATTAGGATAGCCCAGTAAAATCGGTGAATGTGTGGCAATAATAAATTGTGCCTCATGCTCTAGATCCTTCATAATTTTCAACAAACTTAATTGCCTTGTTGGAGACAATGCTGCCTCGGGCTCATCCAATAAATAAATCGCTTTACCCTTAAAACGATTCATAAATAGTGCCAGAAAGGATTCACCATGGGATTGGTGATGTAGAGATTTTCCACCAAAAGCGTTATATCTCCTTGGATCTTCTATCAAATCAATATGACTGGCAAATTGATAAAATGTTTCGGATCGAAGAAAAAAACCATTTGAAATTTTCGGCATCCACGACAAACGGATATACTCACCCAGTGAAGATTCTGCCTTATGTACTTCATACAGATTTTGGCGGCCACCACCTGCCGTATTAAAATCGCAACGATCTGCAATGGCTTCCAGTAAGGTTGATTTACCCGAGCCATTTTCCCCAACAAAGAAGGTCACATTAGTTGGAAACTCTAACTCCTGTAAATCCTGCAAGCTCGGGATATTAAAAGGATACATTTGTTTATTAGGAATCGTGTCCTGTAGCACTTTACATGATTTTAAATACATTTTATTTCCTCCTTCCTCTTATTATAACGAACAATGTCTCTACTGAAACGTTATCGCACTACCTCTTTGATAAAAAAGAATTAAGAATAGTCAATCACATCATAAAGTCATTATTTTTTCAATGAAAGTTCACAGCAGGAATAGTGCAAAATTGAGCGCTCGTAGTCCCACTCAACACCGCCATTATGTAAGAGATATTTCCCGAGAAATAAATAAGAAATATGTCGAAAGTTGCAATTTCATTCCGTAAAATTATGTCATATTTTTGATTTTTATAAAATTAAGTGGCAGCGTGATTCTCGGTATGGAATGAAATTTTTCAATTGCGAAGAGTGTAATTTCCCAGCAATATTCAACGGAGTTCTATGATTATACCCAAGATCATCAGCATTTTTGCAGGCCATGGTCCTTTATATGCTGTTTGAGTAACAAATTTTCTCCGTGCACCTATTCCATCTATAAAAGTTCTAGAAACTAGGCTCCCCTCATAAATTGAGTAACAATCAAATATTAGAAGGAGAAGAACAATGTTTGTCACTCATTATTATGAAAATAAAACGTCCGTATTAAGCCAATTGCTCGTCAAACTCCCTGCCATCGAAGAGGATATTCGTATTAAAGGACGAAAGGCAAAGGTAACTGAGGTGCTTCAAATTGACGACCACCATTATCATGTGAAGATTATTTTTGAGAAAGTTCCTAAAAAGCAGCCACTTAAAGATTTAGGTAAGAAAAAGAGATAATCTATAACGTTTATTTCCTCTAAATTCGGGAATAACCATAGTACTATTGCGAATTATTCTCACCCTATTATTTCTCCAAACAAATTTGTTGACATTTTAATTGATAACAATTATCATTATCAATAGATTATTTCTTTTCTCCAAATTGCTTATTTCAGAATCCCCCTCTTTTTTGAATAAGCATGTATCAAACGGATATTCTTACATCAGACTAAGAGTATCCGTTTTTATCTGTATATTGGAGGAATTTTACATAATAAAGGAGCTGTTTTGACATGGATTATCGTATTGAAAAAGACACTATGGGAGAAATCAAAGTACCTGCTGATAAAATTTGGGGTGCGCAAACACAGCGCAGTAAAGAAAATTTCCAAATTGGCACGGAACAAATGCCTATTGAGCTTGTGCAGGCGATGGCTATTTTAAAAAAAAGTGCTGCAATCGCGAACAATAAACTAGGCAAGCTTTCAGATCTTAAAGCGAATGTAATCGTTCAGGCAGCAGATGAAGTTTTAAATGGACAATGGGATGATCAATTCCCACTAGTTGTTTGGCAAACTGGCAGTGGTACACAATCAAACATGAACGTTAATGAGGTGATTGCACACCGCGCGAACCAACTTTTACAGGATGCTGGTGAGGCAGATCGCATTCATCCGAACGATGATGTCAATAAATCACAAAGCTCGAATGATACATTTCCAACTGCATTGCATATTGCGGCAGTTTTAAAAGTGGAAGATTATTTATTACCACGACTACGATTATTAAAATCAACTTTGGAAGACAAAGCCACTCAATTTAAAGATATTATTAAAATTGGTCGTACACATTTACAGGATGCCACACCTCTTACATTGGGTCAGGAAATTAGCGGCTGGGCAGCTATGCTAGAGAAATCCGAGCATATGATTATTCAAAATATAGACTATATGAAAGAGCTTGCGATTGGTGGAACAGCGGTTGGTACTGGGATCAATGCACATCCAGAATTTGGTGATCGTGTTGCGGCGGAAATCAGTGAGCTAACAGGCAAAACATTCGCCTCTGCTGCAAATAAATTCCATGCATTAACAAGCCATGATGAAGCCGTTGTTGCACATGGCGCTCTCAAAGCATTAGCAACTGATTTAATGAAAATTGCCAATGACGTTCGTTGGCTTGCAAGTGGGCCACGCTCAGGGATTGGTGAAATTACGATCCCAGAAAACGAGCCAGGCTCTTCCATTATGCCTGGTAAAGTAAATCCTACACAAAGTGAAGCGATGACAATGGTAGTCACACAAGTAGTAGGAAATGACGCGACGATTGCTTTCGCAGCATCTCAAGGGAATTTTGAACTAAACGTCTTTAAGCCCGTCATCATTTATAACTTCTTACAATCAACTCGCCTATTAGCAGATACAATGAAATCATTTAATGACCATTGTGCAATTGGCATTGAGCCGAATAAAGAAGTACTCGATCATAACTTACAAAACTCATTAATGCTTGTAACAGCATTAAATCCATATATCGGCTATGAAAGCGCAGCAAAAATTGCGAAAAAAGCTCACAAAGAAGGCACTACGTTAAAAGCAGCAGCTATTGCAAGTGGTCTGCTAACAGAAGAGCAGTTCGATGAATATGTTGACCCCGCTACAATGATTTACCCGAACGTAAAATAATGTAAGAATAAGTATTCACCTACCATTTGGCGAAAAACGGTAAAAGGATTGGGGTCATTTCCCCAATCCTTTTATGTTTCACGATTCTAGACTATGATTTTTCATATTGATTAGAGAATAAACATACGTATCATATGGCACATTATTTTGATGCATATATTTCTTTAATAAGCCTTCTTTTTCAAAGCCTACTTTTGTTAATAGCTTGTTGGAAGCATCATTTTCTGTGAAAACAATGGCTCCTATACGTAATAACTCCATCTCTTGAAAGCCAAATGAAATGACTCTGTTCAGCGCCTCTTGTGCATAGCCTTTTCCCCAACTGTCAGGGAAAAGGGCATAGCTTATCTCAGCTCTCTTATGCTCTGTTGACCATTCTTGAAATCCAATAGTACCTATTAGGCCTTCTCGCCCCTTCAGTTCTATCCCCCATTTAATGCCTTGTTGTTCCTCATAGTTTTTTGAAAAACGATTAATGATTTGTTTAACTTGCTCTAAACTAGTTAATGGATTTTGACCGTAATGACGTAATACGTCAGGGTTAGAAAAGCAATTTAAAATAGCTTGCGCGTCCTTTTCTGTAATTTCTCGTAACACTAATCGATCCGTATTTAAAGTAGGGAACATGTGGCCACCTCTTTCAAGTATGTTATATCTTCCATATTTTATATGAAAAGAGCGAAGATTGCTTTATTTATTTTTTAGTAAACACGATTGTTATTTAAGTTTAATTTTTTGAATGTCAGCAACAACTATAGATTCTGCCTCTATTTTCATATATTGATATGTAGATTTCTTCAAATAGCCTTCTTTGTTTAAATACTCTTTTAGGTCTGATTTTTTCTCAAATATTTTTTCGTTCACCCATTGCTCGTAATCCTGCTCATCATTCCCTTTCGTCATGGTCATCACATAGACTTTCGTCATACGCATCTCCCTCTCCCTTGGTTCATGCCACACTGATGCACCTCATAAAAAATACCCTGTCAGTGGACAGGGCGTCAGCAACGAAGCTGTTGATATCGTAAAAAAATAAGTACTGGTGGACGAACGTCTAAACTATTTATCGACATGACCATTTTGTCAATCCTTTTCCCTTGGAATGGCTGCATGATCATCGGCTTTAAACGACGGGTTGTCCGTTTCTTTTTGTTAGGCTTGCTACCGTAGTATGTTAATGGTAATAGCTGTCGCTTTGATTGTTTGATGTTGCGGTGGTGTTTTGGGTTCCATATACAATGTTGAGTAATACGCATCCGCAATGACAATCACATAAATAATCAAAAGTAATCGTTTTGTTCAATAGCTCAAAAATTTCAATTCTCCCTTTTCAAATCAAATCTGTCTCTACTAATTCATACGAACAGAGATGAAAAAGGTTTCAACTATTTGTAGGGAGACAAATTTGCCTCCCTTTCCCCCCTAAACTACTGCCACCATCATTTTCCCAACGATCGATATCCCAATGATCCTGATCTTTTTCTGTGCTTCTCGGAACGAATGCCAACTCCCTCACCCTTTTCAAACGTTCTTATCTAGTTTATGAAAGGATAAGGGTTTTCGTTCATCGTAAAATAGGCTTAATTTTAAAACCTAAGGCAATCGCCGCTCCGATACAACTGGATAGACAGCCCACGATCAAATAGATGCTTACTGTAGATTCACCAATCAGGACAGAGGCAATGCCGCCTATGACAGGAAATAAGGCGACCATATAGCCACTCTTCGCTCCTCCAATCCTTTCGACTAGCTTTAAATAAAATAGCCAGGCGAGAAACGAGGCGATTACCGTTAAATACAGCAATGCTGATAAATAGGTTATGGATGTTGGAATCATTATTTTTTGTCCTGCCATCCAGACAATTCCACACATGACCAAACTCCCAACGGCAAAGCCAATCGCATTGGCATAAACCGGGTCAATGTGGCGCTTCGCATTTCTGGCAGAGCTAGCATCACCGATTGCTGTCAGTAGTGTCCCTAAAAAAGCAATAAAAATCCCTTTGAAATCAGCTAACCCTGAAAAACTATGTAAAGTTGGGTAGATTAATACACCCACTCCTATGACGCCTAAAATACCACCAAGAAGTACACGGCGGTGCAAAGGTTCTTTCAAAAAAATTCGTAAAGCAATGGGCGTTAATATCACTTTTAATGAAAAAATTAACGTGACAATGGCTGCTGAACTGAGCATCGTTGCGTAATACAAACATAAATAACTGAATGCAAAATTACAAACACCAAAAACAATGATAAAGGGGACATCCTGCTTCTGTGGTTTGCCTTGTGGTTTCATCAACCAAGCAAGTATTAAAAATAATAGAGCTGTTATGACTAAACGATAGGTTAATGATAATTCTAAACTAACGGGGGTCCCCTGTATTTTTACGGCAATAAAATTAAGACCCCATACGATTAAACAAAATAGATACATAAAATTTGTCATACTGTAAATTCCTTCAACTTCCCTATGCCTTCCATCTGCCCATCAGGATAGTGTGATAGTATTGTCCATCAGAAAGGCGCTTATCATTTTTTAGCATACCTTCCACTTCAAAGCCACATTTTTGATAGAGCTGAACGGCCTTGTCATTAGATTCTAACACTTCTAGTGCCATTTTCTGAATACCATTTGCATCTGCCCAGTCGATAGATACTTGCAGCAGGGCTTTTCCAATGCCGTACCCCCAAAAATCCTTCCTAACGCCTACGCCAAAAATAACCTTATGGGCAAGCCTTATGAATGTAGAACCCTCACATCTTGAGTACCCTACAAGTTGATCATCAACGACCGCTACTAAGCATAGATTTTTGGGGCTTGCTAGGTCATTAGAGATGAGCTGCTCGAATCCTGCTCGGTCAATGAATCCCTCCCCTTGTGCTCGGTCAAAGTATTCCGTTTCACCATCTAATTGTAAACGTAGGTCTGACAAGGCTTGTGCATCATCCCATTCGGCACAGCGAACCGTGTAGGACCATTCTTTACAGGGATAGTCTCTCTTATTAATCCACATGCTGGAACCCCGCAACTGGTTGAATTCGCACAAATCGATTGTGCCAGATACATTCATGATGCTGAATAATTTGAGGTGCTTCAAGAATATCATTAGCTAATGTACTGTGGGCTTCCTTCACTAAAATATTGTGATGATAGCCATGACTGAAAGCACTACGAATGGTTGTATCAAGGCAAAACTCAGTTTGTGCACCAGCAAAAATTAATTGCTCAATATGCTGCTCCTGCAAGTATTCGGCAAGCTCAGTTCGATAAAAGGCATCCCATGTTGGTTTTTGAATTACCTTATCCTCCGCTTGTCGATGAAGACCGTGGTATAGCTCCCACCCAGGCTGACCATAAGCGAAATCCACATCCTCGGCGTCTGTATGCTGAATAAAAATAACAGGTGCCTCATTGTGGCGTGCCCATGCGATTAACGAATTAATATGCTTGATGATCGTTTCGTCATTCCATAGATTTTGTTCGTTATCTAAAAAGAAGGCTTCTTGTATATCGATAATGATAAGAGCTTGTTTCATAGGTTTCTCCTTTATTGGCGACTTTTTCTTAATTATTGTACTGAATTTTTCATGGGAAGAAAATACAAAAAAAAGAAGTACCTAGCGATTTGCTAGATACTTCATCCTCTTTATTTCATTAATTCTTTGACGAACTCTACAGATACATATGTTTTACCATTTTCTAATAAAGCAGGTGCTACGTCAAATTGGCGAAGCGCTTTATTGTAGCCATATTCTTTTTGGCCACGAGTAATTGTGTAGGAAACAGCACCTTTAGAAATGATGGCACCTTTAGGCGTTACTTCTACGTCAAAGCCAAGCTTTTCTACAATTAATCGTAAAGGAACCATTTTCGTCCCTTCTACCTCATAAAAATCTTTTTGCATAATCTCTTCAATGGCAGCGTGATCTGGTGTTGGTTCAGGCGTTGGCACTGGGTCCACCTCAACTGGCTCTTCCTTCTCAATAGTATCCAACACGATAACCTTTGAAGGTGGTGTTTGAGCAGGAATACTCATTGTTGCGATTGTGTAGAACACAACTAAGTGCTGTTCTTCTAAATCACTTGCTTTTAGTTTTTTTCCAGAAGCACTTTCAATTTTTGTGTCTTCTCCAACGTTTAATTTCAAGTAATTGTCCGTATCGATTAAGTTTTTATCGAAGTAATCGACTTCCACACTGCCCATATTATCTTTTTCTACAATAATAACCTCTGGGTTATATTGTGGTGGATAAATAGCAAGCATAGGCTTTTTCGCATAAGAGTAAGCTGACACCTTATCCCCTTTTTGAAGCTTCACTTCTTTTCCCATGTTGTCGAACACGAATGAATCTTTATCGACAACCACTATATTCGTCTGTTCACCTTCTACTACTGTATAGTAGGTTGCGTTCTCACGGACCTCTACATTTTCAACTTTCCCAGTTACTTTAATAAAAACTGGCTGAGCTTGTTGTTCAATAGTTTCTGAAACAGGTACTACAGTCTCAGCCTCGCTCGCTGATGCAGTTGGAACGCCCATCGCGCTCCCTACTAATAGTGCTGTCATAGCAAATGGTACGACTTTCGTCATTTTCATATAAAAAGCATCTCCTTTATTTCACGAATTCATAGAAGTAGTCGTGTTCATATGAAAAAGGTTACAATATGGCCAGATTTTTTTAAAAGCCGTTGGGCAGGTATCGCATTCCATACTTAAAATATAAATTTCAATCGGTTAAGGATCCGTTGTAAAAAATATTGATGTTCGCTTTGCTTTGTCCTTAAATCGCGGGCAACATCAGGATGATCGGTAATGACGCCGCTCACATTTTTCTCGATAAAGGTTTGTAAGGAACGGTCATCATTCAGCGTCCAAACAAATAAATCCATCGGGTTTTGCTTCAGCTCTTCAATAAGCTGCTCAGTTACCCATGACTCCTCTAAGGCAATGAAATCCACACTTTCTTCCATTGGGCCGATATTAAGTGCATAGACAATACCCACTCTTAAATTCGGCACTATTTTTTTTAATTGAGTCATTTTCTGCCCATCTACAGATTGCACATAATACGAATCCAGTACTTTGTATTTTCGTAGCTTTTCTACTAATTTGGGCAACACATCTTCCGTTTCCTTGCCATGTACCTTTAACTCAATTAGTAACGCGACGTCTAAAGCTTTAGCAATTTCGATACAGTCCTCTAAAGAAGCAATTTTATCGCTATAGCCATTTTGATGAATCGTTAATGTTTTTAATTCACGTAAGGTCATATTAGCAATGACTCCATTTTTCCCTGCCAATCGCCTCAAAGTACGATCATGGAATACAACAAATTCGCCATCCACTGTTTGCTGAATATCAATTTCAATGAGGTCTGCTCCGGCATTTGCTGCGCTCACTAGCCCGCTAATCGTATTTTCCACATTGCCCGCCACATAGCCTCGATGGGCAATAATTTTAGTATCGGGTGCATAGACGCTTTTCTCTAACGAATTAATATTCATCATACTTAAGACAACAAAAACAACAAGGCTAATGAGCAGTAAAGGTTTATAGCGTCGTTTTCTTTGTTTAGCAGACCTGTTGATTTTCCCTAGGATAGGTGTATTGTAGGTGATGGCAACCATAACTTGTGAAAACATGGCCTGTAATAAACTAAAGAGCACCACAAACACCATTTCTAGAAAGGCGAGCGTTACCCCTGCTGTTATCAATGCGGCACTTGGTAATAAGCGCTCCATAAAATAAAGTGGAAGTGTGCTAATTACTGTTATACTGAGCATGACGAATAGATGACCTGTTAAAAGCATAACCAATAGGGCTAAAAGCTCCAATAAACCTTTTTTGGAAAATCGCCAGCTTTGCTTGAAAGAACGTAAAATAGAAATCTTTGGCTGGATTGTAAAGATAGGTAACGTTAAAATACTCCGAATACCGATCATTACTAAAATACTTGCCACTGCTGCATATGCTAATCTACCAGTTCGACTACTCATGATTTCTTCTGTTAAAAAATGTGGAAGTGAGATGGATTGGGTTAAGGTGAGTGGTAGCATAAAAGAAGCAAGTGGCATTAATAGAGCAAGATAGACGATTAAAAATAGGACTTGGACACTAAAAAAATAAACAACCTTCCGATTTAGCTGCTGCCATAAAGAAAAAAATCGATAGCGCATTCCTCTTTGTTGATGAAAGGCCATTAAAAATAGAAAGCCCATTTCATAATAAACAAATAATAAGAACAACAAGATTAATAGACAAATCATCATTATGACAAAAGGATGTGCCATAAAGCTTTGCCAATTTTGCTCGGTTATATGTGTATATCCTGTTACTCGTAGCATGAGCTTTAACAGCATAGTACTTACAGGGATCATTAATAAAAACTGAAAGACTCTAATTAATGCGAAAACCTGTACATAGTCTAATCGATAAATATAAATATTATTAACAGCCTGTCGCATTACTTGTCCTGCCTTGTGCACATAATCACCCCTGTTACAGTTAAAATCGCTCTCTTCTAACGTATGTTTTGACCGCCATGACACAGTACTCAAAGCAATAAAATAGCAATTTGTTCAAGTATCCTATGCAACTTGTAGAAAAAATATTTGTGTATTTATCGTGACGTTCTCCATTTTCTTGAAACTTTTCTCGAAGCCATCCTGTATATAACTAGATACCCTGTAGAGAAAGGAGCGCAAACATGAAATTCGACATTGGCGATATGATTAGTACAACGGTTCTTTTAGGCCTGTTTTTAGCAATCTTTTTCGGGATGATTCGTATGATCAAAAAAATGAAAGCAACGATTCCTGTGCCTCCTCCACCAACCATGCAACAGCAAGTAGAGGACTTAACAAAACGTGTGACAACCTTAGAACAACAAATACATCATATTGTAAATAGAAAATAGCTTCAAAAAAATCGCTGCAAGGTTACCCTTCGCAGCGATTTTCATATACAATCTTCCCATCTACCACGGTACAAAATACGTCAATTTGAGGTAGTTGCTCTATATCCACAGTGAAAATATCCTCTTTTAAAATCGTAAAATCAGCTGAATAGCCTGCTGCGATTTTACCACGAGTGTGCTGCTGACCAATTATTTCAGCCGCTCCTCCTGTATACAAATGGACTGCTTCAAAACGAGAAATTTTCTCCTTAGGATTGTAGCCATCATGTTTTTCTCCCACATTGCACCTTGTGACAGCCGCATAGATTCCCATTAATGGATTCGGTACTTCAATCGGTGCGTCACTACCACCAGCAACTACAAGCCCATGGTCAAGAAGTGACTTTAAAGGGTGTAAACCTTGAACGCGCTCCTCACCAAGCTTCGATAGCTCAGCGTCATATTCTCCCTGAACAAATTGCGGCTGCATATCGATAGCAACAGGCAATTTAGCTAATTTAGTTAAAATGTCATCATCGACCAAGCTACAATGGATCACACGATCAAGCTGACCGGCCTGTGGTGGATATGCCGCAAAAATATCTACAATCAGTTCGATGGCTAAATCACCGATTGCATGGACAGCGACAGTTTGTCCAGATTGACGAGCCAACTGAACATACTTCGTTAATTGCTCTGTCGTATGTATAAGCATTCCTGTATTATGTGGGTCATCGCTGTATGGTTGACGTAGCGCTGCGGTTCTTCCTCCAAAGGCCCCATCAATAAAGATTTTCATAGCACCAAACTCCAAGAAAGGCGAGGATGTAGTATCCAATTTTTCGACCTCCTCAAAAACCGTATGATGCTGCAATAAATGAACCTTGAATGAATGCTGTGATTCCACTATTTTACGGTAAGCTTGAATGGGTTGGTTTGGCGGCCCGTAATAGCTTAAATCCTCCGAATGACCACCCACTAAACCATATGCTTGTAATGAGGCCACAGCTTTTACCAAGGCATCCTCAATATACGCAGGTGTAATATGGGGCATATGATTAACCACTAAATATAATGCCGCATCCTTTAATACGCCCGTGAGCTGACCATCTATTTTTTCAATGATTCCCCCCTCTGGTGAAGGCGTAGCATTGGTAATCCCTGCAAATGCAAGTGCCTTAGAATTAGCTAAAATTAAATGGTGACAGCTACGTTTTATGATTAAATAAGCTTCACCAAGCGCATCCAGCTCCGCTAAAGTAGGAAAAATGGGCTCTTCAAATTGGTTTTCATTTAATCCAATCGCTATGACCCATTCATTGGACGATGCCTTGGACATACGTTCTTGAAGCTTTGCTAGTAACGCCTCTTTACTCGTTATCGCCGATACATCAATATGCTTCAGTTTTTCCCCGTAACCAATAATATGTAAATGACTATCCACAAAACCTGGATACATCACATTGCCTTGTAAATGTCGAGTAGAAGTAGCTAGTGGCGACAAGCTCTCTACAGAGCCTGTCGCCACAATTTTCCCATCTTCTTCAAGGACTGCTTCTACTGTTTCATCAACCTGAGCCATCGTGTAAATCTTTCCACCTGTCCATAATGTTGCCAAAACAATTCCCCCTATGTCCTACGCTATTGCTTCAATTAAATGTGCTCTTTCTAAGCGGCGACGGACAATGACACCTATCCATGCTGCAAGCACCGCTTTAACGATTCCTACTACGATAAATGGTGCCACACCGCCCATAAAGGCAGCTGTCCACGTATAGTCTGCTACAATTTTTAACCAAACTGTACCAAATGATAAGGTAATAATCATCCCTATGATATTTGCAATAATCGCTTGGGTAAATGAAATACCAAATTTATCTAAGTATAAGCCCATAATAATTGCTGTGGCAAGGAATCCTACAATATATCCCCCTGTCGGCCCAACCAAAATTCCTAGTCCCCCAGACATCCCACTAAACACAGGTAAACCAGCTGCCCCTAACAACATATATAAAAGAACAGATAATGTCCCTAATCTTGTCCCTAAAATAGTGACGACGATGCCAACTGCTAAAGTTTGTCCTGTAATTGGAATTAGAGGTAGTGGAATAGTCACCTGTGCCAAAACAGTAATAATCGCTGCCCCAAATGCCGCTAACACATATTGATATGTACTTCCTTTTTTCAATGTAAAAAGCCTCCCTTTGCTATACGTTAACTAATAATAAAAATAAGTTAACACAAAGATAATGCAAATGAAAACGGTTGTCAATGTATTTTAGTATAAAAAAGAAATTGCTAGATGAACTTCGCAATTTCCCCTTCGATATGATGATTACCATAAAGGTTCATTCATAGAATCCTTATCTTGTAGCTTAAATACATATGGTACGATTTGATAAAGAAAAATAATCACCCCTACTAGGAAGAAAATAAAACCGATGTAGTAATTATGGAACACATGTTGCAACAAAATGATTAGTGGTATTGGCATAGAAAGCATCCCCCCTAATTGCATAGATTTTTTCGTGCGATACTGTTTTTGGCCACAATGAGGACACACAATTTCTCCATTTTTGCGATACAATTTGCGCGCGCCTTTTGCAGACCAGCTCTCCCCGCATTCAATACAAATAGGAAGACCGTATCCTTTTTTTATTAATACACGCTTGACAATAAAAGCGGCACCGACAAAAAAGCCCAACAACAACATTCCTCGCACATAATCCGAATTGAATAGTGACCACCAACTCCAGGCATCCGACTGAATAGTTGCTGCTTGGTGACCTGTGGAATGCTGTTCCTTTTGCTCTGTTAAAAGATAACTAAAACCAATGACCAATACCGTAAAGGTTGCCAGTACGATACGATACGTCCATTGATGACCTACTTGATGTTTTTCCTTTCGTCGAGCCTTTTCTGCGATTAGTTGTTTACGTTTCTGAGAGAATTTCACATCTTGTAGTTCCTTTAATAGCCCTTCTTTAAATTGATTCATGACGTAGCACCTCCCAATCAAAGTCTCCCATTGCTGTTGCCAGCTGTTTACGCGCTCGTTGTAACCTTGTACGAATTGTTGCTTCTGGACATCGTACAAGCTGTGCAATTTCCACAGTTGTCATCTCCTCAAAATAATACAAAACTAAAACCTCGCGATAGGCTACTGATAACGTAAATAACGCCTCTGTCAGCTCTTTTTTAACAGACTTCTCGAGCATTTCTATCTCCGGCGTTATTGCCGTTGTACGACTCATAATCTTTTCAAATAATGTCAGTCGTTTACTTTTCCAGCTCCGTAAATAATCATGGCTCCGGTTTACTGTCATTTTTACTAAATATGTACGCAATGATGCTTGCTGGCGAAATTGTTCCTGCTTTTGATAAAAGGCGATGAACACATCCTGCACAATATCTTCCGCTGTCGCTTTATTTTTCACGTATAAATAGGCGACCTTTAGTAAGTAATCCCCATGCTCCTCGATTACTTGTTCAATATCCATCATTGCTCTCACCTACTTTCTATACTACTGACGGACGCCATTGCTAAAGCGATTCATTTTTTCTAAAAAAAATAAAAAAATCCGCAATAGCTACTCCAAGTCATTGCGGATTTTTTGAATTCATCTATTAAATACCCATTTCTCGCATCATGGTTGCAACTTTTGCCATTCTATCATCCAAATCAATACCCTTGAATCGTGGTAAACGCAATTCACTGATAATAGAACCATCACTCATAAAGAGAATACGCTCGGTTCGTGCAGCAATTTTCGGATCATGTGTCACAAGCATAACCGTTGTACCTTCTTGATTGATGGAGGCTAGAATATCCATAATTTCCTGGGCAGTCGTTGAATTTAATGCGCCCGTTGGTTCATCACCAAAAATCATCGATGGACTACTAATTAAAGCACGACAAATGCCTGCCCGCTGAAGCTGGCCACCTGAAACTTGCGTAATATCACGCGTTGCTAAGTCCTCAATCCCTACTTTTTTCATGATGCTCTGTGCTTTTTCCGTTAAAGCTACGATATTCTTTCGCTGATCACGTACTGCTGGTAACAATATATTATCAAGGATATTTAAACTTTTAAGAAAGGTTGGCTGCTGAAACACAAAACCCATCCTCGTTCGACGAAGTTCAGCTAGCTCCTTGTCATGGAGTGTTGTTACATCGACTCCATCAAAAGAAACCAGTCCTTGATCAATGCTGTCCATCCCACTAAGAGCGTATAGTAAGGTTGATTTACCGCAACCAGAAGGGCCCATAATTGAAACGAACTCGCCTTCATATACATCAATAGATATAGACTTTAAAACCTCATGTCGTTCAGTTCCGACCTGAAATGACTTGGCTATTTGTTCACCACTCAAAAGCTTTTTCATATTCTACTCCTTTATATGATCCATTATTTTTAACTGTCCCGCCTTAAAAGTACCAATAAGTGTTGCTAGGAGTACGACACTTAGGAGAGCTAACGGGCAAAAAACATAGGCAGATAGTGGATTAATGATAAAATTAAATGAAGCTGCACCGAATGATGCAATGATCGTGGATGTCAGGAATTCTCCTAATGTGTTAGCGAGAACTGTCCCCACAGTAATGGCCAGCATCAAGACAACAACTGAACGTGCCGCATATTGTATGGAAATATCTACGTTTGTAAAGCCCATCGATTTCAAGATAGCAATGGGAGATCGATCCTTTGCGATAAGCATTTTCATAAACAACACTGTCATCAGCACACACATAAGGAGAGCTCCTACAAGTGCTACACTTGAAACTTTCTTAATAGCACTGATGGTCGTTCCGAATGTTTGATAAATATATTCCTCGATGCCTGAAACCTTGGCAAAATGAAATCTATCTGCATACTCCGTAACCTTTTTTTCGACTTCCGATTGATTAGACAACGTTCCATAAAATACGTTCCACATACTATCTGTAGAATCATCTAAGAATGCTGCCTTCGCTGTTTTCCCACCATTGGTAATATCTGAATAAATGCCACTCACTGTTAAACTTTTCATTTCACCTTGGACGATAAGGATAATAGTATCACCCACTTTTTTGTGAAGCTCCTCCGCATTAAGAACAGAAAGGGCCATTTCATCCTGGGCTACCGGCGCCCTACCTTGCGCATATTCTACTGGGAAAACGGTATGGTCGCCCAACTCTATTTTTAGACTCTCTTCCACTCCGTCATCTGTCATTGTTGTAAATTTTTTTGTCGTCAGAACCGTATAATTCGTAATATCTTTATCACGCTCTAGCGTTTCGAGCACATCTGTTACATGCTGAATATGTTGGTCCCCTTGTGGGATATCTATGCGGATGTCACTATTGCCAATCCCCATATACGTGATAAATTTTTTGGAGGAAATGGTATTGTATAAATTTTGAGGTACAATAATGATAAATGTTGCTAATAGTAAGACAGTAAGCATCGTGGCATATAATCTTTTACGGGATAGTACATCCTTCACGCCCAAAAAGAGATTGATAGGAAGCCTTTTATTGGTGCTAATTTTTAGCCACCTCGCATGTCTTGCTTTACTTTGCACCGCTCCAAATCGGATAGCCTGAACAGCCGAAAGCTTACGAAACTGTTTCAAAACAAATTGTACATAAATCAGAATGGAAGCAAATACTAGCACAAGACCTATAATGGTGAACAGCCAGATAAGTGCCGTATTGGCTGTATCCCCCATATAAAGACGGATATTTGCTAAAAGAATATCCCTTACCATAAATGAAAAGGTAAAGCCAAGTACACAGCCCAAGGCCGCTATCACACCGTATTTTGCAAGATACATTTTCTGTATATCGGCAACCCGTAAACCAATTGCCTTCATTACACCAATTTCACGATAATCCTCTTCCATTTTAGTTAGCAATGTAAAACGGATACACATCAATGCAATGACCACCACTAGCACGCTGATTAATAAAATAACAGCGATCATCAAACCATCTGATAGGGCATTTAGCATTTTAAAGAGTGGCCACGTAATCGTAGGTCCGTTCGCTTCTAAATCTGCACGTTGATAGGCCTCTTCAAAGCTTCTCAAATCAGCCAAATCTTTCAAACGAAACTCTATTAAATATTCAATAGTGCCAACTGCCTTAATGGCTGCATAGTCCTCTTCACTAACGAGAAATCGTTTAGACGACGCTAGCATAGAATTCATTTGTGAATCCCTTAAAAAACCTGCAACTGTAAATGGCTTATTATGGATCATTACTGTATCACCAAGCTTGGCTGTGCCGTCCCTCATATAGCCTACAGGTACGTAAATATCTCCTTTTTCCACTTCAATCACACGGCCATCAAGGTCTAGTAAAAAATCAAACTTCTCACTTTGGGTGGTAAACCCATTGTCCTGTACATTTTGTGCAAGTGTGTTGCCTGCAATGTTTATCTTGGCACCATCTACATTGAGAAATTCATTTATCTGAAATTCATCCACCTGCTCATTGCGCTCCGCAAAATGAATGAGACGCTCTTGATCGATAGTACCCGAATGCATTTGAAGAAAATGAGATGTTTCCGCTTGCTTTAATAATGTATCAATGGAAGTGGATAAATGAACAATAAGAACGGCCGAAAGCGTAACAAGCATAGCCGCACCTGCCACAAATAATGTTGTCAAACATGTAATCACCTTACTATTCGCTATATCATTCCGTACAATTTTGAAATACATAGGTCACCCCTTTGTCAGTATTAAGACCCTCATCCATTTATTTCGTCTCGCCTTGCCCTGCATGACTAAACATTTTCATCATGTACAACAAACTACCGGTTTCCACGCCAAGCATTCGCTCCACATTGAAGATAAATGGTGGGATACGAGCGGCCCGCTCTTCATCTGACAACAATACCAAGTCATCATCGAAGACGGTATTTGTATAAGCGACAATCATCTCCATACATTCGTATGGGTACGGTGTATGATAAATCCCTTGCTCAATACCCTCACGGATGATGTCCGTCAATAATGGCGGCACTTGATTCATGACTACCTGCTGTATTTTTCGATGCATTAATGCATTTTGCGGCTTATGAATGTGGTCCATAATTTCCTGACCATTTTCATTTTCATTCTGCATATTTAATGCCATCACAACCCTTAATATGCGCTCATTCACCGCAATACTGTTGTCCACTGCAACTGCCCTTGCTTTCGTTAACATGGTTTCGGTATATCGTTCGATGAGGGCATCCATAATATCTTCCTTGGATTTAAAATGGTAATATAGCGTACCGCGGGCAATCCCAACTTTTTCAAGAATATTATTGGTGCTAGTGCCATCGAACCCCTTCTGCGTAAACAGCTCATCTGCTGCATCTAAAATTTCATTTCTCCGTTCCTCTGCTTTTTTCATTTCCCTCATCCAAACACTCCTCTCAATAGACCGACTGACTGTCGATTTATCTTAGCTTTATCGTAGCATAACTATATTCTTTTGGCAATATTTACTACATTTTTTTATTCTAAGTAAATACGGATGACCCGTGTGAAAAAATGACAAAAGCCATCGAGACTTATTCTCTCGACGGCTTTGAACTACAGTCTTTATCCTTCGTTCCGTTTATATTCTAAAATATCCCCAGGCTGACATTCTAACGCCTCACAAATCGCCTCTAATGTTGAAAAGCGAATTGCTTTCGCTTTGCCATTTTTCAAAATAGAAAGATTCGCCATCGTGATGCCAACCTTCTCTGAAAGTTCAGTTACACTCATTTTCCGTTTCGCCAACATGACATCAATATTGATAATCATCGCCATAGTATTCACCTCAAACCGTTAAATCATTTTCTGATTTGATATCGATGGCATTTTCTAGTAGCTTTTGAAGAACAGCAGCAAAAACTGCAACCACAAAAGAAGCACAAATAATAACCATTCCAATAAGTATAAGACCAGGGGCATCGTCTACTTCTGCAGCATAGTATATCAGTGGCATCCCCACCACGTAAACACTACTAATGATAATTGCACAATATTTAATATTAATTAAAGCTTTCACTGACAGCTCTGAAAAAGCAATGTTTTGATCAATATAGCTTAGCAGCTTGATTGTTGTATATAGAGCAACAAAATAAGCAATTGCCGTTGCATAGACGCCAAGTAATGCAACAATGGTTAAGATTGGAGAATGCTGAGCTGTATCTAAAGCAACACGTGGCACCACCCATATACATAAAGCAAAAACCGGCAATCCCATTAGAAAAACAGCGATCTTTAAAAAGAGCGTTTCTCGTTTCATATTACGCACCTCTTTTATTTATTATCTTGTTCAATTTACCATAACATTTATCGTTTTTCAATAAATTTTTATCTAATTTCAAGAAATCATTAATTTCCATTATGTAGTTTATTCCTTCTATTTAATTGTGTTATAATCTGTTTTACCATTTTTGAAGGGGGTAATTCAATGTTTTACCAAGCAACAGACAAAACAATCGAAACAGAGCGTCTCATGCTCCGACTTTTTACAGAGGCTGATGCACCTGAAGTAAGTTTGTTATGTAACAATTTTGCCCTTTACAAGAGCACGTTAAATTTGCCCTATCCTTATACGTTAGATTGTGCTTTGTCATGGATTTCCAACCATCTACAAAATTTTGAACAAGAGAAACTATATGAATTTGCTATAACGGACAAACAAAGCGGACATTTATATGGGGCTATCGGGCTATCCAATCGACAACAGCATCGAAATGGAGAAATGGCTTATTGGATTGGGGAACCGTATTGGGGGAATGGCTATGGAACAGAAGCTGCTCGTGCCATCATTGAATTTGCCTTTAAAGAAAAACAGTATCATCGTGTCTTCGCGCAGTATTTTCTATCTAATCCCGCCTCTGGCAAAATCATGGAGAAGTGTGGCATGTGCTATGAGGGAACGTTAAAATCTCATGTTTTTAAAAATGGTACTTTTGAAGATATCGTATTTTACGGCATTATTAATCCTGACAGCAGCTTGTAAACGTATTTAAAAGAGGCACCTACTATAAAGTCATGCCTCTTTCTCTTTAAATACCATTTCCCACATCACAATAATGATTATAGTGTGTAATTTGGTTACGTCCATTACGCTTTGACTTGTAAAGTGCTTCATCCGCATGCTGAATCAGCTCTTCCACTTTCTTGATTTTGCCAAAATGATTCGTACTAACTCCGATACTAAATTCCAATTGAACCGTTTCGCCATTTACCGTGAGTGACAAAGCCGTTAAGGTTTGATAGAGGTTGTCGGCCAATGTTTGCACCGTTTCCCCCTCTTTTACTTGACTGAGAATGATAAACTCGTCTCCCCCAAAGCGAGCAACGATAGCTTCAAAGGGTTGAAAATAATCTTGTAATGTTTTAGCAGTATTCGTTAGCGCATCGTCTCCAAATAAATGGCCATTCATATCATTGATTTCTTTAAAATGGTCTAAATCCACCATCATCAACGCTAGTTGCTGATTGCTTTCAGCTGCTTTTTCGAGCATCCTTTTGGCATTTTCATCAAAATAACGTCGATTGTAAATATTCGTTAGCGGATCAAAATAAGCATTTTTTTCAAATTGCTTTTTATGATCATTGTACTCCATTTCAAATAATACATGAGAGTAATTTTCACGTTGGATTTCTAACAAAATATTAATATATTCCTTCTGAACAGCACATAAAACAATTTTATTCCCTTGATCCTCAATTAGCTTCACTAATGAATTATAGATGATTTGGAGCAAGGACAGGTCATTGTTTTGCAAAGCATAATGTTTAGTCTTTTGATATAAATCAATAGCCTCACTTACGCGTCCTTGTCGTTCACAAAGAACAGCATATGCATTGAAGACCTCTAATTGTACTTTTGAATAGGGTGGGTTATGAATTGTTGCTAATAATTCTTGTAATAGTACATTAGCCTCATCAAACTCTTCCAGCCATATAAGTGCTACTGCTAGGTTTGTTTTTGGATACATAATTCCTGTATAAGGTTCTTTATGCTGCACTTCAAACGCATTTGAGTAATAAAGACTTTTTAAGGCGAATTCCTTGGCTGTGCGATAATTGCCCATTGATATTTCCAAATCGCTTAGATTATTATAAATTTTCCCCAGGCTCTCCACATGTTGAATAGATTCAGCAATTTTTAATCCCTTTAACATCAGCTCTTCAGATTTCTTTAAGTGACCAAAAGTCCCCCAATAAATGGCAGCTATATTATAATATTGAATAAGATCAATATCATTACCATGTTGAAAAGTCAGCTCTCGATATTGTTCAAGTACACTAATCGATAGCTGTAAATCACCAGTTTGAAAATAACTGGCACAGCTATAACGTAATAGAAGGATGGCCTTATCATACATTCCAAGCTTAATGGCACTTTCGACTGCGGCACTACTTATTTCTATATATTCTAAAAAACGATCCGCGTTATATAATTCATTGAGCGTAATCCATAATTCTTCAAATTCTTGTACGTTCATACCGCTCCCCCTTATTTTCACCCTTACATCTTTAATACTACCTGCACGAATAAAATATTACAATTCTTTGGACTCATTTGTTTTTACAAAATTAAGCAATTAATACTAGACAAATGAGTGATTGTGTATATTTTACTATGTTACTATTTTTATATTTTACTGGTAAATTTAACATGGTACTTTCACTATAATTTTCTCGCAACCAAAAAACAAGCCTCTTTCACAGAGACTTGTTAAGATTCTTCAATACCCAATAATTCTTTTAATTTCTTGGCCTTTGCAGAGGTAAATTTAACTTCTCCACTTCCTCTCTTTTGGAGATAAAGTAAACCTCCAATAGCCCTTCTATATTTTAATACGCCCCCCTCCCCCTAACCGTATCAAATTTTTTCTTAAAGTGTATTGACCTTGGAGCTTACTCCAATGTTAGGATGATTGTAGGAGGTGCTTTTATGAAAATTAAACAATTTGCTGAGAAGTTTGGATTATCCACCGATACAGTCCGCTATTACGAAAAAGAAGGACTTTTACATCCGCAGAAGTTAAACAATGGCTACCGTGTGTATGATGGCACATGTGAACAGACCATGAAATTTATTCTCGTCCTACGCCAGCTTGGCTTTAGCTTACAAGAAATTAATTTTTTACTGACACTCGAACAGAAACCTATATCCACGGAATGTAATGAAGCAACCGTACAGCTATTTTCTGCAAAGATTGCCCATATTGAACAGCTCATGTACTTTTATCAGCACGCACTACATTCCTTACAGCTAACCAAAGCATTAATGGCTGACGGACAATTTCAGAACAACCAAGAAAAAATTAACTTACTAATGGAAGATATGTACCAAAACTTACAGGAAGGTCGTGGTCACAATGAAACTACGTAAAATTCTCTCTCTAGAATATGTCATCGCCTTGATCATGACTATCTTTTTTTATGGGCACTTAGATTTTTCATGGCTATCATTTATGATATTTTTACTTTTACCTGATATCACGATGCTCGGATATATGATCAATTCAAAAATGGGGGCCCTTTTCTATAATATTGGACATAGCTTTGTCATACCGGCCTTACTTCTCGTAATCGGCTTTACGCTATCTACGCCAATACTTCTAATGGTTGCCTTGATTTGGCTAGCACATATTTTCTTAGATCGAGCACTCGGTTACGGTTTAAAATATGAGGAAGCCTTTACGAAAACACATTTACAGCAGATTGCTTAATGAATAAGAAGAAGCCTGAATAAAGGAATATCAATGGTTGAGCAAAACCATAAAAAAAGGTGGTCAACGATAAAACAATAGCGTACTCCTACTATAAAAAGCAGGATCCTCATCTGAGATCCTGCCTTTCACTTTTTATATTAATCGTTTTAAAAGTGATTCATATAGCCCTACCATCAATAATCCAATCAATATCGGAATAAGTGAAGTAAAGCTGAAATAAAAGCCTACTTCATCGTATCGACCCGTAAAATGAAATTGTAGCCAAGACACTTGATAGGTATCCCCTACCCCGTATAAAAAAATAGTTGTAAATAAAAACAATGCAAGACATTTCATCCCATGTGCTCTTTTCATAGCATCACCTCATTGTACAATTTCCATTTGTTGTGCATAGCTTATAAGATCCTCAATCGTTAACTCTGGATTTTCGCCAACGATACTATATTGATAGCCGTTTTCTTGCCAAGCAATCGAACGGAAATTTTTATCATCCATAACCGTTCCTTTTTGTCCTCGAATATCCATCTCTTTTTCATTTAAGATGGGACCAATTTCACTCATACTCTCATCCGCTTTAAAAATAGTGATGAAAAACGCTGGCTGCCCATCTAATCCAAAGTCAAAGGAATATTCTGGTCGATCCTCTAATCCTTTAACCATTGAAATTTTATCTATAGAAAGGGCATTTTCTTGCGGAACCATTAAAAACTTTCCTAGTTGTTGCTTTGCTTCGTCCCATGAAATTAATGCTGAAGTATCTTCACCGCTAATTTCTTGGATCGTTACATCCTCTGGTAGATCAAGTATAAATTGTTGATCATCTATTTTTTCATCAACATTTATTTTTGAGTATTCGGTGATTATTTGATTACCTGCATTATCTGACTTCATTTTTAACATCAGCCATGTTTTTTTGTCAATCCATGCTTCTATATCCCCAAATAGTGATTCGGTTTTTTTAGTTTTTGCTACAATTTTATATGTGTCTCTCCCAGCGACCTTCTCTTCGCCTGCTATCTTAATCTCATGTGTATCTTTAACCAAATTAAAAACAAGCTGTACCTCTTCCCTAGGCGATCGTAGCCCGTCAAGTTCGCCTTGTGGATACGCCATTTTAAAGGCTGTATGTTCCGTGACATCATAGCTTATCAGCTCAGATTCAGTTTTGACCGTGATGACATGTTCACCATTGTCACCTTTCATTTCTATACGTCTATACTTATCCTTGACCCATTCTTTTACCTGAGCTTTGCCCCCTAGCTCTCCCATATCTAACGTATATTCGCCATAATAGGTAAGCGGTTGCTTCGATTCTTGGAGCGTCTGCTCAATAATTTCCTGGGGTGAATACGATGCCTCGGTATTACAGCCTACTAAACTAAATGTCATGACAGCGATTAAGCCTGCTGCTCGGCATGAATTTTTCCAACTCATAGTTCGTCTACTCCTTTATTAGGTGGAAGCCAGCAGACAACAGCTGTTCCAATGTTCTCACGAGAAAGCAGCTCTACCGTACCACCATGTTTTTCAATAATTTGTTTCGTAATATTTAAGCCAAGTCCCGTGCCTCGTTCTCCAGCCTTTGATCTGGCATGGTCCGCTTGATACATGGGCTCGAATAATTTTACAATGTCCTTTTGTGGCAAGCCCTGTCCGCTATTTTGCACAATCATATACATACCCTCTTGCTTCGTCAAAGCTGGCTTAAGGAAATCAAACCCCCATTCCGGAACACTTCCAGCTTTAACCGCTGCTAAACCAATAGATGTGCCGATCTCACCATAGCGCCAAGCATTGCTCAATAAATTATCAATTACACGTTGAAGTTGTTTAGGATGCACAGCATATAGCCCATCTACATCACAGAACACTTCTAATGTAAACCCCTGTTCCTCACATAACGGTTCATAGTCTGACAAAGCCATCTCAAAAAATTCTTCCCCATCTACGTCTACCAGCTCTAATTCATAGCTCGTAGATTGGAGTAATGTAAACATTAATAAATCTTCTAGCATATGCTTCATTCGATCAGCCTTCGTGATGATAACCCGCTGATAGTCTGCTTGCTGCTGTTGTGATAAGCCATTGTTTAGTAAGGATTCCGCATAGGCTTGAATAGCCGTAAGAGGCGTTTTTAAATCGTGGGAGATACTTGCAATCATCATTTCCTTTTGCTGTTGTTCTACTTTTAAGGAAGCTCGGGTCTTTTCAATTTCATGTTGCATCGCCACAAATGTTTGAGCGAGTGAACCAATCTCATCTTTCCTTGTACTTAAATTAGATTCTATATGCTCACCTTTGGCAAAATTCCGCATTTGATGCATCAATTCTCGTAATGGTCGATTAAGTTTTCGATTAAGCAACAAAATGACCCCTATATAAATCACTAGAAACAGCAAGATAGAGCCTGTAATGACAAGCCATGAACGCTTCTCCACGCCTTTCACCCAATCAGTTCTTATTAATTGAATTTCATAGATGCCTAACAAGTCCCCATTGCGATATACTGGTTCCTTGTAGGTAAAGGCGTTGTATGATTGTTGTAACTCATATAAACCTTTAAACATGCGCTCTTTCCATACATAGCCCGATTTTAACGGGTTAGAGGAATATAAGACAAAACCAGATTTCGTGTAAAGTGTAATCGCCAACTGCTCATTGGTCAGCTCTTCTATTTCTTCTAAATTTGCCTGTTTTTGATATAGTGCTGGATTGTCAACGATTGCTTTTACCTGATTTAGCTCTGTCCACTTGTCAAAGTATTCCGCAACATTTTTATCTTGATAATAAGCATTTATCCACACATACAGACTATAAGCACCAGATATGGGCAACACCATAACAATAAAAAAAGTGATAAGTAACCAAGATTTTATTTTCATAGCGGTTCACCAATAAAACGATAACCCTTGCCCCATACAGTTTGAATAAAATATGGATGTTTCACTGAATCTTTTAGCTTTTCTCTTAGTGCCTTAATATGTACTGTAACAGTATGAGTGTCCTCTAACGTTGCCTGCTGCCAAATATACTGATACAGTTCCTTCTTCGTAAAGGTTTGACTCGGATTTTTTGCTAGTAGCTTGACAAGAGCAAATTCTTTTTGGGTTAATGCGATTTCTTGCTCATTAATGCTCACTATTTCCCGTTTCCAATCAATGATTAATCCATTTGCATAGGCAGTTTGCTCTTCTACTTCGTCTTGCTTGTTATAGCGTCTCCAGCGTCTAAGATGCGATGCCACACGAGCCTTTAATTCCTCCAAACTAAACGGTTTCGCGATATAATCATCCGCTCCTTGCAAGCCCTCCACTTTATCCGCTTCTTCCTTACGAGCACTCATCATGAGGATGGGGACATCACTTTCCCAGCGTATATTTTGACAAACCGTAAGACCATCCATTTCTGGTAGCATCCAGTCAACTAACACTAAATCAAATGGTTGCTTCTGAAAATCTTCCAGCCCTTCAAGACCCGTAGTTGCCCACGTCACTTGATAGCCCTCTTGCTCCAGTGTATCTTTGACAATGCGACCAATTGCAGCATCATCCTCAATCAGTAATAACTTTACCTTCATCAGTTCTCCTCCTGCTTAAACCTTACTACGGAAAAAGTGATTTTCCCTGAACTTTACACTTTCTTTATAATTAACTTAGAACGAATTCTTATTTTGCACAAATGATTAGGATTGTCCATTTCTACTATGCGGAGCTATCCTTCTTCCCAAAACAAAAAAAGAATGCACAGTCGTTGTGCATTCTCCTCGTCAAACTAGAAAAATAAACTTAAAATATAGTAAATTAATGCTGCCATTACTGCAGAGATTGGCATAGTGATGACCCAAGTTGTTACGATTTTACGGGCCATTCCCCATTTAACGCCTTTGACACGATGTGCTGTTCCTACACCCATGATAGATGAAGAAATAACATGTGTTGTGGATACCGGTAAGTGAATTAATGTCGCACCAAAGATAATGGAAGCCGATGCTAAGTCGGCTGCGACGCCATTCACTGGGCGAATCTTCATAATTTTACCGCCCACCGTTTTGATGATTTTATATCCACCTACTGAGGTACCAAGACCCATTGCTGTAGCTGCTGCAAAGCGCACCCAGAAAGGGATATCGTCACCTGTGTGTAATCCTCCTGCGATTAAAGCAAGTGTTATAATCCCCATTGCTTTTTGCGCATCGTTCGTTCCATGTGTAAATGATTGTAGGGCAGCTGTCCCGATTTGCATGGTACGGAAGCCTTTATTTGTACGGTATAAATTCATATCTTTAAAGATGACCTTCAATAGGGTCATCATTAGGAAACCAGCGGCAAATGCTAATAATGGTGAGAAAATCAGTGCTTGTAAAATTTTAATAAACCCTGCATAGTTCAAAATATTGAATCCTGCTGCTGCAATAGCGGCACCTGCTACTGACCCAATTAATGTATGGGAAGAACTTGACGGAATTCCAAAATACCATGTAAGTAAATTCCATGTGATAGCAGATAATAGAGCTGCTAAAATAACGACAGAACCCGTGATATCGCCATCAAAAGCATTTAAGCTAAACGGGTCCACAATGTCTTTTGTTAAGGCTTTTGCTACTCCAACAAATGTAATGGCTCCGACGAAGTTCATAACTGCAGCCATGTAAACCGCTGTACGTGGTTTTAACGCACGGGTTGATACAGATGTTGCAATAGCATTCGCTGTATCATGGAAGCCATTTATAAAGTCGAATACTAATGCAAATATAACGACTAATATGGTAATGAGTAATATTGTATCCATTTGTTACACTCCATCTTATGCGTTACGCATAATTATTGTTTCAATTGTGTTTGCCACTGTTTGGCAGCTATCAGCAATATCCTCGAATTGCTCATAAATATCCTTGAAAACAATGAGGCGCATTGGATCTTTTTCTTGAATAAATAACTGCTTCATTGAGGAACGGAAGATTTCATCACATTCACGTTCGTTATCTTTAATTTGAATAGCATGTTTACGCATCTCAACAAGCTTTTTATTATTTAATAGCTCCATGGCTTGTACCATTTCATCTGTACTCTTCGAAATATATGTTAGGAATTGACGCATTGGCTCCGTTACTTCCGTTAAATTGTACATATTGAAGTGGGCAATACAGCCTTCCATTCCATCAATCACATCATCCAATTTATTCGCTAAAGCTAAAATATCTTCTCGCTCAATTGGTGTCATAAATGATTTATTAAGCATAACGATGAGCTCATGAATTAATTTATCGCCGCTTGTTTCATATTCTTTCATTGTATCGGCAATTTCTTTTAACGCATCTATATCTTGAATATGGGCATTATGAGCATAATAAATTCCCTCATTCACATTTTTAGCGATTTTTAATAAGGACTGAAAAAAAGGATCTTGCTTGTTTGAGTTGAACATCTTGTTCCTCCTGTAAAATAAAAATTATCAATATCTGAACCATCATAACAAAACATTTACACAATTCTACAAAATTTTAAACACTTACGTGTTGATTTTACAAAACTGTAATATAAAATTTGCCACATTTATTTTCAGGGCAGTTTCCAAGTTGAAAACGTTGGAAATCAAATAATAAAAATCACTATTTTTCTTTAAATATGAGCGTTTTTTCTGTTATTTTTATAAAAATACTTGAAATTTACTTTTTCCCTTCTATTTGTTTACCACTTGAAATGTTAAGGAATTGTAAACAAGATTTACATTCTAAATAAATATTCCTCTGTTATTTTTTACCTAAAGAATGTCGAAACATGTAACCTTTCCTATTTGTTATGCTCGTCCTCGTTGTTGCTTATACATAAAATAAAAAACAACAATTTTGTATAACTTAAAGGAATTCTTCAATTTTCTGTCAATTGACAAAAAATATTAGCGTGCTATAATACTTTTGGGCTTCACCGCATTGAAGCGAAGAAGTATTTAGTAGGAGGTTACATATGTTTCGAATTGAAGCTAAAAGCAACCCTCGATTTATTGAGGCAAGCTTCGTTATACTTTTAATTATTGCCACAATGGCTTTTAGTATTGGGTATTTAAAAGCAACACCCCATATCCCAATATTTCTGGTTATTTCACTTTTACTAGCCTATGGATTGTTAAAAAGAGTTTCCTTTCGCGATTTAGAAGGTGGGATGATTGCTGGTGCTAGTGCTGGATTGGGCGCTGTTTTCATTTTCTTCTTTATTGGTATTTTAATTTCGAGCTGGATTATGGGTGGAACAATCCCAACGCTCATCTACTATGGTTTTTTAACCGTTTCACCAAACTTTTTCTTTGCCATCGTTTTTTTAATTTGTAGCATTGTAGGTATTTCTGTTGGTAGTTCGTTAACAACCGTGGCAACTGTCGGTGTGGCATTTATGGGTATCGCAGGTGCCATGGACATTTCGTTAACAATAACTGCTGGTGCAATTGTTTCTGGCGCCTTTTTTGGTGATAAAATGTCACCCTTATCCGATACAACCAATCTTGCTTCAGGAACAGTCGGTGTAGATCTATTTGAACATATTAAAAATATGGGCTGGACAACAATCCCTGCTTTCCTGATTTCATTCGTACTATACGCCATTTTATCACCAACAGGTGAAGCAACATCTTTTGATACGGTTGAGCAATTTAAAGAAGGATTGCTGTCTACAGGACTTATTCATTGGTATACATTATTGCCAATAGTTGTCCTTGTTATTATGACATTCTATAAAGCTCCTGCCGTTATTACATTAGCGGTTGTCTCAATTCTTGGAGTGGGTTTATCTTATACACTGGACCCCCTATCTGCTTCAGACGTCTTCAAAATTTTATTTGATGGCTATGTCTCTCACTCTGGTAATAAGGATGTAGATGCCTTACTGACACGCGGTGGCATGAATAGCATGCTATTTACTATTGCACTTGTACTACTGGCCTTAACAATGGGTGGCCTCTTGTTCACACTTGGTATCATACAAAGTATTTTAGCCAAGGTTGAAAGCTTATTAAAAAGTGCTGGCTCAGTTATTACAGGCGCGGCGATTACTGGCATTGGCATCAATACATTAATCGGTGAGCAGTATTTATCTATCCTGTTAACTGGTGAAGCATTTAAAGCTCAATTTGCGAAGGTTGGCCTAGCTCCTAAAAACCTATCTCGTGTCATGGAGGATGCTGGAACGGTTGTCAATCCACTTGTCCCTTGGAGTGTCTGTGGTATTTTCATCACAAGTGTCCTTGGAATTTCCACACTGGATTATCTACCTTTCACCTTCTTCTGTTTACTCGGCCCGATTCTAACCGTTATTTTTGGCTGGAGTGGCAAAACATTAACAAAGCTTGAGCAATAACAAAAGGTAGCTGATTAAAAATCAGCTACCTTTTTATCCACCAAAAATTTCTATTCTACCTTTACTTGTCCCATCATACCATTATCTTCATGCTCCAATAAATGACAATGGAACATATAGATGCCCTTATCTTGAAACTTCACTGCTAATTTAACTGACTCACCTGGTTCAATGGACACCGTATCCTTCCAGCCCTGTTCATTGGGCGGTGGCGCCTGACCATTAATGGATACAATTTTAAATTGCGTGCCGTGTATATGAAACGGATGGGTCATGCCTCCCATCATATCAGGTTTATTGTAAATTTCCCAAATTTCTGTCACTCCCTGCTGTTGAACAAAATCAATTCTATTCTTATCAAATTGCTTGCCATTAATCGTTACCATCGTCCCCATACCAAATAGCTCTATACGTTTAGATACAGGTAATTGTTGTTCTTCACTAGTTGTAGAGAATTGATTAAATACATCCTGCATCTTCTGTGGAGTAGTGCGTTCATTTGTGATCGTAAACGGTAACAGGACTACACCTTCTTCATTTATCAATGATAAATCAGTGGAAGTACGTAGCTTGGAAAAATCGATGATAATTTCAGCACGTTCACCTGGTGTTAAGGTCAGTTTATTTAGTGGAACAGGGCTATTTAAAAATCCTCCATCTGTGGCGATTTGTTGAAAATTCTCATTTGTACTAAGCTTAAAAGTGAAATTCCGAGCATTGGAGCCGTTCACTAATCGAAGTCGAACAGGCTCTTGGCGGACATGAAGCTTCGGATTGAGCGTACCATTGATGAGTAATGTATCACCAATTGTCCCATCATTATTTTTGAATTGCTGGTAGTTCAATTGCTGTTGATCATCAAACTGGCGGTCCTGAAAGATTAACGGAATATCATTCACGCCATATTCATGAGGTAATCCTAAACGCTGTGAATTTTCATCCTCCACGTAAATCAGTCCTGCCAAGCCTTTATATACCTGCTCAGCCGTCTGTCCTTCTGGGTGAGGATGAAACCATAAAGTAGCTGCTTGCTGGCGGATATTAAAAGTCAGCTGCTTCGATTGACCAGGTTCTATTCGTTCATGAGGGCCACCATCCCCCTCACCTGGTATTTCTAAACCATGCCAATGAAATGTTGTCTCTTTGCTCATTTCATTTGTTGTTGAAAATTGCACAGTTTGTCCCGATTGAATCTGTATCACCGGCCCTAAAAAGGACCCGTTATAGCCATAGGTTTCTGTTTGAACCCCTTGATAAAACTCTGTTGTCCCTTCTTGTGCGACAATTGAATAGTGAGCTGGATTATCTCCATCTGGTTCTAGTAAAGGTGGGATGACCAACTCATTTTCTCCTGTAGAAGGTGCAAGCTGTAAGGGATTTGTATGACTCATATGACCATTTGTCCTATCCATTCCCTCATGAGCCTTGTTCATTGGTTTAGTAGATAATTCGTCAGCTGTTTTACTAGTACTACACCCGCCTATTAGTAAAATCAATAGCGTCAGTAATGAAAACCATACTTTAGATTTCATCTATTTTCCTCCTTTTGTTACAACAAAACGAATGTAACAAAGAAGTATGGAGAAATGATGAAGGTCGTTAAAATCCTGAAAAACCATCGAACAAGGGGCTTAGCCAAATGATGATTCTTGTTAAACCATCGAAAAATAGAATAATGCCTAGCACAATCATAAAATAGCCACCCACTTTTGTGATCATGTGACTATACTTTCGTATCCATGCGAATTTCGTGACAAATTGTGATAGAAGGAAAAATGGGATGGCGAACCCTAACACATAGGCGATCATGTAAAACATACCCATCCCTGGATGCTGGGAAGCCATCATAAAAACTGCCCCCGTAATTGGGCCTGTACAGGGCGTCCAGCCCGCTGCAAAGGCAAGACCAATAAAAAAAGAGCCCAAATAGCCTGTGGGACGATTTTTAAAGGAAAGACGTTTTTCTTGCATTAAAAATTTCGGGGATAAAGCACCTATAATAATTAAACCAAACAGCACAATTAATATAGCCCCAACCTGTCGCAAAACATCTTGGTACTGGAAGAAAAACCACCCCACAACAGATGAGCCATAGCCTAAGAAAATAAAAATCACAGAAAATCCAATTAAAAAGAATAGTGTATGCAACATACCAATCGTTCTTAATTTTTTATTGTCTCCCTGAAGCTCATCCAATGACATTCCTGTAATATAAGAAATAAAAGCTGGATAGAGCGGTAAGGTGCAAGGCGAAATAAAGTTTAAAAACCCTGCGCCAAAGGCTAAAAAAAGATTCATATCTGGATTCATTTTGTTCGCTCCTTACATCTTACAAGTTAAGTTATCCCCCAATATGTAATGGTGTCCATTATACCTAGTAATAGTAACAATATGCCTGCCATTAATTGAATAACTCTCCCCATCTTCATGCTTGTTCGTAAAATGAGACGCTTAGCATCGAAAAGATAAATGAAGAGAAGCATGATGAGTAGTGGTACAGAAGTGGCAACCCCAAAAATACTCGGTAAGATAAACCCATAGGAAGTGCCTGTCACAATGGGCATTAGCCATACAAAAAACAGCACAAACATGGTTGGACAAAAGGCAATAGAGAAACTAGCCCCCATTAAAAAGGAGCCTAATTTGCCCCCTTTCATAACAGGAGGAATAAGATTCGACAGGCGATTTAAAAATTTTAGCTTTAATAAACCTAATAAAACGAGCCCTGTCAGTATCATAATTGGTCCAATGGCCTGACGAAAAATGGGGAAATACAATGTCATTTTAGTTTCAAACGATTGTCCAAATAACCATGCTAAAAAACCAAGTCCGCTAAAAACAACTACTTTTCCAAAAATAAAAAACAGAATATCCTGCCAATTATTTTTCATTTGAAGCGTCCTATTTCCATAAAATGTAACAGCACTCATATTACCGGTTATTTGGCAGGGAGCTAGTGCCCCTATGAGACCTAAAAGAAGCGCCATAGCCCAAGCTGAATGCTCATAGGCATTTAAAAATTGGTTGATTGGCTCACTCATAAATTGACTAATCGCTGACAAAAAACTATACAATTGAAACACCCTCTATCTGTTCATCATTTCAGCTTTAAAACTAGCCAAAACTAGTATAAAGGTTAAATATGAATAAACGGTGCAGAAATCGAACACACCGTTTTGAGAAAACTATGATGTGATCAAAGTATGTCTTTTTGTTGGTAGACGCTATCATACGAATCCACACCGGGAGAGCGATACTAGATATGGTTTCATTGCTCGTGCTATCGCCATCCCTCTTTCGATTTCCAATGAGTATGGCGAAAAATTTATGAGTCTTGAAACCTTTTTTCAAACTGTGCGTATGTATATCTAACAATGTCAGTAGGAGGAATGTAAGAATGTCTTTTTTTCATAAAGCACTAGCAAGTTTTGGAATAGGTTCAGCAACAGTTGATACAAGGTTGGAAAAGGATACTTATCGAGCTGGAGAAGTCATGCGAGGTGAAATCATCGTGCGTGGTGGTCAAGTTGAACAACAAGTGGATTCTATCTATTTATCTATAAATACGACATATATACGAGAGTCCAATGATCATAAACATACAGAGGTGGCCACTCTACAAAAAGTCAAAGTAACAGAGCCTTTTACACTAGCAGCTAGTGAAGAGAAGGTCATTCCCATTTCATTGACACTGCCCTTTGAAACACCCATTAGTGCGGGCAAAACGCAAGTTTGGATTCAAACTGGACTTGATATTAAAAATGCCGTAGACCCAAGTGATAAAGATTATATTCGTGTAGAGCCAACAAGCCTCGCATCACATATACTTGACGCTATAGGGCAATTAGGTTTTCGTTTACGAGAAGCAGAATGTGAACAAGCCCCAGCACGCTTCCGTGGATATTATCCATTTGTACAGGAGTTTGAATTTGTACCAACAGGTTCCTTTAGAGGACATCTAGATGAACTTGAAATAGTTTTCCTCTCGCAGTCCAATCACTCTGCAGAAATTCTATTACAAATTGACCGCAAAGTAAGAGGGATTGGAAGCTTCTTCGCAGAGGCTCTAGAGATGGATGAAAGCTACGTTCGAACAACGATTACGATGCATGATCTACCGACGCTTCCAGAAAAACTTCAACAACTTATTTCAAAGCATATATAAATTCAATAAAAAGTAGTTGAAGAGCACTTCAACTACTTTTTTATCTCCAAGCACACGTATGGAGGAGATGATTTTATGTCATGGCAAAAAAATCGGGTTTTGCTGTGAAAAAGAAAAAAGACTGTAGACAACTCAACATTTTTTTGAGCTCATCTACAGCCTGAACCATTTACCACGTGTAGCTAATAGAAAAGTTATTTCACCGCTTGCTTTACTTTTTCCATAACCTCTTCAGCTGTTGCTACTTGTAACGCCTCAGTCGCTAAAGCTTGCATGTCCTTAACAGACAGACGCTTCAATAAAGAGCGTGTTTTCAAAATGGATGTTGCGCTCATTGAAAATTCATCTAAGCCTAAGCCAAGCAATAAAGGAACTGCTAGCTCGTCGCCTGCCATCTCTCCGCACATCCCTACCCATTTCTGTTCTTGATGGGCGGCATGAATGACCATTTGAATCAAGCGTAAAATAGCTGGATTATAAGGCTGATATAAATAAGATACTTTTTCATTCATACGATCTGCAGCCATTGTATATTGAATTAAATCATTCGTTCCAATGGAGAAAAAGTCCACTTCCTTCGCAAAAACATTAGCCATCACTGCTGTAGCAGGAATTTCAACCATCATACCAATTTCAATGTCAGCACTTACTTCCTCTCCCGCTGCTTTTAGCTTTTCTTGCTCTTCTAACAAAATCGCTTTGGCATCACGGAACTCTTGAATAGTCGCTATCATCGGGAACATAATTTTGAGGTTTCCATATACAGATGCTCGCAGTAGAGCGCGCAATTGCGTACGGAATAATTCCTGTTGCTCTAAGCATAGACGAATGGCACGATGACCAAGGAATGGATTCATTTCCTCCTGTAGCGGTAGATAGGGCAAATGTTTGTCTCCACCAATATCTAGTGTGCGAATGACTACTGGCTTCCCCTGCATTCCCTCAAGAACCGTTTGATAAGCCGTAAATTGCTCATCCTCAGATGGCAGGTTTTCTCTGCCCATATATAAAAACTCTGTACGATATAGGCCAATTCCTTCAGCCCCATGGCGCAATACGCCCTCCAAATCGCCTGGAGAGCCAATATTAGCGGCTAGCTCTACATGTACACCGTCTTTGGACACCGTTTGTTCGTTTACTAAGGTCGACCATTCCGCTTGTTGAGTATGATAGCTTTGGGCTTTTTCTTGATAGCTAACGATCACATCAGCCGTTGGATTGACAAACACTTGACCGGATAAACCATCCACGATTAATATATCTCCATCTTTAATCGTAGTCGTTGCTACACCAGTTCCAACTACTGCTGGAATCTCTAATGAACGTGCCATAATGGCTGAATGAGAGGTGCGCCCCCCAATATCCGTAATAAAGCCTAGGACAAAGTTACGATCCAATTGAGCTGTCTCTGAAGGAGTCAAATCATTAGCTACAATAATCACCTGTTCAGTAATACTACTTGGGTTAGGAATATGTACACCGAGTAAATGTGCTAAAATGCGGTTGGTCACATCTTTAATATCTGAAGCACGTGCACTCATGTATTCATCATCCATACTTTCAAATAACGCCACAAACATTGATGAAACTTCATGTAAGGCAAATTCTGCATTGACTCCTTCATCAGCTATTTTTTGATTGATAGGCCCAATTAATTCTGGGTCCTTCACCACTAATAAATGCGCTTCAAAGATGGCTGCTTCCTCGGCACTGAATTTTTTTAATGTTTGCTGTTTGATGGCCTCTAGCTCTTGCTCCGTTTTGGCAAGGGCAGCGGCTAAACGTTGCTGCTCCGCCTGAACATCTTGAACCGTTGTTTGGCTAAATGTTAAATTCGGCTGTACAAACCGATACGCTTTAGCAATGGCAATGCCGTCTGAAGCGGCAATACCAGCGAGATGTGTCATTGTGCAAGCCCCATTTCTGTCAGTAATGTTGCTAATGCCTCAAATGCTTGATCTTCGTCTTCCCCCTCTACATATAGTGTAAATTGAGAACCTTGCTTTAAAGCTAATCCCATTACGCCAAGAATAGATTTTAAATTCGCTGCTTTTTCTTCAGTACGCACTTCAATTGCGGAAGCGAATGGTGTAGCTTTTGCCACAAGCTGGCTTGCTGGACGTGCATGAATTCCTAACGGATCGATTACTGTAAATTGTTGTGTTTTCATGATTTATTCTCCTCTACTTGTAAATCTGTTAAAATGATGACATTTGGATGTTTGGTTAAAGCACTTGCTGGAATTTCCTCTGTATAATCAGAGGCCAGCACACGCTCTAATACTTCACGCTTAGTTTCTCCCACTGCAATTAACAAAATGCATTTTGCACGCATAATAGATTGAATCCCCATAGTGAACGCTTGCGTGGGCACTTCATTAATCGATGAAAAGAAGCGAGCATTGGCTTGACGAGTCGATTCTTCCAATGTTACAAGATGTGTCAAGGACTCAAATGATGTACCTGGTTCATTGAAGCCAATATGGCCATTTTGTCCGATACCAAGCAATTGAAAGTCTAAGGAATGTTGTTGTAATAGCGCTTCATAGCGAGCTGCTTCCTCTAAAGGATTCGTCGCTAAGCCATTTGGTAAATAAGAAGCTTGGAATGGTTTTTCGTGAAATAAATGCTGATGCATGTAATAGGCATAGCTTTGCTCATGGTTAGCTTCAAGCCCTACATATTCATCCAAATTAAAGCTGATGCAATTCGAAAAATCAATATCTGTTTTACAGATTTTAGCATACAACGGTTCCATCGTTCCACCAGTAGCTAGCCCGAACGTTGTGGACCCATTATTTTTAGCAGCCGCAATGATGGCAACGGCTCGTGCATATAAATCTTCTTTTGAATTAAATCTTTCTATGTTCACCACATATCCTCCTTTTCCTAAGGTCTTAAAAATGAATACGCTGACCATATTGATCAATGAGCTCATCATTATTGGTGTTCCCTAAGTTACTGCTAGCAAATACGGGTAAGCTTGCCCCTTGTTCATGCAGAATTTCAATAATTTGAGCGCATAGAGCATTTAGTAGCGCTGCCCCTAATACGGTAGATACAGGTCCATATTGGAACTCATCAACTGTTAAAACCCCATCCCCTAGTGGTACATGCGTATTTAAAACATCATCCACGATATCCTCTAAACGTTGACCTGAGGGATGGCGTGATGGCTGCTGTTGATAGGCCAATGATTGTAGTGATATCGTATGCGCACCTGCTTCTTTTGCGTAAATCGCCATATCAATTGGTACTGGATTGTTGGCAGAGGTTGAAATGATGATACAAACATCTTTGTCATCAAACTGTAGCTCATCCTTATAAGGAGCTAAAAATGCTTGCTTCTTTTCATTTTGTGAAGATTGCCGGGCTCCCTGATGTAGCATTAAGGATTCAATGTGTATCGGTTTGACTGGAACTAAGCCACCAGCCCTGAAATAACATTCTTGTGCTAATAACATGGAATGACCTGAACCAAATAACTGGATAATGCCTCCCTGTACTAGACGTTTAACGATTAACTGAGCTACACGGTTAATTTGTTCACTTTCTTGTTGTGCCACCATTGTTAAATAGCGATTGACTTGTTGAAAATAGGTATTCATCATCTATCACCTTTTCATTTCAAACATTTCTTCCTAATTGTTTGTCTGCACCCTGATCCGGCCAGCTTTAATCGTTTGATGGAGCAGCAAGTGTTCATCTACAATCACTGCATCCGCATCATAACCTTCTGTAAGCTGCCCTTTGTTCGTTAATTTTAATTGCTGGGCAGCATTATAGCTGGACATTTTCACAAGCTCCTCCAATGTACAATTGGTAATCTGACGCATATTTCGTACTGCTTGATCCATTGTTAAAATACTACCTGCCAATGAACCGTTCGATAAATGTGCGCCTGATTCTGTCACATGCACCAATTGACCACCTAAATCATATTCACCGTAGGGCATACCCTTCGCTCGCATCGCATCCGTTATTAAAATAATGCCGTCTGCCCCCTTCAAGCGATAAGCCATTTCCACAGCTCCTTCATGCATATGAATAAAATCAACAATTAGTTCAGCCTTTATGGCATCTACTAGCAAAACACCACCAACCACACCTGGATCACGATGATGGAATGGACGCATTTGATTGTATAAATGAGTCCCCTGTGATGCACCTAATTGAACAGCTTCCTGCATTTGCTCAAATGTAGCGTCGGAATGACCAATTGATACAATAACGCCACTTTCAGAAAGGCTTTGGACAGCTGCCATTCCATTAGGTTCCTCCGGTGCCAGCGTAATTTGTTTAATTTTTTGACCACTTAATGCTTGCCATTTTTTAATGACTTCCACATCTGGCTGGACAATATAATCAAGTGGCTGAGCTCCTGCACGCTGCTTCGATACGAAAGGTCCCTCAATATGCAGACCAAGTACTTCCGCTTCATCTGACTTTGGCTGAAATTGTGCCACATTGACGATGGCCCGTTCGATTTTGTCAAAGCTTTGGGTCATCGTAGTGGCTAAAAAGCTGGTTGTACCCTCTTTTAATAGTGATTGGGCCATGATATGTAACCCTTCATCAGATGCATCCATCGTATCCATTTGGGCAGACCCGTGAATATGCATGTCAATAAATCCTGGCAATAAAAACTTTCCTGAACCCTCTAATTGATCAACGCCCTGCGCGTGAATATGCTGGGCAATCTGAGCAATTTTGCCGTCCTTCATCCACACATCCATCTGTTCATCTCGACCACTCGCATTGACCACTGTGATGTTCCGAATTATTAAACTCAAGAAAAACATCTCCTCTTCTTGAACAAGGGCTGTTGAAAAGGTATCCATTTGCAATATGATTGCCTATGTTCCCTCTGCACACAGCCCCATGACTTGTTACTTTTTCAATGAAATAATATTGGTAGCGCCTGCTCTTTGGAAACTTGATTTTTCTAACGTAATCTCTTGCCCCATTAGGCTAGTGAAAACGACAGGGGTAATAATGGAAGGCACTTGTTCCTTTATTTTTGTGATGTCTGCTTTTAATAATGCCTCTCCACGTTTAATTGTTTGACCATCTGATACAAGCATGTCAAAGCCCTCACCATTCAGTGTTACAGTATCTAAACCGACATGAATTAATAATTCTACACCAGTTTCAGATTTTAAACCGATCGCATGCTTCGTTGGGAAAATCATCACCACTTGACCGTCAAACGGTGCATAAACAGTTCCATCTGTTGGACGAATCCCAAAACCAGGACCCATCAGGCCAGCAGAGAATGCTTCATCCGGTACTTCTGATAACGGTAATAAATCCCCTGTCATTGGCATTTCAAAATCATGGAAAGTTGTTGTTGCGTCACTTTTTACTTCTGCTGTCGCTACAGGCTGTTCTGTCAGCAACTGGGCATTAGCAGGTGCTGGGTTGCCTTTTTGCAGACGTTCTTTCATAGCCTCCGCTAAAAACTCAACAGATGTTCCAATAATTACTTGTACATTGGTTTTACTAATACGCATAACACCTCGCGCACCTGTTTGCTTCAATGTTTTCTCATCCACGACACTGGCATCCTGTACGGACATACGTAAACGAGTCGTGCAGTAATCCACTTGCTGAATATTCTCTTTACCACCTAATGCTTCAATTGTGTAGTAGGCACGTACATCAATATCATCGGAAATGGCTGAATTTGATTCCCCATCCTCTTCCTCATCATCTTCACGTCCTGGTGTCTTTAAGTCCAGTTTTTTAATCAAGAAATAAAAGACGACAAAATATATGGCCCCAAAGCCTAAACCTAATGGTAGAAGCATTAATGGTTTATCGGCCAAACCTAAGTTTAGCAAGTAGTCAATTAACCCTGCTGAGAATCCAAAGCCATCACGGAACCCAACCATATAGGCAACTGCAAGGGAAATACCTGTTAATACTGCATGGATACCATAAAGAACAGGTGATAAGAACATGAATGAAAATTCAATCGGCTCCGTCACACCTGTTAAAAAGGCTGTTAAAGCGATAGATACGAACATTCCACCCACAATCGGTCGTTTTTCTTTTTTCGCTGTGAAATACATCGCAAGACAAGCTGCTGGTAAACCGAACATCATTATTGGGAAGAAACCAGCTTGGAAATGTCCAGCTGTTGGATCGCCTGCTAAGAAACGATGGATATCCCCTTTCACAATTTCACCCGCGGCATTCGTAAATTCACCGAAATCAAACCAAATAACCGTATTGATTACATGGTGAAGACCAACTGGTATTAATAGACGGTTGAAGAAACCATACATCCCAACGCCAAGTGATCCTGCACCGATCATCCAATTGCCGACAGCATCAATACCGCCCTGAATTGGTCCCCAAGCAATGGCTAAAATGCTCCCTAAAATCGCCATAGTGATGGACGTGATAATTGGTACAAACCGCCGTCCACCAAAGAATGATAACCATTCTGGAAATTTCACATTATAATATTTGTTATACAGTAAGCCTGCCGTAATACCGGCAATAATACCACCAAACACACCCATATTTAATTCTTCATTAACCGTCCCTAAAACGGCTACTAATACGAGGTGAGCAATCGCACCTGCAAGAGCTGCTCCCCCACTGCTATCATGTGCTAACCCCATCGCAATACCAATCGCAAAAATAATAGGTAAATTGCCTAGTATAGCATTCCCAGAAGCGGCCATAATACTAGCAATGTACTGAATGGCTTCATTCGGCACTGCTCCAAGCATATCCCCAGAACCTAAACGCAAAAGCAAGGCTGCTGCCGGTAATGTCGCGATTGGAAACATAAGTGACTTACCGATTTTTTGTAAGAAAGCAAACATTCTTTATCCCCCTTTGGTATAGTTGTCTAGACCACTTTTATGAAAAAAAAGCGTTTTCATTAAGTTGCTATTATTATAGGCGCAATTTGAAAAAAAATAAATACTTTTTTAATAATTCTTGATGTAAAAAAACCGTACCCTAATAAAGCATTAGGGCACAGTTCTTCTTTAAATTATGCAGTAACGTCTCGTTTCATAAAGGATGTATAACTAATCACTAGGAAAATTACAGCATAAATAGCTAATACAGTTAGCGAGAAAGGCATTGTCATATCTGGAACCATTAACATATCTTTTTCATACTGAGTTAAATCTGCATGTGTTAGCCAAATGTATTTGACAATGTCGTATCTACTTAAGAACATAATGATCATGCCACCTGTAAATGACAGGAACATCGTTAAGCCGATTGCTAATGAGCTCGAACGGAATACTGAACCAACTAAAAAGGCAAATAATGTAGACATAACAAAATCACCGCCAGATAATAGATAATGGTAGGCTAAATCATTCCATACTGCCTTTTCAGCCACCTGACCATTAACAATCTCTAATTCCACACCTGAGCCTACACCAAATAATACTAAACCTACAATTGCACTCACAACTACATTTACAGCAACTAAAAACAAACCGAATAAGAAGGTCGTCAATAATTTAGACGTTAACACCTTCGCACGGGACATAGGACGAGTCAACAGCATTTTAATAGTACCTGTTGAAAATTCGCTGGAGACAATACTTGCGGCAGTAATCACCGTAAATAAAGTGACAAGTGTTAGCATATTGCTTGTAAAGGACATAAAGCTTGCAAGGCTGCTATCTTCTTGACTCGGCGCATCATGGGCTAATCGGTACTCCGAAATAGCAATTCGCTCTTCAAAAAATGCTTTGTCTTCCTCGGATATGTCCTCCTCTGCCAGCATTGCCTTATTATTTTGGATAGACTGCTGCTCTATCTCCTGCCATGATCCCTCATCTGACGATTTACCCTCATAATATTTCATGATGCCGCCAGGAACTAGAATGACAAGGACAAGCATAGCGACCATTGCCCACGTCCCTTTTTTATGCCATAATTTCATCCATTCATTTTGAATTAGCTTCAGCAATTTGTCCGCCTCCAGTCATTTCTAAGAATTGATCCTCTAATGTTTTCTGATGTGGCTGTACGGCAAATAGTTGCATACCTGCTTGCACAAGCCCTAATGTCAATGCAGGAACATCCTCTTTCTTCAATTCAATTACATAGCCTTGTTTTATTTCCTCAAACTTGTAATCATGTTGTGCCAGATGGGCAGAAACCTGCTCTTGTGGCTGTGCTTCCACATAGTAAAACGACGTGCTTTCATTATGAATTTCACGAATGTCGATTAGCTTCCCATTTTGAATGACGGCCACTCGATCACACATTAGCTCAATTTCAGATAATAAGTGACTGGATACAAAAACCGACACGTTATCTTCTGCCGCAATTTTGCGAAGGTACATACGGAATTCGCGAATACCAGCTGGGTCTAAACCATTCGTTGGTTCATCTAATATTAGAAATTTTGGTCGATGTAATAGCGCCTGAGCAAGCCCTAGTCGTTGACGCATACCAAGAGAATACGTTGCAACCTTTTCATGGATACGATTTTCTAGACCAACCTGTTTAACGACCTCCATGATTCGTTCCTTTGAAACATTTTTATGCATACGTGCAAAATGCAATAAATTTTTATAGCCCGACATAAATTTATACATTTCTGGATTTTCGACAATCACACCAACCTTGCTAATCGCTTCCTCATAATGCTCCTGTAGCGATAGTCCATCAATGATGACCTTGCCCTCTGTTGGATGCATAAGGCCCGTCATCATACGAATCGTTGTTGTTTTCCCTGCCCCATTGGGTCCTAAAAAACCTGTAATTTGTCCTGGATATAAATCAATGTTTAATTGTTGTATTAATTGCTTTCCACGAATGGTTTTCGATAGATTTTGCAATTGAACAATTGGTTCTGTCATATTTATTCACCCTTTCTTTTTAGTTACGCCTGAGCCTTTATCGTTAAAAGTGTTGGCGATCGTTATCATTGGAAGAATGACCATAAAAACCTTTCATCCATTGAACCGCATCTTTATTGGTCACATCACGCAATGTCTCTACGTCTTCATAAGCTGTGATAGAGCCAGCTTTTAATAAAATAATTTGATCTAAAATAGGTTCAACCTCATATAATTCATGCGTAGACAGCAAAATCGTTTGATTTTCAATGTCCGTAAATTGAATTAAACCTTTAATGAGCTGCTCTCGCACAATGGGGTCTAGCCCAGCAAATGGTTCATCCATTAAATAATAAGGAACTTCTCGGCCCAGTGTAGCAGCCATTTTCATACGTCCACGATTCCCTTTTGATAATTGACGTAGCTTCTTATTTTTATCCACCTGTAAAAATTCAGCTACTATACATGCCTTATCATAGGAAAAGTCTTCAAATTGAGAAGCGTAGTGCTGAAAGAGCTGTTCCCCCGTATAATAATCAAAAAACAAATCAGTATCTGGTAAATAAGCAATTTGATCCGCACTTCGTCGAGTAATTGGTTGACCATTCAATACCACTTCACCAGTTGAGGAGCGTAATAAGCCAGCTAAAACTTTGAGAAGTGTAGATTTACCACTACCATTTTCCCCAACGAGCCCAATGATCTGTCCAATAGGAAAGGAAAAGGATAAATCCTGTAAAATGGGCTTATTCTTATACTGAAAAGACACATTTAATAGCTGTAACATTCCTTCACCTCATGCTTTATTTTTTAATACAACGAGCATTTCTTCTTTCGAAAATCCCAACGCCTCGATAGATGTTAAAAAACTTTCGGCTAACTTATTTTTCATATCATCTCGTAATCCTTCGATGCGTTCCTCATTAGTCGTAATAAAAGTACCCTGTCCTCGTTTGGTTTCCGTTATATTCATTGCCTCTAACTCCTTATAGACTCGTTGCACCGTATTAACATTGACACCCGTTTCGACTGCATATTCCCTTACAGAGGGCAGTCGATCTCCAAGCAATATCTGCCCCTTTAAAATGTCCCCGCATATCCGATCGACAAGCTGACTATAAATTGGTTTATCACGTGAAAAATCCATCGTCATCGTAATACCACCTTTTCAAGCCACTTGGATGCCGTTAAAAAAAGCAGTACGATGAGTAAAATAGAAGCTACTTCTTCAACAATATAAATAGAGCCCAGCCTCCATTCCATCGTTGTCGTTGCTTTTACTTTGGGTAAAAACGGTTCTAATTTGCTTAACGAAATGGCGCCACGGTGGAAAACCGTGTCATAAAACTGACTCTCCGTTATTCGTACCCAAGCCGATGTGGTAAGTCCAAAAGCAACCATCGTCAATACAATGGAAAAACGCCCAATCACATGCTTCAATTGCAAGTAAAAAGCTAAAAAGAACAACAGCAAAACAAATAACATAAATTGGAAAATAGTTAACGCAATCACAATTCCTATTAAAACGAATACGATTTGTCCAATATTTGCGATAAACTCTTCTTTTATATTAAAGATGGCAATACCCACAAAGAGCGTATTAAAAAGCGCATAGCCTATGAGCGAACAGACCATCTTGGCTCCTACTAGCTTTGTGATGGAACTAGTGGAATGGAGCCAGCTTTCCTTAGCTTTAATATCCAAACGCATACTCGCTAAAAATTGTAAAACAGAATAAAATCCACCTACAAAAAGGACAAGAAGCGTAAAGGCAAATGCTAGCTGATTTTCTTTAGGGAAGAGATCAACAAATTGATGTAATCCATAGGGAACGATCCAAGAAAACATAATTCCCGCAAATATCCCCATTAAAAACCATGAGCGGTAAAGTACCCATTCTTTTTTTAAAAGTCCTACAAAACTTTTCATGCTCAACACCTCGTGTCATAGTGTACTAGTCAGATATTACACTATGACTTCTTTATTTTCAAGTACCAAATACAAGAAAAAGGAAATGAGAGCCTCGTTTGATTAAAATGAAACATTTAACTTGTATAGCATGAGCTCTCTTCAGCTATCAATAAAGTCTAAAACAGAATACATTGCGAGGACACAAAGACAACAAAAGGCAGAACCAAAATGGAAAAAATGGTGCTATTTTACTACTATATTGAGTTTACAAATAGAGGGGGCATTCAAGGGCAAAAATTCCGACTCGGTATTGAAGGAGATGACATATCCGAAGTTAGCCCAATATATTGTAGAGGATATGAGATTGCTAATGGTTGATAGAGTAAGCATTCTTAACAAGAAAATGATGAATGAAAAACTTAAAAGACAAACCAAAAAGGAGAAATTAGGACGTACAGATTAGTCCGAAGAGTGCTATTAATTCCACTATCATGAAGTAAAAAAAAGAAGAGCCCTTTTTAGGACTCTTCTAAGACTGTAGACAAACTCAAAAAATTTGAGAGATTGCCTACAGTCTTTTTTGTTTTACAATGAAATAAAGTAAAGTCGTTGATTTTCACTACGGGCGGACGCTTTCCGCGGGCGGGGTCGAGCTGCTTCCCTCGCCTCGCTCAGTCCAGGATCTCGACTTTCCCGCTTATCCCGCAGGAGTCGCCGCCCATCGTTCCCATCAACTTCTACATAAAGTACTTACTTTATCTACATAGAGTGTTGAAAAGTAAATTTTTGAGGTGATAAACGATGATGACGAAGAATCCATCCAATGAACGAGAACAATTAGAAATGTTAACGATTGATCAATTAGTTCCCAACAATCATTTAGTGCGAAAACTAGAGGCTGCTATTGATTTTTCATTTATCTATCCTTTAGTCGAACAGCTCTATTTACCTAATGGGCGTCCTAGTACTGATCCTGTTGTTCTCTTTAAAATGACGTTTATTCAGTACGTTTTTGGTATTCGATCCATGCAGGCGATGCTTACTTTTGCTGCCATGAATTAATTTAAAGAAACTAGCTACTTGGACGTGGCAGACAGCTTAAGAGAGCATTTATGCTCGAAGAGTATGTTGGATACAGCAATGATTTACCAAATATTGAAAATGAAAGAGAAAGAAAAATGACAAAAGCCATCGAGAATACATTTCTCGATGACTTTTGTCTACAGTCTGAGAAGAGCCCTTTTTACGACTCTTTTCATCGCTACACCATTTTGCCTACAACTTTCACTTTTAATCTTGTTGCGTTTTCTGGATGATACGCTAATGGTGTTTCTTCCACTTCAACCAATTCGATTGTTTCCGCAAGGGCACCTGCTAATACAGCTTGTTTTACTGCTTTATTTTGTGCATCCTCTAAAGATTCCTCCCGAGGTTCTTTAGAATAAATATAAATTTGCTCGTATTGCCCACTAATTTGTGCAATGGATGCTCCAATCGCATTTGCCACACCGCCAAACTCTGATTTAACAATAGTAGAAACACCTTGAATTTTTTCTGGCACAATAATACTACCACCGCCCACTAAAACAAGCGATACATCCTCTGATGATGTTTTCATTTTATCAATGGCTTGTTCTAGTAATGAAGAAATTTCTTCTTGAACGGCTTTAGCGAATGCTTCATCTATATGTGCCACTAAATTTCGATCTCCTACTTCTGCAAGACCTAAACGGACGGCAATATCTGTGGTTGTCATAGTTGACCCACCAAATACTAATGCCTCTTCACTAATTTTATAACCGACACTATCGGGGCCAACGGTAATTTTATTTTCCTTCACTCGAACGATACTACCACCACCTAGCCCGACTGAAATAATGTCAGGCATTCTAAAGTTGGTGCGGATGTCCCCTACCTCCACTGCGACTGAAGATTCTCGGGGGAATCCATCTTGTAACACGCCAATATCCGAAGTCGTACCACCTACATCTAATACCATTGTATTTTGAATTTGTGATAAATACGAAGCCCCTCTTATACTATTAGTAGGCCCACAAGCAATCGTCAAGATTGGGAATTGCTTTGCATAGTCGATGGACATTAATGTTCCGTCATTCTGACATAGGTACACGTCTACATTGAAAATACCCTCCGCTTGAAGTGCCTGAATAAAGCCCTGTGTTGTCGTCTCAATGACCTTGCATAAAGCGGCATTTAAAATCGTTGCATTTTCACGTTCAATTAAGCCTACAGAGCCAATTAGTGATGAGCAAGAAACCGGGAAATCTTCCCCATAGATCGCTCGAATCCAGTCACGAACCTGCAATTCTTGATCATTTTTAATAGATGAAAAGACACCTACAATGGCAATTGATTCTACCTGGTCACGCCACTCTTCTAAGAGCTTTGTAATCTCTGCGTGATTAAGCGCACTCAATAGCTGGCCATCGTATTCATAGCCTCCATGTGCGATTGCATAATTCCCTGATAATTTATCAATCATATCGGAAGGCCAAGCTGTATAAGGTAGCACCGAGGCTGTAGCTGGATAACCTAGTCGAATAACACCAACCCTTGCTAGCTTTTTACGCTCAACAATGGCATTGGTGCATTGTGTTGTCCCTAGCATGGCATGTGTAATTTTCGTTTTATCAATGTTTGCACCTTGTAATAATTGCTGCAATGATTGTTCAATACCTGATTTAATATCTAAACTTGTCGGTGACTTCACACTATAAATTAGCTGACTATTATAATCTAAAAGAATAGCATCTGTATTTGTTCCACCTACGTCAATTCCAATCTTATACATGTTCAGCTACCCCCTTTTTCACCAATTCTTCAATTGGCACGAAATCATAATTATAGCCAAAGTATTTTGGTCCTGCAGTTTCTATCCCTTTTGCTGTGCGCCATTTTTCATGTGATGGTAAACCAATTACGCGCACACGTTTGCCATATTTTAAACTTTCTGTCGTCACAGGCAACAAGGTTTCAAAATCGACTAAACAAATCAGGTCTGGTGTCATCGCAACAACTTGATCGTTCTTTTCTGCCAGTAAATTTTCATTTTGGAAATGAACCTTCATCTGACCCTCTTTATAGCCATCAATTCCTTCTAGAAGCATTTTCCCTAAGTTAAAGCCACCCTTCGTTTCGCGAATTACATCGACAATTTTCCCTTGAAATAGCTCGTACCCTGCAATGAGCTTTAAAAGGCTTGCAAGCTTATCGTTCACCTCTTGATCTTTAGAGGCAATAATTTCACCGATTTTTTCAGAAAGTGTCACAATATGATGCACACCACTTTTCTTTAGTTGAGCACCAGTTGTTGGATACAGGCTCACCAAAGAGCTAGCGCCCATTTCAACAGTAGCGGCGCGGGCGATACGCTCTGTCCATTTATTATCAATCGTTTCAAAAATGCCTATATTGCCTTTTTCATCTGTGATGGCCATAGGCGTTGCGGAAATACCATCTAAGTTAAACGTCACCATTTGCAGCTCTGGGAATGCCCGCCCCATACCATCGCAATCAATCAAAGGTAAACCTAGCTGTGCAGCCACCACAATTGGAATCATTGAATTGACCCCACCCGCTTCCATCGGGTATGTACCGGCAATTTTATCTTTCCCTAAATACTGCGCAAGCTTTTGGAAAACTTTTACAAACTCATCACCACGAGGAAATTTCTCGACTAAAACTGATGGTGCTCCCATCATAGCTGCGGGAATGAAAAAATCCTCATCTTCAATTTCCTTCACGGAATACAGCCTAACAGGACCATTTTTTTCAATGGCAGAAAGCGCCATTAATTTCCCAATATACGGATCTCCGCCACCACCTGTTCCTAAAAATGCTGCACCTATAGCTATATGTTCAATAGCCGCTTGATCTAAATATCTCATCTATGTTCCTCCAATATGGCAGTTTTTTGTACGGATACACGATACCCAATATAATAAATAAGAAATGAAATAATAATGCCGATCATCGGTTGATTAGGTAATGTCGGCAATCCAGGAACGAAAGAGAATACAACGGGCATACAGGCAATCACTGCCCCTACTAGCCAAGAAAACACCCCTAAGCGATTAACGCCTTCTACCTCAGCCCAGCTATCTTTATGTCCTTTATGGATAACCCAATAAGAAGCAATCATGACACCTGCAACAGGTGGAATCATCGCGGATAGAATGGACATAATCGGTGTGAAGTAATTTAAAATCCCTACGACTGCTAAAATCGTACCGATTGTCCCAGCAACAAAAATCGCCATTCTCTCTTTGTTTTTTGCTACGTCAAATACATTAATTAAGGCAATACCGCCTGAAATTGCATTGACCAAATTGGTTTTCCAAGTGGCTAAAATTAAGCCAACCCCGCCGATAAATGGTGTAGCAATATGCAAAAAGACTGCGGTAATGTCACTTGTTTGATAAGCAATTGTTAAAATAGCTCCTACGCCAATCATTAACACTCCAGCAGGAATAATTCCTAACGTAGCGGCCTTGAAAACATCCGAACGTTTTTTGGAATATTGCGAATAATCACCCGCTATGACTGCCCCTAATGCGAATGAACCAATGGTCACTGCTAAACCATCCATAAAACTCATATTTCCTTGTGGCTCATAAGCACGAATGAACTCAAGCTGCTCCCCTGTTAATGTTTGGACTAAACCATATACACAAATAATGACTAATAATGGGACAGCAATATAGCTTAATATACGTAATACCTTCATGCCATATATAGCAGAGACCACCATGACCATACCACTTATGAACGATGCTAGAGGAACCGGTATATTCAAGTGATAGATGGCTAGCAAATTCGCTAAGGCAACCCCACAAACATTAGCCTGAATACCAAACCACCCTAAGCAAGCGATTGCTAGGATAATAGATAAAATCGTACGAGAGCCTTTTTTACCAAACACTTGCCCAGCGACATGGACAGTCGGCCTACCTAAATCACTACTTTGCATTCCTTGTAATACCATAATGAAGACGACGATTGCGTAGCCTACAAATGCTACAGCCAGTGCCTTCGATAAGCTCATACTTGTAATGAGTGTATTTCCTACCAATAAACTAGGAATACATATCATGGCACCACCCCAAATAATCCCTAAGCTATACCATGATTGAACATTGTTGTCATTTCTCAAGCGACTCCCTCCTTATACTTAGTTGATGGATGAATGTTTTTAATTATAAAGAAAGCATAGAAGGGAGTCTTTTGCCTAAATAAAAAAAATAATCTGAAATTTTGTTCAAAATAACAAAATTTCAGATTATTTTAATCATTAATTAATCGATAGAGCATGCAAGCCATATACACATCATAAAATTCGGCGTAAATAGTTACATCTGTGCCAATCAGCTCGCTAATTTTTTTGATACGATATTTCACCGTATTTTTATGAATATAAAGTAGTTCCGCACAGCGCTCCATACTTGCATTTGCATCTAATAAAAAGGTAATCAATGTCTGTAATGTATCATGATCATGTAAGATGGGTTCAATGACCGATAAATATTCCTCAATCATTTCTTCCCCTTGCTTACTTACAGCAATAGCTCGTTTCATGGAACGAACCTCAGCTGCCGTAAATAATTTTCGCATGGGGTATATCGTGTGGGCTTTATCCCCTACCTGATTGACTAACTGATACATCTGACGAACGGCCTTCGTGTTTTTCATTTTGGGTGCATAGACGATTTCTACGATTTGTCCAGCATAATTGGTAGTTTCATTAAATTCGACAGTAATTTCAAACTCATGGTGCTTGTACAAGCAATTTCCGAGTAGCACAATCATACAGTGGTCAATACATTGAATGACTCTTGTTTGATAATATTTAGACAACTGCTCTTCTAGCTCATCTCGAACCTTTTTTTCATCCGCTAAATCATGCATATATACTAACCACATCATTTGAATAGCAGAAACATCAATATGCAGGAGATTGGCTAATCTTCTCATTTTTTCACTTTCATCATTGATGATTGCTTTGACCAGGGCATATTCGCTGACCTCATCATGCTTGTCTCCCCATAAATTAATGGCGACTTGGACAACCTCACTCACCTTTTCAATTGTCTTGGCAGGTAAATCGGTATTTTCCTTTATAAGGAATAAAAAGAGAGGCTCCCCATTTTTTTGATGCACTCTTTTATAGTCAATCACACATGAGATGTCACTTTGTTTTAATTCAAATTTACCTGTTTCACGAAAAACTTGTGATTGTGAGCATTCATGGATAGCGTAGACCACATCTAATGATGAATTTCTTGGCCACATGACTTGATTGATAATATCCAAATGACTATTGGTAAGCAGAATATTGGCTTTCAAGCGATCTGATAGCATTTTCAATGTAATTTCGACACTTCTTAAATGCTCAGGCAATAAGGATACCTTCTCTAAGGTTTCTTTAACGAAATGGTCATTAACACCTTGATTACTAACAATCGCTTCCATAACTTCATAAATAACTTCATTATAACGGAGAGAATAATCATTTTTGGGCATACAGATAATTATAAACCCTTGAGATTCGGCTAAGGCAAGCACTTCCTCTGGTATATGTGGCAACACAATACCCACATAATATAAGATAAGGCCCAGCTCTCCTAAATCGTGTAAATGCTGAATTGTCTCACATTGCTGTTCCACACTATCTCGAATGGAATAAAAGGAGCTAATCACCAGCTCTTCTGCATACCATTCCTCTTGCACACGATTAATAATTTTCGAATAAAAATCAACATTCGATACTTCTAAAACAGATAAAGAAGAGACCGTGCGATGCAGATTATCTCGACCTGTTAAAACCTCTGCCCCGCGAAAGGAAGGCAATTGCAATAAATCTTTCACCGTTACCCCATGTTCAACCACCACTACTTTTCTAAATTTTCTATACAACGTCTTGTGAAGAAGAATAACATAATCACACCTGTCTTTCAAAATATGGTTATCTGCATATTTCATAACCTACATATGCCCGTGCTAAAATAATAGCAAAGTTCATGAGGGAAGAGAGGGAAAAAAAGGATGTCTAATCGAACAATTAGAGACACATCGTTTGGCATGACAATTCGAGAAAGCTTACAGGCAGATTGCCGAAGCTGCTTTGGATTATGTTGTACAGCATTAAATATAGTCGCTTCCAGTGATTTTGCCATGCATAAACCAGCAGGCAAGCCATGCTCCAATTTAACAGAGGACTATAGCTGTCAAATTCATAGCAAGCTAAGGATGAGCGGCTATAAAGGCTGTACTGTATTTGATTGCTTAGGTGCCGGTCAGCACGTTTCCCAAGTGACATTTAAAGGGCAAGATTGGCGCCAATCACGAGAACTTGCTGACAAAATGTTTCAAGTGTTTCCAATTATGGAACAGCTATATGAAATGATTGCTTATGTAGCGGAAGCTCTATCCTATCAAATTGACAGTATGCTCCAAGAACAGCTCCTCGTTCAATTAGAACAGCTACAGCAGGCAGCGGAACTTGACGCTAATGGTTTATTGGCACTGGACATGATGGCTATTCGTATGACAGTAAATGCTCTTCTTTTAAAAACTAGCGAACAAATGCGACAACATCTTGTAAAGGGGAAAGCTTCTCTCAAATTGAATCAGCGCGGCGCTGATTGGATAGGTAAAAATTTTCAGGGTAAAGATTTGCGAGCTACTGATTTAAGAGGTGGCTATTTAATTGCTGCCAATTTACAAGGAGCCAATTTACAAGGGGTAGATTTCATTGGGGCCGATCTGCGTGATACCAATTTACGTGGTGCTGATCTATCGACAAGTTTATTTTTAACACAAATGCAAATCAACGCCGCACAGGGTGATAACACTACCAAACTACCTTCTTATATTAAACGTCCAGCACACTGGCAGTAAAAAAGGATGCCTCCATCGAGACATCCCTTAAGGCCATAAGCGTTTGTGAAAGACGTTCAGGCTTGCTTCTTTTTATAAATGATGGTTGCCACGATTAAAATTAATAATATGGCTTGGCCAATCATTGTTTCCACGGTTGGATAGAAACCTATCATGCTTATGACAGGTAAGCCATCGACAATTGTTGTAGAAATCTTATTAGTCAGCTGTAATGTATGCAGACTGACACCGATAATCTTAAAGGCTAATATATAAATGAGCCATGTTGCTACGGCAAAGAATTTATGAATAGGAATTTTCCCACTTGCCTTAAACAACACAATGGCAAGCAAGGCAAGGATAATGAGTGCAACTACAATCCCAAGGATAAACTGAGAAGTCGCCATTTTCGGTGCAATACCCGCGTAAAAAACAAGCGTTTCTGCCCCTTCTCGGAAAACAGATAAGAAGCTAATCGCTGCCATGGCAAAAATAGAGCCACTGGAAATAGCATTGCCCATTTGCTTCGAAATATAGCGATTCCAACTGACCACACTTGATTTACTATGCAGCCATATACCTACACCAATCATCATCGCAGCGGCCAGTAAGCCTACATAGCCTTCCATTAATTCACGATTCGTATCAATTGTAGCCGAGTTTAAAATTGTTGACATAAGAACTGCGGCAACGGCTGATAACAAAACACCCACAAATGCTCCAATATAAATCCATTTCCGCATTTTCTTTTGCCCTGACTTATTAAGAAACGATACAAGAGCTAATATAATGAGTAAAGCCTCTAGCCCTTCTCGTAATAAAATTAACGCTGCATCCCAAAGCGTATAATCCGAATCTCCTTGAATCAATTCGATTTCTGTACGGAATGTATTTAATTTTTTTGTAATTGCTTCTTGATCGACAGAGGATTTTAATAAATCACTTGCGATAATAGGCATATCACTTTCAATTTTAGTATAAAGACTACCATTACGAGTTGAGATTTCTATTTCAACACGTGGCCAAATCATGATAAATTCTCGAACCTTATTAGAGGCTGCCTTATAATCACCGTCATCTACAAAGTCCATCGCCTCATCAATATAAGCAATTAATGTAGCTAATGAATAGTCACCTTCTACCGCTTCTGCTGTTTCTTTACCCGCTACAAAATCTGTAATCGTTTGTTGTAAATCTGCAAATTGAGTTTTCATTAACGCGATATCAGGCTCTTCAGCAGAAATAGAGATTCGTAGAAATGCCATCTGTGTTTCGATTTGTCCATACATGGCAATACTTTGCTCACGTACGGGGCGCTCACTTTTGTTCCACTTGAGATTAAAATCCTTATAAGCTTCGTCAATTGCCTGAGCATCCTCACTAGCTAAAGCTTTTTCAAAGTCTGCCAAAATCGGCTTCATCTTTTGCCCAAACTCCGCTCGCTGTGCAGCCTCATCTACTGGATTTTCCAGTTTTTCTAGGGCTCGTAAAGCATTCGACAGGGCAGACAGCGCCTCTAATCGGTCATCCTTTGATGTGGCCTCTGTTGCTTGGGCAAGGATGTCATCAACCTTAGCTTTCGCCTCTTTTTGTTCTGAAGAAACCTTAGCCCAATCTGTGGCAAACTGTTCAAGAGCCTGTTTAGCCTCTGTCTCTTTATCCTGCTTTGTATTCATTAATGCATCACTAATTGCAATATATAAATGACTATAGGATTGCGCAGCTTGCACAGGTAAAGCTAAAGTCAGAAATAAAGCAATAACGATACTACAGCGCGTTAAAAAGTGCTTCACCTAAATAACTCCCCTTTTGTACACCAGGGAAGCAAGCAAACACTGCACTGCCTCGATGGGTAATATACTCATTCATTTTATCCATACGTCCCAAGCTATTTTGAATCGTTGTAAATTGGGCAGGGTCCTTTTGAAATGAAATAAAGATAAGCCCTGCATCATGAGTGCCTGTATTCGACATCACACCAGATGCATAGGAATACGATCTCCGCAAAATACGAGCTCCTGCTTTACGAGCCAAATGAACATGTGATGTATCAGGCATAATATAATTCCCTTTATCATCCTTCGCCTCTACATCAAAATCATCAAATTCCTTAGTTTTACCCATCGGTGCCCCACTATCACGGTAACGACCAAATGTAGCTTCTTGATCTTTTAAAGATGTACGATCCCATGTTTCAAGATGCATTTGAACTTTACGTGCAACTAAATAAGAGCCGCCTTTTAGCCAACCTTTATCCACCCAAACAACTTTTTTTAAATCCTTTTCATCTGTAATGGATGGATTCACTGTGCCGTCCTTGAATGCAAAAAGATTTCGGGGGGTCCCACCACCTGCTGGGAACGAGTTAAAGCCTGACTGTGACCATTTAATCTCCACTTTCCCAGATGCTGCACGCACTAAATTACGGACCGCATGGAATGCCACCTGTGGATCATCTGCACAGGCCTGAATACACAAATCACCACCTGTATATTCTTTCTGTAGCTGATCTTTTGGGAAATGTGGTAAATCCTTTAACTCCGCTGGCTTTAAATGCTGCATACCAAGCTTATCGAATAAGGAAGCACCCACACCAATAGTAATTGATAAATTGGCAGCATCTAAGCCCTCTGCCTCACCGGTATCACCAGTCGGTACTCTCGTATTCGATGAAATATCAGCCATTAATTCACCATTCATTAAACGCACAACAAGAGGTGTCCATTGCTGGAATAACTCTTGCAGTTCCTTCTTCGATGTCACTAACACATTTAAAGAAGCAAAATAAATATTCGTTTGTACAGGTGTTACAATACCTGACTGATGGGTGCCGTAGAAATTGACCTTATTGCTTGCCGTAGTACTGTCAGCCACAGGCTCAAAAACATCATAGCCCATTGCTTTCATTACACCACCTAAACCAGAGGCACCAATGGCAACACCTGCCACCCCAATGCCTGTCAGTTTCAACATATCACGTCTAGAGATTTTTTTATTCATCCATTTTTCTTCATTTGATGCTGTCATTTATGTTCACTCCAAAATGATTCCCATTTGACTTAATGGTTCTCCAAGCTGATTCACCGCTGCCGCAAGCGCTTTTGTGTTGTCCTCTGTTAATTCCTCGTAGGAAATATAACCACCATCGGCAGTGGCATGCTGTGCTAATAAATCGTCCACCGCTTTGAATTTTTCATCAAGCGCTGTGACTAATTTTGAATCTTTCGCTTCTAATTTTGAACGTAAAATTTCAAAGATTTTTTCAGCACCTTCAATGTTCGCTTTAAAATCATACAGGTCTGTATGGGAGTAAATTTCTTCCTCACCTGTAATTTTAGATGTTGACACTTCATTTAATAAATCAACTGCACCCGTTATCATTAAATCAGGAGTCACTTCAACTGTTTGTACGAGGGCATGTAATTCCTTCGCATCTGCCAGAAGCTGATCAGCCACTACCTCATAGCCCTTTGTTGTATTTTCTTCCCAAAGCGCATACTCAAGCTTATGATAGCCTGACCATTCTTCTTCACCTTTTCCTTCTTCCTGTATATCAGCTAAACGACCATCAATACGTGGATCTAGGTCGCCAAAGCTTTCTGCAATGGGTTCAGAACGCTCAAAATACATACGTGCTGGTGCATACGCAGCTTTTGCTCCTTCAATATCTCCAGCCTTAACAAGATTGACAAATTTCTCTGTTTCTAGTAAAAATTGATCCATTTGCTCTAATGCAAATTGTTGATAGGCTGCTAGTTCAGAAGATAAATCAACCTCTTGTGCAGCTTTATCTGATTGCTCTGTTTCTGGCTTATCTTCTTTTTTTGTATCTTCTGTATTACCACAGCCTGCCATTAGAATGCCTCCTGCTACTAATACAGACAATAATGATTTGTTTTTCATACTTCGTACCTACTCCCGATTTTGTTTTATATTGTGATGATAATGATTATCATCCTCTAATGCAAGATAATTTTTTTTAAAAAGAAAAAAACGTCATTTTTAAGTTGTTTTTTATAAACAACTAGAAAAAAGACGTTTTTTCCACAATATAATGATTCTAATCTACAAAATTTTTACTTGTTTCATTTTTTCATATTTACCATGTAAGAAATAATAAAGCACAATGGATAATAAAATGACAAAGACCATCGCAAAGAATATGGCACTGTAGCCCGCTGAAGGCACAAATAATCCTAAGAAATAAGGCCCGACACCCAATCCTAAATCATAAAAAATAAAGTAAGTAGATGTCGCAAGTCCTAAACGTTCATTCGGCGTTACCTTAATAGCAACAGCCTGTGCAACAGAGTTGAAGTTACCATAGCCAATACCTATACATGCTGCAGCAATTAAAAAAGCAATGGTTGTTGACGCTGAACTAAATGCATACATACCAATAGCAAAAATCACCAAACATGGATAAATAATAATATTAGCACCTCGTGTATCTAGTAATTTCCCAGTAAATGGGCGTGTAGCTAAAATGACAATAGCATAGATGATGAAAAAGTAACTGCCTGCTGATACTAAATCAAGCTCCTTCGCATAAAACGTCATAAAGGACATAACACCCGAATACGCAAAACCAATTACCAGTGCAACAAAGGCAATCGGTACAGCACGCAATTCAATGAAATTCGTCATCTTAAAGCCAGCCTTCACAGCTGCATCCACTGCCTTCTTCGGCGCATCTGGGACTGTTACGATAAAATACATGAAAAAGCAGATAATAGCTAAAACGGAATCAACAGCAAAAATCATGCGATAATCCTCAAATAGCTGTGTTAATAAAATACCGACAAAAGGTCCAATAGCTGTAGCCAAAATCGCACTTAAGCTATAATAACCAATCCCTTCCCCGCGTCGCTCAGGTGGTAAAATCTGTGCAATAATCGTCCCCGTCGCTGTACTCGCTACTCCAAGGGCAATCCCCTGTATTAAACGATTCAGCATAAGTAACGGTAAATTTCCTGCTATAAAATAGGACATCGTTGACAACATAAATAAAAGTAATCCGCAGAATAATGTTTTCTTGCTTCCCCAATCCCCAATAATACGGCCCGTTCCAAGACGGCCTAATAATGTTCCAATAATAAAAATACTCGATACAAGACCGGCTGTACTTGTAGACGCATTAAAATGTTCCACTGCATAAGCAGCAATCGTAACCATTAATAAATAAAAGATTAACGTAATGGTAAAATTTATGAGAGAGACAATTAAAAAGTCCTTTGTCCATAGTTTCTTTCTTGCTGTTACTTCCACGTTACTCGCTCTCCTATTGATTAATATTCATACAAATTCTTTCAAAAACCTGTGTCGCAATTTCGATATCTCGCTGAGGTACACCTGCCAGTGCATGCTCAAAAAATGGCTTCAAGTGAGCTTTAATCTCCTGCACAAGCTCCTCCCCATACGACGATAAATACACAAGCTTTTCTCGCTTATCCTTGCCCACCATCGTTTCCACATAGCCTAGCTCCACAAGCTTATGTACAAGCTTCGTCACACTCGGCTTCTCAATAGACATAAAATTCGCGATATCAACAAAGGAATGCGGACCCTTATCCTTTAATAAACGAAGAACTGCCCACTGTGAGCTATATAACTGATACGGTTCAAGTTGCACATTTAGCTTATTAATAAAAGGCCTATACATTAAACGATACTGATTAAAAAACTCCTGCTCAATTGTCACAAGATCACTTCTTCCTTTTATATTAGTTAGCCTAGCTAACTATAAACCTAAAATCTCTATTTGTCTAGTCGGGATATCACATCTATAAAATAAGGGTAGTTTGGGTGCATTTGTTATTTTTATATAGCACTTGATTAAGTGGTGAATTTCTTTGGAAGGAGAAGGAGAAATAATGAAAAAGGGAATAATTTCAGGCATGGTATTTATGTCAATTTTATTAGTCGGCTGTAATGGAGAAGAGAAAGGTGGACAAGGAGTAGAAAGCGAGCAGGAGTATCCGTCACTTCTTGCGATTCCCTTATTTTCGTCTCTCCACCCGCGCCTTCTTCATGCGTATCCATCACTTTTCACTCTCTATCCGTCACTTTTTCCGTTTTATCCGTCACTTTCCTCCCTCTATCCGTTACTCTTTGCGATTCCCTCATTTTCGCCTCTCCACCCGCGCCGTCTTCATGCGTATCCATCACTTTTCACTCTCTATCCGTCACTTTTTCCGTTCTATCCGTCACTTTCCTCACTCTTTCCGTCACTCTTTGCGATTCCCTTATTTTCGCCTCTCCACCCGCGCCTTCTTCATGCGTATCCATCACTTTTCACTCTCTATCCGTCACTTTTTCCATTCTATCCGTCACTTTCCTCCCTCTATCCGTCACTCTTTGCGATTCCCTCATTTTCGCCTCTCCACCCGCGCCTTCTTCATGCGTATCCATCACTTTTCGCTCTCTATCCGTCACTTTTCCTTTTCTATCCGTCACTTCTTTCACTCTATCCGTCACTCTTTGCGATTCCCTCATTCTATCCGTCACTCTTGATGTTCCGCTCACTTTGCCTCACTATCTCCCCACAAAAAAACTACAACTCAGTCTGGCTGAATTGTAGTTCGTTTCTATTCCATGATCCAATACTGTCTATGTTTCTTTATTCCGTCTGCTTTTAATGGGAGCTGCTGTAGTAGCTTGTAGGCGACGTTTGGGGAATCGATGGCAAAGAATTCGCGGAAGCTTTTATTGGTGAGCTTTGGACCTACTAATAATCGATAATCTTCGAGGGCTTTTTTCAATGCATCCTGGTCGACACATTTACAGCCAGGGCAATGCCATTTTTTATAATGGTAGTTCATTGGCTGACCATTCGCACAATGGGGACATAGAACCCCCTTTACCATCTCCTCAAGAGGTACCTTCACCTCTCTTTTTATTGTGCTATGCAGGGACATGAGGTGCATAGCAAATCGAAAGAGGTTTTCATTCTCTACTGGTTGATGCAGGTCGAACCATTTTTGTAAATGTGTACGTAATCCGGTTACATGAAATATTGGCTGTCCATGAAAACCTTCTGATAAAATTCCATTTTTTGTTGCAAGCACGACTGCATGCAAAACAGGCAATTGAAATTTTTCTTGATGTAACAGTTTTTTCATCCATCCTACATGTCGTTCAAGTTGAAGAAATGGATCAGTCATTCCCTCTACCTTGCCTTCTGAGGTCATCCGTGTCAATTGTGCAAAGGAGGTATCATATGAGAGAACGCCTGTTATATTTTTGATTTCTACAATCAGTAAAAAGTGTGGACATAGAAAAATGGTGTCCATTTGGTGAGTAGAGCCGAAGTTATTCATCGTTTGAAAATCATGGAGAAAATAATAGGGGGTAGGAAGGTCTATCTCAAGCCACTCTGCATCTACACGCTGTTCGCCTGCGTGTCCAGCCTTTAAACGTCTTAAGTTTTCATCATAATTCGAGTACTCCTGGTGAGAGTTTGAGAGTCTTCGAACAATGGCTTCTAGTGTCTTCTGTGTTTCCGATATTCGACGTGCTAATAGAATCATTTATTCACCTCCTGTCTTGATTATATAAAAAAAGAACCTCAACAAATGAGGTTCCTAAAAACTTGCCATATACATTTAGTAAAATAAATCTTTCTTTCATTTCAGTAGTTCAAAAGCCTTTGCTTTCGAGCATCCATTTACTCGTGCTATCACTTTTCTATACACTTTTCCGTAATAAATATAAAAAGTAAGGTGCGCCAATAAAGGCCACAATAATTCCCGCTGGCACTGTTGCAGTAGCAATGGCAACGCGGCCAATCGTATCGGACAGCATTAATAAACTTGCGCCAATGCATAAAGTCAATGGTAAAAAGAATTGGTAGCGTGGTCCGACAAGCTGTTTGGCAATATGAGGTGCCATCAACCCTATAAAGGCAATACCACCTGTTACAGAAACTGCTGCTGCTGCTAGTGCCACAGCGACGATTAATAAGCGTAACCGCTCGCGCCCGATATTCATCCCAAGACCTACGGCTGTTTGCTCCGTCATCGCCAAGACATTTAAGACATTGGATTTATAGAAAATGTACGGAATCCCAAGCACAAGCCAGGGCACTAAAGCCCAGAAAAATGGCCAATCCGTACCCCAAACGCTACCTGCAAGCCATTGGGCAATGAATTGCACATCACTACGCTCTGCTGAGGAGATTAATACCATCATAACCCCAGATAAAGCAGAGGCTACCCCTACCCCAATTAAAATCAATTGAACAGGTTGCACCCCTTTATGGCGTTGATAAGAGAAAAAGTAAATGCAAAGGGCAGTAAAAAGAGCACTACAAAACCCTACAACTGGCAATATATAAGCAAAATGTGGGAGATCGCCATTTACAAGTAAGTAAAAGACTGTAATCCCGACACCTGCTCCCGCATTAATACCAATGATCCCTGGATCTGCTAAATCATTGCGTGTAACCCCTTGTAGGACCGCACCTGCTAAAGCTAACGCCATCCCTGCCGCTGCTAATACCAACATTCTTGGTAAGCGAACTGAGAATAATACGAAGGATTCTTTAAAGCTACCGTTGCCTAACAAGGTTGGTAGAATGCGATCAAACGAAACTGAGGCTGGTCCTAAAGAAATGCCTAGAACAAAAATGAATAACGTGACGACAAGCCAAGTAAAAAGCCATTTTCGTTGTTTTTTGCGACCTTCTTTAAACAAATTGGCGTCCTCCCTTCCTTACTAATAGTAGGAAGAATGGTAGACCAAGAATCGAAACAATCGCTACAACTGGCGTTTCAAATGGTGCATTAATCATGCGACCTGCAAAATCAGCCGTCACCATAAACCAGCCGCCAATAATTGCGCTCATCGGTAAGACAAAACGATAATCCGTTCCTACAAATGCGCGAACAATATGAGGTACCATTAAGCCAACAAATGCTAGATTCCCAACAAGAGCTACGGCAGAGCCTGCTAAAATAACGACAGCAAACATCATAATACCTTTAATCAATGTTGTGTTTTGTCCAACTCCTACCGCAACTTCTTCATTTAAACTTAAAATCGTTAATTGTCGACTATAAGCAAATGACAATAGGAGACCTATGACAATGACAGGAACAATCAATAACGCCTGCCATGTCGTGCCAATGAATCCGCCACTCGTCCACATCGAAACATCCTTGGAAATTTGAAATAAAATGCCTGTGCCTTCAGCAATCGCCTGTAATAATGCAGTAACTGCTGCACCAGCTAAAACAAGTCTCAATGGTGAGAAACCTTTCTTAGTAGAAGCACCGATCCCATAAACGATTATCATACCAATTCCAGCTCCAATAAAGCAGGCTAAAATTAACGTATAATAAGAGAATTTCGGGATAAATGCCATCGTTAAAGCAAGGGCCGCATTTGCCCCTGCTGTTAAACCAAGTAGCCCTGGATCCGCTAATGGATTGCGTGTAACCCCCTGCATAATCGCTCCCGCAACTGCGAGTGCACTGCCAACAAAAATAGCAGCAATGATACGAGGAAATCGAATTTCACGTAAAATCGTGTAATGCTTACCACCACTTTGTCCGACAATTGCTTGATAGACATCTTGAATGCTCGTATTCGCTGCACCTAAGCACAGCGAGATACAAGCTGTGCCGATTAATACGAGCAATGCAAGCAATACCTGAAGCCAAAATGGTAACTGTCGAAACTTTGTCATTTGCCTTCGCTACTCTCTACTAATTATTGTAAAAATTTCTCTTCAAAGAACTTCAGTTGATGTTCTAATGTAATCGGGTCATTGAAATAAAAGGCATTTGCATTCACTTCAAATAAATGACCATTTTTCACTGCTTCTAAGTCTTTAAACCATGCTGCGTCTGTAAATGAATTATCTTGGTCTTGGAACATACTGAAGATCACATAGTCCCCTGCATAATCCCCTAAAACTTCTTGAGAAATAGCATAGTAGCCTGGCTCTAAAGCTGTTTCTTTAACTTTCTCAGGCATTTTTAAGCCCATTTCTTGATATAAAATCTCTGTTCCGCGTCCCCAGTTATCGCCATAAATATAAAATTGTTTATTAAAGTTTTCTGCGACTGTTACAGTTGCATCTTCCCCGATTTTTTCTTTAATTTTTTTACCAGATTCCGCTGCACGTACTTTAAAATCTTCTACCCATGCCGTTGCTTCTTTTTCTTTATTGACCACTTTACCGATTTCAATAAATTGCTGTAAATAGTCTACTTTCCCATACGTAAATAATACAGTTGGAGCGATTTCTGATAATTTATCAGCATTTTCAATACCATTTAAACCAATGATTAAGTCTGGCTCTAGCTCAAGAATTTTTTCGATATCTGTATTTTCTACAACTACTGCATCTTTAATAGCATCTTCAAAATTCGGATTTTTCGCTGCCCATGCATCTACACCGACAACATCAACATCAAGCTGTAATAAATCCCCTACAAATGAAGATAACACGACTACACGTTTAGGGTTTGCTGGTACTTCAATAGGTCCTGCTTCAGATTGATAAGTAATTGTTTCTGCAGAAGTCGCTTCTTTCGAGCCTTCATCAGCCTTTTCTATTTTCTCTTCTTTATTGCCGCACGCTGCAAGTACTAGTACGAGCATCATAAACATTGGTAATAACCACTTCTTCATTGTCTTTCATTCTCCTTTAAACGGTTTGTAATAAGTTATATGTAATGCACATTGGTTTGTTCGTTCGTGGATCTTTGCCAATTACAGCATCAATATTAAACACTTTTTTTAATACTTCTGGAACCATGACTTCCTCCGCAGTTCCAAATTTAACAAGCTCTCCTTGTGACAGCGCCACAATATAATCAGAAAAACGTGCCGCTTGATTTAAATCATGGAGTACCATAACAATCGTGCGCCCTTGTTCTTCATTTAGCTTGTAAAGTAACTCTAAAACCTCTAATTGATGTGCCATGTCTAAATAGGTTGTTGGCTCATCTAAAAATATAATGTCGGTTTCTTGAGCTAAAGACATGGCAATCCACACTCGTTGACGCTGTCCACCTGATAAAGCGTCTACAGATTGCAAGCGGAATTCTTCTGTTTTTGTCACTTGTAAAGCCCAGTCAATGACCTCTTTATCTTTCTGTGATAAATTGCCAAAGCCCTTTTGATAGGGAAATCGACCGTAGGATACAAGCTCTTCCACTGTTAAACCATGTGCACTTTCTGGGCTTTGCGGTAAAATCGCAAGTTCTTTCGCCAATTCCTTCGTGTTCATCTTGGAAATATTTTGACCATCCAGAATGACCTGTCCACTCTCATGCTTTAAAATTCGTGTAATGGCCTTTAATAAGGTAGACTTTCCGCAGCCATTTGAACCAATGATGGTTGTGATTTTGCCATCTGGAATTTGTAGCGATAAGTCATGCACAATCGTTTTATTCTCATAACCAACACGAATCGATTCAACTTCTAAACGCAATTCGGACCCTCTCTTTCATTTTACTTCATTCCATGCTATGATAGGCACTGTTAAAAATGATAATCATTATCACTAAAATTAGTCTAGTTTTATGATAAGATTTTGTCAATTACTTTTTTACTATCAATTAAGGATGTGGCAATAAAAATGCAACATGTGTATGATGTGACAATTATTGGCGGAGGCCCTGCTGGCTTATATAGCGCCTTTTATAGTGGTTTACGAGGATTAAAAACAAAATTAATAGAGAGCCAATCTCAACTTGGTGGAAAAGTATTACTTTATCCTGAAAAGCTTATTTGGGATATAGGAGGCCAGCCCCCTATTTTAGGTGAGAAATTTGTTAAACAATTGATCCAGCAAGCTAAAACATTTGACCCTACTATTCTAACAAACACAAAAGTAGATTTTATTGAACGACAAGAACATCTATTTATTGTACATACGGCAACTGGAGAAAGGCATTATTCAAAAACTGTTCTATTAGCGGTTGGTGGCGGTATTATAAACCCTCAGAAACTAACACTGGAAGGTGCTGAGAAATATGAAATGTCCAATTTACACTATACCGTTCAATCCTATAAACGTTTTGTGAATAGGGATATCCTTATTTCTGGTGGTGGCAATGCGGCCATTGATTGGGCTGTAGAACTGAGCCCCCTTGCTAAAAGTGTGACAGTGGTTTACCGTAAAGATACATTATCAGCGCATGAAGCAACTGTAAAAGAAGCCATTGATGCAGGGGTCCTAATTGAATGTAATACGACGATTACAAAGCTTTTAGCGAATGATGATAAAACCGCTATTCAATTAGTGAGATGTGAAAATTCGAAAACGAAGGAAAGTTACACTCGTCAAATTGACGAGGTTATCATTAGTCATGGCTATAATTGTGAAGCGTCCCTCACGTTTGATGAAGCCATTTCTATTCCTAAAAAGGATGATTATTATTTTGAAGGCAAAGCAACTGGTGAAACAGCACAGCCTGGTATTTTTGCGGCAGGAGATATTTTATCATTTGAAGGAAAAATCAATTTGCTGCTTGGGACATTCCAAGATGCAGCCAACGCGGTCAACTCTATTAAAACTTATTTAGAGCCAACTGCTTATCGCCATGGAATGGTGTCCTCTCATAATGAACTATTTAAAGAGAAAAATCGCTCCATTATCGAAAAAGAACTTGTCCCATCCCATTAGTTCGCAATAGAAACCCTCTTAAAGAAAGCATTCTTAAGAGGGCTTCTTTCTTTTATTTGAATAAACTTAATAGTGCCCCCATCTGTCTTAACATATTTACGCCATTCGTAATCGTTCCAGCATGCCCCATGATTGCATGTAAATGATCTGGCAATCTTCCTAAACCAGGACCTTGAAATTGCCGATTGGGTGGATAGTTAGGTTGCATCGCTCTACCTCGAAATGGAGGACCAAAAGTTCCCATATTGTTTGAAGGATAGACTCCTCTTCTATAATTCGGCTGAAAATGTGGCATTTATACACCTCCTATCTAAAAGCTCTCCCCTAGTATATGTGCATCATCTATGAAGGAATTAGACGTATGAAGAAGTATCAAAAATTATCTATTTAAAAATAGGATTTCTAGCTTTTCATCATATGTAAGGGAACCATACTAGTTTTCTTTTCATACTATATGAAAAAGAAGGTGGTTTTCATTCAAGACTCTAATTATCTCCAATTCCTAGCAAAATTTGGTGTTGGTGGTGCCCATCCTGGTGGCATCAATCTATCAAAGGAAATCCTAAAGAATGAGAGTATTCTGCCAACCTCTCATATTTTAGATGTTGGCTGTGGTACAGGGCAAACAGCTGCCTTTTTGGCTTCCTACTATACAACAAATGTAACGGGTATCGATATTAATCCCATTATGATAGAAAAGGCACGTCACCGCATGAAAAAAGCACGTTTACCAGTCAATATCATTCAAGGCTCGATTGAGGAAACATCACTCCCCAATGGAGCATTTGACTTTGTGCTTGCTGAATCTGTTCTTTCCTTTGTTCATAAACAACGTGCATTGCAAGAGATTTTTCGTTTATTAAAACAAGGTGGGCGCTTGATTGCTATTGAATTTACAATCCCTACGCTTCTTTCCTCACAGCTGGCAGACGATATTCAACAATTTTACGGGTTTGATGCTCTCTTTACGAAAAAGGATTGGGTTGCATTATTTCAAGAGATAGGGTTTCAAGATATTCGCATACAAAAAAATAAGGATATTTCCTCTAAGCCAGAATTCCACATTTCCAAGGAGATTGAATCCACATTGTATGATGTCTTGAATCAGCATATTATGATGAATGAAAAATACGATAATATTTTAGATTATCGCATCTATATCTGTACAAAATAACCATCTAGCCAGCATCCAAAGCGTTGCTGGTTTTTTTGTTATGACACCTGTCATAACGATTCTTTGACTTGTGTGAATAGGTTTTATCCTCCTGTTTTCTTATCATGAATATAAGAAAAACAAAGAAAGAGTGATGGAACTATGCAAACACAACAAAGGCTTCCCTTTATCGATATGCTAAGAGGATTCGCTGTCTTAGGGACCCTCGGAACCAATATTTGGATTTTTGCTTATCTGGGTGATTTATCGTATATTACAACGAGTAATTATTCTGGTTGGTGGTCATTCAATGATTTTTTACGAATGTTAGTACTATTTTTTGTAAACGGCAAGTTACTAGGATTATTAACGATTATGTTTGGGGTAGGTTTACAGTTAAAATACCAGCTGGCACTTCGTAGAGGAAATACTTGGCCTGGCGTGTATCTTTGGACCATTGTCTTCTTAGGGGTGGAAGGACTACTTCATTACACACTGGTCATGGAATATGATATTTTAATGAGCTACGCCGTTACGGCATTTATCGTGGCTATTCTCATTAGATTAGGCGACAAAGTCATGACATGGGCTTTCTATCTTTTGGGTAGTTTTCATGTCTTCCTCATTCTTTTTATTTTTGTCGTTACATTGCTTGGGGCTAGCGTTTCCCTAAATGGGATGGAAACTGTCACAGCCATCTATGAAAATGGTACATGGCTGGCGCAAGTACAGCATCGCCTGACAAACTTTTTATTTTATCGAACGGAAGCTATATTTATTATCCCGATGAATGTTTTTTTATTTATCCTTGGGGTCAAATTCATGCGCAACGAGGTTTTTTCACCAACAAGTAAAGGTTATCAAGCTCGACAAAAGCTTTTTACAATCGGTGTATTCATTGGTATTCCATTGAATCTGCTAATTTTTATACCTGGGGGACTTTTTGATTTACCTGTTCGCTATTTATGTGCACCTATTCTATCCATTGGCTATATTGGAATTTTAGGTAAACTGGTAGAATATAAGAAGCTAGATTGGCTTTGGCAACGGTTTGCCAATGTCGGCAAAATGTCATTGAGCTGTTATGTCCTGCAAAACGTGCTGGCGTCTATTATTTTTTACGGCTGGGGGCTTGGCTTAGGCGGGCATGTAAATAGCCTTTTTATTATAAGTATGTGGGTTGCCCTATCTTGTCTACAGCTAGTACTAGCAACATTTTGGCAGCACCAGTTCCGTATTGGCCCGATGGAATGGGTTCGTAAAAAAACGATTCAAGCTCTGACAAAGAATAAGCAACAGAGGATGGTGTAAGCCATAAAAATATATCCCAGAGAACAAGTTAAACACTATTTAATCATCGATGTTGTATCCATAATTGTTTTGATTGCCATGGTATTATGGTCGCATTCTGTACTCCCTTTCACAGCTAAAATCGTTATTTTAGCCTTGTACTTAGTCGCCTTCTATATGGCTTTATGGAATCGAGATTGGAAGCTACTAATTGCCTCACTTGTAGGCTTCCTTCTCATTACCATCCTTGCTATTTACGAGGATATCTTCATGCTTATCTTCGGATTTACCTTTGCCGATTTATTAGGGAGGGCAAAATCAAAATGGCATATTGCTAGCGGAATTCTTGGTATAGCTGCTATGTTTTTAATCATTTTGTGGGCGACCGCAAATTCCCTAGCACTTGTTGACACACAAGTACTAATACCCTTAATGATCATTCAATTGGTATTCCCTGTTCTCATTTATTTTGTAGAAAAGTCGAAAAACCTACAAATTGAATTGGCAGATGTCAATACCCAGCTTGTTCAACAAGAGGAAAGACAGCGCATTGCTAGAGATCTTCATGACACGATTGGTCACACCCTGACGATGATTAAAATCAAAACGGAATTGACCACTAAACTTATCGACCGAGATCCTTCCAGTGTCAAACAAGAATTAAATGACATATTAGCTACAACACGTACAGCCTTAAAGCAAGTACGAGAGCTCGTTTCGGATATGAATTTTGTGTCTCTACAAACAGAGCTACTACACTGCCAGCAGCTCTTACAAAGTGCGAATATTACGACCACTATTAACAATCATTGTCCAAAAATTGTTCTTTCAAGTGTGGAGGAAACCATGTTAGCTTTATGTGTACGTGAGGCTACAACTAATATGCTGAAGCATAGTCAGGCTCAAAACTGCAACATAGAGATTGAATGTCGAAATAGACAATTTACCATTGCCATTCAAGATGATGGGATTGGTTTGGAACAGAAGGGGCTGGGTAATGGCATGAACTCGATAAAAGAAAGAATGCGTGTTCTGCAAGGTTATGCCCTTTTTGAAGGGGGTACAAGGACAGGCACTCTCGTAATATTCAGCATACCAATTCAAGATGGAAAGGAGCCCTCAACATGATACGAGTTTTACTAGCAGAGGACCAACAAATGTTACGTGGTGCCTTAACATCCCTTTTGTCCTTCGAACCAGATATTGAAGTGATAGCTGAAGTTTCAGATGGTCAAAAAGCATGGGACTACATTCAGCAGGAATTACCCGATGTTTGCCTGGTAGATATTGAAATGCCCCATCTGTCAGGATTAGAGCTTGCAGAAAAAATTAAAGAGGCCAACTTGCCCTGTAAAGTGATGATTGTCACTACATTTGCACGCCCAGGCTATTTACAAAAGGCCATGGATTGTGAGGTACATGGCTACTTACTGAAAGATGAACCGATTGATTATTTAATTGCTACTATTCGCAAAATCATGCAAGGTGAAAAGGTGGTCAGTAAAGATTTAGCCGCTACCTTATTTATGAAAGAGCAAAATCCTTTAAATGAGCGAGAAGTTGCCGTGCTACAACTGGTGAAAGAAGGCTTAACCACTCACGAAATCAGTAAACAATTATTTTTAACAAAAGGCACCATTCGTAATTATTTATCAACCTCTATTCAAAAGCTACAAGTAGAATCAAGACAGCAGGCCGCTCAAATTGCTAGTGATAAAGGCTGGCTATAAATCAGAAAAATCTCGCCACCTCTGTGACGAGATTTTTTGATAGGAGAACGTATACTACATAGTTCAATTACAAATTCACCTGTTTATTTACCTTGGAGAACTACATTTGTCGCTATCGCCCAATTATTTAATGGTGTCACCGTATAATTTACATCTGCTTTTAATGTGCCACCATTACCACGAAGTTCCACACTTCTGCCAGCTAATAAATCCGTTTGAGGATTATTAGTTAATTACAATTCCAATGAATTACTATTAATAGCCTTAGCAGATTGCAGTGTAAATGGTGCTATTTTTTTGCAACAAAGCTCTTTACATCAATTTCTGCCCAATGTGAGTACACTTGGTATGTAACACCTTGTTTGAAGGTTTGACCTGCAGGTAATCTAAATTGAGGAGCTTATTTTCCAACAGCTGCTTGTGGAAAGGCACATAATTAGCTACAAACTCTTCCCCTTCACTTGTTATCACAGTCACATAGCGATTGCGCAATGAAGTAATAATATCAAAGCGTTGGCCACTTGCATCACGATTTTGACGAGATAAAAGCCATCAAGAGTGAAGCTTCTCGATGGCTAAAGTCTAGTCGTTTATTTTGCTCCTGCTGCAACAAGGATTTCTTCAATCTCCTTAAATCCTTTCTGTTTTGCGTGCTGTAAAGGTGACATATTATTTTTATCTGGAATATTGACATCAGCTCCATGATCAATCAACATTTGAATGGCCGTTTGCTGTGTAGGGTTGCCGTTATTTAATACAATCGCTTCCATTAATGCTGTCCATCCCAGATTATTGACATGATTCACATCGATGTTTGTGGTAGTTAATAATTCCTCAATGACATGAATGTAGCCGTGCTCAGATGCTGGAATTAATGCCGTTCCACCATAACGATTTACAATCGTAGAATCGGCACCTGCTTGAATCGTTAGCTTTAATATATCCAAATAGCCTTCCGCACCCGCATATAAGAAAGGCGTGTTTTTCATATCATCCTGGATGTTCACATCCGCACCTGCATCGATGAGTAATTTCACTGCTTCCACATCCTGATTGTAGGTAGCCATCATCAAAGCCGTTCGATTGCTTGCGTCTTGTGCATTGATATTCACTTTTTCATGTATAACTTTTTTTAGCGATTCTACATCGCTTTTTTCTACCGCTTGAAACAATTGACTCGTCAAATCTGTTGCCATTTCCTCATTTCCTCCTTTATCACGCCTTATGGTCTCCGTATCATTTGAGGCACATCCCTGCAATAAAAATGATAAAGCGATCATAGCTGCTTGCATTTTTTTCATTGGCTATTCACCGCCCTCACTATTTAATTTTAGCAGTCTATGTATAGTTTATAATTCATTGCTAAATTGCCTATTAACCATTTCTTAAAAAAGTCTAAAATTTTCAATTTAAAAAACCTCGTCAAGACGACGAGGCGGTGTCTTACACATTTAAGCGGTAACCTGCACCCCATACGGTTTCTAAAAACTTTGGCTGTGCTGGATCACGTTCAATTTTTTCACGAAGCTTTCGTATATGCACGGTAACTGTGGAAACATCCGCAGCGGATTCATAGCCCCAGTTCCGCTCATATAATTGTTCTTTACTTAATACTTGATTTGGATGTTTGACAAAAAACACAAGCAAATCAAATTCCTTGGTCGTAAAGGCCACTTCTTCACCATTCACCAAAACCTTTCGAGCTGATGTATCGATCGTAAGGCCATGTATAGACATCATATTGTTCGTTGGTTGGTTTGAGGCTAAACGCTCATATCTAGATATATGCGCCTTGACCCTTGCCACAAGCTCACTAGGACTAAAAGGCTTAGTAATATAATCATCTGCCCCTAACCCGAGACCTCGAATTTTATCAATATCCTCTTTTTTAGCCGACACAAATAAGATGGGGATATTGTTCACTGCTCGAATTTGTTTACAAATTTCAAAGCCATTCATTCCAGGAAGCATAATATCTAAAATAATTAAATCATAATCGCCATGAAGCGCCTGCTTCAGCCCCTCATCGCCATGATGCTGAATATCTACCACATAATCATTAATTTCTAAATAATCTCGTTGGAGCTCTGCTATGCTCACTTCATCTTCAATTAATAGTATTTTTTTCATGATTTCCCCCCATTTCCTCATCCTTTTTCAATGAAATGAAAATGCTCGTTCCCTTTGTTAATTCGCTCTTTGCCCAAATATTGCCACCCATTTCAAGGACGATTTGTTTGGCAATTGCTAACCCAAGACCACTTCCACCTGTTTGAGAATTTCGAGAAGGTTCCGCACGATAAAAACGATCAAATATATGTGGTAATGCAGTAGGGTCAATTCCCGCACCATTATCTGTAACTTGAATGATGGCATCATCTACTCGCTCATGTAGGGAAATAATAATTTGCTTATAAGGTTTATCCATATATTTTTCACTGTTGCTCAATAAGTTGGATAAGACACGTCTTAGCTTATCCCTGTCCACCATAGCAAAAAGCGAAGAGCCTGCTGATATATATTGTAAATGAATATCTCTGGCAATAAAGTCAAAGCTAGCATCCTCCACATAATCATGCATATATTGTTGAAGATTGACACTTTCCATTTGGAACGGAACCTTTTTCAAATCTAATTTCGAGAATAAGAATAATTCATCAATTAACACGTCCATATCCTTGGCTTTCGTATAGATAGTTGTTAAATATTTATCCATTTTCTGTTCAGTATTCGCTACACCATCTTTAATGCCCTCCACATAGCCAATAATAGAGGTCATTGGCGTTTTTAAATCGTGGGAGATATTCGATAACAGTTCTTTCCGATTTTCTTCATATTGAAGCTGAATTAGTACAGATTCCTTCAGTTTAACTCTCATTTCCTCAAACGATCGATTAAGCTGACCAATTTCATCATTAGAACGGGATGTAATTTCAAAATCTAAATCACCCGATTTAATCCGTTCTGCCCCTTCCTTTAAGGCTGTGATTGGGTTAATGATACTTCTAGACACTAAATAATTGAGTAAACCGATAATCATCATAAATAAGACAAATAAGATACCTAACAGAATGGGTAACAGTTCTCGCGTGACCTCCGCATGTGAACTAACCTCTCTTAATACAAAGATACTCCCTTCTGTTTTGTCTGGGAAGTAAAAATCGAACTTCACATACGTATAAAAGGCTTGATTAATCATAATTGTGTCACGTGAATTAATATTGGTCGCTTCAAAACCTGGTAAACTTTGAAGCAATAGTTGTTGATGCTCTTGTTGTGTTGCATAAACAATTTGATGGTCTTTCCGCACAACAATCTCAATGGAAGGAGCATTTATGGTTTGTAGCTGTTCAATATCTAAAAGCTGCTGGGGATTTTTTTTTGCCAATAATTTCAAATCTAAAAAAGCATTTTCCTCTACCGTTGTTAAAGGCTTTTGGACATAAGACTTTTTGTAAAAATGCTCAATTGCTTTAACATCACCTGTAATGGCAAAGGAAAAAAGAAAAACCGCTGCAAGTAAAAGCGTGATGGCAATCATAATAACGCCTACATAAGATAGCAAAAACCTCGTTTTAATCGACATCTAAATTCCCCCAATAAGCTGAAACTAATAGCAATGTACCATACAAATCTTAAAACTTTATAAAATCGCGCTGAAAAATCTATAAATAATTTTCTGCATCAACATAGTATTCGGCTTACTCCAAATGAAATAAACAACAAAAAAAGATACGACACATTTGGGTTGTGCCGTATCCATTATCTTTATTTAGTTTCTTCTGCTCTTAGTTTCTTTTTGGTTTGCCATCCTAAAATGAAATATTCAATCAACACTACCGCAATCAATGAGGCACCAAACAATGGCATAATAATTCCTAAAATAATAAGGAAAATTACGAAAGGAAGTGAGATTTTATGTGAAATTTGTGGTGGTGCAGATAGCTCACCTTTTTTCCTACGTAAAATCCAAGTGCGAATCCCCCATACAATTACTGCTAAAAAGGCTAAACATACCAGTAAGTTTAACAGCTTATTTGGCCAGCCAAACAAATGGCCTTCATGTAAAGGAATGCCCCATGTAAAGAATTTCGCCAGCATACCATAATCCTCATAGTTAACCTGATCAATAAACTTGCCGCTATATTGATCAAAATACATCGTTGCCTCGTCTGTAGGCTTGACATCAAGTCCTGTTACACCTGAATTACTGGCCTTTGCCACTGTAAATACGCCTTCTTCGTTTGATGGATAAATAATCGAATAAGGTTTGGCAATATTCATGGCAGTTATTTCTTTTTCAAGATTAGCAATGGTCATTTGGTTGTCGTTTGTATAACGGACAGCCCCCCCACCGTGATGCTGTGCATGTTCTCCCTCAGATGATGGCGCCTCTAATTGACGCGTTGCCCATGGAATTTCAGACACATCGGATGTTGGTGGCTTTTGCTGTAATAATGGGTAGCCGAAAGTTGGACTTTCTGACGCTATATTTGCCAATATGGAACCTTGAAAAGCAGACCATAAAAGCCCTGTAGCAATGAACATCACCATGGGAATAGTAATGATTGTCCCAACAAGCGCATGGTATCTCTTACTTTTTTGTCGTTTATTTTCCGATTTGCGCTTTTTCAATAAATCCCCTTTAAACGTCATATAAAGTCCGGATAGTAGTAAAAAGATTGTCCAGCATGCCGCTAGTTCTACTAAATAATTGACAAATGTACCACCAATAAATAATGAGCTATGGGTATTTCTCATAATATTAGAGAATGTATAATTGGCATCCTGACTACCAACCATTTGATAATGATCATCTAAAAATACATACTTCTGTTCATTCCCATTTGATAAAGTTAAACGCGTATTATAAGGCTCTTCCAACATAATCACTTTTGTAGTGGAGTAACCTGCAAATGCTGCCTCTGCTTTTTCCACTGCTTCATCAATTGTTAAGACCTCTTCTTTATGGCTATCGCCAAAAAAATAATCATCATATAAACGATTTTCTACATCTGTAAAAAACAAATAACCAATCCCACTTAATGTGAGAGATAGCAGTAATGGCGTAATACAAAGGGCTGCGAAAAAATGCAAACGCCAAAACCTTGAATAAAGCAGATTTTTCATTTTTAATCTCCAATCTATTTAATCAAATACGCCTCACCGTAATGGCCGCTGACGTTAGGCTACGGCCAGATTTTGAAGAGGAGCTTGGCTGGAAAGTTCCTCTTCAAAATCTGTGATATCCGATTGAGGCATTATCTTGATTCAGTAGGCGTTTGAACACTTAATAAGCATTCATCACTCCCTTTGAAGGAGGAACCATCTGTATTTGATACTACTTTCAGTACAAACAGTTGCTGAATGAAGATAAATATCAAATTTATTATATAAAGTAAAAGTGAAATATGAATGAAGTCCTAAAGGCGGTTTTATGACAAACAAATGTATTCCTAGTGGTATTATGCTATTTAAAGATGAAACAATCATAGCCAAACAAATGTGGACACAAGTTTAGCTACGATTTAGGAAAGATTTATAAACTCAAATTCACAAGAATTTTACACGGACTTCGATTTTTCATTAATGCTTTAAAGCCTTTCTACGATATTTTCTAAAGCAATTTTGCTTGTCATAACTGCCTGCCCATCGATTACCCCACGTGCCAGTATTCGAATGACCTCGAATTCACTGCTCTCGCTGCTTTCATAGCTTGCAAAATTAATAAGCCATTGAATTTTACGCCTTCCACAAAAATGTTGTCAACAAATGCACAATCAAAAAGGCTACCCCATCAAGAAGTAGCCCTCAAACGTTGATTATCCAATTAATTCCTTCATCACATTCGCGTACGCTGCTAAAATAGATTGCTCATGTGCTGTATCATGCCCAACATATTGTTCAACAAGCTCCTTTAAAGGCTTTGGCTCTTGCATAATTTCTAATTTAAATAAACTTTCATAATACTCAACAACTTGTGGATTCATGTGGACCACTCCTTTAATAATTTACATAAAAAAGACATCTTTCCCTCATTAGAAAGATGTCTTTTATGACAAATACACGACATAATACGATGTTTGCCATATGGAAATAAGCTTTCTATTCTTCATAGAAGCTATCTTTTTAGCAATCATCGTACTATGAGCATGCAGGAGAATTTCTCTAGTCACACTCAACACCCCCTATCCGCGTAGGTTTCTTGGCTGTACTAGATAAAGGCAGGTCTCCTGGCTTATGTTCTTCACACCTTTCACCTTCCCATTACAAGGCGTAACAGTGGTCTCTTGAAATGTGCTCCCATTTACAGTTGCGGGACAGCGTCGGATTTCCACCGATCTTCCCTTTTAAACAAACCCAATTTGGTTTGTACCTCTATCCTATTATTCCGTTTTTATTATTATACCATAAGGTTTGTATGATCTTAATAGATTCAAAAAACTATAGTTTATTTACTCATTCAGCTATTTCATAATATTCTTCATGGTTTCACTTGCATTAAGTAAGACTTTATGTAGAAGTTGATGGGAACGAAGGGCGGCGACTCCTGCGGGAAAAGCGGGAAAGTCGAGATCCTGGACTGAGCGAAGCGAGGGAAGCAGCTCGACCCCGCCCGCAGAAAGCGTCCGCCCGTAGTGGAAATCAACGGCTTTACTTTATTTCATTGTAAAAGAAAAAAGACTGTTGGCAAACTCTCAAATTTTTTGAGTTTGTCTACAGTCTGAGAGTAGACACGACCTTTCATTTCAACTATTTTGAAATTAATCTATAATTAGCTATAAGTATTTGAAACAGGAGGTCTAACTATGATTATTGCTTTACATCATGTGCAAATTACTATTCCAAAAGGGTCAGAGAATCAAGGGAAAGATTTTTATTGCGGTGTCTTAGGTCTGAAAGAAATAGAAAAACCCGATTCTCTTAAAGGCAGAGGCGGCTTTTGGTTACAGCTTGGTCACCAAGAGATACATGTAGGAACAGAGGATGGCTTTGATCGATTGTCGACCAAGGCTCATATTGCGTATCAAGTTGAAGATATTGATTACTGGAAGAAGAAACTAGCCGAACATCAAATCGAAATAGAAGACTCTGTACCTATCCCCGATTATGAGCGTTTTGAATTCCGAGATCCCTTTGGTAATCGAGTAGAAATCATACAGGCAATTGCCTAAACTGCCCTATTTTGGGCAGTTTTTTTAGATGAAATCCTCCCATATTACAGTTTACTGAAACATTTGTAATATAACTGTAAATTCCTTCGATAAAGCCATTTATAGCAGGCGTTGAGGCACTCCCCCACATCTCCCTGGCAACATTTACCGCCAAGAAGCCCTATATTTTCATGCTACGATTATTTCCAAGGCAAGACGATACAGGAGAAATCCTACTAAACGCTTCAGGAGGTTATTTACAACATGAATAAACGATTTTTATCTACAACACTTGCATTAACCATTGGATTTAGCTCATTCGGATTAGTCCAAACAGCGACGCAGCCAATTCAAGTAGAGGCAGCTACAACAAATGCACAAAACAACGCTCAGGCAGTTGCCGCTAAAGCCAATCAATTGATTCAAACTGGTAAAAGCTTAATGGGTCAAGCGACATATAGCAATACGGTTTACAAGCCTACATATCCTTATAAATTTTCTTGTGCTTCATTTTTAATGTATATCTTCGAGAAAAATGGTGTAGATCTTGGGACGTATAATGAAAACTATATGATTCAACAAGGTACGTATGTAGCACGTAACCAATTACAAAAGGGAGATTTACTATTCTTTAAGAGTAAAAAAACAGGAACTGACCCCGACCATGTAGGTATGTATATAGGTGACAATAAAATGATTCACATGGCTGATTCCAAGCAAAATATTGTGATCTCAGATTTAAATAGTAAACCTTATTATACTGAAAACTATGTATCAGCACGACGCGTTTTACCTACCCTTCTATCTGCCAACCCTGCAACAAAAGGCGATAAAATTGTAGAGAATGCGCTGACGTATAAAAATAAAGCAACGATTAGTTCTTCAACAAATGAATCGAGCCTACGCTTTACAGCCCCAGCATTTGTCGATTTCGTCTATCGTAAAAGCGGTGTGACACTTGGTGCAAAAACGTTAACTGATTTAATGAACCAAGGATCAACGGTAGCTCGTGCAAACTTGAAAAAGGGTGATTTAGTATTCTTTAATAGTGTAGCAGGCTCAAAAAATCCTTCTATTGTTGGGATTTATGCCGGTGATCACCGTATTATCATCCCAAATTCCGATGGTGTGATGACGAGAGTTTTATTAGTTGATTACTATAAAGAACACTATATTACAGCTAAGCGGGTTTTCTCTAACACCCCCTCTGTAAGTGCACCTTCAGCGAATACGTCTGCCGATAAGATTATTGCTACAGCTTCAGGTTTAACTAGCAAAGCAAAATTTGGTTATACGTATAATGAGAGTGCACTAACTTTCACAAGTGCGGGATTTACGTACTATGTATATAACAAGAATGGCATTGATTTAAAGGATAAACTAGCGAGTAAACAAGCTTTAGTCGGTACAAAAGTGCTCAAATCTCAGCTTCAAAAAGGTGATTTATTGTTCTTCTCAACGAATGATGGAGGAGCAACTATCACGCAAACAGGCATCTATTTAGGAAATAATCAATTTATTAGTATGACTACTAACAATGTTGTTAAACAAAATTTAAGCTCCACTTGGGCGCAAAAGAACTATGTTACAGCTCGACGTGTGTTAAAATAACAAGCTTTAAATGGTAGGGTGTCTCAACTATTAGAGACACCCTTTTTATTTAAGATAAATTTTTAAGATTGTTGGCAAATTCAATCATAGATTTACTTGACATCGGTCCTTTTATGAGAACAATGGTGTCCGCGTCAAGCTTTGGTTTCAATATTTCTAAAACACCTATTACATCTTTAAACGTATGAACCTCTGCTTTAGTTCCATCTTTTTTCGCTTGGTCGGCAATTGCCTCTGCCCTTTTGCCAATCGTAATTAATGTATCTATCTGTCTTTCAGCTACTTTGGAGCCAATTTCCCGATGATATTTTTCTTCAAAATTTCCTAATCGCTTTATATCCCCTAGCACAAGAATAACTTTTTTCTCTTTTCCTACTGTATCTAACACTTTCAGGGCTGCCTCGACAGAAGTTGGATTATTGGTCCACGTATCATCAATAATGGTACTGTCACCTAGACCTGTCGTAAATTCTAAATGTCTCGCCATTTGTTTAAAGGATCTTAAACCTGCAATAGCTTGGCGTATAGAAAGTCCCATTTCGCTACAGGCAGCAATGGCGGCTAACGCATTATATACTTGATGCTCACCGTAACCCGGCACAAATACATTGTATTTAGTGTCTGCTACTTCCAGCACAAATTTCATGCCTGTATGAGTAAATTGGATAGCAGAAGCTTTGTAATCAGCCGAATCCTGTAAACCAAATTTAATAATTTTCCCTTTAAATTTTTGGTAAGATATTTTTTCGATGTTAGCATCATCTGCATTAATGATTAGTGTACCATCTGCTCGAATACCCTCTACAATCTCTGCTTTCGCTTTAATATAACCTTCAAGATTGAGACAGCCATCTAGATGGTGAACACCAATATTCGTAATAATGCCGATGGTCGGCTGATAAATCATGCATTGGTGTTTTATGTTCCCTGTATTCCCCAAGCCTAGTTCAAAAATGGCTGCCTGTGTTTTATCATCCACGCCCGTCAAATAGGGTAATGATTGCCTTGGCTCATTTTTACTACTTACAGATGCTTGCACTTGCCAATGCTTACTAGCGATATGTTTTAGCATCTCTTTTGTTGTCGTTTTACCACAGGTTCCAGTCAATGCCACAACCGGAATATGAAAAAGACCACGATAATATTCGATAAATGTCCAATAGGCCTGCGCCACGCTTTTGACGTGTAAAACCGTTGTATTATCTAACGCATTTTTTAACTCAGTAGCTGGTTTATCAGATATGACAAGGGATGGTCCCTTCCTATCAATCTCTTGCCAGTTGATTTTATCACTTCGACTCAAAAACATAAGTGTATGACTTTGAGTTAAATCATGTCGATTATAGTAAATTGCATGCTTTACAGACCATTGATCTGATCCATGGATAATTTTCCCCTGCAAGACGCCTCTAATTTTTTGCACACTAATGGATTGCAAGTGTACTACGCCTCCTTTCTTTATCAATCTTGTACATACCTATTCATTCTCTTGATCACGAGTGCTACTTTTCTGATCAATTACTATACCTTATTAGAGTGGTATTCTATGTGACACAGTTAATATCCTAACCATGAAGAAGTGAGCTAAACTGTGGGAGGCGGAGGTTTATATTTAAGCTCAGTTGCTAATTTCGAAACCTGTTCACTATACATATCACCCTTTATGAGGACAATCGTATTTTCATCTATAATCTTCTGCAACAATGGATAAACAAGCGTGCTATTTTTATAGGTATAAACTGGAGCGTTAAAGCCTAATTTCACCGCATGATCAGCCATAATCCGTGCATGCTCGCCAATAGTAATTAGCACATCCACACCAATACGTTGGATTAATTCACCCGCTTGCTCATGTATAATATAGCCCCATGAGCCCAAATCGGTAATCGTGCCAATAACAGCAATTTTTTTCTTTCCATCTCCTAGCTCATTCAACACTTTTAAAGCCGCCTCTAAGGAAGTTGTCGTAATACTCCAGGTATCATCTAAAAGCATAGAATGATTAATGCCTTCAAAGAGCTGTAGTTGTTTTTTCAATTGACGGAAAGATTGGAGTTGATTGGCTGCAACTGGAATAGGTACCCCTATTTCATAGGCCGCTGCAATGGCAGCAAGGGCGTTGTACACTTGATGTTGACCAAATCCCGGTACAAAAATATCATAAGTTTTTCTATTATGGTGCAGCTTAAAGTTCATACCCTTTTGATAATATTGGATATGGCTTGCACGAAAATGACAAGAATCATGGATACCCACCTTCACTAAGCGCCCATTAAACTTAGAAATATTTAGTTTTTTAGTATTCATATCTTCGGCGTTTATGATGAGGGTTCCTTTAGGTTGAATGATATCTAGCATTTCTCCCTTTGCCTGAATATAGCCTTCAAGCGTCTTACAATAATTCAAATGATGGGCACCGATATTCGTAATAATCCCAATGGTCGGCTTGAAATACTTCCCTGCATTCGTGACATCTCCAGGTGAGCCAACAGCTGTTTCAAATACAGCCGCCTCTGTGTCATCTTCAATATTCAGTAAATATTGCAATGATGCCGTTCTTGAATTACTACTTAATGTCGTTGCTGTCACTTGTCGATCAGCAGAAAGAATATGTTTAATCATCTCTTTCGTCGTTGTTTTGCCTGAAGTACCAGTAATAGCAACAATGGGGATATGAAATTGATTGCGATAAAAGTGAACAAACTTCCAATAGGCCTCATCTACATTCGCAACCTGTATGATAATAATCTGGGTTGGAATCTCTGTGGGCCGATATGCTCTGTCGGTCACTATTACAAGAGGAGAAAGTGGCTCAAGACTTTTCCAATTAACAATACGTTTACTTGTAAAAAGGGCCGTATTGGGCTTTTTCACTTGTTTTAATCGATAAGCACCATGCTGTATCAGTATGTCCTCAGACCCTTGCACTATATAGCCCGCCGTAATCACTGCTAAATTTTTCACCGAAAGAGGCTTCATATTTTTTCTCCCTCCTTTCTTTTCTAGTATATGTAACCTCTTAAAAGTTGCTTGGATGTAGACAAGATACACAACTAGAAGAAAACTATTTCTTTGCATATATATAAAGGTGATTAAGTATCTAAGTACCAATAGAAGGAGTGATATACCTGAAAGCGATTGTATTTATCGGTACAAACAAATCCGGGTCTAGTCGTGAAGCAACAAGAGCAGCAGAAAGATTAGGCTATTTCACAATACTTTTCACCAATAATGAAAAACAACTTCAGCAGCGCCGATCTTACCCCGATATTCATAGAATGATTCTCATTGATACTTTGAATATCGAAAGAATGAAAGAGGAAATTGATAAACTAGGGAAAACCGGATTAGAGATAAAAAGTATCGTTAGTTTTGTTGATCCATTTGTTCATATTGCTTCCATGCTATGTGATGAATTTTGTCATAACTACACATCCTCTTCCGCAATTGAAATCATGGAGGATAAAGAAAAGACTAGAAATCATTTGAAAGACCAACCATACTCACCAAAATTTTCGCTCATGAAACCTAATGAGCCTATTGCAAAAAATTTAACATTTCCATTAATCGTGAAATCACCAAAGTCAACAGGTTCCAAAGATGTACTATTAGCAACGGATGTCGACCAGCTTCAAAACCACCTCAAAGCATTGCGTAGTAAAAATCCCTATGAAACGATTATGATTGAAGAATATTTGGAAGGCCCTCAATATTTAGTAGAGGCGGTCGTATATCAACGGCAATCACATATAATTGGCATTATTGAACAGGAAATTACCCAAGGGAAACGGTTTATCATAACAGGCTATGGCGTATTAGTGAAAGCCCCTTTGGATATTCAGGCAGGCATTGAGGAAGTTCTTCAGTCCATTGTCAAAGCATTTGATATAGAAAATGGCGCTCTCCATTTGGAACTCCGATTGACAAAAAACGGCTGGAAACTCATTGAGATTAACCCAAGGATTTCTGGAGGTGCCATGAACAACATGCTTCAAGCGGCACTCGGATTTAGTTTAGTAGAAGAAACATTGAAGCTTCTGCTTGGCGAAGAGCCTAACTTTCAGCCTAGACATAAAAAATTTGTTTACACAAAATATGTCATTGTAGAAAGCAAAGGAATTTTAGAAAAAGTAATTGGTAGAACAAGAGCGACAAATTCAACGGGAGTGGTCGAGGTTTATGTTAAACCAAGGAAAGGTACATTCTTAACCCCTCCTTTATCAATGGGTCACCGCTATGCCTATGTCATAGCACAAGGGTCAACCTTATCGGAAGCTCGGAATCATGCAACAAATGCCGCCAAAGAAATCAAATTTATTTTAAGAGTATGAAAAAAAACCCCGAATAATTGCCGCTTGCCAGTGGACAGTTACTCGGGTTTTTATATGCATTCCGTTATCGTGATGTAATGATTATTCTTCTTTCAATGTTTGGTCCAAATATTTCACCGTCTCAAACATATTCGTTTTACTAGCTCCCTTTACGAGAATCGTATCATGAGGTTGTATGAGTTTATCTAGCAGTGCATGCAAGGCATCTTTATTAATAAAGTGGTGGACCTTGGATGGGTCCATCCCCATCTCAATTGCGGCATTACTCATTTCATCAGTCCTAAATCCATAAGTGATGAATTCATCAATACCTACCTTATAAATATACTCGCCAACCTTCCGATATTCTTCTTCCCTCAACACCCCAAGCTCCCGCATTTGTCCAATAATCGCTACTTTTCTTTTTTTGGCAATATTGGTCAATACATCAATGGCAGCTCGGACTCCTTGTGGATGGGAGTGAACCGTATCATCTATGACCGTTATATCATCACGCAAGTTATAAATCGTTAATCGTCTTGGTGGCTTTTTAAAGTTGAGCCCTGCCTGGATATCCAATGGACTAAACCCTAAATAATCAGCTACAGCTACAGCATTAAGCGCATTATAAACATGATGCTCCCCTAAAATAGGAATATACAATTCTATTTCTTGACCATGTAGCTTCATTTTAAAGGACATGCCGATATCCTTATACTGAAGGTCATATGCTCGGTAATCTGCATCACTTTTTATGCCCACCGTTAACATTTTCCCTTTAAATTGCTGTGTCTCTAAATATCTTGAATTATCATCATCCTTATTCAATATAAGTAGCCCTTGTTGGTCCATCCCATGAATCAGTTCCGACTTTGCCTTCGCAACCCCTCTTACATCCCCATCAAAGTTACCTACATGGGCCAAACCAATATTCGTCACAATACTAATATTCGGCTGTATAATGCTACAGTGATTCGAAATAATACCTGGGTACGCCATGCCGTATTCTAATACGACAGCCTGATGAGAGTCATTGATTTCTTCCTTATGCTTTTTTGTATGCTCTGTCGTATTCCAATAATCCTTCGATTCAAACACATTCCATTTTTTTGATAAAATCGAACCGACAAATGCCTTGGTTGTTGTTTTTCCTGCACTTCCTGTAATGGCAATAATAGGTAAGTCCTTTTTAGCCTCCACTTGATTGCTTTTTGGTTGAACAATATCTTTTTTGACGTCCGTTTGATTGTTTTTCTGTTGAACCATTTTCTTTTTTACAGGTTTATGGTTTTTTGCGAGATACATCGCATAGCGGATAGAATTAATGACGACGTCTAATTCTAAATAAAAAGCAGGAGGACAGCCCGGGCGCCAATTTACCTCATACATCCAAATTTTTTGTTGTTGATCTAAACCGACGTCAATGCCTATTTCATCAATGACTTCCCCGAACTTTTCCATTTGTATGTCATCTAGATGATGCGCCAGTGCTAAAGAGAAATGCTCAAGCATTCGTCGAATATTGTAAGCTTCTTCCTTGAACTCTTGCTCTAAAAATGGGTCTAAATAATTGGTGAATCCACCATTATTTATATTTGGGATGATAGAGCCATTTGGAGCAATCCGAGGGTAGACAGTCGTCACCACCCATTTACCTTCACCATTTTTTTGTACATGCAGACGGAAATCATATACCTGGCCTGCCTTTGTAATGGATTGAATATAAGGCTGCATAATAAAAGTACCAGACGCAAGTTGCTCTTTTAATAAGGCATCTAATTGTGGCTTCGAATAGATTGTATTCGTACTATCTTTTCTCACCTCAAAATTCTTGGGTCCGGCCTTCGTAATAAAATAAATACCCTTTCCTTTACGTCCATCAATTGGCTTAAACACAACTCTTTTATAATAATGGATGAAGTTATGAAATACATCTGCATTCTTGACAATTTCAGAAGGAATCAAATACTGTTCAAATTCCTTGGCTTCTTTTAATCGTTTCATAACATTCCATTTATTCCCTATCGAATAGGTCGTAAAGGGAATTTCTTCTTTTAAGCGCTCAATAATCTCTTTAGACACAGATAACTTCTCTGGACTTCCCGCATTATAAATAACATCTGGAAAGGGCATTGTTTTTTCCTGCCATTGCCCATTCTCATATACCTTAGCGCGAATGGTACGTTTTTCAAAATCAACACTTTTAGGTGTAAAGTAAAAAAACTGTGCCCCTTCTGCCTTTGCAACTGCCGCATATGCATATGACTTGAGAACTGTCGTCGGATCAAGTCGATGATGCAGCATACCAATAATCGTCATAGCTAAACTTCCTTTCATTAGATTCTATCTCTATTACATTCACTCTTAATCCTTTTCATATAGACAGATGCTCTAGCTCTAGTCGTTTAATAGGATGCTACCATTTAGGTTCAATGATAAATTTCCCTTTTAGCATATCTGGCTTTAATAGTTGAATCGCAGAAATACTACTAAGCTCAATGGATTTTTCTGTACTTGTCTTTTCTAGCCTCACTACATCCGCAAGGGAATTGGTATCGTTCCCCTCATAATCAAAGGCACGTAGCAAAGACACCGTGCCACGATATCGATCTTTATCGACGTCCTCTATTCGGAAAAACTCCGTTTCAAAGTCCTTTACCGTATCCATTAGTCTTAAATGTGCGCCACTATTGGTAATTAAAAAAAACGGAATCGTATCACTCCCAACTATTTTTACAAGCAGCTGACCGAAATATTTAGAATGAAAATCCATCATAATATCCTGAAGATCCTTCAAATCGCACAAAGCTTCGCATAAAAAATGATTTCTTCTTTTCTCACTATTCAAATTGTAGCCCCCTCCCTAGTCTGAATAAGTATCCTAGTCTCCGTAAGTTGCCCTCTCGTTATAATATGTAGCGATACATAATATGACGACTTTTTCACAAAGAAACTAAAAAAACCTCTACCAAACGAAATGAGTGGTTAGAGGTTCGAAGCAAATCATTATTTGACAAGGCTTGCCAGTAGCTGTTCTAAATCATATTGTTCCAAATCATCTATTGTATGATGACCTGTAGAAAACGGTAATTGCTTGGTGATGGTATTGGGAACCACTACCGTGTGAAGACCCGCTGCCAAAGCTGCACGTGCTCCATTCGGTGAATCCTCCATAGCTATCGCTTCATTAGCACTTACACCTAATTGTTCAAGTGCCTGCACATACAGCTCAGGATCAGGCTTAACATTTGTCACCGTATCAGCCGTACAATAACAATCAAAAAACTCTCGTATACCCAATGCATCTACAAATCGATCAATCCATGAACGGCTTGAACTACTTGCAAGACCAATTTTTAAACCCGCTTCCTTTGCTTGCTGCAAAAGATTTAAAATACCAGGCCTTATCACTTCCAACTCCATCAGTTCCGCATGCCTTCCTTGAATGGATGTTCGAAATGCCTCCTCATCTAAATCCATTTGATGATGTGTAACTAGATAGGTATAAGGATTAAAATCCTGAAGATTTGTACCAAGGCATTTTGCATACGTCTCTAACGATAATGCCACACCATAAGATGCATAAGCATCCTTAAAAACTGTATACCAAGCTGTTTCTGTATCAATAATCGTCCCATCAAAATCAAAAATAATCGCCTTCACTAGCCCATCCTCCTCCCCTAAACGGTCATTTGCAATTCCTGCATTGCTATCCGCCATTTTTCTGACTCTATCCGTCTATTTCCACATGCTATCCGTCACTTTCCTACTGCTATCCGTCTATTCTGGCATGCTATCCGTCACTTTCCTACTGCTATCCGTCTATTCTGGCATGCTATCCGTCACTTCCACTTTGCTATCCGCCCCTCTATCATTTCGATTTCCTTCATTTAGCAAAATAACTCCGCCTATTATGAGTGCAATCCCAAGCGCAGAGTAGAGGTTAAACATATCGTCCCAAATGACAATACCTACAATAACCGTCAAGGCGGTGCCGACACCTGACCAAATGGCATAGGCCAGGCTTAGTGGCAAAGTTTTCAAGCATAGGGATAGGCTGTAGAATGATATTCCATAGCCAAGTGCCACCGCCACAGATGGTCCTAGAACTGTAAATCCATCTGAAAGCTTCAGCATAGTTGTTGCAAAAACCTCACTGATAATCGAGAGTGTTAAAAATAAATAGCCTTTCATCTCGTTAGCCTCCTAATGACTACCCGCAAGATTAAGTACCACGACACCTAAAATAATACAAAGAATCCCTAGTACCTTCTTACGATTAAATAGTTCCTTATACAGTACAACACCCACGATGGCTGTTAGTGCTGTGCCTAATCCTGCCCATATTGCATAGGCTGTGCCAATGGGTATTGTTTTTAAGGTTAAGGCTAAACAATAAAAGGCCGTGCCATAGCCGACCACTACTCCGAGAGATGGCCAAATACGAGAGAAGCCTTCCGTACGCTTGAGCATAGAGCTTGCAAAAACTTCTGCTACAATGGCGATAAATAAAAAACTGAAAACCATCATTTTTATGAAAATCCTTTCTTGCTGCTATGTTTAAATGCTACAATGATTAATCTTCATCCTCGACATATTCTAATATATCTCCCGGCTGGCAGCCCAGAGCCTTACAGATAGCATTTAAAGTAGAGAAACGAACAGCTCTTACCTTACCTGTTTTTAAATTAGAAAGATTGACAATTGACACATCAACCCTTTCTGCAAGCTCACTCAGCTGCATTTTACGATCCGCTAGCATCCGATCTAAACGAATAATTATAGTCATATTTTCACTTCCTAAGCTGTTGCATCATATTCATCTTGGAGAAATGTACCATAACGGAAAATACGCGCAATGGTCCAAATCACCAAACCACATAGTAATAATGTCCAATTAATACCTGTGTAATGATAGCTGATCCCTGTAATAAAATCTGTCTTTTCCAATAAGGATTCAAGCTTAAACGGTTGCATCATTAGATAGACGATATATGTACGGAATGCACTTACAGTCAAGCTCAAGATTATCACACAATACGCAATTCTTTCTATTTTTATACTATTATCTAGCGAAAATATAATCCCTTTTGCTATATTACTTAAAATATTTCTTACTTGAACAACGATTAAAAACAGAATAGTTATGTATATGGTAGCAGTTACTAATAATTTCACGATATCCATTTTCCTGTAGTACATATCTTGAACTGTCTGCTTGGACAACAGCATTTCCAATCCCTCAAAATGAATGGAAGCTGTCACACTTGTCTTGACTAACCAATGATTCACAGCATCCTCTGACACAATCATTGCTACTACAAAAATAACTGCCATGCACGCCATGCCTAAAATCATGAGAGCCATGATGACCGAAAAGATGATCCGAAGCCCCTTTGTCAACAATTGAAATTCTTTGCTTTGAATTGTTTTCTCCATTTTTAGCATCCCCTTTCTTCTATTTTATTATACTGTTCCTTTTATCTCTATCAATAATAAATTAATGTTTATCATTAAATTATTATTGATATTAATAAAACCCTCTAGCACATTTCTACTAGAGGGTCATGATGGTTTATTTCAGTAAGCCGGCATTGACTAGATACTGATTGGCTACTTCTGCCGCTAGTTTTCCTTCTACATTCACTTGATAATTCATTTCCCGCATATCATCGTCTGTAATTTGATCAGCGAGTTTATCTAAGGATTGTTCAATCTCTGGATATTGGTTCAGCGTCTCTTTTCGTAATAATGGGGCTCCTTGATAAGGCGGAAACAGCGCTTGGTCATCCTCTAATACACGGAGCTTGTATTGACGAATTTCACTATCCGTTGAATAAGCATCGAGTAGGTTGATATCTCCCGATTCAATCGCTTGGTAGCGAAGCTTAGGCTCCATTGTTGCAAGGGAGGGAAACGCAATATCATAGCGTTTTTGAATCCCGACATATCCATCCTCACGATCATTAAATTCCAATGTAAACCCTGCTTTAACAGCTTGTTCTATCGATTTAAGGTCCGAAATAGTTTGTAGCTGATATCTTTCTGCCAAGTCCTCCGATACTGCTAACGCATACGTATTGTTATAGTTCATTGGGCTCAGCATCACCATATCAAATTGCTTTAGCATTCCATCTTTCGCCTGCCGATAGACATCTGCCTCATTATTATTGATGGCTTCTTGTTTTAAAAATTCTGAGATGGCTGTGCCTGTAAATTCTGGGTATATATCAATGCTGCCAGATTTCAACGCATTAAATACAAATGAGGTTTTACCCAGTCCTGGTTTTAATTGCACTGTTAAGTCTGTATCCTGCTCTATTAATAACTTATACATATTAATGAGAATTTCAGGCTCCGCTCCTAGCTTTCCAGCGATGACAATTTCATCTTGGTCTTTACCATTTAGAAGCGGCATGAAGACCATCATCCATGCAACCATACTCACAAGACTGACAGCTATTACTGTTTTTCTAAATGACAGCGACTCAAGCTTTTTCAGTAAAATATCGAAGATTAATGCTAATATTGCTGCAGGCACAGCCCCTAAAATAATGAGTGCGGTATTATTACGATCAATGCCTAGTAAAATAATATCCCCTAAACCACCGGCTCCAATTAAAGCAGCTAATGTGGCTGTGCCAACAATTAACACCATAGCGGTTCGAATACCAGCCATGATGACAGGCAGAGCAAGAGGCAATTCGACCTTCAATAAACGTTTAGGTGTGTTCATCCCCATTGCCAATGCGGCCTCCTTCAATGAAGGGTCCACTTCCTTGATGCCTGTATAAGTATTCCGTAGAATCGGTAAAAGTGCATAGACCACTAAGGCAATGATGGCTGGAACTTTGCCAATTCCGAACAGAGGAATTAATAACCCAAGTAACGCTAGAGATGGAATCGTTTGTAGCACGGCACTAATACCAATTATAGTTTCTGCTATTTTCTTTTTATTGGTTAAATAGATACCTAGCGGAATGGCAATAATGATGGCAAAAAATAGGGCTATAAAGGAGATTTGTATATGCTCGAGTAATGCTGCCAGAAGCTGTTCCTTTCGTTCCTCAAACATCGCCACGAAATTAGTCATGTGCTCGACCTCTTTCCTTGAAATCATTTGCGACATATTGCAGTATAGCTGTTCGAGTCACCATACCCATAATCTCCCCATTTTCTTCCACACCAAGAACGTTATGCTCTGTCAGTTTTTCAAGAATCGTTGTGATCGGCTCATTGATAGTAATCGTATCCCCTAGCTCACTAACACTTACGATTGGTTGCATAACCGTCCGAATATCAAACCTATTGTGAACTGAATTTACCCCTATAAATTGTTGGACAAAATCATTCACTGGATTTTCTACCATTTCCTGAGGAGATCCAATTTGAACAATTTCTCCATCTTTCATGACACATAGTCGATCCCCTAGCTTCAGCGCCTCCTGCATATCATGCGAGACAAAGACGATGGTTTTTTGAATTTTTCGCTGCATATCTAGTAGATCATCCTGTAACTTTGTACGACTGATGGGATCTAAAGCACTGAAAGGTTCGTCCATCAAAATAATTTCTGGATCAGCTGCTAATGCACGAATTACGCCCACTCTTTGCTGTTCCCCTCCAGATAACTCCTTTGGCTTGCGCTGACGATATTTTTCAGGCTCAAGGCCTACCAATTCCAATAGTTCATCCACACGCTTTTGAATTTTAGTTTTACTCCATTTTTTTAATTCTGGGACAATCGCAATATTTTCTTCAATGGTCATATGCGGAAAAAGAGCAATTTGTTGTAACACATAGCCGATACTCCAGCGTAACTCGTGAATATTATAATCACTTACTCTTTTTCCATTGATCCAAATAGTTCCTTCAGTCAATGGAATTAATCGGTTGATCATCTTCAATAAAGTAGTTTTACCACATCCACTTGGACCGATAATAACGAAGAATTCACCTTTTTTAATCTCCACGTTGAGGGCTTTGACAGCCACATGGTCGTTACTATACATTTTTGAAACATTATCAAATATTATCATTTGCCAGCTCCTTATATTTCGCGAATAAAATAGTAAATTTGTATTTCGTCTATATATTTCACAAATAATAGCCCTTCCAAACATTTGTACGAAGGCTAGTTGATTTACTACACTCCCAACTCCTCAATGGTAGTAAAACCTCTTTACTATTTATCATAGCATTTTATCCCTAATTACACATAAATCTACTAAATTGACTGTTAATTCCGTCTTATGAGAAGATAAAAAAAACGGCAATTGGGAGGTAGTGAACTATGAAGAATGTCTTTCAATTTATACCTATTAACAAACTGGCTGATAAGTTTCCCGAAAACTCTTGGTGGGCAAGCCATTACACGGATTTTAGTGAGAACGACCTTGTTGCGTACTATGAGGGAGATTTGAAGCTTCCTTTTCTTGATTTGGATTGGGACATTCCTTTCCCACAGCAAGACAATGTGATCATTATTGTTATTGATGGTCATTTGACGGTAGATCATTTATACAATGCAGAAACGGATGGTGCAATAGGACTGATGGTAATGGGCAATTTGACAGCTAAAAATATAGCTGTAGGTGGTCAGGAAATCTATGTTCACGGACATCTGACAGTAGAGGATATTTTGTGTGGCTCCTATAATCATGGGGAAACGATTGTCAATGGTCATCTTCAGGCAAACGTATTAGTTCAAGACGATGAGTATCGCTTTAACGTTCATGGACAGAAGTCACTGCAATGTATCGTCAACATTTGGCACGGAGATGGCGTTTTTCAGGAACTCCCTATCCGTATACAAGATGTGTTAATTGACGAGGTTTTTTATGATATGGATGACGATGAAGAAGAGATTGAATTTTCATTCGTCACATTGGTGAGTATCCTTAAAGAAGGACGCTCCGCACTGACTAATTTACAGGAAATCCCCCACATCAAGAAGGCAACTCATGTATATTTTACGGACCATCACATCGATGTGGAAAATATACTAAAGCTAACAAAGTGTATTTTGATGACTGGAGACAAGCCTTATTTTGACCTTGAGGAACATGGTGTGCATTTCACTGTTCAGCGAGCGCATATCGATGATGACGGAGACAAGACGAATGATAGCATTTATATGAAAACCTCCCAGTATCATTATTTTATTTGGCTCAATGAAGATCAAACCGTCTCCCTATTGAGAAAATCATTCGATGAAGGAGATGAATGGTGGGACATTACGGATTTACCTCAGGACAATTTAGTGGATATTCAGGATCACTGGATTATGTTATTAACTTGTGTAAATGTCGCTACCCTTTATGTGCCTAAAATCGAGGTACAATATGTAGAACGAATTTTACAACATCCAGAAATTCAAGGGCTTGACGAGGATGACGATGGTTTCTGGGACGGTTCTAAATATTATAGTTTTCGTCAGGCCTATACGGATGAAGATGGTGATTTTATTCATGCTCGTATTGAAATTAAGACGCCTGATGAAGCGTATTATTTTTATTCATTAGAAAATCCATCCTATGTTTCTCGACACTACCAACCACCTAACCATTTTGGTCGCCACGAGATAGCTTTTTTAAATACTAGACGCTGGGAGGCTTCCGAACAATATTTTGAGAGATTTAAACAATATATGTCTCAAACTTTTAAGATAGACAATTCAGCGGAATGACATGGAACTATTTAACGTTCTCAACGTTCTATTAATGATATAAGCTATTTATTTACACACTTCTTTATTTCTCTTTCACTCTTTGTCATAATAAGAGATAGCTAAACTTTTAATAGAAGGGAGGGAGATGTGGTCACTACCAACATCAAGCCTATCATGAAATACGTAGTTAATTTTTTTAAAGGACTTCTGATTGCTGTCGTGGTTATTTGTATTTCATTTTTTATGGTGACCCAATTGTTTCATACGACAGAAAGAGAAGAGCCTGTCGTCATTGATGATCGCCCAAGTGTAGAAGAATTTATCGGCAAAATCGCTGAAACTGCACGAAATCTCGGTGCCAATAATGACTTATATGCCTCTGTGATGATTGCACAAGCCATTCTCGAAAGCGAGAGCGGACAAAGTGGTCTTGGCTCTGCCCCCAATTATAATCTGTTTGGCATGAAAGGCAGCTATCAAAATAATTCCGTGAAACTCGAAACGTCTGAGGATGATGGATCAGGTAATCTGTCTACCATTATGGCTGATTTCCGTAAATACCCTTCCTATGAGGCTTCTATGCAGGACTATGTAAAGCTAATGCGAAATGGAGTTTCGTGGAACAAGGAATATTATGCAGGTGTTTTCAAAAGTAACACCAAATCCTATACTGATGCGACGAAGTTTTTAACAGGCTCCTATGCCACTGATTCAAAATATAATGAAAAATTGAATTCACTTATCGCTCAATATGACCTACAGCAATATGACAGCCCGGTAAAGGATAAAAAAACGATCACAGTCACGGATGGTGACTCTATAGTAGATATCGCAGAGGTCTATAATGTCAACGTGACCTCTATTAAGCAATGGAATCAGCTAAGGTCAGATCGACTCGAAGCTGGTATGCAATTAAATATTTATCACTATTAGACGATAATCTCCATGCTCAGAAAATGGGCATGGAGTTTTTTTGCGAAACCAATCTTTTTCTCAAACGTCCTTATGTAAAAATGCGGCAAGGAAAGGATAGGACTATAGTGACTCGTACACAACTACTCAGCCTCATCATCATCAACCTAGTACTTTTGCCAATCATTCAACTTAGCTACAACTTATTATTTATGACTCAAATAGCTGAAAGCTTTTTTCAAATAGTCCTGTTCCCAATGTTGATAATTGTATTGAATCTGTTCCTTTGTTGCTGGCGACTAAAAATATCATTTTATATCCATTGGATCTTTATTTATGTGGGACAAGGTACTGCACTAGCCTGTTATTTCGTGTGGCATTATAGTCAATTAACACCCTTCCCACATATGCCTGTCGGTGAAGCGGCCTTTGATCTATACATGGTCACTTTTTTAATTGGTTTATGGCAGCTAGTCGCATTATTTGTCATCAATATTTTGGCGTTTGTCCTTTATTTATTTTGGCAAACCCTCCGAAATAATGACCATCAAAAAAAGCTTTATAGGCTTTGACCTAATAAAGCAAGACATTCTATATTGATTTGTCGGTGAATAACGGATTCTATTATGTAACGCCCCTATGATGCTTTAGCTATTGAGTATCCTTCTGAAGTGTATAAACCCCTCTCTTTAAGTTATGGACTTCATTCGTTAACCCATGGACATCTGTCTTTATTTCTTGAACCCTCCTCCTTAACATACAGATTTCTTACTTTCGCTCTTGGAACCCGTCCTTCTACATGGACATCCATCTTCCTTTTAAACTCATATCTGTCCAATTATATCTAGCGATGATTGACGACGTGTAAACCTTAATCCAACTACTCCCCTTCTACCCTTCAATTTTTTTCTAATATAGCATACTGGCCATTGGCTAGCTGCTTAATGGCAGTTAAAAAGAGAAGCCTATAGCTTGGGCTTCTCCGGAAATAAAGTACCTACTTCTGTTAGGGTTGTCGCTAAATCGTGACGATAGAGTGCATGCTGTTTATCTAGGCTATTGATGGTCACTTCGTTCCCACCAAGGGAAGAATGAACATACAAATTATCGCCCATGTATAAAGCTATATGACCTGGAAAATAGAGCAAATCACCTTTTTGTCTACTTTCTTTCTCTATTTTCACAATAGGAAAGCCCTCCACCATTTTAGCATCCCTAAAAATAGTAACCCCATTTAACATATAAGCCATTGAACATAAGCCGGAGCAATCGATTCCTAATGGTGATTTGCCACCCCAGCGATAAGGTGTAGCTAGATAGCCTAACGCTGTTTCGATCACGTTTTCTCGAAAAGAATGCTCGGTTATTTGGGTTTGAGATCGCTTTGCCTGTAGCCACTTAGTGCGAACATAGCCTATTTTTCCCGACACTAATTGTACAGCAGACCATTCTTCTGGTACGTCCTCTTGCGTAACAACGCCTATACTAGAACCTTTCACAAGAGTCATCAGCTTTGTGCTTTGGATACGAGGCTGCTGTAAAACATCTGCAAAACTTTGAATAATGATATGCTGTGCTTCTCTATGCCATAACGATACCTTATCTTCATCCAGCAGCAAATCAGCCTTCTGACAATATCCTTTATAACGATAGGCAGTTTGGACATATACCCAATCCTCATGACAGTCTGTCAGAATATCTACTGTCATGCCATAAAAAACTTCATCTATTAATTCAGAAGTTTCATCAGGCTTGACATGCAAATTGGCAATCATAGCTTTAATGATAGACTTCATTGCTGTTCCTCCCTCTGCTCCATCATATGGTCATAAACCACTTTTGAAAAACGACCAATAAGTTGGCGAGCCAACTCATTTTCCGTTACGTTTGTTATGAAAACACCAATCAGATAATCAATTGAGTTACTGTAGACAATACCTACATCATGATCGACTGTGTCAAGCCCTCCTGTTTTATGGGCTAGCTTTACATCATCTACGAGGTAGCGCTTTAAGCCTTCATGTGCGCGTTGTCTATTTAAAATATCGATGACAAGCCTATTGTAAGGTGGTGCTAGTAAATCCTGTTGATAAATACGTGTAAAAAGGTGAGCCATGTCCCATGCAGACGTAAAGTTGTCTAAACCCATTGCAAGGCGCTCGACATCCATCATTTTTCGCTGTAGCAACGTTTCCTGTAAGCCTATTTGACGGAAATAATCATTTAAAAATTCCATTCCTACTACATCAATTAGGACGTTTGTTGCTGTATTGTCACTTGTTATAATCATCCATACTAGTAGCTCATAAACGGTGCTTTGCGTCAGACGTTGCTCGCTTATTACACTAAAATCTACCCAATCAGCAGGAGATATGGGTAAGGACGAATGAAGGGATATGCTGTATTTCTCAAAATACGCTAAAGCAGCTAGAAGAATCGGCACTTTAATAATACTAGCACTCGAAAATGCCTCCCCTATTTGATGGCTAAATAGGAATTGCTCATTCTTTGGATTTTTTACAAAGAGGTGCACTTTGTAGGGAGTTTCATGGAGGAGGTCTTGGATTATTTTCTCCATATGACACCTACCTAACAACACGAATCTGATGATTGTCTGCATCCATCGTAATAGTTCTTCCTAAAGGCAGTGACAGCGTTGGTAAACAGTGTCCACACGCTATTCCTGAAATAATGGGTTTGTTAAAAGGCACTAGAATTTCCTCAAAAATCGTTTGTAGCGATAAACTTTGTTCTGGCTTTTGTGGATTTTCAGGTCCGCAATTGGTCCATGCTCCTAATAAGATACCTGCTACGTCATCTAATTTCCCCGCTAGCTTTAATTGCGTTAACATTCGGTCAACTCGTTGTTCACTTTCATCAATATCTTCTAAAAATAGAATTTTCCCTTTTGTATCAATTTCATAGGGTGTCCCAAGTGATGCTGTCACTAATGTTAAATTGCCCCCAATAAGTGTTCCTGTAGCACTTCCAGCTACGAGTTTAGACATTGGTTGATCTACAGGATTTTTTAAGTCATACTCCTCCATCTCTTCTGCCATTATGTGCTGACAAAAGGATTGCCAAGTATAATCGTCCATTTCCTGCCTAATAAACTCAGTCGAAGGCATGGGTGTATGGTACGTAACAAAGCCACTTAGCTGGTTGAAGGCTATATGTAAAGCCGTCACATCACTATAGCCTGCAAAGACTTTAGGATTCGCCCTCATTACCTCAAAATCTAAAAGTGGTAAAATTTTCGTTGCCCCATAGCCACCACGAACACAAAATATGCCGTCAATCGTTGGATCCTGAAACATTCGATGAACATCCGCCGCCCGCTGATGATCAGTGCCCGCTAAATAACCATGTCGCGCGTGACACGTCTCTCCAACGACCACCTTCAACCCAAGCTTTTCAATACTCGCTATAGCCGGCTGTAATCTTTCCGGTGGAGTAGCACCTGAAGCACTTAGTAGACCAATTGTGTCACCTTTTTTCAAAGCCTTTGGACGAATCATTCATTTACCTCCCGTTTCAATAAAGTACGATAAACTGTTAATTCTTCTTCATTAGCTAAAATAAAATGGCCATCCTCAATTTCCACAAATGAAGGAGGACTGTCATCATAACGATGTTGTGTTGGATCATAAATCTCTACCACTTTCTCTCGTTCCCTATAAGGGTTTGGCTCCGGTACAGCTGATAGTAAAGCTCTCGTATACGGATGAAGTGGATGGATGAAAAGCCGCTCAGTTTCGGCTAGCTCGACAATTTTTCCTTTATAAATGACGGCCGTACGATCCGTGATAAAACGGACAACGGATAGATCATGAGCAATAAATAAAAAGGTTAAATGATTTTGCCGTTGAAGATTTGCTAATAAATTCAATACCTGTGCCCGAATAGATACGTCTAAGGCAGATATTGGCTCATCAGCGATAATAAATTCTGGTTCCATCACTAATGCACGAGCAATGCCAATACGTTGGCGTTGACCACCAGAAAATTCGTGAGGAAATCGATTCGAAAATTCTGGAAGTAGACCTACGTTTAATAGTGCCTTGCGAACCTTTTCCTGACGTTCTGCCTCATCTTTATATTTTTTGAAAGGATATAATCCTTCCGACACGATATAATCAACTTTTGCACGTTCATTGAGCGACGCCATCGGGTCCTGAAAAATCATTTGGATTTTCTGGGTAATTTCCAAATCCCAATCTTTCGGAATTTTCCCATGAATAGTTTTGCCATGATATAAAATTTGTCCCTCTGTAACCTCGTTGATGCGCATAATAGACCGCCCAATCGTTGTTTTCCCTGAACCTGATTCACCTACTAAACCAAATGTTTCGCCTTTAAAAACATGAAAACTAACATCATCAATGACCGTAAATGTATCTTTCCCCTTGCCAAAATTGACGGTTAAATTTTTCACTTCTAGTAACACTTCTTTATCACTCACTAGCATACTGCCTCCCCTCTGCAAAAAAGGCTTGTAAGGCAGCAGGAGGTTCTACCTTTGGGGCAAGTGGATCTAATAACCATGTTCGTGCATAATGCGTGTCACTAACCTGAAAAAAAGGTGGGCGCTCGATAAAATCAATTTTCAGCGCATATTCGTTGCGCGGCGCAAAGGCATCACCCTTTATTTCCTGAAAAAGATTGGGCGGCGTCCCTTTTATCGAATACAACGCTTCTCCCTTGGAGCCGAGCTGCGGTAAGGAGGAAATAAGGGCCCATGTATAAGGGTGCTTACTATTAAAGAAAATTTCATGAGTTTCCCCCACCTCAATCACATCACCCGCATACATCACCGCGATACGGTCTGCCACCTTGGCGACGACGCCTAAATCGTGCGTAATATAGACAATCGTTAAGCCATACTTCTGTTGGAGATTTTTTAATAGCTGCAAAATTTGTGCTTGAATGGTTACATCTAAAGCGGTTGTTGGTTCATCACATAGTAAAATATTTGGCTTACAGGCGATCGCAATCGCAATGACAATACGTTGACGCATCCCACCAGAAAATTCATGTGGATATTGCTTATAGCGTTTTTTCACATCATGGATTCCAACATCTGTGAGTAATTTTAATGTTTCTTCATAAGCCTCCTTCCCCTTCAAGCCTTGATGTAACAATACACATTCCTCAATTTGCTTCCCGATCGTTTTTAACGGATTTAAAGATGTCATCGGGTCCTGCGTCACCATCGCTATTTCCTTTCCTCGTATCCGAAGCCATTCTTGCTCTGTCGTAAATTGGCCTAGATCCTGTGCTCGATAAATGATTCTGCCCTTTTTAATGCTGCCGTTTTTGTCGAGCAAGCCCATAATGGACTTCATGAGCACGGATTTGCCAGAACCAGATTCACCAACAATAGCTAAGCTTTCCCCTTTATAAATATCCAGAGAAATATCTCGAATTGCTGTTAATACACGACCACGTAATGTGAATTGAATGACTAAATTTTGGATAACTAATAGGCGTGATTTTTTAGATGTCACTAATTTCATCTCCTTATACATGGTTTTTCGGATCTGCTGCATCTGCAAAGGAATTACCAATAATATAAAACGCAATAGTAATGACACTTAATACAATACTCGGAAAAATTAGCTGATATCGTAAGTCTGGCGACATCATGAGCACACGCCCTTCATTGATTAAATTACCTAAGGACGGTTCACTAATTGGCAGCCCTAAGCCAATATACGTTAAAAATACCTCTGCCCCTATGGCAAAGGGAATAGCTAGACTCAACCGTAACATAATGACAGAAATTAAATAGGGTAGTAGATTTTTAAAAATGATACGGTAATCCGGTGTCCCTAAGCATTTAGAGGCTAAGTTGTATTCACGGTCGCGTAAAATAACAATTTGATTGCGAATAAATCTAGCCATTTCCACCCACCCCGTTATACACATGGCGATAATAATCGTTGATATACTTGGTCGTAAAATATAAGACATTAAAATCAGGACAATGGTTGTTGGGATATTATCAACAACGTTATACAGTTGTGTAATAGGCACCTCTAGCTTTCGCGAAAAGCCCCATAGTGTTCCAACTGTAATCCCAACCACGGCTTCTACTAAAGCGACTACACAGCCGATAAATAAGGATGTCCTTGTCCCCGCCCAAATTCGTGACCATAAATCCTGCCCAATTGAGTTTGTACCAAACCAAAACTCAGCATTAGGGGAAATATTACGTGCCTGCATCCCAGTTTGCTCATCTAGGTAAATTTCCGTTGGTGATTTTTGTGCTGGTAAATACGGCTGTAGGATCGTAAACCCAACAATTATAAGCACGCCAACTAATAAAAACACAGCTAGTCGATTTTTCAAAAAGGATTGCCATGTGGAACGCCAATATGAGTAATTAGAATGACCTGTTTCTTCTGCTTGTCGCGCATCGACTTCCACAAATTCAAACAATGTTTCCCGTGATTTATTAGAAATATTATGAATTTCATTCGTATACATGCCCATTAGCGTACTCCGCCTCCCTTGCCTAGTTTAATCCGAGGATCAACAAGCGCCATGGCAATATCCCCTAAAATAAGTCCGATGATACCAAGGGAGGAGAACACCAGCACTAAGCCTTGGACAATCGTATTATCCTGTCGTTGAATCGCATCAACGAGTAAGCCCCCCATCCCTGGGATGGAATACAAAGATTCTATATAAATAGAGCCCGTAATGGTGAACAAAATAGTGGCAGGTAAATATTGCGCCATTGGGATAAAGGCATTTCGTAAAACATGCTTGAACATTAATGTTCGTTCCTTTACTCCCTTAGCTCTCGCAAGTTTAATATAGTCCTTGTTCAATTCATCCACCATATAACGTCTCATCCACATCGCATAGGAGGCTGTAGGAGCCAACGCCATGGAGGTTAATGGAAGAATCCATGTAATCGGTCTATATTCATCAAAGAGCATCGGCAATTGAAAAAGATCTGTAATATACATTTGTATCACTAAATAATAAACAGCTGCAGGTACAGCTACGACAAAAACAATATAGCCTGTCCCAAGTCGATCGAGCCAACGCCCCTTACGATAAGCCATCATAATACCTAGCGGCACACCAATTAAGAGTGAAAGGGCAACAGCTCCTAAACCAAAAAGTAGTGAATATATAATTTTGTCCCCAATAATCGTTGTAACAGGTACATCCGTTCGATAGGTCACCGATTTCCCGAGATCCCCTTGTAATAATTTCGTGTAAAAGTTTCCTAGCTGGATAAGCAATGGATCCCGTAATCCTAGATTCGTTAAATAGATTTCTTGCTGAGCAGGAGACATTTTATCGGCTGCCGCACCTAAATATCCTTCCTCTGGCATTAATCGTAATAACGAAAAAACAATAGTAATAATAATAAAAAGGGTGAACACGGATTGTAAGAGTCGTTTTCCTATATAGTGCAACATCGCGCCATCCTCCTATGTCAAAAAGACTAAAGGAGATGCCGACTGTTCCTTTCGGTATCTCCTTTTTCATCTACGATCCCCTACTACTTTTTAGCATTAGCCAAAGCGTCAGCACGCTCTTGTTCCCACTGAGCAAGCGCTTTCTTAAAGTCTTCATTACTCATTGGTTTTTCCAAAACTTGCTGGCCTTTAAATTTCTCAGCAGTCACACCAAATGGTGAATACTGTGCCTCAAAAGGATTTAATTTAGATGCAACATAGCCACTACCACCAACGGAATAGGGAATTACAAAAGCTTCTTCAATTAAAAAGGCCTCTGCCTTTGCAAATAGCTCATAACGTTTTGCCACATCAATCGTTACTTTTGCTTCATCCACAAGGTTTTGATACGTCGTTTTTCCATTGGCTTCTGTATACCCCTCAGCTAATTCAGGTTTATTATAAGTACCATCCACTGTAAATGGATCCGTATACGTGGATGGATCCGCATAATCTGGACCCCAGTTCGCTTCTAAAAGCGCAAATTTGCCAGGACGACGCACCTCAGATAAAAAGCCTGTCGCTGGACCTGCCTCAACAATAATGTCGACATAATCTGTCCCGAGTAATTTTTCAATTTGCTGCTCCACTACTTGGGAACGATTAGCCCAGTCTGGACTACCAGCATTATATGGCAATAACACTTTTACAGGGAATGTAGCTTTTCCCGCTAATGCCGCTTTGGCTTTTTCTTTGAACTCAAGTGCTAGTTCTTTATGAAAGGAATCTTCATTGGAAATAGCTGCAAGCGGCGTTAATTGTGTGTAATCTACCCCTTCAACATCTACAAAGTTTTTTGGGGTAATCGTGTTGCTCAGCAAATCGGCTGGATTATAAGGCTCCATCGTTAGCATGGCGGAAACACGGTCCAGGGCATGAAATATTGATTTTCGGAAATTTTTGTTGTTGACGGCGACCTTCCAGTTATCTGGTTCATATTCTGCGTCAAATTGTGGGTTAAAGTTGAGAGCGTAGAAGTAGGTATAGAAGTTATTTTGTGTTTGACGAACTTGAGATTTTTTCTTATCATCCTTAAACCATTCATCAATAATGGAAGTAGGAATACTTGCGGAATCAATTTCTCCACGTAAAAACAGTTCAGGTGCTACCGTTGCTGCTTCTTTATTATATTTGTAGCGGATACGGTCAATCAGTACTTTGTCTTTATCCCAATACGTATTATTTTTTACTAGAACACGCTCATTTTGTGGCTCAAATTTATCTAAAATATAAGCGCCATTATAAAGGAAATTTTCCCGTGTTGTGCCAAAGTCCACCCCTTTTTCTGCAATGAACTTACCATTCACTGGGAAGAAACAAACGTAGTTTAACATAGAAAGAAAATAAGGTGTTGATGCTTCTAAAGTATATTCTACTGTATGTTCATCCAACGCCTTTATGCCTACCTGCTTGAAATCCGTTATGTCACCGTTATAGAATGCCTCTCCATTTTTTACAACTGTCGCAATCCAGGCTGTCGAGGATTCATTTTTGGCATCAAGAACATATTGTAAACCGTCCACAAAATCCTGTGCAAGTACATTCGCATATTCTTTCCCTTCATGTGTCACCCATTTGGCGTCATCACGCAATTTAAAGGTCCATACAGTGGCATCTTCATTTGCCGACCATTCCTTCGCTAATCCTGGCTGGACTACCCCGTACTTATCATATTCAATGAGACCATCCACCATATTCGCCGCCACCGCAAATTCATTCGTTTCAGACGTTTTTAAATAATTTAATGTTTTAATTTCCCCTGAATACACCACGCGATATTCTGATGCTTTTTCACTCGATGATTCATCATTACAGGCTACACAAAACAATACGACCAGACAAACGAAAAGCCACCCATATTTTCTCACATGCATCCCCCTAGTCCTCTTTTTATAATGAAAATCCTATTGGAAGGACTGATGACATGACCCTCAATAGGATTTTTCAAACATTCGCTAGGTCAGTCTCTATTGACCATCTCTCTATAGATGCCAACCAAAACTACTTATTCAACATGACAACAGCGTGTCCTATTGGCTCACACGTTCCTTAGTTAAAGCCCATCCTCACAGTCAAGTTAAAAATTGCAAAATACGTAGTACTTCATAAAAATCATCAGTGTTGAATTCTACAGAATTATGTGGTTTAAATGTGGCATTTGGATAAAAGGAATTACGATAAGCCCGTGTATGATCTCGATATATGATTTCTATCATAAAGCGCTCTGGCAATGGTACCTGAATATGCTCACGTGGCACCTTCATCGAGGACTCTACCAGTCTTTTGGTTTCCATAAGCGTTAGCTTCGGGCTGACACTAATAGTTGCATTCCCTATTCCTTCTTTTGTCGCGAAGGTCACAATGTTTTCATTGACGGTCTGAATTTCTTCAGTCAAGCCAACATCCCCACTGACAAACGAAACCGGAACACCATGTAGTGCCGCTGCATACGTATTAATTAAAAATTCACTCGCATACTCACCATTTATTTTGACATCTGCATACGTGCAAAGTGTATGGGCAAGCGGATTACGCGCACTTCCCCCTTTACTGTGATAGCCAATAAAAATCGCACGGTCAAAGCTTTGATCGAGACCCGCAACCATACACATCGGATCGTAAGTCCAGCCACGAATTACCTTACAGTTGATAGGTAAATTAGAAATATCGAGATTGCGTGCTGAATCGTGTGCATCCTTCAATAGTATTTCTGTTGCTCCCCCCGCTATCGCCCCTTCAATGGCAGCCTCTACTTCTTGTGTCATTTGTTTTTGAAAAAATTGATAGTCAGGTGCATTTAACTCTGTTTCACTCCAGGTAGTTGTACCCGTAATGCCTTCTATATCGGCGCTAATATAAACCTTCATTGAATCGAATCTCCTTTATTTCATGATTTTGAATCGTTACCTGAATGGCTCCGTAACAGGCCGTTTTAGCTTGAACTCGTCTTGCCCACGCCACGTTATGAAAATCGTAATGCCACCATTCCTCTGCATAATTACTAAAGCCTACTTGTGTCATACAGTTGTATAATAAACGTCGATGTTGACAAGCCTCTGGATTTTCATTTGAGTTATGTTCAAAATAGCGTGTAGCTGATTTTTCATTCATTTCATCAAAGGCTGTACCGAGATTCAAAGCTTTCCCTTGTCTATCAGCAAGCGTTATATCAATAGCACCTCCTGTTAAATGGGGTGCTAAATGAGCAGCCTCTGCGCTTGGTAAGGCGACATACTTTTTAGTTGCCTGCAGTAATTCTTGTTCTGTAGCATGTGGCAGAATGTGGGCCAATTGCTTTAAAAAATAACTAAATAAATACTGTTGAACTTGGAATGGGCGATAGCCATCATAGATTAGCAGGCTAAAATCCTCCGGTAATAGGGTCAAAGCATGCTGCAAGCGTTCAAACAAACCTTCACGTACATAAATGCTTCGTAAACTATTAGGAATCTTTTGCTGATAGTAAATAGGTTCAACAAAAATTCTTCTATGAAAACCTGTAATCTCGATAAGAGGCTCTTGGCTTTCGATAACAGATGGCCTCTCAGGTGAATTTTCATTTGAAGTCGTTCCAATTGGTTGAAAGAGGTTTACAATACTAGAACACCTCCTTAATTATTAGATTATTCAGTTTTTTAAAATGAATGTTATCATATCTCTCTAGCATTGACTAGATAAAAATACAATTATTACAAATTAGTGGGTATTCTCTTAAAAAGATTCCTAATCCAGCAAAATGTCGTCGAAAAATATCTTTTATCCTCTATTTAAGGATTTTATTCATCTCATGGCCCTCACATGCTAAAAAAATGTTGAATCTAGTGTACTTACGCAAAAAAAGGTTATTGAAACACTGTCTATGTCTCAATAACCTTTTCGCTATGCTTTTTGAAATGAGTAGGCTTCTACTTGATGTCCGTTGCGACCAATTGTGGTTTGTGCCTGAGCTAGTGAATTGAGAATGGCTTCCTCAGTTACCTCTGCCGCAGCCGCAAATAACTGATTCATCACGGGATGATCCTCACGGAGTTGAGTTCTTGTTTCTACAAGCTGTTCAGAAATATGTGGGATGTTGTGTGCAGTTGTAAAGCCTATCACAATGTCTCCACTGCCATGTGAGTAATGACTGCCTGTTCGACCTAAACCTATCCCACAGCGTTTAATGACTCTCTTCAACTGACGACTACTTAGTGGAGCATCGGTGGCAAGGACTATAATAATCGAACCATCTGTTGGCGCTAGGGTCGATGCACATTGGATGGAGGAAGCAGCATAACGTTCAGCTAAAAATTCTGAGCTGTGCCCAAAATTACTGAGCACCATGCAGCCCACCGTATAGCTAATTTCTTCTTTATCAACTTTGACAATTCGAGAAGAGGAGCCAATTCCCCCTTTATAGCCAAAACACATCATTCCTTTTCCAGCGCCAATTGCCCCTTCCTGTGCTGTATTCGGAGAGGCATTACGAATGGCTTCTACGGCATGCTCAGGTGTTACGGGACATGCTCGGATGGAATTTAAATAGCTATCATTGCATTCACCTACAACAATATTGATGGTGCCAGTCGTTTGACCTATATCCTCATTCATGTCGAGCATATAACGTAGTGCTCCCTGCATAACGGCTGGTACACCAAAAGTATTTGTGAGCATAATTGGTGATTCAATCACACCTAGCTCATTCACCTGCACAAGCCCAGTTGTTTTGCCAAAACCATTTAACACATGGCTAGCTGCTGTAACTTTGTGCTGAAATAAATTCCCCCCGTGCGGTAAAATAGCTGTGACACCTGTACAGGCGTAAGCTCCTTCATGATCTATCGACTCATCCAATGTGACATGTCCTACTCGTACCCCTTCAACATCAGTAATACAGTTTTTCTGCCCAGCTGGTAACACACCCACTTCAATGCCGAATTGCCTTACCTTTCCCTGCATATTACGTTTCCTCCTGAATTGCCATTGACACCGCCGCCTGGGCATGAATCATCGTTGTATCAAAGACTGGAACACGGATATCCTGCTGCTGAATGAGCAGGCCAATTTCGGTACAGCCAAGAATTACTCCTTGCGCTCCTGCCTCCACAAGCTCATTAATTACTTGAATGTAATAGGACTTGGAATTTGGGATGATACTCCCCAAACATAATTCCTCATAAATGATCCGGTTAACTTCCATACGTGAATGACGTTCTGGCACAATAACCGCTATTCCATAGCCCTCTACTCTCGACCTATAAAATTCCTGTTCCATTGTGTACATAGTGCCGAGGAGAGCTACTTTTTGTAGTCCAGCCTTTTTTATTTGTTGAGCCGTGGCATCAGCAATATGTAATATGGGGATAGTGATGGCCTCCTCCATAACCTCTACGACCTTATGCATCGTATTGGTACATATAACGATAAAATCTGCACCTGCTCGTTCAAGTGACAGTGCGGCTTGCGCAAGCACAATGCCAGCTTTGTCCCATTGTCCCCTCGCTTGAAAATGCTCAATTTGCTGGAAATCAACACTATACAAAATACATGTAGCAGAATGAAGGCCCCCTAGCTGTAGTTTGACCTGTTCATTTACTAACCTATAATATTCAGCAGAGGATTCCCAGCTCATACCGCCAATCAAGCCGATTGTTTTCATCATCAAAACTCCCTCCTTTTATTCTATTTATTATACATATTAGCCGAATAAAAATGAGAGAATTTTCGGAATTTACCACTCTTATAGGAAAACTCAAAACTTTATTATAATTTATTATATTAGAAAGGTTGATTTTTCATAAAAAAACAGTGTAGACTAAAGCGTACTGTGAAAGGAGGAATAACTTATGGAATGGATTTCAAATATTGTTGATAGTGGAAATAATATTTTATGGACATATATCCTGATTATCTTATTATTAGCTGCTGGACTATATTTTTCATTTGGTACAAAATTTGTACAAATTCGTCTTTTTCCTGAAATGTTTCGTCTGATTGTCGAAAAAAGGGAGGGAGATTCAGGGGTTTCGCCATTCCAAGCCTTTACGATTAGTGCCGCTTCACGTGTAGGCACTGGGAACATTACAGGTGTTGCCTTAGCCATTGGTGTCGGTGGACCAGGTGCAGTATTTTGGATGTGGATTATTGCTATTTTAGGAATGGCAACAGCCTTCATTGAAAGTACTTTAGCACAGGTCTATAAAGTAAAGGATGGCGATACTTTCCGAGGTGGACCTGCCTATTACATGGAAAAAGCGTTAGGTCAAAGAAAACTAGGTATCATTTTTAGTATTCTATTAACACTAAGTTTTGGATTTATATTTAATGCAGTGCAGTCTAACACAATTGCTACTTCGGTTGGGGAAGCATTTGATATAAGTCCAAAGCTCATTGGAGGCTTACTTGTAGCACTAACAGCATTAATTATTTTTGGTGGTGTACAAAGAATTGTAAAGGTAACGCAAGTCCTTGTACCTGTTATGGCCGTCTTCTATTTACTTGTAGCGCTTTTTGTTGTGGTGACAAATTTATCAGAAATACCGAATGTCTTTAAATTAATTTTCACACATGCATTTGGTCTACAAGAAGCTGCTGGTGGAGCAATTGGAGTCGCTATTATGCAAGGGGTACGTCGTGGTTTATTTTCAAATGAAGCTGGGATGGGTAGTGTGCCAAATGCTGCGGCGACTGCTAATACCTCACATCCTGCTAAGCAAGGACTTGTACAAAGCTTAGGTGTCTTTTTCGATACGATTATGATTTGTACAGCAACAGCCTTTATCATTATTTTAGCTGGCTTATATGATAAAGGTGAAAGTAATGGTATTATTTTGACGCAAAATTCCCTAGCTGTACACGTTGGGGATTGGGCTCCTTATTTTATTGCCATTTCCATTATCTTCTTTGCTTTCAGTTCGATTATCGGTAACTATTACTATGGTGAATCTAATATCGAATTTATAAATGCCCATAAGGGTTGGATGGTTATGTATCGCGTCCTAGTACTAGTCATGGTTATGTTCGGCTCTGTAGCACAAGTTCAACTTGTATGGAATTTAGCAGATTTATTTATGGGGCTCATGGCTTTCATCAATATTGCTATCATCATGATTCTTGGTAAAATTGCCTTCCTTGTATTAGATGATTTTACAGGCCAACGCAAAGCAGGTAAAAACCCTGTCTTTTATGCCAAATCAATTCCGACATTAAAAAATACTGATTGTTGGGAAGAAGATCGATAAAATAGGAATGCCCCTCCATTGCAATGAATGGAGGGGCGTTTTTTTAATATTTGAACTGACTAATCAGTTGTTTTAATTCATCGGCCATATGCGCAAGTGCTTGTGCCGAGGCATTGATTTCTTCCATTGATGCTAACTGTTCCTCAGTTGAGGCTGCAACATCTTCAGAAGCGGCTGCATTCCCTTTGGCTGAGAAGGCTAAATCTTCCGTCACTGCTGCTACCTCTTGCACACCAGCAGACATTTGCTCTGAGGCAGAAGAAACCTCTTCCATTTTTGGCGTAATTTCATTCATACTTGTCATAATGACTTGGAATTTCGTAATGGCTTCATCAGAAATATGTAAACCACTTTGAACATCCTCCGTTACCTTAGCCATAATACTTACAGATTGCTCTGTTTCTTGTTGAATTCCGCGAATCAATTCAAAAATTTGTTTAGCCGAATCCTGTGATTGCTCGGCAAGCTTACGGACTTCATCTGCTACAACTGCAAATCCTTTTCCATGCTCGCCTGCTCTTGCTGCTTCAATAGCGGCATTTAAAGCCAGTAAATTAGTTTGATCCGCAATGCTTGTAATGACGTCTAAAATGGATGTAATTTGCTGTGAACGTTCATGTAAGGTTTGAATTTTAGCATTAGAATCAGCAACAGATAAATGAATAGACTGCATTTGATCCTTTGTATTTTGAACAGCTTGTCCGCCCTCATCTGCCTGTAATGTCGCATGCTGTGAAAGGTCCGTCACAGCAGATGAAATTTCAGCAATATGAAGAATAGCTGTTGAAAGCTCATGTAATGATTCTGCATTTTTATTGGCACTAACAGTTTGACCATCTGCACTTGATGCAACATCTTGAATCGAAATTGCGACTTTTTCGGTTGCTATACTTGTTTGATTCGCATTAGCTGTTAGCTCTTCAGCAGACGATGCCACTTCCTCTGCATTTTGTTCAATTTTTTGAATAAGCGTCCGTAAACTTTCCTGCATATCATTAAAGGCCATTCCTAATTGCCCAATTTCATCATTCGAAGTTATCGTAACAGTTTCTGTCAGATCACCTTTACTAATCGTAACGGCGCTATCTTTTAATGCTTTAATTGGTTTAATGACAGCCTTCATCACGAAGTAGAAGATTATAGAACTAATAACGACAGCTGCAAGTAGCACTATAATGGTGTGAGTTAAAATCGATGAAGCCGATTCATCAATTTCCTTGGAAAAGATGGTACCTGTGATTTTCCAATTGGTTACTTCATTCGTCGTATAGAATAAAATACGATCATCGCCGTTAAAGACGTATTCATAGGTGCCAGAGGGACTTTCGTACATTTTATCGAGGAAACTTTCTTTTATCTTGCCACCCGCTTCGAGGGTAGGATGGGAAATGACCAGATTGTCTTCCCCAAAAATAGAGGGATAACCATTTTTCCCAATTCGAATGGAATCTGCAATTTTTTGAAGGTTTGTTAATTTAATATCAATAGCGACAACCCCTGACTGGTCCTTAATCTGTTTAGCCACCGTGACAACCATATCACCTGTTCCCGCATCCTTATACGGGTTAGTAATTAAAGTTTCACCTTTTAAAGCCGTCGCTTGTTTATACCAATCTCGATCTAATGGATTATAATCCGCATCATTCAATCTGGGTACTTGAGAAAACGAACCATCATTTGTTCCAACATAAATACTTAAAACGTCTGGATTAAGCTGTCCATATTGTTTAAACTTTGATTCAATAGACGTTTGAGATTGCTTAAATTGCTGTGCATCTATTTCACTACTAAACACTTGAATGTCATTCATCTTATCAGTAATCGTTTGATCAATTAGCTTATTTAGAATTCCTACACTTTCATTGGCGCTAAATAAGATTTCCTCTTCAATGGAATCCTTAGCTGATAAATAAGATAAACTACCTACAGATATAACAGGAATTAGTAATACTAGCGCAAATAGCGTATAAAGCTTGCCCTTAAAACTGCTAAATATTTTCTTCATATATTATTCTCCTTTTGTTTCTTGAAGTGAAAAATATCACTTGTCAGCCTGATATTTGCTACAACCGTTCCCACTCTGTATCTGTTTTACATCTCTCCCATAGCTTTTATCGGATGAAATATTATTTTTCAAACATAATTATGATTTTTTTATTATTCAGTCTTTACAGATACTCTAAATCCCTGTAATTGTCAGGAATAACTTCCTATTAGCCCACAACTTACTAATCAATAGCTACACGCTGAAATGGCTTCTATTGGTCTAGACTTTATAGAAATTGGAACTGCTGAACTGATAAAAAGGTAATAAAAAGAGGTTGTCCAATGATTTATTTAACCAGTAGACCCCTCTTTTATCCTGAGCTTAATATTTAAATGTTTGTATCGATTCCTGTAAATCTATCGCCATTTTCGCTAAATGTGTGGAAGCCGCCGCTACTTCCTCCATTGCCGCATTTTGCTCTTGGGAAGAAGCGGCAACGCTTTGCACATGACGGCTTGAATTCATAGATACCTCACCTATGTAGTCAATTTCTTGGACAAGCTGTTCAATATCTTGATGGATGGTACGAATAGCTGCGGTAACTAACTCCGTCTGTGCTTGAACATCATTAATAGCATCATCAATTTGTATAAAATTATCTCTTGCCACATTAACCTTATCCCGACCTACATGCACCGAATCATTGCTATTGACCATATCTTCTTCAATTATTCTTGTACTGTCAGTAATTTGAGCTACTACTTTTTCAATTTCCACTGCTGCAAGATTAGACTCATCTGCCAGCTTGCGTACTTCCTCAGCGACAACGGCAAACCCTTTCCCATGTTCACCGCTTCGTGCCGCTTCAATAGAGGCATTGATAGCAAGTAAATTGGTCTGCGTCGCAATACTTTTAATGACATTTACAGCTGCTACAATAGCTGCTGAATTATCATCTAAATCCTGGACACGCGTATTTAATTCACTCGTATTGGCTGAAATTTCATCCATTTGTACCGTTGCATCGTGGACAGAAGAACGACCTAAACTCGCCATATTTTTCGTTTCGACGGTTGCATCATTAACATTTTGAATGCTAGTGGAAATATCATTCATTTTCTTCAAAATATGGGCCGATAAATTCCGTACATCACCTGTTAAAGTATCCTGCTCTTCAATTCCATGTGCAATATCTTGAATCGACTCTGTGACAACCTCCGTTGCCTGTGTGACCTCCATACTACTTGCCGTTAGCTGCTCAGAGGTCGCTGCCACTTGTTCAGAGGAATTTCCTACTTGCTTCATCATCTGACGAAGCTTTTCTGACATTGTATTGAATGACTCGGCTAGGTGAGCAAATTCATCCTTTGTTTTGAATTGAAGATGGGTGTTTAAATTCCCCTCTGAGAATGTATCCATTTCACTGACCGTTTGTTGGATGTTTTTAGCAATCCTTCTACCAAATACAGTGGCAATAATGATGCTAATGAGGAGAGAAATTGCCGCCAATATCAATATTTCAATACCACTTCTTTCCCCTTTTTGCTTGGTCGCCTCTATATGTGCTAGCATGTCTTCCTGCTGTGCAGTGGCCATCGTCTTTCCAAAGACTACAAGTTTCAAAGAGCCCTCTCCTAAAATCGGCAAGGCTACTTGCTGAGCCTGTTCTATTTCGCCACGTTTATAAAGCGGAATAATCTGTCCATCTATCGCCTTTTCCCAATCATCAAGCTGTTGTAAAAATTGTTCAAAATCTTGATTGCGAGCGCCTATTTCTTGAAGGCGATTAATGGATGTATGTAAGGTATTCCGAATTTCATGATGATTGTTTAACATTTCTTCCTTACCATATAATATATATCCTCGAATAGCTGCGTTTGCACGCACAGTTTGGAACGAGATATCTTGATATAGATGGATTAATTCCGTATTGTCTTCGATTTCAGCTAGTGTCCTATTATTATTAGTTAAGAAATACATCGCAATGGCTGTAATCATTAATAAGAAGGCTAGCACGATACCAAAAGCAATTTGTAGTTTACGTTCCACAGTTAATCTCATATGATTCCCTCAATTCTACTGTAATCACCATTGAGTATATCCTACCTAAATCTATTATCCTATAAAATATGTACCTTTTCTCACAAAATATCGCTAAAATTTAACAATAATGAAAACTCCACCTGAAAACTATTGACAATAATATCCACTATTACGCTAGTTTAAATAGGAATTAATCCATTGAAAGCCATGTAGATATAACCAAAAAAGTGGGAGAAGTAATACCATTTTCACGAAAAGCCCCCTTTTTTCCACATATTCACGAATACCTGAAGTAAGCATCAGGACACTTAGTAATAATAAGCTATGCTGAGCCCCATATATTTGCATCGTAAATGTGATCGTTAATGGCAGGAGGACAGGAAGAATAAAATCAGAAGCGAGTCTCTTCTCCTTTTCTTTCATCAAGTTTTGCTGATCAGTTTTCGATGTACCTCCTATTAATTGCTTTGCCAGCATATATGCTAGACTAAAAAATAAAATTGTATACATAATAAATAATAACCATGGCGTTCGGCTTTCTTCATTCAATAAAAGAAAATAATCTACCACTTCTTTAGTTTGTAGTTTATAATACTGCATCGTTTTCTGATCCATGAAGAATAATTGTTCGTCGTCCACCATCACCTTAACAGCCATTTCCTTTCCATTATCGAAACGAATATATAAATCACTCGTTGGGGTAGGTTCGGTTGGTCGACTGATCGGGACTTTTTTGGTCTGTAAAGCTTGTTGCAGGTGTTCTGTATCTTTCACCTCATAACGATTAAGGTAGAACACTTGCTTTAATGGATATAAATATTGCTCCTTGCCATCATTTCCAGACATATACCATGCCTGCTCAATCGTTTGAAAATGACTATGCGGAAGGGTTACTAGTTCGTCTCTTTGCCTTTCATTGTTCAAAAACAGCAGGAGGGTGATGAGGCTAAGCGTAATGCCAAGAATTAGTGTAAGTAAATGTCCAACCCGATTCATTGCTTATACTCCTTTACTCTTTACATATATAGTAATTATTGTAATATACGGTTTACCCATCCAATAAGTTTCATCTATACTAAAGGATGGAGGTGGAACGGGAAATGAGCAAGCCAGAATTATATGTTAATTTAGTAGTAGGACCTGATTGTGATTTCGAATCAATGGCCATCCGAGCCGCACTTGAATCCTTTGGTGCAAGGGTAACGCTTCATTTGATTGGTAGACCAAATGATTTGATTGATGTCTTATCGGGCATTGATCTTCATGGCAAAATGGATTATCTCATTTTGAATTTTCACGGAGATGAAGGACGCTTTTGTCTGCCTGAGTTAGGGGAGGATGTGTATGAAGACGATGAACCAAAGAGTTTGTACTTTGGTCCATTGGATATACAAACTTATAGCCGCCTACAGGGTGTAAAGGTTATTGCCGCAGGCTGTACATTAGGGTGGAAACAGCTCGCAACAGCATTTTTAGAAAGTGGCTGTCACTCCTATTTAGCACCAGATGATTATATCGATGGTAACGCAAATCTTATGTTTCTTATTCGCTTTTTCTATGAGATCATCTCTCATCATAAAAATCAGCAGGAAGCATATGAACTAGCTCAAGCCATTGATTCGGAGACGGCAATGTACAAGCTTTATGTATCATAAAAAAAGATCGTAGCAACTAAAAGATTGCTACGATCTCTCTTATTTTTCGTGGATGTTTTCAAGCATAGCCTTGTTAAACGTTTGCGACTGTCCTCTCGCTATACTTAACGTTTGCCAGTCAGATCCCTTTACTTGCTTCGCGATATATATAATTTGACCAATATGCTGTGAATAATGAGCCATTTGTCTTTCTATCGCATCGATTACCGCTAGCTTTTCCCCTCTGATTGTGACATGTCCCTGCAAATCGGATTCTGTAATACTTGCCAAAGCATCTAAAAATACTTGCCAGCCCTCTTCCCAGACCGCGAGAATTGCTTCTTTTGTATAAAGACTATTGATAAACTCATCATCCCGATTTCGTGTAGTTTTCTCACCATCTGTCGTTAAAAAATCAGTCCAGCGCGAAATCATATTACCACTAACATGTTTAACAATGACCGCGATACTATTGGATTCTTCATTATACGCCCAGTGCAGTTCTGCCCCCTCCAATTGATCCAGTGCCTTATCGCCTAACTCTTTCACACTTTTAAATCTCTTTTGGACAACCTGTAAATACGTTTCCGCAATCGTCATAGTCGATCCCCATCCCCTCTTTTTTATTATTATAAATGGAATATCTTATCATTCACCAGCTAATTTCCGATTCGTCGTCATAAAAGAAAAAAACCATCTCAAAAATTTGAGACGGTTTTCTATTTATAAATTTTCATCAATATATGTTTCAATATCAGAAGCTATTGTATCAATTGGTACATCTTCAATATTTTCAGCGAAGCCATTATACATTTTAACGATTGTTCCCTCTTTATCAACTAGGAAAAATTGATTACCATGGATAACTTGATCACTATTAGGATCATTTTTCACTAAAATTTTCGTATTTTTAACCGCAAACTGTTCAATATACTTTTGTGAATACCCTGTAAGAAGATTCCACTTAGAATCATCTGGCACATTATATTTACTAATATAGTTGGCTAATACTTCTGGCGTATCAACATCTGGATCTACAGAAAAGGCGACGATATTATAATCCTCTACCCCTTTTTTCTGAAGCTTTTCTTGGACTTGTGCCATATTCAAGGACATTGGTGGGCAAATCGATACACAATTCGTGAAAATATACATACCGATCCATGGCTTGCCTTTTAAACTCTCAAGTGAAACTGTCTCTCCACGCTGATTGACATGTTCAAAATCAGGTATCTCTAAACTATAATCTGCTTTAAATTTAGAATTCCCGCAGGCACCTAGCACAGTCACACAGGCTAAAAGCAATACTAGCCCCATTCGTTTATGTTTCATGTTAACACTCTCCCTAACCTACACTATCCTCATCCTAACTTAGGCTGTAAGCGTTGACAAGAACCTCTAGGTGACAGCTTTCGTACATATTTGTGAAATTAATTTCATTTTAAGGAAACAAGTGCCTCATGAATCGCATCTAGCTTTACCTCGACACGGTGTAATAAATAAAAGGACACTAAAATCGGAAAACCAATATCCGATATCATGTTTAACCACTGTTCCATTGCTATGCCCCCTCTCACTAGGTAAAAATGGCCTTTGCAGTTCTCTTAGCAAAGACCATTTTTTCATTATTCTGTTGCTACATCGAATTCTATTACCTTTCGTTCTACAATGCGTGCACCTTTGATAGCTGTCAATGCTCCAGCTTGTCCAGAAAATACATTTTTAGCCATAATAGTTTTCATGACCTGTTGAATGTCAGCTGCTGTTACTGTTGGCTTTGGAGCATCAATCGTAAGCATGGATGTTTTACCATCCGCTGTAACAAATTGTAACTCTAAAACTTGTGTCATTTTGTCATCCCCCCTTAAGATAATTCGCTTGTCTCTTGCTTTTCAATACCGGCTAATGCTTGTGATGAGAGACTGGCCATCGCTTGGGCGACAGCTACTAAATCTTCTACGCTATGTGTCTTAGCGATATTACGATACGATTTAGTAGTGTATGTTGGCTCGTTTTGCTCATTGTAGCCTTCCACATATTTCAGACGCAGTGTAGCTTGTAAAAAATTCACGTTCGCCATCCATCGTCACCTCCCTTCATACACTATATAAAGACGAATTGCTAAAAAAGGGACATTATAGGATGAATTTTTTTTCAGAAGCTTTTATAATAGAGTCAGAGAAGGCAAAGAGGTGAACGATTTGTTACAAGGTTGGTTTTTATGGTTTATTTTATTTTGGGTGGTTGTCCTCATTTCATTGATGGCGATTGGCGGCTTTTTCATGTTCCGCAAGTTTTTAAAAGCACTCCCAAAGCAGGATGGAAAGTCTGATTTAGATTGGCAGGAATTTTATTTAGATAAAACAATCCATTTATGGGGACAAGCTGAAAAAGAGTTACTCTATGAGCTTGTAAGTCCTGTCCCTGAGCTCTTTAGACAAGTAGCAAAGGAGAAGATTGCAGGGAAAATTGGCGAGCTTGCTTTAGAGGAAAAAGCACCTGCCATTAACAATGACCTCATTATTCGTGGCTACATCCAAGCAACACCTAAACGCGATCACAAATTTTTACGCAAAAAATTAGAGCAAATGCAAATTGACATCGCCCCCTACGAACATTTATTTGAATAAAGAAAACTACGCAGCACACAAGCTTGTGCTGCGTTTTTTGGGGGTACTGCTTTGAGCGGACCATCCTCATTTGGCGTTCTATCCGTCACTTTTGCAACCTATCCGTCAATTCGAGCGTTCTATCCACCACTTCTGCAGTTCTATCCGTCACTTTGGGCGTTCTATCCACCCTTTTGCAACCTCCGTCAATTCGAGCGTTCTATCCGCCACTTTTGCAATCCTATCCGTCACTTTGGGCGTTCTATCCGCCACTTTTGCAATCCTATCCGTCAATTCGAGCGTTTCACCCTCCACGATGCATAACAAATTCGCCCCACCTCCCGAATCTAAAGCATAAAAAAACTACACTAGTTTGAGCACTAGTGTAGCTGGGGAATCGTTTTTTTGATTTTTTTAAACTGGATTAACATGGCAATTCGCCAAGGTACTAACATGGCGAAGGCTAGGATCCAGAACATGCCTGCTAATTCACCAACATCGATGGAGCTGCTTAGAACCATTTTAGCCACTACTCGGAATATTAATAAACCAAATAATATAAAAACGAATGCTTTTGAACGTTTTAAATAAATATCTCGACCTTTCACTTCAAATTTGGAAGTGGCAATTAAAATTGTCGAGAACACCATTCCTACAGCGGCTGCTTCTAATATTTGCATCGGTGGTACTCGGAATTGTTCAAATAAAAACATGAGTGCACCAGAAGACATCGCGATGGGCGGAATAATAATTTTCTTCTCATTTGTTGGCATTTTGGAAGCTCTCATACGTATAACCATGACAAAGCTACCCATTAGAATGGCCATAATGGTCGACCCAATAACATAATAGTGAGAAGGGATATTGCTCAACATAAAAGATCCTCCTCTAATGTCAAATTAGCAATTTTGACCAAGTAATTGGTCAGCGACGGCTCTTAATCTTTCTGGCTCAAAGGGCTTGGTAATAAAATCTTTCGCCCCACTTTCAATCGCTTCTACAATTAACTTTTGTTGGCCTAATGCTGTTACCATAATTATTTTTGCATTTGGAAATTCTGGGATAATTTTTTTTACCGCCGCAATACCAGTCATAACGGGCATCGTTACATCCATTGTTACTAAATCTGGTTGTAACTCTCGATACATAGCCACAGCTTCTTTACCATTTGCTGCCTTACCTACTACGTCATAACCCCATTCTGAAAACATATTACTGATTGCAACACGCATAAATAGCGTATCATCCACTACTAAAACTGTAGGCACATGTTCATCTCCCTCCACGTTAAAGTACGGTATGCCTCTTTAGTTTAACAAATTAAAAGCCTGTAAATCCACCGAAAATAGGCTGTAATATACGAGTAATATACGTTAATCCATCAAAGAATAACAAGATACCCACGGCAATCATGATATAACCACCGATTTTCACGATTTTTTGGCTATGTGTGCGAATCCAAGTCATTCGTGAAATAAAGAACGATAACACAAAGAATGGGATTGCGAACCCTAAATAATAGGCGAACATATAGCTAAAGCCCGCGCCTGGGTTTGTACTAGCCAACATTATAATAGAAGCTAAAATTGGTCCTGTACATGGTGTCCATCCTGCCGCAAAGGCAATACCAATTAAAACAGATCCCAAATAGCCAGATGGTCGATTTTTAAATTGAAACTTCCGATCCTTCATAAGGAAATCAATTTGTAGCAATCCAACAATCATTAAACCAAATACTACGATTAAAATGGCACCAACCTGACGTAGTAAAGTTTGATAATTCAGGAAAAACTCTGCCGCATAGGAGGCACTTAGTCCGATAATAATAAAAATAATTGAAAATCCTAGTAAAAAGAATAGTGTGTGGAAAATGGCACGCTTTTGTAGCATCCCTTTTTCTGATTTTAGCTCATCTAATGTCATACCAGTTATGTACGATAAAAATGCTGGATACAATGGGAGGGTACATGGTGAAATAAAACTTAGAAACCCTGCACCAAAAGCTAAAAATACGTTAATATCTGTTCCCATATTTTTCGATCGCTCCTTACAGTTACTGCAACCATCGTACCAAAAAAACTGATAAATTGCGCCCTTCCTGATTGTGAACGTTTCATGGCAAAATGATGAGATTTCTGAAAAGTCCTCCCAAACATATAAAAAGCTTAATAAGCTACTTCTGCATTATGCGCCGCTGTTGATTTTCTGTCAACAAAATTCGCCATTATTCTACATTTTTAAATAAGCTTACCTATCTCATTTTTTTAGCCAATGCACCGTTTTTTATACACTATTCAGGAGTAATTATCTGATCTTCATGTATAATATTCATAACAAACGCGCATTTGATTGAAAAAAGAGGTGTAGCTCCTTGGAATTAAAAAAAATAAAACCTAAAAAAATCTATGAAGAAGTGTCCGAAATTTTGCATGAAAAAATAAGAGGTGGTGTTTTAAAGCCGGGTGATCGACTGGACTCGGTTGAACAGCTTGCTGAACAATTGCAAGTAAGCCGTTCCGCTGTGCGAGAGGCGCTTTCTGCCTTAAAGGCAATGGGATTGATTGAAATCAAACAAGGCTCAGGGACTTTTGTAAAGAGTGTGCCTCCAAACAGACTCGATTTTCCATTATCTACAGCCATGTTATCGAATAAACTTGATATTGCCCGTTTATTAGAAGTGCGCAAGATCATTGAGGTGGGCGCAGCTGCGAGTGCCGCAAACAACCGTACAGAACAGGATATTCAAGTAATGGTTCAAATCTTAGATAATATGAAGCAAGCCCATGGGGATGGTGAACTTGGTGAAAAAGTGGATTATCAATTTCATGTGGCAATTGCAACTGCCTCCCAAAACCCCCTACTTGCTACCATTCTAGATCAAATTTCTGGGCTGATGATTGATACAATGAAAGAAACACGCCGCATTTGGTTGTACTCTAAAAAAACAACAAGCGAGCAACTATATGAGGAACATATGAAAATCTTCCTTGCTATTCAACAGCAAAATGAAGAATTGGCCAAACAGGCGATGACCTCTCATTTAAGCAATGTTGAAAAGGTTCTATTACAATATTTTGAAACAACAGAATCCAACCTGCTTTAAAACAGCCTAGCTCTCGACTAGGTTGTTTTATTTTTTCTGAAAATTCCATCAAAACATCTTCTTTCTTTGAAAAGTTTGTAGTATGATACATATAACCAAAAGTCATCCGATGACCTGTTGTTTATAAAAAGGAGCGATGCATATGAAAGTAACTCTCTTTGCTACTTGCCTAGTGGATATGTTTCAGGGAGATATAGGGAAATCTGTTGTGGAAGTGTTAGAAAGACTTGGCTGTGAAATTGATTTTCCTGAGCAACAAATTTGCTGTGGACAGCCCGCCTATAATAGTGGCTATGTGAAAGAATCCAAAAATGCGATGAAAAGAATGATTTCTGCCTTCGAGCATGCTGATTACGTCGTCTCCCCCTCTGGTTCTTGTGTTTATATGTTTAAGGAATATCCAGAGATTTTTAAGGGAGACCCTCTATGGGCATCAAAAGCAAAGGCATTGGCAGCCAAAACGTATGAGTTTACTGAATTTATTGTCCATGTATTAAAGATAGAGGATGTTGGAGCCCATTTAGAGGGCAAAGCTACTTACCATACTTCCTGCCATATGACTCGCCTCCTTGGAGTGAATGAGGCTCCTATAAAGTTATTACAAAATGTCGATGGTTTACAGTATGTGGAGCTCCCAGGAAAAGATAGGTGCTGTGGATTTGGTGGCACATTCTCTGTCAAAATGGGCAATATATCTGGCGAAATGGTTCAAGAAAAGGTCCACCATGTAGAGGAGACAGGGGCGGATTATTTAATCGGAGCAGATGCTGGCTGTTTAATCAATATGGGTGGTCGTATTCATCGCCAAGGAAAGCCAATTAAAGTAATGCACATTGCAGAGGTTTTAAATTGCCGATAAAAGGAGGAACATTCATGGCCATGAAAACTAGTAATAATCGCTTTCAGGACCGTGTCACAAAAGAGCTTGAAAATCAATTTATGCGTAGCGCTGTTTCCAGAGCTCAGGACCGCTTTCAAACACGTCGTCTACAACAAACTCAGGAACTTGGAGATTGGGAGGAATGGCGTTCACATGGAGAGGAAATACGGAAACATGTTTTAGAAAATCTTGATTATTATCTATACCAATTAAGTGACAATGTTGCCAAAAGAGGTGGACATGTTTTCTTTGCTCAAACTGCACAAGAAGCAACAGCCTATATTCAAGATATTGCGAAACAGAAAAATGCTGCTAAAATTGTGAAGTCTAAATCGATGGTAACCGAGGAAATAAACCTTAATGCTGCATTAGAGGAACTAGGCTGTGAAGTGATCGAAACGGACTTAGGTGAATACATTTTGCAAGTTGCCGATCACGAGCCCCCATCCCATATTGTGGCTCCTGCTCTGCATAAAAATAAGGAGCAAATTCGAGATGTGTTTAAAGCAAAACAGGGCTACACTCAATCGGAAAAGCCCGAGGAGCTTGCTCTTTATGTGCGTGAAAAACTACGCGATGAATATTTAACTGCCGATATCGGTATAACAGGCTGTAATTTTGCCATTGCTGAAAGTGGATCGATTACGCTAGTCACCAATGAAGGCAATGCTGATTTAGTTACGGCTCTGCCAAAAACTCAAGTCACTGTAATGGGAATGGAAAGAATTGTTCCTACCTTTGAAGAAATGGAGGTTCTCGTAAGCTTATTAACACGTAGTGCTGTAGGGCAAAAGCTGACAAGCTATATTACTACGCTTACAGGAATTAAAGAAGAGGGTGAGACAGATGGGCCTGAGGAATTCCATTTAGTCATAGTGGATAATGGTCGCTCAGCCATTCTTGGTGGCGAATTTCAGCCTATCTTACAATGCATTCGCTGTGCCGCCTGTGTCAATGCTTGCCCTGTTTATCGTCATGTCGGTGGGCATACGTATGGCTCTATCTACTCGGGTCCGGTTGGTGTAGTACTCTCTCCGTTATTAGGAGGCTATGATAATTTTAAAGAGCTCCCCTATGCCTCAACGCTATGTGGTGCCTGTACGGATGCTTGCCCTGTAAAAATACCTTTACATCAGCTTATTCATAGACATCGTCAGGTCATTGTTGAAAATGAAGGCAAAGCACCCGTTTCCGAAAAGCTACTAATGAAGGCATTTGGCTTAGGAGCATCCTCCCCTACCTTGTATAAGATGGCTACAAAAATGGCCGCTCCTGCAATGGCTCCCTTCACGAATGACCATACGATTACTAAAGGTCCAGGTCCTTTAAAAGCATGGACTGAAGCACGGGATTTCCCTGCACCGAATAAAAACAGTTTCCGAAATTGGATGAAGCACCGCACAAAAGGAGATGAGGAATCATGACTGGTACCATTCAGCATCGAGAGAATTTTTTAGCAAACATTGCACAGCAGTTAGGGCGTTCACCTATTACAACGCTTCCACGCCCCACGTGGCAGTATCAACCACAAAACCGTACATTAAAAGATGCCACGAGAGACGAATTACTAGAGATTTTCATGAAACAATGCGCCAATATTCATACGAATATCGTGATTTCCAATTGTGCCAAGCTTTCTCAAGATTTGCAATCTGTTGTGGACCAATATGGCGGACAATCCATCATTAGTTCTAGGGACGAGCGATTTCAAGAATTCGGACTATCTGAATTAATGACAGAAAAATGGCCACAGTCTAATATTCAGTACTATGAATGGAATTCACAGCAACCACAGGAAAATATCCTACATGCTGAAAAAGCCAATATAGGCATTACTATTAGCGAGATGACACTTGCTGAATCTGGGACGGCTGTACTTTTTAGCAGTAGAGATCAAGGAAGAAGTATTAGCTTCTTACCAGAAAAATCGATCATTTTAATCCCAAAAAGTACAATGGTGCCTCGTATGACACAAGCAGCACGGTGGATTCGTGAAAAAATCAACAACGGAGAGAAAATTCCTTCCTGTATTAATTTCATTACAGGTCCTAGTAACTCAGCAGATATCGAAATGATTTTAATCGTTGGTGTACATGGCCCGATTCAAGCTACCTATATCGTCATTGAGGATCGTTAAGCCCATTAATAAAGTAAAGCCTTTGATCTCTACTATGGCAGGTACTTAATAATTCTCCTATAGTAAAAAATGACAAAAGGTATCGAGCATTTACGTCACGATACCTTTTGTCTATAGTCAGACATGCATTTATGTTGTTGAATGAGGGACACTTTTTGTTATGCCTTCTTTTTCATAATACTCTGGATGTGCTTCTTTTAAAATGGAAGTGCGTAGCATCACAAGTGAAATGGTAATGATAATGACACTCGTAACAGGTAAAATGATTGTGGCCGGTATTGCATCATATAATACGCCATAAACAACCATACCAATTGGCATCATAGACATTGCCATTGTTTCCATTAGACCGAAAACGCGTCCGCGGAATTCTTCTGAGATGATTTTTTGCATATACACCCCTATTGGCATATTTATCCCCATTTCAAAAATGGCAAAAATAAAGTAAATGATTAGGTAGAAAATTACAATCGCGATATAGGAAAAATTCGTGACTAACGGAATGATTGCTAAGGCGAGACTACCTGCTAACAGTAATAAGCTTATTTTTGAGAAACGTAATGGCGCTTTGACTTCTGGTCTTGTTGCAAAATAAAGAGAGGCTATCAGCATACCTGCTGCTCCTGATGCCTCTATAAAACCAAAATGCGTTGATTTTACTTTCAGCAATTCAATAATAATATATGTTCCTCCAACGGCAATCGCAGAAAAAAATAGATTAATCCATAATGCCACCCACATGATTGTTTTTATAACTTTTCGTTGTTTAATATAATGGAAGCCACCTTTAAGCCCTTCCCACACCTTCTCCTTCTTCACATCTTCCCCTCTAGTACTATAGAGTTTAAAATCCATTGTTGCCTCTAAGCAAAACGCCATGATATACGCTACAATATTTACCATTAAAAATATATCAATATTGAAAAATCCATACATCATGCCGCCAATGACTGGTCCCCCAATGGCAGCCACCGAGATTGATAATTGATTAAATGACATCGCGCGCTGTAAACGTTCTGGATTTACAAGTGTAGCAATTGCAGATGAAAACGTGACCCCAGAAAATGCGGAACATATTGTATTAAAGACTGTAGCTATGTAAATAGCATAAACCGACATCCCTACCGTTTCTGTATAAATCAGTAATCCCCCTACGGTCAAAATGGTTCCTGCCTGTGCTAATAAAATCGTTCGTTTTTTTGAAAAATTATCCGCTACATAACCTGCCAAGGGTGCTACAAGAGCACGAGGTAACACAGAACAAATCATATTGGTCGCAAAGCTCATGGCTGACCCTGTCATGGCTAATATATACAGGCTAAAACCAAACGCCATGACATTTGCCCCTAACATGGCAATCATTTTACTCGCTGTAAAAGTCCATAAATGATAGGTCGCCTTTCTTAATTTCTCCGTTTCATTCATCTTATAAACCCCTCCATTTTTTAGTTGAATTAAAAAGTTTAATTTTATTAAACAAAATATACCATAGCTTCCTCTTTTCACGCAAGAAAAAGTTTAATATAATTAAACAAAAGGAGGCGAGGCAGTGAACTCTCTAGGCGCACGAATTCGCAAATTAAGGAAAGAAAAAAAATTAACATTAGAGGCGCTTGCCGGTGATCGTCTAACAAAAGGAATGCTAAGTCAAATAGAAAATGAAAAGGCCAAGCCTTCTATGGAAAGCCTGGACTATATTGCTGAACGGTTAGGTGTCAAGGCTAGTGAATTACTCGAAGAAGTAGCACCCTCATCCATTCGTTCACTTTTAGAGCAGGTGGAAATTTTATTTGCAGAGGTAAAATGGGGAGACATAGTTCGCTATCAAGAAATTGTTGATTTAATCAAGCCATCAGTCGAGGGACTTCCTCATAGTTATGAAGCAGGCCGTTTATTGTATATATACGCTGTCACACAGTATGAAGCAGGATTAACTTCATGGGAAACATCCCTCCTACAAGCGCGCACTATCTTTAAAGAAATTAATTTACTTAGCCATTGGTTCAAAACATTCATCCTGCAAATGTCCATATTAGCGGGAAAACGTCAATATGACCTGGCCTATGCCTGTATTTTACAGGCACAAGAAATTATCAAACAAGAGGATTATCAGCTTGATTCTCGTGACGCTTTATTAATGGCGTATTATACAAGCATTTTACAGCTTGCCATCGGAGAACATGAAGAAGGGAAAAAATTAATAAACGAGACGATTACGAATGCTCATAAAAATCAGCTGTTTTATAAAATTGATGATATGTATCGTATAGGAGCGTATTGCGCGATGATTGACCATGACTTTGAACAAGCAGAGCATATGTTTATGAAGCTGGAGCAATATCGGGCTTTTGCTGAGCGCGCACTAGTAGATGCTTTCATCTTTATTTTACGAGCACATTATAATAATAATTACATGTTTAATTATGAGCAGGCATTAATCGAAATTGAGAGCTTTAATAAGCTGAAGCATGAGGATTTAGATATTTTGGATTCAAACTATTATTATGCGGAAAAAGGAAAGTCCCTATATTTACTCGGTCGTTATGAGGAGGCTAGAGCTGTATTTGAGCATTTTCAAAAAGCACCTAATTTTGTCAGCCATCCATATGATATTTTAGGCTTAAATGAATGCTTTTCCTATAAGGCCCTTTGCTATGCACATTTCGGGGAACTTACAACCGCCTATGACATTGCGAAAATGGCTTACACTGATTCACTGGATTTAGTTGATTTACCTTATAAACGCAAAATTGAAGAAGTCTATATGACAATTAGGGCACAAATTGATTCTAATTCCTACTAGTAAAGGGATTGCACTACTTCGTGCAATCCCTTGTTCTTACTGCTGATGATCTTCTTTTATTTGCTTATGAATTTTGCGCAATGCTTTTTTGGAACCACGCTCTATATCATGCTGAAGCTTACGTTCTTGATAGTCGACAAATAAAGTCTCAAGATCATATCCTTCAGGGTATAGTTCGGTTGCCGGTAGCTCTAATGCAAGTCGTTTCACATGAACTTCTAGCATCTCACCCTTATAGTACACAGTGACATTATAGAACTGATTCATTTCTTGATAAACAAGCCCGACATCATCATGATCCAATAATTTCACTCGGTCCCCCTTGGCAAATTCAATGATGGCTGCCCTGCCAGCTTTCTCTACTTTCGGCTTTCGAATTTTACTATCCTGCACACGAGTCAGCTGATAATCCTTATGATTCATATAATCTTGCGCTCGTTGTAAAACCTCTGCACGGACATTCATTTTTTTAGAAATCCAAAGTGCATTACTCTCTCCAGACGTGCCAATCATCAACTGATACAAAGGCTCTAATGTTTCACTATTAAATCGCATAGCCGCATTCATAAAGTCTGGGTGCATCTCTGAAAATCGTTTAATTTCTCCGTAATGTGTTGTCGCTACTGTGATACAGCCCATTTGATAGAACTCTTCTAAAATCGCAATAGCCAGTGCTGCACCCTCATTCGGCTCAGTACCACTGCCGATCTCATCCAATATTAATAGTGTATGATTATTGGATGCTCTCATAATGTCGGAGAGATTTTTCATATGGGATGAAAACGTACTTAACGCATTTTCCATACTTTGATTGTCACCTATATCAACAAAGATATGATCGAATATAGCCAATTCAGTACCCTCATCTGCCACAATATGAAAGCCTGACATTGTCGCCAATGTTAATAAGCCAATTGTTTTCAACACGACCGTCTTGCCACCAGCATTTGGTCCAGTAATAATTAAGCTCCTGTAATCTTTCCCTATCGTAAATTGAAGTGGTACAGCGTTTCCTGGTAATAAAGGATGTCTACCATTGATTACTTGAATGTAGCCATAATCATTTAAGCGTGGCTCCATGCCACCAATTTGTTTACTAAATTTTGCTTTAGCAAAGACCATATCATATTGGCTAATCAACTCCATATTTATATGGAGGGCGTGAAGATGATCCATTAAAAGCCCTGATAAAGATGCTAATATCTGATACTCCTCCACCGCTTCTTCAGCCTTTAAAGTAGCTAATTCTCCATTTAATTTAGCCACAATACTTGGCTCCATAAAAACGGTTGCCCCTTTTGAGGAGATTTCCACTATCGTCCCCTGTACATGATTTTTATAGGAAGCCTTAATTGGAATCGTATAGCGATCATCCTTTTGACTAATAAAGAACTCCTGTATATACGTTTTGTTGGCACTGTTGTTGAGGAATTTTGTTAAGCGTTCTTTTATTTTTTCCTCTGTCGTTTCGATATGATGACGAATCCGCTTTAATTCTCGACTAGCAGCTGAATCGACACGATTAGCTTTTATAGCAAAGTTTATTTCTTCCTCCACATTTTTAAATTCGGCCATTGAATTCGCGTAAGATGAAAGAACTGGCGCAAAAAATTCTTTATCTAACATGAATTTTTTAATGTTACGACAGCCTCGTAAAAAGTCCGACATGCTGATGAGCTCACTGGGGTCCAAGATCATCCCTTTTGCCAGTTTGGTCATGATATGCTCAATATTGGATACACCTAAAAATGGTACATGACCCTCCGCATCTACGATTACACGGGCCTCAGTTGTTTCATTCAAGCGAGTTTTTACAATTGCTAAGTTTGAGCTGGGCATTAATTTATCTAATAACTGTTTCCCCAACCCACTTACACAATAGGATTTAACGATATCTTTTAATTCTTGGTATTGTAACTTCTCAAGAGTAGTAAAATTCATTTATTTATGCTCCTCATTCTGATTTTTATCATTCATGAAGATACCTACCCAATATTAGATAGCAATGAAGTGTTAAACAAAATAAAAAAAGCTGTGAGGAATCCCCACAGCTCTATCTTCAAAAGGCGAGTGTTCATAGCACTACAAATAAAACCTCATTTTCTGAAGTTTCATCCATATATGCACCGCTTGATAAAGTATTGTAGGTATCTACATAGGTTTTGAAATAAATCCATGACCAAATAAGGGGTCTGTTCATGACATATATCCCCTGTCGCCATATCATTTATTTCATTTATTTTTTACCTAGTTAGAACCTACCGCACTCACAAAAAGCACCTCTCATTTTATATCATTGTTATCTAATTATTGACATCATCTTACTATATGCTGACTAAATTGTAAAGGTGCGGCTCAATATTGTGCAAATAAGAAAAAAGACTTGTAGAAAATTCTACAAGTCTACTGATTTATGATGGGCTTTTCTCGTTTCTATAATCTTGGAACCTGAGAATAGTAATAATGCTGCCCAAATGATGCTAAATGCTAAAAGCTCTGTCTGACTAAATGGCTCTTTGTACAGTACAATACCCAAAATCAAAACAATGGTTGGTGAAACGTATTGGATAAAGCCCAATAAATATAATGGAATATTTTGTGCACCTTTTGCAAATAGGATGAGTGGTACAGCTGTTACTAAACCACTGAAAATCATCAAAATATCTGTTTTTACGTCAACATGTAAAAACGAAGCTTGATGGGTTGAAAATAGATAAACATAATAGCCTAAGGCAAATGGTAGGATCAATAATGTTTCAATAGCTAATCCTCTTGTAGCATCCAGTGTAATTTTCTTCTTCAATACGCCGTATATAGCAAAAGATAGCGCAATTAACAGTGCTACCCATGGCACAGAGCCATAATTAATCGTTAAAATAATAACGGCCAGAAAGGCAATTCCTGTCGCTACCCATTGTGCGCGACTTAGCGATTCTTTAAAGAAAATCACTCCAAAAATAACAGACAAGAGCGGATTTATATAATAGCCTAAGCTTGTTTCAATTAAATGGTTATGGGTAACTGCCCAAATATACAAGTACCAGTTCATTGAAATGACGAAGGAAGCACCCGCAAGCTGCCAGAAATGCTTTTGATGTGACCATAAATATTTTAAGTCCGCTATAAGGTCTTTACGCATTCGAAATACGATGACAGCCAGTACAGTAAAGACAAACGACCAAATCACTCGGGATAATAAAATCTCCATACTTGGTACATGTTCAAGTAGTTTCCAATAGAGAGGAAAGGCACCCCAAAAGGCATAGGCAAAAAATGCCGCCAAAACCCCTTTTTTCTCATTTGACATTGCCACTAACGCTCCTACTCTTAGTGAAATCAATAGCGACCTCACATAATGTTAAACTAGTTAAAGAATAGACTCATTATAGGGCTTTGAGTGGCAACTGTAAATGCCAAATTTCTTAACTACTTCTATCACCGTCCATCCTTCTGCTCTGATTCTAGCTCGGAGATATATTTGCGCACTGTACTATAACTAATATCTGGATTGATTTGGCGTTTGATGCGTATATGAATTTCCTTTATGCCAACCCCCTGCTCTCGCATATTTTTTATCATTGACTTAAGTGGTCCTGTTAGTGACTCCCTCGACAAAGACGTATATTTACTTAATTCAATTAGTAGCTCCGTATTTTGTTGTCGTAGCACCTGCATTTCCTCTACCACGCAATTATATTCCGTTACTTTTTTTTGAAGGACTATGTTTTGCTGCTTTGATTTTTGCAAGTCCTCTGTAAGTGCTGCATTTTGTTTTTTTAATATTTTGCATTCTTGTTCTATTCCATTTTGCTTTTTATCTAAATCGGTATGTCTAGCACTGTACACTTTTTCTTTTTGCAATAACTCTAAATAACGGCTTTGTGGAATAAGCATTAAAGTTTCAGCTGCGCTAAGAGCAAGCGTTCCATCTTCAAAAGGCTCATACGACAATGTAGAGGAACTTATTTTATTGGTCATCATTTCACTCCTCCACGAATTATTTCATGTAATCGTAAAGCTTTGTATAACATCTGTTCGCTTCCTTTTTTATTTGATAATCATTCTCATTTAATTTTATCATAATCAGTATTTTACTTTTTGTCAAAGAACATATAACACATACAAATAAAAAAGCTTCTTGCAACGTTTTCTACAAGAAGCTTCGATTATTACATTTTTTTCAATTTTTCATATTCTAATTGCAAACGTTCAATACGTTTACGACCCTCTTCACGACTTCTGGCTGTTTCAGCTTGAATTTGCTTTGTTTCTTGAATACCAGTCATAATCGTTTGCCATGTTGTTTCAATTGTTTCAATTTTTATGCTTGGGCTGCCTGCAGCACGTGCAATATTCACGCTGTTTTTACTAATGTTTTCAGCATTACGCACGAGCATTTCATTCGTACGACGATCTAGCTCACTCATTGAATCGGAAATAAGCTTTTGACGCTTTAAAGTAACTGCATGAATTAAACCTTGTTTGAAAATAGGGATTGTCGTCACAAAGGCTGAGTTAATTTTCGCAATTAAATGGTTATTACCTTGTTGCATTAAACGTATTTGAGGTGCGGATTGGAATGATACTTGCTGCGCCATTTCTAAATCATAGCGACGTTGCTCTAATAATTCCACTGCACGTAGCATTGTTTCATATTCCATTGCTGCTAATTGATCGCCAGTTTGAGCCTTTTGCTCAAGGGCTGGTAATGTTGAACGAACATCTTCTATCTTTACTTCAATTGCAGCAACAAATTTACTTAAAGATTGGAAGTAATTTAAATTTTGATCATATAGATTTTCAAGATCAATTGTATTACGCTTCATTTCACCTTCATATTTTTGAATTTCACGGTAAATCACATCTACTTCCTTATTCATGCTGTCATATTTAGATAGGAATCTTTCCAATTGCTCTTTTCCTTTATTAAAGAGCTTGGAGATGAAGCCACCCTTTTTCTCCTCTGAAAAATCTTGAGGATCAAATTTATCCATAATTTTATTCAAATTATTTAATAGGACACTCGATTCTTCTAGTTTGCTGGACTTCATAGTAGCCAGCATTTTATCTGAAAAAGTAGAAATGCCACTTGCTGTTTCCTTACCAAGCTCTAGCATGGCGATTTGATCTTTAACATCAATGCGTTGAGCAAGTGCATGAACCTCTGGATCTTTCTTTAGCATAAGCTGGTTTTGCGCAATTTGTGATAGCTCTTGCTCAGAAACAAGTACCGGCTTTTGTTCAGGCTCTTGTTGCATAAGTGGATTAGGCTGTAATAAAGGATTTTCAGAAGCGAATGGGTCCTTGGATTTTAAAAGATCATTGTTGAATTCAGACATACGTTTTACCCCCTGCAATTTATCTCTACAATTTACTTACGATTACCTTGGAAAAAGGTTTCATTACGATAGAAAGACAAAACCAATTTCATGCTCTTTTTTAAATTATAGCTTCTTTCTAAACAAAATTCGACTGATTACGCAAATTCCTTTACATTGTTTTCTATCATTGGTATGGAACGACCAAAAGCAGCTACATCATCGTGTAGCTGCTTAACACTTAAGTTGTTACCTTTAATACTGTTTTTATTTTTTGAATGACACCGCCTGAGCTATATGTCAGTACACTGCGTTTATAGAACGATAAACTAAATAGGTACACGACTATAATCGTTGCGATTAAAATACCTAGAGATAGCAATGGCACTATACCCCCGATATCTGTAGCACCTATCCTCATTGGCATAATCATTCCTGATGTTAACGGGATATAAGAGAATATTTTAATGATGATTGTATCTGGATTACCCATCCCTGTTAGCATGACATAGAAGCCGATAATCGTAATAATCATGGCCGGCATTAATACTTGACCTGCTTCTTCAACTTTCGATACTAATGAGCCGAATAATGCGCCAATGATAAGATATAGGATAACCGTTAGCAATAAGAATACAATGGCATAGATAACGTAACCAACTGACAGCTCTTTGACAATGTCAGCCGCCATATCCCAAACAATTCCGCCTTTTACGAGTTTAGCATAGATGAGGAATACTGCTGCAAGAATACCCATCTGTGTTAAAGCGAGTAATAATACACCTGCAATTTTTGCTTTAAAATGAGTAGTTGGCTTGACACTTACTAAAAGCATTTCCATTGCTCGTGAGCCTTTTTCAGAGGCAATTTCAGTCGTAATCATAGATAGGAATGTAGAAATAAAGAAATAAATTAAAATCCCAACTGCATAGGAAACAACTAAGCCTGATTGCTTTTCTTCTTCACTTTTCCCACCCGTTGATTCCTCATTTAAGTTTTTAGTGGAAATCGTCGTTTGAGCCGCCATAATTTGTGCTGCCTGCTCAGGTGATAGTGATAATTGCTGAACCGCATAGTGCTGACCAGCATATTGCAATAAGGATGACAATGTCGATTGATCGTTTAATTTCAATGGTGTAAACGTAGCAATTTCTGCTTGTAGCTGACCGCCTTGATCCTTAATTGTCACAATGGCATCTAGCTTGCCGTCCTTTACCTTTTTTTCAAGTGCCGGTATATCCTTTTCATCTAGGATAAAAGCCATGTCCCCATTGGAAACAAAGATACCACTTAAATCAGCGGACGTATCATTGATAATGGCAATTTGCTGTGCTTCATCATCACCTGTAAAAAGCTCTTTAATTTCAGACCAGAAAACAGCTACAGACATTACAAGTACATATAAACATGTCATTAAAATAAAGGATTTTGATTTTATTTTTGATTTATATAATTGTTTCATTAATAAATTAAACTTCGACAACATTGCCACCTACCTTATCTTTAAAGATTTCATCTAATGATAAATAATCCAAGCTGAATTTTTCGATATACTTCCCATTGGAAAGCTGCTCAAAAATACTTTGGGCATAGCTTTCATCCACTAATGTAAGAACGGTTTGTTCCTTCTCTACACGTACTTCCTTGACGCCTTCTAACGCCAATAGCTGTGTGGTTGACCAATCTGTTCTTACGGCCAGTTTTGTTTTGCCATATTGCTTCTTTAAATCTAGTAGACTACCAGAGAATAACGAAACACCTCTTTTTAATAGGCATAAGTGATCACAAAGTTCCTCAACATTATCCATTTGGTGACTAGAGAACAAAATGGTTGTACCCTGTTCCTTTAAAAGGAGAATGGCATCCTTTAATAAGTCTTTATTAACCGGGTCCAATCCACTAAACGGTTCATCTAAAATTAAAAATTCAGGTTTATGGATAAAGCTGGCAATAAGCTGTACTTTTTGCTGGTTTCCCTTTGATAGCGTTTCAGCCTTATCTTTACGTTTTTCCTCCAGCTCAAAACGTTGAATCCAAAAATCAATTTCCTTTTTCAGCTCCGCCTTTTTCATCCCACGTAACTCACCAAAAAAGTATAACTGCTCCTCGACTTTCATCGTTGGGAAAATACCTCTTTCCTCTGGTAAATATCCTAGGACATCTCGGTTAATCGCATTAACTGGCTGACCATTCCATGTAATTGTACCTGCTGTTGTCTCCTGTAAATCTAAGATCATACGGAAAGTGGTTGTTTTCCCCGCACCATTTTGGCCAATTAGACCAAAGATTTCACCTTTTTCAATCGTAAAATCCAATCCATCTACAGCCGTAAAATCCTTATACTTCTTCGTGACATGCTGTAACTGTAAAGTCATGTTGTCATCCTCCTTACCCTTCGAATATATGTAAATTTTCCTTCAATCTTTTTTTACGGTTTGCATTTTTTAAAATAGAGATACACACCATTATGGATACGATAAAATTTAAACACCCTACACTGGTGTTGACTACTTTTAAAGATGGCCCCCACGTTCCTAACGAAAGATTATAAAGACCAGCCACTATATTGACTAGCAACAGTACGATAAAAATACGATTCATCGATTTTATATAGCTAATTTTAGAGGTAGTATCTGAGAATAATTCAAATGGCCCCTCTGCCTTTGGTTTTCGGTAATATGCCCAACCACCGAATTTGTACACACATTCTATATTCATCATCTCTAGAAACTCAAAATAATCCTTCGATTTCCTATTCACAAATTCATTTCGATAAATATATTGTTGTGGTGTTCCTTTTTCAAAAACAAAAAAACCTACAATTGCTTTTTTAAGATTCCACCCCCGATCTGCCATTTCATTGACCCACCGTTCTTCCTTTTCATAATCTACAAAAAAACGGTAAATTCTTTTTTCCATCCTCTCACCCCTTATAGGAAGTTCTTTCACTATTTTCTGATTTCCCAGAAAATAATGGACGTCCACTAATCTGAAAATATATTTAGCTCTTTCTTCAATCGATTGCGTACACGTATAAGCCTATATAATGGGAATGAGAATAATAGGACAAATGCATATGGATTAATCATTAATCGATATGTATGCATATTATTCAGCTCCTCTCGTTATACGGATACCATTGTCAAAAAGTTCCCTTAATCTTAAAATTTCGTATTCAACTACCTTTTCTCCAGTTTCTGTAATTACATATTCTTTCTTTCGACCGTCATCGTCGAGCGCCTCAATCCAGCCTCGTTCTAGCAAAGTTTTAATGGCCCCATAAATGGTACCAGCGCCTAAGCGTACTCGCCCACTGCTCATTTCCTCTACTAATTGCATAATGCCATAACCATGTCTAGGCTCATATAAAGCTAATAAAATATAATATACGCCTTCAGTTAACGGCGGATGCTCCTGTGTCATACAATCCCCCTTTATATCGTCCACCAATATATCGTCAGCCGATACAAATAAAATATATCAGTCGTCGATATAGTTGTCAATATTCTTGTTGACGATTATTTCATTGAAATGGATTATTATGTTGCAGAGAAGCATGCACTGTGTTAACATGTAAGTGATTACTTGCATGAAAGGAAGTTTATGTTTGACAACAAAGGGAACCGCAGAACGAATCATCGAAGCTGCTCTACAATTGATTAGCGAAAAGGGCTATACTGCCGCAACAACGAAAACGATTGCTGAATTAGCAGGCGTCAATGAAGTTACACTTTTCCGCCATTTTGGCAATAAGCGTGGCCTCTTGAAAGCCATAGTTGAACAATTTTCGTATTATCCTCTTTTACAACAGGAGATCCATCAAAATGTTACGTGGGAATTAGAAAAGGATTTATTAAACTTTTCTTTAAAGCATTTTGAATTCTTAATGTCGATTAAAGATTTGGTGATGATTGGCTTTAAGGAGTCCATTCAGTTTCCTGAAATCAGTGAGGAAATTGCAAATATCCCTCTTTTGATCAAAAAGGAACTCTGCCAGTACTTTCAAGAAATGCAACAGCGAGGGAAGATAAGAGAGGTTGATTTTGAAGCTGCCGCATTATCGCTTATTGCGCTTAACTTTGGCCATTTTATGTCACGTGCACGTCTTGGTACTATGGTGTCTGACATACCAACCGAAGAACTATTACAGACAAGTGTTGCTATTTTTTCTAGGGGACTCGTTTCCTAGAAAAAATTTTTCCTTCCAATGCAAGTAAGTACTTACTTTATAAAGGGGTAGTTTAACAATGAAAGGTTTACAAACTTTATTGAGCGTTCGTGAAACATATATTGGCATTGTTGCTGCGATTGCCTTCCAATTAATTTTCTTTACAATTTGGATGACAGCCTATGACGGTGTCAATGAGCGAGCTGATGAATTATCGATAGGCTTCGTTGTGGAAGATACGGGGATGGGACAACAAATTGTAAAGGATATGGAGGACAACATTCCATTTACGGTAAAAAAATATTCCTCGTTGAAGCAAGCAGAGCATGCCCTAAATGAACGCCAAATTAATATGATTATGCAAATTCCCGCAAATTTTACGAATCAACTTCAGACTGGAGAAAAAGCAGAAATCATCTATTCGATTAATCAGGCCAATGCTAGTATGGCCAAAAACATGATGGATAGTGTCGCTAAGCAATTAACAGAAGAAATGAACCGAATGCTCTACCCATTACAACAAAATCAGGCAATCGAGGTTTTTTCCCAACAATTTGCACAGCTTCCTTTTGAGCAAAATACCTCCCAGCAAATAAACGCATCTGTCCATACAACCATGATGTCAATTAAAGATCACGCCGTCGATGCTACTATTCTTAAAACGAATGATGTGAAGGGGTTTGCAGCAAACTTTATCCCACTTATGGTCATTATATCCTCCTTTGTAGGGGCAATGGTGATGATTATGCAACATCAGCAAGCCGCACAAAAGGTACAAAGTATTCTCTCAAAATGGCAATTGTTCTTTGCACGACAGCTGCTCAATGTTGGAGTAGCTCTTACTTTACCATTCCTTACAATCGGTTTAATGCATCTATTTACTATTTCGAGCAATGAAAGCTTTCTATCCATCTATCTCTTCCAATCTGTGATGTTCCTAGCTTTCCTTTGCCTAGCCCAGGTTTTCGTCATTCTTTTTGGAAATATCGGCATGGTCTTCAATATTTGTGCCCTATCCCTCCAACTAGTAACCTCTGGAGTGCTCGTTCCGAAAACCATGCTATCTGAAGGTTACAAGCAAATAGCTGCTATGCTACCCGCTTCTTACGGTGCCGATGGCTATTACACCATTATTTTCGGAGGAAGTGCCGATAATTTGCTACAAAATAGTAGCTCCTTAGGTATCATCATACTTGTCACTCTGACAATCGCTACAGTGACCGTAGCAATAAAACCCGCACTTGCTAAGAGTTCTAGTTAGTTGTATTTTATAGCCCCTAGGCTCTGTTCCTTCGTTGATGGACAGAGTGGGGGGCTATCCCTTTTGAGCATTTTATCCACCTCTTTTCATGCTCGATCCATCACTTTCTGCGTTTTATTCACCTCTTTCTGCTCTACCCACCATTTCGAACATTTTTCAGTATGGCAGCTAGCTGCTGATTTAAGACGGTCACGCTGTCGCTAAAGTCGCCACGGTACCATTGGATAATGAGTCCGATAATCGCGTTTGCTTGGTAGGCGCTATAATAATCAATTGAAATCGATGCTGTCATTTGATGTTCGTGATGCAGGGTGATATCTCTCTTTAGCAATGAGTAAATTCCATCAAACAGCATGTAATAATACGTTAATGGAACGTTTTTGGAAAACACAATTCGATAAAACATTTTAAAGCGTTCAATATGGTGAAAAATACGAATTGTGTCTGGATCTAGTTGGTGTGTATCCAATGTTGTCACGGCACGGTAAGGTTCTTCGTAGGACTGGTATAAATCCTCCATAATCTCTTGAAAGTATTCTTCAAAGAGTCCTTCTTTTTGCTCGTAATGCAAATAGAATGTCCCCCTATTCACCTTGGCCTCTCTACATATTTCCGCAATAGAAATCTGCTCCAATGGCTTTTGACTAAGCAGTGTCAATAAAGCTGAGTGTAAGGCTTGCTTTGTTTTAATAACTCGTAAATCTGTTGTAGACATTTTTTCAGCTCCTAAGTAAACAGTTTTTCCAAAAGTGTTGATTACTCAACACATCCAGATATTTTGCATATTGAAATCGCTTTCATATTTATTATATGATTTTAATGAACAGATGTTCAATATCTATAAAAAATAGTATGAGGAGGTCTTTGAGATGAGATTAGAAGGTAAAGTAGCCATAGTCACAGGTGCAGCTTCAGGTATGGGGAAAGCTATAGCAGAGGGTTATGCAAAAGAGGGTGCTAAGGTTGTCGTTTCAGATTTAAATATAGAAGGTGCCCAAGCTGTGGTGGAAGGCATTCAAGCGGCTGGGGGTACAGCTTTTGCCATTCAAACAAATGTCGCATCAACAGAAGACTTACAACGTTTATTTGATGAAACAAAAAGGTACTTTGGTCAATTAGATATTTTAGTCAATAACGCCGGTATCATGGATGGTATGGAGCCAGTCGGGGAAATTTCTGATGAACGTTGGGATAAAGTATTTGCGGTTAATACAACAGCCGTGATGCGCTCCATGCGTATGGCAACAGACATTTTCCTCGCCCAAGGACATGGTGTCTTTGTCAATAATATTTCCGCTGGTGGCTTATATGGTGCACGAGCAGGAGCTGCTTACACTGCGTCTAAACATGCCGTTGTTGGATTAACTAAAAATACAGCCTTTATGTATGCGGATAAAAATATTCGCTGTAATGGGATTGCACCAGGGGCAGTTATGACGAATATCGCCTCTTCCATGACAAATATGAGTCAAACAGGTGCAGCACGCCAATCACTTGGTTTATCGATTAATCCTCGTGCTGGTCAACCTGAGGAAATTGCCCAATTAGCTATTTTCCTTGGCTCTGATGAAGCAAGCTTTGTGAACGGGCAAGTTATTGCGGTAGATGGTGGCTGGACAGCTTACTAATATAGTAAAACAGCACGCACAGCTATCATTTTCTGTGCGTGCTTCTTTATTATTATAGTACTTTTTTAGAAGGAATTAGAGCTCCAAGTAATGCTCCAATGATTGCTGGCAATATCCACCCTAATCCAATATCATAAAATGGTAAGATTGATGAATAAGCCTTCTCTACAGCATCCAATACACGTAATTGTGCTTCAGGTATACTTGCCACTAAAGCTTTATAGCCGTCAATTACGCTAATGAAAAATGTGAAAATCATGGCGATGGCATACACCGCTTGCTTATTGTGAAAGTACGATGAGCTAAGAGCCAGTAAAATTAAAACAATCGCAAGTGGATATAGGAACATCAGCACTGGGATGGCGAATTGTATAATATTGTTTAATCCGAAGTTGGCAATGACAAAGGATACGAGACACAATAAAAAGACAAACCATTTATAGCTTACTTTCGGAAACACTTCATGGAAGAATTCACTACATGAAGTGATTAAGCCGATACTTGTCTTTAAACAAGCGAGCACAATGATAACGGCTAATAAAATAGCACCGAACGAACCGAAATAATGATCTGCCACTGCGGAAAAAATTAATCCCCCATTCTCAAAGGTACCTACCGCAGAAATACTGGAAGCGCCCATATACGTAATCAGGCCATAAATAAGCATCATTAGGGCCATTGCAAATATACCTGACGTCCATGTCGCCTTTGCTATTTCCTTTCGATCGGAAATGCCTGCACTTTTAATTGCATTAATGACCACAATCCCGAAAGCAAGGGAAGCTAAAGCATCCATCGTATTATAGCCCTCTTTAAAGCCTGTCATAAAGGCAGCATCTATATAATCGCCCATTGGTTGTTGGAAATCCCCCATTGGCTTTACGATACTCGTAATAATTAAAATGAATAATACAATTAAAAAGGCTGGTGTTAAATATTTACCAATGTAATCCATAATTTTCGCTGGATTTAACGAAAAATAATAAACGATGGCGAAAAAAATGAAGCTAAACACGGCCAGCAATAATGTAACATGCTGTGCTTGAATATAAGGCTCAAAGCCCACTACAAATGGTACGGTCGCAGTACGTGGAATGGCAAAAAACGGGCCAATTGTTAAGTAAAGGGCTAGTGAAAAGACAATACCGAAGATGGGGTGAACACGGCTCGCTAGATCGCGCAAACCGTTACTACCTGATAAGCCAATCGCTAAAATTCCTAAAAATGGTAGGCCGATAGCCGTGACTAAAAATCCGATTAACCCAAGCCAAAAATTGGTCCCTGCTAGTTGACCTAATTGGATTGGAAAGATAAGGTTCCCTGCTCCAAAATACAGACCGAATAACATAGTGCCGATGACTGCATAGGTTGAGAAAGGTATTTTTTGTTGCATAATTGATGTGCTCCTTAGAAGTTTTTAACTATAGCAAATTATTTTAATCGAATGATTTTTCATTACAATTCAATTATGTTATCAAGCATTTATTATAATTACAATAGTTTTTTTGAATATAGTAAACTTAGTACAAAAAAAAGAGCTGTCCTCTGACAGCCCCTCCTTAATTTGCAACTGACCACTCAATATGATCTAAAAATTTATAAACATCTTCATATACTTTATCACGTTCTTTATCCAACGTAATTATATGACCTGAATTTTCATACCAAATGATTTCTTTGTCATCAGTTTCTACAGTATTTAAAATGAAAGGTGCACTTTCCTGATAAAGCTCATCATCCAATGACCCTTGTAGTACTAATGTTGGAGCTTTAATCGTTGATAAATCATCTCGTGTTTCAGTCGTTAAACGTGTTACACCATCTAATGAATCTTTTGGAGAAATACGTAATTCATGTAATTCTGAAATAATTTGATCTTTTGATTTATTTTCGAAATGTTTATATAAACGAGCATAGTGGTACAAACGTGTAAATAAGCCTTTTGAGTTATCTCGTGTAATCGGTGCACACATCGCTACACATGCTTTTACTGGAAATGTCTCTGCAACCTTCAGTGAGAAAACACCACCAAGTGAAATGCCAACAACTGCGATCTCTTCATAGCCTTTACTTTGAAGGAAGTTATATCCTTCTACAACATCGTTCCACCAGTCTTCTGGTTTCGTTTCTAATAGTGCTTCTGGTTCTACTCCGTGCCCACTATAAATCGGTGCATGAACGGTATAACCTCGTTGAGATAAAAATTCTCCTAGCTTTTTCACATCTTTTGTGCTACCTGTGAATCCATGCAATAATAGTACGGCTTTTTTGCCTCCCTCAATTGTTAGAGGTTGTGGCTTTGTTAACTTCATTTTAGGATATCCCCTTCACGGAAATTATTAATTGTGTATTTTATGTGTCTATCTTAACACCCTTTATTCATAATGTACAATTTATAGTTTTTATCAAATCAATGTCTACCATGCATGAATGATGTCAACTTAACACCTGTACTATCACACTTTCTGCTACTTAACTTTTCCATTCTTCTAATTAAAAGCGACGTCTGTTTAAAAAGTTTTTGCCACCTATACTTCCTCTTTGTTTCCCGTTATAATGCAGTTAACTTAAAAATTACGAGAATAGAGGTGAAAAAATGGAGTGGCAACAATTAGAATATTTTGTAACCGTTGCAAAGTTAGAACATATGACACGTGCTGCCGAGGCATTGGCAATTTCACAGCCAGCGTTAAGCCGTTCAATTTCAAAGCTGGAGGAAGAACTAGGTGTCCCGCTTTTTGATAGGCAGGGGCGTTCCATAATGCTCAATCGCTATGGTGAACTTTTCTTATATCGTGTACAACGAATGCGTAAAGAATACGAGAAAGCAGTATTAGAATTACAAGAGCTTAATAATCCGGAGCTTGGGGATGTGTCACTCGGTTTTTTACACACTCTTGGGACTAGTATTGTACCAGACTTAATTCGTGCTTTTCGTCAGAAGCACCCCCATATCCGTTTTCATTTCACACAAAATTACTCACATTCTCAGTTAAAGCAATTGCTTGCTGGCGAATTAGACCTATGCTTACTAGCAGCGATTGATACAGAGCCTCCCGTTAGCTGGAAGGAGCTATGGCGAGATGAGTTATTTATTATGGTTCCGATTGACCATCCTCTTGCCCATCGCAAAAGCATAAAAATGAAAGAATTGGAACATGAGAACTTTGTGCTTATGAAAAAAGGGTATGCCCTCCGCCGCTCAGCTGATCGCTTGTTACATGCTGCGGGCATTAAGCCAAAAATCTCTTATGAAGGTGATGAGGTTTCTACCATTGCAGGTTTTGTGGGTGCAGGACTCGGGGTATCATTGCTTCCTGATGATGAGGATTTGAATCCGAAAAAAATCGTCAAAATCCATGTAGAGGATATGGTTTGTGAACGTATTATTGGCATGGCCTGGATTGACAATCGTTATTTGTCCCCATCTGCACGCCAATTCCAACAATTTGTCTTTGATTTTTATGAAAAGAAAATGTCTCCTCCCTCTCAGGAAAGCTAAAGCGGTAGGTTGCCCAATGCAGCCTACCGCTTTTTATTATACGTCTATATACTTCACCCTACAGGAATGAAAATCCGTTAAATCTCCTTCTATCTGCAAGAAGCCTTGCTCAATCATAGTCATTATTCGTTTCATCATGAATTCATCACTAATATAATCATCCAAGGCAACACTAATAGTACTGATTATAGGCATAAGTAAAAGCCATTCTTCATTATATTGTACATGCAAATCCTTCACACTGGCAATGATGAGCGTATCCAGTGCATCTTCCTCGACATGTACAATACCCTCTTTCCACAATCGGAGTGGACTTGAATGCTCTTTAAGGTCTTCCCATTCCTTGGCAAGCTGTTGACATTCCTGAACTGAAAATCGTTTTGCGTAAGGACGAAGCTTCATCAGCATTTCTGAGGAAAGCTCTCCTGTATGACGAATATCGAGATGAGGTTGAATTTGCTTCAGTCCATCTGTTACGTCAATCCCATAAACCATGCTACATTTATGAATAAACTCACTCATAACATAGCGTAGACCAATCTGTTCATGTGTATTTTGACTATACCAAACCCAAACATCCACATCACATGGCAGTTCGGCCATTTTTTTCTTCCAGCTTTCATACATATCTACGTATAATTGCTGTTCTTCATTATCCTTCAAAATATGAGTGTTTAACCATACTATGCGCTCTTCTAAGCTGTGAAGAGGTCCAAAAGAGAAATCATCATGAACACTTAAAACTGATTCATTACGTTGCAAAAGATGTTGGCGTATAGCAAGCTTCATGGAACCCTGGGTTGCTAAGCTAAAAGTTATATGTAAAATAGCCATGTGAATTCCTCCTACTGTTATGCTAATGGCAATCTGTATCCCGATAAATGTAAAGAGGATACCTTGAACCATATTAATTGCTTAGCCATCACAGGCGTTCCAATCATGACGGATCTAACTTTCCCTGCAATCATACTAAACAATAAAAATATTAATAATGCTTGTACCTAAAAATACTATACCCAAAATCAGCGTTTAAAACCCAATATGTTCAAATGATGAATTGAAGACTGTGGTAACAATGCAAAGAAAAAACTATCCCTTTTCTATATCATATAAAATAAGATTACGAGGTAAATGGGTCTCCTTTATCGAAATGACTCATTGCATCATGGAAATCTCCAATAATGCCCTTCCTTCACTGCTTTCAGCAAACTATTTTCATTATACTACATGCCGTACTTGCCTTTAGCTGTAAGTTTATGACTTTATTAAATTTTTTTCGTGAACATACGTTTCACCATTAATGCTCGCTTAAACAACACTTTTCTTCTTTATTCCATTATAATAGAAGAAACTCATGATACAATAGATGAATTCAATAAGAGGTGATTATTAGTGGCAGTTAGTGATATTGTTTCACTGTATGAAGATGAGCACGGTGAGGTGTACTATAAAATGAAGTCCCATGACATTGAGGTGAAAGCTACACAGAATACAGGCTTAGCTCCTGTAATCACTTATTGGATGAATGACATAGATATTACGGACTCTATTAGAGATTTACGCTTTAGTCCACGTCCACCATCTAGCTATATTCAAGATTACGAGGAATTTCAAGCAATGCTTTATGCGAAAGAACAACGTGCCATTAACAAGCTTTATGAACAAATGAGCATAAAGCCAAAAAACATGTCCTCGGGAAAACAAGTACTATGGAGTTTCTTTGTAATGTTGCTAGCAATGCTCCCTCTTTTCATCGCCATTTGGTGGTTTAAATAAAAAATTCATGCCCTTTCTATCTTTTTTTCTCAATTTATCAAAACTTTCAAGTAATTTCCCTCATCATCTTGACAGGCTTTTGGAAGTAGTGCATTCTTTACTCAATAGTTGAAAAACTTTATGATGAGAAAACGAACGAAGATCAGTAATTAGTATCTGCTTGAACAGAGAACGATGTCCATCGGCTGCAAGACATTGTGCAAGAAAAGACTAATGAACCTACTTCGTCTATCGTCCTAGCTAAACTAGGCGCAGTCTCTAGCGTTATGAGGAAAGTGGAATGTCGCACGATATTCAATGTAGGTGGTACCGCGGAAAGCAACTCTTTTCGTCCTAATTTTTTAGGATGAAAAGGGTTTTTTATTTTTGACAATTGGAGGTAGTGTGGTGGAAAAAAAGAGAATTGTCGTCAAGATTGGGAGTAGCTCTTTAACAAATGCAAAAGGCGAAATCGATAAAGTTCGTTTAATGGATCATGTTCAGGCAATCGCGGAGTTGAAAAAACAAGGACATGATGTATTACTTGTGTCATCAGGTGCAGTAGCAGCAGGTTTTAAACAGCTTGGCTACCCGGCTCGTCCTGTTACGGTAAAGGGCAAACAGGCAGCAGCAGCTGTAGGGCAAAGCTTACTTATTCAATCGTATAGTGCATTATTTAGTATTTATGATATATTGCCTGCTCAGATTTTACTGACGCGCACTGATTTTTCTAAAAAAGAATGCTATAAAAATGCCTATGCTACTTTCGAGGAATTGCTTGAGCGCTCGATGCTACCTATCATTAATGAAAATGATACCGTTTCTATAAGTGAGCTAACCTTTGGCGACAATGATATGCTGTCTGCCCTTGTTAGTGGACTTGTTCATGCAGATCAACTCATCATATTAACAGATATTAATGGCTTATATAACGCCAACCCTAGCAAAAACCCTCAGGCAGAGCGAATTGATTATTTAACGTCCATCACGGACGACTTGTTAGACTTTGCAGACAGCACAGGGTCAAAGGTTGGAACAGGCGGCATGGCATCGAAGCTACTGGCTGCCCGTACAGCTTTACAGGCTGGAGTTAAAGTTTTTATCGGAACAGGTTATGGCGCTCAAAAGCTTGTTGATATTTTAGCAGGGCGTGGTGATGGAACTTATGTCGGACATGATGACCTAGCCGTGTTAAAGAATCATAAACAGTGGATTGCACTCGCGGAAATATCTGGTAAAATTTTTATAGATAGAGGTGCTGAACAAGCACTAATGGTCAATGGCAAAAGCTTGTTACCTGCTGGTGTTTTTCAGGTTGAAGGTGATTTTAACAATGGTGATGTAGTTGAAGTGTATTGTGAACAAGGTTTACTAGGACGTGGTGAGGTGCTGTATTCATCACAAGAACTTTTGTCCGCTATGGGCAAACGGACAAATACATTATCGAAATGCCCGATTGAGGTCATTCACAGGGATAAATGGCTGAAAATTCAAACTAAATAAGGAGGTCTGAACATGGTAAGTGAAATTCAAGAAAAGGGAAAATGTGCCAAAGCCGCTAGCTATATGTTAAATATTAAAACTACATGTGAGAAAAATGAAGCGCTGACTAAAATTGCTGAACAGCTATTGATGGACCAACAAGACATCTTAGAAGAAAATGCAAAAGACCTTATCAATGGAGAGCAACAGGGGATGCCCTCTTCTACATTAGATCGCATCATGCTCAATGAAGAACGCATAGTAGCGATGGCTGATGCCATTCATTTACTTGTCTCTCTCAAGGACCCAGTTGGCACAGTTATCGAACGTATAGATAAAGGTAATGGCCTACACATCGAAAAGCGCATGGTCCCACTTGGTGTCATTGGAATGATCTATGAGGCAAGACCAAATGTTACGGTTGATGCCGCGACACTTGCCCTAAAAACAGGAAATGCCGTCATTTTACGAGGGAGCTCATCTGCTAAGTTTTCAAATAATGCTCTCGTAGCAAGTATTCATCGTGCATTGGCGAAGACGTCTCTACCAACAGAAGCTGTCCAATTAATCGAGGATACGAGCCGTGAGACCGCTAAAGAATTATTTCATTTAAACGAGTACTTGGATGTATTAATACCTCGAGGCGGCAAGGCTCTTATTGACTTGGTCGTCCGAGAGGCTTCTGTCCCTGTATTAGAAACAGGTGCAGGCAATTGTCATATATATGTGGACCAAATGGCGGATTACATAAAAGCAGAAAAAATTTGTTTAAATGCCAAAACACAGCGTCCTTCTGTTTGTAATGCTGCGGAAAGCTTACTAATTCACCCTGTATGGTTTAAAACATATGGCACGGAACTTTTATCATCGCTCCATAAAGCAGGTGTTACTATTATTGGTGATGAGCGAGTATGCGAGGCATTTTCTGGAGCGCTCCCAGCTACTGAGGAAGACTATGCGACTGAGTTCCTTGATTTAAAAATAAGCGTTAAATTAGTTGAAAATGTTTACGAGGCCATTGAGCATATTCATCATTATGGGACAAATCATTCTGAAGCTATTATAACGGAAGATCTATTGGTGGCGGAAACGTTTTTAACTAATGTTGATGCGGCTGCAGTTTATCATAACGCCTCGACCCGCTTCACGGATGGTTTTGAATTTGGCTATGGCGCAGAAATTGGTATTAGTACACAAAAGCTACATGCGCGGGGCCCCATGGGATTACCTGCTCTCACCTCTACAAAATATTTTATATATGGCAATGGGCAAATTCGCGAATAATGTCATGCTATAGCAAAAAGTATGCTGATAGGGATTATCCCCTTTCCTTTTCGCATTTACTAAAAAACAGAAAGAAGGTTTTGTATGAACATTTCAGCCATCATTAAACTAACCGTATCAATGGCACTTTTTGGCTCCATCGGCTTTTTTACTGTTCATACTGGAGTTCCTGCAACAGAGCTTGTCTTTGTTAGATGTATTTGTGCAACCCTCTTTCTAGGAGGATTGTGGCTCATCACTGGTGGACATAAAACAGAAAAATGGGAGAAGAAAGAAGTAATTCAAACTATTATTTGTGGCGTTTTCTTAGTACTAAATTGGGTATTTTTATTTAAAGCCTTTGAGGAAATGTCTATTTCGATTGCCATTTCTATTTATAATTTAGCCCCTATCTTTGTCTTAATTTTAGGCGCTATCTTTTTAAAAGAAAAAATGACCATCCAAGCACTTGTGGCAACTATTACTTGTTTTATCGGTAGTATTTTTATCATGGGTCTTCAAAACTTTGTATCTTTCTCTGAATTTATGCAATCAGGATTTGTTTGGGCTTTATTGTCAGCGGTGTTTTATGCTCTTACCATGCTGACAAGCAAGACCATTACAAAGCTTAGCTCCTATGCCTTAACGTATATTCAAACAACAGTTGGCATTTTGATTCTACTGCCCTTCATCGATTTCTCACTCTTTGAAGGTTTAACTACAACCAATTGGTTCTATATACTAGGCACAGGATTTATTCATACTGGATTTGTATATTATTTATTTTTCGATAGTATTCGCAGTCTTACTACTATTCTAGTTTCCGTTTTAGTATTCGTCGACCCTGTAGTGGCCATTTTACTCGATATGCTGCTGCTTGATTTTATGCCGAACTTTATGCAAACATTGGGCATTTTATTCATCTTCGGCGGGATTTTCTACACGATCTATACCCCGAAGAAAAAACGGCTACCACAGGAGGTATCCTAATGGGCAAACTCTTTACAATTGGTGAATTGCTAATAGATTTTACACCAACACAGCAGCATGGTGACCTAGTACAAGTCGAGCATTTCACGAAACATGCTGGTGGAGCCCCTGCAAATGTCGCAGCAGTATGTGCCAAGCTTGGTCAACAGGCAGCCCTCCTAACACAAATAGGTCAGGATGCGTTTGGTGATTTTCTGAAGAAGACTTTGCAGCAGGCAGGTGTGGACACACAATATATTCGACAAACTACTGAGGGAGAAACTAGCCTTGCTTTTGTAGCACTCTCTGAAACGGGCGAGCGAGATTTTCAATTTTATCGACGCCATGCTGCAGATTTATTGTACAAACAAGAGTATCTCCCATCACAACTATTAACTAACAAAGATATCATTCATTTTTGTTCAGTTAATCTTGTTGACAGTCCAATGAAATCAGCCCATTTAGCTTTTATCGAGCAGGCACATCAAGCAGGCAGCATCGTTTCCTTTGATCCGAATGTTCGATTGCCTTTATGGCAGGATGAGACGGCTTGTCGAGAAACGATTCTAGCTTTTTTACCAAAAGCCCATATTGTAAAGCTTTCGAATGAAGAACTGTTATTTTTAACAGCCATCGAGGAAGAATTTTCGGCTGTGCACACATTATTTCAGGGGCATCTGGAGACCATTATCATTACTCATGGAGCAGAAGGCGCAACATTATATACAAAGAAATGTCAACGTAAGGTCCATGCTGAGAATGTACAAGCAGTTGATACGACTGGTGCTGGGGACGCTTTTATTGGGGCGATATTAAGTCAATTCCTTCAACATCAATTATCTGCCGATCATTTGGTAGCCTATTGTGAACAGTATGCGATATCCCTGCTTTCTTTTGCCAATCGCTATGCAGGAATCACGACAATGAAGCACGGGGCGATTCCCTCCTATCCTGAACTACCGTTAGAATGAATCTAAAATAATTTGAAACCTTTTATTCTTATTTTCCGTATGTACTGGTGAGAAATCAATGGGAGGAGGACCTGCATGGAATCGATTACAAAAAAACGAGCTGCTGCTTTTTTAATGGATACTGCTATTTCAACGGCTGTCACATTAGGCGTGGAGTATTTTCTACGGAAGAAAGTGAAAAATGAGGTGGTTCATGCACTCGTTACACCGACAGTCATGTTATGGGCATTAGAGTACGCACAGCTTCGTAAAGGTGGACAAACCATTGGCTATAAAGCTACGGGACTAGTACTGGAAAATGCAGATGGTCATGAATTATCAGACTGTCAAATTTTAAAACGTATGGCTTATCGGGATACAATCAGTTCATTTGACTATTTAAAAAATCGCCAGGCATTTGAGCAACAGCATGGACAATGCCTTCCTCATGATAGCTTTGCCGGTACGGTTGTGAAAGAGAAATAAACGAATTGCTAAAATTAGTTGTAGATTTGCAACCCCATGACGTACGGAGCTTTATGGATCATTGAAACACATATCCAAAATTCATAACACTAATATACCTCCTCCCAAGGTCAACAGGAGGAGGTATTATTGTATGACAAAGTATTGATGTATCTGAATCCGTTATCGTTATTTGATTGAACATCATACTCACTTCAATAAAGTGTAGGTGGAAATTCTATCTGTTTTTCAATCCCTAGCACATCTACCAGTATTTCTTCATTAAAATATGGGGAATGCCACAATCCATAAACTCTTCCCCTTCACGCTTATAGCCTAATTTTTCATAAAAACCCTCTGCATATGATTGTGCATTTAATTTAGCTTTTGTGAGGCCATTGTCTCGGGCAATTTGCTCTAAGCCAATAATAATTTCTTTGCCAAGTCCAAATTTACGGAACTCTTCTACTATACAAATGCGCTCCAGTTTACCATAGCCCTCGACTACACGCAGTCTACCCGTTCCCACTGGCTGCTCCTTATAGTACACAAGAATATGATCACATGGTGCTTGCAGTGAATCAAATTCATCAAACTCTTCTACCTCTGGTACTTGTTGCTCTTCAATAAAAACTTTTCGTCTAAAATCAAATGCTAATTGTAAGTCTGCATCAGTTGTTACTTTTTTTATGCTCATGAATACTCCTCCTCGTTTCACTACCATCATCCTCTTCTCCAGGTGCAATTTTCACCCAAAGATGATACTATTAGTATAGAACGATTTTTATTGCAAATACAATAAAAATCTCAGGAGGATCGAAAATGAAAGAAATCTTACGTGAAATAGGTGCTATCGCACGGGCTTTAGACTCGATTAGTAATATAGAATTTAAGGAATTGGATTTAACGAAGGGGCAATATTTATATGTTATCCGAATTTGCGAAAATCCTGGCATTATTCAAGAAAAGGTGGCAGAGCTATTGAAGGTGGATCGCACAACTGCTTCTAGGGCCATCCAAAAATTAGAAACAAAAGGCTTTATTGAAAAACGTAGTGATCAAGGAAATAAAAAAAACAAATTACTTTTTCCAACCAATAGAAGCTTAGACATCTATCCATTTTTAAAGCGGGAAGGCGAGTATTCTAATAAACGAGCACTTGATGGTTTTTCTAGCGATGAAGTCGACAGCATCCACCATTTACTCAAGCGAGTTCTACAAAACATTGAAATTGATTGGGAATCTGTAAAAAAAGGGCAGAAGCGACACTATTAAAGGCGATTCCTGAATTCCCCTGCTCTGGAATCGCCTCGTATTAGACATGGGCGGCAAATACTCTTTTTAAAACAGCTACCATAAATTCAAGATCTTCATCGGTACAGCAAAGCGGTGGACTTAACGTAATGATAGTATTGGAGCCCTCCACTGTACCGCCATTTTTCCCAACAATTAAGCCATTCGCTTTACACTCAGCAATGATGCTTGCCACCCTTTCTTCCTTTGCAGGTCTTTGTGAGGCTTTATCTTCAACAAGCTCTATACCAACGAGCAACCCTAGCCCTTGAATATCTCCAACAAAGGGTAACTCTAATAAGTCTTGTAGGTCATGGAGTAGTTGAATTCCTAAATCTTTTGCACGCTGTACAAGTCCCTCTTCTTCAATGATCTTAATATTTTCTAATGCCACAGCACAGGCTGCCGGGTTACCACCGAACATATTCATATGTCGACAATGACTATAGCCGTCGATCTCTTTAAATTTATCATAAATATCTTTTCTTACTGCTGTAATTGATAGTGGTAAATAGGCGCTAGTAAGTCCTTTAGCCATTGTAATAACATCTGGACGAATACCGAAATGTTGATGGCCAAACAGCTTACCCGTTCGCCCGAAACCACAAATAACTTCATCGATAATAAGTAACACCCCGTACTTTCTACAAATGCGCTCTACTTCTTGAACATATGTTTGTTGTGGAATGAAGACACCCCCACCTGTTATGAATGGCTCCATAATAACAGCGGCAATCGTTTCATTTTGCTCCCCAATAATTTTTTCTTCGATGTCACGCGCTCTTGCTAAATTATATACTTCCATTGATTGACCTTTAGGACGACGATAAGGATCGGGTGGGGCAACGTGCAGGAAGCCTGGTGTTAATGGTTCATATTTATATTTACGTAATGCCTGGCCTGTAGCGGCTAATGCTCCAAGCGAGCTAGCATGATAGGCTCGATAACTAGCAATCATTTTATAGCGTGTCCCTTCCCCGTTTTGTTGATGGAATTGTCGTATTAACTTGAACGCTATTTCATTTGCATCACAACCACTATTCGAATAAAACATCATATAGTCGTCCTCTAGTAAGCTGTTGATTTTTTCAGCTAATCTAATAGCAGGCTCATGGCTCTGTGTTAAAGGGGCATAGCATAGTTTTTTTAATTGCTCGTAAGCGACCTTAGCAAGTCGCTCACGTCCATAACCCACATTGACTGCCCATAAGCCTGACATGCCATCTAAAAATCGATTGCCTAAACTGTCTTTTATCCATGCTCCTTCCCCTTGTTCAATAATGACTGGAGTATGCTCGTTATAAATGGACATATGGTGCCAAATGTTTTCACGATCTTTGTGCTGTAAGGTATGGGTGAACTGATCACTTCGTTCCTTTTCCATCTCATGACCTCCAATCGTGTATCCTAGATGTATTTTTTGCCTTTCGTCAATTTTTACTATATACACTCATTCGTGTTGAAATTTTCTGACTTCTCAAACATAATAAAAATTAGACATTGTACATTCGAAGGGCAGGTGCTAAATTATGTCCAAACATCCTCTACTCGTACGTGATGTCCTTAAGCGCAAACATTTTGAATCAGCGAAGCTTATAGCAGGACACCATGGCCTTGAACGACAAGTTCTGTGGACACATATTTTAGAAATTAAAGATTTTGATACGTTAATTAATGGTGGTGAACTCATTTTAACTACTGGGGTCGGTTTACAGTTAGAGCGTGAAACGCAAATTGCTTACTTACAAAACCTTATTCGAAACGAAGCTGCAGGGCTTTGTATTGAAATTGGAGACTATTTTGATCATGTCCCTGTGGAGCTGATTGCCATGGCGAATGCGCATCATTTTCCAATCATTGTCTTTGAAGAAATAGTTCGCTTTATCGATATTACACAAGATTTACATACGTACATAATTAACCAACACCAACAGGCACTTACACAGCTCGATACCATTTCTAAAACATTTATGGAATTATCGTTAATGCCCAATGGGATTTTAAAAATCTTACAAGTCCTTCATCAAGATACCGAGGCATTATTTTTATTTGTCTCCGAAGATACAAAAAGCTTTTATTATCCAGTCGAAGCTAAAAAACACTTACGTATGATGGAAGAACATTGTCAGCAGTTAGAACTACAAGAGCCCTTACATCTTTTATCAATTGACAAGGACCATTTTGTCATTATCCCAGTAAATGGTCTTGGACAAGTTTGGGGCTATCTATGTATGCATTCTGAACTGCCGAAACCGAGTGATTACACCTTATTAAACTTAGAACGTGCTACGATGTCCATTGCCCAAATTTTAATGAGAAATCGCATGCTTCAGGAACGTCAGCAAAGCCGTGAGGATGAGTTCATTCTTGCATTAATTCAAGGCCAGCCTGTGGATGTCCCATACTACCAAAGCTATTTACCGATTGAAAGTCGGAATTTATTTTACCGTGTCGTCGTGTTCAATCTACATGACGAAACCAAAGCAGTGCCAGAGGAAGAGTGGCAGGAAATACAATTACAAAATGCCATGTATGTTCGCTCCATCTTAAAGAAGCTAGGATTCTTCCCTACCGTTTCAGTACGACAGCATGAGATTATTATTTTAGCCTTCTATATAGCTGCAGATTATATGAAGGATAATCGAGATTCCTTCAATCAAGCCATATCACAAATTGTTGCTAGAAAGGCATCTCAATTTTTTGAACAGCTTACCCTTACCTGTGGGATAAGCAATGTTTATCAAACAATAGAAAGTGTCCATCTTGGCTATAAGGAGGCTAAATCGTCTATCCAAATGCAGCATCATCAATTGACTAGCTCCATTTATTATAAGGATTTAGGCGTTTTCCGGTTATTATTACAGCAAGAGCAAACCACCCTATTACAATTTGTGAAAGATTACTTGCTAGAATTATTATTACTGGATCAAAAAAACGGCCATGATTTGTTCCAAACATTAGCTGTTTATTTAGCTTGCAATGGAGCTAAAAATGATACGGCAGAGCAATTATTTATCGTCCGTCAAACGCTCTATAAACGCATTGAACGACTAGAAAGTATATTCGGTGCTGATTTTTTACAAGCGCCACATCGACTAAACATTGAAATTGCCGTCAAGACCTATGAACTTTTGCAGAAAACAGCACCTGATTTATTACGATTTTGAACGTGGGTCCATAAAATCACGTAAAGCGTTACTAAGCATATATAAGCCAAGAACAAGAATCGTGATGGCTCCTCCAGGCGCATACGTATACCAAGGGGCACCGATTAAATAAGCCTGTGAATCTTTTAACATTCTGCCCCAGCTAGGGTTTGGTGGCTGAACACCAAGCCCTAAATAGCTTAGTGCTGCCTCTGCTAACATTGCAGTAGCAAATGTGACAGTCGCAGCGACAATAATTTGCGACGATATATTAGGTAAAATATGACGAAACATAATGCTATGAGGCTTGACACCAATTAATTTGGCTGCCAATACATACTCTGAATCACGTTGTTGGACAAATCCGCTCCGTGCAATTCTAGCAATAGCAGGGATGGCGATAATGCCTAAGGCTACGGCCGTATTGACAATCCCAGGGCCAAATACCGCTACTAGCATCAATGCTAATATAATGCCAGGAAACGCCATTAAAGCGTCCATTGTTCGCATAAATAGTTCATCAACCCAGCCACCAACATAGCCTGCAATTCCTCCTATGGTAATACCAAACAATGTCCCAATTCCTACAGTTAGTAGCCCAACGGCGAAAGCTGTTTGTGTCCCCTTCATAATCCGGCTAAAAATATCACGCCCGAATTCATCTGTCCCAAAAAGATAAGCACCATCTGGTCCACGCAATTTCTCAGGTATGTTCATGGCGTTGACATCATGTGGTGTATAAAAAAAGCTGACCAGCATGACGAGCAAAAAGCCGACAATGACGAGGAGACCAATGGATAAATTCAGTTTTTTAGTATAACGTTGTAGCTGTTTCATTGTATCCACCTCTTAATGTAATCGGATTCTAGGATCTAATACAGAATATAAAATATCGACAATAAAATTTATCATGACCACAGCGACCGTAATATACATAACGATCCCCTGTACAAGTGGAAAATCACGGTTACTAATAGCCGTTATGAGAAGCTGTCCAATACCAGGCAAAGAAAATACTTGCTCCACAATAATCGTCCCCGCTACAACTTCCGCCATAATTAGGCCAAATACGGTTAAAATCGGAATCATTGAATTTTTCAATACATGCTTATACATGACATTTTGTTCAGACATTCCCTTACTACGAATTGTCCGTACATAGTCGAGCTGAACCTGCTCTAAAATAGCGGTACGCACATAGCGGAAGTTCACAGCAATTTGTGGTATCGCAATGGTTAAGGCTGGGAGAAGGAGCGTACTAAGCGCCCCAGCAACACTTTGTGTCCATGGTATATAACCACTAATTTTAAAGAAGCTAAACTGTAAGCCAACGTAAAGAATAAGCATCATTCCTAGCCAAAAGGATGGTACAGCCATCCCAATTTGTGTCACAGTAGATAACGACACATCACTTATTTTATTTTGTCTTCTTGCCGCAAACATCCCTAAAGGTAAGGAAATGACTAAAACAATGAGTAGGGTAATCCCTGCCAACGACATAGTGACAGGAAGTCGATCAAATAATAAATCTTTTACAGGCATTGAAAAACGAATGGAATCACCTAGCTGACCTGTCAATAAGCCCTTCATCCAATCCACATATTGTTCATAAAGAGGACGATCTAAGCCGAGTTCAGATCGTAAATTTTCAATTTGTGTGGGATCCGCTTCTGTCCCCAGCATTGTTCGAACCGGATCTCCAGGTAATATTTGAAAAACACCAAATGTAATAATGGATACAAGCAGGATGGTTGTTATTAACAGGATGATTCGACGTATAATATACATCATGGGCACTCATCCTCTCCTAGTTTGAAAATTGAACCTCTGACATATCATGGAACCAGAATGGATAGCTCTTCAGCCCCGTCACTTGTTTGTCAGAACCCCAAACAATTTGGTAATCAGCAATATAAACCGCAGTAGCCTGCTCAGCTAAAATTTCCTGTGCTCGATGGTAGTACTCAATTTGTTTGGTTTGATCTGTTTCCTTTAGCACATCAGTCATAATTTTGTCATACTCGTCATTTTTAAATAGGAAGAAGTTTTCACTATCATTTGTAGAAATATAATCATTTAAAACCTCGTAGGCTGATGCACGACCTGTTAAATCAATCGTTGTCATTTGATAGTCACGACCAAAATAAACACGGTCTAGCCAAATTCCCCACTCCACCACCTCAATTTCCACATCAACACCAATTTCTTGTAAATTCGCAACTGCAATTTGAGCTATATTCGAATACATATCATTGTGTGAAGATACCGTAATTTTTGTTTTGAAGCCATCCGGATAACCAGCCTCTGCCAATAACGCCTTTGCTTTTTCTATATCGCGTTCATACATGCTTTCTAAGCCCTTTTTTTGGAAATCGCCCATCGCTGGACTCATATTTGAACCAAGTGGGACAGCATAGCCCGCAAATACCGAATCAATAATATCGGATTTACTAATCGCGTAGTTCATAGCCTGTCTCACTTTTACGTTATCGAATGGAGCCTTTGTTTCATTAAATGTAATGATTAAGGATGAGTTATTATTTTGATGCGTTAAATGGTAGCTCCCTTCAACCTCACTCACACGATGCCATGGCACACTTGTTAAATCAACCTCATTTGCCATCAAGCTCATAATCGCTGCTTGATCATCCGATTGGAAGGTAAACGTAACTTTATTCAAATAAGGTAAGCCTTCCTGCCAGTAGTTCTCATTTTTCTTAAGTTCTAAATTTGTCCCTGGCGCGTATTTCACAAAGGCAAAAGGACCTGTTCCGATTGGATTCTCATTATGCTTCCCATCATTACTTTTAGGAATAATTGCTGATTGTCTTGCCGTTAATGAATACAGGAAGTTAGAATTAGGATTCTTTAACTTAATCACAAATGTGCTGGCATCTGGTGCCTCAGTTGATGCCACGTTATCAAAGTTATTGGACATTTTTTCACCACCGTTTTTCCCCATTAAACGGTCAAATGAATATTGAATATCTTCTATCGTTAAATCATCACCATTATGGAATTTCACTCCTTGGCGAATCTTAAATGTATATGTTAAACCGTCCTCTGAAACCTCATAGCTCTCTGCAAGTCCTTCTTTTAAAGAACCATTTGTTTCTGGTGCCATTAATCCTTCAAATAAATTCATAATCATTTGATATGAAATGGATGCGGTTGCCTTATGTGGATCTAAAAAATCCGGATCATCATTTACACGTACTACAATTTCCTGCGGTACATCTGCTGTAGTTTGGCCATCAGAACTATTAGAGCTCGTCGATACTTTCACTCCATCACTTGAACATGCACTTATAATGAATGCCATCACGAACATGAAGAGTATTACCCCACTATTTTTCAAATTCATTGCCGTTCCCCCTTCTCCTAAGTGCTTATCTTTTGAATGCTTGTATAGCTTTCCACCCCTGCCAATTTATCTGCCGCTTGAATACCAGCAAGAATAGCTTCCTCCATCACCTTAGTCGCTAAATGTCCCAAATAATCTAGCGCAAATGTCTGCTCTCCTGTACCTAGCACAAAAATAGTGTCGCCATCAAGCATCGTATGGACAGGATAAATCGTTCGGGCGAGTGCATTTTGTGTAAGCTGGGCAATCTTTTTTGCTTCTGCCTTTGTTAATTTTGCATTCAACGCTATTACGCCAATGGTTGTATTTGTGCCAGCAAGTGCCTCTGATTGTGCATGCTGTTCGAGATAGGCACAGCAATCCAGCCACTGTCCTGTTTGAGGATTTCTCGCTCCCGCCAAAATTTGCCGTGTATGAGGATGTTTGACATCTCCCACTGCATTAACAGCCACAATAGCCCCAGCAATAAGCCCATCCTTACCCGCAAATGATGCACTGCCAAGTCCACCCTTCATGGCAAAGTCTGGTCCTGCTAATTTACCTACCGTTGCCCCATAGCCCGCGCCAATATTGCCATTTTGAAATGAACCTACTTGCGCAGCTTGAGCCGCTTCATAGCCCATTTGTGCTGTAGGTCGAGCTTGAGGATCACCGATAAATAAATCAAAGAGGACGGCACTTGGTACAATTGGAATTTTGGCAACACCTGCATCAACCCCAATTCCTTGCTCCTCTAAAAATCGCATGACTCCTGTGGCAGCATCTAACCCAAAGGCACTGCCCCCTGACAGACAAATACCATGCACACGATCAATTTCATTAATAGGATCTAAAGCATCCGTTTCACGAGTACCTGGTGCAGACCCTCTAACATCTACCCCACACACTGCCCCGCCTTCCATTAATAGTGCCGTACAGCCTGTAATCCCCTCTTCGTTTTCACGATGCCCTACCTTGATCCCTGGAACATCGGTAATATTACCAAACATACCAACACCTCAATTCTAAATAATTTAAATATTCAGATTATTCATCATATAAAAAGCAAGCGACGCGCTGATTTGCATTGTTCTCCTGAAGCTTAGGCCTCTCGTGCTGGCATCTTTCCATAACATATGGACAACGTGTATGAAACACACAGCCAACAGGTGGATTGATTGGACTAGGTAGTTCACCTTGTAAAAGTATTTCTTGTTTTGGCTCATCAAAATGGACGACTGGAATGGCAGATAGCAATGCTTGTGTATAAGGATGCAATGGATGAGCGTATAGCTCCTTCTTCGTCCCAATTTCCACAACCCGCCCTAAGTACAACACCGCCACACGGTCACTTATATGCTTCACAACACTTAAATCGTGGGAAATAAATAAATAAGTTAACTGAAATTCATCCTGTAAATCCATCATTAAGTTTAGGACTTGTGATTGCACAGACACATCTAATGCCGATACTGGCTCATCCGCAATAATGAATTCAGGGCGAATCGCAAGAGCCCTTGCAATCCCAATCCTCTGCCGCTGACCTCCTGAAAATTCATGTGGAAATTTATGCATCGCATCTTCAGGAAGTCCAACCTTTTGTAACAATTCTTTCACGCGCTCTTTGCGCTGTTCCTTCGTCAACGTTAATTGTAATTTCATTGGTTCCTCAATAATTGCTCCAATGCGCATTCTAGGATTTAGAGAGGCAAAGGGATCTTGAAAAATCATTTGCATTTGATTGCGATAAGATTGAAGCTTATTCCCTTTTAAATGCTGGATTGGTTGTCCCTTATACAATACTTCCCCAGCTGTTGGTTCAACGAGCTTTAAAATCGTTCGTCCAAATGTAGATTTTCCTGATCCAGATTCGCCTACAATACCTAGCGTCTCTCCTCGGTAGATTTCAATGGAAATATCATCGACCGCTTTGACCATTTTTTTCTCTTCTTTCATAGACTTGCGCTTCACAGGAAAGTAAGCTTTTAAATGATTAATTTCCAGTAAAACTTCTTTCTCCGTCATGTGCCAGCTCCTCCTTCTCTGTGAATAAATGACAGCGCACTTTATGTGTCTCTTGAATATGGTGTATGGTCGGACTATCCTGATGGCATTGCGCCATGGCATGCGAGCAGCGCGGTGCAAACCGACAACCTTCTGGTAAGGCATATGCTGGGGGCACAGTGCCCGGGATCGATGGCAGCCTTGTGACCTCCGTTTCAAGACTCGGCATTGTTTTTAACAGTGCTATCGTATAAGGGTGCTGGGGATTTAAAAAAAGCTCTCTTACGGGAGCTTCCTCCACTATTTGCCCTGCATACATGACCATGACACGGTCCGCTGTTTCTGCAACAACACTCATATCATGAGTAATAAATAAAATGGCTGATTGATGCTCCTCCTTCATTTTCATCATCAGCTTTAAAATTTGTGCCTGTACGGTTACATCCAATGCTGTAGTCGGTTCATCCGCAATTAATAGCTGAGGATTATTAGACATGGCAATGGCGATCATGACGCGTTGCCGCATCCCCCCCGATAATTGGTGTGGATATTCAGCGATTACCTTCTCCGCATTAGCAATCCCCACTTCCTGTAATAATTGTAGTGCTTTTTGCCAAGCATCTTTTTTTGAAACCTTTTGATGTCTTCGAATGCCCTCTACCATTTGATTACCGATAGTAAATACTGGGTCTAGGGAGGTCATGGGCTCTTGAAAAATCATACTAATTTCATTGCCACGAATATGGCTCATCTCTTTATTTTTATAGGCTAATAAATTTTTGCTGTTTAAGTGGATGCTTCCTGCTGTAATTTCCCCAGGAGGGATTGGCAGTAAACGCATAATAGCTAACGATGTAATACTTTTGCCACTGCCTGATTCTCCCACCAATGCAACCGTTTCTCCTTTATGAATGGTAAAGTTCACATCATCTACCACCTTGGCCTCTTTGCCATTCTTCAAATGGAATCGAATGGATAATTGATTGACCTCTAAGAGCACTTCTTTAACTTTTGCATGTTCCATAGGCGTCCCTCCCTGTTAGCGTTGAATAGGTGGTGCATAGCGTATGGCAATATTTTTCATTTGCGTATAGTTCCGCAGAGCAACAAAGCCCTTCTCTCGACCAATGCCACTTTTTTTATAGCCTCCGAACGGCATTTGTATACCACCAGCTGCCCCATAATTATTGATAAATACTTGTCCTGCCTGCACACGACTTGCCACATAATGAGCTGTATCAATATTCTGTGACCACACACCCGCAACTAAGCCATATTCTGTGCTATTGGCTAGAGTAATGGCTTCCTCCACGCTAGCAAATGTTAAAACCGTCAACACAGGCCCAAAAATTTCTTCCTGTGCTAAAGGATCATTCGGCTGTACTCCATCTAGTATAGTTGGCTGCACATAGAAGCCATTTTCATACCCTTTAATCGTCAATGGCTCCCCGCCAGTGATGACATAGCCGTCTTTTTTAGCTTGCTGTAATAATGTAGTGATTTTTGTATACTGACGTTCATTTAATAATGGCCCCATATCCATGTCCGCCTCACCAGGCCCCACCTGTATCGCTTGAAATTTTTGCACTAATTGTGGGAGAAATGTATCTTTTATACTTTCTTCAATGAGTAGTCGAGCCCCAGCAGAGCATGTTTGCCCTGCATTTTGAATAATAGCCCTTACAACGCCCTCTAATGCTTGCTCCATATTGGCATCCGCAAACACAATATTGGGTGATTTTCCGCCAAGCTCTAATGTTACAGGGACCACATTTTCTGCTGCCGCTCTCATCACTGCAATTCCAGTAGGAACAGAGCCCGTAAAGGTTATATGATTAATATCAGGATGTGAGGTTAAATATGGACCCACATCACGTCCCAGGCCCGTAATATGTTGAAAGATTCCTGTAGGCAGTTTCTCTGCAAGCCATTCCGTAATGGCATGTGTAGTAAGTGGTGTATCTTCTGCACTTTTCACGATAACTGCATTGCCTGTAGCAATCGCCGCAGCGACACTTCGTGCTGTAATTTGAACCGGATAGTTCCATGGCACGATATGTACCGTAATACCAACGGGTTCCAGTACTACTGCATTCAATAGTCCATCCTCAATTGGAATCGTATCCCCCATCACTTTATCAGCCGCTCCACCGTAAAATTCAAAATAACGAGCCGCCGCTTCAATATCTGCCCTTGCTTGTGTTAAAGGTTTTCCTACGTCCCGGCATTCTAGTAAACTCCATTCTTCGGCATGCTGACGAATATAATGAGCGAAGTCAATTAATAACTGACCTCGTTCAAAAGCCTTCCATTGTCGCCATTCATCACTTTCAAAGGCTCTACGTGCTGATCGCACCGCTTCTTCTACATGCGCTTGACTTGCATTACTAATTTGCGCAATGATTTCTCCGGTTGAAGGATTCTCAACATCTAGCAATACTTCTGCATCCCCATAAATCCATTCCCCATTAATCAACATAGGAATATTTTTCATCGTACCCCTCCTATAATCCACGACCACCATCTACATGTAAGGTCGTCCCAGTGACCATGCTAGCTGCATCAGACAATAAATAACTGACAGCTCCTGCTATATCAGAAGGCTTCACCAATCGCCCTAGTGGGACAGATTGCACAAACACACTTTGCTTGGTTTGCTCGACATCTGCCCCTTGTGCAGCAAATTGCCCAAGCATTTGTGTATCAGCAGGTCCAGGATGAATCGTATTAACACGAATTTGGTCTGGTGCTAGCTCAATCGCTAGCCCTCTCGTAAAGCTTTCCGCTGCACCTTTTGACGCAATATAGGCCTGTAAGCCAGGTCTTGGACGTACTGCTGAAATTGAAGCAATCGTCACAATAGAACCCTTTTGCTGTTTTTTCATAAAGGGGACAACTGCTTTTGCTGTTATAAATAAGCTTTTTACATTGACATCCATTAAGCGATTCCAATCATCCATTGTTACTTGCTCAATGGGCGTAGCAGCTTGTGCAATCCCTAGTGCATTGACAAGTCCATCCATTCTCCCATACTTATTAAAAATTTCCTGGAAGATGGCATTCACTCGCTCCTCCTGCAATACATTAACTTCAAAGCATTGCAGGGAGTCATGGGTTAAATTTGACAGCGCCGTTATGGATAAATCAAGTCCTATGACCAGATTACCCTGCTTAAGCTGCTCTTCAATAATGGCTTGTCCCATTCCGCCACCTGCTCCTGTCACAACAATCACCTTTGGCTCAGTTGCCATACTATACACCTCCCGCTGTTACAGACATATGACTGATTTCCTGACAAATCGCATCGCCCATTTGTGCCGTCGTTGCTTGTCCACCAATATCAGCCGTTTTTACGACGCCTTCTTCCAGTACTTTACTAATAGCTTGGACAATCAAATGTTCTAAATCCTTTCTTCCCTGATGTCCAAGAAGTAAGGCAAGCGACCATATTTGAGCTATTGGATTGGCAATACCCTTGCCGGCTATATCTGGCGCGGAACCATGCACAGGCTCAAACATAGACGGAAATTTCTTCTCTGGATTTAAGTTTGCAGACGGCGACAGCCCAAGCCCCCCAACAATGGCAGAGCCTAAATCAGATAAAATATCGCCAAATAAATTGGAAGCCACAACAACTTCAAATTCCTGTGGTCGTTCGACAAAATAAGCGACTAATGCATCGATATAAATGGATTCAAGCTGTAATTCTGGTGCAATTTGTGTCACTGTTTTTCTTGTATGCTCATCCCAAAATTTCATGGAATGTATGATTGCATTAGATTTTGTCGCACTTGTCAGCTTGGTTTTCCCTTGCTGCTGAGCATATTCACAGGCTGCACGAACAATTTTTTCAATTCCAATACGCGTCATAATTGTATTTTGAATCGTCATTTCTTGTGGCTGCTGTAGATACAGTCGACCACCACTATCCGAATATTCGCCCTCAGCATTTTCGCGGAAAATGACAAAGTCAATCTCGTTCTCGCCAGCTAGAGGTGAGGATATCCCAGGCAAAGATTTAATGGGACGGAAATTCACATACTGTTGGAAATTTTTACGAATCGGCATAATGAGCTCCCATACCGTGACATAATCTGGTACGCGAGCATCACCAATTGCTCCAAATAATATCGCATCATATTTTTGTAGTGTATCAAGTGCATCCTCTGGCATCATACAGCCGTGCGCTAAATAGTATTCAGAGCTCCACGGAAAAACCGTCGTTGTCATTTGTAAGGATGAATCCCGTTCTTGCACACATTTTATAACCTTTAATGCTTCCTGCATGACTTCCTTTCCAATGCCATCGCCTGGTATAACTGCAATTTTTATCGTTGTCATTGGACATCACCAGCCAAAAATTTTAATGCCGCTAAACGATAAATGGCAGTTGTTTCTGCCAATTCTTCAATATCTACATATTCATTGATTTGATGAGGAATTTCACGATCTCCTGCACCAACCGTCACTATTGGAATCCCATGGACATGAAGAAACGTACCATCTGTAGCACCAGGAACACCATTATATTTTGGCTCCTTCTCTGTCACCTCTGCTACTGCCTCGTAAATGGCCTGTACAACAGCATCTTCCTTAGCAGTTGCTGTAGCAGGTCGATTATCAAGAATCGTTAGTTCCACGTTAAAATCCGGATCATCTGCCTGTAATCGTTTAATAATGGATTCGATTCTTCCTAGTAGTTCATCATGGTCTTGGGCAGGAACCGTACGAATATCAAGTGTCGTCATGCAGTGATCAGGAATGACATTGATTTGTGCATCTCCTTTAACAGGCGCACGTAAAATCGTTGGTGTTATAGATGGCCAATTCAGCATTGGGTCACGTCCTAACCGAGCCTGCTCCTCTTTTTCTAGTTTCTCCAGCTCTACAATCAATCGTGCCATACGCCAGTTCGGATTAATGCCACTCCACGAGATTGCTCCATGTGCCATCTTACCGAAAATATCAACCTGTAAACGAATCGCCCCACGCTGTGCAATGCATACATTGTTTTCCTGTGGCTCACAAATAATAGCCCCATCTACTCCGTCTGCCCAGCCGTTTTCAATAAAATGTTTAATGCCCAGCATGAGCCCCTCTTCATCACAAGGAATACATAAAATAATCTTGCCTGTAAACTCTTCCTGATCTAGTAGTAGTGATTGACAGGCAGTAATCATACATGCGAGATTCCCCTTCGTATCATTTGTTCCTCTGCCGTACATACGCCCCTCAACAATCTCTGCTCCAAACGGATCATATGCCCATGCATCTCGATTTCCTTCCGTTACAACATCTGTATGACCCTCGAAAAGTAATGTTTTCCCAGGCTTGCCCGAATCAATAATACCAATAACATTCGGCCGGCCAGGCACAACCTCCTCTACATGCGTCTCAATGCCAATATCCCTTAAATATGCCGCAACTACGTGTGCCACCTCCTCTTCATTACCCTTTGGATCATTCTCGCGGTAAACGCTTTCAATTCGTACTAGCTTTTGTGTTAACGCGATGACCGCCTGCCGATCTCGCACATACGATTTGGTTGTTTTTAAACTAGTTACTGTCATGCAAAGGACCTCCTATTTTATAGAATATTCTGAATTTATATTATTTTAACATTGACCCTTCTCTATGAAACTAGACAATATGTTAATAATTCATAGCATGACCTTAACTTTTTGTTTAGCAATAAATCGCTAAAAAACAACATTTTTTTCTACTTAATGTTATTTTTTATAATTTAAAAAGTAAACACCTTTGAAAATCAAGGATATTGAGCAACTTCATTTCTTTGGCATAAAGCTCTCACACCAAAATAAAAAAACCAGCAATTGCTGGTTTTTTTCTTCCATAATTATTGTTGGCGGGATTCGGTCATTTGCTTCCAAACCGAGCCTTTTGCTTCTTCACCTTGCTCGATACGGGCAATGGCCATTTTCACTTGTAGCTTTACTTCGAATTCTTTATCATCTTCAGCCGCTTTTAATACGGGTAATGATTGTTCTGTACCCACCTCATATAAATACATCGCTGCACGCCAACGTACCAATTTGTTCTTATCTTGTAGGGCTTGCTGCATAGCTCCTTCAAATTCTACAAAGCCAAGGTCGCTCATACAGTCACCTGCTGTACGTCGCACGGCGGCACTTTTATCTTGAAGGGCTCTCTCTAAATATGGAACTACCGTAACATCTTCGACCATCCCTAAATATACAGTTGCTAGACGACGAATAGACATTTGCTCATCCTGTAAAGCTAAATCTAACAATGGTAAATCATCCAGCTCCGGATCAGCCATTTGGTCTAACAACTGGAAGCGTTTCTCCCATTCTGGTTGTTGGAACTGTTCCACTGTTATTTTCAGCTTATTGGATGGAACGATTGCTTTTTCATCATCATTATTAATCGCAGCTACAATTTCTGCTAATCGTTCTGCAGAATATGTGACATCAATTTCCCTTTTGACCGCTTCTGCGATTTCTTCTAGTTCACCATACCGCACACCATAATCAATCCATTTACGCTGGAAAATATAGTTTTCATCTACTGCTGATTCAATAATTTGGTTAAAAGCCTCGACAAAACGATCACCACAGCTCATACGATGTTCACGTTGGTTATCAAACACTTTTACTTGTAGGGGTACTTGCTTATAGAACTGTACATGGACATAAACTTCCCCGTAAAACTCGTTAGCTACCATTGGTTCATCTTGCGTTTCAACGTCTTCACCTAATACTTGACGGATACTTGCTAAAATACCCTCCCAAGCATATTTTGCATTACGCTCCACCGCAAAGAAATCAGCTACATGATAAACGCCCTTTATCCCCTCAATAGCTAAAATAGCTGCTGCTTCGCCAGTCGCTTCATCTTTATTATCCTTTGTAAAATTATAGCTTTTCCCGAACGGTAGCTCTGTATCAACAACAATCTTCATAGAATTTGGACTTGGTGTCGGTTCAATTGTAATAATCTTCATGTCTATCGCTCCTTATCCGTTAGCAATTTCATCTAAATATGACCATCTTTCAATCAGATGCTCATACTGTGCATTTAGCTCATCAAGCTTAGCTGTTAATTCCTGTAGTTTTGTAAAATCTGAACCAGCATTAGCGATTCCCTCTTCGGTCTCCATAATAGCTGCTTCTGCTTTCTCAATATCATCTGCAATCGTTTCCCATTCTTTTTGCTCTTTAAATGATAGCTTTTTCTTGTCTGATTTTGGTTTTTCAGACTTCGGCTTTTCAGCTTTCGGAGCATCAACTTTAGCAGTTGCAGTATGCTCACGCTTCTCCAAATACTCACTATAAAGATCCAGTGTTTCCTCAACCTGCCCTTTTCCATCTAAGATCCATAGCTTTTTCGCAATACGGTCTAGGAAAAAACGGTCATGGGAAATCGTGATGACTACGCCAGGGAAATGCTCAATGAAATCCTCAAGCACACCTAATGTTTCAATATCTAAATCATTGGTTGGCTCGTCCAATAATAAAACATTAGGCTGCTCCATTAATAAACGTAATAAATGAAGGCGCTTGCGCTCACCACCTGATAATTTACCAATTGGTGTACCGTGTGCATGTAGTGGGAATAAAAATCGCTCTAGCATTTGAGCCGCGGAATAGCGTACACCCTCTGCATCTGTAATATCATTCGAAGCCTCACGTATATATTCAATCATACGCTCATTTTCATTCATTTTCGGTAAAGTTTGCTTGAAATGGGCGAGCTTCACTGTTGATCCAACAAGAATTTCACCTTGGTCTGGTGTAAGCTCTCCTGCTAGCATCTTTAATAAGGTAGATTTCCCTACGCCATTCGCACCAATTATGCCAATACGGTCACCTTGCTGGAGTAAAAATGAAAAGTTATCCAGAATCTTTTGCTGTCCAAATGCTTTCGAAATATTTTCAGCCTCGAGTACTTTGCGCCCAAGACGGGTTGTAGCGAGTCCCATTTCCAATGAAACATCCTCTGATTTACGCTCTAAATTCTCCTCCAACTTTTCAAAGCGTTGGATACGCGCTTTTTGTTTAGTAGAGCGCGCCTTTGCACCGCGACGAATCCATTTCAACTCTGAACGATAACGGTTGCGATCCTTCTGAGCAGATGCCGCCTTCATTTCCTCACGGATGGCACGGGCCTCTAAAAAATCACCATAATTTCCGGTGTGTCTATACAGAGTTTGATCGGCTAGCTCGTAAATATGTGTTGATAATTCATCTAAGAAATAACGATCATGGGTAATAAAAATAACTGCACCCTTTAAGCGTAGCACCATCTCTTGAAGCCACTCCGTTGCCTCCACATCTAAATGGTTGGTCGGCTCATCTAATAAGTAGAGATCTGCTGGTTCAATTAATACTTTAGCCAATGCCACTCGTTTTTGCTGTCCGCCAGAAAGCGTTAGTACTTCTTTATCAAATGTTTCAATGCCTAGCTTTGTTAAGGCTGTTTTCGCAAGCGCATTGACATCCCATGCCTGCTCTTCATCCATACGCTGTTGCAAACCAAATAAAGTCTTTTGTAAACTTTCAGATGTTGGATTTACTGCCAGTGCAGCCACCGTTTCCTCATACTGACGATTCAGTTGTAAAACCGGTGAATCGCCAGCAAAGACTGCTTGCAAAACTGTTTCTCCTGATTGAAATGACGGTTCCTGTGGTAAATAGGCGATACGGTATTTGTTGGGGCGATCCATAGTGAGAGTATCCGCTTCGATATCCTCTGCTAAAATCGACAGCAGGGTCGATTTACCTGTACCATTAATACCGATTAAGCCAGCTCGCTCACCCTCATAAATGGTAAATTCAATATTTTCAAAAAGCGTTTTATCGCCCACAGTTTTTGTTAAATTTTGTACGATTAAATGACTCATTCCACTATTCCATCTCTTTCATGTTAGGTATTGTTCATGCCCACACTACTTTTATGTAGACGATTATTGATATCCAATATTCATCATAACATCAATTGACAGGTAAACAAAGAACAACAAACTATCAACAATTTGTCCTAATGATGTTCCCATTCTCCTGTAAACACACGGAAATTTGATGATCTTTTGTTCTAGACCTGCTCGTTCAGCAGCTTTCCCCTTTTGATGAATTTGTTGTACAAAAGCGGTAGTATATTAGTATAAATTACCATTTGAGAAGTCTAAAACAGTAGTGTAACATACTATTCCAAGTTAATATAAAGGAGTAACATGATGAAAATTTCCAAGTTTATTGTTATGATTCCTAATTATAGAAGAGAGTTCGGACGATTCATTACGATTTACTGACTATGAAATCGCCCAATATGCAAGTATTGCAGATTTCATCGAAAAAACTTTCCATCACAATAAAATGGTTATGTCAACCACCCCACTATCAGCAACTAAATGGAATTTGCTGTCGTAATTAATTTATTTCTATATATCGAAACTTTGTATTCATTAAAGAAAAAAATATGAACAAACGCAGTGGATTGAAGGGGAAACTATTTTTTAATTTTTATAGGGCTGAACATTCTCTTCCTATTTTTAATACTACGAAAGAAATACCGGAACATCACATAAAAGCACCTCCCTTCCATTGAGGGCGGTGCTTTATGCTATTGACCTATTTCATGTTGCAATTGCTGTAAAAAGCTTTCCATAAATTGATGACGTTCAAGTGCCATTTGCTTGCCCTTTTCCGTTACCATTAAATCCTTTAGCAGCAATAGCTTTTCGTAAAAGTGAGTGACAGATGACGTATTTTTTTGACGATATTCGGATTCTGACATATGTGTGCGTGCTTCTTCATCCTTATCATAAAGCTTGCGGTCTTTCGCACCACCATAGGCAAATGTTCGTGCGATGCCAATTGCCCCAATCGCATCTAAACGGTCTGCATCGCGAACGATTTTTGCTTCCAAAGATGTAGCCACTAGCTCATTTCCACCATTAAACGATACTTGTGCAATACAATCTCGAATATGTTGCTTTTTTTCTTCGCTAACAGGGAGCTCTGCAATGAGCTGTTCCTCCTGTTCCTTACTATCGGTATACTTTTTGTCGCTCACATCATGTAACAGCACCGCAATTTTAACAACCTCGGCATCGGCTGCTGGTTCTGTATGTAAGATCGCTAGCGCATTTTGATAGACACGCTCAATATGCTGAAAATCATGGCTGGCGTCAAACTGTTCATAAATTTCTCGTACTTTACTCATTAAATGATCCATAGTTCAAACTCATTCCCTTCCTACACGATTATACTGTATTTATAGCACTCACGAAAAATAAAAAATCAATAGCTTTTTAATTGACTAATTTTTCAGAATATTATAAGATAAACGTGCAGAACAAACAATTTGTTCTGTACCTCATATTTTTCAGCTTTGTACAAACAGCTATGTGTTTGACAGTATGAATATCAACTTCAGCGGGCTTACAATTGAATAGTATGTTTGCAAGATGACATAAGTAAAGAAAACCAATCATCAAACAAATAAAAGTGAACACTTTCCCTTAGAAATTCTTTGTTTAACCCGCATAGCACTATGTACAGCCGAAAATTGTGAACAACAAGTTAGTTGTTTTTACGACCAAAAGGTTATCATTAAATGGACGCCATGTGTAATTGTTTTTCGTTATTGGTTGTTACCTTCTTCAAGTTGTATGAACGTAGCTCCTCCCTTTAATGAAAATCGTACACGATGATGACTGCCAGTTTATGAAACCACATACATGAGTCGTACAAACACAATGAAGATTCTGTAAACCAAAATTGTAAGAAGCTATAAAGGAAGTAGGAACGATTGTGATAACATGTAATACCTTCCCGCTGAAGGACAAATAAAAGCTGCCCATCTTACAGTCATGTAGATGATGGCAGCTTTTATTATTTATTTTACTATTTAAAAGTAACTCTTACATCACACCCTTGATGACCTCATCAATTTCTTTTAACAGCTCTTGATTTTCCATCGTTGAACTTAATTTTAAATGAGATTGATCCACATGGATGACCGCTACTTGCATTCCTTCTTTTATACTCGCACTTGGAACTGGCAACATCTTTTCCGTATCGAATGTCATCATAAGATCTGGAAATTTTGATTGTAACTGCCCTTCTTTCGATAACGTCATATATTCATTCCAGAAAGTCAAATGGTAATCCCCAACGGATAATTTCCCTATATCAAAGCCATTTTCCTTCGTTAATACATAATTTTTTACCTCGCCCGAAACAATATGCTCCCCATTCAATAGTTGTAAAATATTGGACATTTTTTCATCAAAGGTTTGTCCCTTGAGGAAATGATAGCCAAGCTCAATAGCCATTGTAATAGCATTCGGTGCACCATGTTTCTGTAAATACTCTATGGTCACGGGATTCCTCGTTACGCCTACTAATCCTCCAGCTAAAATAGACGCTTGTCGGGCTGTTTTAGCCGTATTTTGTAGATGCCCCTCCACAAACCCTTGAACCGCAAAATCATCTTTGCCACCTGCGTAAAATTGTACAGATTGATAGTCTTGTTGTTCATGGAGATTTAGAGATCCCATAATACCTGTTGGATGTGCCCGCCCATTACATGGAGCATCCACGACGGGCACATGTAATAACACAGACTGCAACCAACCATTAATCGTTGTGATGGCACCATTTTCATTTGTGATGATGCCTTTTAGACGGTGATTGGTATGTGCATTCATCTGGCGATAACTCCAGCAAAGCTGTTCGTTCGAAATATATTGTTCGGCTGCTGAAGGTGCGCCTACCATTGCCACACACGCTACTAAATCCCCATCATCTAATTCTGTTATATCGATTATTTGAGGTTCTCCGGCTGCAAAGATTTCCTTCACCAGTTTAAGTCCTTCCTCTAAGAGGCCACCTCCGCCTCCGCCAAGGATTGCTCCTCCATACACAGCAGCAATCCCATCCTCATACGTTAATACTTTTGTCATCGAGCATGACCCTTTCTATTTCCCTATTTTTAGAATAGAAGAGAAGAAGCTATATAAAGCATCCCCAGCAATAACACCTGCTGCAAAGACAGTCATTTCAGATTCTCTCTTACCTTTCGTTACATACGTGAAAATTACACGAAGTAAGATACCTGCTAATACTGCCCATCCAGCAATCGGATTGATCAGTAATAAACCTGTAGCAAAAAGAATACCCATTTGTCGTTTCGAGCCACCAATCAATTGGATCAATGCCCCTGGAATTGCCCAAATCATTAGTTGTTTCGCCACATCCCCTGTAACCCCAGATTGAATAGTTGCCGCATAAACATGGTTAACAGGAGCTACTAAATCTTGTGCAAAATATGATTTGTAGGATAGTAAAACAACAATAGCAGAAATGGAGAACGCCAACATACCAGCGATCATTTGCTGTTTGCGCCCTTCTTTTTCTAGTGCCGGATCACTACCATTTCCACGCAGAATAAAACCAGTTTTTAAATCATAGCCCATATCCGCAAATGCAACCCCTGTAGCTGCACTATAACCTGCTAACAAAGCAAGAGCTGGTGCAGGGAAGCCTATTAAAATACCAACAATCAATGTAATAAATGCCACTGCAAACGCTGGGAACCAACCCGCATGCATGGCCGCAATACCAACGATAAGCTCATGGACAAATGCTGCGATTGTGGCAAAGAGGATGAATCCTATTAGCATCCCAAATGACATATGTGTGATAATACCGCCTAAAACAGCGATTAATAAGGCAATGGCTAAATAAGCAATAAACCCAATACCAAAGGCTTGGCGAATTTCTTTTGCATCCTTTGAATAGATTAACTCTTCTGACTTTTTAATCGATTTTTTATTTAGTAAAGCAAAGGCTACTTGGAAAAGTGCCACAATCCCAGCACCAATCATAACCCCATGCGGAATATAATAAGCATTTAAGTCGACATTAAATAATTGAACAGAATAGCCTCTTAGTAGAAGCCCAACCCCAAACATCGTTAGTGCCCAAATATTGCCAATAAACGCTACCCCAAAAGCTGACATTGGAATTTTAAGAACAGACCCCACAATACCAATTAACACACCACCGATTAATACTTTGGCATTTTTACCACCTTTATCGCCCGCTTTAATAGCTTCAGCAGTTGCAATCCCTGGTGGCCAAGTACCTGTTGCTGGGAAAATCTTTGTATCAAAAAATTTATATAATAATAAAGCATCCACAAACATCGCTAAAATAACACCGATAAACAAAGGTAATACTAAATTTTCATAGCCCAAAACATAGGGAATACCAATTGGCAGCATTAAGCTACTCGCTGCACTAAATGTTGCGGCTGAAATGGCCGTTTGGATTATATTTTGTCTATGCACAGATTTAAATGCAATGAGCTTGCCAATTGGGATTCTTCCTAGAATCATCGCAAATATTGCCCCTACGATAGACGTATTAGCAGAAATCCCTAAAGTTGTAATCAGCTGTATCCCGATAATAGCCCCAACTACAGATGTAAAGACAATCATGAGTAGAGTCATAGGCTCCAAAGCCCGTGGGTGTAATACTTTATTATTCATACTGTCAGCTCCCCTATTGCTGTTATAGTTTTGAAATATGCGATTGTATCTGTTGAACTACTTTTACTAACTGGTCAAGCATATATTTCTCCCTTTGATCATCTATATCATATACTAATCCAGAAATTGTAAGAGATGCGATAATTTCTTTTTTATAGTTGAATAACGGTACACTGATGCCAAAAGCGTGTTCATTGTATTCACCAACGGTTATACACCATTTTTGTTGGCGTATACTTTGTAGCTCTTCCCTTAATGTCTCAAAAAATTCCATATGCTCCTCTTTCGATTGCTTGTTTTGAAAAAAAGCTATTAATTCAAGCTGTCTATCCTCTTCTAAAAAGGCGAACATGACTTTACAGGAAGCACCGATGTAAAGGGGTGTCTTAGTTCCTAAAGACACCGCATACTTTACATTTTTATTACTTTCGGCAATTTTTGTTGTGACACCATATTCATTGTCCATGTAAGTGAGAAATACCGATTCGTTTATTTCACTTGCAAGATTTTGCATTAATTCATAAATAGTCGAGTGTGGGTCCATTGTATGTGAGAGCACATCATAAAAAAGGAACATTTTGTAGCCTAATTTATACTTTTTTGTACCTTCATCCTGTAATAAATAACCCGTTTCTGTAAATGTATTAATGGCTCTTTGTACGACACTTGTCGGCATTTTCATCATGCGCGAAATTTCACGAACACCTAATGCTTTTTCTGTCGTCGCAAAACACTCTAGTATATCTAATGAGTTTTTTAATGTCTTGACAGTCATATATTTCTCCCTTTAAGCGTTTTGATAACCGTAATGCTTTTTCGCTACTTCTACCGAAATATATTCATTTAACACATCACGCTCAATAGCCTCTTTACTTCTTTCAAGTGGATTTCCATAGCCACCACCTGTTGCTGTAACAAGCTCAATACGATCGCCTTTTTGCAATTCATAATTGGCTAGTACGCCAACTGGTCCAATCGTAGAGCCATCCTTTTTATGAACGATTAAATAGTTATGAGAGCCTTCGCCTCCTCCACTTAAACCGAATGGAGAGAATTGGTGTCTCCCTAAGTTGACTGAAACCTTTTGACCATCATTATTAATTGTATAGACACGGCGTACACCTAAGCCACCTCTAAATTGGCCTGTACCTGCACCGTCACAGTTTAAGCTATATTCATCAATTTGAATGCCATATTTCGTTTCTGCAATTTCCACAGGTAAATTATAGGTTTCACCATCTCCCATACAATATTGCCCGCTTTGACCATCTTCATCATTTGATGCTCCCCAACCACCAACAGATGGTTCAACGATAAGGAAGGACTCATCATTTTCAGGATTTTTACCTGTTAGAATAAATGTACAAACGGATTGTAAATGTCCAGCAGATAATCTTTCTGGTAAATGTGGCGCAAGTGCTTTCCAAATTAAATCAGCTGCCCCAATACGTGCCTCAAAGTTCATCGATACAGGATGTGGGCGCTTAGCCGAGACAATGGAATTTTCATCCGTTAAAATAGTTAAGCGTTTAAAGACTCCCTCATTAATGACATCTATATCACCTAGTAATGCTAGGAACATCACACGCACACTTGCCATTAAACCAAATTTGGAGCAGTTTACTGGCACATTTACCGCTGGGTGGGAGCCTCTAAAATCACAAATAAATTCTTCATCGCTAATCGTTACTTTCACTTTAATCGGGTATGGTCCACCCTTTAATGGATCTCCCTCAATAAAGTCCTCTGCATAAAACTTACCTTTAGGCAAATGCTGCAGCTCTAGCTCTACAATTTTTTCACCTTTGTCCAATAATTTTTGAATCGACAATTTCACCGATTCAGCACCAAACTTTTGACAAAGCTCTGTGATTCGCTTTTCGCCTGTTTTTAAGGCGGCCACTTGTGCAAACATATCGCCGATAGATAGCTCTGGTAAACGAACATTTGTAGAAATAATCTCATAAATGGCTTCGTTCAATTCGCCTTTATGATAAAGTTTGACACCAGGCAGTTGTAGACCTTCCTGATAAATTTCATTAGAATTACTTGTAAATGAACCAGGGTCCATGCCCCCTACCTCTGTCCAGTGTGCTTTATTGGCAGAGTAAGCAATAATTTCACCTTGATAAAAGATGGGAAGCACTAAGCCAACATCTGATAAATGCGAGCCTCCCCCTACATACGGGTCATTAATAATAATGACATCGCCCTCATGCAACCTTTGACCATTATCGAATTTTTCAATTACTCTCTGCACCATTGGACTTAGCATACCAATAAAGCTTGTAACACCATTTCCTTGGCTAATTAAGTTCCCCTGTGCATCTGTTAAACCACAAGCATAGTCTAATACTTCATAGATTACGGGACTCATAGAAGAGCGCGCTAGAGCGACAAACATTTCATCCCCTATGGCTAGCAATGAATCCTGAATAATCTCTACAGCAAAAACGTCTTTTTTCATGATTTATTTTCCCTCCATCTCTACAATCAAATTTCCATATTTATCAATTTCTATGGATTGCTTTTCATTGATCACGACTGTAGATGTTGGATTTTCAACGATAGCAGGGCCTGTAATGACATAACCCGGAGCAAGCTTTTGTTGATCATAAACATTGACCTCAACCCACCCCTTTTCTTTTACATATAAGTTGCGTTTTGTTTTAATACAAGTTGACACATCAATATGAGAGAAATCTAATTCTTTAAATTGAACAGCCTCATCTTTTCCATAGATGGTAAGATGTAGATTCACTAATTCTATTGGAGTAGTTGGTAAATCGAATGAAAATTCTTGTTTATGTTTTACATGGAACGCTTCAGCCAATTGGAGAAGCCCTTTATCATCAATTGTGATATTCGATGCGTTCAATTTAACTGCATGCTCTTGGCCTTTATAACGTAAGTCATAATTAATTTCGAAATAATAATGCTCTTTCGATAAAGGTGCGTCTGCATAGGCACTTTCAATAGCTTGATTAATATTCGCTTGAATGTCAGCAAGATGCACGTGATCAAAGTCCATTAAACTTGTTTGAATATAGTCTTGGCGATATTCTGTCATCATCATTCCTAATGCAGAAAAGACAGAAGAGCCATAAGGGATAATGACCTTTTTCATGCCTAATTCCTCTGCTAAATTAATAGCATGTAGTGGACCACCACCACCAAAGGCAACCATTGTAAAATCTTCTGGGTCATAGCCTTTACGAATGGAAATGAGCTTCAATGCATTTAACATATTAGAATTCGCAATATCTAAAATACCTTGCGCTGCTTCCTCGGCTGAGACATGAAACGGTTTCGCAATCGCTTCAATAAGTGCCTCCTCCACTTTGTCAATAGAAACTGGATTATCGAAGTTTGCTAATGATAATCTTCCCAAATAAACATTAGCATCTGTAATTGTTGGCTGTGTATTACCTAACCCATAGGCTACTGGGCCTGGGTTTGCCCCAGCAGAATCTGGACCAACCTTTAAGGAACCGAACTGGTCCACACGAGCGATAGAGCCCCCACCATTGCCGATTTCCACTATATCTACAACTGGTGTTTTAATGGGATAGCCAGCAAATTTTTCATTTCTTTCAATATAGTAATCTGTCGTAACATTTACTTTGCCATCTGTAATAAGTGAGCATTTCGCTGTCGTCCCCCCCACATCAAAGGCGATAATATTGGATTCATTTAGAAGCTCACCTAATTTTGCAGCTCCAAACATTCCGGCTACAGGGCCAGATTCTACTAGATTGATTGGCAGCTCCATCGCTTTATCAAAGCTTGTTGTACCACCATTTGATTGCATAATTTTCAAATGGTCGGTAATACCAATTGTACTTAATTTTTCTTTTAAGCTTTTTAAATAAGCATGAGCAATTGGCTTTACATATGAATTTAAAACAGTTGTATTGGTTCTTTCATATTCACGATATTCTTTAATGGTTTCGCTTGAAAGCGTAATATACACCTCAGGCCAAATGTTCAATATTTCTTCTTTTAATTGCTGCTCGTGAATGGGATTTTTATAGCCATGAATTAAGGAAATGGCAATTGCCTCTACACCTAACTCCTTAAATTGACGGACAATCTTACCAACTTCATCCCTATTAAGCGCTTTCATAATATTTCCTTTAAAATCAATGCGTTCATCAATTTCTTGTCGTAAATAACGCTCTACAAAAGGTGCTGGCTTTGTATATTTAAAATTATATAAGTCTGGTCGGTTACCACGTGCAATTTCTAATACATCACGGAAGCCTTTTGTTGTAATTAATCCAACTACGCCCCCTTTTCTCTCTGTTAATGTATTGATAATAACAGTAGAACCATGAATAAATGATTCAATGAGAGAATCCTCTGTTACATGTCGTCCTAATACGTTTAATATACCATCCTCAAAATGCCCTGGCGTCGTATGCCCCTTGTCAAAATGAAGATTTCCTTTCTCATCTGTATAAACTAGGTCGGTAAAAGTACCGCCAATATCTGTTGCGATTTTCAAGACTCCATCCCTCCGTGTTCCTATAATCGGTACAGTGTTCCGAATTAGAATTAAGTAAATTATATTTAAAATAAAAAGAAAATTCAATGTATTTTTTAAATAAAAATTCATTTGACAATTGCACAGCGTTGTAAAATTCCGCTTTTCCTTTCCAATATTAGATAATTATAAATAAAAATTACCAAACACATTTATATAAGAAAGCTTCTCGAGTTTGTAATGGCATGAAAAGAAATCCTAGTTTTTAAACTAGAAACTTAAATTTTCTAAAAAAGTGATGATGAATGTTTAGACAATTTTCAACTATAAGGGGAGAGGCCTATTTTAGTGGCACTGGTGGGAGAAATAGTAGTGAAATAAAAAATGTTTAGGCTCCTATCAGCCAACCAATAAAAAAAGCTGCCCCTATTTTAAAGGGCAGCCTTTCAACATTTTATTAGAACAATCCTACCGCATGTCCGTCATTGTCGACATTCATGCGTAACGCAGCAGGAGCTTTTGGTAAGCCCGGCATTGTCATAATATCGCCTGTCAGGCAAACTAGGAAACCTGCACCTAGCTTCGGTATCACCTCACGAATTGTCACTGTAAAGCCTTCAGGACGTCCAAGTAAACTTGGTTGATCGGATAAAGAGTATTGCGTTTTCGCCATGCAAATCGGCAAAGAATCCCAGCCAAATTTTTCGATTTGAGCCATTTGTTTTTTAGCTTGGTCAGTGAATTGGACATCTTTCCCACCATATACCTTTTGTACAATAGTGCGTACTTTTTCTTCAATGGATTCTGTTACATCATATAATGGTGAGAAGTTGTTTTCTTCTTCCAACACAGCTAGTACTTGTTCAGCTAAGGCTACTCCACCTTTACCGCCCTCTTCCCAGACATTTGTTCGGGCAATACGCACATGGTTTTCTTGACACCAGTTTAGAACTGCTTCCAGCTCTGCCTCTGTGTCTGTAATGAAACGATTTAATGCAATAATCGGTTCAACACCAAATGTACGTACCGTGTCGACGTGTTTAGCTAAATTTTCAATCCCTTGGAGCAGTGCTTCCACATTTTCACCGACAAGTGATGTTTTTGGAACACCACCGTGCATTTTTAATGCACGAATCGTTGCTACAATCACAACGGCACTTGGCTTAAAGCCTGCTTTACGTGCTTTAATGTTCATGAACTTTTCAGCACCTAAATCAGAGCCGAAGCCCGCTTCCGTCACCACAATATCCGCTAGTTTACGAGCAGTTTGTGTCGCCATAATGGAGTTACAGCCGTGGGCAATATTTGCAAATGGACCACCGTGTATAATTGCTGGTGTCCCTTCCAATGTTTGTACTAAGTTTGGCTTAAAGGCATCCTTCAATAATAATGTTAAGGCACCCTCTACCTGTAAATCACGCACAAAGACAGGCTCACGCTCAAAGGTATAGCCAATCACGATGCTAGCGATGCGTTCGCGCAAATCTTCAATACTTGTTGCTAAACAAAACACTGCCATAATTTCCGAGGCAACCGTAATATCAAAGCCATCTTCACGCGGCATGCCCTGAACAGGTCCACCTAATCCCACAATCACTTTACGTAATGAGCGATCATTCAAATCCATCACACGTTTCCAAATAATACGTCGTGGATCAATGTTTAAGACATTCCCTTGGTGGATATGATTATCAATAAATGCAGATAAAGCATTGTTGGCTGTTGTTATCGCATGAAGGTCACCAGTGAAGTGTAAGTTAATATCCTCCATTGGTACAACCTGTGCGTAGCCCCCACCAGTTGCGCCACCTTTTACGCCCATTACTGGACCAAGCGAAGGTTCACGTAACGCTACCATCACTTTCTTATTTAATTGATGAAGGGCATCAGCTAGTCCTACAGTCACAGTTGACTTTCCTTCACCTGCTGGGGTTGGACTAATAGCTGACACTAACACAACCTTTGCGTCCTCACCTTGAGCTGTAATTTTTAATGGGTCAATCTTTGCTTTGTAGCGGCCATACTGCTCAAGTGCATCCTCTGGAATACCTGCAGCATGGGCAATTTCCGTAATAGGTTTGATTACTGCTTGACTCGCGATTTCTAAATCTGTTAATGGTTGATTTTTCGTTGTCATTTGGCATCCTACTTTCTATGTTGTTCATTTCCATTATAGTCTTAATTGTGAAAAAAAAGAAAGCCAGATATGCTCGCATTCCGACAATCAATTGACATTTTTGTTCAATTCATGTATGTTCTAAGAGAAAATGCTATTTTTTCACATTTTCTCATTGATAGCACGATTTCTTTAACTTTATTTTACTTTCAAGCGCATTGGAGGCGAATGCTTATGCAACAGGGGATCGTAAAGTGGTTCAATAATGAAAAGGGCTATGGCTTTATTGAATGTGATGATGGAGAAGATGTATTTGTACATTTTACGGGCATCCAGGAGGAAGGCTTCCGTACACTTGAAGAAGGTCAAAAGGTTTCATTTGATGTTGTGGAAGGCAATCGCGGCCCGCAAGCTTCAAATGTTGTAAAATTATAAGCTAGGAAACTGAAGGTGGATGAAATATTTAAAAATAGTTCAATCCGCTTTTTGACATGTTTACACATAAAAATCCACTTCAACGATTGAAGTGGATTTTTAATTTATCTATTAATCCAATAAAAAGCACCTGGACAAACTAATGTTTCCTTGGTTCTGTGTGGATCGTTCAATGTTACACCGATAGGCCCTTCTTTTAAATGCCCGAGCGTCATGCTAGATGCTGCCGCTTCCTCATAAAAATCCAAGCGCATATTCGGTAGCTGTAGAGACACAAACTGCTCATGCTGCACAAACTTGGGTAGCTGTAATACCTTCTGCCAAAGCTGCACCGTCTTCTCCACATCCCTGACATAAAACTGAATCGATTCCATGGTAATAGCTTGCGTTTCATCAATCGCGCCACTAGCTTTTAATTGAGCAAGACGTTTCTCATCTTCATCTGCCCATTCAATTAAGAATGGGAAATCCAATGCAAGGTCAGCCCTGCCAAAATGCAATAGCTTCCATTCGATTATCGTGCCATCTGGTCTTGTTCGACTACAAGCATCGGGACCATATACATCAAAGCCCAATGCACGCAATCGTTGACCCTCTTCTTCAATATTTTGGGTGCGCAAGGCAATTCGTGAAAATCCTTGGCGCTCATGATTACGTTTAAACGTATAATGTAGGGAATATGGGTACAGGGCCGCTTGCTCAAATAAATCACGATCATAAATAGCGATTTGTTCAATATAGCTTAAGCCAAAGTAGCTTAGCGTATTGTAAGTCCCCCACATCGTGTGTTGACCACCGTTCACTGTATGGACATTTCGTTTATTGAAGAAAACCTTTATATTTTCCGGAGATTCTACTTGATGTACCAGATGATCAAAATATAAAGTCATGGCAATTCCCCTTTCTTTCCCCCATTAGCTTTACCTAGATGTGTATTTGATTTAATATTTACTTAAGAAAAGGAGTTACTAGCTGGTATGAAAAAAAGTGCAATTTCCCTACTAACTCCGTTAACTAATTTATTACTCACTATAAAGAGGTGATTTGAATGACAGATCATGTAGCTGCTTTTAAATTGGCATTAGGTAACTATCCTACAGGTGTAACGGTTGTTACAGCATGTCATGAAACGAATCCAATTGGCTTAACCGTCAATTCTTTTGCATCTGTTTCCATTGACCCACTACTTATTTTATGGTCACTGGATAAAAAATCTCAGCTCCATCCTTATTTTATGGGTGCTGGAAAATTCGCTGTTAATATTTTAGCGAGTGATCAAGAGCATTTATGTACATTATTTGCAAGTAAAGTCCCAGATCGCTTTGCTCAGGCAAAATGGTCTACTTCATCATTTGGGCTACCGATTTTACATGATACAGCAGCTATTTTACAATGTAAATCATTTCAACAGATAGATGCTGGCGATCATACTATTTTTATTGGGCAAGTACTAGATATTACAAATTCTCAAAAGGAACCGCTTCTCTACCATCGCCGTCATATCGGTCAGATTCCAAAAAGCTTTTATAGCTAATTCTCATAAAAAAAGGGCCACTTGTAAGCAACGGAAACCATGCTTATTGGTGGCCTTTTCACATCGTTCATCTGAAATGATCTTTATTTCTTTTGTGGAAATCTCTGCTTTTCAAGCCTATTAATTTGAACAATTACCCCATCCTGAATCGTAATATGCACTTCACCAAATTCAAGATTTTGAATGGCCTTTGCAATAGCCTCTAATTTCTTATCTTCTACCTTTGTCGACTGAGCCATACGATACACCCCTTCTTTCTGATTCTTGTTGTACAAAAGAGGCCAATGCATCAAGCTAATTGATAGCCCCTCCTATCTCTCAGATACATCTGTTGGATTTGGCACCTATTTTTCCGGTTGCCGAGGCTTCATTGGGCCAGGTCCCTCCACCTCTCTCGATAAGAGTACTGCGTTTCTTGAAAATAATTCTATAATTCTGTTATACGATTGTCAATATAAAATATTAGAAAACCTAGCTGAATACTTTGTAATGTGTATTTTAGATTAGAAAACTGCCTATACCTAAAGTATTTTATGCCTAATCAGTAAGAAATAGATGGCTATCCACTAATTTATTTCGAACTCCATTTCCTCATCAAGGATTCAAGTGGACCGCGATGATGTTTAGCTCTCCACCAAACAGAAGCAAACACACATCCTAAAAAGTAACAGCAGGCATACAGCATGGAAAAAGCAAGCGTTTGATTCTCCAGCTTTTGGCAAACAATTAGTATCCCAATCCCTATAAAAACATGGCCAACATAATGGGTTAAAGACATTTGCCCGGTTAAGATGAAAGCTTCAATGACTTTATTTTTACATGTCTCTACAAGATAGATGGAGCCTACAATGAGGACAATAGCCGAAGCCGAATTAGATAGGACATACATCATATTTGGTGGAATCGGTCCCGTATCAAATAAATACAATGCACTCTCTACATCTAATAAATGGATGGTTGTTGTTATCTTAATAAATAATATTGAAAAAGTCTCAGTCAATATGACTAGCAATAAACCTGTCACTAGTAAGATTTTTCTTATAGTACGATTTGTTAAATCTAATGTGCCGATTAACATCCCCATCAGAAAGAAGCAAATCCAGGGGAATAGTGGGTGATAGCCATTAAACATCAAATTTCTTATAAATCCTGCTGGTGTCCAAAAATCAAGATACTCTAGTAAGACATATGTTGGATGCCAACCAGCAAGGTAATTAAATTGAATTTGAAGCCATTGTGAAAGGATGAGGATAGCACCTATGATGAAGATCATCATTTTCTTGGATTGCGCAATCAGACATGCGGCCACAAACATATACACGCCATAATAATGTAATATATCTCCTGTCCAGCCGATCACATATAATATTAGCCCAATCGTAAATAACAAAAACGACCTTTTCCATAAAGTAAGTCGATTCTGACGAAGAAGCAGTGGGTCCTTAGTCTCTCTAGCCTGACGAGTCATTAAAGCTATCCCTATTCCTGCTAACATGACAAATACGGCGGAAGCACGCCCCTCGAAAAGATTTTGTAAGGTAATCATCCATGCTGAACCATTCGTTGTAGAACCTGTTATGACTCCAAAATTTACAATGAACATCCCTAGCATGGCGAGAGCTCTTGCAAAATCAAGACCTTCAATGCGCCGATTGTTATTGATCATTTTTGTCCCCTTGGATAACGCTATGTACTGCCTCCTTCCAAATAGCTCTATAGTTCAATTGGTTGCCTGTTAACATGAAATTACCGATATTATCATAAACCAGGGCTAGCATCTGTGCCTTTGCTTCTATATGGGGAGTATCCTCTAGCACCCCTAGCTTCACGCCATATCGTAGGACTTCAACAAAGCTTGTTAAAAAGCTAGTTTCTAGCTCCACTAATTGTTTCTTATAGTTTTCATCGCGAGCTGCTAATAGTACATATTGATTAAATATTTTATTAAAATAAGGATCCTTCCCCTGCGCTTCAATAGACTTATAGCCTAGCTCGAGTAATTTCTCCTTGAAATTCGTATGAGAAAGCTCCTTATAATTCACAGCGATATCCTGTTGAATTTCTTTATACAGTGCATCAAATAAGTAAGCAATTAATTGATCCTTTGATTGAAAATAATAGTAGATGGCTGGTTTTGATATACCGACCTCTGCAGCAATCATTGCTAAACTTGTTTTTTCAAACCCTTTAGTTGCAAACATCACATAAGCCACATCTATGATTTTTTGAAAAGTTTGTTCTTTATTACCCATCATAATCCTCCTTTTTTACCGACCGTTAAGTAAATAATAAATGATACTCCGCTTTTAAACAAGAAAAAACTGTGTAGAAATATTTCTCTACACAGTTCATATTTATTGATTTTGCAAATACAGCATTAAAGCTTCGGCTGTTTTTTGCTTGCCCATTACTTTAGTTGGCTGTCCATCAGCAGGTACAATCCAATGGGGCTCGTCCCCGCCATATAAAGATTGAGAGCTATTGGCTACCATTAATTGAGCATGGGCTGTTTCCATTCGCAGTCGTGCACGTGCTAACAAAAACTCCTCGTCATTGGTTGCTTCTAGCTTAAACCCTACTAACGTCACATTTGGTTGCCAGCCCTTGATTTGTCCTAAGACTTTCGGCGCCTTTTTAAAATGAATAATAGGTGGCTCATCGGAAGGCATTTTCCCTGCTTCCTCCATCAAGTTGCCCGATTGATCATACACTTTATCAATGACCCAATCGGAGCCAGCAGCAGCCATAATCACAATATCAACATGTTCTTGTTGGACAGCATGACGAACTTTTTCTCCTAAATCGTCAATGCCCTCAAATTTAATCAATTTCATTTGATCGTGATTCACTGGAAGCTGTGCAAAATAGCCATGCATATATACTACATTAGCACCAGCAGCGAGTGCCGCCTCCGCTAAATAACAGCCCATTGTCCCTTTTGATAAATTCGTGTGCCCTCGTACACGATCCCATTTTTCAAGTGTTCCCCCACTTGTAATGAGTACGGTTTTACCTTGTAATGTCCCCATCCACTCACCTATTTTCTAAAATATATACACCTACTATTTTACCGTAATGCACGGATAGGCTTCAATAGATTCCATCAGACTGCACTTTTTTGTTCCATCAGCCATGCACTTAAAATCTCCGCAAATTTCTTCGTTACAGGTGATGCATTATGCTTCATGGCAATTCCGATTGTACGGTAGGCACCTTGCTTTAGTGGAATTGCTTTTAATGTAGGCGGCAAATTTTGAATGACCAATTGTGGTAAAATACTGATTCCTAGTTGATGAGAAATCATAGAAACAATACCTACCTCCTCTGAAAGTTCAAAGCGAATATTTGGCTTCACATGATATTGTTCCAACAACACTTTGACATCATTGGTCCCTTTATAGGAAGTCATAATAAAAGGCATATCTTCCAAATCAACAATATCTATCTCTGACTTATTAAATAGTGGGCTTTTATCTGAAACGATACATAATAAGGGATCCTGCTGTAATTCTGTATATTGATATTGCTCAGATTTTTGACCATTTAAAAATCCTGCCTCAATTTCCCCACTAAGTAACCATTGTTCAATTTCATAATAATCTCCCTCGCGTAATTCCACCTGTATTCCAGGAAACTGATTGTCCATAATCCTAATAATTTCTGGCATCCAATTAGAAGATATACTTGAAATAACGCCAATACGGACGTTTCCTCTTGTCACTCCATGAATATGAGCCGCCTCTTGTTGCAATAATTCCTGTGCGTCTAAAACCTGACGCATTGCCCTTAGCATTGTTTGCCCCTCACTCGTTAGGGTGACACCGGCTCTACTTCGATGTATTAAGGCAAACCCAAATTCTTTTTCTAAACTTGATACGGCATGACTAACAGCAGACTGAGTTAATCCTAGTGCATCTGCTGCTTTTGTAAAGCTTGCGACTTCTGCTACCTTTGTTAAAATCTCATATTTTACTAAGCTCAACGGCATTCCCTCTACATACATGAATTTTTTTAATCCTAATCATTATAAACATTCGTTTTACTAATCTCAATACAACATATATAGTAATTTTTAGTATACAAACTGTTTTAGTACACAGATGGTAGGTGAACATATTGAGTATCCAAGGAAAAGCAAATGTATTGATGGTTATTGTCACAATGTTTTGGGGACTATCTTATACCTTTATGGTCATGGGGCTTGAAACATTGGCTGTTTATAATGTGGTGGCTTTACGTTGTATCATCGCATTTATAGTAGCTGGGCTTATTTTTTATAAACGGATGATAAAAGTAGATGGTAAGACTTTAAAATATGCAGCTATCCAAGGATTTTTATTATTCATTGTGTTCGCATTAAGCTTATTTGGATTACAATCCACTTCCGTTTCAAATGCAGGCTTTATTTTAAGCCTAACTGTTGTACTAGTGCCGATTTTCAGTAGCTTCATTGATAAAAAATTACCTTCCAGAGCCGTGAGCTTTGCGATTATTTGTACCATGATAGGTATTACAGTGTTAACGGCGCAAGGCTCTTTCTCCTTCCATAAAGGAGATTTGTTAGTCGCAATCGCTGCGCTATGTTATTCTATTTATTTACTTTTAAACAGTTCATTTACACGGAATGTGGAGTCCATTTCGTACGGCATTTACCAATTAGGCTTTGCGGGTATTTATGCCCTGATCTTAACCTTATTATTTGAAACACCAGCTTTACCGAATAATACGACATCCTGGATGGCTATTTTAGGACTTGGCATCATTTGTAGTGCGTTTTGTTTCGTTGGCCAAACTGTTGCACAACAGTATACTTCTGCTACACATACAGGTCTTATTTTTTCCTTAGAACCTATATTTGCAGCAATGTTTGCGATGATGTTCATCGGTGAAGGATTGACAATGAAACTGGTTATTGGTGGTAGCTTTATTTTAATTGGTAATTTATTTGCCCAATTAGAGCATTTCCATGTATTACGCTTTATTAAAAAGGATGCTCCAGAAAAAGTCATTCATTAAAAAGCAGAGTGATCCACAATGATCACTCTGTTCAGACTGTAGACAAACTCAAAAAATTTGAGAGTTTGCCTACAGTCTTTTTTCTTTTACAATGAAATAAAGTAAAGCCGTTGATTTTCACTACGGGCGGACGCTTTCCGCGGGCGGGGTCGAGCTGCTTCCCTCGCTTCGCTCAGTCCAGGATTCTCGACTTTCCCGCTTTTCCCGCAGGAGTCGCCGCCCTTCGTTCCCATCAACTTCTACATAAAGTACTCCATCTACATAGGGTGTTGAAAAGTAAATTTTTGTAACTGATATTTACTTTTAACATGCTTGGACAATACTCAAACCAATAAAATTATTCTCCTCCATAGAGAACGTATGTTCTTTTTCTTCTTTAATATTTTTCTTAGTAATTGTAAATAAGAGTTAATAAAAATAAAAAGCACATCACTAAAATTTGTTTTTAGTAATGTGCTTTTTTATTTAATGTGTAACATTATAAATAAAATACTATTAAATAAGTATTAATGTACAATTACATGTACTTAATCTTACAGAGTAGATCACTCTGTTTTCCCTTTATAAAAATCTTCTAAGTTGCTCAGCCTCATTCATGCGCTCTTGTCTTAAACGTTCTTCCTGCTCAGCAGCTGTTTCCGGGTGTTGTGATTGTAGCGTATCATAATCATCATCACGTTCTGCAAATAATACGATACTCCCCTGCTCTACAAGATGAGCATAGTAAGCTATTTGCCCTTCGGAAAGATTAAAGCGTTTTAAGCCTTCTGTTACAGATGAATCACCTGTAAACCAAGATTTAAATTGGTCCACCCAGTTACCAGCCTCATGTGTGTGGACATCATCATCCCATTTCACATCCTCCAACTGCTGGGAATCTTTCGCAATAATATGGATATCCTCTTTATGGAAACCTTCCGTTCTCATAGTTTCTAAAATATGAAGCATTTCATCCCTTGTATGGGCCACCTCAATTTTTGGATTTTGTTCATTCATCATATTCATGTTCATGTTCAATTCCTCCTATTTGTATGGCTTACTAAATAATTACCCTGATGATTAGGAAACAAACTCCTTTTGTCGCATCGTTACCAAACTGTAATAATTGTTACTCTGCTTTTATACAAGTTCTCTTTTTGTCATATAGGGAAAGAAACCCTACAAAAAAAGCATCCCCACATAGTATGGGAATGCTATTAATCCGTTTATTTGTCTAAGAAGGCTTTTAACATCCATGTATGCTTTTCAAGAGATTGGTACATCGCATTCAGTAAATCCTCTGTACGATCGTCCCCTTCCTCTGCTGCCAGTGCCATAGTAGAATTTAGAGCTTTCATGAGCTTTTGGAAATCCGAAATTGTCGTTGCTACCATTTCCTCCGTCGTCTCATTTCCTGTTGCTTCCTCTACATAGGAAAGCTCTAGATGCTCTTTTAATGTCGCCACAGGCTTGCCATCCTTTGAAAGAATACGTTCTGCAATTTCATCTAAATTTAACGTTGTTTCATTATACAATTCTTCAAATTTTGCATGTAGTGTAAAGAATGCATGCCCTGTGACATACCAATGATAATTGTGCAGCTTTGTATAAAGCACAGACCATGTTGCTACTAGCTTATTTAATTGTTTGTTTAAGTTTTGTGTCATAATAAGTTCTCCTCCAATGTATCAATTGTTCTAGCCTTTAATATGTGTTGCAAATAATGTTGGCTATACACACATTGTTCCCGACTAACAGTATTTCAAACATACCCCATACAATTGAATGAAAAAACCAAACACTTTTCTTTAAGAATATTTCTACTATTCTATTAAATTATTTCACTTTCCGAAATAGTTTCGATATAATGAAATCACTTACATGTAAAGGGGTGTTTATAAATGGAAGTTTTACCATTAAGAAAAGATGTTGCAGTAGAAGAAACATGGGATTTAACTGATTTATTAAAAAATGATGCAGATTTTGAACCTACTTTAGCACAGCTTGTTGAAGAAGCAATTAGCTTCGAACAAACGTATAAAGGTACCATTACAGATGCGCAAAAAGTGATTGATGTATTAACAGCTTTCGAAAACTTGCAAAAAAGTATCGTTCCAATTGGTACGTATGCGAGCTTAAACCTACAAGCAGATCGCACGGATGATGTAGCCCAAATGCGTGCTGCAAAATTTAGTACAGCTATCGGTAAAATAAGTAGCGCCCTATCATTCGTAAGAAGTGAATTACTTGCTTTGGATGAAGCAGTATTACAAGAAGCGGCAACATTAAGCCCTCTTTACAAACATTATTTAGAGGAATTATTAAAACGAAAACCTCACCAGTTACATCCAGAAGTCGAAAAAGCGCTTGCTGCCTTTAGTTCTACTTTTGATGCACCTTACGAAACGTATAATACGACAAAATTAGTAGATATGAATTTTGGCGAATTTGAAGCAAATGGTGAAAAGCATCCATTAAGCTTTGTCCTTTATGAAAATGATTGGGAGTTTGAAGCCAATACAGAAGTTCGCCGTGCTGCCTTTAAAGCTTTTTCCAGCAAGTTGAGCGATTATCAACATACAACTGCACAAGTTTACAACACTCATATTCAACAAGAAAAAACAATGGCTGATCTTCGAGGATTTGATTCCATCTTTGATTATTTACTATTCGATCAAGATGTCGATCGCTCCCTTTATAATCGCCAAATCGATTTGATTTCTAAAGAACTTGCCCCCCATATGCGTCGATATGCAAAATTAATTCAAAAAGCGAATGGTATTGAGTACATGACATTTGCAGATTTAAAAATTGCTTTAGATGCTGCCTATGATCCAAAATTATCGATGGACGAGGCGAAGGAATATGTCGATAAAGCATTGGCGATTATGGGTGAAGACTACAATCACCTAATGGACAGAGCCTTCAAGGAACGCTGGATTGACTATGCACCTAATAAAGGTAAATCGACAGGGGCATTCTGTTCAAGTCCTTACGGTAGTCACCCTTATATTTTAATGTCATGGAATGAACGTATGAATGAAGTCTTCACCCTCATTCATGAGCTTGGTCATGCAGGTCATTTTGCGAATACGCATGCTCATCAATCCTATTTTAATAGTCGTCCTTCCCTATACTTTATTGAAGCACCATCTACGATGAATGAAATGCTGCTAGCAAATTATTTATTAACGCATAATGAAGATGTGCGCTTTAAACGTTGGGTCATTTCAAATATTGTCTCTAAAACGTATTATCATAACTTCGTCACGCACTTACTTGAAGCCGCATACCAACGTAAAGTATATGAATTGGTGGACGCTGGTGAATCTGTCAACGCGAATATTTTAAACCAGTTAAAACGTTCTGTACTAGAAGATTTTTGGGGCGATGCAGTGGATATTACGGAAGGTGCTGAACTGACGTGGATGCGTCAGCCTCATTACTATATGGGCCTTTACCCATACACTTATAGTGCGGGCTTAACGATTTCAACACAAGTATCTCAGCGCATTTTAAAAGAAGGTGATGCAGCCGTTGAAGAATGGTTAGCAGTCCTGCAGGCTGGCGGAACAAAATCCCCAGTGGAATTGGCACAAATGGCAGGTGTCGATATTACAACGGATCAACCACTTCGAGATACGATTGCCTACATCGGTCATTTAGTAGACGAACTAGAACGTCTCACACTCGAGATTGAGGCTGTCCAACAATCATAAATGCTCTAGAAAACGAATCTGTGCTTGCAACGTACAGATCGTTTTCTTTTTTTAGTTCTAAGTGAAAACGTGCATACATATACTTGAATTAGGGCGTCCCTCCACACTTTTTAGATATTTCAAAATAGACAATCATTTTTCTTCATACAAAAGTACCGTTATTATTAAGAGTACGCAAATTATTTAGCAATATACGATTAACAATTGTCAAAGGAAGTGTTCTAATTATGGTAAAACGTAATGATCCATGCCCATGCGGTAGCGGCAAAAAATATAAAAAATGTTGTGAAGGTAAACAGCAAGTAACAGTGGAAACAGTACAAATCGAAGAATTAGAGCGTGTGCTACAAACATTTTATTTAGAATACCCTGAGCGTAAAGATGTTCGTGCTTATATCGAGCATGTGGGCACATGGCAACCTAAATTAGAGAGCGTGCTACAGCGTGAGCTGATTGAAGCCATCGCTTTAGACGACTTTTTCTTCCATCAAGAGCCATCGATTTGGAAAAGTTATTTAAAGAAAACGAAGAAAAAAGCAGTAAGACCTTCTACAGTAAAAGTACTTGAAGACTGGTCTCACCCTGCATTATTTATTGGTACGGTATCTGTTGTTGAGGAAAATTATTTTAAAGCAAGTCATTTACTTACAAATGAAGAGCTTTATATTCGTCGTGAAAATGATAAACCAATTCCGGAAGGTATGCATGTCTTTGCCTTTATTTTACCGGATGGAACGAAGAAATTGTCACATTATTTAGCTGTGTCTACATTGATTTTCTTCCCTGAGGATCATCTAAAAGTATTTGAAGAGTTTAAGAAAAACTTTGAAGCATCTGAGAAAAAAGTTGGAGCATTCTTAAAAGAAGAACATCTTGCATTCTGGGAGCTACTGGTCTCCAACGGCTACAAAGGGGAAGAATTCACTAATTTTGAAAGCACAGTCCTATCACAAGTAAAAGAATTCTTGGAGCAAAATGATCGTGAAACAGCTCCAATGCTTGAGCTATTAGAGGACTATTTAATAGAAGGACAACCTACTGCACGCAAAGAAGCGGCCATTGTTGCTGGTGCAATCCGTTACGGGCAGGAAAAAGAGCTCTTTGAATCTCTTTCTATGACGGTAAAAGAAATTGCCGCAACTTTTGATATTTCTGCTTCTTCACTTACAAAGTATTACCAAGATTTAAATAGCTATGTCGAAACAAAATAATCCTATAAAAGAAGCTACATTTATCAGCAATTGCTAATAAATGTAGCTTTTTTCCAAACGATTCCTTATTTACTGTAAACTTTTAAAAGCTCTTCGCCTAAAAACTGTAGCTTTTCTCCAATTGAACAGGCTTCAATACAGAAGCGATGAGCTCCTGGTTTACCACGTTCTTTACGTAATTGCTGAATGACTAAGCAATCTGCGCAATACGTATCATGCAGTTCGTCTATATCCTTCATAACCGTCACTTTATCCATGTGAACTCTCGCTCCTTTCACGTCCAAAATTCACTTCCTACTATTATGAAGCGTTCATTTTGAACAAGCAACTATTTTGTTTATCCACTTCAGCAATTTTTTCAAGTCCATCACTACTAGCACATAGATGTTTTACAGCGTATCCTTGTTGTACAATTATATGGAAGTCAAATAGTAAAGTAGGGATGTTATGTTAGAGGTTTATATAGATGCTGCTAGTGCAGGTAACCCTGGCCCAAGCGGTATCGGTATATTTATCAAAGGTGAAGGCCAACATATACAAATTAGTGAGTATATCGGGGAAACAAATAATCATATTGCTGAATTTACTGCTTTAGTCCGTGGACTTGAGGAAGCACAAAAGCTTAGCTCTACGCTTGTTTCCGTTCGCTCTGATTCTAAAATCGTTGTCGCCTCTATGGAAAAAGAATATGTGAAAAACGAGGAATTTAAACCTTTTCTGGAAAAAGCATTATCGCTCTCCAACACCTTCGATTTATTTTTTATTAAATGGGTGCCTGATTCTCAAAACAAAGCTGCTGATGCCTTGGCACGAAAAGCTATCCAAAACAATAATCATTAAACAATGCATGCCAAGGGACTGTTATGGACAGTCCCTTTTCTCCCCTTCTATTCAGATACTTAATATCCCCCAATCCATTCTTTTTATGAAGTCAATTTTCTTACAAAGATCATACAAAATTAGCTCTAATACGCATAAAATTTTCTGATTAATCCAAAACGATATTGACATACATTAGACGTGGTGATATCCTTTAACACATTAGTAGTTTAGCAAACGAAAGTGATAGTTTTATATAGGGGGAAATAAGGATGAAACGTATAATAACTTTAGTGATGATGCTAACAGCTGTCATTGTTTTAGCAGCATGTGGCACATCAAAAGAAAAATCAACAGAGAAAGACCCATCTTCAGCTGATCAGGAAAAAATCATTATTGGCATTGACGATAAATTTGCACCGATGGGCTTTCGCGATGATAAAAATGAAATCGTGGGATTTGATATTGATTTAGCACGCGCGGCAGCTGAGCATATGGGCGTAGAAGCTGAATTCCAACCAATCGACTGGAAAACGAAAGAGGCTGAATTACTCAGTGGACGTATTGATTTAATTTGGAACGGTTATACCATTACAGATGAGCGCAAGGAAAAAGTATTATTTACAAAGCCTTATCTCGAAAACTCTCAAGTGGTTATGACTAAAGCAGATTCTAAGATTGTAAAATTAACTGATTTAGCAGGCACAGAAGTAGGCATTCAATCTCTTTCTTCTGCTGCAGACGCATTAAATGGTAACCCAATCCACAAAGAGATAAAAACAATTACAGAATTCTCGGATAACGTTTTAGCTTTATCAGACTTAAAGACAGGACGTGTTGATGCCGTAGTAATTGATGCTGTTGTAGCAGAATATTACATGACACAAGAGCCTGATACATTTAAATTATTAGAGGAAACACTTGCTCCAGAACAGTACGGTATTGGTGTAAAACCAGGGAATGAAGCATTATTGGAAAAATTGCAAGCTGCATTAGACAAAATGAATGAAGACGGTACAGCAGCTGATATTTCTACAAAATGGTTCGGTGAGGATAAAGTATTAAAATAAAGACAGGATATTTTTTGTAAGAGTTTCCTCTGCGAAACTCTTACTCTCTTTGGAGGGACATCACTATGACAGATTACTGGCAAACTATGATATGGCCGATGCTAGAGGGCGCGAAAATGACCGTTATCCTGTTTTTCATCGCCATTCTTATATCGATTCCATTTGGCTTTTTATTGACACTTGCAGTGAAAAGTCGCATTAAACCACTTTCTTGGCTTGCACATACGTATATTTATATCATGCGTGGTACACCACTATTGCTACAATTATTATTAATTTGCTTTGGTCTACCTATGCTGCCAGTAATCGGTGAATATTTAGTATTGGATCGTTTTGTAGCCGCGTGCCTTGGCTTTATTTTAAATTATGCTGCCTACTTTGCTGAAATTTTTCGTGGTGGACTACTCGCCATCGATAAAGGACAATATGAGGCAGCACAAGTACTCGGTTTATCAAAATGGCAAACCACAACACGTGTCATTTTGCCACAAATGTTCCGCGTAGCCTTACCAGCTTTATCGAATGAATCTGTTACGCTAATTAAGGACACAGCCCTACTCTATGCTGTAGCAGTTCCAGAATTACTACATTTTGCGCAAACAGCCGTCAATCGTGACTTTACGATTGTACCTTTCTTTATTGCTGGTGCTATTTATTTAATCATGACGCTGATCTTGACCGTATTCTTTAAATGGCTAGAAAAACGTTTTAAATTTGAATAGAGGTGATCTATATGGCATTGATGGCAGTAACCAACTTAAAAAAATCTTTTAATCAAGTCGAGGTTCTTAAACAAATTTCATTTTCTGTAGAGAAGAACGATGTCATTGCGGTAATCGGTCCCTCTGGGTCTGGTAAAAGTACCATGCTCCGAAGCTTAATTCATTTAGAGGAAATTGATGGTGGTAGCATTTTAGTAGATGGTGATTATCTTGTGCAGGACGGCGTGTATGCCAAGCCACAGGAAATCAAAAACCTGACAGCTAAAATGGGGATGGTCTTTCAACATTTTAACCTATTCCCCCACTTAACAGTGCAGCAAAACCTTGAAATGGCCCCTCGCTTATTAAAACAAGAATCAGCTGAAGCCATTTCGAGCCGTTGTCTAGATTTATTGAAAAAAATTGGGCTTTCCGAGAAGGCAAATGCCTATCCAGCTAATTTATCCGGTGGTCAAAAGCAACGAGTGGCAATTGCCCGTGCTTTAATGATGAACCCTCAAATTTTATTATTTGACGAGCCAACATCTGCCTTAGATCCTGAGCTGACAGGAGAAGTATTAAAGGTCATGAAAAGCTTAGCTGAAGACCAAATGACTATGATTGTCGTTACACATGAAATGGGCTTTGCGCGTGAAGTAGCCAATAAGGTTGTCTTTATGGATGATGGACAAATTATCGAATCTGACCACCCCGATAACTTCTTTACAAACCCACAAAACGACCGAACTAAGGCATTTTTACAAAAGAACCTAAAATAAAAAGTAGGGCGGACATATTTGCTCTCCTTTCATTTCTTTATCAAGCTAAAGTTTCTCTCTTTAGGAACAACATGCTATTGAATAAATAATCTATCTTTTAGTTTTATTTAATGGGAAATATTATTGCATAAAAGAGAGTCATTTAAGACTCTCTCAATAGTTGTGAACATTTAGTTTTGAAAAATCAATATTCTTTCATTAAAGCATTTGTTCTTCATAAAGTTCTTCATTAAAAATGTATTGATTTTTAATTTCACTATCTTTGTCCTTTAAGTTATTTATTTGCTAGTATTTCAAGTAATTCTTTTGATTCTTCTTTTGATAATTTAGTATATTTCATATCATTTTCTACCAGAGTTACTTGTTCTTTTGAATTGACATAGATTAAATAATAAGAAGACTTCAACTCCTTATCAGGGTCTATAAAATCAAAAGACATTCTAAACTTTAATAGTCCAAATGACTCTTCACTTTTTTCTTTCCATTTAACTTTAGTAAGAATTTTATTTATTATTGAGACTTGATCTTTATCTAGGATTTCTAAACTTTCTTTAAAATCTCCATTTTCATCAGCCATCTCTAAAATAATTTTCTTTGTATCATTAGAACATCCCACACATAGAAAAATCAATGCAAATGAAATAATAATTATTTTTCTTAACACATAAATACCACCCTTTACTTAATTTCGTATTTTAAAGCTCATTAACTTCTAAATTAAACCCTTTAAATGAAACGAATCTTAAAGACCTTGTGTTTGTTTATCTTACAGAATAATCTTGGTTCTAGCCACATTACATCTCGTTCCACGGTGGTTACTATTTGATTAGCTATTTCTCTAAATGCTGTTTTCAGGTTTAAACCCAAACTCTACACTTGATACAGGTCTATATTTACTATTTGATTGAACACCTACAATCATTGTAAACGGATTATCTTTATAACCTAATGTATTGATAAAGAAAATATTGATTGTGAAAATTGAGAGAGTCATTGTTAAATTGTTTATTGTGATTAAATTTCAAGCAAAGTCTCGTGCCAAGTTTAAAAAAGCTTGGATGGCAGGCGAAATCCACTTTTCTTCATGCCAAAACATTTGGGTGGCAAACGATGTGGCCGACATATCCCACGGTAACGAGACTAGTTCCCCCCTACTCAATTCTGCTGTCACAGCCATTTCAGGCAAGATGGCGATGCCCATCCCTATTTTCGCACATTGTTTAATCGCCTCCGCACTGTTAAATTCCAATTCCGTAATTCCCCCCATGCCCTTTTGAGAAAGACTTCGCTCAAAAAATGTGCGATAGGAACACCCTTTCTCCGTCAGTAAAAAGGTCTCCCCATTAAAATCTTCAATGTCCAATTCAGTACGTGAAGCTAATGGATGATCAGGCGCTACCAAAATATAAAAGGACTCATCCTGCATTTTTTCTCCGCAAAACCCAATCTCGTGCTTGTCCTCATCTAGCATAAAAATAATGTCCGCGTCCCCTTCTCGCAAACTTTGTTTCAAGTTCGCATGTGACAGCGGCTTAAAAATAAGCCGAATTCCTGGATATCGTAAGCGAAACAGACGCAGTATAGCAGGCAGGCGGTACGTACACAACGTTTCATCTGCACTAATGACCAACGTCCCCGTCATTTCGCCAGATTGCTTAACCGCATGCTCCGCTTCTTCAAGTTCACTCAATATACGGACTACATAATCTAGAAAACGTCTACCCGCATCAGTCAAGATTACTTTTTTTCCTAATCTGTCCACCAGCTTTACACCTAGTTCCTCTTCCAATGCCTTCATTTGCATCGTAACCGTTGATGGAACATAGTTTTGCACCTCTGCAGCGCGGCTAAAGTTGAGTGTTGAAGCGAGTGTATAAAAGGTCTTTAATTGACGCAATTCCATTGTATAGTTCACCCCATGATTCAAAAAAAATGAATGTTTTATTCAAAAACGTTTCTTTGACTTCACAATAGCATTCTCGTAGAGTAATGACAAGAAAGACCATCTATACCATCTTTAATGACAAAAAGGAGTTTTTCACATGAAAGATTATAAACTTTATGAACTGGGAGACATTCAGCTACAATCAGGTGACATACTGCCAAATGCTGTTCTTGCCTATCAAACATACGGGACACTAAATGCGGAAAAGAATAATGCCATTGTTTATCCTACATGGTTTGCAGGCTTGCATACTGATAATGAATGGTTAATCGGAACTGGTAAGGCACTGGACCCAGAAAAGTATTTTATCATCATACCGAATATGCTTGGCAATGGATTATCCTCTTCTCCAAGCAATACACCAGCGCCCTATCATCAAGCAAATTTCCCACTCATTTCAATTTATGATAATGTGCGACTACAGCATCAATTGGTTACTCAAAAGTTTGGTATTAGTAAAATAGCACTCGTAGTTGGCTGGTCGTTAGGGGCTGTACAAACCTTTCAATGGGGAGCAAGTTACCCTGAGATGGTCGAACGAATCGCTCCATTCGGAGGGACTGCCATGACTAGACCCCATGCCAAGGTTGTATTTGAAGGAATGATTGCTGCCCTTCAAGCTGATTCTAACTGGAAAAATGGTTTTTACACCGAGCAACCTAAAGAGGGATTGGCTGCCATGGGACGCGTCTATGCAGCTTGGGGATTCTCACAGGCTTATTATTTAGAACAGCTCTATCAGCAAGAAGGCTATGAAACGCTGGAGGAATACCTCGTGGATTACTGGGATCAAGTGTTTTTAAGCTTTGACGCCAATGATTTAATCTCCATGCTACGTACCGGCATTACTGGAAATATTAGTGCCAATTCGACGTATGATGGTGATTTCGAGCTTGCATTAAGCAAGATTACAGCTCGTGCATTGGTCATGCCAGGAAGTACTGATCTTTTTTTTCCTCCAGAGGACAATAATTATGATGCACTACATATGCCAAATGCGCGCTTCCTCCCTATTGAATCGAAGTGGGGACATTGTGCAGGGATTGGACAGCATGAGCCAGATTCTGAATTTATTGATAAAAACCTGAAAATGCTCCTGCTTGAATAAAAACCACTTTACTCTTGACTTTCCCCTGCACGGGAAACTATATACTTCCATTATGATAGAGATTGGAGGTGATATTTTGTTTAAAATTAGTGTGTTTTCTAGGCTAAGCAAAGTATCCTTAAAAACATTGCGCTACTATGATCAAATCGGCCTATTAAAGCCAAGAAAGGTGGATCACGAAACTGGCTATCGTTACTATTCGGCAGACCAGCTCCTTGAAATCAACCGAATTTTTATTTATAAGGAATTAGGATTCACTTTGCCACAAATCATTCATTTGGTCCATGAAGATATTACATTAAAGGATATTCAAGGAATGTTTAAGCTGAAAAAAAATGAAATTCAAGGCATTATCGATATGGAACAAGCCAAGCTTGCTCGAATTGAGGAACGTATGCAGCTTTTAGAAAGTGAGGGGCAAGTGGAAACCATACAAGAAATCAGATTCAAAGCTGAAAATGCCCAGCAGTTCCTTTCTTTGAAGGCGCATGGGAAAGAAGAAGACATTCCAGACCTATTTCGTACATTTAATCGAATATTATCAAAAGAAATTCGCCAATTGGCTCAAAGTCCTCAGGTCGTTTTATGGAAAGAAATAGAGGATAAAGAAGATGAATTCGAATTTGAAGTCGGTTATTTTTTAAGCCAGGAGCTTCCATTGTTTCCAGATACATTTCAATTACGAACTCTTCCACCTGAGCCAATGATGGCCACCATGACGTTTCGCTCGGATGCTAATTTTGCTAGTACAGCCTGTGTAGATTTAGCAAAATGGATTGTAAAAAATAACTATCAGATTAAGGAACTGATTAATGCTAGTAATGAAGGCGTTTCTATTGCTAATATTAAGAACACCTATTGGTAAAAATATTTCGTTGGCTATGGCCGCATATAAAAGTAAAAAACAGTTGGGGTCATCCCAACTGTTTTACTATATATTCACTACTTTTTTCGGCTTCATCTTGGCAAGACGTAGGAGATAAATAATAAAGACCACTCCTAGTAAACCGGCCCCTGATAAGTAGACAGAAGCATATCCTGCCTGTACGGCCACCATTCCTAAAATATAAGAGCCTAGAGCAATCCCAAGGTCAAACATCGTGAAATAGGTTGCTGTTGCGTAGCCGCTTCGTTGGATGGCTGTTGATTGAACCGCTAATGCTTGTAAGCTCGTTGTCACTGCTCCGTAGCCAAAGCCTACAAAAATAGCTGCACTTAAAAATAACATGGGTCCTTCAACGAAGGCTAGCATGATAAGTCCGATAGCAAAAGAGATAATACCTGGAATAATAACAAATTGAGGCCCCTTTGTATCATAAAGTTTTCCTGTATATGGACGTGTAATTAACATAGCTGCTGCAAACACGGCATAAAAAAGACTGGCAACCGCCATTAAACCTTTTTGCTGTGCATAGACCGATAAAAATGATAAAACACTAGCATACGAAAAAGCTACTAAACTAGCAATTGCTGCAACGGGCAATGCCTTTCGCTCAAATAAATCATGGAAGGTGAACGTTAATTTCCCTTTATGTGCTGGCTGCGGTAAATCGTCAGTATGAACCGTTAATGCTAAAATGCCTCCAGCTAGTATACAAAAACTCATGACAATAAATAACACGTTAAAAGTGCTATATTGAATTAATAATAGACCAATAAATGGCCCAATGACAACCGCTAGATTTGTAGACATCGTGAAATAACCTAAACCTGCCCCTTTTCGCTTGGCTGGTACAATATCTGCAGCTAATGATCCTGCGGCTGTTGTAATGATACTAAAGAAGATCCCCTGAATAAAACGAAGACCCAGTAAAAGTCCAAATGGATGAATAAATAAATATAAGACAGTACAAGCAAAATAGCCGGCTATGGATAGCACTAGCAATTTTTTCTTCCCAAACACATCTAATAATTTCCCTGAAAACGGACGTACAATTATCGCTGATAGTAAAAAACCTGACAATAACAAGCCGGCTTCCTTATCTGTTTGGTGTAGTTCACCGATGGCATAAAGCGGCAAAGTCGTTACTAGCCCATAAAAAACAAAAAAGACAGATATATTTGTTAAAAAGAGACTAATAAATCGCTTTGTCCATATTTGTGTATTCTCCCCTTGCTGCAAGTTAATCAACCTTTCATTTTTTCCAGTAATATCATAAACTGCTGCTGCTCCTCAGCAGTAAGTGATCCTACCATTTCTTCCTCAAAAGCTAAAATTGTTTCTGTAATGGCTGGTAAGCGGTCATTGGCTTGTGCAGTTAAGGTTACAATTTTTTCACGCTTATCTTCCCCGTCTAATCGTTCGACCCAGCCCAATGTCTCTAATCGTGTGATAGCTCTTGTAATGCTTGGTGCCTCTACATTTAAATATTTCCATATTTGCGTTAAGGTCATAGGCCCGTTTTTATGTAAGCAATATAAAATGGTCCATTGGGAGCTATATAATTGATGCTGCTTCAACACTTCATTTAAGCAGTTCGTTAAGTACCGACTTTTTTGAAATAAAGCATGGAATATCGGATTCATATGGTCTTCCTCCTAAAAATTATTTACCTAGCTAAATAAACTATACGCTTCATTTTTTCCTTTGTAAAGCAACTAATTTGGCAAAGGGCATTCTATCTTTGCAGGGAATTTTTTGCATATGTCGAATTAAGCAAGGAGATCACAAGGAAAAGGAGATGGAATCATGGGGAAAAGGGTTTTAATACTTGCAGGAGATGCAGTAGAAGCTTTAGAAATTTTTTATCCTTATTATCGTTGTCTTGAGGCAGGTTTTGATGTCACAATCGCAGCACCATCCGCAAAGAAATTACAGACAGTATTACATGATTTTGTAGAGGGCGTCGACACATATATTGAGCGTCCTGCCTATGGCTTAGAGGCACATGCTTCTTTTGCAGATATTGATCCATCACAATTTGATGGTTTAATGATTCCAGGGGGAAGGGCGCCAGAATATATCCGTTTAAATGAATATGTACCGACCATTGTGAGTCATTTTTTTGAAACCAATAAACCGATTGCCGCTGTTTGTCATGCAGCACAAATATTCGCAACCATCCCCGAAGTACTAAAAGGACGCGAACTTACAGCCTACATTGCTTGCAAACCAGAAGTTCAAGTAGCTGGGGCCACCTATATAGATGCCAATCTTCACACAGATGGCAACTTAGTAAGCGGTCATGCTTGGCCAGATTTACCAGGGCTAATGCGTGAATTTATTAAAAAACTAGAGGGATGAGCATTAAGGATGCCTAAGCATAGGCATCCTCTTTTTTATGACTGGCTTTCCTGTAATTCAATTTTCTCTACTTCTTGCGTCGATGTAAGGTAGCTAATTCGTACATGAACTCCAAATTCTTTGTCAGGTTGCTTCAGCCAAAGCTTAAATTTTTCAATGGTTGACGCTCCATGTACTTCCTTTCCCTCATGTAAATAGTCCACAATCTTTGCATGGGGATACTTCCCCTTCACTTCTTCTACCGCTAGCTTTCCCCACTTCGCATAGGCAGGTGTTTCTTGCTGTGCCAAAACTATCTCTGGAATATGTAATGGCACGGCAAACAGAAGTCCAAGCATTACATACACATTTTTCACAGAAAACCCTCCTAATTAACGGTATAAAATGATGAACGAAGTAAAAAATAAGAGCTCCAAAAGTAATTACTAATGGAGCAGCGTTGTTTATTGTTTGGGCTGTTGAGGATTATTATGAATGACTTGGTTAAACTCAGCTGAGTATTCTTCTCGATCATTCTTTTTATGTGTATCCTCTTTCTTTTTCTTTTTAAAGCTTGTTTTCCTTTTCTTCGCCATTGCTTACACCTCCAAAAAATAATTAGTTCTTTTTATTGGATTGTTGATTTTTATCATGATTGGTTTTATTGTTTTTATTTTTGGCCTTCGCATCAAACTCTGCCGCGAACTCCTCATTCAAGTTGTCATTCGGGTTGTTATTATTACTATTACTTCTATCGAGGTCTTTGCTTTTGTAGGTGCCAAAAGGATTATGCGTTCTGGCATTCATGGTTTTTTTGCTGTTTTTATTATTTCGATTGCCCACAGATATCACCTCCTACATATAATTTGCTCAGGTACTCGCGTTTATATGAGGTATTTTTTTCGGGCATTTTTGTAAAAAAAAAATGAACATCCCTAACCCAAGTTAGTCATGTTCATTCTAATCTGTCTCTAGACAATGGTATATTCCGTTATATTTAACAATGCTCCCACAGCTCCAGAAAAGCCATGATCATTAATAAAGACAGGTGTATGCTTTTTCGTGCGTGTATAATTGGCAATTACGCGGGCAAGATGTTCATTATTGCTGAGAGTCGATCCAATATAAACGATATGCTGTGTATTTTTTTCCTCAGCATATTGAATACTTAATGTTGTAATCACTTCACCAACAAGTCCCTGTACAGTTGCAATAATATCCTCAGCAGGATGCTTCATGGATTGTGTAATGCCCACTTTACCAAAATTACTCGCAGTTAAATGCCCATCAATGGGTGTATCCATTCCTTGATAAATGTCTTTGACTAATAAATCTATACCTTCTCGATGACCATTAGCAGCCATTTCACGAATTTCATTATAATCTGTAATGCCTGTTGTAAGCGCTGACAATCCTATTAATGTTCCGCCACCAACGCCTGTCCCACCAACACGTATATGTGTATTATCTTCCATATAATGTATAGAAGTACCCGTTCCGATATTAGTAATCATACTACGTTCAAACAAGTAGCCTTCCTTATTTAACAAAAAACGAACACCTTTTAATGTAGCTTCAAATTCTACTATATAATGAATCGATTTCATTGTTTTAATGACATCAAGTAATTGTTCTGTACGTCCCCCCGTAACACCAATATCCTCAATATCTGGATGATCAATAATCCAATTTTTCACAGATAGCAAATCATTTGACGGGAAGGTTGTTAGAATAAGTTCATTGTCTTCATCTAAATAAGCAACCTTTGTCAATGTGCCACCTGCATCAATACCTATAGCCTTTGGCATACAATTCTCCTTTGTGTTTATTACGTAACCTCATCTATTACGAATGATCATTACGCTAGTAGTCAGGCAACTAAATAAGTTCCATGCCTTCATTGGTGTCAAGGATTTTGCAAGGAGTTTTGGTGTGCCAAAATCCTGACTAACTAGTCATTGTCCGAAACGATAACGCCTCGTCCAGTCCCCCAAATCTTGTAATGACATTTTCGCCCTTTCTAAACTTTAACGCTGTTGAAATAATTGTGCAATAACTTCATAAACATTCATAAAAAAATCACGAAAAATATCAATTTATTTCTCATCTACAAGTGAATCTTGACGAATTATAATACTTTAACATCATTCTACTAAAAAAACAAAAAAAGTGAAAATGCACTGCTTGCAAACAGGCATTTCCACTTTCTTTTACGATGCAATTAATTAACGTGCTGAATAACCACCATCAATAACTAACTCAGCACCTGTAATATAAGAAGCTTCATCGGATGCTAAAAATAAGATTGCATTCGCTACTTCTTCTGGTTGACCAAGACGACCCATTGGCGTAGTTTTTACTAACATATCCATAGCTTCTTTTGCTTCCGATAATTTTGCTGTCATCGGTGTTTCAATAACACCTGGGAATACGGTATTGACACGAACATTGAAAGCACCAAGCTCGGAAGCCGCTGCACGAGCGATCGCACGTAAAGAGCCTTTAGATGCTGTATATGCATTGAATCCTGCACCAATAATGGCTGTGTAAGATGATGTATTAACGATTGAGCCCTTCCCTGCTTCCTTCATATATTTAGACGCATGTTTAATGCCAAGGAATGGACCAAAAGCATTGATATTGTGCATGATGGACCAGTCCGCTTGTGTAATTTGATCTGGACCTTTTTCTGAAGAAATACCAGCATTGTTAATTAAAATATCGATACGACCATATTTTTCGACAATCGCTTTTGTCACTTCTGCCCAGTTTTCGTCAGAAGAAACATCTAATTTCATGCCCTCTACATTTTCGAGCTCTGAGATTTTCGCTAGGTTCTCCTCGTTAATATCTGCTGCAATGACTGTCGCACCTTCTTGTGCAAACAACTTTGCCATCGCTGCCCCCATTCCAGATGCTCCACCTGTAATCATTGTAATTTTATTATTTAAACGTCCCATTACTTTATACTTCCTCTCACTTGAAATTTGTCTGTCGTACTAGTATAAACCGTCCCTTTTAGACCACAATAAAAGTATAGGTTTAAATAGTTTACTATTAAACTATATCATTTTTAGTAACCGTTTTCAAAGAATATCTCCATATTCATGAACAATCTGTTTTATCTTTCCCCATTTTTACGATACGATATACTATAGATGTGGAACCATTTGAACGGAGGAATACAAGTGAAAGATCAAAAAAGACTTTATAAAGAAGCGATGCAGGTTTTAAAAGATACAAGTCGCACTTTTTATATACCCATCACTTTCTTAAAAAATGATTTAAAGGTATCGGTAGCAGCTGCCTATTTAGCGATGCGTGCCATCGATGAAATAGAGGATCATGAACAGCTTTCCAATGATGTAAAGTTTGATTTATTATCGGCAACTAGTGACCTTTTAAAGGACACATTTAATAATGAGGCATATCAAGAATTGGTAGCGCCTTATGCGGCACAGTTACCTGAGGTAACCCTTCGCTTAGCAGATTGGCTAGCATTCTGCCCTGAGGAATCTCGAAAAATTGTCCAAGCTTCTACAAGTGAAATGGCCTTTGGTATGGCGAAGTGGGCTAAAGCTAATTGGCAGGTGCATACACGCGAGGATTTAGATGATTATACATACTACGTAGCAGGGCTTGTTGGGACAATGCTGTCTGAGCTTTGGGCGTGGGGTGCAGACATTCAAACAGATCGCGATTTAGCAATTGGCTATGGTCGAGGTCTCCAGGCTGTCAATATTTTACGCAATCAGCATGAGGATATGGATGAGCGTGGCGTAAGTTTCGTTCCTGACGGCTGGACACGCGAGGATTTATTTACTTATGCAGAGGAAAATCTCGCGAAAGCTGATCTTTATATGAAAGATATTAATAAACGCACAGTATTATTATTCTGTCGATTACCACTTGCATTAGCGCATAAAACATTAAAAGCCATGCAAGACGGTCGTGAAAAAATAACACGTACAGAGGTTGAGCAAACCGTTGAAGAGGTACAGGCAGACTGATGGGCGGCTCTCATTTCTAGAATGACCCATTAATATGTAATACCAATAAAACCCCTGCATGAGAATTTTCTCGTTCAGGGGTTCCTTTTTGAGCAGCACTTTATAAAGGTTTGCGTTACGCAAAGGTCAATCGCTAGTTTCAGATATTTTTTAAAGCTCCATAAAAATTACGGACAATCTCCCATTGGTACGCATACTTTCTGCTTGCACAAAGCTTCAACTCAAACAAAGCTTACAAACATTACTCCCCTTAAATAAACTGCTACCTACCGGGGGGTCTTACACTTTAGTGGGTTTCTTTCCTTAATTTGTAGCAAGAAGCTGCACAATGATTTCATAGCTAAAAAAGACTGACAGCATTGTTAACAATGTAAACACTATTTTTTCCACTTTACTACCTGTTTTTGTAGTAAGCGGTAGACGCACCGAAATGGAGACTGGGAAAAATAGCTTTACACCCTTTTTGGTCCCCATATCTAATAAAACATGGCTTGCCATCCCTAATAAAATACCTATTGTAACGGACTTATAAGGTATAAATGTATGTAGTAGCATCCCAATCAAAAATAAAAACAGCAAACTATGTGTAAAGGAACGATGCCCAAACAGCGAATTAACTATTTTTGAAATGATAGGAAGCTTCCTTCCGATTTTGCTACCACCATGGCAAATATCTGGAAGTAATGCACCGATAACGCCTGCCCCTACCAAAACAAGCGGATTATCATTTGAAATTTGTGCAAAGGCTAGACTTGCTGTAATGCCCCCAACCATATGGGTATTCCCTTGCATAAAGTACTTCCACCCTTCTTACGCATTTTGCGAACCATCTTAATGTAACATAAATACGCCCAAAAGGGAACATACATTCCGAACGTACGATCTGAAATATTTTCATCCAATAATTGTATAGCCATAAAGTATATGGTTAAAAATAGGGATGGAGGTTATTTATGAAAGCTTATAGAGGACTACTTTTTATTATATTGGTAATGGGCAGTAGTGCGTGCCTTTGGTATTTTGCTATCCCCCTGGCCCCCATTCATCCACTGAACAAGCTTGCTCATATTATTGGAGGCTTAGCGATTACAGGACTCTTCCTTGTGTTTCTTTTCTCAACAAGAATGAAACTACTAGAGCGTTGGTTTAATGGGCTAGGGCGCTTAAATTTTTATCATAAAGTATTGGCCATGTTTTCACTTGGTTCTATCATGATCCATGGGCAATTGCAAAAGATGGTTCCTGATCAAGAACTCCCGCAAACATCTTTTCGTGAATGGGCGAAAGAGCTTGGAGAGCTCGGGCAATATGGATTTATCATCCTAATCGCCCTTGCATTCCTAGCAAAATTTTTAAAATATGAGCATTGGCGCTGGTTACACCGCTTTTTGCTTCTTCCTTATACATTGGGTATTTACCATACTTATTTTTCGAGCGAATATGATTTATTACAGCCCTCAGCATTGGGTATTTTCACTGCTCTTACAACAACTATTGGTTTTATGTCTGCCCTGTATATGATGACAATGTATCAAGATATGTTTTTCCGGTATAACGGTTCCATTTCCAACATTCAAAAACTAAATATCCATGTCATCGAATTAGAACTGACCCTTACGAAAAAGCTTCATTACCGACCTGGACAATTTATCTTTCTAAAAATCTTTCAGGAAGGCATTGAAAAAGCACCCCACCCTTTCACTATTTCTGGTGGGGATGGAGAAAAAATTAGGGTGACGATCAAAGCAGTCGGCGATTTTACAAAGCAGGTCTACAAACAAATACAATTGAACACCCCTGTTGCCATAGATGGTCCTTTTGGCCATTTTGACTTTGCCAAAGGAGCCAATCAACAACTTTGGGTTGCTGGTGGCATTGGCATTACGCCGTTCATAGCCTATTTACAAACAAAACCTACTAAGAAAATTGATTTATATTATTCCTTTCATGGTGTGGATAATATGGTATATAAAGATTTTTTACTGAACTATGCGCAATCCAATGATAAATTTACGGTCACCTTTATTGATACAACAGAGGAGGACAGGCTTTCCTTTGACCGGATGACCATACCAGCTCATACAAGTATTTATCTATGTGGACCCGAAAAAATGATAAAGCACTTCAAATCGTCCGCGCCTACTAGCCATATAGAATGGGAAGCATTTAAACTAAGATAGCAAGTGTTCCCCTTCGGACTATAGACAACCTCAAAAACATTTGAGTGGAACTATAGTCTTTTTTCTTTTAACCATTTAATGAAGAAAGGACGCTGTTTTCCACTATAGGAGATTGAGGAGCTGCTTTGCTTCGCACAGAAAACACCCACTCCGTTCAATCAACTTCTCCATAAAGCACTCCTCTACATTTTTTCTAAAAGATAAATTCTATCTAAAGCATGAAAAAATTCAGTTGTTTCTCCTTGCAAATTTCGAGTTTGGTGCGTCATGACATTCAGGCAATCATCCTCTCATCAGAAATCCTTCATTCAAGACTCTCTAATTCGAGCAATTTACTTGGAATTTGAGTTCATTTATCGTATAGTAAACACGCAACTTATAATGAAGGAGTCAAAATGATGACAGTGACAAAAAGCAATATAAATAAAGTTATGCATGACCGTAAATCTGTTCGTAAATACGACGAAAATTATAAAATCCCTCAAGAACAACTAGAAGAATTACTAACAGAAGCCACTTCTGCGCCATCTTCAAGTAACTTACAGCCATGGCGCTTTATCGTCATTCAAGATGAAGTAATAAAAAAAGAGTTACGTGCCATTGCTAACAATCAAGAACAAGTGGAAACTTCCTCAGCTGTTATTGCTGTGCTAGGCGATACAAAAATGTACGAAAATGCGGAGTCAATCTTTACAAAAAATTACGATCTTGGTTATATTAATGAAGCAACTAAGGATTTAATGATAACTAATTCTATGAACTTGTATTCTCAGCTTCCTCAGGAGATTTTAAAAAATATCGTTACATTTGATGCTGGTCTAATTTCCATGCAAATCATGCTTTTAGCAAAAGACATGGGCTATGATACAGTACCAATGGGTGGTTTTAACAAAGAAGCCTTCGCCAAACATTTTGAATTAGCTGACCATATCGTACCCGTTATTTTAATTGCGATTGGTAAAGCAGCAGCCCCTGCCTATAATTCTTCACGTATTGAGCTCGAGCATATCGCCAAATTCATGTAATACATGTAAAATGGTCACCTTTCTATATAGGAAGGTGACTTTTTTGTGAATAGGCTGGCATGTCAGGTACCACTACAAACATAGGATAGTAATGTTTGCGAATAGTAAACGGTGAAAAATTAAAAAAATGATTCTCCAACACTAGCACAATAATTTTCCCAGGGATATTTTTTGCATTTCTTTCCTTCATTACTCAAAAAATCATCATAAAAGAAATAATGGACATTTTCTTTCTAGTACATTTGTGTGATTGCTACTAAAAATTACATATAAATGCTTGTAGATTAAACATAATAGGATTGGTATCATTAGGAGGTATTTTCTTAAGAAGGGAGGTTTTTCTGATGGACTATAATTATTATAACTCTGATTTAGATGCAGCCATGGGAGGCTTATTTCTTATCCTAATTTTAGCATCTCTAGTTCTTGGGCTAATCGCCTACATTATTAGTGCACTAATTTATTTTATGACATCTAAAACAAATGGTTTTGGAGATGTAGCCTATATTGCTTGGATTCCTATCATTAATGTATACAGTCTTTTCCTACTGACTGCTGGTGGAGATAATCGAGAAACGATTCGTGCAACGGCTCTAAAAAATACGCTTATTTATGCAGGCTTGTTTATCGTTTCGTTTATACCAGTTATCGGTATACTCGCATCACTAGGTATGGTGGGCTTTACATTGTATTTCACATATCGCCTATTCTATCGCTGGTGTGGTGAAACTGGTAAGGCTGTACTTTTCACAATTCTAATGGTTATTACAGGCGGGCTGTTCTTTGCTATTTACGGTTTAATGCGCATGAACAAACCATTCGTAGCCTAGTTCACCATCTTAAAACCTCTTTAAGTCTTCAGACTAAAGAGGTTTTTTGGCGTAGTTTCACATAATAATGCCGCATAGATTTAGGAATTCCTTTTAATACTAGAGTGCCATTATAAACTAAATATCGGATTCTATATTCTAAATAAAAGATGTTTGGCTGTTTCTCCATGCTAGCAAGTAGCTCTAAAAGAAATGTTCCAGTTTGAATAAAATCCACATGTCCCTGCTCATGATGCATTTCTTTTAGCTTCTTCACGATGAAAGAGTCATAAAAATTTTCAGGCACCTCTTGAATATGCTGATGCTCCCATTGACGAAGTACTGCTGTTGATTCTGCCAAACCTTCCCATTGCTGTAGAAATTTTTGACGTCCCTTTACTGATAATCTCTTTATATCATACAGATTTGGATTCCACTGACGTTCGATCACTTGCTGTCCATTTGAATGTATAAGAAATATTTCATTGTGCTGATCACGCAATACATAGAGGAAAAACCGAAGCCCACATTGTTCTTCTATATGGTCCCCACACCAAATATAGATAGGTAGGTGACTAGGGATATCACGTATCTCTCGAATGGCATCTCTTATTTTAGTAGGACCAACAAAGTCATCCATCTCATCGTTAATATTTTCCATTAACCACTTTTGGCGGAATGCTTGTCCTCTTTCTTCATCAAGCTTCCACAGCGGTCCTATAGACAAATCCTCAGGAAAGCCAATGACATATTTAGGCGGAGCAAGTTCCACTCGTAAGGAGCCAGCTGCAGATTCTGAGCAAACAATATGTGCAACTCGGGCAGTTGTCGTCATCCTGTTTCTTTGAAGCTGAATGTAATCATTAATGGTGTCTACCAAATAGCTAAGGTGTTCCGCCGCAGCCCAAAAAGACCATCCCTCTTTAGGATCACTTTGTTCATGCCGAAATGTTGTAAATGGCTCTGATGGCGGAAGCTCATACCTCTCCCATTCTCCATTTTCCACGACATTTGCTAATGTAATGGAATCGAGCGTTTGAATTGTATATACAAGCACCTGATTGTGGTCGTACAAAAAATAGATAAATGGGTAGTGCATCACTGTTTCCATATCCTTGGTCTCCTTTTCAAATGATAGCTTTATACTAACCTCTTCCATTATTTATTCAAAAAGCAGCTAGTCCCTACAAAAAGTATGTTATTATTATAGTTAGAAAATTTTGAATTTCTGTCAAGTAAAGGGGATTGATAATATGTATGAAAATATTTTAAGACATCCGGGGCCGACACCGATTCCAAAGAGAGTTCAGCTAGCGATGAGTCGGGATATTTTTAGTCATCGGAGTCAAGAATTTGTAGAATTATACCGAAAAACGATTGAGGCGGTAAAGCCTGTCTTTGGCACGACACAGGACATTTTACTCTTGCCATCGGGCGGGACAGCTGCACTAGAAGCTGCGGCAGTCAATACGGTTGCCGCTGGTGAGGAAGTTGTGGTCATTACGGTCGGGGCATTCGGTGACTATTTCGTTTCCATTTGCGAGCAATACGGCTTCCATGTACATAAGCTTGAAAAAGAGTGGGGACAAGCTTGCACACCTGAGGAGCTACAGGCATTTTTACAGCCATTACAAAATATCAAAGCGGTTTTTATCACATATAACGAAACTTCTACAGGCATTTTAAACCCTGTTGCTGAATTAGCACAAGTGATTCAAGACGAAACAGATGCACTCGTTATCGTGGATGGCGTAAGCTGCATCGGTGGCGCGCCGGCTGAAATGGATGCTTGGGGTATTGATATTCTCGTGACAGGCTCTCAAAAAGCGATGATGCTACCGCCTGGACTCTCTCTTGTCAGTGTGAGCGAAAGAGCTTGGCAAGTCATTGAAGATAATCAAACGCCAGCCTATTATTTAAATCTATTAAGTTATCGTAGTTGGGCTGAAAAGGGGATGACGCCAAATACTCCTGCTATCACGCTTATTGATGGCCTGCATGAGGTTTGTCAGTTAATTGAACAGGAAGGTGGCTTCCAGCAAACAATTGCCCGTCATGAACTCATGAAAAACATGGTACGTAGCGCTATGAAAGCATTACACATCGAGCTCTTAACTGAAGATCAATATGCCTCCCCTACCATTACAGCTATTATGGCACCAAAGGGAATTGAGCTTGGTGAATTCTTAACACACCTTAAGCAGCAATATCACCTAGATTTTGCAGGTGGCCTTGGTCACCTACAAGATAAAATTTTCAGATTTGGCCATATGGGCTACTGCTTCCCAAGTGATATCCTACAAGCTGTATCCTTATTGGAGGCCGCGCTTCAAGACTTCGCTTATGACTTCCAGCCAGGCGCAGGTGTCCTTGCCGCTCAAGAGGTATATTTAGCAGCTCAACGTAAAGCATTGCAACGTTAATAAGAAAACAGGTGAAGCATTTTTCTTCACCTGTTTTTGTGCTTTGAATAGCTTGATTTGGGTAATACCTTCTCTTTTTTAAACAAAAAGTATGGTCATTGTTAAACTAAATCTCTGCTCTTAGCTAAATACGTGGCACGCATGCTATCAGGGACCATACTCCCTCCTGTTGCCCAAATCAGATGTGTTGCCTGTTCCATTTTGTCCGCTAAGTTATGCTTTTCCAAATAGCTTTGCCCGTTTTTCATTAATCGAATCGGTCCAAACATTCCCGCATGTGCGGATGGCTCTAAAAATAATTTTTCGCTATCCATTGCTAAACCTAATGAGGTAAACAATTCTTCATCCGTCACTGTATAGCAGCCGCTTATATACGTCTCCATTACTTTTCCTACAAACTTGGAGGCGCGGCCCACTGCCAGACCATCTGCTTCGGTTTTATTGTCTAATTCAATATCCTCTACGCTAATAGCATCATGAAGTCCAGTCATTAAGCCTAGCGTCATGCAAGGAGATGCCACGGGCTCCGCAAAGAAAATATGCACATGTTCACCAAATAGTTCTCGTAATCCGTAGGCAACTCCACCTGGTCCTCCTCCTACCCCACATGGTAAATAAACAAACAATGGGTTTGTAGCACTGACTGGCACATTCATATGTTCTAATTGCCCTTTTAAACGCATTGCTGCGACTGCATAGCCAGCAAACAAATCCTTAGAGTTTTCATCATCAATGAAATGACACATCGGATCTAATTCTGCTTCTTGGCGTCCCTGTTCAACGGCAGCACTGTAATCACCCTCATATTCAACAACCGTGGCCCCTTTTTCTCTGAGTAAAGCTTTTTTCCATTCCTTGGCATCACTCGACATATGTACAACGACATTAAAGCCGAGCTTCTTGCCCATAATGCCGATACTTAAGCCTAAATTTCCTGTTGAGCCAACTGCGATGGTGTATTGCTGAAAGAAGGATTGAAACTCCGCAGATGCTAAACGCCCATAATCATCTATTTTTTGGAGCTTTCCACTCGCCAGCGCCAGCCTTTCAGCATGCTTTAAGACCTCATAAATGCCTCCACGCGCCTTGATGGAACCTGAGATAGGTAAAGCATGATCGGATTTTAAAAGTAACTGACCTTCTATAAGCACACCATATTTATTCTCAATCGCACCTTTCATAGCAGGGATTTCTTGAATACCTGATTCGATTAATCCATTACTTGCCACAAGCTCAGGGAACGCCAGCTTTAAATATGCGGAAAAGCGTTGTAACGTTTCCTCTGCCTCCTCCACTTCTTCCATAGTAAAAAGCGATGTTGCCGGATTCTTCACTCTATTTGTATTTTCCCAAAGTACAGTATCTTTTGCCGCCATCAATTTCAACTGTGGAAACTGCTCTAAAAAATCATGTTTAAGTTCATTTTTCACCTGTAGAATCCTCCATTTTTTGTGCAGAAATCGCTCGTTCACAAATTTGTCGAAATTTCATTTCAAACGAAATATTGTTTTCTTGTGTCCTTTTTTTAGGGCCCTTGGTACGTCCACCTGCCCTTCGAATTTTTTGACCGACATGACGCATATCGAGCAAACGTTCGATATTTTCATTAGACATTTCTCGTCCATTTTGATCAATAGGATACCCTCCTCTTGCTAAAACCATTGCCGCAAGCCCGTAATCCTGTGTAATGACAATATCATGTTTTGAAAGCGCGTTCACTAGCGTAAAATCAACCGAATCAGGACCTTTCGGTACAATAATTGTTATTACATTATCACGTTCCACACGGTGGGATGTATCGCAAAATAAGATAGTTTCAATCTCAAACTCAGATGATACAGATAGCGCCAAATCCACTACTGGACAGGCATCAGCATCTATAAGAACCTTCACAATAAGGCATCATTCCTTTCTCATAATTAGATGAATACTAATACAATAAATTATTTTAAAATAATATTTACATGACCCCTCTTGCTCAATTTTTCACAAACTCAAAAAGTATTTTATTGAATAGTTTGAAAAATAAATATACGATACACCTATCAACTAAATGGGGGTTTTACTATGACAATCACAACTGTTAGCAATGAACAATTAGCTAAAGAATACGTAGATGGCGTATTCGAGCAACTTAAACAACAGAACTGTCATCAAGCGGAGTTTCTACAAGCAGCTGAAGAAATTTTTATTTCATTAGTACCTGTATTCGTCCAACATCCTGAATATATTAAGGCCAATATTTTATCACGTATTGTTGAGCCTGATCGCATCATTTCCTTCCGTGTCGCTTGGCAAGATGATCATAATCAAGTCCAAGTAAATCGTGGATATCGTGTACAATATAGCAATGTCATGGGGCCTTATAAAGGCGGTCTACGCTTCCACCCTTCGGTAAATGAATCCATCATTAAATTCCTTGGCTTTGAACAAATCTTTAAAAATGCTTTAACAGGCCAACCAATCGGTGGTGGTAAAGGTGGCTCAAACTTTGATCCGAAAGGTAAATCAGATTCTGAAATCATGCGATTCTGCCAAGCGTTCATGACTGAATTATACCGTCATATTGGTCCAGATGTCGATGTTCCTGCTGGTGATATTGGTGTAGGCGCTCGTGAAGTAGGTTATTTATGGGGGCAATATAAACGTTTAACGAAAGCTAGTGAATCAGGTGTATTAACTGGGAAAACTCCTGGGTATGGTGGCTCTTTAGCACGTAAAGAGGCAACGGGTTACGGTACAGTTTATTTCGTTAATGAGATGTTAAAAGATGTGAATGATTCATTTGAAGGAAAAACTGTGGTCGTTTCTGGTTCTGGAAACGTTTCGACGTATGCAATTGAGAAAGCACAGCAATACGGCGCAAAAGTAGTTGCTTGCTCTGATTCCTCAGGCTATATTTATGACCCAGAAGGCTTAGATTTAGATGTCATTAAAGAAATCAAAGAAGTAAAAGGTGATCGTATTTCAACTTACGTAAGTTACCGACCAAATGCTACTTTTACTAATGGCTGCACTGGCATTTGGACAATTCCTTGTGACATTGCTCTACCATGTGCAACTCAAAACGAAATTAATGGTGAATCAGCTCGTACATTAATTTCTAATGGGGTCAAAGCGATTGGTGAAGGTGCCAACATGCCTTCTGATCTTGAAGCAATTAATGAATTCTTAAATGCAGGTGTATTATTCGGACCAGCAAAAGCAGCGAATGCTGGAGGAGTTGCTGTATCTGCTCTTGAAATGGCACAAGATTCAAGCCGCGTATTTTGGTCATTTGAAGAAGTAGATGCGAAACTTCATCAAATTATGAAAGATATTTATTCAGATAGTAAAGCTGCTGCTGAAAAATACGGCTTCCCTGGCAACTTAGTTATGGGTGCAAACATCGCTGGCTTTATTAAGGTGGCAGATGGAATGCTTACTGAAGGCATTTATTAATTACTGACCTAGCAATCTAGCATAAATCCACCACCCAGTTACGAAGCATTTCAAACACACAAGGTGATGACGATTATTCGTTATCACCTTGTTTTTTATTGCAAATCAGCAATAAATGATATAAATAAACACACAAAACGAACATTTTTCATATTAAATATTTAAAATATTCGTGTTATAATTTTAGAGTACTATGAATATTGGAGGGTTTTTTGTGGAATTATTGTATACAGGGAAAACGAAGAATGTGTTCAGATTAGAAGACGGTCATTATTTATTAAAATTTAAGGACGATGTAACAGGTGAAAACGGCGTGTTCGACCCAGGCGCTAATACGGTTGGCTTAACAATGGATGGTGCTGGCTTAGCGGGTTTACGCTTAACTTCTTATTTCTATTCTAAATTAAATGAACAAGGTGTTCCTACTCACTATGTAGATGCAAACTTTGATGATGCAACAATGACTGTAAAACCTGCAACAGTGTTCGGGAACGGTTTAGAAGTAATTTGCCGCTTTAAGGCAGTTGGCTCATTCCTACGACGCTACGGCGCCTATGCGCAGGAAGGCCAAGATCTTGATGCCTTTGTGGAAGTTACCATTAAAGATGATGATCGCCAAGATCCTCCAATCTCTGAAGATGCATTAGCTATGTTAAACCTGTTAACACACGAAGAATATGCCATTTTAAAACAACGTACAATTGAAATTTCTAAATTTGTAGGAACTGAGCTTGCTAAAAAGGGCTTAACGCTTTATGACATTAAATTGGAATTCGGCCGTGATGCCCAAACTAATGAAATTTTATTAATCGATGAAATTTCTGGTGGTAATATGCGTGCTTACAAAGGTGAGCAATATATTGAACCATTAGAGCTTGAAAAAATTATACTAAGTAACTAAGAAGAGTCGCCGTTGTGCGGCTCTTTTGTCATGAAAATAACTTATTTTTACTTTCTACGAAACTTTTCACTGGGTCGCTCGTATACTAACTATGCGTAACATGCAATTATTCTATTATTTTGGAGGTAGTTTAATGGAAAATTTTAATGACACACAAAATGAAGAAAGGCCAAAGATGAATCCGTTTATATCCGTTTGGTTACATCCAAAGCAAACCGCTCGCTATATGATTAACGAAAAATCAATCGGCTTTGCTATTTTGATTATGTCCATCGGTTATATCGGCTCTATCATGTCAGGGCTGACGGATTCGGAGTTTTTCACTGAACTTTCCCCTTGGTTATTGGCTTTACTGTGTGTAATTTTTGCTCCAATCGCTGGTATTATTGGGACAGCTATATCCGCTCTCATCACATGGCTATTTGGTAAGCTATTTAAGGGTACTGGTACGTATTCAGACTTATTTAAAGGGCTGAGCCTTACAGCTGTACCATTTATAGTGCTTATTCCATTTTATTTAATCTGGTTAATCACTTCTCCGGAATCCTTATTAGATCCAAACTTTATGGGCTCACTGCCATGGATTTTTTGGCCAGCCATTTTAGCTTCTATTGTTGTCACTATTTGGTCTTTCGTCATTTCTGTCGGTGTGGTAGCAGAAGCACACCAAATCACTAATTGGATGGCCTTTTTCACGATCTTTATTCCAGGAATTATTTTATTCATCTTGTTCTTCGTTCTATTCTTCATTATCCTAGTTGGGGCTATCGGAGTAGGCATGATGTAAAAAATCTCCCCTCTCATTTAAGAGAGTGGGAGATTTTTTTACAGTTTAAATTGGGCAACCAATGTCTTTAATTCTATAGCCAATGTTGATAATTGGGCTGATTTCCCCGCCATAACCTCCATTGAGCTACTTGTCTGTTCTGTTGTCGCTGTCGTTTGCTCCACACCTGCTGCAGATTCTTCTGCGACCGCAGCTATTTCTTGAATAGCACTATTCATTTTTTGACCATCATCCGTTACTTTTGATAAATTTTTGGAAATCAATTGAACACTTTCTACAACATCATTAATAGAATCACTAATCGTCGTAAACGTTTCACTCGTAGCTTTAATTTGAGTTGTCCCATCTTTTACCTCCTGATAGCCATCCTCTAATGAGCTCGTAACAACATCAAAATCTTGCTGTATATTTGTTACAATTGTTGTAATATCATTGACTGAATAGCCAACTTGTTCAGCAAGCTTGCGTACTTCATCCGCAACCACCGCAAATCCCTTGCCATGTTCACCTGCCCTAGCAGCTTCAATCGCGGCATTTAAAGCTAATAAATTGGTTTGATTGGCAATATCTTTAATGACCACCACCAATTTAGAAATTTCCTGTGCTTGGGCATCTAAATTTTTTACTTTCTCTACTGCATTTTGTACAATACTATCAATCTTTTTCATTTGAGAATTAGAAGATGTCATGAGCTGACTTCCTTCATTGGTTAAGCCTAACACTTCAAAAGAAGATTGATGAATATGCTCACCATACTGATTTGTTTCACGCAAATCCGCAGTAAAACGTTCCATCAAGGAAGTTAATTCGTTCGAATGATGTGCTTGTCCTTCTGCCCCAGATGCTAATTCATTCATTGTTATCGCCACTTGCTCTGCACCCATATTCACTTCATTGGCCGATTGTGAAAGCTCCTTACTAGAAGTAGTAATTAAATCAGATGCTTGAGCAATATTGTGTATCATGTCCTTCAATTTAGATTGCATTTGATTCATAGCGTTTGCCAGTTTGCCAATTTCGTCTTTTGAGCGAATAGACATACTTTCTTGCGTCAAATCGCCCTCTGCAAATCGCTCCATCGCTTGGACCACTCGGTTGATAGGTTTAGCCATACTACTTGCATACTGCCAAATAACTAATACCCCAATAATAATAGCGACACCAATTACAATCATCGTTAATTTCAAAATACTCTCCGCTGGTTTATTAAAATCTGCTAAATAGGTACTGGCACCAATAACCCATCCCCAATACGGATCCGTTTCTGCATAGACTCCTTTATTCTCTAGTTGATCTGAATTTGGTAATGGCCACGAATAGAAGACAAATCCACCACCTTCATTCCCCTTGGCAATGATTTCTTGCATATACTTAACTCCATTATCATCCTGTTCATCCCAGACATTATTTCCCTCGATGTTCGGATGTGCAATAGAGTTCCCCTTTTGGTCTACAACAAAGATATAACCGTTCTCACCTAGTTTAATATTTTTATTAATAGGTCGCTTTCCTTCATTATCCTTTTTCCCTAAAATAGCGACCTTCACTTTCTCTTGTGCTTCTTCTAAAGTTAAATTACCTGCCTCTACCTCTTGATTAAATTGTTCAATCATGGCAATGGTCATTTCCACACTGTTTCTTAAGTTTTCTTTTCCCACCGACTCTAAATTTGATTTACTTTGTTGATAGCTTAGATAGCCTAAAATAATCAAGGGAATCATTAAAAGCAATAAAGAGAAAGCAATCAGTTTGGCTTTAATAGATCTAAATGGAACGAATGTATTCATGTATTTTTTCTCCTCTTTAAATAGACTTAAGACCTATTTCGTTTCAAAAACATCGCAAAATTATGTATTTATACTTTTCAATCCATTGCACAAGTCATTACCTTATACTCACCAATTTTATTACATAAAAAACCAAACAACAACATTTTTCGAGCAAATTCGATAAAAAAATGTAGAAAAGCATTTCTTTGCTTTTCTACATTTGCCGTATTTCGATATCTGTAATTTGTTAAACTGTTAGCGCTGTAGTTTGTTGGAACAGTTCCGAGACTCCAGATTCGACCGCTGCACCGCTAACTGCACGAGAGACAATGGCAACAACACGTTCATCTAATGACTTAGGAACAATATATTCCTCCGTAAGCTCTTCATCACTAACAAGTGAAGCTATTGCTTCCACAGCAGCTAGTTTCATGGTTTCATTGATATCCGTAGCACGTACATCTAATGCGCCACGGAAAATGCCAGGGAACGCCAGGACATTGTTAATTTGATTTGGATAATCCGAACGACCCGTACCCATTACACGAACTCCCCACGCCTTGGCATTTTCATACGTAATTTCTGGATTTGGGTTAGCTAATGCAAAGACCACCGGGTTTTCATTCATAGACGCAATATGCCCCTCTGTTAATAGATTGGCAACCGAAACACCAATAAAAACATCCGCACCAACGAGCGCCTCACTCAACGTACCATGTATTTTCTCTGGATTTGTTAAATGAGCAATCGCCTCTTTAATCGGATTCATCCCCTCTTTACGTCCCTCATAAATAATACCTTTTGTATCACACATAAAAATATTTTTATAGCCCATTTGCACAAGGATTCGTAAAATAGCAATCCCTGCTGCCCCAGCGCCATTGATGACGACCTTCATTGTCGCAATATCCTTTTGCACAATACGATTCGCATTAATCATAGCGGCACCTACTACAATAGCTGTACCGTGCTGATCATCATGGAATACTGGTATATCACATTCCTGACGCAGTCGATCCTCAATTTCAAAACATCTAGGTGCTGAAATATCCTCTAAATTCACCGCCCCAAACGTCGGAGCAAGCGCCTTCACAATGCTGACGATTTCATCCGTACTTTTTGTATCTAAACATATTGGAAAAGCATCAACATTGGCAAAACGCTTTAATAAAATCGCTTTCCCTTCCATAACTGGTAATGCAGCTTTAGGACCAATATCCCCTAATCCTAAAACTGCCGTACCATCTGACACAACTGCCACCATATTCCCCTTCATTGTATAGTCATAAACCAGCGATGGGTTTCTTTCAATTTCCACACATGGTGCAGCCACTCCAGGTGAATAAGCAAGACTTAAATCATAAGAATCCTGTACTGGAACTTTTGAAATCACCTCTAATTTACCGCTATAATGTGCATGCATTTCTAAAGCTTTCTTCATGACGTCCATTCCATCCCATCCTTTTCCCTTTGTTTTTCATTATATTTTAGAATCATATTACTTTGTGAAAATATAGTCAACGAATTTTCTGTCAATTTATTTTTCATTTCGAAAACACAGCATTACAAGACTTCATACACGCCTTTCTGTCAAATTAAACTTTTCACAATCAATTATTTTAAAATAGTTAATATCATAAGGATGAATATTGGGAAATGTACAACTATCGCCTTTCAAGCTGTTCAATATTTCACATAGTATTTTTCTTGTGTAAAAGAGAATTTTTTCACAAACTTTTGTAAGCGTATCCATTGAGCCAAGTGAGTTTGTCACAATTTATTCACATTTTTTCACAAAGTTTTTTACTATTGCTGTTACCGCATTTAAGCCCAACAAAAAAAGAGCCCTATTGCAAGGACTCTTCAGTAAAATGACGAATAAATGCTCTGATTATATGCTTAGAAGACCATTGATCGCCAGACACTTTAATAATGGGATACTCTCGAGGGAAAATATTGGACGTCATCTCCTCTACTGAATAACCTTGTACAAACAAGTGACGAACCTTCTCTTCCATTTCTTCAATATACGCTATTTTTTCTAGTATTCTATTTCTGCCATCTGTTAAATAGCCTGCATGACAACAATAAACTTCGTTAAAATCATAGGTTAATAATTTTTTTAACGATGCTAAGGTATGTACAATATTTTCTTCATCGAGTACTACCTTCGTTTTCGTTTGAATGTATAAATCTCCCGTGAACATAGCACCTGATTGACGATTATAGAAGGCCAGATGATCTGTCGTATGCCCAGGTGTTTCAATAACGTCCCAGACAGCTGTTTTTGTTTGCAATGTAGTGCCTATTGGCTGCGCTAGAAAAGCTGGCCGCTCCCCCCATAATGCTTGACGGTACAAAGGATAATCACCCTTCTTCGTACAAGCCTGAAGAGATTCACGGTGAAGATAAATAGGAATATCCATTTGCTGTTGAAGCCAGGCGGCATTGCCCGCATGATCCTCATGCGAATGAGTAAGGGCAATTTGCTCCATTGGTAGCTCCTTAAAAAATGATTGAAACTCCTGTGCCAGCGAATTTGAGCCTGTATCGATTAATAAGCCATCAACAAAAAAGCTATACACACTCATACCAAACCCCTGAACAGCTACCTTTCCAAGTGCACATTGTACATCACCATGGCGTTGAACTCCTATGCTCGTCTCACGTTTAAACATCCACTTTCCCCCTTTTAAAAGAGTGTAGCATAAAATGAATGGTGAGTCATTTTGAATTCGATCGGCTTTTTTAAGGGTTGGCTATCCGTTTGTTTTGGCATTTGAGCCATAGATTCAGTAACTCTATCTATTTGTTTCGAGCGAGCTAGACGGGAGACGCTTTTTTGGCTCTATCCGTCGGTTTTGGCTTTCTATCCCCCAGTTTCAGCTTCCTATCCGCCACTTTTGGCATCCTATCCGTCACTTTCTCCTTTCTATCCGTCCGTTCCAGGATTCAGCCCTACCTACGTATATCAAGCAAGCTAGACAGCTCTTTTTCCGCTCTATCCGTCACTTTTGTTATTCTATCCGTCACTTTTGTTATCCTATCCGTCACTTTCTCCTTCCTATCCGTCCGTTAGCCCTACCTACGTATATCAAGCAAGCTAGACAGCTCTTTTTCCGCTCTATCCGTCACTTTTGTTATTCTATCCGTCACTTTCTCCTTCCTATCCGCCACTTCCCCACTTCTATCCATCACTTTCCCCCGCACCCGATCCACCACCAAAAAAACGCCCACCAAAGTGAGCGTTTTTGCTTTAACCCTTATTCATTTGTACCTTTTTCAATCTCATATTGTGTAATCCAATCACTAAAGCTACCTACGTATAACTGAATGTTTTCATAGCCTTCATCTGCTAATACGGCATAAAGCGGGGATGCGGTTACACCACTGCCACAGTAGACAACCACATGTTCATCTGGTGCAACTTTTTGACGCAATGCATCGTTAGCCTGCAATTGTCCATCTTTCTTTAATTGCTCCCAGTCAAAGTTTTTTGCTGTTGGTATATGACCTGCTACTTTATCTAATGGCTCGACTTCCCCACGATAACGCTCAGCCGCACGAGCATCGAGTAAAGTTGCTTTCACTTCTCCGTCCACAATCGCCTTTACTGCTTGGCGTGGTGCATACAGCTCATCCTTCCAATCAAAATCAATGATTGTTGGTGGGTATTTTACGACGTCTTTTGTAAATGGCACTTTCGTTTCCAATGCCGATGCTCCCCCGTTAACAATGACAACATTTGGGAAACCAGCATACGTCAGCATCCACCAAGCACGTGGAGCGAAAGGTGCTGCTCCTTGATCATAGATAACGATTTGATCTTCATAACGTAAGCCTAATTCTTGAAATACAGATGTCAATTTTTCTTTGTTCGGCATTGGGTGACGACCGTCTTGACTGTCCATATCAGATAGCTGCTGCTCTAAATCCATATGGATTGCTCCTGTTGCATGACCTTCTTCAAATGCTTTTTTTCCAGCTTCTTTGTCTTGTAAATCAAAACGAGCATCGATAAAACGGACACCATCAAACTGAATTTCATCTACTGATTTGAATACTTTTCCCATAGGAATCACCTCATGCGTTTTGTAATTGTGCGTAAATCGCTTTCCAAGAAGCTAAACGGCTTTCTTCTTGAAGCGCCAATCGCTCTGTTTCAATTTGCTCAAGCGCTTGATGATAAATATATAAACGTAATTTTTCTGCTTCCTCTGCAATAAACGTAATGGCCCAAGTCATGAGAGAAACTTTCTGTGCATCTAAATAATCCTGGGCATCCGGCTTTGTTAATGCTTCTAACGCATCGCTCAGCTTCACTTTTTCATTCTTCTCAAAGAAAGCTTTTTGATTACGGAAGTGAGATTTTACGCTAGTATATTTCGAAATATCACCAAATGGGCCTTCAAAATCAAGTAAATTTGGCTCAGAAGATTCAAATGCTAAGAACGAGAAGCTACGGTTAAGCTCTTTTAGCTCCCGTACTTCATCCTTAAATCGGTGCTGCATTTTTTTGCTTATAAACTGTGATAAACGGAAGTTTGTCACACGCATTTCCTGTGTAAAGTCAAAACGTAAGCTTTGCATCACTTCCTTCAACGCATGCTCCAATGCCTGCTGTGCTGGCATGGCCGCAAATGTTGAAGGATTGTATCCTTCCTTAAAGAATTCAGGGTAACGATAGTAGACACGTTGTAGAACATAATAGAGAAGCTCATCAAGCTCTTGCTTTGTCTCACTTTCCAGCATACTTGTATTCAGCACACTAAACTTGGATTGCACATGCTTTTCAAGTACGGTTAATTCCTCTAAGCGCTCGTCTTTACGTTTGAGGTTTTCCTCCGTTTGTGCAATTAAATCCGCTAAGCGTTGCTCTGTTTTGTCAACTTCCTCCGCAAGAGCCTGCACTGCTAATGCACTCAATTCATCATTTAAAAATGTATGGAAGTCGTTTTCAAACGGTGGCATGCCTGATGTTAAATCTGAACCTTCCACCTTCTCCTTTAACGCTAAAAGACTCGATACACCATACAGTCTCGGGAAACGAATACCAAATCGCTGTAATTCTGAACGTACATAGCCTTTTACATCTTCCTGCTCTTCATCCGTTGTTGCTAAATCAATAGCATTCACAATAAAGAACATTTTATCAAGCTCAAAGGCATCTTTTACACGACCAAGCTGAATTAAAAACTCACGGTCAGCTTTGGCAAAAGCATGATTATAATACGTAATAAATAGGATGGCATCGGCATTCCGAATATATTCAAAGGCTACACCTGTATGACGAGCATTTATAGAGTCTGCTCCTGGAGTATCCACAAGTGTAACGCCCATGCGCGTTAATGGACTATCATAATAGAAATCGATATTGTCCACAAAGCATGATTTATTTTCTTGCGCGACAAATTTTTCAAATTCAACACGATCCACACGAATAATAGTACCAAGCTCAGACTTAAACGTTGGATACCCTTCCTTATAAGCACGAATAAATGATTTGTGCACATTTAAACGCTCATCTGTCAACTGTACTGCAAGCCCTTCGTCAGCACGATTATACGCTTCCTCTAATGACTGGACAGATAAACCAATCGCTGCATAGGACCCTTGAATATCCTCTAACATTTGCTCAGCTGTTTTAAGCTGTACATCGGCTGTTTCATGTGGATGCTCAGGCGATACAGGACGAATTTTATTGATAGCTGCAGTTGTTGGGTTTGGCGATACAGGTAATACCTTCGCCCCCATTAATGCATTAGAAAAGGATGACTTCCCAGCACTAAAAGCCCCAAACAAAGCGATGGTAAAATCTTTTTTCTGTAATCGTTCCACTTTATTTTCAAGATATTGAGCAACTTCAGCAAAGCCTTGTACTTCTTTTACAGCATTGGCGGTATGCAGGGCACGATTAATAACGCCATCGATTGGCAAACTCGTCGCACTAACTGCTTGCTGCACTGCTTCTTCCTGAATGACTTGTTCTTTTGGTTGTAGCATGGATTCATCAAACAAACGAATCTCTGCTAAATCCTGTTTAAAGGAATTTTCCCAATTTGTTAACTGCTCATTCGCTACGTTCCGGATTTCATTGCTCGCTTGATGCATAATGCTCGCACTATATTGTTGGTAACCCTCGATTTCAAGTACAGCCTTAATAGCATCCACTTTATCCTGCATGCCTGCCATTTTTAATTTCGAAGGAGCAGCTGTTTCTGTTGCCACTGCTTCTAATGTTGTCGCTTGTGCTTTTTTCCAGCTATCTGTTTCCTGAATAAAATAACGCTTTGTTGCCTCTGCCACACGATTGGCGAAGTTTAATACCGCATCACCTGTTAACAGTGCACCTGCTTGAACTTGCTGCTCAATCAATGCAAATGGTAAGTCAAACGGATAAGCATCAATAGCTGAGGCACGTTCCTCATTTAAAGCACCCACGTCCTTTAATGCTTTTTTCATAAGGCCCTTTAAATGCCCTGTAATTTGCGCATGGACGACATTTTGATAAGCACTATAAGCATCTTCTTTACGACGGTTCCGCTCTTCCTCTGTTTTTTTCTTCGCAGTAAAGAGCCCCCCTACCTTAAAGCCCTCCTGCATACTTTCTAAATAAAGACGTAAGCGATCACGCAAGTCGGCTGGCATAATCGCAGCATTGGCAAGCAATTCTTTACGTTGCTCCTCAAATGTTTCGTTCCACACCTCAACAGAGAATAATTCAACCTGACGATTTAATTTATTGTATTGCTCTAAAATATCTTGATGGTGTGCCCAGTCATCCGCACTTAAAATTTCTTCATCAATCGCTAAACGATCCTGTCTTTCTTCTATTAAATAGTTATCATGCTCACTTTGCAATAAACGCAATGTATTTGTTGCTGTTTGGACAAGCTGGTCCTGCCAATCGTTCATACTATCCATAACAATTTTCTTTACGGCTTCAAAATCGTTATGTGGGTGCTCAGGCTCTCTCAAAGATGTGAAAAATACACCTTTCGGCACAACGCCCCATGCCGCAAAGGAATTATGAACCGTTGCTTTAAACTCTTCAAAGCTCAATTCATTTTCTTTATGCTTGTCAATCATATTAACAATCAAATAAACATTTGGATTATATTTCATTAATTGCTTCGTAAATTGGAAATTTAACTCCGATTGCACATGGTTGTAGTCCATTGTATAGAATACGATATCGGCAATATGGAGTGCAGATTCCGTCGACATGCGGTGAGCATCATCTGTTGAGTCTACTCCAGGTGTATCCATCACTGTAACACCAAACGGTAATGTTGATGCGCTATGGCCAATTTCTATTTGAGATACCAAATCCCCATTTTTACTAAGCTCTTTTACCGTTTTAAAATCATAGCCTGCCTCAAATTTAACAGGCTTTTCTTTGTGCATATAAACAATCGCAAAGTCTTCCTCTGATTTATGCACTTTAACGATATTTGCACTTGTTGGAATCGGACTTGATGCTAATAAATTCTCGCCAGACAACGCATTAATCATACTCGACTTACCGGCTGAGAAATGGCCTGCAAAACCAATCACATACTCTTTTTGCTGAATTTTTCGAGCAAAAAGTGATGTTTTATCCATGCGCTCCGTATCACCATTATGCTGATATATTATGTATTGCAAAGCGGCTTGCTTTAGTAGCCCCTCCAATTGTTGATCAAAATCTTTCATGAAACCAGTAACCCCTTTTTCGTTAATTATTCATAATTAGTATTCTACCTTATTCAACTAGCAAAGTATAACACTAATTTACGGTAAAAGGCATGTATGCCAACGCTTCAATTTGACTAGTATTGTTAAAAAAACATGGTTATCTGAAAGAAACCTTATGGAATGATAGATGCTCAACTAGCTTGAATTTTATTTTCTTCATATTTTATAGTAAACGAATTGGAGGCAAAGGTTAATTTTACAAGAATGGAGTGTGATAACACATGGTCAACCCTAAACATGGTCGAATAAACAATGGAAGCTGTGATTGTAGCAATGAGGAGCAATTTATTTGGCCCCGTATAAAAGCCACTAACGGTCCAATCGTTCCTCCCATCGAAATTGTCCCAGAAGGTATAATAATTCCAACGATTAATAGATATTTTTACATTTTAACAAGCGATCTTGATTTAACAAACGGAACAACCTTGCCTGCAACTCTCTTTTGGAATGATCATACAGATCCCATTACTGAATTTGTGATTTTTTCACCAAATGGCTACGTCAATCTGTATATTAATGCTGTCATGCAAGAGGGCGGTATTTATACAATATCAGATACTGCCTTAACCATTACTCCTTACAATGGTACTCTATTTAGAGGAACACCTATCATAATTGAATCATTAGGCTTCACCATGAAATAAAGTGTGTGAATAGTTAGGTTAAAGTAATAAGTAGTTTTAACAAAAATAGATAGCTGTTCAAAGAACCTTTCAATTGATAGAATAGCAGGTTATACTGAAAACTACGACCTCTTGTCGATTAGCTTGGGGATGAAGCTTTTTTAGGGTGACTAGAAATCACAAACGGTAATAAAGCAAAAATTAGATAATCGAGAAATACGTAACTGTTGAAGGAAATCTGAAAACAGTTCGTTTTCTTTCGTTAAAGCAATGTGCTTTTCATCATCATCTATAAGATGAGAAATCATATTTTTCTCAATTTAAAAAGCACCAATACAAGTGAAAACTACAAATGTATTGGTGCTTCTATACTGTCACTTTTACTTTTATTCCCTAAATGTCAGATTGCCTGTTGGCTAACAATGGATAGTTTCTCTGTTTTTAAGGTTTATTGAAAGCTACTTTACAGGTTTACTCGCTGGACCACTCACTTTATTTTTATCTTCCTTAATGCCTAGCGCTGCATCAAGTTGCTTCATGCCTTCTTCTTTCGTTAGTGTGCCTGCTTCTACTTGGTCAAAAATAGCCTGCACCTTTTCTTTTGAGATTTCATCAGCATTCGCTGGTTTAGTTACAGCTTTTTTATCTCCTTTTATACCTAGCGCTGCATCAAGCTGCTTCATGCCTTCTTCTTTCGTTAGTGTGCCTGCCTTTACTTGGTCAAAAATAGCCTGCACCTTTTCTTTTGAGATTTCATCAGCATTCGCTGGTTTAGTTACAGCTTTTTTATCTCCTTTTATACCTAGCGCTGCATCAAGCTGCTTCATGCCTTCTTCTTTCGTTAGTGTGCCTGCCTTAC
>NZ_JBMOXD010000003.1:778619-778784 GCF_049315265.1 Lysinibacillus sp. NPDC056220
ATTCGCTGGTTTAGTTACAGCTTTTTTATCTCCTTTTATACCTAGCGCTGCATCAAGCTGCTTCATGCCTTCTTCTTTCGTTAGTGTGCCTGCCTCTACTTGGTCAAAAACAGTCTGCACCTTTTCTTTTGAAATTTTCTCAGCATTCGCTGGTTTAGTTACAGC
>NZ_JBMOXD010000003.1:778882-897100 GCF_049315265.1 Lysinibacillus sp. NPDC056220
GCTTTTTTATCTCCTTTTATGCCTAGCGCTGCATCAAGTTGCTTCATGCCTTCTTCTTTCGTTAGTGTGCCTGCCTCTACTTGGTCAAAAATAGCTTGCACTTTTTCTTTTGAGATTTCATCAAAGTTCGCTGGTTTAGTTACAGCTTTTTTATCTCCTTTTATACCTAGCGCTGCATCAAGTTGCTTCATGCCTTCTTCTTTCGTTAGTGTGCCTGCCTCTACTTGGTCAAAAATGGCTTGCACCTTTTCTTTTGAAATTTCATCAAAGTTCGCTGGTTTAGTTACAGCTTTTTTATCTCCTTTTATGCCTAGCGCTGCATCAAGTTGCTTCATGCCTTCTTCTTTCGTTAGTGTGCCTGCCTCTACTTGGTCAAAAATAGCCTGCACCTTTTCTTTTGAAATTTCATCAAAGTTCGCTGGTTTAGTTGCTTGCCCTACCACATATTCACTACTCACACTCACTTGAGTCGGAACTTCTGCTGCGAATGCAGACCCCAAAGTGGATAGTGCAAATACAGCACCTAAAGTAGTAGCAGCCAATCTCTTTTTCTTTTTCATGTTTTTATTCTCCTTTTAAAATGTATTTTGTCTTACAGGTTTTATAATAAAGGCATTATCTGTAGTTCATATGGGAACAGTATGGAGATTTTCTAGAGATTTCCTGAAGATAATCTGGAGTTCCCTTCTTTCTTATTCATACCTTCACCTTTTCTTGGTTTTATGAAGCAAAAAACGCAACCCCTTTCTAACATTAAGGGTATTGCGTTTTTTTATGGTATTTTTTATGTAAAAATCCCTTTTATTCTATAGAGGTTGCTTTACTTTCCTTACACTAAAAATGATCTCAATAGCCTAACTATTCTCACATATAAATTTTGTCAATTCATTTATTGTTAGAGGTTTCGATATGTAATAGCCTTGTATGGAATCATATTGGGCTTTCGATAAGGAATTAAGCTGTTCAACATTGTCGACGCCTTTTATGATTACTTCTAGACCCATAGCTTTGATAAATTTTGTCAGTAGCTCCATTACTTTTTTATTTGATTTCCCACTTATAAATAGCCTATCTAGTTTCACCCCATCCAGGGGGAACAAGGTCATATATTGAAAATTCGAGTTTCCAGTACCAAAATCATCAATAAATATACTATGACCTCGATCATGAATAATTTTTAGATTGGCTCTTGCTTCTATTCCCATTATAGTTTCTTCGGTTATTTCAAAAGCAATTCGATGATTGTTATTAAAACTAATTTCGTCTAAATGTTGAATTAGCCAAGTAATATCCTTGATTAAGGGCGCTGATAAATGAATCGAAACATAAATAATTTCATTATATCTACTCAATAATTCAACAGCCTTATTTATAATGTTCTTGGTTAATTCTATCAAATTCTCTATATGTAAAATTGGAATACATATACCCGTAGACATAGAGCCCATATCTTCCGACTGCCATCTACTTAGTGCTTCAAAGGATATTTGTCTATTATTGTGTAATATCGGTTGGAAAACTATTTCAAACTCTTCCGTTGCTAAATCTTTCTGTGACATGCACTCTTTTATCTCACTACTTTTCGTGTTTTGCGAATAGACTTGTCTAACGTAATTTAACGCTGGAAGTTTTCTATCTTGGACATAAAGATACTGTATCTTCAAAAATTCAATATTCGATAATTCTTGCATAATCAACTGTGCTTGTGACTGAGCATGGCAGATTAAAATATATTCCTTATCAAATACTCTATACCATTCCACTTCTTGTTGATACAAAGTTAGCTTCCTTTCAACCACGTCTATGTGTTTAGAAGTATTCAAGTCATGCCAACTTATAATCGTAATATATACTAATGCAAAAGTTTTTTTACGTTCAATACTTTTTAATACAGATTTACGATTTGATTCAAATATCCCCGTCTCCATCCTAATTCCTCCAATAGGGTCGTTTCAACCTCCATCTTTTATTAAAAAATTACTATTTTATTGTTTTATAAAGCATATCTGTAGTTAGTATAGATGCTGTATGAAGTTTATATGAAGCATCAACAAAAGATACCATTCCGAAGCTATAAAAAAGCTAACAAATTTATGTGTTCATCATTTTGCTAGCTCTATATTCTTCGTAGCTTCGATGAGAGTATGTTTCTATTTTATAATTCTAATCAAACGCAATTATTTATTCGTTGGTTTTAAAGTTTGATACTAGATTTTGAAGCTCCTGCGACATCTCTGCTAAAGAACGAGAAGCAAATGTCATCTCAGTCATCGTAGCAGACTGTTCTTCCGCTGCTGCAACAACTTGTTGTGTGTACCTCGATGACTGATCGGTAACTTCTTTGGTTTTCAGTATTTCATTTACTAGAATCTCTGTATTCGTATTAATTTCTTGAATTTCAGTTGAGACAGATGAAAGTTTATGGTTAATCATGTCTACATCGGCTGCTATTTCTTCAAAAGTTTTTCCAGCGTTTGCCACATAACCTATACCCGTTTCAACGACACTTTTTCCTTCATTGACCATTTGTGCTGTATGCTGTGTATTAAGTTGAATTTCACCTATGAGTGAAGAAATATTGTTTGCTGCATTACCCGATTCCTCCGCTAGTTTTCTAACCTCATCCGCTACAACAGCAAAACCTTTACCTTGTTCTCCTGCACGCGCTGCTTCAATCGCTGCATTTAAAGCAAGTAAATTTGTTTGTGCTGCAATGTTAGTAATGACCGTAATAATCTCACCAATCTCTTGTGATTTACTTTCAAGCAATCGCATTGCTTCAGTTGTCACTATGTTTTGGTTATTAATGTGATTCATTTGTTCAACAGACTGATTAATAACTTCATTACCATAAAGAGAGACTTTAGAGGTTTCAACGGAAAGGTCATTTAATTCTTTAATATTTTTAGTAATGGCAGTAATGCTCGATGATATCTGCAAAACAGAATGATTTGCTTCTTCCATTCCAACTAGTTGCTTTTCTTGTCCTATAGAAATTTCCTGAATAGCCCTCGTAATTTCATCTGAAGCGGTGCTTGTCTGTTCACTACTCGCAGTGAGTTGTTCGGATGTAGCAGCAACATGTTCGGCTGAGTTCGAAACGGATTCAATAATACCTCGTAAATTTGTCGTCATCGTATTTATGCCTGTCGCTAAAATGCCTAACTCATCCTTATTTTTAACGTTTAAATATGTAAAGGTTAAATTTTGATTAGCAATGTTTTCAACACTTTCAGTAACCATTTGAACAGGAACGGCTAAGTGTCTGGAAAATAAAAATATAACGATTAAACCTATTAAAATACTAATGCCCAAGGTAATCATAATCGTATATTGGATTAAATGAATTCCATGATTAAATGATGTCATTAAGCTACTAGCGCTTACTACCCAACCCCAGTTCGGATCTAAAGCAGAGTAGGCTATTTTGTCTTCTTCGGCATCAGGGTCTTGAGGCATGGCTCTAGCATAATAGGTAAAATCCCCGCCATTTTGTGCTGCGGTTATCATATTTTGCACCATATAAACGCCATGGCTATCTACATTTTCCCAAGCATTTTCTCCTTCCGAGAAAGGATGAGCTACCCTATCTCCACTCGTTCCATAAATAGCAAAATAGCCATCTTCACCTAAATCAACGTGTGTCGTTATTTTACGGGTGCCATCACTTTGTAAATCCCCAATTAATTTTTGTTTTACTTTTTCTTGGGCTTCCTCCAAAGATATTTCTCCAGTTTGAACCGCATAATTCATTGAATCAATTAATTGCAGTGCCATTTCAACATTATTTTTTAACATCTTCTCTCCCAAATCATCCAAGTGCTCTTTAGCAGAGTGATAACTGCTAACCCCTATAATCAAACCTGGAATTAATAATAGGCTCAAAGAAATAATAATTAACTTTGTTCTTATCTTCATTTTCAGTCAATCTCCTATCTAATATAAGACTCAATAAATCTAAATTGATTATTGAGTCGTCTGTGTATTCGGTTGTAGCCTTCAAAAAACTCAATCTTTAAAGCATTTATTTACTTTTAGGAAATGTAACTAAAAATTGAATGCCATTCTCAACATTATTCACAGAATAATGAATAGAGAGTGATATAAATATTTGCTTAACGATATATAAGCCTAATCCACTCCCACCAGTATTTCTATTTCTTGATTTTTCGATTCTATAAAAAGGTTGGAATAATTGTTGTAGTTCCTCTGCTTTAATTTGTACACCCGTATTCATGACTTGAATTTGAATCTGATTTTCTTTTGAATCCTTCGTCAACCCTAAATATACTGTTTCTCCTTGTGGTGAATACATAATTGCATTATGGATAATATTTTTAAATGCTTTTTCTAGTAAAACATTTTCTGTAAATACGTACAGATTTGGGGGAATTTTATTAATAATCGTAATATCCTTTTGAGATGCAAAAAAAACGAGGTCTTTCGTTATAGTCTCAATTAAATCTGAGAGATTTGTTTCTTTCATTTGGATTTTGAATATATGTTGCTCTAGTTGGGACATACTCAAAATTTCACGAACAAGTTGTTCCATTCTTTCTATAATTTTATGGTTTTTTTCTAAATAGAAGTCACGATTTTCATAAGGTCCAATATTATAAATCATTCCTTCTATATACCCTTTCATTACAGTGAGTGGCGTTTTTAATTCATGTGCAACTGTAGCAAAAAATTCCCTCCGTTTTGTTTCGACTTTTCTTTCTCTTTCAATATCATCTTTTAATTGTTCATTTGCTATTCGTAAATCATTCATTGTCTTTTGCAAATTATTCGACATCTCATTTAAACTATTCGATAATTCCTCTAACTCATCATTAGAACGAACGATTATATTTTCTGAAAAATCGAGGTTAGCCATCTTTTGCGCTCGCTCATTTATATAAAGGAGTGGTTTTGTAATAAACCTTGAATATAAATAGGCACTTCCTAGGCTAATACATACAACAATGATGCTAATATAAGGAAGAAAACGTACTAAGACCTGAGAAGCTTCATCGATTGGTTGAAATGTCGCAAATACAGTAACTATTAAATGGTGTCCATTCAGAAATTGTATGGGCAAAGATTGATTAAATGCATTAACAGTGTCTTCATTTTGTGTTGGTGATGATGCTTTTCCAGTAATCGTCGGTGATTGTGTATTTCCCTGAAAATTAAAAGAAGGAGAGTATAAAATATGTCCGTTCTTTTCTTGTAGATAAATGATTGCATTATTTTCTAAGGAGTACTCATCCAAAAGCTCTTTCGCTTCTTTTAATGTTAAATTCTTAGATTTATCAATTATTTCCGTTATGCCAGATTGGAGCTGATTTGTTTTATATTGCTCGTAGAATGTTGGAAGGAAGAAGTATAAAGTTAAATAAATTAATACCGCAAACGATAGCAATATAAGAGAAGTAATCATAAAGAGCTTATAGGTTATTTTTTTCATCTTTAAGATGTTGACAATCCTATTCATCGATTTTGTATCCGATACCCTTTACTGTTTTAATATAGGGTAAATTTAATTTTTTTCGTAAGTTTTTTATATGAGTATCAATCATCCGTGTTTCTCCGGAATAATCATATCCCCAAACCTTTTCTACAATGATCTCTCTAGTAAGCACTTTTTTTTCATTATGGAGTAGTAGTTGTAGAATTTCGAATTCCTTTGTAGTTAATGGTATTTCTTCCTTATTTACATATGCTTTATATCCGTCGCAGTCGACATTCAGTTCATTAAAATTCAAATGATTTCCCCAACTTTTATGATTACTTCTTCTAAGAACCGCTTGCACTCGTCTGATCAACACATGAAATGAAAACGGCTTAGTTATATAATCATCAATACCAAGATCAAAGCCTTTCATTTGATCTTGTTCTTCTTCTAACGCAGTTAAAAAGATAATGGGTATATTAGAATGATTTCGTAGCATTTTGGCCACTTCAAATCCATTGAGATTGGGCATCATAACATCAAGGAGAATTAAATCAAATGATTGCGTGTTTAATCTCTTTATTCCCTCTACTCCATCAGATGCCACCTCTATATTATAATTTTGTGTCATCAAAAACTGCTTAATTAATTCTTGAATTTCTAAATCGTCTTCTACTACTAAAATATTATAGTTCATTAAGATATCCCCCCTAGTTAGCCATTATAACCACGCAATCTGTAGTTTATGTGAAGATACCTACATTATTCCTAAAAAATTTTATATGACCCTTACGATCAAAGTCTTACATTCATTTCATAAGAAAAGGGTAATCTTCAAGTAAAAAACCCTCAAAGATCCATAGTTAGATTTACAGATCTTTGGGGGTGTTATAGTATTTTTCACTATAGTTATGAAAGAAAATTAATATGGAGATGTTGAACCCTGAATACTTTCTTCTGAATTAGATGTGGACGAATCCCATTGCTCAGGCATTTGTCCACCAGTGAATTCCTCCCATTGTTCTGGGGTCAGCTCACCTCTCGGATTTGGAGATTCCCAATCACGCTGAGACGGATTCCTTTCATCTAAATACGAATTATAATCCTGATACATATTGCCTTCAGTGTCACCTAAGTCTCGATTGAAATCCACTAAATTAGTAAACATACCTATTGCTATTCCAAGAGAGACTAAACCTAATGAGGTCGCTATTTTTGTCCACATTATATACCACTCCCATTTTTTTATTCCATCACATTGCACATACATTGTCAGTTAAAATAGCCTCGTTTAATTACTCAGATTTTCACAAACTAAATGGCGTTTTTTAAGATAAACTATCTGATCAGATTGTTTGGCTACTTCTTGTGAATGCGTCACAACAATGATACATTTATTTTCTTGATGAGCTAATTCCTGAAATAGTTCAACGATTTCAGCTGAGGTTTTCTCATCTAGATTACCCGTCGGCTCATCCGCAATTAATAAATCGACATTACTAGATAATGCACGAGCAATAGCGACACGTTGTTGTTGGCCACCACTAAGCTGTAAAACCTTTCTTTTTGCTTCTATTTCTGTCAAACCTACCATTCCTAATAATTCAAGCGCTCGTTTCTTTTTATCTTTTGCTTTAACTCCTGTAATTTCCATAGCCGTTACTACATTTTGTAGGGCTGTCATATAAGTAATCAGATTATAGGATTGAAAAATAATTGAAACAAATTTATTTCTATATTTATCCAATCCAATTTTTTTTATATCTTTTCCTTTATAGAGCACATGTCCTTCTTTGGGGTTATCTAAGCCACTTGCCAAACTCAGTGCTGTTGTTTTTCCTGCACCTGAAGGACCTAAAATGCTATAGAAACAGCCTTTCTCAAAGGTAAAATTAACATTCTCTAGTAAAGTATTCTTCCTGTTATTATTTACATAATAATAATATAGGTTTTTAAATTGTAATATAGTGTCCATGTGTGACTCCCCCTACTCATCTTTTAAAAGTATTTCTTTTGGATTTAAGCGAAGAATTGATAGTGCTGGAAGAAGTGTCGATAAAATGGCAATTAACAGTCCTAATCCACCTAATTTCAACACATCTTGTGAAGTTATACTTACATCAATATCATCAATAGGCTTCACGTCATGATCTTGCTTATTCATCATTCCAAATGAGAATCCTAAATTATTTGATTCTTCTTGATTTTCTTGAGAGGCTATAACTTCTTGCTGTAATAAGCTATCTCCCATTTTTTGAGACACTGTTTCACCCGTAATTGTAGAAATACCAAATGCTAGTACCGCTATACACAATACTTCTACTAATAATTGACCAATTAATTTTCTCTTTTTCTCACCGATTGCTAAGAGTATGCCTAACTCTTTACGTCGCTCTTTTATTGTTAACATAATAATAAGAGCTAAAATAATTGATCCTGTAATGGATACTAAATAGACCATCCATTTTGAAGTAGCAGCAATATTCTCAATGGGACCAACCATTTTCTGATATAAAGCATCATGTGCATCTAACTTGAACAGATCAAAATCAATATTGCTTTTCTTTGCCTCCGTTTTGAAGTTTTCAATATTTTCTGGGTCGTCTAAGTAGTATATAGCTTCATTAATGACTGAACCCTCTTCATCACTATCTTTCGTCGCGTCATAATTTGTGTATAGCTTGTTAGATGGATGCATCATAGCTGGTAAATTTCCCTCGAAGTCAGTAATACCTGAGTTTTTATATATCCCTATGATTTCTAACTCTACTTCAGATGTCCCTTCCATTGATTGAACCTTTAACATATCACCAACTTGAAGCTCGTTTTGCTCTGCTAATCGTTTTTCAACTAGCGCTACTTTCTTATTTTTATCCTCAGGTGTAATTGAACGACCTTCCATTATTTCATGCGTTCCATCGGTAAATTCCTGCAATAATTCAGAACTTCTCACGCCTTGAAGAAACGTATTAGGCATTTTCATATTTCCAGAATTACTACTGCCTACCGCACCGCTTACTCCATCATCACCTTCAGCATCGTTAATAGGTGTGTAATCATCTGCTACAACCATGTCACTTTTAAGATAGTTGTAGTCTATTACATAAGGTGATTTAGCTAACAAATCTGCATCTTCTGTAAAAAGTTCAGGGTGTTGTATTTCCCCATTTGGATTTTCTTGTCGCTGCTTTGCCACGTTTTCCATAAGCTTTTCTTCGTCCATTCGAAGACTTACGTCTACACCCAATGTTTGTCTAGCATGATCATTTGCCTTTTGTGACACATTTTGTATGGCAAATCCGGCTAATACTAGATTAGAAACTACTAAAAATACAGTAAATAATATAATCGATTTCCCTTTCCTCGCTTTCACACTTAAAAATGCACGTTTGATAAAATTCATTTCCTTACCTCCTTCGTAGTTCAAATATATTTGACCTATCTGGAGTTAATATGAAGTGAGTGAAAACTTTATCTAGAGATATAAGGGAGTTTACGTGAGTCATATTCTAAAATTTCCAACATGAGCTACCACAAACGCAGTTGAAACAAAAGAAGGTCGACATAAATTGGGATTTATGTCTAGGAGGATTTTCAAAAATGTTATTCCATTTTGGAAGTAGTGAACTGACGAACATCAAGAAATATGTAAAGTGAAGACCTAAGCCATTTTTAACAAAGCAAATGTTGAGACACTTAAAGTGAAATATAAAGGAGTACTCACCTAAGACATGAACGGCTAAATACGATTTGGCCAATATGTAGAGAAATATGGTACCTTCTCTTCCAATAAAGTAATTCCAGTGAATGCAAAAAGGAATGTAGCAGATGATTTATACACATATATCGGAAGCCCAACGATTGAAAAAGAGGATTAAGTTTAATTCTTGCCTATAGACAATATGATTCTAGTAGTATAAAAAAAGCACCTTTACGTTGATGGGCTATGGTTCATCAACGAAAGGTGTTTTTATGTTAACGAATGCTAAACATTGCGATAAAGCTTATGCTAAATTTTCATTTTCATTAAAGTAATTCTTCATTTTTTCGCGATCGAAACGGCCTTCCCATTTTGCCATCACTAATGACGCTAATGAGTTACCAATTACGTTAACAACTGTACGTCCCATGTCAAGGATACGGTCAATACCAGCAATAAATGCTAGTCCTTCTAATGGAATGCCAACAGTACCTAAAGTGGCTAGCAGTACGACGAAGGATACCCCCGGAACACCTGCAATCCCTTTCGAAGTAACCATCAATACAAGCATTAACGTAATTTGTTCACCAATGCTAAGGTGAATACCGTACATTTGCGCAATAAATAATGCTGCAATCGCTTGATATAGCGTTGATCCGTCTAAGTTAAAGGAGTAACCGGTAGGTATAACAAAGGATACAATATCCTTCGGAGCCCCTAATTTCTCCATTTTTAACATAATACGCGGTAATACAGCTTCAGAACTTGCGGTTGAGAATGCTAAAATAAGCTCATCTTTTAATACTTTAATTAAGAACAATATATTAACACCCGCGAATTTTGCAACAAGTGCAAGTATGACAAATATAAAAAATAGCATGGTTGCGTAAACAAGGATAGCCAATTTAGCTAATGGTATGAGAGAGGCAAAACCATATTTGGAAACGGTTACACCAATTAAACCAAATACCCCAAGTGGTGCAAATTTCATCACAAGGTTAGTTACCCAGAACATCGCATCGGCAACTCCTTGGAAGAAGTCTAAGACTGGTTTACCTCGATCACCAATAGCCGCAACACCTAAACCAAAAATAACAGCGAAGAATATGATTGCAAGCATGTCGCCTTCACCCATTGACTGAATGATATTGGTTGGTACTATGCCTACAATAATATCAAACGGTCCTTCATGCTGTACTTCTTCTGTAGTTGTCACGTATTTCGAAATATCCCCTTGAGATAATTCGTTCATGTTTATTCCAGCACCAGGCTGGAAAATATTCGCGGAAAGTAATCCAACTACGATAGCTACTGTTGTAATAATTTCAAAATAAATAATGGATTTCCCGCCTAATCGCCCAAGCTGCTTCATGTCTCCAGTACCAGCAACACCAACGATTAATGTCGAAATAATAATGGGAACAACAATCATCTTAATTAGATGCAGGAAAATATCACCTAAAGGTTGTAAATAGGTTTCAATTTTGGGGTTTCCGTAAAAAATACCCCCAACAATAATCCCTAAAATCAAACCAATTAAAATTTGACTGGCTAAACTAATTTTAAACTTCTTTTTCAATCCTTCGTACCTCCTACTATTATTTTTTGGGACTTGCCTAATAATAAGAGATACTTATAAAATCCGACAAAATCCGATGAAAAAAACTTTTTATTTTTCGAAAAGTCTGAATACAAGACCTATCCGCTTCTTACTATTAATTGCATTCTACCTAGATATATCAGCCTATCACCACCATTGAAGACACGCCAATGCGCTAATAAATCTTTTAACTAATCACACAAGGCTGCTGGTGTGATTACTTCCATATGGCCACATGATAATGGCCAAGTGTTGACAATTTGTCAACAACATTATACACTTCTGTTCAACAGTTATTTTTAATGAAGAAGGGAGAATCGAATATGACGGAAAGAAAAGAAAATGTGACTCTCGGTTTATTGTTGAAAGAGCTATTGAAAGAGCGTTCGTTATCCATGCGGAAGTTTAGTGAACTGACAGGAATTGATACGGCTACGATTTCACGGATAATTAATAATAAACGAAAAGCTACACCACAACATGTAGAAAAATTTGCTGACTGCCTTGGTGTTCCATTCATTCAGCTATTTGAAGCAGCGGGATATCCACTGGAACAAAGACAGGAAGATTTACAATCTGATATTCATACCTCTGTTGATGCCATACAAACCTTTCTTAAGGCATCTAATGTGTACAACAACCAGTTTTCAGTGCAGGATGTTGAAAAGAAATTAGACGATTATGGTTTATTTTCTCAAACGGAAGAAGGCAAACATACCATTCATAAGAGTTTTAACGAAAAGATTCAAAAAGTAGGTAGTGTCGGACCATTTATCAATAAGTTAAAAGAGTTATATGAAAAATTTACTTCAGATAAAGGTACATTATTTGAATTAACAATAATTGGAAGCACATTATTATATTTTATTATTCCTGTAGATGTAATTCCGGACTATGTATTCCCTATTGGTTATTTAGATGATGCAATAGCAGTACAACTTACCGGAAAATCTTTGTTGAAAAATAACGGATAGGTGGATTTATTAATTTATGGAAAGTAGTAAAACAAGCCGTAGATGGCTAAAAAATTCATGTTTCATATTCGCATTGATGATTGTATTGGGGATTGTTTATTGGTTTTATCAGTACAATAGTGGATTGGCCATGGCAGAAGACGACAGTAACAATGAAGCTGAAGCTGAGGAAATTTTTGAGCCATTCCAAGGCGCAGACCTACAATTTGGTGAGATTAATGTCCTATTGATAGGTAGTGATACTAGAGGTGATGAAGGTAGATCGGATGCGTTAATGATTGGTCACTATAATCAAACGACGAACCAAGTAAAAATTGTTTCCATTATGAGAGATACGTATGTGGATATCCCCGATTACGGAAAGAATAAAATAAACGCTGCGTTTGCTTTTGGAGGTCCCGAACTTGTTAGAAAAACGATTAAGCAAAACTTTAATATTGATGTTAATTACTATGCGATCGTTGATTTTGAAGGATTCCCTAAAATTGTAGATCTTTTAGCCCCCAATGGAATTGATGTGGACATCCCGTATGAAATGTCATATGGCATTGGCATGACATTATTTCCTGGAGAACAAACGTTACATGGTGACCAGTTACTAGCATATGCTCGATTCCGTCACGATCGTTTAAGCGATTTCGGACGAGTGGCACGACAGCAGGAAATTCTGACAAAGGTTAAAGAACAAATTAGTTTTCACAGCTTAATGAATTTACCAAAAATATTAGGTGTTGCAGAGGCATACATCGATACTAATGTTGACAAAAAAACAATTCTGGCGATTGGGAAAGGTTTAATGGATGGACACTCTAATGGGGTAGATACTTTACGGATTCCTGTTGCCAGTTCTTTTGAAAACAAACATGTAAATGTAGGCGCAGTTCTAGATATTGATTTGGAAAAAAATAAAAGTGAATTAGAAAAGTTTTTATCCACCGAGGATGATGTACAAATGTCTAAACTAGAAGGAGTTTCCTCTTAAGAAAACATGACAATAGACTATCAACTTTTTAAACTACTCAACCAATTTGCTGGACAATACTCTACTTTAGATCAAGTTGTCCTCTTGTTTTCAAAATATGGCCCTATCCTATTTGGATTAATATTGATATGGCTATGGTTTTCAAACGCTCAAAATCAGCATGAAAATAGAAAAATAGTCATATATGCCGTAACGATCGCTTTTCTTACACTTGGTATCGATAAAATGATAGAAATGATATATTTTCGACCACGGCCATTCGTCAATCATAGCGTCATATTATTACTTGAAAAATCAAATTTAGACCCATCTTTTCCAAGTAATCATGCGGCAGGGGCATTTGCTTTAGCATTTGCTTTGCTTTGGAAGCGAAAAAAAATCGGAGCTGTACTCCTAGTAATGGCCTGCCTCATGGCACTTTCGAGAATTTTTATCGGTGTACACTACCCTCTAGATGTGTTAGCAGGTGCTTGTATCGGATTAGGGGTAACCTACATAGTGATGTGGCTAATTCATCTTGTTGAAAACTCTAGGCATCACAGGAAAATGTATGTAAAATAATAAAGCTCTTCCAATCAAAAAAGTTCGCCATTTATGCGAACTTTTTTATGTTTCAATTGGGTATGCATGAAATCATCTACTTTATTGTTAATGTAGTTGCTGTCTAAGCGCAGCAATCTTTTTAGCAAAGTCCAAGGCATGTGGACCATCTCCATGAATACATAAGGTGTGTGCTACTATTTTTATTTTTTGAGACTGTACAGACAATACTTCTTTTACCGTTAAAATACCTTTTACATGCTTAAGCATTTCTTCTTCAGTTTGAATTAAAGCATTCGGTTCCTGTCTGCTCACTAATGTCCCATCAGAATGATAACGGCGATCTGAAAAAACCTCCTCATATACTTGAAGACCCTTATCCCTTGCGATTTCCGCCATTTGGCTTCCTGCTAAACAATATAAAATAAGCTGAGGATGGAGATCATACACCGCCTGAACAATGGCTGAAGCCTTTTCCTGATCATTCGCGCTTTGATTATAGAGTGCTCCGTGTGGCTTGACATGATGTAGGGTCCCCTTTTCGACACGGACAAATGCTTGCAGTGCCCCTACCTGATAGACCATCATATCGTAAATTTCTGCTGGACTAAACACCATATTTTTTCGTCCGAATCCTTCACGATCAGGATACCCAGGGTGTGCACCAATATGAACATGTTTACGAATCGCATTACGTACCGTTTGGTGCATAATGGAATGATCGCCCGCATGGTAGCCACACGCAATATTGATTGATGTCACATAATCTAGTATCTCTTCGTCTCTTCCCGTCAAAAAAGCTTCATAGCTTTCTCCTAGATCACAATTAATATCCATTCGTATCACATTTCCTCCAGTGTAAAATGTATTGTGTTAAACATACGCATTTGGGCTACTTTATGTAAATCATCTTCATGTACAGTTGCCATAATAGGATAGCCTCCTACTGTTTGAGCATCGGCCATTAAGATAATTGGATTCCCATTCTGAGGTACTTGAATGGAGCCAAACTGGGTTGCTTCAGATAGAATCTCCTTCATTTCTTTTAGCTGTAAAACAGAGCCTTTTAAATAATAGCCCATTCGATTTCCACCGCTAAACTGGAAAGGATTTTGCATAAATTGTTGCTGACTCTCTTCCGTAAATAAATGAAAATGAGGGCCCTTGAAAATTCTAACAGTAATAGCACTGTCAAAAGTCGGACGATACGGAGCATAAAGACCTCTATTAGCTTGTAACGGAGAGGCTGTCTGTCCATATAAAATACTTCCTTTTGTCATCTCCGTACCTAGATTCCCCTGTGAGAGGTATGAGCTACTGCCCAGCTCCAATTTTGAAGTAAACCCTCCAAGCGGTGTCAAGTAAATGATAGAGCCTTGACTCACGCTCTTAATCGTCAACCTATCTCCCTTTGTTAGGTGGAATGTTTTCCACATTTCAATGGCTGCATGATTAACCATGCATACACCATGCCCCCCTGTTAAAACATAGACCCCATCAGCCAATGCCTCAAATTCAAAGCCACCCATGAACATTTCGAAAGACGTTTGATTAGGATGATTTTGTAAAATCAGTTGGGCTGCTTGAAACGATACTTGATCCATTGGTCCAGATAACGGAATACCAAATGCCCGATAGCCAAACCTGCCTTTATCTTGTAAGCTACCATAAACCCCTAGTTTTGTTATGAGCAGAAGTGGCTTCAATCGCTACACTCCTTTGCTTTTCATTTCCCAATATTGTTGCTTAGTTATTTCATAAAACTGAACTTCATCACCCAGTTCAAATAGAAAGGGCTCTTTACCATTGACATTAAATAGTTTTAATGGCGTCTTTCCAATAATATTCCAGCCACCAGGTGAATCGACAGGATAGATTCCTGTTTGTCCGCCTCCAACCCCAACAGAACTCGCAGACACAGATGCCCTCGGCTTCTCTAAACGTGGCATAAATAACTTAGAATCAAGTTCCCCAAGATAAGGAAAGCCTGGCAAAAAGCCAATTAAATAAACATAATAGCTTTTTGACATATGTAGCATTTTAATGTCCTCAAATGATAGACCCGTATAGTCCATCACTCGTTGCCTATCTAAGGCGAATTCTTCATCATAGCAAACCGGGATTTTTAATCGTCTATTTGTTCTGTCATCAACGGCTGCTGATGCTTGAATAGCAAGCCATTGCATTCTTAAAAGATCGACATCTATTCGTTGTTTCACATAGGCTGTAACTGTATGATAGCTTGCAACACTTTCGACAAGATGGTGTCGTAGCTGTTTTTTCAGAAATCGAGTAAATGTTTGTACTGCATAAAAGTTTGTGTCGGATATTTCTTCCTTAAAGGAAAAGCGAATAGTATGTTTGCTAATCCACATTGAATGAGGAAATTCAATGATTACCTGCACGTACTGTCTCCTCAATGCAAAGCTTTACAGCAGCAATTAAATCACGAATATGCCAACCTGGAATTTTGCCATGTTGAATGGCTAATTCAAAAGAAGCAGGTATATGAATAAAACCAGCACGTACCCCTTCATGTTGCTGTGCATATACAAGCCCTTCATACATTATGTTATTACACAAATAAGTACCTGCTGTGTTAGAGATTTCAGCCGGATAGCCCTCTTCTTGCAAGCGATTAATCATATGGCGAATGGGTAAATTCGTCAGATAAGCATCTGCCCCCTCCTCTTGAATGCTCTCATCAACGGGTGAGTAGCCGTTATTATCAGGCTCCCCATCTTTAATATTAATAGCAATTCGCTCAGGTGTTATTTTAAAACGCCCTCCTGCCAGTCCTAAGGAAATAATGATTTGCGGTTCTATTTCTTCTATATGTCGCTTTAGCTGCTCGGCAGATTGTTGAAAGTCGACAGATAAAATTCTTCCAATAATATGATAGTTTTCTATCTTTTCACCATCTAAATTTTCTACAATTTGCATAGTTGGATTGAGCTTGTAATCAAGAAATGGCTCAAATCCCGTTAATAAAATTTTTGTCATGTGTTCGTCACCTAATTTCTATCGGACGTTTTTTTATGTAACGTCCAGATTGTTTATATTTATTTACTGGAGTAGCTATTGCAGCTTCTAAAATTGCCCGATTAAATAATTTATGTGCTGCCATACACGAAATTAATTCTTCACCATAAACAATTTCATCTGCAACTTCGGAAATTATATCTAAAGCGATCCACTGTGGATAACGTAAAATACTAACTGATGAATACGATGGAGTTACTTCCATACTTCGATACAAGTTAATATTCCCCATCTCCTCAATGGGGTATTTATCTGGATCCCACTTTGTTCCATATTTATAATATCGATCGCGCCAATAGTCATTTTCTTGAGCAAACGTCGATCCTTCAAACAGCCTATTAACTCTTTCGGCTACTAGCTCCAAGTTTCGGGCTTGAATTTCTTTCGTATCATCATCATCTGCATATCGACCAATCCCATAAATCTTGGCACTCGGAAGCGTATAAGAAACTGGGAAAATCGGTGGGCAGGCGTAACCTGCGAACGGTTGAACCCATTCACGAGCAGGTATTCCATGGTCATCTACAACAATATCTGGGGCCCATTTCTTTAAGATAAGTGGTAATACATTTGCCTCACCGAACGCACTTTTCAAGAATTTCACATGCGCAAATTCTAATCCCACCGCATTAAATCGTGCCGCATGATGCTTCCACTTCGGATGTTCCTTTGTCAAATATTCCATTATTTCATAACCATCAGGGTTGGCTAAAGGGATTATAATAACATTCATTTTTTGTAATATTTCTGGATGATGACCAATAATATCCTCTATTAGCTCCAATATAGCAGGCGTGCTAGACACTTCATTTGGATGATGACCAGCTTCAAAAACAATCGTATGTTTTTCATCTGTTTTTTTTAGCCCTGAATAATATTCACTCGTAATCGGTTCAGTCACTTCAATAAAGGGAATGACATGACCCTTATAAGATATATCTCCATAATTTAATTTGACCTCTGAGTATTGTTTAAAACGCTCTAACAATGGAAAAATATTTTTCATGTTGTGCTTTAAATAGATTTTTGCCTCAGTTACCTTCAGTTCATTACCTATAGACATTTCTACAGTGTCAAACTGCCCTTCTTGATTAAACAAGATTCGCTTTGTAATGGGATCAGTCATTCGTTTGTCATTCCACTGGTAAACCTTGATGACACCTTTGATAGGCTTATACAGATCTTGTTCTATATGAATATAAGGAATAACGCCACCCGGAGCTTTGTATGGCTGATTTACTAACTGACGGCCAAGCTCATGAAAATAGTCTAATGTATTAAAATATAAATCCTCGTATAGCGCCTCAAACGATGAATTCGCTTCTTGCTGAACACCGATTTCTTCTTCAATTCCAGAAGAAGTAAAATCAATTTCTATTCGATCAAACAATGGAAATAGCTGACCTTGATTAACATTATGGGTATCTATTTTTAACAATTTCACCATTTGTGGCAAAAATTCTTTCACATAAAATTTATAGAACCGTTCACGATCTGAAAATATGATATTCTCTTGCACTCTCTCCGTCTTGTTCAATAATCGATATCCAGCGGTAGTCGGATAAGCTTTTTTCTGACCGTCCACATAATCCACTTCACTCATAAGGGGATTGAGCTCAGCAATTAGTTGATCATTAACAAATACTCTATACACATGTTGTTGCGTGCTTGAAAGCTCAAATTGCACATGCTCTTTAGGTAAGCCATATTGCATTTCGATCATCTCATCTACTGGGTATAGCTCCATAATCCAGCGATTATGTTGCTCTAAACCGTCTTCACTTACCCCATCCTTACAAACTATTTTGATATTTTCAAAGCCCCCCTCGACAGATGGGAGTACTTCCTCTAATATCCAGTATAACCCTGTTTTAAAGGCAGAGCGAACTTTAATGGTTGTTAAATTAGAAAATTTTTCATATACATCTAACCTGAATTGGTCACGATTTTTTTTATCGGCTGTCATATAAATTTCAGCCTCTAACGCTGTATCTGGTTCTTCTTCCAGTGCTTTTATGATGTAAGAAGCTTCCGATTCATCAGTCCACTTTTCTTCCATTAAAATAGCCGCTTCATTCACTTGTTTTTCGTTTAACTCCCAAACTCCAAGCAGTCCACCCTCTGACACATGCTTTGCTGTTACAATCGAATGGACAACGGCTGGTAGGCTTTCTTTCGTACCACAAATTTGAATGGTGTTTTTGGCGGTCAACTCCATATAACTTTCGAGTTCTTGCTTGAAGGAAATAGATACATGTCGCTCTTCTGTTGTTATAGCTGGTAATGAAATAGATGTCGCATATAAACCTAAACGCAATGCAAGATAGCAAGCCTCTTTTAACAGAGCACTTGTCTTCAATTCTTCTTGTATATCCATTTTCACACTTACATGTTGCTGGGGATGGGCCTCATCCTTTTCACCCGTGCCATAGGCTGTCCAAAGATGACTTAAATTCTCATAATACGTGAATGAGCTGACTGTTTGGGTTTCGACTATGCCATCACTGGCTATAGTACTTAACAATGTAGAAAGTGCTGATTCACTCTCATAATAAATAATCCATGTTGACTTATTTTCTGAAATAAATGTGCTAGTATGTGGTAAAAACTTCATTGTATAGGACTGATTGGCTGGCTGAAATAAATCAAAGTCTATTTCATTTGATTCAAAGCCTAAGCGTAAACAAAAATCAATTAATCCTAATGGAATTAAATCTTTAGGTAAATCGATAAATAAAGAAGGTTTTTTTTTCGTTTCGTTCTTTTGAAATAAACTAGAAAAAATTATAGAGTTCATCATATCACCTAAACTTTCATATTTGGATCTAAGCGATCTCGCAACCAATCTCCTAATAAATTAAAGCCTAAAACCGTTAACATAATGGCAACGCCTGGGAAAACAGATATCCACCAAGCAGAGGTCATATAATTTCGACTATCCGCTAACATTCCTCCCCACGAAGGTACTGTAGGCTCCACGCCTAGCCCTAAAAATGTTAAAGAGGCCTCCAATAAAATAAACTCTGCAATACACATCGTTGCTAACACTAGAATAGAGGAAGCAACATTAGGAAGTATATGCTTCATGATTATTTTGAAATGTGTCCCACCAATTGCCTTTGCTGCTTGGATATACTCTTGTTCCTTTAAAGCTAAAATCTCTCCTCGAATTAATCGCGCAAAACTAACCCAATATGTAAGTCCAAGGATAATAATAATTTTTTCAATACCTGTTCCAAAAACACTCATAATCACGATGGCTAGTAAAATAAACGGTAACCCCATTTGAACTTCGGCTAGCCGCATAATTAAATCATCCATCCATTTCCCAAAGTAACCTGAAATAATGCCTAGAAATGTACCAAGCACTAATGAAATGATGACGCCACAAATCCCGACTAATAGAGATATACGTGCTCCGTAAATAATTCTACTTAGCAAATCACGCCCAACCTGATCTCCTCCGAGAACGTATTGAGATTTACCTGTATCATCTAGCCATTTGGGTAGGTCAAGTCGATGTCCTAAGCTAGCCGCCCCCGGATCATAGGGAGCAATATAAGGCGCGAATATAGCACACAGTATTGTAGTGACAACCAATAATAAGCCTATTATGCCTGTTGGATTATTCTTCATGAATTTCAGAACGGTTACGATTTTATTGGCTTTTTTTATTTCGATTGCTTCTGTTTCCATTATTTGAGTCATTATTGCTCACCTCTTCCAGTTCTAATTTTTGGGTTAATCAAGGAGTAGCATAAATCAACAATTAGATTTACTAAAATCATCATCAGTGCTAAAAGGATGATTCCTCCCTGGACTACTGGATAGTCTCGTTGATTAATAGAATCAACAATTAACCTTCCAATTCCAGGCCAAGAAAAGACTTGCTCGACAATAACTGCACCTCCTAATAGCCCTCCAAACTGTAAACCAACAAATGTTACAGTTGGCAATAAGGCATTGCGGAAAGCATGTCGAATGATAACTAGCCATTCTCTTATGCCTTTCGCCCGTGCAGTTGTGACATATTGCATTTTAAGTACTTCCAGCATAGACGTACGAATTAATCGAACTAAAATACCAGATAGGATGAGCCCTAAGGCAACAGATGGCAAAATTAATGAGCTAAACCCATCAAATCCGGATACTGGCAGCCACTTTAGTTGAACAGCAAAAATTAAAATTAGCATAAACGCCAACCAAAAATTGGGGAAAGAAATGCCTAACAAAGAAAAAATACGACTAAACACATCAATGGATTTTCCTTTATAAATAGCTGATAGAATACCTAGCGGAACAGCTATAAACAATGCCACTGCCATTCCACCTAAAGCAAGTGCAATTGTCGGCCACGCTCGTTCGAGTAACATCTCTAAAACTGGGCTATTGGAACGATAGGAAGTACCAAAATCAAGTGTTACTAAATCCTTCATAAATATGAAGTATTGCTCCCAAACAGGCTTATCCAAACCGAGTTTGGCTGTCAGTTCTTCTATTGCCTGCTGTGAAGGTTCACCAGCCCCAAACATTATACTTACGGGGTCACCTGTTAAACGAATGGAGAAAAATATAATTAATGAAACCGCAATAATCACGAGCACGGTATGCGACAAACGTCGTAGAATATAGGAAAGCATAATTCCATCCTCCTAATGTGAAATGAAAGAGATAGTATGCTAGCATACTATCTCATAATTTTTTACTTACTCGACAGTGACACCTGCAAAATTAAAGCGGCCATCATGTGGTGGTTGGAAACCTTTTATTCGTTTATTCACTGCGTATATTTCAACTTCCGAATATAAGTTGACTTCAGTTGCATCTTCATATAATACTTCTGTAAGCTCTTTAAAAACCTTTTGTCTTTCGTCATTATCAATAGTGGCACGCTCTGCTGCTAATAATTGTTCCACTTTTTCATTTTTATAGGATGGGTTCCAGAATTCTCCCTCGTGGTACATTAAATAAGCTGTATTATCAAAGTCCAGCGTCCATCCGCCCCAGCCATTTTTATACATATGTCCCGCTTTTCCTTGAGGGATTAACTCAGATTGGAATGTCGTATTTTCCACACTATTAATAGATACTTTTAAGCCAACTTCCTCTAAGTAAAACGCTACTGCTTGAGCAATCTCTTTAAATGTTCCGTCAGTACCTGGAATATAGAAATCTAATGTAGTACCTTCTGGAACATTCGCTTCAGCCAATAATTCTTTTGCCTTCTCAGGATCATATGGATATGGCTCTAAATCGTTGTTATAGCCAAATGATAAATCACTTTGGAATGAGCTTATAAGATTCCCATAGCCACCTAAAATTTCTTTGACAATCGTTTCTTTATCGATAGCATAGTTAATAGCTTGACGAACACGTACATCATCAACTGGCTTTTGCGCCGTATCAAAACGAATTGAATAAGCTGTAGGTGTAGATACTTCCATTAATTCAATAAAGTCAGTTGCTTCTGCTGTTGCAGCTTGGGAAACTTCCAAACGTGTCATAATATCAATATTGCCAGTTTGTAACTCTGCAAGTGCTGTTGCTGTTTCTGGGATTACTTTAAATGTAACTTTATCTAGTTTAATAGCATCTTTATTCCAATAATCTGCATAACGTTCAATCACAACTTGTTTATCTCGTTGATAATCTGTCATTTTAAACGGACCTGTACCAACAGGTTTCATATCAAAATTCTCTGCACCCTGTTCTTGAATATATTTAGGTGGCACGATTACAGCACCATACCCTGATAGTTTTGTGAGTAATACCGGATCAATAGAATTTAAGTGCATAGTTACTTCATATTCACCCGTTACTTCCACATGATCAATAGAAGTGTAATTGGAATATTGAGGACCTTTTTGACCTTCATCTCCTAGCAAACGATCAAAAGTAAATTTCACCGCTTCCGCATTAAATGGTTCACCATTATGGAAGGTAACGCCTTGGCGTAATTGAAAGACAATTGTTTTGTCATCTTTATATTCCCAAGATTCCGCTAATCCAGGTTGAATTTCTAAATCTAAAGAACGACTAACTAATCCTTCAAAGACCGATGTTGCTACCGTACTCCAAGAAAGTAAAAACGTATCAATGGGATCCCAGTTTTGAGGATCTCCTGCCACACGGATAACTAATTCATTTCCTCTTGTGAGTGCTGCGTTTTCACCAGAAGATTTGCTACTATTTTTACTGTCTTCTTTTGTTGATGTACCGCCACTACATGCTGACAAAATAATCATCATGCACACTAGTAATAGTGCTAGCCATTTTTGTTTCTTCATTATTGTTCATCCCCTTTTATATTTGTGCTATTTATACGCCATAAGGATATGGCATCGAATAACCTAGTTCAGCCGAAATTAACGCAGCAGTTTCCCACAGTCCCTCTAAAAACGTATTTATTTTTTCCTGTGGTAGTAGTGATTCTATACCAGCAATACTAATGGAGTACTCTACTTTTCGATCACTATTAAAAATCGGCACCGCTATTGATACAGTTCCTTCTTCCAATTCTGATACGCTGTAGGCATAGCCATTTTTCTTACCAAATTCAATTAATTCATCAATCTCTTTATCCGTATGAGGGGTTCCACTCGCATATTTTTTTCGAGGCTTCTGGAGGACCTCGTTAATTTTCTCTTCACATTGAAAAGATAAAAGAATACGTGAGCAGGCACCTGCGTATAGTGGTGCTCTTCTTCCAACTCTTGTATATAATAGAACCGGTTTTAGACTTTCTATTTTTTCTATATAAAGGCCATCCGTTTCATCCAATACTACTAATTGAACAGCCAAATCAAATTTCTGTTGTAACATTTTCATATACGGAATGGCTAACGAACGAATCTCTATGGAATTAGCAGCTATTGCCCCTAATTCAATTAGTTTATTCCCTAGTAAATAATGATCACTTAAAACCACCTGTCCTCCACTTTGTACATATGGTCGTTTTAATACGCCTAAATCCGTAAATGTTTTTAGAAATCTATGTAAGGTCGGTTTAGGAATATCAGTTTCTATAGCTAGTTCATCTAACCGCCAAGAAGGTTTTTCTTCTGTAAATAGCGTTAAAATATTAATTCCTTTTTCCAATGTTTTGCTCATGTTAATCGCTCCATTTGTTCTTCATAAAGTAAACAAGAAACTTCATGTTGATCACTAATTTTTTTTAATTTCGGAGGTGTCACTTTACAAATCTCCATACAGCTTGGACACCGTGTATGGAAGGTACATCCTGAAGGGGGATTTGCTGGATTTGGCACATCTCCGCTAAGGACAACTCGTTCTTTAACCTTTGAAGGATGAGACTTAGGTAATGCAGATAGCAATGCTTTCGTGTAAGGGTGTTTCGGATTGTTAAACAACTCATGTTTGTCAGCCAATTCCACTAGCTTCCCTAAGTACATCACCCCTATACGATCACAGAAATGATGCACGACACTTAAATCATGGGATATAAAAATATAGGTAAGGTTCATGTCCCTTTTTAAATCTTTCATAATATTAAGCACTTGAGACTGAATGGATACATCGAGTGCAGATACAGGTTCATCTGCCACAATCAATTTCGGATGGGATACTAATGCTCTTGCAATTCCAATGCGCTGTCTTTGGCCGCCTGAAAATTCATGTGGAAAACGATCGAGCTGCTTTTCTGTAAGCCCCACCTGTTTAGCGACCTCATAAACACGTTGTTTCCGTTCTTCCTTAGTACCGATTCCAAAATTCACTAAAGGTTCTTCAATGATTTTAAAAACCTTCATACGCGGATTAAGGGACGAAAAAGGGTCCTGAAAAATGATTTGCATATCACGCCGTTTTTGACGGACCTCTTTGGCGCTAAGTGTGGCTATATTTTCTCCGTTCAGCAAAATTTCGCCCTCAGTAGGTGTTAGCAGTTGAATAAGTGTTTTACCCATTGTGGATTTTCCACAACCAGATTCCCCTACAATTCCTAAAACTTCACCCTCGTTTACAAAAAATGAAACATCATCTACTGCTTTTAAATTTCCCGAACGTGATCCTTTCACTGGAAAATATTTTTTTAAGTGTTTAACTTCTAACAATGGACTGCTCATTGACATTTCCTCCTCCCACATCATCCTTTTCATATAACCAGCATCTAACCGTGCTACCAATGGACGTAGTAAATAGTTCTGGTTTACTTTTACATTTTTCAGTTGCAAATTCACATCGATCGAAAAATCTACAGCCTGCTGGCATATCGGATGGTGATGGTACCACCCCCTCAATAGACGGAAGATATTCTTGTTCTGTCTCCATATCCGGCAATGAGTTTAGTAACCCTTTCGTATAGGGATGGAGTGGATGATCAAATAATTCCAACACATTCGCTTCTTCAACTATTTCACCCGCATACATCACAATCACTTTCTCGCAGATTTCAGCAACAACTCCAAGATCATGAGTAATTAAAATAATGGACATGTCCAGTTTTTCTTGTATATCTTTCATTAACTCTAGAATTTGTGCCTGAATAGTTACATCTAATGCAGTAGTAGGCTCGTCTGCGATTAATATTTCTGGTCCACAAGCCAATGCCATGGCAATCATCACCCGTTGTCTCATCCCGCCAGATAATTGGTGTGGATATTCATTAACCACTTTATCGGGTCGAGGAATACCAACAAGGCGAAGCATATCAACCGCTCGCTCATGCGCCTCTTTTTTTGAAATATTTTCATGGCTATGAATCATTTCAATGATTTGGGAGCCTACCTTATACACTGGATTAAGGGAGCTCATTGGCTCCTGAAATATCATTGAAACTTTTTTCCCACGAATCTTTCGCCATTCCTTCTTTAATTTTTTATGAATTTGTTTTTGATCTATGTAAATCTCGCCGCTTTGCCATTCAACCCCAGATGGCAACAGCCCCATAAGAGATAATGACGTCATACTCTTTCCACAACCAGATTCCCCTACAATCCCCAATGTTTTTCCTTTTTCAAGTTGAAATGACACCCCATTCACAATGGAAATATCCTTTTTATTGTGCTGAATACCTATTTTCAAATCCTTTACTTCTAAAATATTCAATCCCATTTTCCCCCTCCGTTCCATATTATGAAACGCGATTCCATTTTTTAAAATCTTATCAGAGATTAATAGGATATTTCAATAGTTTTCAGAAAAAAATAAAAATTCTATTTACTGTAATTATTCCGAAAAAACAATTAATTTTTATTTGTAATTCCCCAAGAAATCTTCCTATCTTTCGAGAAATACAAAAAAAGCATGGATCCGAGTGCTCGGACCATGCTTATCTTTTTTTTCGTATAGTTTCTTATTTCAAATGTGCAGTCGCCTGTTTCATGACGTATTTTCCTACTCCAATATAGATCGCTACAGCTGTTCCAATCAATACGAATGTCATTGCTGACCGCTCCTTTTCATATAAATTAAGTGTTTTTCTATTGTTTTTCAGACCCATACATTGAATTTGAAAATCATTCTCACTAATATATTATAAATTTCCTGTTAATTCGTCAAGACATACTTTCATCTTACCCTTTTTACATGGTAAGATGTAGAAAAGTCGGAAAAAGGATGCGGTAATGATGAGTAATTCGAAGTACTTTCAAACTATTTTAAACGGGACTATTCACGCTTTAAAATCAATTCTTCCTATGGATATTGAAGTAAAGTCGCCTAGTATTATTTCTGAACCCTTTCAACAACAGCAAATGGGTGTATTGATTGGCTTAATAGGAGATTTAAAGGGTCGCGTTATCATTGACTCCACTCCCGAAGTATTCAGCGGAATCGGTAGTACCATGTTCGGTATGCCGCTTGAAGGAGAAATGCTAGAATCCTTTACAGGGGAATTTGGTAACATGATTGCAGGAAATTTATGTACGGCTGTTGGGCAAGAAAACTTAGAAATTGATATCACTCCGCCAACTGTGATGGTGGGCAATACAAAATTATATGGCTTTGAAAAGGCCTTCGCTCTCCCAGTTTCCATCCCGAGCGTCGGAGCTCTAACAGTTCTATTAACCATTGAAGAAGAAGCAGAATAGAAAGCTAGGTTTAAAGTCTATGTCCAATAAGACATTATATGCAAGAGTAAATACCATATATGTTTTAATTTTGCCTTGCTCCTAGAAAAATTGGTAGGACTTCTTTAAAATCTATTTTTTTTATTAAAAAAAAGCTAAATATAATAATGAAACAAGCTATCTCGATGACTTTTGAGATGGCTTGTTTTTTTCTCCCCTGAATTCTTCACACTTTCTTCACATATTTTCTATAGAAGTGTGATTTTTTTCACATCAAATTGCATCGGATTTATATATGATGTCTGTAAGAAACACCAACTATAAAAAGCGTAGGAGGAGCAAAAATGGCAAACAAAAAGAAGTCAGATGAGAATTTAAAAGGTTCACTCTATGCAGTTTTTGGAGTAGGTATCATCATTATTTTACTTTGGGTGTACTGCTTTGATTTGTTCATTGGAAGGTTTTAATCTACGAAGAAGGGACAGAAACATATGCACATACATAAGTATGAGAAGTATTGGCTTGTGTTCGGAGTTACTACTTTAGTCGCATTCCTCATTATTCTCGGTATCGGAGCATTTCATCAAGGCTCCCACCCGAATAATGGTAAAAAAACACTAGATTACGAGAAAGTGAAAGAGACAGCACCTTTCGATAATCCAGGAGTCCATAAGGTAGAGGGCAAAGATTGGGATTACGAGGTGGTTGTCATCGCTTCTGCATTCAATTATAATCCTCCACAAATTGAGGTTCCACTGGGTGCAAAGGTCAAATTCATCGCGACAAGCGAGGATGTCATGCACGGTTTTGAGGTTGCAGGTACGAATATTAACATGATGCTTGAGCCTGGTTATATTTCAGAATATGTAACAGAAGTCAACAAAGTAGGCGAGTTTTTAATCGTTTGTAATGAATATTGTGGTACAGGACATACGATGATGCACTCTATGCTAAAGGTGGTGGATTCAAATGAGTCACACTAATTCAATGACAAAAGTAGATCGTCGCGATGCAAAGCTAGCTATGGCGCATATATATGTAGCATTTATCGCATTGTTATTAGGTGGTCTTGCAGGTTTATTACAAGTATTTGTACGTTCTGGTCAATTTACATTACCAGCGGGCATTGGCTATTATCAAGTATTAACCGTACACGGAGTATTACTCGGTCTTATTTTAACTACTTTCTTTATTTACGGTTTCCAAATTGCTAGTGTAAGTCGTACATCAGGTACATTTACGAATGGTCAACGTAGACTTGGCTGGGTCGGCTTTTGGTTAATGACAATCGGTACAGCTGCTGCGGCAACGATGGTTTTATTAAATAAAGCAACTGTTCTTTATACGTTCTATGCACCACTAAAGGCACACTGGATTTTCTATCTAGGCCTTACATTAGTCGTAGTCGGTTCTTGGGTTGGCGGCGCAGGTCAAATTTTACGCTATGCTCAATGGCGTAAAGAAAATAAAGGTAGCGGTGAACGTAGCCCATTATTATCGTTTATGGTAGTTGTCAATAATTTAATGTGGTTCGTTGCAACACTTGGTGTAGCAGCATCAGTATTAATTCAACTATTACCATGGTCATTAGGTTTAATTGAACGTGTCGATGTTGCATTATCCCGTACTCTTTTCTGGTATTTCGGTCATGCACTTGTATACTTCTGGCTATTACCTGCTTATATGGTTTGGTATGTAATTATTCCAAAAGTAATTGGTGGAAAAATTTTCTCCGATTCTTTAGCAAGACTTTCGTTTATGCTATTCTTACTGTTCTCTATTCCTGTTGGAATTCACCATCAGTTAACAGAGCCTGGTATTGATGGTACATGGAAGTTCATTCAAGTTGTTTTAACATTTGCTGTAATCGTTCCTTCTCTAATGACAGCCTTCTCGATGTTTGCCATGTTCGAATTACGTGGTCGAGAATTAGGTGGAAAAGGACTGTTCGGATGGTTCAAAAAATTACCTTGGAAGGATTCTCGTTTCTTCGTTCCATTTATCGGTATGGTGGCATTCATTCCTGGTGGTGCTGGCGGTATTGTCAATGCCTCCTATCAAATGAACCAATTAATCCATAACACTATTTGGGTGACTGGGCATTTCCATTTAACGATTGCAACTGCTGTTGTTTTAACATACTTTGGTGCGGCCTTCTGGTTAATACCACATTTAACAGGACGGACTTTAACAAAGGCTTTAAATAATCTTAGTAATTTCGCTGGTATCTTATGGGCAGTCGGTATGACTATTATGTCTTCTGCTATGCATATTGCTGGTCTTATCGGTGCACCTCGTCGTTCAGATTACTCAGAATATGGTGGTGCTTCACAGGCATATGATTGGATTCCTTATCAAATTGCACAAGCTGTGGGCGGAACGATTCTCTTTATCGCCATCCTAATCATTATTTATATCGTCGTGAAATTAGCTTGGTTTGCTCCTAAGGGTGAAGAGGAGTTCCCTATTGGGGATGTACATGAGCTTAGTGGTCCAACACCCGCTATTTTAGAAAACTTTAAAGTATGGCTTGTCATTTTAGTAGCCTTAATCTTATTCGCTTACACCGTGCCAATTTTCGATATTATTTCGAATTCACCGGCTGGCTCCAAAGGCTATCAATTGTGGTAAACATAAAAAAAGAGATTTCTCATTTCCGAGAAATCTCTTTTTTCACGTTATAATTGATACAGTTTCGTATATTTTTCTTGTAAATAATCTGCTAGATACTTGGCATTTAAGCCTTCCCCTGTTGCTTCTTTTAGCAATTCAAATGGTTTTTTCAATGCTCCATATTGATGAACTTTCTCAGTTAGCCACTCTCGAATTGGCAGTAGCTCTCCCTTTTCTAGTAAGTCATCAAAATGAGGGATATCCTTGTCCATCGCATGCTTCCATTGCGCTGCATAAATCATTCCTAATGCATAGGACGGGAAGTAACCAAACATACCACCTGACCAGTGCATGTCTTGTAATACTCCCATTGCATCTGTTTCAGGACGAATGCCTAAATATTCCTCATACTTATCATTCCATACTTGCGGAAGATCCTTCGCTTGTAAATCCCCGTTGAATAAGTCACGTTCAATTTCATAGCGAATCATGATATGTAGTGGATACGTTAGTTCATCTGCTTCAATACGAATGAAGGATGGTTCTACCATATTAATGGCACGTAAAAAATCGCCTAATGCAACATCGCCAAATTGAGCTGGTGAGAAGTGTTGAAGTCGCTCATAGTTATGCTCCCAGAACTTTTCATTTCTACCGACAAAGTTTTCATAAAATAATGATTGTGATTCATGAATACCCATCGATGTACCAGTAGCTAGCGGCAAGCCTGCAAGCTTTGCATCAATGTTTTGCTCATACATGGCATGACCGCATTCATGAATGGTACCAAAAATAGCTGAACGGAAATCATTTTCATCATATTTTGTTGTAATACGAGCATCTCCGTAATTTAAACCAATCATAAATGGATGCACACTTTCATCCAAACGGCCAGCATCAAAGTCGTAACCAAGTTGAGCTAGCATCTCTAGTGATAGTTCACGCTGAGCTTCACGTGGAAAATGCTTAAATAACATGCTTGTATCTGGTTTATTCGATGAATCAGCAATTTTTTGTACAAGCGTTACAATAGATTCTCGTAAATCACCAAATACTTGGTCTAATACATCTGTCGTCATGTCAGGTTCATATAAATCGAGCAATGTATTATATGGAGATCCATTTTTAATACCCCAATATTGAATGAATTTTTTTTGCCATTGAATGATTTCCTCTAAATATGGTAGGAATAGTTCAAAATTATTGCTTTCCTTTGCTTCTTCCCAAGCCGTTTCCGCCTTCGATTGTAGAATAACAAATTCTTTATACTCTTCAGCAGGAATTTTTTTATTTTGATCGTAATTCTTTCTTACTTCTTCTACTAAACGAAGTGTCACATAATCAAGATCTGATTTTTTTGCCTCTAATGCTAATAGAAGCTCACCTAATTCTTCACTCGTTTGCATATCAAATAAGGAGGCTGATAATGTACCTATTACCTCTGAACGTTGTGCTAATCCTTTTTTAGGTGCTCCCGTTCGCATATCCCAATAAATCACATTGAGTGCTTCCTCATAATGCTGCATCTTCTTAACATAGTCAGTAAATTGTTGAATAGTCATGCTTTCATCCTCCTTGTGCTATAAGTTTATCATATTTTCGAAAATTTTGTATATTGTGGACCATTTAGTAGTTTTACTCAGATTTTTCATTTTTCACTTTATCTATTATTTTTAAATACTGAGTATCTCCAAGCCCATATTGAGGAAAGAGGCGAAATAATTGTGTTAACAATTCCTGTGGGGACTGATCAACATGTTTCTTAATATAAGAAGAAATATCATTTTCTTCTTTTAAATAGTCAAAATATAATTGAATCCCCTGATACATTACTGGTAAAAGCGTTGCCTCCGGGATACGATGGCGGATCAAAACGTCTTGATAAATCTTTAAATAGTCTCCAAGCACAATTTCCATTTCATCCACATCATAGGTCGCTTCCTGTACCATATGGAAATAAACTTTGCCTTCGTATTTTTGCTGCTCCAGAAAAGCAAGTACAGTTAGCAAGTTCATTTGACAAAACATATCATCCCCAAACCATAAAACGATACATTGGTAGTTTTTGGTCCACAATAACTTCAAAGGATTTACTGTTATATGCTCATAGTCCTGTACTGTTACTTGGTGTCCAGCGGCACGAATTTTGTTAAATTCTTCGCCCAAAATCGGGCTTGCTGTTTGATTGCTACACATGGCTTCATTGAAAGGTACATAATCACTGTTCCCCATTAATTGCTGTTTCGAAAACTCCTCGTACATCATTTGACCATTTAAAACATTCAATATCGCTTGATCATATTGCGCATGTATTTTCTCTTGCAATGCTTCAATTTTTAATTTTGAAGAAATATCCATCGTAAACCATCCTTCTTCATCCTTTAAATTCTTTTTTACAAATATTTGCAAAGGTTGTGGGGTCTTTCGGAATTCATGAGGGCTTATACCAAAGGCCTTTTTAAAGGCTCTAGAAAAGGATTCCTGTGTTGAAAAACCATAATGTAAGGCAATATCGATTATTTTTTCTTCCGACTTTTTTAACGCTTCAGAGGCCAAATATATCTTTCGTAATGAAACATATTTTTTAATGGTGATTCCCGTTATTTGGTGGAATTTAAACGAACAATAATACGGGGAATAGCCCATATGCTTCCCTAAATGTTCTAATGAAAAGCCTTCTAAGAGATGATATTCAATCCAATCAATCATCTCCTGTATGATGTTATTCATCCTCATCCCTCCTCCTTTGATTATAGTAGAGGTGATATGGTTTGTTATGATATAGGTTGTGTTATTATCGCATTAATGTTGGAATAATATGTTCTTTGATAAACAGCCCTCTATCTGGTGCATTGACCATAAAGAGTGATGAGATAGCAACTGCTGTGTTCAGCGTTGGAATACAACAAATCACATTGCCGCCATCGCCAACTGCAGCATAAGGAACTAAATCTTCCTCCTCTTCGTTGATACACCACAATTGATCTCACACCAGTCCTTCTCCCTTTTATCTATGGCTTATATCCGTTATACACTTTCCCTTTTGGGCAAAGTCAACTTCCTTTAGCTTATTTTTAGGAAATAAAAAAACTGTAGCAAACTATGCGCTTGCTACAGTTCGTCCTCTCTTACTCAAAGTGAGGTATATATTTAGGAGAATTTTCACTAGCTTTCGAGTAATGTTCGGTTTCCAATCAAACATTTGTAGGAGCTGCCATTCATTTTCAATTTAAAGAAAGATGGGGATTCTTTCTATTCATCGTAAGTAGAGTCTGATCACTCTATGTTTTGGCAAATGGCAATTACTTGTTTAACAGCCTCGGCAGAATGCTGAAGCGCTGCTTGTTCTTCATTTGTTAGGTGCAATTCGATGACAGATTCAATGCCATTGCCTCCTAAAATTGTTGGTACCCCTAGATACAGGTTTTGGTACCCATATTCACCTTCTAATAGGGCAATAGAAGGGACTATTTTCCGTTGATCTTTGATAATGATTTCAACCATTTGCGCGCATGCAGCAGCTGGTGCATAATACGCACTACCATTTCCTAATAAACCGACAATTTCACCGCCACCTTTGCGTGTACGTTCGACGATTTGCTGGAGTCTATCCTGGGGGATGAGTTTTTCTAGCGGAATACCTCCTGCATAGGAATAACGGATTAATGGTACCATTTCATCACCATGTCCACCTAGCACAAAGCCAGAGACATCTTCAGGTGCAATTTGTAGCTCCTGTGCAACAAACGTGTTGAAGCGAGCTGTATCTAACACACCAGACTGACCAATAATACGATTTTTAGCAAAGCCTGTTTCCTTGTGACAGACATACGTCATAGCATCAACCGGATTACTTAAAACTAAGACAATACTATTTGGAGCATAGTGTTTAATTTGTCTTGAAACCTGTTGAATAATCTTCGCATTCGTTGTCACTAAATCATCACGGCTCATGCCTGGCTTACGAGGGATTCCTGCTGTTATGACTACGATGTCTGCACCAGCAATATCCTCATAATTGCTTGTTCCTTTAATAGATACATTAAACTTTTCTATTGGGCCTGTTTGTAGTAAATCCAATGCCTTCCCTTTTGTTGGGTTCTCTGCTTCGGGAATATCGACAAGAACGACATCGCCTAGTTCCTTTTGTGCTAAAAATAAACTCAATGTAGAACCGGTATGACCTGCACCAATCACAGCGATTTTATTTTTACGAAATGCCATTATGCTTCACCTCGATTATCTGTCGCTGGTGTGGCTTCGGTTGATTTTTTAGCACGTGTTGATGTAGATGTAGAAACTGGCTTTTTCTTCGGTGCCTCTGGTCCTTTAATCATTTGGAATACCTCTTCATCAGGTCTTGGAATTACGTGAGCGCCTAATAATTCTCCAACACGCATAGCAGCCGCTTTTCCGGCTTCTACTGCTGCTTGTACAGAACCTACGTCACCTTTCACGACCACTGTCACAATGCCACCATCTACGAATTCCTGCTTGACGATTGTAACATCAGATGCTTTAATCATCGCATCAGCCGCTTCATAAGAACCTACCAATCCTTTTGTTTCAATCATGCCAATTGCACTACTCATTGTCCTCACCTCTCATCACTTCAGTAGAATCAATAATACCAATGACAACTGCATCGATTGGTAACGGATTTTCTTTCATAATATAGCGTGATGAACCACCGCTTGTTATTAGGACATCATCACCAATCCCTGCGCCGATACGATCAGCTGCTACAATTTCAGTGCGAATCGGCTGTTGATTGGAGTCAATTGGTTGAATGATTAGTAGTTTTAAACCATTCAGCCCTTCCTCTTTGCGTGTTGCCCATACACTACCTATCACTCTTCCCATTTGCATGAACTTCACCCTCTTTATGCTACACAGATTAATTTGCTACTCAGAACAGATCGTTAAAGTTTTATTTAACTCTCGCAGCTTATCATAAGCTAACGCCGTTACAATGGTTTTCTTTGGCACGACAATTTCTTGCGCATCTATTTCTAACACTTCCAATTGTGAAAGTAGCTTTTTGTCATAATGATAGATAGCTGGTTTTTCTACCTTTGCTACGACTGGAGACTGCTCTTTCACTGGAATCGGTTGCTCATTCACTTGATGCTGAACGATTTCTGCTAATGTTCCTTGCTGAATTAAACCTGCATTGGCTTCATCTGTATCAATATGCATCTCTAAACGATAACGCTCTGATACACGGATCACCACATTCGATAAAATAATTGGGCGAATACCATCTACCCTGATTTGTACAGACTGTCCATCTACTACATTGAATTTCGCACTGTCTTCAGGGGACATATGAATGTGTGCTTGTGCAATAATGAGTCCTTCATTTAGCACGACACTCCCCTTTGGACCAATCAATGTAACAGGGCTAGAGCCTTGTATATCACCTGAAATTCTTAATGGTGGTTTTATCCCTAGTTTCATGGCATCTGTCCAACTGACTTCCACTTGAGACAATGAACGAGCTGGACCCAGTATACGTACACGCTCAATCGATCCTTTTGGACCAGCAATGACCACGGTTTCCTCCGCAGCAAATTGCCCAGGTTGTGAAAGCTCAAACTTTGGTGTAAGCTGATAATTCTCACCAAAGAGCTGTTCCACTTCTGCTTGTGCAAGGTGGACATGGCGGGCAGATACACCAATTGGAATTTTACCGTCATGTGGAGGGGAAGATTGATTTTTTAAAACTTGCTGCAGAACTTCTTCTACAATTTTTTGCACTAAATTTTCTTGCATCTTGCCTCCTCCTTACGATGTTACTTTTACTATTGTTCCTTGTGCTTGTTGTTCAATAAAACCAGCGTTTGCTTCATCCGTATCTATATGCATTTCCAAACTAAAATCATTGGAAACTCGTACCACTACACCGCGAAATGTAACTGGACGGTCACTGATTACTTCTACAGAAACCAATTCATTGTTTTGAACTTCTAATGCTTTCGCATCTTCCTCAGTCATATGAATATGTGCTTGTGCAATAATGACCCCTTGCTCGATGGCCAATTCATGATCTTGGTTAATAATTTTAATGCCTGCTGAGTTGTCAATATCTCCTGACTGTCTCAGCGGAGGAGTTACCCCAAGTTTCATCGCATCTGTTCGACTGACTTCCACTTGAGTAGCTGCTCTTACTGGACCAAGTATTCGGACATTATGAATAATGCCTTTCGGTCCCTCAATGGAGACACGCTCCTTTGCAGCAAATTGTCCTGGCTGCGATAAGTCAAAATCCTTTGTTAACGTTGCATGTGGACCAAAAAGCGCTTGTAAATCCGCTTCACTTAGATGGATATGACGAGCCGAAATGGCCACTGGAAATGTTTTTGTCGCTGTTGTCACGTTAGCCACCTCTATATTAAATGGATTGTTGTTTCTTGATGACAAGATGAGAGCTGTCCTTTAGTTGGATCAGCTCTCATTGCTGATTTATTAAGCTTCTGCTTTTGGTAAAATCATTTCTAATTCATGGTGTGGACGTGGAATTACATGAACAGATAAAAGTTCTCCTACACGTTGTGCTGCTGCTGCGCCTGCATCTGTTGCTGCTTTTACGGCACCTACATCTCCACGAACAAGAACTGTTACGATACCGCCACCAACATGTACTTTACCTACTAAATTAACGCTTGCCGCTTTTACCATTGCATCTCCTGCTTCAATTGCTCCTACTAAACCTTTTGTTTCTACCATTCCTAATGCTGTACTCATTTGTCATTCCTCCAAATTATTTATTTTGTAATGTGATTTGTTTTAATACTTGATCAACGATTTGTTGAACCATTGTTGTGTCTAAAGAAGGCTCTTGTGATACAACCGACTCAACAACAGACTGCACTTCAAACTCTGGCTTTGGCACCTCTACATCTTTAATGCCATAAGCCATACGTTTAATGTTTAAAAGATGTCTTGCAGTAATGTTATCCGACGTGATATTGCCGCCAAATGTACCACAGCCTAATGTAAAGGATGGTGCTAATCCAGTTGTGCCACCTACTGCCCCAATTGAGGATAGTGTATTTACTACAATACGAGATACTGGTAATTCAACGGAGAATTGCTCTGCTAAAGCTGCATTTTCAGTATGAATCGAGCATGTATGTCCGCGTCCGCCAATATTTAAAAGGTCAATCATCACTTGCTTAGCTTCTGTACTGTTTTCGACAATATAGAGAGCAAAAATAGGTGATAACTTTTCCAGAGAAAACGGAATATTTTTACCAATCATCGTTTCCAAGCCAACAAGTACTTTGGTTTCATCTGGGACAGTGATGCCAACAGAATCTGCTAAGCAGGATGCTGATTTGCCGACGATTTGTGGATTCACCTTTCCAGGAACTGGTGAAATTAATTTCTCCATTTTAGCTTTTTCTTCAGCATTTAATAGATAAGCACCGTTTTTCTTTAATTCTGTTTGTACCTGGTCTGCAATGGCTTTATCTACAATAATAGCCTGCTCAGTAGCACAAATTGTCCCATTATCAAACGATTTACTGTGCACCAATTGACGTACAGACTTTTGAATATTTGCTGATTTTTCGATGTAGGCTGGGACATTTCCTGGTCCTACCCCATAAGCAGGCTTTCCTGAGCTATACGCCGCCTTCACTAATGCGCCGCCACCTGTTGCTAAAATCAAATGAATATCAGGATGCTTCATTAGCTGCTGTGTTGCCTCCATTGAAGACATTGTTAAACATTGCAGTAAACCTTCTGGTGCACCTGCTTGTTCTGCAGCTACTCGGCAAACGTCTAACGCCTCTTTTGTACACTTCACAGCATATGGGTGAGGACTTAGCACTAGGGCATTCCTTGTTTTTAAAGAAATTAATGTTTTAAAAATGGCGGTAGATGTTGGATTCGTCGTTGGCACAATTCCTGCAATGACCCCAAAAGGACTTGCAATTTCCGCCACTTTTTTCATTCGATCATAGCCTACGATACCGACCGTTTTTAATTCTTTAATATCTTCATAGACATCTCGTGAAGCAACTTCATTTTTCATTTTTTTATGATTAGGGATACCCATCCCTGTTTCTTGCACAGCCATTTTTGCTAAGCGATCAGCTTCCTTAAAGGCAGCATCCGCAACAGCTTTCACGATGCTGTCTACTTGTTGCTGTGAAAATTGCATATAGGCAGCTTGTGCTGTATTAGCATGTCTAACGGCATCTCTCATTTCTTGAATAGCTAATAAGTCTTTGTCTAATGTGGCCATAAAGCCGCCTCCTTTCTAAATCACTGGGTTTCTTGCTAAATTTTCGATGGCTTCTCTAAAAGCTTGTGCCGCAGCCTCGCAGGATGATTGGCTGCCACTTAATAAAGCGCCACCAAAATTGGTTTCCGAGGGAGGGCCAAAGAAAACCTTTAGCTCTACATCTGCTGCCTTTAATGCTGCGTCTAAACCAACAACAGCCTCCAATGGCGGTGCGATTAAATACGCAAGGGGTGTGCCCACCTTTACATCTGCCAGCTCAGCAAGATACGTCCCACAGCTTGCCACGGTATGGGCAAATAAGGCATGGTTGTCATTGTTATTAATAGCTTCAAAGTACGTGTCAAACTCTATTTTTTGCTGAATGGCATCTAGAGCACTACGGATTTCATCAGGCGAGGTCCCAGCAATAATACCAATGACCTCCCCTGACAAGGGACCAGATGCATGTGCCGCCCCCGCATAGAAACTTTTCGCATAGACAACTTCAACATCTGCCTTCTTTGTTGCTTCATCTAGTGCAACATATCCTACATCATCAATTGTGAGGGTCACGAGCCCAATACTATGATGATGCGGCTTCAAATCTAGCTGCTCTGCTAATTCACTGTTGACTCTAGGAATAGTTTGCATCGCTAAAATTTGGGCCATTATTTTTTGAGGATTCATATTACAGCCTCCTAACCTTCTTTTGCGACAAGCTCTACCCCACTTGCCTGATAATGCAAGATTTTTTGTACGATGGTTCCAAGGTACGCACCCGCCTCTAATGGAGGGATGCCGCCTTTATGGATATTAGAGATGACCATGCGCTCTGCTTCTACTGTGCCGATTCTAGGTTTATAGCATAAATAAGCACTCATCGATTCAGCCGATACTAGTCCAGGTCGCTCACCAATTAAATAAACAATAACCTCTGCCTGTAACAACTCCCCGATTTCATCCATGAGAGCCACTCGGCCTTTATCAATATAGAAGGTTGTGCCTAAATCAATATTTAAATTGCTAAGACTTTGCTGAAGCGCTAAATAAACATCTTGTACATTTTCCTCAATCGCACTCGCACTTAAGCCATTGGAAATAATGACCTGTACTTTCGGCTGTTGCTTGCACTTTTGTTGAATTAATGACTTGGCTTCATCTGATAAACGACGACCTAAGTCCGGTCTTGTAATGTATTCCTCTTTATCTGTTACTTTCGTTGTCACTTGAAAGACATCAAGTTTTTGTAAAAGGTCTTCTGTCACTTCACCATACACAGCGTCCACTGCAGCCGCATGATCGAGACGGAACTTTAACCATGTTTTTGTTTTTGGTCTTGTTCCCGCTCTACCTACGCCAATCCGAGCTGGTGTATGTTTTTTAGCCGCCTGTATACTTTCTGTTAATGTGTCAGCCTCAAACTGAAAAGGCTTAATCGGGACAGCTACATTTAACGGTTGTTCAAAAGCTACAGGAGCTATATGTGCCTGCTGAGGCGTTCCGTGCTGATACAGTTGAATTAATGGTTCACTTTTTGTAGACGTAGACATAGGTTCTGCTATTTCTGTAGCTCCACTAGTAGCTGTTGTATCATAGAACTTAATAAGCGGCTCTGTTGGTGTTGTGGTTACCTCAGAAGCTTGCCCCTCCGTAGTTTTCTCCATCTTTTCCATGACAAGTTGTGTAATCATAGAGACTAATTGATCATTCACTCGACTCACCTACCTTTCAAAAATGGATAAATCGCCAGCCCTAGCTGAAAGTCGACCATTTTCATAAATGCCCATTTTCTCAAGCCACGCTAAATATTCTGGTGCTGGTTTTTTTCCAAATGTTTGTAGTAATGTAGCTACATCATGGAAGCTCATTGATTGATAATTGAGCATGACATCATCACCCATTGGCGCCGCAATAATAAAATTAACGCCAGCCGCTGTCAGTAACACACTTAAATCTTCCACATCATTTTGATCTGCCTTAATATGGTTGGTATAACAAATATCTACCCCCATAGGGATACCATGCATTTTGCCCATGAAGTGATCCTCAAGACCTGCACGTATTACTTGTTTATTGTTATATAAATACTCAGGGCCGATAAAACCAACTACCGTGTTCACGATATAAGGATTGAAATGTCTAGCAAATCCATAATTGCGAGATTCAAGTGTTACTTGGTCGATGCCCATATGAGCTTCTGCTGATAGTTCCGAGCCTTGCCCTGTTTCAAAGTAGAATAGGTTCGGACCCGTACCCGTCCCCTGCTTTTTAATGAGCTCTTCTGCTTCTCGTATTAAATCTGCTGAAATCCCAAAAGAACGGTTGGCAATTTCAGTGCCAGCAATACTTTGGAAAATCATATCAGCGGGTGCGCCCTGTTTAATGGCCTTCATCTGTGTCGTAATATGGGCTAATACACAATTCTGCGTAGGAATTGACCAATCATTAATAAATTCTTTTGTGGCAGTTAATACCTTTTTGACACTTTCAACTGAATCATCCACAGGATTAATGCCAATGACAGCATCACCAATACCATAGGACAAACCTTCCTTTAGGGAAGCAATAATACCGTCTATATTGTCTGTGGGATGATTTGGCTGTAGTCGTGAAGACAGCGTACCTTTTTGACCGATAGTAATATTACATGTGGATAAAATCTCTACTTTATTGGCTGCATGAACCAAATCTAGATTTGACATTAGCTTCGTGACAGCCGCAATCACTTCAGAATTCATCCCTTTGCTTAAACGCTTTAGCTCGCGATCACCAGTATCATTCGACAAAATGTACTCGCGTAGCTGCTCAATGCTCCAGTTTTTGATTTCTCCATATATTTGCTCATTAATGTCGCCCTCAATAATGCGTGAAACCTCATCATTTTCTTGCGGCACTAATGGATTTTCTCGAATATCTTTGACTAGAAGCTCACTTAGTACAGCCTTTGCTGCTATACGCTGTTGAACGGTTTCAGCTGCAATTCCCGCTAGCTGATCACCTGATTTTTCTTCATTGGCCTTAGCCATGACATCTTTTAATGATTTAAAGTTATATTTCTCTCCACCAAATATCACCGATAAATTCACATTCATCCTCCTTACTTTGAGTGGAAGGCAAGAGTTTTCACAACAACTGGAACAACGCCTGATGGCAGAACCTCTCCAATGTCGATGTAATCCCCCGTCTCCACTTTAATTTGATCGATGCAAATAATTGGGACTGCCGGATTGATTGCTTGTATGGTTTGTCCAATAATCTTTGCATAATCTGATTGAATGACTATGATAATTGGTATGTCCTTGGAGCATCTAGTTGCCAAGTGTCGCAATACAGCCTCACACAATGCATGTACATCCTGAAAGCTTAAATACGGCAATTCACTAAAATAGAGTGCAAATGGTGCACGATTTTCCTGTATCGCAAATAAATCATCTGCTCGCTGCACCGCTGTTTTCACCGTACTATTAAAGTCGATTGCTGTTGCATCCATATGGCAGTTAAAAACAGGAACATTTTTAAGCGGTAACACCTCGGCATCCACCTGGATGGTTGCCCCACTAATTTCAGTAGTTTGTGTCCCTGCCCCAGTGACTGTCGCACGAGCTGTTTCTTTAGGTTGTAGCCATAAAAATGATTGCAGTTGCTCGTGCTGTACTAGCATTTTCGCTAATCGCTCACCAATATCATCATATTGACGAAGTGTACATTCATTTTCATAAATACAGGAGGCTACCCCTCCAGAAAAGACGATGGCATCTACTGGTTTATGCCAGTTTGGCAAGTGCCCAAGTAATAATGGATGCCTGTCATCCGTAAATTGCCCCTGCAAGATTAAAGCAAGTGTGGCGACCATTTCTTCTATACATAGCGTTACTCGAGGATCTTCTGCCGCATCACCTACGGATAATGGATTAGTCCATTTTTTCATTAGTTCCATGAGTGGCGGAGAAATTGATTGAATCCTCCCATTGTTAAATTCAATCAATCTACCACCAACATGTAAGGTACATGTACCAATGACCTCTCCAAATTGCATAACAGCAATATTGGCAGTTCCTCCACCAATATCAATATTGGCGATCACTTTAGAAGAATTTTTAGATTGCTGTAATGTACCTGACCCTTTAGCCGCAATAATGCCCTCTAAATCAGGACCCGCAGTAGCAACTAAAAAATGACCAGCGCCGTCTGCAATGGTATGGACAACCTCTCTTGCATTTTCCTTCGTGGCAGATTCACCAGTAATAATAATGGCGCCTGTTGAAATATCAGTTGGTGCGATTTGAGCCAATTGATACTGCTGAAAAATGAATTCTTCAATTTTTTTCATATCGATGATGTCTTTATTGATAAAAGGTGTCTTGATGATGGGACTTTGATGTAACACCGTCTTCTCAATAATTTCAATCCTTGGCACATGGGTTACGCCAGCCACATTCTTTAACAAAAAGCTACTAACTACCATTTTTGTCGTGCTTGTCCCAATATCAATACCAGCACTATAAATTTTTTCAGTCTTCACCCTACACCACCCTCTCGCTACTGTGAGCAATACATGAGATATGGACTATCGCAATCCTTCACGAATTGTTGAATTTCTTCGTTTGTATGAAGCTGAATAAGTGGAGCAATCCATTCAACGCCAAGCTTTTTCCACGAAGAAGTTTTCACGATAGGGCCCTGTGTCATCACATTTTTTAATAAACCTGTAGCTCTTTCAACATCTGCATCAGGTGCATCAATTTTTGTAATGACACCGATTTGTATTTTCGGAATCCCTAGACTAAATTGCGGAGGAAACACACTTCTTGAAGATGTGGCATCCTGCAAATAAATGACATGTGTTACTTCCAACGAAGTGGCCATAATGTTTCTGTAATACATGGGATTTTCAATATATTCACCAGGTGTATCGACAATCCAGTCTTCATAAACGAGTGCTTGTGTTTTATTAGCACTGCTTTCTCTGCCCAACAAAGTATTCATCAATGTTGACTTTCCTGCTTGCACACCGCCTATTATCATTACTCGATTTTTCATACGACACATCCTATGATTTTGTTATTCTTGATGGTGTATAGCCTAATACTTCGGATAAAAAACGATTAATTTCTAACATCGCCATTTCCACCTCTGATACACTACCGACAATAACAAGACTGCCTGTAAAACGGTCTAAAAATCCTAATTTTACATTCGCAGCCTTGGTCGCTAAATCCCCTGCGATGATGACCGTTTCACTTGGAGTACACGTCATAATACCTAGCGCACCCGATTCTTGAATACCCAGCTTTTGAAACATCTCTGGGTCAGGGTTCGCAATAAGGTGACTCAATGTTAGCTGTTTACCCGGCACAAACTCCTGAATAAATCGTTTCTTTTCTTCACTCACACATCATCACCTCACTTTTTAATCCATTAAGATTTTTGATCTAAATATTCGCCTTCTTTTATAATGCCAGCCTTGCGATCTTCTATTTCTAGCCTTAATGCCGTCGGTACAGAAAGCTTATACGCTAAAATAATCGCAATCACACCCGCTAAAAACTTACCAGCAATAACAGGTAAAATAATAGTTGGCTGGAAATTAGCTGTGAATGATAAGTGATCGCCTAATAAAAATGCTGAACAAACACCAAATGCAATATTAATCACTTTATCTTTTGGTGGCATATGACGAACAAGCGTGAACATCGCCAAGATATTAGCAATTGTTGCTAAAATTCCCGCACTACCAACAGATGATAGTCCTAATTTTTTACCAGCCGCTTCAAGTGGTTTCGAAGCATATTTTCGAATTAAATAAACCATTGGGAATGCACCAGCTAGCATAATACCTATATAACCAGCCGTTTCTAATGCTCGGAATTGATCGATCTCATCAGCCATAATCGGATCGAAGCCCCATGCACCAAATATTTTTGTAAAAATACCTGTAAAAATTTCAACAATCGAGAACACCAATACCAATTTGATTCCTGCATCCATCACACGGCCGAATAGCATGAAGCCTGCAATCATGCCGTTTGGAATAAGCTTTAAGCCTAACGCAATTAACACAACAAAGATGAACAAAGGCAGTAAATTGATTAAAATTTGTAAAACAGAAATGGCAAATACATATGTAGGCGCCTCTGTTGTACTAATCACTTCACGCACTTCTGTGTTAAATAGTACAATCATAATCGATGAAATAAATGCACCAATCGGAATTGTTAATACGCCAGCCATAATACCAAGCGCCATATATTTATGGTCACGTTTATCTAACATCGCAAGACCCATTGGAATCGAGAATACAATAGTAGCACCTGACATAAATCCAACGACTAGAGCCATTACCCATCCCTCATAAGACTCTTTTAACGCATTGGCTAATTGGTAGCCACCCATGTCCGAAGCTAAAATAGTGGTCGCTGCAATCGCAGGATCTGCACCAATTAACTCAAAAATCGGACTAATAAAATGACTAATAAACCATGTTAAGTAAGGTATAGCTGCCATGATCCCTGCTGCTGGGACGAAAATATGACCAACTGTATGGATACCATTCATAAATTCTTTACCAATTCCATACTCAGCATCTCGAATTGCTCCGATTGCCCCTAAAACAGCACAAATCATAATAATATAAACGATAATCGTTCCTATCATTGCCATCTTACTCATCACCCCTTTATGATTAATAAATTTTTATATAAAAAAAGGCACTTTAAAGAAGAAATCTCTTTAAAGCGCCTTTGCTTCAACTATTGACTTGTAAGTTTATAATAATTTGCTCCGCAATATGCACCATTTCTTGTTGTGTTTGCATGCTTTCATTGCGAATTTTGCGATAAGCCTCGTCCTCGCTTATATTTTCAGCCTGCATCAGCAATCCTTTAGCTCGTTCAATGATTTTTCGCTTATCCAATTGTGTTTGCTTATGTAAAATCTCCCCATTGAGACGATTGAACTTATCAATTTGATGAAAAGCAACCTCTAACACAGGCAACACATTCTTTTCGGAAAACGGTTTCATAACATATCCTAATATATTATCCTGCTTCATGTATAGTAATAATTCTTTTTCACTATATGCCGAGATGAAGAGAACAGGTATGCCAAGCTGTTGTTCAATAATCTTACTTGCCTTTAAACCATCTAGTTTAGGCATTTTAATATCCATTAAAATTAATTGTGGTTTATGCAAAAAGGCTAGCTCAATGGCGGTCTCTCCATTATTAGCTTGAGCTACGACTTCGTAACCATTATCCTCTAGCATAAACTTCAAATCAATCGCAATCAATGATTCATCTTCGACAATCATAACTTTCCTAGTCATTTACGATAAATACCTCCTCACTTACAGGAAACTGAATTTGAGTATGTGTACCTTCTTCACTAGGGATAATTGAAAATGAGCCAGCTAAATCATATTCCACAAGCCTTGTGATAATTTCCATGCCAAATGATGCCTTCACCTCTTGCATTCCAACGCCGTTGTCAGAAATATGAAGTGAAATACTTGAAGCCTCCTGCATGAAATGAATATCAATGGCTCCTTCATCGCGACCAACAAAAGCATACTTTAATGCATTTTGTAGTAGCTCACAAATAATGAGTGCAAGGGATACTGCCTTTTTCGAATGGCAAAATAATTGCAAATGATCGTGATGAAATGCTAGTTGAATAGTTGCTGTATTGGACGTGCCAATCATTTTATGTCCAATTTTTTTAGCCAATGCAATAACGTCTACTTTTTCTTCAGCGTTATCCTCATTTTCTAAAATAAGCTCATATACAGATGAAATGCTATATATTCGATTTAACGCCTCTTGAAAAGCACTTGCATTGACAGCAGACAATTCATTGCGCATTTGCAAACGCAACAGACTTGTCACTGTTTGAAGATTATTTTTCACACGGTGGTGAATTTCTCGTATCGCAAATGTTTTCATCATAAGTTCATTTTCTTTCAGCTTTAACTCTGTTAGATCATGAATAATGAGAAGTGTGACCTTGTCACTATGACTGCGAATTGGAATTTTCTTCACGATAAAGGATTTACGTTCAATTGTAATTTCTAGGAAAAAGACATCATCGCCTTTATCATAGACCTCCTGTAAAAACGGTAAGATTTTATCCAATGCAACATTGTCAAAGTTTTCTAATCCCGAAAGTTCCGAAATAAAATGATAGCCAGCGGGATTACTGTAGATTACTTTGTTCTCGTGATTGGTAAGAATAATTGACTCTACAAGTAAATCAGAAACAACTGGTATCGGTTGAGAATTAGGTTCTACAATATGTTCAATTAATGCAAAAGGCATATTTTGAAAGTCATCTTTTGGTGTCGTTTGCATCTTCACCATCTTTTCCTGAATCAATACAGCAATTACTCGCTGTTGTTCATTGAAGATCGGAATCACATTTTGTTCGACTGTAATGCCTTCTTGTGTAACGGCTCTGGAAATCGATGATTTTTCTTTTTGCTTAAACGCAGTGAATACAGCTGGTTCAAAACTTTCAAAAACAAATTTTCCAATTACCGATTTTTCATATAAACCTTTTTCCTTTTTAGGGAACGCTTCTGCCACGACAATTGCATGTGATAAATTATCCATCATACAATCTATGAACATATAACAATCAGTAAGCTCTGCATAATACTTTAGCGTCGCTTCTATTTCTATTAACTTGTCAATATCCGTTGCCGATAGATTGGTATAGTTTCTACACAATGATTGAATGTTCGACAGGTTAAAGCCCCCTATCACTGAATAATCAACAATCAGTTTGACTATTCTTAAAAATTCTTGTCATTATTATAAACCTTTTGTGAAATTATTTTCAATACAAAAAATATTTTCTTTCATCAAAATTCGTTGCATTACAAAGAACTATATAGCTTAAAAGAGAAATATTCAACAGTTTTTTATTATTACATTATACAGCAACAGAAAAATAATTATTTTAATATATCAAAAAAGAGAGCTTGCTGATTCAGCAAACTCTCTTTTTTCTACTTTATTTCAGGTGCAACAGCTAATATATTTTCAAAGGCTGCGCGTTGTTTTTGTTCTTCCTCATTCAACAAAATATGAATATCACCATGATCGTTTGACGTCCTAATTAAACGACCCATTCCTTGCTGCAAGCGTAATTGCATAAACGGTAACTCCACTTCTTCAAATGGATTTTCAGCAAACGTGCGCTTCGCATCAAATAACGGATCCTTTGGAGGAAACGGTAAATCATAAATAATAACACGTGTTAATGCTTCTTCAGGTAAATCTAAGCCTTCCCATAAATGATATGAGCATAATGTTTTAACGGTTCCCTGCTGGAAATCTCGAACAATGGCTGATAGCTCTCGATCACCTTCGAATGCGACATGCATACGCTCCATTAATGGCAATTCTGCTTTAAATTTTAACATGGCTTGCTTGGATTTAAATAGAATTAATGTTTGCTCACCATCTCGCAGTAATTGCTGTACACGTGCGGTTTTATCGTGTTGATGAAGCTCATGTAAATAGATTTTCATTACTTCCTCATAATCAAATGGCGAAGGGACTGAAAATGATTGGGACTCTCGAATACCTAAACTATACGCGATATAAGAAAAGTCTTTATTGACGGATAAAGTGGCAGACGAAAAAACGATTGGAAGCTTTTTAGAGAATAGTTTTTCTGCTAAAACTTCTGTTATCAATCGAGGCATTATCACCAACGTTTCCTCACCGTCTGTTTCCTCAAGCCAATCCACTGCATCTCCTTGTGCTATGAAAATACGTAAAGAAGCCTCATATTGTTCTAAATATTCTTCTGCCATATTTAACTCATATTCAGGAATCATATACATTTCAGATTCAAAAACAAATTCCTCCATCAATACTTCCACATCATTTATTAATTGTTTGCCATAAGCAAGCAATGTTTTGGATTTATTGATACGTTTACGATCCTCATCAGAAGCAACGATATCATCACGAAGTTGATCAAAAAATAGCTCGTGATCATCTTGTAATTTTTCCATGGCATACAATGTCCGTTCTCGTACACCATCCACCATTAATCGCTCTAAAAGTTGGACAATTGTTGTTGCCTGTACTTTATAAGTCATAGCCTTTTGCGCAGCGTATTCTAACAGATGTCCTTCATCTAAAACCATCATAGATACTTCTGGCAGTAAGGCAAGCTGTCCTTCACGCTCACGAGATTCCTTGGTAGCTAAATGTTCCATTAAAAAGTCTTGGGAACAAATAACTAGATCCGTTGATTTGCGGTAATGGGAACGATGCAAAGTTTGCCCACAACGATTACGGAGATCACAAACAGAACATTGCATAATCGAGTTGTAATTAACTTTTTGCCAATCCTCATCACTGACAGTTGGATAATTACTACGTTCTCCATATGGATGAATAGCAATCATGGAACCTTGGGCATACACACCATCCGGAATGGAGAACGAAATATCATCGATCCATTCATCTGATTCAACTTTTTCAGCTTCCTCAAAGCGTTTTAAGCATAAATATTGGTCCCGTGATTTGGCTAAGCGAACATCAATTTCAAGACCAAGCGTTTTTTGTAGCTTATAGATGTCTCCGCCCTCTTTAACGAGCTGATCGATTAATGTTTCATCAGCACATGCAATAAGTGCCGGTTTCCCTGTATAGCGTGCATAAGAAATAGCCGGAAGTAAATAGGCTATTGTTTTCCCAGTTCCAACACCCGCTTCTGCAAAGAGTACGTTTTTTTCTTTTAGCGCCTGTTCTATTTGATAAGCCATAAAGATTTGCTCATCACGACATTCAAAGCCTTTTTCAGGCAATTCATCATAAAGGACGTCACCCATCCAGTCACCTAGTGAATCGAAAAATGATCGGTCCTTTGATAATGCAAATGGTAAAGATTTACGCAATTGATGTTCCCCCTCTTACTATCTGGTGCTATTATACGCGACGAAACGGAAGATAAGAAAAAATCTTATCTTCCGTTACTATTCGTTAATCTCTTTTAGACTTTTGTCCCCAGAACTGATAATAATTTGTTTCGATAAACCCATTAAATAATTTCCGTTTTTTCGTCGCTTGGCGTCCATATAATTCTTCAAAATTTTTCATGGAGGATAGCATATATACAGACCAGGTTGGATAGTTTTTCATAACTTTTCCTAAATCACGGATAACCTGTTCTACAACGTCCACATCACCAATACGTTCTCCGTATGGTGGGTTACCGATCATGACACCATCTGTTAACTGAGTCGTGAAATCACGTGCTTGCATTTGCTTAAATGTAATCAGCTCTCCAAATCCTGCTTCTGTAGCATTTTCTTGTGCAATGCTTACCATGCGATGGTCAATATCAGAACCTACTATTTCTAACGGTTGGTCATAATTGGCCAAACTTTCTGCCTCATCTCGGACTGCATCCCAGATTTGCGCTTTCATCCATGGCCAGTCTTCAGAAATAAACTCACGATTATAGCCTGGTGCTATATTTTGTCCAAACATGGCTGCCTCTAAAGCAATTGTCCCCGAACCACAGAATGGATCAACAAACGGACGATTTGGATTCCACTTTGAAATTTGTATAAGTGCAGCCGCTAATGTTTCTTTTAACGGCGCCTCTCCTTGTGCTTGACGATAGCCACGTTTATGAAGACCAGCGCCTGATGTATCAATCGTTAGTGTCGCCACATCTTTTAAAATCGAAACCTCAATTTTGTAAGTGGCACCTGATTCATCTAAAAAGCCAAGTCGCTTATAATGCTGCTTCATTCGTTCAACAATCGCTTTTTTAGTAATAGCTTGGCAATCCGGCACACTAAATAATTTCGATTTAACCGATTTCCCTGAAACAGGAAAGGCAGCATCCACAGGTAAATATTTTTCCCAAGGTAAAGCTTTTACACTTTCAAATAATTGTTCAAATGATTTTGCAGGGAATTGTCCAACGACAATTTTGACACGATCGGCTACTCGTAGCCACAGATTAGCACGCGCAATCGCTGTTTCATCACCCTGAAAATATACTTTACCATTGTCAACAGTTGTTTCATAACCAAGTGCTTTTACTTCTTGGGCTACAATTGCCTCTAAACCCATTGCTGAAGTTGCTACTAATTGATAATTTGCCATAGATTATTTCCTTCCTTGATGCTCAATTTCCCAATATTCCATAAACTCCATGAGGTCGTTTAATGGTAATGGTTTGCTGTAATAATAGCCCTGAATAATATCACAGTTCATTTTACGTAGTATATCCACTTGTTGTGCCTGTTCTACACCTTCTGCCACAACTTTCATTTTTAGGCGATGGGACATTTGAATAATAGCATCTACAACTGCCTGTTTTTCATCGAGCGAGCCAATATGTTGAATAAAGCTTCGATCAATTTTTAAACAATCGAGTGGAAAGCGCACTAAATAGCTCAAGGACGAATAACCTGTCCCAAAATCATCTATGGAGATTTTAAAGCCTAATTGTTTCAAACGAACTAACTTACTAACAGTTTCGTTAGCACTATTCATCACTGTTCGTTCCGTCACTTCTATTTCAAAATTGTTTGCTGGCATATTATAGCGTTCTAATATTGTTTGTATCGAATCTAAAAAATTATGCTGTTTAAAGTGAATGCTTGATATGTTAATGGCCACTGGTATTTTCCACCCATATTTTTGCATTTGAATAACTGCCTCGCACGCCTTTTCCAGAATGACTTCACTTAAAGGTATTATTAACCCTGTTTCCTCTGCATAAGGAATAAACTCTCCAGGTGAGACAAAGCCAAGTCTTTCATTATTCCAGCGGACCAATGCCTCTAACCCCTGAATTTGTTCATTGTCCATACAAATTTTCGGTTGGAAATGCAGTTCAAACTCACGATTATCAATGGCTCTTCTTAACTCTGAATCTAGCAATAAGACACGCTGTGCATCTGTTTGCAGCTCATCAAAATAAAAAGAATAGCCGTTCAATCCATTCTTCTTAGAGTAAGTCATGGCTCTATCAGCACAATTAATCAGTTCTTCTGTATTTCTTCCATCTACTGGATAGACACTAACGCCAATACTTGTAGAAATAAAAACTTCCTGACCGTTTATCATCATTGGCTTTTCTATATTACTTATTATTTGTTCAGCAAATTTTGCAGCTTCTTTTACATTTTTTACATTCGTTAATGTAATGACGAATTCATCTCCGCCATATCTTGCAATAATATCTTTGTTTTTCAGTAACTGTTTTAGTCGTTTGGCAACTTCTATTAAAATTGAATCTCCAACAGCATGACCCAATGTATCATTAATTTGCTTAAATCTATCCAAATCTAAAAAATAGACCGCATGCTGTACTGAATGAGAAATAGCAGAAGTTGATTCTAAAAGATTATCCATTCTCTCGATATAAGCAAAACGATTAGATACTTCTGTTAAGGAATCAGTCAGTAAACGTTTTTCTAATTCGTTTTCTACTATTTTTCTTTCAGACAAATCTGTGAAAATACCACAATAATTTGTAACCTTCCCCTCATCGTTGGTTACACAAACAATTGTTAACCATTCAGGATATACGTCTCCAGTTTTACGACGATTCCATATTTCTCCTTGCCAAATTCCTTCTTGTCGTATCTGTTCCCACATTTCTAAATAGAACGGTAATTCATGTACACCTGATTGTAAAACGGCAGGTGTTTTTCCAACCACATCATCACGTTTATAACCCGTGACAAATTCAAAGGCAGGATTAACCATCACTATTTTTTTGTATTCATCAGTAATCATGATACCTTCAGATACATTTTCGAAGATTTTAAGTATTAAGGCAGTAGGATATTGAGAAATCAACTTCAATTTATCCATACCTTCCCAATTATTTACTCCGTTCATGTTCCGCCCCATCCTATCTCTCTATACTCCCCTTTAAAGGGCACTTACGCCAGGCCAACTCGTATGTAAATCAATGACACCCCAAAAAGATGGTGTACAGTTTTTCGAGTAACTCGTAAACTCGTCTTAAAAACCTGTGACATCCTTAGAGGTTTGAACTTGATTCAGCAGTCGTCCTATCACCACCTGAATGGAAAAGAAAATGTGCAAACTCTCGCTACTATAGAGTAGAGTCAAGTGTATCTAACATTTTGCTAGGTACCAAAACTTTTGCTGAATCAAGATAAATACACATTGATGCAATCACCGTTTTCAGATATTGTGACTTAGAAGCGGTAGCGATAGAGGCTAGGCTAGCAAGTAGCCATTCTCAAACGTATCGCGCATACCAAGACTTGATTAACTAGGTTACTTTTTCCTCATAAACTCAAAAGAAAAGCTCTCCACCGAGTTGGAGAGCGCTTGTTATTTCATAAATAAGCATCAAAAAAATTCCATAAGCCATGTTTTGTTCCTGAGTACTCAAACAGCTTGCGCCTCGTACAACCAGGTAGTAATCATCTATCTACAGAGCTAGCTCTGTCCCTCTATCCGTTCAATTCCTTCTAGAGAGTGCCCCTACCATAATTTGGGTTTCTCACTCGTGGGGTTTACCTCGTTCCACCTTGCAAGTTTCCAAGCAAGCTTCGTCACTGTGGCACTTTCAGGAAGTGTCAACCATATCCAAGAACTTAGGTTTTCCTTCCGCCGTCAGCTTTAACAGCTGCCTTACCTTATTTTTTCAGTAAGCACGAACACTACGGACATCTCAGTACCGTGTGAGCATGGACTTTCCTCTACGACGTCTAGCGCCGCAGCGATTACCAGAATTTCATGATGATACGAAAGATTATACTAGAGTTTTATGTTAAATACAATATAATTGACTAAAATTATTCGTATAGCTTGCTACCAAATACATGTTTTTCTAAATTTGAAAGACGTTTTAAAATATCAAAATTTGTTGTACCAGCTGCTGCAGAAGCAACCGGTTGTCTCTTTGGTGTACTATCAATTTCTTCTTTTAACTGTCTATTTTCTTCACGTAGTTGGGCCATCACTTTTTCAAACGTTTCATAGTCTTGAATTATTTCATCAAGGAATGAATCTACTTCTTCCACATTATAGCCTTTAAAGTTCTTTTTAAATTCCTTTTCAAGGATCATTTTTGACGTTAATTTAATGTCCATTCACATCGCCCTTCCTCACACTACATACACGAATACATTATAGCATACTTCATCACATTATATCGTCTGAAAACTCCAATTGTAAGCTAAACTTGTCGTTTTATGCGATTACCTGGGAAATTATTTCTTATTTCCTAATCTGAGCAACCTCTTTTCCCAAGAAATTACCCATTTTTGTTTTTGTTCTGCTCTCCATTGCTCATTCCTTTGAATGAGATGTATGCCTTGTTGCGTATAATAAAGGGCCTGCTTATAATCTTTCATTTTGTGCTCATAAAGTATGGCTAGCTGCTCAAGGACATGCAACTTTGTTCTTGCTTCAACAAAATGGAGAGAGGCTACAAACGCATCTATAGCTTCACTGTAGCGTTTACTCTTTTTGTGCTGTAGTGCTAAATAATAGTGCGCATTACCCGCTTCCAGCGCATCAAATTGCGTAGTCACCCTTTCTAACACCTTAACACTTTGTGTGCTTTCTTTTAAATCACCATACCATTTCCCAATGTTGGTAAAGGTTTTTGCAGATTCTTCATGCCCCTCTTCAAACAAGAGCTGAGTGGAGTGACTATAAAGCGTGATAAGCGACAGTAAATCCCACTCATTGTGAAGCAAAACCTTCATAAGAGCATCTGGTCCGCCACTTTTCACAGCATCTAAATAAATAATTGGCGCAAGATGACCAGGAATATCTCCCTTCCGAGAGAAACCAAGCTTCTCTTCCTCCACAGATTTTAATTTTAAGCGCTCCATATCATTTTTCCATAAACGCTTCGAACTATGCAATAAATCAATTTGTCGTTGTGATCGTAATTTTGGTAATGTTTTTTGATGCAGTGTCCAGCGAGTTTCAAGCTGCGGCCAATCAAAACTTTTACCATTATATGTGATGACTGTTGCAGATTTTTGCCACAGTTTCGATTCAAACAAAAATGCCGCCTCATGTGCAGGGTCTGCTAGAATATATTGTGTCAAACTAAAACATTCTTCGTCTACCTCTAAAAAACCAAGTAAAAAAATATGTGTGCCCACACCTTTTAAGCCTGTCGTTTCCGTATCAAAAAATAATACAGGCTCATGTAAGTCCAGTGCATATGGATGATCAAATGAAGCATCCTGCCATTTTTTCAAAGCATCAAAAAATGACTGTAGCCGATAATGACCATGCTGAAAAGAAAATGGATACTGTACATGGCGCTTAAATACAATACCAAAGTCATTTTCCACAACCTTAAGCCCAGCCTCTTCCCATCGCTTGGTATAGCTTGGTTTGACTGGTTTCTGAAAAGCTGGTTCCTCTACCTTTTGTTGAGCTACCGCTGGTTTTTTACTAAGCATTTTTTTCATTTGTAGTATTTTATTCTCGTAAGACATGTAGTTCACTCATTTTCTGCTTATAATATAAGACTCTCTGCAAGATTACCACGATTGCTTGACTCATTCAAAATTTTCTTCACAGGAAATTCTTACTTAATATTTCTTTAATGGCATCTGAACAAATTCAATACGCTGTGCAGTAATTATTATAATGTCTTACCAATAGTTTCTCTCTTCTATCTGAAATTAAGGGTGATGACGAGTTCCAGTTTGTCCGTGCAATTTTTCATATACAAAAAAACAGACCAAGGCTCTCTCTCCCTAGTCTGCTTTTGCTATTTGTTATTTTGAAAGTTTTTCATTACCATCTTGATCGATAACATACGTATGAGTTTTGGCCGCTTCTTCAATTTCTTCAAACGCCCAGTGTGTTTCTTTAACATCCTGGAAACTTGGTGATGTTACACCTTGTAGTGGACCACGCTCTAACATGCGATTCATCATCACTATTGCTTGAGCACGGGTTACAGGTTCGTTTGGCGCAAAACTACCGTCTGATTGACCATTGATGATACCTGCTGTACGTATCGCTTCTATAATCCACTGTGCCCAATGACCTTTTGTATCCTTGAATGTAATATTTTGATTCTCTTCAATGTGAAGTTGCTTAAAGTTTGCCACTACAGTTGCCATTTCCGCACGTGTAATGTTATCACTTGCACGGAAATTACCATAGATATCCCCATTCATAATGCCCCGCTCTTTGATAAAGGCAATGGGACCCGCTGCATAATAATCACTTGGAATATCCCGGAATAATGGTGTTGTGTCCACTGTACCATCTGTATAGCCTAGTATACGGGCAATCATCGTTGCCACTTGCCCCCGCGTTACATTTTTTTCAGGACCAAATGTACCATCAAGGAATCCATTAATATAGGCTTCATGTTTATTTACTTCTAAAGGTGGTTTTGTCCTATTCACCTGAATGATGGTAAACGTACTGAACTTCTCAACGGTAAAACGAAGACCTAGCTCCCCCTTCACCATTGTTACAACTTCAGGAAGAACCACTTTTTTCTCTCCATCAGAGTGTTCAATAAACATAGCTAATTGCTTAAGAAACGCCTTACGCTCTACTATATTTACAGGGATTTTCACGCCTTTTAATGGCAAAGTTACGTGCACAGGACGATTTGGCATATTAGTCTCAATGGTCATTGGACGCGCCACTACATGCACATTATTGCTTTCAAGAGCTTCATGTACTACGCGCTCTACACGGGCACGTTCTTCAATGGCTTGACGCTCACTATTCTTTTTAACTGGTACTAAGCGGAAATAGAAATTATCTTCTATCCCCTTCATTGAGCTATGTGGAATTGTAACAAGTCCATTCTCTGTAGCAATTTCCAGCGATAATCCGTTTTCACGTAGTAATTGTAGAGATTGCTTTGGAACTTCTACTGTTACTTTATCTATTTCATCATTAACATCAGGGAGAACAATACGAACAATGTTATTGTCAATTTGCTTCGCTTTTTCAATGGCTGCCTTGGCACTCGATTCAGTTAAAGCTACGAAATCTGTAATTTCACCATTGGCATGTTTTGTGCGTTCAATCTCAATCGTAGTTTTTTCCAGTGGGTTATCACCATCTATTTCTAGACCAACTTGAATTTTCGTTGATGTTGTTGGTGAGCTTGGTGTTGGCACCGGTATGGTTGGCTGACCTGGGGCAGTAGGAGCTACTGGTGTCACCACATTTGATGCCATAGATTCTCCACTATTTCCAGCAATGTTAGTTGCTAACACTTTAAATGTATAGGCTGTCCCGTTGGTTAATCCCGTTACTATGATTGGACTTAACGTCCCTATTTTCGCTAACATCGGCTGCTCCACTCCGCCTACATACACTTTAACTGTATATCCAGTAATCGTACTACCTCCATTATTGGTCGGGACATCAAAGCTTACCCTTACATAACTATCACCTGGCGTTGCCAATACATTCGTTGGCACATCTGGAGCTGTTACTGAATTTGCTTGGACTTCTTGCGTAACTGTAAACGTCACTGGTGTTAGGTTTGTCGCGCTTACCGTTACCGTTGCTGTATAGGTTCCTACCGCCAAGCCATCCTTTGCCCTCACGGTAAATATTGTATTACCCGCACTTGGTAAGCTCGTCGCTGATGGTTGCGTAATATCAAAATCATCCGCATTAGCACCACTGATCGCTACCGATACATTCGCTAAACTACCTGTTCCTGTATTTGCGATTGTTAACGTTTTTGTTTCTTGAGTGCCGCTTGTGTATCCAGCTGTTAGTGCTGGGAACATTTGATTACTGATTGTATCAATTGTATATGTTGGTGCTGCTCTAGTAACTGTAATCGTATAAATTTTTGTTGTTTGATTTTGTGCAGTTACAATAATAGTAATGGTGTTTAATCCGACATTTAAGGCAATATCCTTACCAATTCCACTTGTGACAGCTGCCCCATTCAGCGTTAGCGTTGCATAACTATCAGCTAATGTCGGTGTAACCTGAATATTTCCTACATTACTAGCTACATTTGCAGTGTAATCTGTCGTACCTGAAGCAAAGGCTGGACTTAACGTTCCTGTTGAAAGGGTTAAGTTGCTTAAGTCTGCATTATTGCTTAATGACCCTGTTGTAAAGGTTTGATCACTTCCATAGCTTGTACCTACAGAGTTTGTCGCATATGCTCTGTAATGGTACGTCGTATTTGGATTTAACCCACTTAGGTCAGCAGTAAAAGTACCTGTTGTCCCTGTTATCGTTATTTTACTATTAATGGTCGTCGGATTGGCAGTCGTTGCATAGACAATTCCTCTTTCTGTAACTATCGCTCCACCATCAGCTGTAACATACCCACCAACCGTTGCTCCTGTTGTTGTCACATTAGATGGGATAGTATTTGTAGTTACAGTTGGAGCATTAGCAGGAATAGAGGTCGTCACTGACTTCATTGTATAAGCACTTTTATTGCCTGCAGCATCTTTTACAATGACATTAAAATAATATGTCGTACTTGGTAATAACCCCGTCACATTAAATACTTCTAAATCTTTTGAAAATCCAGTTCCTAATGCTAAACCGTTTACTTCGATATCACTAACAGTATCCATATTATTACTGCTAGATTGATAGACTCGATACTCTAAATCGCCCTGTAGTGTCACATCGTCTGTTGCCTTTTCCCACCCAAGCGTTACACCTGTTGTACTGACATTTGAAGATGTAATTGTTTTGTTTGATATTGTAGGAGTTTGAGTATCAGAAAAACTGTCGCTCACATTGGCAATTGTTATATTATCAAAGTTTAAGTTTGATGGCTCTGTATTTGGATCATTAGTAGGGAAATCAAATTGCCACGTAATTTCTAAGGATTCAGCACCATTGTAATCAAATTCATTACCATTATTTAAGAGAGTACTTAATTGATAGATCATTCCATTCCCAGAAATCTCCTTATTAGCAATTGAGTGAGAGCCTAACGTAGCTCCATTCGAATCTTTTACAACTAAGGAAAGCTTACTAAATGTGAGTTTAGGAAGATCTGGAACAATACTTATCCCTAAGTCTTTAAACGTGAATGTTTTACATATATTCCCTCCCTCTGCTTTAATAATCAGAGTTTCCTGAGCCTTAGGTGTATAATTTTGTGTATACAATTGTGATGTTGCTGGATCAACTACAAAACCGTTGCTTATTATAAACTTATCCGAAAAGGTTGAAAATCCTGCACCCGCACTGTTATCACCACTGACAGATCCACCGAAATCATATGTACCATCAGCAGTTCCATTCACAGCAGCCTCTACCTCTATGGCAGGGATATAGCCAATCGATGCCATCATTAAAATTAAGACTATTAAAATACGGACATAAAATCTCATTTTTTTACGGACCATTTTAATCCCATTCCTGCCATTTTTGAAAGCCTGCGATCGATTCATAGTTCCACCCCTTTAAATTTCCTGTTACCCTCTAGATGGAAACTCACCCTGTAAGCAAATAATATAATTCATCACCAAGAAGGGCTGCATATTATTATGTGGCTGACTCCCACCTGTCAAACCTAAAGCTTGCGTGTTCATTTGAACATCCAAATTGGTATCATACAAATGTGGTTGTTTGGGTGGTCTCCCGGCCCCTACTCCCTCTGCCCAAAATAAACCAATCGGATTACCTGATGTTCCAACACTTTGTATAGCTACTGGAGTATGAGAGTGAGCAGGTATTTGGGACTCCAAAAGCGTCACTGTTTGTGTTCCTACCGCTTCACCAACTTTTCGCGGTGTTAATCCCATTCCTGATCCTTGATTCATAGGTGCTGACGCCATTAAATTCGGTAATGCAAAGGTTGTCTTCCCATCGCCACCATACTGAACACCTAATATAGAATAAAGTGCTGTATTTTGCTGAATGTTCATCAATTGACCGTTACATAACGCCCACCCCTTTGGCGCAAAGTTTCCTGAAAAAATTCGGATTTCACCGATATACGCATCTGCCATTCATACCAACTCCTTTTACTTAATTTCTTGTTGGAAAAATACCTTGAGTAGCGATACAAAAATGTACGGCTAAATAAGGCTGCATATTATTATGGGCCTGTCCTCCTCCAGCAGAAGATAATGCAGCTGAATTCATCGTTACAGTCGGACCATCTGCATATAAGTTATCCTTTTGTGCCCATACATTTCCTTTAGGGGAGGGTACACTTGCAAGGTTTGATGAGCCGTACACTTGATGAGTATGTTGAGGTATTTCATTAACTGTTAAAGAATGTGTCACTTCACCCGCCTTTGTTCCTAAAGGTAATGAAGGACCTACATGGATTGGGACACGTCCTCGCAAATCTGGTAAGGCAAATGTTTTTACCCCATCCCCTCCATAAACCGTTCCTAACAGCGCGTATAAAGCTTGATACTGATTAATAGGAAGCAATTGCCCTTCACAAGATAACCAGTATCTTGGCGCATAATTCATCGCAAATAATCGAACTTCACCTAAATATGGTTCTGCCATTTTCATCCTCCTTTGTACATATGTTTATGGCTGGGTAGGAAATACTCCATATAACGAAATAATGAAAGAAATTGCTACTGTTGGCATCATGTTGTCATGTGACTGATTGCCACCAACAACCGAGCTAGCATTAGCGTTCATTGTAACTGGCGTTAACGGATTGCCAGCTCCATCTTTATCATTTGAGTAATTAGAATATCCACTTGTCGTTGCCCACAGCTTATTAGTCGGTGTTGAGGTATTCCCAACAGCTGTAGCCGCTTGAACAGTATGTGTATGATTTGGCAGTTGATTGGCAGTTAACGTAATCAATTCTGTACCACCAGCAACACCTATACCGTACTGTGGACTAACATGAATAGGAACACGTCCCATTAAATCTGGCAACTTAAAAGTAGTTTGACCATCCCCTCCATATGTTGTTCCAAGTAAAGCAAAAAGTGCCTCATTTTCTGAAATACTAAGAAGTTGTCCATTGCATAAAGCCCATCCCTGAGGAGCAAAGTTTCCTGCAAACATACGAATCTCTCCTAAATAAGACTCACTCATTGACTCTCACCTCCTTTCGAATAAATTGAAAATTCAGTCTTTTAACCGAGTGACTCAAACCTCATGGCAATATACGGAGAAATGTCTTCGGTAACGTAAAATCCGCATCTTTCATATAGGCGCCTTGCAGGATTTCCATGCCATACATGGAGTGTAACAGACAAATTCTGACTAGCCGCACTGTTTTGTAATTGCTTTAATAACTTGGTTCCATAGCCCTTACCTCTAAAATCAGGCAATAAAGAAATATCAATTAAATGAATATTCCCACTTTTACATTCAGTCATCATCCTACCAATTTCCAAACCTTCATGAAAAATAATTTCATGCTTTGCTTGCGGAAAATTTTGTTGATAAAATCTCTTTTGCGCTTCGTATTGAATTAGTAAAAGCGCGTGTAATTGTTGTTCATCTAGGGCAAGCATCGAAAACTCGTTCTTTCGTGTAGAAATATATAACTCGTAAAGAAACGCATCATCTTGAGATACAACATTTCGAGTCTGTACCATATTCCACCACCATTTCATCAAATAGTCATTAAACCTATAAAATTATGTCCCATTTCAGATTAACTAGGAGAGAATAATTGTCCTCCTAGTTAAAAACCATATATTCCTATTTATTTATATATTACTTAAAGTTAACATTCAACAAATATTTGTATATTTAAAATTTTCTTTACCTTACTTTTCTAATTGTTGGTGTAAGTCACACAAACGAGACAAAGCCCCGAATTAATCAACACGAACATGTTTGAATAAAGTTTATTTAGCCTTAACTCCTTTTTAATTCTAATTATTGTGTAATCATACATTGAATTATTATTTAAAAAGTCCATTCTCCATAAAGTTACGGCATCCTTGTTGGTTGACCATTTAAATAATTTTATTTCTAGAAAACTAACACTTTTATCTAATTCGCTTGTACTATTGCAAGTATTTTCTATAAAATGAAATTACATATAAAAGGTGCGTTAGATGAATGCCACCACTTACTTTGAAATGAAGTAAAAATATTTATGTAATCATTAATAACTTTTCTTGGAGGAAACGCATTGTTTAAAAATTTTCGTGAAGAACTAAAAAAAGAATGGAAAAACACAACAGAGGATTTAGAAAAAGAAGTATTTAAAGTATGGCAGTTAGAATATAAGGGGCATATTATTCGCATTGTAAATGCTGTGACGGAAGAGGTTCTTTATATTAATAATGAAGTAGTAGATAAAAAGAGTAGAGACAGTATGTTCAAACAAGTTTATCCCTTTGTAAAATTGAAAGGTGAAATTACAGAAACTAATGGAACAGTATCAACAGTAAAAGTAAAAATAGGTGGATTACTCAGTTTAAATATCGTCGTTAAAGTAAATGGTACAATACTACTTCATGAGAAACACAAAATTTCTATCGACTAATTTTTGACTATTCTACTACACCAAATGTTCAGCACTCGAATCAGAACAGTATTGTCTTCACAAATTTATTAATATACCTCTTGCATTGCCAATAAACGTAGAGGAAAAAGTGTAAAAGGACTTAGTTCCATACTAAAAAAGAATTGAATCCTTCTAAAAAAATTGTCAGGTATATACATTAATAGATAGATAAAGAGAGTTTGAGGAAATCATTCAGATATACCACAAGCCCTCTTTTCTTTTTTAATTAATTTGATTTAATCTCTGAAGAAGTATAATGACCCTCTTTTTTCCTTCCTGCAAACTGTCCTGCGCTCCAATACATGATGGACATCCAGATTCACAAGGACATTTTGAAACATGCTCTAAGGTTTTCATTAATAGATCTTCCCATAAGTCATAGACCTTTTCACTTAAACCAATCCCACCAGGGTATTTATCGTAAACAAAAAATGTGGGCAACTCATTATGGGATGCTTTAACTTGTGGGACAACTGCTACATCACTGCTATCACATTGAATAAACAAAGGAATAAACGCATTCATGGCATAGGCTACTCCAATCATTACCTCTGTCAATTCCGCCTCTGACCATTGCTCTGTTAGATGAAGTGAAAGCCATGATGCACTTGTATGCATTTCATCTGGAGGTAAATGAATGGGCCCCGATCCGATATTATCATGCGTACCAAAGCGAATTTTATTTCACTAGAAAAGTATGTAAATACACGATTAGATCCATTTTAAAATTGTCTAACATTTAAAATGTATAGTTTCAGTTTCGTGATAAAGTTGATGTAAGTTAGCAAATGACAAATATTAATCTGTCAACGAAGTGGTTTTGAATTATTATATAATTTAAGAAAGAAATTTTCCTCAACTAATGAACCTTTAGTAATGAAGACAGCTTAGAAAACTTACACCGACGTATTTCCTTTTTGGGTACTATCTTAAAAGATTTAAACAAAGTGCTTCCCAAGCATAATGATGACTGGTAAACTTTTTCTATTACTTTTCCATTTAAAAGGTTAAAGAGAAAATTCGTTAACATTGTTTCTTATTTTTAAATTATCTAAATAGCTCGCAAACTCTTATTTGTTTTGTCTGAAAATCCGAGTCTATCAATTATAATATGAACACTATCTTTATCATTATTTATATAAAGAATGTATGCCTTTAATATTTTTATATCTTGATAAAATTTACTTTCTATACTTCTAATTTTATTTTTCATTAAGCTATGTTTAAGCGATTCTAGTAGAGATACATCTTTCATGTCTAAAATACAAATCTACTTTTAGTAAAGCTGGTGCTATAGCGGATAGTATCAACTTTTATTAATACCTAGTGAAGTTAATGACAGCGTTCTATTTTTACCGCTTTATCAGCAGTCTGAAATTTAATTACAGGTCTTGGTGAAAAATTATCCAAGCAACATGTGCAAAATAGCCGTTTATCTGAAACATTTTCAGATAAACGACTATTAGTTGTACGTACCAAAAAGGTGCGTCTTTTTTATATTTTGGGCTTAAATTCTTGCAAAAGATGTAATGCTCCCCTTTAATAAAATGTTATCAATAGGATACTGTGGGCTTTTTAACATTTTCTACTCCAAGGGTTTAATATCACATTATAAATCTTCTATTTCTTTCTTTTTCAATCCATAAATTCGAAAAACAATTTCATTTATCTCTTTTTCTATTAAATCTTTTTCTCGTACTCCATTAAGAATCTCATTAACAAGACTTACTATTTCTCTATACCTCTCATCATCTTTATTTAACATAACTAAGGGATATTTTTTCAAAACCGAAGGACGAAACCTATATTTATCAGATTCTAAATGTGTCGTATTGATTTTTTTATGAAAAAATTCAATAACTTTACTATTCAATAACCCAAGTAAATATTTATAATCATCTACACTATAATCTTTCTTTAATTTTATGGAGTACGCTGTTCCGTTATAAAAAAATCCTTGTACATCCAAGGAAAACATGCATTCTGAAGCAATATCAGGAGTCAATATCTTGATTTCATTAAAAAAGTTAAACGAATGGGGCGTCCAATGTTCAAACCACTGTTTATTAGACTTGCCTTGAAAATAAGATCTACCTTCTAATTCCTTTTTATGCTTATGTAAATAACTAGATACATTCGGAAAGTCAGAAAGAATTATAGGTATTGTTTTATTATTTTCAAATGTATAAGGATATAAAACAAACGTATCCTTATTATTATTTCCTTCCCATTCATAAGCCCATTTTTTGAGATTTCTTCCTCTTAACAATGGAAATACAAGTTGAGATTCGAAGTTATTTTTTTTTACAAAATCATATGTCATAAACTTTGAAAAAACTTTATCAGCAGTTGTTTGAAGACCTATTGAAATACTTAAAGTAATATCACCTAATAAAACATTTGAATTTGAAACTATCTTATTTAATATTTCTTCACTTTTTTTATTAGAATATCTCCATTCATTACCTATAATAACCTCTCCTTGTACATTAGTACTCATCTTGTCATCACAAGGAAAAGGTTTCAACCAAAGTGCATTTTCTGGTTTCTTATTTTTCACTTTATCAAATTGATATACAGCTGATAAAACAGCCGCTCTAAAGGGATAAATTGTACTCAAATCAATAACGCTTATTAACTTCGCATTTTTTTCTATGTACTCTTTAATTCCAATTCCATAATCTGCACCCATAAATTTATCCGAACACAAAATAATAACTTGTCCATTTTCTTTTGCTAATTTAATACCTTTTTCAATAAATAATGTATATAAATCAAATCTTCCCACAGCTGCATAATAAAGCTTTTTTAATAAGCTTCTCTTATTTTCATCAATTAACTGGTAACGTAAGTATGGTGGGTTAGTAATCACTAAATCATAAAAATTATCTTCTAATATCGGATTTTCACTTAATAAACTATCTAACTGAAAAACTGGATACTTTAACAAAGGGTCTATTTCATTATTATAATAAACTATCTCCATCAACATTCTTAATTTTGTTATTATACAAGGTAGTTCTTGAATATCTACCCCTATTAAAAAATTCATATTTTCTATGTTCTCTATTATCCGTTTTCTTTTTTCGATAGGATTGTTTGCAAATGTTTGGCTAAGAATATTAATTAGAAAATTCCCTGATCCACATGCTGGGTCAATTATTTTTTTTTCATGTAATCCCGAAAAAGACCATTTTTCAGTTATTAACTCAATCACATCATACCTAGTATAATGTTCTCCTAAACGTTTTCTTTTTTCTTTCTCTAAAGTTAATATATAAATGCTTCCTAAAATATCTTCTTTGATATATTTAGGGGAGTTTAATTTAATCCATTCGATATAATCAACAATTTCCTTATTACTTTCATCTAATTTGTCAAACAAGAATTTATTTAATTTGCTTTTCGCTTCACTTTTTAAGTTATATAAATTAACTTCACTAGCTTCCCAACTTTCTATATTTATATAATTATTACAAAAAGCAATAGTATATATTAAAAAAAAGTCAATTAAATTAGATGATAAACATTCTTTTCTTTGTAACAGCTGTACTCCACCATCAATATATTTTTCAATTTCTTTATCAGTCATCTTTTTAACATCCAATAATTTTATTTTACGCTCCGTGTTCTTCTATCCCACAAATAACATGAAGATTATATTTTAAACTATTTACTAAGCCAGCAAACTTATGCTCTACACACGGAAAAATTTCTTTCTTCACTTGCTCACCTCTATCTTCCCAAGTTATTATCTCTTTATTATTTGTCACTCCAATATTAAAATAGGACACCATTACAAAAGCAGTAAAAGCCTTAGCATATGTTGAAGAAATCTTATCTCTATTATCATTTATCACATTATTATATTCATCAGAATTTCTTTTAGCTTCTATAGAAATTATATATTCTTCATTATTTCTAATATTTTTAACCCTAATCAAACAATCAATATCTCTAGATTCTTTGCTTGGTTTTGTTTCTGAAAGAAAGTCGAACTTATAATCTACTACAATATCTATAATTCTTAATAAATGATTAGTATCATCCCAATCACTTTTAATCTTTTCAATTGCTTGTTCAATAAAATTTTGATGCCAAAACGCTCTTATATAGTAAAGTAAATCATGATGTGGTGCATATACTCTTTCCAACTTAAGCGGTGTTATTTTTTTAGGATTTGTTTTATCTGATTCAGAATAAACAAGTCCTGTAGACTCTCCAAACCAAATCCTGCCTTCACTATTTTTGTTATAGATTAAATATGGATGCAAAAATTTTGTAATACTACTATCTTTAGATACTTCTAAGTATTCTTCCTCTTTCAAAAAACCTTTATTTAATAATTCTTTTAAAATAAATTCAAACTTATCTGCCAACTTACTACTTTTTGAAGTTTTAAGAAACTGCTGTGAAAGAGGATTATTAATAAGATATGAATCCGTTGGACGATATCCTTGTAATACTTTCCTACTCATAATCAGGTTCCATAATAAATTATCTACTAATTCTATCATAGGATATTCTATTTTAAACTTATTGATTATATATTCCAATACCTCATACTGAAATGCCTTTATAGTAAAATGCATTTTATTCCCTTTTAACATATATCCAATTAGAGCAATCCCACATTCTAAAGAGTCTACATGGAAAATTGCAATATTTTTTAATCGAATATTATGAAACAATGGATATTTAGATAAATTAGAGTACTCATACCGCTCAAAATGATTATGCTCGTAATCATATTCCGAAATTTCACCAATATTCGTAAGGAAATTTAATAACATTTCTTCAGATTTGCACTCTTCATTTACACAAAAAGAAAACATGATTTCTTCACAAGAATACGAATTAAGTATAAATAAGTCTTCCTCATCCAAATCCAAGCTAATCATATCATTATCAATAATTTCTTTTATCATACTTTTTTTTAGCAACTCTATTACTTCAGAAGATACATTTTCTTCATAATTTAATATTGCTATATCATCCGAAGTAAATTTCGCTTGTAGTCCTACTATATTTAGATGATTGTTTATGTTAATTGGATGTTCCGATTGATTAATAAATTCTATTATTCTCCATTTCGTTTTACTCATTCTATTCCCCACCAGCATCTTCTTCAAAAAATTTATAAAAACCTTTTAAATTATTCTTTATTTTGATTTTCAGACTCTCATCATCCACCAATCTAAGAGCTAATAAAGAATACAATAAAGTCAATTCTACGCCTACAGCAACAATTTGTGGATGTCTACTCAATTTTAACTCAAAACCTTCACTATAATTCTCCAAAGGATATATAAAATATGGTGTAATTCCTTGCTTTTCTTCTTCATCCATGTTATCTAGATAATCTAAAAAATTATTAAATTTACTGGTAACTATCCGCTTACTTTGTCCATATCCAATAAATATTTGATTAATTTTTTCGTCAAAATAAGAACTAAATACACTTGGGTGTTTTACGATTGAAATACTATGTCCTATTTCTTTTAATGCTAATTCAATTGAAGTTTTCAATTTGGAACTTTTCATTTTAACACTAGAAAGTCCCCAATCTTCTTTGACTTGTTCAATTAACAATTCATAGTTACTTTTATTGTTATCTAACGGATTTAATTCTGGTAAATTAAACAAATCATACTCTTCTGACTCTATTTCTACAGTATTAAGAATTATTTCATCCTGCGAGTAATTTTTTAAATCAAAGTTATTGTATCTAATATCATCCATAATATTTAATATTGAAGAAACTATAACCCTATAACTTCTTGGTTGGGAATCTTTAAATTTAATTCTCAAAGCTTTAATTATTTTTGTATATTGAGTTTCAATTATAGGAAAATCATACGCTAGTGAATACCTATAACTTAACTCATCAAGTAATTTATTTAACTCCTCTTGACTTAATAAAAATGATTTTAATTTAATAGAATTAGGCTCAAGTCTTGTCCATAAAGCAGTTTCATTAGTCAATCCATTTTTTAACTCTCCTTCGTATTGTTCAGTAATCGCAGTCACTATTACTAGCTCTTTATAATTACTTTCAGTTGCAGCTTTATCAATAAAATTTTTATAACTCTGGAAAAACCCTTTCTTAGCGTTTGGCTTTAAAGATGTATGGGCGTGCTCGAATTCATCTAGCATAATAATAAACAAACCATTTCTTGTTTTATTTTGAATAAATAATTTAAATACTTCTAAGTAATCATCTGTACTTAATAAATCTATATCCAGTTTTTTTAACTCCGTTTTCCCGTGCCGTGATCCGAGTACTCTTAGTGCAGGCCCCTCTAAATCATTAGAACTTTTCATACTAAATAAAACTTTAGATAAGTTATCTGAAATATCTAGAGTTTCACGGAAATAACTTAAAGTTTCTTCATCATCATTACTAAATGGGATAGTATTGATAATATTATTAAAAGTAATTCTAAAATCCCTATAATATTTCGAAAATATTTCTGACATTATCATTTTAGTAAAGTTATAATCTGATCTCTCAGTATCTTCAACTCTAAATTTAATTATATAAAAATTATTATTTTCCTTAAAATAAGAATAAATTCTATTTAAAAAATGAGTTTTCCCATCTCCAACAAGTCCAGATAATAAAATTGGCATAAAAGCATTTTCTTTATATGATGAAATGAATTTATTTTTTATACGTTCCTTAGCTTCCGTTTGATTTAAAATGAATGTAGGGTTTTCTGGCGGCTGTGTATTCCTCATTGAATTAATTTCATTCAAGGCAACATTTTGTGTAATACATTCTTTACTAATATCATCAAACATTCCCATTATATATTTTAGTACATATGACTCTGTCATTATTGTTTCTCCTTTCTTTAGAGAAGGGTATCTTTATATATTATTTTATCCAAAATTTTCATATAGTAATAGTTTTTCATTTTAATATTAAAATAACCTTTGTGAGCAAAGATATTATTAACAGTAGTAAATGCTATAAATTTAGAATATATTGGGTCATTAAATAGCATTATTAAGTACTTATCAAATTGGTTATATGAATATTCCTCAGATTTCTTCATCTGATCCCTTATATCAACTATAATAACAGTTTCACCAAAATTAGCCATATTAAGATATTCTCTTTGAAGATCTTCTATAAACTTTATATATTTCTCATATTCTAAAAAAATATTAATCTTCTTATTTTTATTTGTATAACAACAATTTATAAGTCTTTTTAATGCGTAAATTTTCTCTATAGCTGTTCTTATATTTTCCTCTATATATCCCTGGGACCATAAAGTATGTGCCAAAGCGATATTATTCAATTTATTAAAATCAGTTATATTACTTATGTCTTTACACTGCTTAAATAAATCTTTTTTTTCATAAATTAACAAAAGTAGTAAATCATCCAAGTCACTATTAGTATCAATATATACTTGTGTTTCATATGATAAACTAATAGAATTTGTTCCCATAATCATATTTAAAGATTTTAAATTTCTAATCGTTATTTTTATTCTAGAAGACCTTTTACCAATATATTTTTTGAATAAATTTTCAACTTCAGTCATTGGCATAGGCTGCAGCTTTTCTATATTGGTTAGTATCATTAATAAGTCATATAAGGATTCTGGAAATTCATAAATTGGATAAAGTTTCATTTTTCCACCTCTTTATGCTGCACGGATAGAATAATTTTATCGATGCACTATTTATATGTCAACAAACCTTTAATGACCTTATTTTCACAAGCATAATAACTAGATATATGAAATAAAATTAGAAAATTTGACTTTAAACAGTACTTTTTGTTTTTGTAATATTCATTACATTCACTTTCCCTGTTCAATAAAAAATCGACAAAATTATGACAGTCTCTGTCTACTCCTTAATTCACCGTTTTCATTTAAATACTTTTTTGAACATATTATATTCAATGTAAATTGCCCACTATTGATCATATGACTGTCGATCATTACAGTATTCAATTATAAAAACTTTTCAAATTTTCTAAATCACCTTTTAAAATTCCATTCCATACTAATTACCAATTTTACCATTAGATAAAAATTATTGGTGATTAATCTTACATTCACCTAATTTGTTTATAAATTAATTAAAGAGGGATTGAAGATTTAGTCTACTCCCTTCCCTCGCTGTATTTAACTAATACTGATAATTTAATATTTGAAGCAATTTAATGACTTTACTTTTCACATTAAATATTGAGTCTTGTGGAGCAATACATGATGGACATCCAGATTCACAAGGACATTTTGAAACATGCTCTAAGGTTTTCATTAATAGATCTTCCCATAAGTCATAGACCTTTTCACTTAAACCAATCCCACCAGGATATTTATCGTAAACAAAAAATGTGGGCAACTCATTATGGGATGCTTTAACTTGTGGGACAACTGCTACATCACTGCTATCACATTGAATAAACAAAGGAATAAACGCATTCATGGCATAGGCTACTCCAATCATTACCTCTGTCAATTCCGCCTCTGACCATTGCTCTGTTAGATGAAGTGAAAGCCATGATGCACTTGTATGCATTTCATCTGGAGGTAAATGAATGGGCCCCGATCCGATATTATCATGCGTACCAAAGCGAATTTTTTTGAAAATAGTTGCCTGTGCGACTAATCCTACATCCCCGAAGCTAATCGTACCACCATTATATCCTCGGCTTCGATCTTCCTCTAATACCTTCATTTCAACGGCAAGATTGGCATCTGTATAATAATCGACGTCGACTTCACGGACATAGGCTTTCTTTTCTTCCCAGTCGAGCTTCTCTACTTGGAATTGAATCCCTTGATGTAAATAAATCGCTTCCTCATGTAATAATGTCATGGCACTATGACGATCCATTTCTCCAATTACCTTTGTTTGGGCAGGAATAGATAGATTAATAATTACCACATTTTCCTGCGAAGCAGACCGTAAGCTAATATCATGTGCTGGGAAACGATCACTCATCCAATGCCACTTATCACTCGTCTTAAAGACAACGCCTTCTTCGGCTAAATAATCTAACAACTCTTGTATGTCATATTCACCATAAGTATCTTCTATAGAAAAAGGTAATTCAAAAGCGGCACATTTTAAATGATCCATTAGAATTAACATATTTTCTGGATAAATACGTGCCTCCTCTGGTGCACTACCAAGTAAAAATAAAGGATGATTAACCACATACTGATCAAGAGCAGTCGATTGTGCAACATAGATAATTAAAGCCTCATCTTGCCGCCTTCCTGCACGTCCTGCTTGTTGCCAGGCACTTGCGATATTACCTGGATAACCTGTCATAATACATGCTTGTAACTGGCCAATATCGACCCCTAATTCTAACGCATTTGTACTGACAACGGTTTGAATAGTTCCATCACGCAAGCCTTTTTCAATGACCCGACGTTCAGATGGCAAATAACCACCTCGGTAGCCACGCACGGATTCATCAAGCAGCTTATTGCGTGTGAGTTCCTTTAAATAAGTGACAATCATTTCAACCCGTACCCTGCTTTTAGCGAAAATGATGGATTGAATACCAGCTATATAAAGCCTCTTTGCTAAATCACTTACCTCTAATACGGCACTTCTACGCACCCCAAAAGTTTTGTGAATAATGGGCGGATTATAGAAAAGAAATGTTTTCTTACCGACAGGTGCTCCAGAGTCTGCGATGAGCGCATGTGATTCATTTGTTAGCAGCTCTGCCAGCTCCTTAGGATTTTTTATCGTGGCTGAAGTACAGATAAACACAGGGTTACTACCATAAAATTCACATATGCGTTTTAATCTACGAATAACATGAGCAACATGAGAACCAAATACCCCTTTATATGTATGCAATTCATCAATAACGATATACTGCAAATTTTCAAATAGCGATACCCATTTCGTATGGTGTGGCAAAATTCCTGAATGAAGCATATCAGGATTCGTCATAACGATATGTCCTGCTTTACGAACCTTCTGACGAATGCCTGGAGCCGTATCACCATCATAAGTATAACTTAAAATTTCTTCACCACTTTGTTCAATAAGTTCATTCAAGTCATTTTTTTGATCCTGTGCTAAAGCCTTTGTTGGAAATAAATAAATGGCACGTGCGTTGTTATCCTCTATTATTTTTTGCAACACAGGTAAATGATAGCAATACGATTTACCTGATGCGGTTGGTGTAACAGCCGTAAAAGATGTACCACTCTGTGCCAAATCAAAGGCCTCTCGCTGATGCGTATAAAGTTGCTCGATCCCTCTTGCCTTTAAAGCCTTCACTAAAGAAGGATGTAAATTTTCTGGGAAAGAAGCATAACTAGCAGGACGGGCTTCAAGTGTTTGCCAATGAAGAATGCGTTCTTTTAATTCTTCATCATATCTCCATTCATGTAAAAGCTCGCTAATCGTTCGTTTCTTCGATAGCATTTACTGCCTCCTCCTTAACCAGTCGTTCGAAGTTTTTCATTGTAAAGGAGGTAGAATGAATAGCATCTAAAAAACGTTTTTTACTTGTTTCCTTATAAAAAGATTGCACAACAAATTGCTCCATCGATTCTACCGTTGAAGCAATTTGTTGTGTATGCATATATTTCGGTCGATTCTCTTGAATCCATTTATTGGCCTCTTGCTGCCATTCCTTCAACAGTTGGTGAATTTTATCAGCATGTGGTTTCACCTCTTGAAAAAAATCAGGTGTACGGTCCTCCTCACGCATTTGCCAAAAACGTGAAACACATCGATCACATTCATCTAATAATTTGGATGTTTGCTGAATAACTAACAATTTTGCACCTCATCTCTCATCAATTACACGTAAGCAAATATTTTTCGTAGCAAGTACATATATATGATGAGTATGTCTTGTCCATCATTTCAACTACGAAAATATGGCATCTCTTGATACCCTTACCTTTACCTACTTGTTTTGTGGTAAATACTGTATCAATTTTAATGCTATTGAGTTAGTTCAATTGCTTATGAGATAAGTGTACCAAAGTCTATCATTTTTCACTACTAATAGGCGAACAAGCATTCTTTACTTGCCAGTTCTTTTCTGCTAAGCTTACTTTCTGGCTAACTGCTTTGAGCTGCAAAAAAAAGTGCATATTCTGAGCATTGTTCTCCAGAGACACTCTCGTGAAAAGTAATTGATTGACCAGATCTAACTGCGCAACTAATTGTTCTAACTTGTTCAAAATAACGCCCCCTTTGCTTTACTTAAGTATTCCTCGCATGTATAAAATTACCTTCATGCGTGACAAAATAAGCGTAAGTTAGCTGAAAGAAGAAGATTTTCGATAAATTTTTAAAAATGAACCTTCCAACTAAAAAGGCGTCCTGAATGAAAGGTGTAGATATTTCACCACTCTTCAAACGTTTTTATGTTTAAATTTATCAGTTATTTTGACGATTCGAGGAAGACAATCATGAGCTTTTTTTCGACGCAATTTGTTTATTCATTGCATCCACTGTCTACTAGTCTTGTAACAAAGACAACACGGATGTAGGTAGAGAAGAGCCATCAAATCATGGTAAACTACTATATAGGAAAGCAGTTTGATAAAGGGTGAGCTAAATGACAATTCGCTATCCAAATGGGAAATTGTATACCCCCAATACTTCTGTACAGAAAACAGAAAAAAAGAGTAAAAGTAAAGATTTGTCTTTTAGTAATCGTGGAAAGACGCTAGAAGATGAAATTAATGAAGCAAACGACTATTATATAAAAAGACGACTTGCTATTATTCACAAGAAACCTGTCCCTGTACAAATCGTCAAAGTAGAGTACCCTTCACGAAGTGCTGCTGTCATTCGTGAAGCATATTTTCGAACACCCTCTACAACCGACTACAATGGTGTTTGGAATGGGCATTATATTGATTTTGATGCAAAGGAAACTGCTTCCAAAACCAGTTTCCCCTTAAAAAACATTCATGAGCATCAAATGACCCATATGCAGCAAGTGACTGAACAAAATGGTGTGGCTTTTATTATCGTTCGCTTTTCAGCTTTTGAACGATATTTTATTGTGCCATATGAAGTTTTACAAAAGGCCTGGAAAGCAATGGAAAGTGGCAATCGTAAATCCATACCCTTTTCAACAATTGTAGAAGAGGCGTATGAAATTCCTACTAGCTATTATCCACGTATCGATTATTTACCCATCATCCAACAACTGATCGATGCAAAATGCTACAGGTTTGAAAGTGAGGAGAAATAGAATGACTGAACGTCGTCGAACACGTGGAGAGCATCAAAAGGCTCTCGCTGAAAAAAATAAAAAAGGTAAGAAAACAACAACAAAATCGTCAACACCCGCTAAAATGTGGATAAAACGTATTTTCTTAACTCTATTAGTCATCGGTGTTGTAGGCTTCATTGGAGGAGCAGGTTTATTTGCTTACTATGCGAGCACCGCTCCTAAGCTTGATGAGGAATTATTGAAAGACCCTGTGTCTTCAGAGTTCTACGATAAAAACGGTGAAATATTTGCAACAATTGGTGCTGAAAACCGCAAATATATAAAATATGAAGATATACCCGAAGACATGGTGAACGCTATTCTTGCAACGGAAGATGTACGCTTTTTTAAACATCACGGCATGGACTTCTACCGTCTAGGTGGTGCCATACTTGCTAACTTCCGTGATGGCTTTGGTGCACAAGGTGCCTCTACCCTAACACAGCAAGTGGTCAAAAACTCATTTTTACAAAATGAAAAGAAATTAAAGCGTAAAGCACAGGAAGCTTGGCTAGCATTTCAATTAGAACGTAAATATTCAAAAGAAGAAATTTTTGAAATGTATTTCAATAAAATGCTAATGTCAGGCCGTATTTATGGATTTGGTACAGCAGCCCAATATTTCTATGGAAAAGAATTAAAAGATTTAACATTAGATGAAGAAGCATTATTAGCAGGATTAGTACAACGACCAAATGCTTATAATCCATTGAAAAACCCTGATCTTGCCAAGCAACGTCGAAATACGGTTTTAGGATTAATGTATCAACACGGAAAAATTTCGAAAACAGAAATGGAAGAAGCTAAAAACGTTGATGTCCAAGCAGGTCTTGCAGACGATGCAACGCGTCAATCCTTTGCTGGTTCGAAATACGATGCCTTCCTAGATGTCGTTATTAATGAATTGGAAAATAACGGTGATGGTTCAGCCATGGCAGAAGGTATTAAAGTGTATACAACACTTGATCCAAATGCCCAAAAAGTTGTTGAAAATGTCATGAACGATGACAGCAATTTCCCGACAGAAGATATTCAGTCAGGTGTAGCGGTCATTGATACGAAAACAGGTGCTATTCAAGCTGTTGGTGGCGGTCGACATTATGGTGCCGAACGTGGCTGGAACTATGCAGATGATTTAACAAAAAATCAACCTGGTTCTACCATGAAACCATTAGTGGACTACGGTCCAGCCATTGAATATTTAAAATGGTCTACAGGCCATACACTTGTAGATGAACCTATGAACTATTCCAATTCAAAACAAACTATTACAAACTGGGATGGCAGATATATGGGTGCCATGACCGCTCGTAAGGCATTATATGCTTCACGTAACGTACCCGCTGTCAAAGCATTACAAGAAGTAGGTACTGAAAATGCGAAGGAGTTTGTTGGACGTTTAGGGATTGAAACAGAAAACCTTTACGAATCAGACGCAATTGGTGGTGGAGCGATTACTATCTCCCCAATTCAAATGGCGGCTTCCTATGCAGCATTCGGAAATAACGGCGTTTATACGGACCCACACGCTATTACAAAAATTGTTTACCGTGATGGGAAAACATCTAAAAATTATACACCTGAGCCTAATGTAGCGATGAGTGAAGCTACAGCTTATATGGTAACAGATATGCTACGTGATGTAGTTGGCAACAAACCTGACGCATCAGGTACTGCAGCTAACGTCCCTGGACTAGATATCGCAGGTAAAACAGGTACAACCAACTATTCAGCTGAAGATTTTAATAAATATAATTTACCGAACACAAGCGTTCCAGATTCATGGTTTGCTGGTTATACGACAAACTATTCCATTGCTATATGGAGTGGCTATGAAAAACATTTTGATCCAATTACAACGTGGGAAGAACGACGTTTACCACAAAATCTATTTAAATCGATTATGCAAGATATTTCAGCAAACGTTGAAACAGAAAGCTTTAAAAAGCCAAGTACAGTTGTAGAAGCAACGATTGAAGTAGGGTCTAAGCCATTGAAATTGGCAAGTGACTTTACACCAAGTGAATTACGTCAAACAGAGCTATTCGTTCGTGGTACTGAGCCAACAGAAGTGTCGAGTGTTTATGAGGCACCAGAATTGGCTACGCCATACAACGTATCTGCAAGCTTAGATTTAGGTGCACAGTCCATCAACATTTCTTGGGAACATGATGCTAGCTTGAATCCAGAGACAGACGAACCATTACCGACTTCCTTTGAAGTAACTGCAACCCGTGATGACGGTAAAAAGTTTGACCTTGGTAAAACAGAGAGTAAAGGTTTAACAGTGGCCAACACGCTGGAAGATGGCAATTACACGATTTCAGTCGTAGCCATTGTGGATGGTGCACGAAGTGAACCTGGTACCACTACTTTCCAAATTACTAGTACAACGGAAGAAGAGGATGTAGAAACAGAAAATCCGGAAGAGCCAAACATTGATTTACCAACAGATCCTGGTGAAGGAGATCAAGATAATGGTAATAATAATGGCAACGGCAACGGAAATGGCAACAACGGTGGCAATAATAATAATGGCAATGGGCATGGGAATAACGGCAACAACGGTGGCAATAACGGTGGTTCAGATGGAAGTCAGCAACCAACGCCGCCTACTGATCCTGTAGACCCAAATGATGAAGAACAAAGCTCAGAATAAACGAAAAACCGAGAAGCACAGGATGCTTCTCGGTTTTTTCATTCTATAAAGAGCTTAAACTATCCTACCCACTCTATTTTTTACTAGCTTGAATTCGCAAACGTGCTGTCCGTTTTTTCGTTTCCTTAAACAATTCATCAAGCTGACGATAACAAGCGTATTGTCCTGGCTTAGCTTTGATAAAGGCAAGCCGTTCAACTCCATTAATCGGCAGCACCTCGTCTCCTGCCGCCTGTACAAGTTGTTCAAACAACTTAATTGCTTCTTCCATTAAGCCTTTTGCTGTACCGTTTCGAGCATCATGGGCTTCGTGGATGTTCGCTTGAAGGGTTGTCCATTGGGCAAACCAAGCATCTACCTGATCTTTTGCAATAGCTTCACTATTCATGCTTCCTTCACCAAACCTTTCTTCAAACGCTTTTGACCTTCACGACAATCGCTGAGTAAAGGACAGGCATGGCAGCCAGGATTTTGAGCCTTACAATGATAACGGCCAAAGAAGATTAACTGATGATGCGTTTTCGACCACTTATCCATAGGTGTTTTTTTCATAATCGTTTCTTCGACTTCAAGCACGGAATCTTTCCATCGGCAAAGACCTAGACGTTTAGAAACACGCTCTACATGGGTATCGACTGCCAGTGCAGGAATATCAAAGGCTACTGATAGCACTACATTGGCTGTTTTCCGCCCCACACCTGGCAATGTTACAAGTGCTTCTCGGGTTGCGGGTATTTCGCCATTATATTCATCTAGTAAACGTTGACATAAAGCCTGGATGTTCTTCGCCTTATTGCGATATAAGCCAATAGAGCGAATATCCTGTTGTAATTCTTCCAATGGGACAGCCAAATAATCTTCAGGCGTTTTATATTTCTGAAATAATGTTTTTGTTACTTTATTAACAAGTACATCCGTACATTGTGCAGATAATAATGTCGCAATTGTGAGCTCAAAGGCGTTGTCATGCACAAGCTCACAATGCGCATTAGGAAACATTCGATCCATTTCTTCTAGGCAATGCTCCCACTGTTTTTTTGTTAACAAACCGGACGCCCCCTATTCTCTCTCTTCTAACCAATTATAAAATGGTACTTTATTGGTTGGTTGTGCATCTTGCTGAACTGTGCGTGCTGGATTTCTACTAAAGGTTTGCTTCTCACGAAACTGCTCACTTTGCTTTTGTGCAGCCTGTGGTGTCGTAATATTTTTCTTCTTCCACTCTAACAAAATCCGATCAATATAACGAATACTCAGTTTCCCAGCAAACACAGCTTCTTTTAATGCCTCTTTAATGAGTGTTGGACTATGGTTGTCCTCATCAAGCCAACATCCTATTTTTTCAAGCTCTAAAGGAGATAAAAGACGTCCCATTTCTTCTTCAAAGAGTCGAAAAATCTCTCCTTCTTCTTGTTGAAGTGTTGTGGTAGATTTTTGTTGCTCTTTCATCTCGATCATCTGCACAATTCGCTCCCAGAGTGGATAAACCGAATATTTTTCATAGAGCTTGCCACCTGTATCCACATCACGAGTAATTTCAAGGAAGCCCTTTTGCATTAATCGTTGTAAACGGGATGTTAGTTCATTTTCTGGCATTGTGAGACGATTCTTTAGATCATTCGGTGTAGGGAAGTCATACCCTTCCATATGAAAGGCTAATAAGTGCATGACAATTAGCGCCTCTTCATCCTCTATATTTAACTCCTTATAAAACTGAAAAAAAAGCTGAGGGATGGGAATCATTCTCTGCTCAGTCCATGTACGGAGTCGATGATTATTTGCATTCATATTTCTCTTGACTCCTTCTTTAAGTAAGTAGAAAAGCCGCGTAGATATTTCACTACGCGACTTTGAAATTGATTTGCTTATGGATATAAGCGGTTCAGTAAACGTGGGAATGGAATGGTTTCACGAATATGTTCTGTACCAGAAATCCATGCCACAGTTCGTTCTAATCCAAGTCCAAAGCCTGAATGTGGAACAGAACCATGTTTACGAAGGTCTAAATACCATGCATATGCATCTAAAGATAGGTTATGTTCTTCAAGACGAGATTTTAATAAATCATAGTCATGGATACGCTCAGAACCACCAATAATTTCACCATAGCCTTCAGGTGCAATTAAATCAGCACATAATACAACATCATCGCGATCTGGATGTGGTTGCATATAGAATGGTTTAATGCCTACTGGATAGCATGTAATGAATACGGGCTTGTCGAATGAATTAGCAATGGCTGTTTCATGAGGTGCACCAAAATCGTCACCCCACTCAATATCGTCAAAACCTTGTTCATGTAAAAGCTTGATCGCATCATCATATGAAATACGAGGGAATGGTGCTTTAATATTTTCAAGTTTCGATGTATCACGGTCAAGTCGCTCTAATTCTAATTTGCAGTTAGCCAGAACCGATTGTACAATATGCGTTACATATTGCTCCTGTACCTCTAGATTTTCTTCAAATTCTACAAAGGCCATCTCAGGCTCAATCATCCAGAACTCGATTAAGTGACGACGTGTTTTAGATTTTTCAGCACGGAAAGTTGGACCGAATGAAAATACTTTCCCTAGTGCCATAGCTGCCGCTTCCATATAAAGCTGTCCTGATTGAGAAAGGAAAGCATCCTCATCAAAGTATTTCGTATGGAAGAGCTCAGATGTACCTTCCGGTGAAGACCCTGTTAAAATTGGTGGGTCCATCTTTGTAAAACCATTATTGTTGAAAAATTCGTAAGTAGCACGAATGATTTCATTACGGATTTTCATAATGGCATGTTGTTTACGAGAACGTAACCATAAATGACGGTTATCCATTAAAAATTCAGGACCGTGTTCCTTTGGTGTAATTGGGAAATCTGTCGCTGTATGTAGAACTTCAATTCCTGTTACAGCTAGTTCACAACCAAAGCTTGAACGTTCGTCAGCTTTCACTTCTCCTGTAATATACATAGAAGTTTCTTGCGTTAGTCCCTTAGCTGTTGCAAAAATTTCTTCCCCCACCTCTTCTTTCACGACAACACCCTGAACAAAGCCAGAACCATCACGAAGTTGTAAGAAGGCGATTTTACCACTTGAACGTTTGTTAGCTAGCCAAGCGCCAATTTTGACTGTTTCACCGATATGCTGTGGCATATCTTTAATCATAATTTTTTTCATAGAAATCCTCCAAAGTTGTCTAGAGGGATTAGTCTTGCCATTTTGATTTTACAAATGTATCAATACGACGGACTGCCTCTTCTAGTAAGTCTAAAGATGTAGCATAAGATAATCGCATAGTAGTTGGTGCACCAAAGCCAGAGCCTGGAATCACAGCCACGTTTGCTTCTGTTAAAATATCCGCAGCGAATGCGTCTACTGAATCATAGCCAGTGTGAGCCATAGCTTCTGCTACATCTGGTAATAAGTAGAATGCACCCTGTGGTTTTAAGACATGGAAGCCAGGAATTGCACTTACCTGTGGGTAAATTTTCTCAAGACGAGATTCGAATGCTTGGCGCATTTCCTCTACAGCGTCCTGTGGGCCATTATACGCTTCAACAGTTGCATATTGTGCAGTTGTTGTCGCATTAGATGTTGAGTGTGATGCAAGGTCAGTCATTGCTTTAACGATGTCCGCATCACCTGCAGCATAACCAATACGCCAGCCTGTCATAGAGTGAGATTTTGCCACACCATTCACAACAATTGTACGTGCTTTCACTGCATCAGAAAGTTGTGCAATTGAAAAATGCTCAATACCATTGTATACAAGCTTCTCATAAATTTCATCTGACACGATTAAAATATCCTTTTCTTCTGCAACTGCAGCAAGTTCTGCAAGCTCTTCACGTGAATATATCATACCAGACGGGTTGCTAGGTGAGTTGATAATGACAGCTTTTGTTTTATCAGTTACAGCAGCTCTTAATTGATCGGCAGTAATTTTATAGCTTTGTTCACGTGTACCTTCAACGTATACAGGTACTCCGCCCGCTAATTTCACTTGCTCAGGATAAGACACCCAATAAGGGATTGGAATAATAACTTCATCGCCCTCGTTTAAAATGACTTGGAATAACGTGTATAAAATATGCTTTGCACCTACACCCACAATCACTTCATTAGGCTGATAAGAAAGGTTATTATCGCGCTGTAGTTTATCGATAATGGCTTTTTTTAGAACTGGAAGTCCACCAGCAGGTGTATATTTTGTATAGCCCTTTTCCATTGAATCAATGGCAGCATTTAAAATGTTTTGAGGTGTATTAAAGTCTGGTTCACCAGCACCAAGGCCAATGACATCAATACCTTGCTCTTTTAGTGCTTTTGCTTTCGCAGTAATAGCTAATGTTGAAGATGGTGTTAAAGTTTTTACACGTGTTGCTAATAAGTTTTTCATCCGGGATCTACTCCTCTTATAAATTCGTAATGCGCTTCCACCAGTCGCCATCCTTAAACATAATATAGACATAGTTGAGTTTGTCGTGGTCGTTTAGATATGTAATCTCCCAAACAACGCCTGGCTCCTCATAGCCCAATTTCATGTGGAGGACCTTCTGTACATTTCCTTCATTTTTAAAAACCGATAATGCTTGCTTTTCCGTAATACCATCTTCTAATAACACTTCCTGCATGGAATCCTTGTCTAGATTCGTCGGAACAAAGACAGCCTTTTTATCACCGTATTCGTCTACCCCGAACACAGTAACATACGAATGTTTGCCATTATATGTGTAGGACTCCGATACAATTGCGAGGGCTTTGGCATCGAGTGCCAACTGTTCAGCCTGCTCTTCAATTGAACGGAACGGAGCCTCGGCTTTCCAGAGTACTAAAATGCTAATGACAAGTGACAACGAAACAATAAAGACAGAAATGAAAATTAACCAGTTTTTCATCTATTCACCTGTTGTTTCACATCGTGCTTTTTTGGCACAACACATAGCGGATGTTTGTGTGTGTATTTAACTACATTACAATTCATTTTGCTTTCCATTTTGTCAACCTGCTTTCTTTCCTCATACCACAACATTATACAACAATTTTATGCTGTCGTGTTTCTTAATTTCATATATTGTACGTTGCTAGAATAACGTTTTCAAATGATTGGTACAGTAAATTTTATTCTGTAACATTCTGCCTCGTTGTAAATTGTGATGGCACTTCAATTTCTGTAAAGAATATTTACTGAAACAATAGAAAAATTCCTATTCAACACAGTAAATAGGAATCATTCAAATGATGATAGTTCGTATAAAATATGGGTGGCACGGCCATTATCTTTTGCCTCATATAAACAACGATCAGCTTGCTCAAATAAATCATTATAATAATAATTTTTTTGATTGTTTATACAAGCCCCCATACTTACTTTTAGTGGATAGCTTTTCTGGTCTTTTTCTAATGTTAACGTTAGCAAATGGGCGTGTGTATTTTGGACAAGTGCCTTGATGTATGCCTTTTTGGGGTGACGAATACAGACAATGAATTCATCTCCACCATAACGGATAATTTTGACGTCTTCATCTCGCAAAAATTCCTTTAAGCCATTAGCTAAAAGTTGTAAGACCCTATCGCCAAACAAATGACCATGCCTGTCGTTAAATAGTTTAAAATTATCAATATCCAAAACTGTAATACATACATAGGATTCTGCTATTTTGGCAGCATGTAACCATTCATGTAGCTCTTGATCTAAGAAGTGGCGATTCAAGACACCTGTTAAAGGATCATAATGTGCTTTTCTTTCTAATCTCTCTTTTTGACGCTTAAACTCCAAATTCAACACTTGCTGTAGTAAATTATCAACGCTCATCTGTTCCGAAAGGTCAATATACTCTTTTTGGACATCAAAAATTTCATCTCGCCAATTCAATTGGTACAGGACATTCAACAATAAGCGCATCACTTTTTTCATAATGGGCTTATCACCATAGGATTTGGCTAGATCTATTGCTTGTTGATAATATTGCACTGCTTCCTCAAGCTTCTGCTGCTTTTCATATAAAAAGCCATAGCCAAACAAGGCTGCTACTTTTTCAGGTTTATGCTGAGAAATTATGCTAGACGTTAATGAGTCATCAAGCAATGCCTTTCCTGCTAAAAAATCCCCTTCCAAAATATATACATCTGCTAAATTATTATTGATGCGAATATCTAATAATCTTGCTAAATCTGGTTGTGTCTCATATAGCGTTTTATTATACTCTCTTGCTAACAACCCCGCTTGAAGGGCTTCCTTCGTACAGCCCTTCTCTACCTCTATATAGCACAAATTATTATGACAACGAACAAGCATCATAAAATCTTGTAATTCTTGAGCATAAGCAATTGACTGTTTCGTCATCTCTGCTGTTTTTTCACGAATTCCTACCATATCGTATATTAACGACATGGCCAAATAATAATGCATCAAATCTTTGCTAGTACCATATTTTTCACAAATAGCCTCATACTCGAAAATAAGGCTGACAATGGCTAGCGTATCGCCCAAAGAATGATGTACTAAAATTTTCTGATAGTACAAGTCCAATACAATTTCATAGTTTTTTCCCTCTAAAGCTACTAAAAGACCTTGATCTGCCAGTTTCAACGCCTCTGTTAAAAACCCCTTTATGCGCATTTCCATGATTGTCTTATTTAATTCCTCTAATGTTAACTCCACTGTCTCACCACTTTTCCAAGCCCCTATTTAATCCTTCACTTTGTTCTGTAACAATTATAAGACATATTCATTCACTTCGTTCGACTTTTTAGCAATATCCCAACTATTACCTCGATTTCAAAAAAAACTTTTATAAGACAGCTATTGAATGTCCTTTTGTTTTCCCCTTCCATTAAATTTTTATACCATTACACATTTTTCTCCATTTTTGTCCCAGTCAACTGTTGTTTTTACCCATATGATGTGATAACTAGGCATTTAAAGACATTGAAAAGGGATGTGATGTTTTGAGTTTACCAATTAACCCTTCTGACCCAGCTACCATTCCAAAATTTGTAGATGCTCTACAGAAGCCGGTGACCGCAAAACCAAAATACTGTAGAGGACAAAAGAAACATGATTATTACGAGCTAGTCATGATGGAGGGCGAGCACCGCTTTCACAAGCATTTTCCTAATACATTAATATGGGGGTACAACGGCCTTTATCCAGGACCCACTATAGAAGCGACGAAAGATAAAACCATTTATGTCAAATATAAAAATCAATTACCACTACAGCATTTTTTACCAGTGGATTTTACACTTCATGCCGCCAACGATTCCCAAGAGGTAAGAACTGTCACTCACTTACATGGTGCCAATGTGGATTGGGAGAGCGACGGTCATCCTGAGGCATGGTACACAAGAGATTATCGACATACCGGTCCAAAGTTCAATAAAGAAATTCATGAATATACGAACCACCAGCCTGGTACTACAATGTGGTACCATGACCATGCTATGGCTTTAACACGCCTTAATGTCTATGCTGGCTTGGCAGGTTTTTATTTACTTAGAGATGCTCTTGAGGAACGTTCTAATTTGCCATGTGGTGAATACGAATATCCTATTTTAATTCAAGATAAATCATTTAATGAGGATGGCTCCCTTTTTTATCCTGATGAGCCACCATTTCCAGTTACTGTACATCCGTCCATTACTCCAGGTTTCGTAGGTAATACGATTGTTGTCAACGGCAAGCTATGGCCCTATTTAGACGTCGAGCCACGTAAATATAGATTCCGGTTCCTCAATGGCTCCAATCGAAGAGGCTATGTCATCAGCTTGTCAAATGAGCAGTCTATGATACAAATAGGGACAGATGGCGGTTTTTTATCAACCCCACAAGCGATTCAATCTGTAGAGTTACTACCTGCTGAACGCACAGATGTCATCATCGATTTTTCAGCTTGTGAGGGTCAGGAAATCACCTTACTTAACACCGATACAGATTTTATCGATGAGCATACGAACGTCATTATGCAATTTAGAGTATCACTTCCCTTAAAATATGAAGATACGAGTGAAGTTCCAGAGAGGCTGGCAGTCACAATGGATTTACACCCACATCATGCACATATTGAAAGACAATTACCATTGACGGCAACAACTGATGAATTCGGAAGACCTATGTTGTTGTTGAACAATCGAATGTACCATGACCCAGCGACAGAAAAACCTTCTTTAGATAGTATTGAAATTTGGAGTTTTATTAATACAACGCCTTTTATTCATCCTATTCATTTGCATCTCATTCAATTTAAAATTCTTGAACGTCGCCCATTTGATTTAGACCTCTATCAAAATGAGGGAATAGTATCATTTACAGGCCCCCCTGAGGAACCACGGGACTATGAGCGTGGTTGGAAAGATACAGTGAAAGTAGATGCGGGCAAAATTACGACAATTATTATGCATTGGAAGGATTATGTGGGGAATTACATGTGGCATTGTCACTTCCTTGAGCACGAAGACCATGATATGATGCGACCTATTCTTGTGATGAAAGATGTCCATGCTGTTCAACAGCCTCATGCTGAAATAGAGCCGTCACCCCATCATGAGGTTACTACTACTACCACTTCTACACCTACAACAAATACTAGTACGACACATCATAATGAGTCACCCGTACCATTATTAAATACTTCTCAAATTCCTTCCACAGAGGAAGAGGAAATAAAGGAATCATTAGTAGAGGAGTCTGTGCATATCGGAAATAATGTTCAACACAGGCCCATTTTGCTTTTCCCAACTAAGTCCACACCTGCGGGTACGAGTAGGCCAAGACGACGTGGACATAGAAGATTTTAGTCACTAACCATTGAAAAGTAGAGGTTTTCTACAAAAGGGTAGATATATGTAGGAATAAGGAGTTTTTATGTAGAGGTTGATGGGAACGAAGGGTGGCGACTCTTGCAGGAAAAGCTAGAAAGTCGAGATGCTGGATGGAGTGGATGTGTTCTGTACGAAAGTGAAGCGGCAGCAACGAAGCTTGGGAAGCAGCTCGCCCCCGGCCGTAAAGGAAATCAACGGTTTTACTTTATTTTACTGTAAAGAAAAAAGACTGTAAGTAAACTCGAAATTCATTGAGTTTGTCCACAGTCTGAAACTACCGTGTAAGCGGTAGTTTTTTTGTTTTCAAGTGTGTACACGCCATAATCTATTCGTGAGGAGCGCTAATAGCAGCATCATCATACAAATCATTAGAATCGGTATAAAGATGTTGACGCGAAAGGTCTCAAACAATAGGCCATATCCCATTTGCCCAATGGGGGCCATACATTGTGAAACAGCCATCATAATAGCCATAACCTTACCTAAATTTTCATTGGGTGTTTCCTTTTGCACAAGGGTCATTACGTAAATTGAAATAATAGTCATCATCATTGCCATGACAAGAGCAGAGCCAATAAATAATAAGTATGAAGCATAATAGCCTATTTGAAGCATTGGTGGAATAACGGCTATAGCCATAGGAATGACCAAAATAGCAGTTAGCAATACCCAAACATATAGCCTATTAATTTTTAGCTTTTTAGCAAAATAGCCCATCGTTAATGCTCCAAATATGGTTGCTAAATCAATCATACCCATCCCTATTCCGTATAATGAATCACTAACATTTAATGTGACACGAAGGATGATGGGGACTCCTACGATAAAGAGCGGTGTAAATAATAAATTTAAGAAAGCCGCCAGTATCGTGCATTTTAAAATAAAGGATTGCTTCACAACATATTTAAATCCCTCTTTTATATCCTTGAATAAAGTCAAAACTAATTGTCCATCGTCATCCCGTTTCTCAAAAGGGATGGTCAAAAACATTTCTACAATTGCTGTAAAGAAAAATAATAGCCCACTTACTAGGACAAGAATTTTGATGCCAAGCATTCCATAAAGTATTCCTCCTAGGACAGGTGCAGCCACACCAGCTAAAGCTTGCACCCCATTCACAATCCCATTTGCCTGCTCAAGGTGCTGTTCTTTTACTAATAATGGAATACTAGCTATTACCGCTGGTGAATACATAGCGCTAATGATGGACAGGAGCACCATAACTACCCCTATCCCTAGAACTGAATGATATTCTGTCCACAATGTAATATAGAAAATCAATACAACGACACAACTAATGGCATCAAATAACACCATTAAATGACGTCGATTAAAACGATCGGCAAGGGCACCTCCGAATGGCGTGAGAAGTATAGGTATGCTTGAAATAGCAAAAAGGACGGCAAAAAGGTCTGCCCTACCCGTCACATCTAAAACAAAAAGGGATAGTGCAAATCTTAATAAGGCAGAACCTAAAATAGAGATAATCTGCCCAAATACAAGGATTTTAAAATCTTTTGAAAATCCTTTACCTTTTACGTATGTTTCCATGTAATGACTCCCCCCTAATTAGACCGACTGTCTGTCATTGTTTTTGTATAAAAAAAGTGTAGTGATAAGTTTAGATTTTGGTTGTGACTAAAACTTATACCACACTTTTAGACCGACTGTCGGTTTATGATTAGTATATGGGAACTCTCCAAAAAAAGGAACTTATTTTAATAATTTTTCAAAATTCCTCTGTTGACTAAATGTTTATTTGGTCAATAAAAGCTGTCATGGCATGACTTACATAGCGGTTCACTCGGTAAATAATGAAACGCACTTAGACTAGGAGTAGCATCTATCATACGAATGATACGCAATTACGAATCATTCATTTGCTGAATTAATAGATACGGCTGCCCGTAGCCCTATATTCGCACGAACTAGAAAACATTCGTCCCTATTCATCTGCTTCATGATATCAATAGAAGCAAGGATTTTATGATTTACCCGTGGAAATTTTTGATGAACAGAACGGTCCTTGTTTCTACTATATAACCAAATATTTAAATATGTTGAGTTTTCTTTATTAGTGAAATTAATGCTAGCCCTACTACACAAACTACCCCAATAAATAATAATAAAAATCCAATAGGAATTAAAAAGAATGGCTCCTCTAGTGTGCCATCTGATGCTACACTACTTCCTTTTATCATAAAGATCAAAAAACTAAGTAACCCTAAAATAAATGGGGTTGAAGCTAAAATGTATTTTTTCATTATTATAACTCTCCTTAAATTACTAATATTCCTGTACAAAACTTTTTTTAACCTTTACCGCAATCATCCTATGATTTCGTTAATAGGATACATCACGGATATATTTTAAGTCAATCATTTTTTATCGAAAAACAATAAATTTTTATTCTTATGCACTTTGTTTTTAATTGACATTATAAAACCCTAACGATAGAATGACCATAAAGCTCTATTGTAAATTTGGAAGGGTGATTTTATGAGCTATGAAGATTTAATGCAATGGAAAGGTTATTTGTTTTTAGATAATATAGTAGAGCCAGGGACAAACTCTTTGAGAATATCTATTAATAGAGCTGCCATTAGTTCTAAAAGTGATGATGTAAGCTTTGATGAATTTACATTTAACGATGTCTATCCTATTGAAATTGATACGACCCTCCCAGTCATAAATATAGAATTCGATTCTTATGTATCCTATTCTATTTATGATGAGTCATTTCATTTTGTAAGTGAGGAGGATGAATTCATAGGTAATTCCGTACGTTTATTTACAAAATCAGCTTATTTAGATTTTATAAGCAAAGGGACTATAGCTTTAGATATATACTCCTATAAAGAGCTATTCCATTATCAGATTGTTTGTTTAGACCATATAATTGATATTGTTTCATTCGATAAACCTACTCTATATAAGCAAGTGAATAATTTCTAAAACAGGAAACGTTATGTTGTTGCCTGTTTCATTCCGATAAATATAACCCGCAAACTTGGCCCCTTGCCGATCATGTATTAAATTGAAAACATTGTAAAAGTTTCCAAATTACTATTGTTTTTATATATTACATAAAAAAGAAAGGAGCATTGGATGAAAAAGATATTAGCAATCTTGCTTATTTTTACCTTTTTCCATCATAACCATATATATGTATTTTAGTAAATTAACTGGAAAATTAAAGGAAGCAGAAAGTGCATTTGAAAATTATATAGAGGCTCAAGGGGTTATTGAAAATAATATTAAATCTAAAGAATTTAATAAAAATTATAAATTTGGAGGTTATGATATTACTGTGACATATAAAGATGAACCGTCTTCATATGTATACGAGTATTTTTATAATGCCAAAACCAAAAAAATTAATTTGATTGTATTAGATGACGGAAGAAGTATCAATGAAGGTATTAAATACCCTCCAATCAAAGAATAAAATTATACGTCAAAAAAACAAAGAGGAGTAGACATAGCTACTCCTCTACTCTTTCTTTAAGTTGTTAAGCAGAAAAACATATAGAGGACGCAACTCCTCTCTTCCCTATTTATGTACAGGAGTATATACGAAAAAAGAAATCCAAATATTCACCACTCACATTGAGCGGTTATTTATATAATATTGAAAAATTCTTAAATTGGCTACTTGAAGAAGGTATTGTAGATGCTAAAAATATACGTGATATTCACTATGAATCATTATCTACGTTAGCAAAATTAGATGTGGAGTTATTCGTTGATAAAATGGCTTCTGAGATACTTTCAGGAGAGGATGATAATGAACCAAAGCGGCGCAGTAAGACCAGTGTAGCGAGGGCTGTACAGGCTTTAAAATCGCTCTTTCGTTATTTGACAGTTGAAACAGAAGATATAGTTACTCAAGAGCCCTATTTTAATCGAAATGTGATGTTAAAAATTTCAGTTGATTTAGAGCTGGAATCTAAATCTCGAAGAAGTAAACGTATTGAAAAGAAAACTTATAAATCAGATGAAATTGATGAGTTATTACATTTTATCGATGAAGAGTATGCAGCCACTTTGTCATCAAGAGAACTGCCCTATTTTGAAATGAATAAGATTAGGGATCTCGCTATACTAGCTGTACTTTTTGGGAGCGGTATACGCGGGAATGAATTAGTCGGACTTAAAATAAAGGATGTCTACATGAAAGATTGTTACTTAGATGTGATTCGTAAAGGTGATATTGCCGATTCAGTTGCAATTCGTCCTTCTGCCCTAACCTACCTAGAAGAATACTTGAAGCAACGTTCTAAATTATATAGTGTGAAAACAAATTATCCATTTGTTTTTGTTGCTAAGTCTCCAAATGGCACCGTAAAGCAAATGTCTAACCAAACATTAATTAGATTAGTTAAGAAGTACACAAATGCTTATGGAAAAGAAATCACACCTCACAAAGCAAGATATACGTTTTCAAAGCAGTATCAATTGGAAGGTGGAACTCTTATAGGGTTACGTTATCAGCTTGGACATCAAAATATAGAAACAACTTCTTTGTACACTACTGAATCTATGAAAGAACAAAAGGATGTAGTTACTCGAATGGACAAACCAAAGCACAATAAATAACTATAGAGTGTAGTTACTAATGCTAATTTAGGAGCCATTATATATGAAATGAGATGGATAAATGGAAAATAAACTAATCAAAGAAGAAATTAGTGAACAATTTTATTTATATAAAAATAAGTTAGGTATACATGAGGAAATCACTCTTTCTTTTAAGGGCATCGGTGATAGTGGAATGTATACAATGTTTAACAGTATTATTATAGACAATATAACTGTAAAACAGTGGACAACAAATCCTCACCGTACAAAATTTGTTATTATCCATGAGCTTGTTCATGGGAAGTTTAAAGAGTTAAAAAATCCTTTTTATATTGCTTTCCCATTTTTAATTCCCCCTGCAGTCTCATTAAAATATGCTATGCGGGAATTAAGAGCTAACACAATAGCTCATGAAAAATTAGATCGTAATCATGAGGTACTTGAAGACTATTTCACAAATTATTGTAAGATAAAAGATACTAGTACTAATTTGGCTTTGGGGTATGTTAGTGGAATAACTTATATAAATTTAATTAAAAGTAATCCTATTTGGAACAAACAAGCAATAGAAGATGCTATAGAGCATTTCACCTCAGAATACCCTAATTTTAGGAAAATATCTCTACATAAACTTGAGAAAATTAAGAGTGCGTTTATTCTACAGTTATAGTTTCCTCACTTTCCTTTTCAAATTGTGTTTTATTTACATTTAAATCAAAATAGAGCACCCCTAACAGTAGGATGGAAATCCATGTGTTAGGGGTGTTCCCTTTTATAATTAAATATTTTTTATTACAATTATATCATTTTCAGTTTCAAGTAAAAGAATGTCTTAAACTTAACTATTATTCAAGAACAATTTGGTACTATAATATAGTTTTTAAATTCCTATAATTTTTTTACTTCGTCATTAAGTCTTTCAATATATCTGTATTTATCTCATTCTTTGATTCGAAATATTGACTATCTATTTTCAAATAATCCCCTACTAAAATAATAGTATTTACTGTTTCGTTTTCATTTATTAAGTCTATTTTATAGCTATATCCTTTTAAATCCTTATTATTTGTAGGAATTACATTAATGCTGTCTAAGTACTGAACTATTTCATTAACCTCACTTACATTAGTGATAACAACTTGTTCTCCATTTTCACCGTTAACAATATTTACTTTTTCGACATCCTGATTAATATGCTTACTTACGCTCCCTTCATCCTCTGAACTACATGCTGATAATAAAAATAATGAAATAACAATGATTATCTTTGAAATATTTCTCATCTTTTTTCTCCTTTGATTAATAGTTTAGTTGAAAAGATAAAACAATAGGTAACAAATTATCCAATTATTTCTTTTTTTGCTATTTTTTTAAAAAAGAGTATGGTAATGTATATAATATAACAAAGGAGGGGAAAAAATGAAAAAATTACTTACTTTTTTATTTTGTTTAGCTTTTGCATTTCTGCATTTTTCATCTGCACAAGCTGCCGAGCAAGAATATACTTCTATAACTCAGGCAGAAGACAGTGCTCAAGAGTACTTACATATTGTTTCAGAGAACTCTTTTGATGAATGGAAACAGGCAAAATTACACGATGGTGTAGAACTATTTGATTTTGATGGTAATTTAACTTCATATGTATTTGAAGTTACTAATGAAAACGGTAATGATCAAGGTTATATTATTGTAAGTGCATTCCCTGAATTCCCTGGAGTAGTTGAATCTACAAGAGAAGGTTCAAGTCCTTATAAAAATGTTAATAATGGTGATGGTATTTACGTTGGACCATTGCTTTCATACGCTAAAATTGGAGATAGCATTCAAGATTTACAGAGTAATGAAGTCTTAGAAGAAAGTGAATTGAGAAGTCTAGGGACATTAAATAATCAAAATATAGAGGAATTAGTTGAAGAAACTAATCGGACTATCGGCCAAGATATGATTGCACCCTTTGCTGCTACTGACTATTCTTATAAACTAATCTCTGGAGTTCCCGATTATAGTTGGTATAGAGGCTGTGCCCCTACATCTGGAGCAAACATTATTAAGTATTGGAGAGATAATGGATACAGTGGTTTAGTACAAAGTACTACTACAGTCTCACATTTAATTGATGTTTTAGCAGATTCGTATATGTCTACTAATAGTTCAGGTGGAACTTCGGTAAGTAATATGAAATCTGGTATGAAAAAATATATGAATGATAGAGGCTATTCACCTACGATTGGCGATTCCGCTACTTTTGCTTATCACAAAGCGGAAATAAATGCAGGAAGACCAAGTTGGATTACGACTGCTAGTCACCCTGTTTGGGGTGATCATGCAGTAACTGGGGTAGGATTTGAAGAATATTATGATACGTCTTCACTATCATGGAAACGACAAATAATTGTTCATGACACATGGGATAGTACAGTAAAAGATTATTGGATATCATGGAGTTCTTATTTTGACCATGTAATTAGTATAAAAATGTAACTTTGAACCATGAGGTAACCCCTCATGGTTTTTTGTGTAAAGATTTGAAGAGAGTATCTTTATCAAGAATAGGAGCATATTTGCTTTTGCAATCCTGACAAGAATAAACGTTATTTATCTATAGAATGGGAAAAGAACCGACAGGAACAATTAGTCACTGCCGGTTCTTTTTATATAGTTTTCCCACTCTTCTATGGTCATGTCGATGACAAAATGATTATCACGTTTGATGAGTGGTAAGACCTTTTCTTCACTTTGGCCATCTTTATAATTAATACGTATATAATGCTCGTCTCGCCATGAATAATAGTCAAATCTTTTAATATTGGAATATTTTTTTGTAAGTAGGATGATAAGAATGCTTCAGGGGAGTTTTTTACGTCCTGGCGACTATACCATTCTTGAAAAACATCCTGTTTAAATAATTGTGTCCAGGAATCAATATCTCCTTGTTTAAGGATCCTGTTCAATTCCGCTACCCACTCCGCGTATGGATTAACAAATATGCTTTCATAAGGCGCAGTTACATCAATATTTTCAATAGGCTCCAACGCATGGCTATAGATATACTTTTTTGCTAAAGATGCTATTCTTTTAGCTTCTTCTTGGTTTGTAAATTGGATATCTAAATTGTTTTCAAAGATTATCAATTCTTCTTCTTTTAATCTCCTTGATCGGATACTCAAGAGAAAACACCTTTAATTACTAGGCATAGCCACTATTATTCCACCAATAATTTTTATATCAGGCTTCCCCTATTGCAAAACACTCTTTTATATTTTAAACTTCCTGATAAAACTTAGTCCCGTATAATGCTAGTTGTTTAAAGCTGATCTTAAAACCGCTTCTTCTAAAACATCTATGCCTCGCTCACTAGCCCTATGTTGAAGGTGATGATGATTTGAACATCACCTTTTATTTCATTTCACATTCAGTTCATAAACGCGTGCTATAGTAAAAGCCATAGGAACGATTTACGTTGTTTGAAGACATTGAAGGAGGCTTATTGCTTTGCAAGAAACATCAAAAGAAACTACAAAAAAACCAGATTGGCGACGATTTATACAATTAGTAAAACAAGCTGAACCACCTATTTGGCTCCTAGTTATCGCTTTAATTATGAGTTTAGCGACTACGGGCGTAGGTTTTATCGTCCCATTATTTACAAAACAATTAGTGGACGGCTTTTCATTAGAATCGCTTAATTATTGGCAAATCATTTTGCTTGGTATTGCTTTTATCGCTCAAGCCATTGCAAGTGGATTATCGATCTATTATTTGAATCGTGTAGGTCATCATGTAGTAGCAAAATTACGTGATCAACTTTGGCGCAAGCTGCTGCATTTACCTATCCCCTATTATGACGAAAACGATACAGGTGAAACATTAAGTCGTGTAACAAATGATACAGCAGTCGTTAAAGAGCTCATTACAGAGCATCTAGCAAACTGTTTATCGGGTGTTATTTCCATCATCGGCTCCATTATCATTCTTTTATTTTTAGATTGGAAAATGACATTAGTGATGTTAATCGCTGTGCCCCTAGCGATGGTTATTTTAATGCTACTAGGAAAACGCATGTTTGTGATTTCGAAAGGGATGCAAGACGAAACTGCTAAGTTTACTTCGGTATTAAATCAAGTTTTACCTGAAACACGCTTAGTTAAAGCTTCTAATGCGGAGCAAGTAGAATATGAGCGTGGGAAAAAGGGCATTACGAATCTCTTTAACTTTGGTTTAAAAGAAGCTAAAATCCATGCACTTATTTCACCATTAATTTCATTCGTTCTGATGTCGGTTCTAGTTGCTATTATTGGCTATGGAGGCGTTCGTGTTTCCTCTGGTGAACTGACTGCTGGTGATATGGTGGCTTTTATTTTATATTTAATCCAAATCATCATGCCCATGACACAATTGACCATGTTCTTTACTCAACTTCAAAAAGCAATGGGTGCCACTGAACGTATTAGTGCTTTATTGGAGCATGAAGAGGAGCATATCGAAGAAGGCATCACAGTTAATAAAATAGATCAGCCTATTTATGTTAACAATGTTGACTTTTCATACGGTGAGGATCCGATTTTATCCAATATAACCTTCACAATAGAGCCCGGCAAAGTAACGGCCATTGTAGGTCCAAGTGGTGGCGGTAAAACAACTACATTCTCTCTATTAGAACGGTATTACCAACCAACTAGCGGTACTATTACGCTAGGAAAAACGCCCATCGAGACATTTTCACTTCACTCCTGGCGTAGTCAAATTGGCTATGTAGCTCAAGAAAGTGCCCTGTTGTCTGGAACGATTCGAGAAAATATTTGTTATGGTGTTGACCGTGAAGTACAGGATGATGAGCTAGAAAGAGTGGCCAAAATGGCTTATGCTGATCAATTTATTAACGATCTTCCCGATAAGTTTGATACAGAAGTAGGCGAAAGAGGCATCAAGCTTTCAGGAGGGCAACGTCAGCGCATTTCTATTGCGAGAGCGCTATTACGGAACCCGCAAATTTTAATGCTGGATGAAGCTACATCAAGTTTAGATAGTAAATCTGAAATATATGTACAAAAAGCGTTAGATAATTTAATGCAAGGTCGCACAACATTAGTCATTGCTCACCGCCTATCAACGGTAGTAGATGCCGATCAAATACTATTTGTAGAAAAAGGACAGATTACAGGGTGTGGCACACATGAAACACTCTTTGAGACGCATGCCATGTATCGTGAGTTTGCCATGCAGCAATTACGAATTAAAGAGAACTAACGAAGGGAATTATTTAAATGACCAAACTATTAATGGTAGATGATGATGCCCATATTCGAGAATTAGTAAGAGTATTTCTTCAAAATGAAGGTCTCGAGGTGATTGAAGCAACGGACGGTGTCGATGCACTGTCCAAGCTAGCCTCTGAAAAGGTTGATATGGTTATCATGGACATTATGATGCCAAAAATGGATGGTTGGGCTTTATGTGAGGAAATTCGTTCATATCATACAGACCTCCCTATTCTCATGCTCACTGCAAACGGAGAAACCGCCCAAAAGGTCAAGGGTTTCCATTTAGGGACAGATGACTATTTAGTAAAACCCTTTGAGCCTGCCGAGCTAATTGTACGTGTAAAATCGATATTAAAACGCTATCGTATTGCGCTCTCTCAAGTAGTAGAAGCTGGCAACGTTAAACTCAATCGTCATACACTTGAAGTGGATCTGAATGGAGAAATCATTGTCCTTCGTTTAAAGGAATTCGAACTACTATTTACATTAGCGAGCTATGTGGGCAAAACATTTTCACGCGAACAATTGATTGAAGAAATTTTGGGCTATGATTATGAAGGAGACGAACGCACAATAGATGTCCATATAAAAAGAATACGCGAGCGTTTTCCTCAGGAGATCAGCGGCTTTGCCATCCGCACTCTTCGCGGTCTTGGCTATCGCTTGGAACTAGCCTCATGAGAAAACGAAAATTTCTTGTCAGAGTTCTATTTGTTCTATTCCTCTTTCTCATTACCAATACTCTATTTGCTTTTATTTCTTATCATGTAATGGAATGGCTGTATGGTCAGTTAGGTACAGAACCCCATGATTTTTGGCAGCAATTAGGCACCGTCCTCGGTGTTTTCGTACTCTTTGCCTGTTCGGCCGCTATTATCTTCCTAATTGGGCTCAATCGACAACGGAACTACTGGGACGCTATTGTGGAAGCATTAAGACAGATGGCGAAAGGAGATTTTAATATCCAATTAGATGTAAAAGGCAATGAGGAAGACCAATTCGGTCAATTAATCCATGGCATCAATCATATGGCTATTGAATTAGGAGAGCTTGAAAGAATGCGACAAGAATTTATTTCAAACGTCTCCCACGAAATCCAATCACCTTTAACGTCTATTAATGGCTTTGCGAAGGCTCTTAAGAACATACATCTACCGGAAGAAAAGCGGCTACATTACTTAGACATTATAGAATTGGAAAGTAATCGGTTGTCCAAGATTAGTGATAATTTACTGAAGCTGACTTCGTTAGAATCACAGCATCATCCATTTGAAACAACAACCTATCGACTGGATAAACAATTGCGAAATGTCATTCTGGCTCTTGAACCTAATTGGGTAGCTAAACAACTGGACTTTGATCTCCAGCTAGACAATATAACTATTACCGCAGATGAGGATTTAATGAATCAGGTTTGGATGAATTTGCTAACGAATAGTATTAAATTCACACCCGACAATGGAATAATCACTTTGTCTATGACGCAGCATGACAATACCATTACCATCATTGTCCAAGATACTGGCATAGGCCTATCCGAAGAACAGCAAATGCATATATTTGAACGATTTTATAAGGCCGACCAATCACGGACAGCTACAAATGGTGGGAGTGGGCTTGGTTTAGCCATCGTTAAAAAAATTATTGATATGCATCACGGGACCATCATCGTTGAAAGCAAGCTTGGTGAATTTACAGCCTTTTTGATTACATTGCCCATTGATACTACAAAAACTCGTGCAAACGACTAGAGATGTCTGCACGAGTTTTTTTATTAGTAAGCCACCTTTCTAAAATATTGATACACTTTGTTCAGCTTTTGCTGGTGCTTCCCTTTTTTACTTTCCATGTTACCAAACTCAAAAAACTTCACTTTCTTCATTCCCACAAAACTAAATAGCGCTCTTTTCATCAAAATTTTATGCGCATTATTCAGCCATAGCAGCGGATAATTGGTTGGTCCCTTCATCGTGGACACACATACAACCGACTTCCCTTTCAAGAGTCCTTCTGGGAATAATCCTTTAGTATCTCGATACGCAAAATTCGATGCAAACAATTGATCGATATAGCCTAACAGCATAGCAGGTGGTCTCCCCCACCATATTGGATAGACAAATACAATCTGATCTGCCCAAATCAGCTGTTGACGATACTTTTCCAATTGCGGATCACGATACATATCCCGACGTCGTTTATGCTCATGGAAAATTAAACGCGGATCGAATTCTTCTTTATATAAATCTAGTAGCTGTATCTCATCAATGGCAGGATTCTCTTGACAACCCTTCATCACTTCCTGTAAAAATGCATAATTTAAGCTCTTATGGTTTGGATATGTATAGACAATTAATGTTTTCATATTACGCCTCCATTACTTATCATTTGATAACTAAATAATAATCGATTCATTTTTTATTGTCAAATGATAATTGTTTTAAGATAAGTTATTTGTTATCTTGACAATAAGAGGTGATCCAAATGGATAAAAGCAGTTTATTTCATCAATTCGTAACGTTTACAGCAAGTGTCCATCAAGTGACACACGAGCTGTCACAAAACGTGACCGTTGCCAATATAACACCGCTTCAATATAAAATTCTTGAATATATTAAAGTAAGCCAGCCCGTAACGCCTACCGAAATAAGCGAATGTCAGCATATGTCTTTACCCAACACAAGTCGTGAATTGCGAAAATTACAAGACCAAAACCTTATTGAAAAATATAACGACACGGAGGACCGAAGAAAGCAGTACATTCGCTTGTCCATTGAGGGAGATAAAATGATGGAGGAGGCCTTTGCATGCATTGAGGAGCGCTTTTTACAGCTTATTCAACATGCTTCACAGGAGGATATAAAGGATATTCAACTTGCCCTAACTATCCTGGAACAAAAGGTCTTTCAACGAAAAGAATAATATGTGCAGCTTCAATGTTCTTATCAGTCAGCCATTGAAGCTGCACTATTTTTCAAAACAAATATCTTTAGTTTATATGCCGCTCCTCCCATGCTCAAAACAATCTAAATTAAGCAAGACTCTACTCTTCATGCCATCCATTGAGTAATTAATAATTGATCCATATGTCCTTACATATTCATCATGATTTCGTAACCTATTGGCTTTTTCATTAATAGAATAAAGGTGTATAGAAGGAGGAGACTCAAGTGGACGTAGGAATATTTGACAGGAAGTGGATTGAGGAAAATTTGGATACACTTCCAATTTGGCAACAGTCTGCCTACATGGATTTTGCCAACACGATTGCTGATGAAGAAAATACCTTTCCGTGTGTACCTGCCAGAATGGGGTTTTTATCGAATCATCTGCGCTATAGTTTTATTGGAGATCCACGGAAGGAGCAATCCATTCATGAGCTAGCACACTGTTTAAAGGAATTCACAAAATCCTCGCAAACTTTTGGTAAATATACAACACTCACTGTATTCTTTCATACCCCTCAAGATATGCTCGGTAATTATAAAGTCGAGGATTATCAGCAATTGTTTTGGACCATACTTAACCAATTAACTAACATCGACGATCTCGATTGGCCTGAACAAATACCAACCGACCCCGCACACAATGAATGGGAGTTTTGTTTTAACGGTGAGCCCTATTTTATCTCCTGCGCAACACCCGCACATAAAATGCGCAGGAGTCGCCATTTCTCTACTTTGCTCATGGCCATTCAGCCACGCTGGATTTTTGAAGAAATAAACGACTCTACTGCATTTGGGCGAAAATTAAAGAAGCTCATCCGTCAACGCATAGCCCATTATGATGCACTCCCTGGACATCCAGATTTAAAATGGTACGGTCAAGAAGATAGTTATGAATGGAAGCAATATTTTTTAAGTGATGATCATCAAAGTCCGTCCAAATGTCCGTTCTTACGAAGGTCGCAAAAATAACGTCCAAACCATTAGGCTTCCTTATGACTTTGCCTTTTCACAACAATCCAGGTTGCCATCCCTATAAGGACAAGAAAGAGCAGGCTCACGAAAAAGCCGAGTCTGCTTGTTTTTTCTCCTAGCGTACCTGATACTGTAACCGCTATGAGCAGCATCCCCAACCCATTTTTCACATGCTCCCACTTAGATAACTCCATAAGCTTCATATAGGTTATTAAAATAAAGAGCCAGTTATAAATCAACATTAAACCTGCTGCTGTCATCAAATATTCAAAGATTTTTTCAGGCATGAGAAAGCCAATAACGATTGTTATGACTAAGCCACCAGTTAAAAATATAAAGGCAGGCATAGGAACTTTTCTTTTCCCTTTCTTCGCTAGTATTTTGGGTGCATCATGATCCTCTGCCAGTGTAATAAGAATCGTAATCACCGCATAGAGAGAAGCTACCATTGTTGAAAATCCAGCAATGATTAAAACACCATTAAAAATATCTGCCACAAAGGGAATGTGATAACCTTGAAGGGCTGTAATAAAGGGACTCTCATCAATCGTAAAGTCCTTCCAAGAGACAAGCGCTAACGCAAGTGCAATGGCCATTAAAAAAATGATCGTAATAACTACTAACATTATTCTGCCTGCTTTTGGTGCTTCTTTTGGATTTTTTAAATCAATGACCATTAACCCCATTACTTCAATGCCTCCATAGGCGTAAAAGGCATACAATAGCCCGAGCCAAATTCCTTTTATACCTTGTGAGAAAAATTCTTCATAATTCGCATAGAGTGAATCCAATGTAGAGGCTTGTGACCCTTTCGTGATGATGACAATGGCTACGATAATAAACATCACAATCGCTGCCGCCTTTAAAGCTCCAAATATGTTCTGGAAGTTTTCAAAACCCTTCATCCCTGTGAGAATCACAACTAACCCTATAGCAGCATAGATAGAGGCTGCAACCCATAATGGCAATGCGGGAAACCAAAACTTTGTAAAAATACCGAGCGCCATAAGCTGGCTCCCCATAATAAGAATTTCAGAGATTAAATAGACCCAACCATTACTAAATCCAGCCCACCTGCCAAATGCTTGTTTAGCATAAGTACGAAATGAACCTTTATCAGGATTCTCAACAGACATTTTAACAAGTGCATCATAAACAATATACGTACAAATAGCCGCTAATAAAAAAGGAATTAAAACAGCCGGACCACTTTTATGAATGGCCATACTTGTTCCAAGAAAAAAACCTGTTCCTAGCGTACAGCCTATACCGATAAGCGAAAGCTGCCACCAGGACAACCTGCCCTTACTTGTATTTGATGTCATGTAATCAACCCTTCACTACTTTCTTACTAAAGGCAATGTCATACATCGAATGCCTCCACCACCTTTTTCAAGCTCTGTGATGTCCACTTCCAGTAATTTCTTTTTACTTAATATTGGATGCTTCAATAACTGCTGCTTAGATGCCTGCTTACTGATTACTAACGTTTCTGGATCAAGATTAATTAAGTTAATGTCCGGAATGGTTTTATAGGTTTCCAGCCAGTAAACATCAAAACCATGACGCTGTAAAAATGGTGCGGGCATATCAAAATAACTTCCCCGGGCTGTAAACACCTGTACAGGAAAATAACGCACAAAGCTTTTAGCAATCATTAAGTTATGATTCACAACATTACAATTCATATCTAAATGAAGCGTATCATTGCCTTTCGGTAAATCAATAACCGCAATTTCTGAAAATCCTTGTTGAAAGAAGCGCTCCTTCAAGCTTTCAACAGCCTCTAATGAAGTTCTCATCCCTAGATTCATGAGGATTGCATCCTTATTTAATAGCATGACATCCCCACATTCAAGGGATTGAGAAGGCTGTGCATTGCTTATAAATTGTTCGGGAAACCACTTGGCTAAAATAGCATGAGCATATGGATACTCAGGGCGTCTTAACGAGCTTCCAGCGTTACCAGGTAAAAGCTGCTGCCCCACAACACAGGCTAAATCGCGCACAAAATAACGATTAATGAGCTGTTCACTTAACAGCTGCTGTTCTTTTGTTAATTCTTTGGCATAATCAATTACTCTTACCCCAGCGTTTTCAAGCGTTGTCTTCAATGCCAGGAAATTTTCCATAGCTTTATGATGGTTGACAGGCTCACTCCACCCAACCTGCTCAGCTATTTTTGAATCAGTTACATCTACTATCGAAGGTGCACAAAGCATGACCACCTTTAGTTCCTCATGCTCCGACCAACAATTTACTTGAAATGAGTCCATCTTTGTTCTCCCCTTCTGCTTGTCGTTCTCTGTTAGCGTTACCATTGAAGGGGGGATTATACAATAGGAACAGTCACAAACAATGTCATGAACTATATGTAGCATAAATAAAAATTTAGAGAGAACGACAAAGGCTCTCTCTCTCATTACGTAAAATATTCTAATTTCGCTTGCGGGAAGAACTTTTTCATATAGCCATATAAATGTTCTTTAATATCTTCTTCCTCATCTTTTTGATAAATGTATTTACCTATTCCATATTTCCCCCATTTATATCGTCTCACGGTTTCGTCAAGTTCTAGCTTTGTCATCGGATAATTTTTTTCAATCACACGTTTAGCTGGCTTCGTAAAGCGATGCTGGATAAACTCAAAAGTAATATCCTCACGCACATCCTTTGGTAATTCAGCATCTAACCGCTCAAACATCTGATAATACCCCTCCTGCCATCCATCATGTAGATAAATGGGGGCAACGATGAAACCGAGCGGATAGCCAGCCCTTGCCACTTTCCCAGCCGCCTCAATTCTTTTTGCTAATGGAGAAGTTCCAGGCTCAAAATGCTTAATCACATAATCCGCATTGACGCTAAAACGGAATCTTGTCTTACCATTATGTTTAGCATCCAATAGGTGATCCACATGATGGAACTTCGTCACAAATCGTAATTGACCTAATTCACTTTGTCCAAAATGCTCAATAGCACGTTTCAATGTATGTGTGAGATGGTCAATCCCTACAATATCGGACGTACAGGATGCCTCAAAACGTGTAATGTCAGGAGCACGTTCAGCCATATAATGATCAGCCTGCTCCAATATTTCATCCACATTAACATACGTACGAATATAAGGCTTGCTACCCATCGTTGTTTGTAAATAACAATAATGGCAATGACCCATACAGCCAGTGGCAAATGGAATGGCATATTCAGCGGAAGGCTTGGATGTATCAAACTTTAACGTTTTCCGGATGCCCACTACCAAAGTAGATTTGGCTACTCGATACTTTTGAAAATCATTGTCTCCAGGGAGATTTCTTACTTGGTTATGCGAAGTTGTATAGCGTATTTCGATTCCCATCTGCTCAAACTTTTCTTTTAACTCCTGACCTAACGGATAGTGGAGCGCATCAGGCTCAAAATAGACGAGCTGAGGGATAAATGGTTTATTCATCGTTATCCTCCCTCAATGAAAATACTGGTGGTAGGCTTGCTCAGCCGCCATTTCACTTGAAAAAATTAACATATCATTCGTTATCGGATAATAGGTTTCAAATAGGAATACGGCTAGCTCCTCTGGTTGCTCTGGATGATTAACCACCGCGGCTTCCTGTATATTCGCTACATCCTGAATATGAGGATTCCGATAAAAAATATAAACGATATCACCGACATTATATGGTTGTTGCATCTTTTCACCTTCCTCTGTCTTTCTGTTAGTGTGGTGAAATGGTTAGAGAAATATGTCATAAAAAATTTTTTTACGTAATATACATAAATTTATGTGAAGCTATCTTCAAATCTAGGAAAATAGAATAATGCAGAATTTTTTAATTATTTGGTATAATCAAGAAAAGGAGGAAGATATATGATCAAACAATCCATTATTGAAAATGTCCTTGAAGCAGCGCTAGCAACTGGTGGGGATTTTTCAGAAATTTTTATTGAAGATAAATATGTCAATGACTTTGTCTTACAAAGCGGCAAAATTGAACAAAGTATTACTGGGCGTGATTTTGGAATTGGTATCCGCATTTTTTCAGGACTTCAAAGCATCTATACTTACACCAATGATTTTTCTGAGGCAGGTTTATTAGCAGCGGCAGAGCGTGCAGCCCTAGCCATCAAAGGCGGTAAATCGGGTACCATTCACCCTTTGCATAAAGAAATCATCACTCCTATTCATCAAATTCTCCGCATGCCTCATACAGTGGAACACGCAAGAAAAACAGCTATTATGCGACAAGCAGACTCTATTGCCAGACATTATGATCCCCGAATTCATCAGGTAAAAGTTCGATATTTTGATGAACAACAAAACGTACTGATTGCAAATTCAGAGGGTAAGCTTGTTGAGGATACACGCGTTCACAGTAGACTTAGTATGCAAGCGACAGCTACAGAGGGTACTGAGGTACAAACAGGCTTCTATGGCCCAGGTGCACATGCAGGCTTTGAATTTATTGAAAAGCTAGACCTAAACCATTATGCAGGAGAAGCTGCACGTATCGCAGTCACAATGCTTCATGCAGATGAATGTCCAAGCGGTAAATTCCCTGTCATTATTGATAATGAATTTGGTGGTGTCATTTTCCATGAGGCTTGTGGACATGGTTTAGAGGCAACTGCTGTTGCTAAAAATAATTCAGTATTTGCCAATCGTATCGGTGAACAAGTCGCTCCTGAAATTGTTACATATATTGATGATGGTACACTTCCGAACGAGTGGGGATCATTAAATATTGATGACGAGGGAGAAAAAACTAGAAAGAACATTTTAATTGAAAATGGGATTTTAAAGGGCTATTTAATTGATAAATTTAATGCTCGCCGTATGGATGCACAGCCAACTGGCTCTTCTCGTCGACAATCCTATCGATTTAACCCCACATCACGTATGACAAATACGTATATTGCCCCAGGCACATCTACGCCAGCCGATATTATTGCATCGACCGAGTATGGTATTTACGCAAAGTATATGGGAGGTGGACAAGTTTCCCCTTCTACTGGCGATTATAATTTTGCCGTAATGGAGGCCTATATCGTTAAAAATGGAAAAATTGACCGCCCTGTACGGGGCGCAACACTCATTGGCAATGGCGCAAAAACATTGCAGCTCGTTGATCGAGTAGGTAATAATCTCGCTCATGGAGCAGGTATGTGTGGTTCTCTAAGCGGAAGTCTTCCTGTCAATGTTGGTCAGCCAATGATTCGGGTAAGCGAAATAACAGTTGGTGGAACGAAGGGGGAATGATGAATGAACATTGCTAAATACCAGGAAAGACTATTAGACAAGGCACAAGAAGCGGGATTTATAGAAGCGGAGGTTTATTATGAACAAAATAAATCAATTCGATGCATGCTCTACAAGGGCGAGATAGATAGCTACGAAACGTCTGAGGACGGAGGGCTAAGTCTACGAGGGCTTTACAACGGAAAAATGGGCTATTCCTATACAGAAAAACTAGACGATGATTCGATTTCCTTTTTAATTAATAGCGCAAAAGCAAATGCAAACATACTTGATGAAGATGAGGGCGTAGCCATTTTCCATGGCAGCGCTAAATACCCATCCTATGACTATTACAATGAAGAATTAGAGACTATCGGAATTCCAGAAAAAATAGAGCTCCTTCGTTCCATCGAAGAAAAAATTCGCGCATACGATTCACGTATCATTGCTCTTGATTATTGTTTCCTGCAAGAATATACGACTGAACGCTCATTAGTGAATAGTAAAAATCTTGCCTTATCACATAAGGAGAACGGCCTCGTGATTTTCCTCTCCACTGTTGTAAAAGAGGGTGAAGAGATGAAAACAGGACGTTATTTGAAAATGACACGTGATTTTCCTTCTCTGCATGCTGATGATATTGCCAAGGAAGCAGCTGAGGAGGCTCTTGCGAATTTAGGTGAAAAATCGATTCCTAGTGGAAAATATCCAATCATTCTTCGCTCTGATGCATCAGCATCATTATTAGAAACATTTATGCCAATACTGTCAGCTGAAAATGCTCAAAAAGATCAATCTCTATTAAAGGGAAAGGTGGGACAAAAGGTGGCATCAGGGGCAGTTTCCCTACTAAGTACTCCATTCCATCCTGCCGCATTGTCTGGAGCAAGCTTTGATGGTGAGGGTGTTGCAACAAAAGAGCAGGAAATTATTTTAGAGGGGACACTCCAAACACTTCTGCATAATAGAAAAACGGCCAAAAAAGATAACTGTGAAACAACAGGGCATGCCCATAAAGATTCCTATAAAGGAGCCTTAACGATTGCGCCCCAAATTTTATATATTTCAACTGGTGAGAAATCTCTAGATGAATTAATTCAGTCGGTTGGTAACGGTGTATTAATTACTGAATTATCTGGGCTTCATTCTGGTACGAATACGGTATCAGGTGATTTTTCAGTCGCTGCTAAAGGATTTCAAATTCAAAATGGTAAAATTTCCTCCCCTGTTAAGCAAATGACGATAGCAGGTAATTTTTTCGAGTTTTTACAGGATATTAAAGAAACTAGCTCTGAGCTTTACTTCCTACCAGGAGGATATGGCTCCTCATCGCTACTTGTAAATGAACTATCTGTAACAGTGGAATAACACCAAAAAGTAAGCCATTCTAATTTCTCGGCAATTCTTTTATCTATAGTCACCAACCTCTCATTCAGTGGAAGCGACTATGGGTGAGAGAGTTGCCTTCTTTATTGTATAAAGCCAGTGTCATCCACTATTTTTGCTAATCCTCCTACCACCTTCCCTCTTAAAATTCTCTTACAGCTTCTACGATATGTAGACAAGGAAATACTGCGACATAGCAACTAATGGTTAAATTTTCTTTTAGAGGTAAAATGGTGAAACTTTTAGGCCTTTGATACGTTAAATAAGTTGTCATGCTGCGTCAGTTATATGGCATGAAGAAGGGTGGAATATATGAAAAAAATATGGACTTTATTTTTTGCAGCAATGCTTATTGTACCGCTATTGCTGCAACCGGCAACCGCACAAGCGGCAAAAGCCATCACAATTACTGTGGACGGGGTTCAATTGAAGACCGATCAGCCGCCAGCGATGATTCAAGGGCGTGTGATGCTGCCACTTAGAGCAATCTTTGAGGCATTGGGTGCCAATGTAAATTGGGATTCAAGGAGTCAAACTGTAACAGGGTATAAAGGAGATACTACAGTAGTTCTCAAAATGAAATCGAAGGTAGCTACTATTGATGGCCAGTCAGTTACGCTTGATGTACCAGCACAAATTTTAAGAGGCAGAACTATGGTACCAGTTCGCTTCGTTAGTGAAGCGCTTGGTCAGGAGGTTGACTGGAACTCAAAAAATCAGACTGTCACTATTATATCTGACACTCCAAGCTATATCAGTATTTCTCCTGCGAGCAATGTATCTGTACGCGATGTTAATGATCAGGGAGATGGGCGTGACATGGAGATTAGCTTTTCCAGATCGTCTACAGAATCATACGTCGATCATTATCGGGTAATGGTTTTGAAGGCATCCAAAAGCTTCAATTTGGCATCTGCCTTGAAGGTCTCCCCTTCTAATTATACAGTAGTATCTACATCAAATTCGAATCGTGCTGTTACTTTATCGCAGAATTCAAGGGATGTGGATGGAGACTTCATTAGAAATGATCAGCCTTATGTAGTTCGTATACTTGCGGTTGGGAAAGGTTCTTATTCTAGCGTTTTATCGAGTTCTTCCGCAAAGATTACCTTAACGAATTTGTCGTCTGTTACAGAGGTAACAAATGTGAGAATGAATGATATTAACGATTTTGGCGATGGACGCGATATCTCAGTTAGCTTCACTCGTCCGCAAAATGATAACAATATTTCCAATTATCGTATGTATATCGTAAAGTCTAGGGATGCTAGCAATTTTAGTCTTACTACTGCCAATAATTTATCAAGCAGCTACTATACAACCGTGAATAAATCGGGAAATAACGGCAGTATTTTGACAGGAACTTTATCTTCCACAGCACGTGATACTGCCGGTGATCTCATTAAGAATAACGTACCTTATACAGCGTTCGTTATGTCTGTAAGTAACACGAATTCATTAGGAAATAAGCTGTCATCGGGCTCATCATCCGTAACACTTAGTCAAAATACAATGTCTACTCCGATTATTACACAAGTGAGTGATATCAATGACTTTGGGGATGGGCGTGATTTAAGAGTTAGCTTCAATAAAGTGTCCGATGAATCTACTCTTAGCGCTTACAGAATTTTTGTAGTAAGAGCTAACAACTATTCAAATTTTACATTGACAAAGGCAAACAGCTTATCTAGCACTTATTACACACAAGTAAACAAAACAGGCTACAATATTACTCAGGTACTCTCTTCAGGAGCAAGAGATACTGACGGATATCCCATTCAAAATGGCGTTAGCTATCGTGTGTTCGTTATGGCCGTAACAAATAACTCAGCGAATAATACGCTATCTTCAGCCTCGAATACGATTACGCTATATAGCAGCAATGCGGGTGCAGTATCGAATCTATATGCTAACGATGTAAGTGATTATGGCAACGGACGCGACCTCTTTGTCTCTTTCAATAAAGCTGTAGACGAGTCCATTATTAGTCACTATCGGATTCTAGTTGTACCAACAGCTTATTACAATAGCTTCAGTCTGACGGAAGCAAATAATGTATCCAGCAGCAATTATACAACTGTATACAAATCTGGAAAATCCACATACGAGCAAACGTTATCTGAAAATACTCGAGATGTGCGCGGTAATACAATCAAAGAAGGTACTAGCTACCGCATTTATGTTTTAACTGTAGCGAATGGAATAGGAAGCAATGCACTATCTGCGCCGACATCTACGATTACGCTAAATAAGAACTTTAATGTGCAAGCTGTATCCAATCTAAATGTGGCAGATATAGACGATAATGGAGATGGCCGTGATGTGCAAGTAACGTTTACAAAGCCTTCGAATGAATCAAATGTCAATCATTATCGAATTCTAATTGTACCGACAGCTTATTACAGTAGCTTTAATCTTTCACAAGCCAATAGTAGTAATTATTACATCACTGAAAGCAAAGGTGGGAATATAACTACAACGAGAACGTTGGATGGGATTAGGGATGTACGTGGTAATTTTATTACGGAAGGAACTAGCTACCGCGTCTATGTACTGACTGTATCCAATGGAAATTCTCCAAATACCTATGCTCTATCCTCTGCTTCGCCTGTCATTACACTTAGTAAAAGTAAAGCTGTTCAGGCGGTAAGTAATATTAATGTAAGCGATGTTGGTGATTATGGAGATGGTCGAGATTTACAAATATCGTTCTCGAAGCCTTCTGATGAATCCAATATTGGTAGCTACCGTATACTTGTCGTACCCGCATCAAAAGCAAATGGATTTGATGTGAACGCAGCTATTAAAGCCACTAATTTTATGGATATAAATAAAGGTCAATCTAGTATAAGTTTGGGAACTGGTAGTAAAGATACAGAAGGAAGACTGATAACGAATGGCGAAGAATATCGCATCTATATATTATCTGTAGGTAATGGCACGTCAAAGGCAATGTATAACTTATCCTACCCATCTTCTTCTATTACTTTAGTGGATCATTCAGCACCTGTAGCGGTAGAGAATGTACAACTGAGTATTCAAGGTCAACAAAATAGATATTCCGATATTACCATTAGCTTCGATGTCAAAAACGGACAAAACGTAACGGAATATAGAGTGTTTATGCTACCTAAAGATGCCGCAGATGGTTTCAAAGATAGTGATGCCATTAACAATAATTATAGTACTAGAATTTATCAGAATGGTCTCCCCAATGTAAGTCAAAGTCTAAATATAGATTTAGATGCATTTGGAAAACCACTCACAGCATCCATAGAATATGTGGCTAAGGTTTTAGCTGTGGGCAAAGGAAATTATCTATCAACTACGTCCAATTCAGTGATGCTTCTGGAAAAGCCTGATAATACTAGTGGTGCGGCGTCCCAAGACGCTCAAATTAACCCATAAGACAAATAGTTTATAAAGAAGGGACTCCCAATGGTCTTCATCGACCAATGGGAGTCCCTTCTTGCTGTATGGATCATGCTATAATAAATTATTTGGACAAATCTATTTTTTTATTTAATAAATATATTGATAGTCCACCAACTGTCATAGACAATAATTCTCCAACCCCCACTGTGAACCATGTAGCCCAAAAAGGAAGGTCATAAAGAATGGTTAATTGCCCTGCAACCGTAAACATGGATACAGCAAAAATCAATGCCGTCACTACCATTTTTACGATATCATTGGCGATATGCTTTGTAATGCTTCTACAAAGTACTAGTACTAGGAAGGTGGCAATCCCGCCAATTGGCACATCTACTATCCATGTGGGCGACATAAAATTTGCTAGTATGACGCCTAATGTCACTGCGTATACATAACGCTTATTGTACAAGGCCAGATAATTAAACATTTCTGACAATCGTAGTTGAACAGCGCCAAAGCTAATGACTGACAATAAAACCGTTACAGCAACATATAGTGCTGCAACAAGAGCCGTCTTTGTCAGTTCACTCACTGACATACGGCTTGAATCTTTTACAATCGATGTATGCAATTTTATTCTCCTTTGTAAAATAGCTAATCGCTATTTTAGTAATAACTACGACCAAAGGAAGAGAGCTTAGCGCCCTATCTGAAGTGCCGTAGTGCAAGCAATTTTGCTTACTTGCGTATTATAGCAGAAGAATAACTTGATGAACAATCCTACTTAGTCAACCAGCCACCATCGATTGGTAATACAGTACCATGCATATAATCTGCTGCTGAGCTTGCTAAAAATAAGGTTAAATTTGCAACCTCCTGAGGCTGTGCCCAGCGACCAGCCGGCGTTTCCTGTGCTACCCATTTCGCCATTTCTCCGTCACCCTCAAAATCTGCCTGATTCATCGGAGTTTGAATGGCTCCAGGTGCAATTGCATTTGCTCGTATTCCCGCTCTACAATAATCTAAATCTAACTGCTTTGTATAGCCAACAATGGCATGCTTAGAGGCTGTGTAGGCCGCTCCACCACCACCAGCAACAAGTCCAGCAATAGAAGCCATATTGACAATCGTACCAGCTCCTCTTGCAACCATATGAGGCAAGATTTTATTCGTCACAAAAAACGTTCCTTTAACATTGGTGTTCATAATTTTATCCCATAATGCTTCGTCCGTATCCAACGTCTTTGCAAAGCCATCTAAAATACCTGCTGTATTACATAAAATATCAATTTGTGTAAATGAAGAAATAGCAGCTTCGTACGACTGTTCCACATCTTGTTGGCTACAAACACTACCAACCATATAGGCAAAATGCTCTGGATATTGCTGCTGTAATTGGACTAACCCTTGCGCTTCTATATCAAAACCAAATACATTCGCGCCATTTTCTAAAAAAGCAAGTGCTTGAGCATATCCAATTCCTGATGCAGCCCCCGTAATAAAAATCGTTTTATTTGTATATTCTTCGAATCTCATAACATGTCTCCTTACAACAAGAAGCCACCTCAAAATTGAGATGACTTCTCCTATTATTATTCAACTACTATCCAATCTTCCGCTAATAAATCACATACTGTAGGCGTGAACATTGTGTAGCCTTCTCCACGTACATTAATCAAAAAATAAGGATTCAAAGTCTCTCCATCGTGTTGACTTTGGCCGACTAGCTTCACATATAGTTCAGCCCCGCCCCAGCCTTTACGAATTACTTTTTCTCCTGCTTTTAAGCGTGGTAATATTTCTTCAAACGTCATGTCTTCATCCTCTATTCCCATTCATTATCGCATTAGTATACTGGATTTTCAGTAGGTTGACAACAATGGGTAGCATTGCTTTTTCATCTGTACCTGCTCTGTCGTCACCTTTAGTCCATTTGCCACTAAATAGCTTGTTGCTGGATTACTTGCTAAGAAATTAACAGCTGATATATTCACCTTCTGAGCTGTCAAACTGGCTAAAAAATGCGGCAGTAATTTGACATTACTCACGTCTAATACTTCTAATTGATAAAGAATAACCCGCTCCAACTCACCCTGTTTACCCCAAACTGTTTTATATAACATATAGCCCAGCACATCATTTGCTTCGTTATAGAAAACCCGAGCTTCTCCTTGCTTAACGCTATGCCAGCTACATTGCCAAGGGACATCTTCCTGATAAAATGGCACATGAGGTAATTGCTCTGGACGAATTATTTCTGCTCGAATAGCTGATGTTTGTTCTACTCTCGCTGCATATTCCCCACTTAAAAATTGAAGTTGATCGGTTATAGCATAGCCATATTTCTCATACAAAGCAATCGCTACTGAATTTTCCTTTATTGCTTCCAGTACAGCAATTTCAACATTTTCACGTTCATAGATTGCTAGTGTTTCCTCCATTAGTAATCGTGAAACGCCTTTCCCACGATAAAAGGGTGAAATGCCTGTGCCGCCATTCCAAGCCACTTTCTTACCATTAATAATGCGAAAGCCGTTCATAACAATACCAATCGGTTCATCATGGTCAAAAACGACAAAGGAGTGCTCAGCTGACAGCCCCTCCCCAACAAGTCGCTGCAAAAACATTTCTGTCGACATGTCAATTGGCACAAAGTATCCTTCAAAGCCTTTGTTCCACGCCCGCAATACTTCCTCAAATGTACATTGAGAAACTGTTTTGATATTCATCATTTCCCTCATCTCAAATTGTATCTAATTTTGCTAAATCTTCTAATGTCAGTTTTCCCAAAATTTCATACCCATGACCTAAGCCCTTAGGTTTTACAATAACGGTGCCCATACTCGAAATATCCCCTAGCCCCATATCTTTCGGAAAACTATGGCCAATCATGACTCTATTGATTCCCTTCGGTGGTTGCATTTCCATCATAGATTGAAAAGCCATTAAAATTGTATTTTGTTGAACAGTCGACAAATTTCCACCTAACATAAAGATCTCAAACAAAAAAGGATCGATCTGTACCTGAACATTTGGAAAAGCCAACTGAGCTGTTTCAATCGTTCGACAGAAAGGACTAGCTGTGATAGGCGCAAGGATGGGGATTTGCCAATAACGTAGCATCTGGCCATAATATACAGCCTCATGACGACCTTGTTCTGATAAATTTCTTTGATACTGACAACTTTGAAATAGAGCATTCGCTTGATCTACACCTACTGTTGCAGTCCCATGCCTTGCATATAAAATAAGTCCTCCTTCTTTTAATAATTGCAGGAGATCCTTTTCCAATTCTTTCATCCCCTTCATTTTATCACTTTATTCTTTGTAATGTATGTCTTACAAATAGAAAAAAGCTCCCTATTTTTTAGGAAACTTCTTTCTTTTTCAGGGAAATAAAGTAACGCTGTCGATCTCCACTTCTGGCAGACACCCTCACCAGGATTTGCATTCCTCGTTCCAATTAATTTTTCGATAAAGTACTTTATCTACCAAAAATATGGAACAGATGATGTATGACAGGCAAGGGATTTTTTTATGCGACCTTTGTTTCAGGAATTTTATGAACTTTCCTTGAGTATAGGAACTGAGACATAAAATGTGCTATTTCACCTTTTTAGTTTACTTTCTTGTAAAGGATTATTAAACTAGTGTTTACGGTGTGTAATTTTAAAGTCATATTGATTTTGTGTTTTATTTTATGTAGGATAAACAAGCATTGTTTGGTTTACAAACAAAAAATAGAGTTAATTAATATTCTAGAATATTAATAGATGAGGAAGTCCCGAGTTATATGAAAAATCCAAAAATAAAGCTTATATTAATTCTATCAACAATTTTATTATGTTTGTTTACAAGTTTAAACATCATTACATCCTATGTAAAAATTAAAAAGACCGTTGAAGAATCAATTGCTAATCAAAGTCTAGAGGCTGCCACTACCATTGCATCTTCCATCGATACCATTGCCTATCAGCAATTTTTAGATAATCCGCACAAGAATGATTATTATTGGGAAGTAAGAAGTTACTTAAATGATGCAAGGGTAAAGCTAGGTGCATTATTTGTTTATACATTACAGGTGGATAACCCAAAAGTATCAAAAGCAATGGTAATGGGTATGCCGAGTGAACTAAAAAAAGGATTTGAAATAGGTGAGGTTTGTACTGTTCCTGCTCAACAAGTAGAAAAAGCCTATCATGGTGAAACCTATGTTACAGAGGTAATCCATGATTCAGTCCACGGTTCTTATTTATCTGTTGGTGCGCCCATTAAAGATGATACAGGCAAAATAATTGGTTATCTAGGTATTGATATAAGCGCAGATACTTTAAATGGTATTAAAGGGAAAGTCATTGAAGATAACCTATTTATTTTTATTTTCAATGGTGTTTTTATTTTAATTGTTGCTGGTTCTTTTTTATTTTTACAAAGATGGTACCAAAAAGAGGTAGCGAAGGAAGTAGGCGCTACAGAAGATACTTACCAAGCAGAAATCAAAACGCTGATTACCTCGGTGTCTTCGTTACGTCATGATTTCACGAACCATATTCAAGTTTTACATGGCCTTTTACAATTAGAAAAAACAGATCAAGCAAAACAATATTTAGCATCACTGTCTAAAGAAGTACAAGCGATTAAATCTTTAAAATTAAATATTGATCATCCAGGTTTATCCATATTATTACAAACAAAAAAGCTAACTGCACAGAATCATAATATTGATATGGATTTTACCATCTCTCAGGGCGACTTTAATAAAATTAAAACAACAGATTTAATCAAGATTCTATCGAACTTAATTGACAATGCGATTGATGCTGCCAATGAATTGCCTGAGGGGCAACGTAAAATTATGATTTGTTGTCAAGCAAATGAAACACAATATGAATTTAAAATTACGAATACAGGACCGAATATTGTAGATGAGAATCAAATCTTTAAACAAGGATTCTCTACGAAAAAGCATGAAAATGGTAAAATTCGAGGGCAAGGTTTATTTATCGTGAAAGAAATTGTCCATAAATATCATGGAGATATTTCGATTGAATCATCGAAACATCTTGAAACGACTGCCATCGTCCATATTCCGTTCAAATAGCTACAAAATGTAGAGACCATTAGACAAAGGCCATTGAGAAAATGATTCTCAATGGCCTTTGTTTTTTCTCATCCTCGTACGCATAGTAATAGAAGTACAGCACGGCATAACAACTTTTTCGGAAATAGCGAGAGATGCAGCTAGACCCCTTCAGAAATGAAAACCAACGACCTCATGTTATTTCCATGAAAAAGAAAGAAAACAGACTTTTTGAGCTTGTCTACAGCCAAATATTAGGAAACGGTCAAACACCCTGATTTTTTTTTGCCTTATTAGTAGCAGTTCGTGTCCGATCTTGTGGTTTTAGGAAGGACGGTCGTAGACTATAGCCCTTTGGCGATAAACGTAGTAAGGACTTGCCGATATTTCCACCACTTTCGTAATCAGCACTAAAATTTATATAGGGCACACCTAAAACACGCATATTTGCTGCATAAAGGATAATGAAAAAGACCGAAATAAAAAATCCAAACAGACCCAAAAAAGCTGAAAATAAAATGATGATTAATCGGAAAATACTCATTGCTGTCACAAAGGCTTGATTGACCAGTGTGAATGCAGCAATGCTTGAAATTGCAATGATAACAATCATCGAAGGGCTTGTCACACCAGCTTTAATCGCAGCATCTCCAATGATTAATCCTCCAACAACACTGATTGAACCACTAATCGCACTAGGCAAACGCAAATTGGCCTCGCGAAACATTTCAAACATAAATAGCATCATCATTATTTCAAGTACTGTCGGAAATGGTAATCCCGTTCTTGACTCGACCACTGTCGCAAGAAGAAGATATGGAAGCTGTTCTTGATGATAGGTGGTTACGGCAAGCCAAAAACCAGGAAGTAACATACTAATCAGTATTCCAAATATTCGGAGCACCCGTTCCATTGAACTGACGATGATTGGATATTCATTGTCCTCAGCTGTTTTAAAGAGCAGCATAATATTGGCCGGAATAATCATGGCATACGAAACGCCATCGATCATTATTAGTATTCGTCCTCTCATTAATGCCTGAAGAGCAAAATCTGGTCTTCCCGTATAATCATGTCTAGGGAGAACTTTAGCCGTTTGTTCAATTGCCTCCATCAGCAAATCGCCATTAACGACAATATCTGTATCAATTTTTTGTAATTGTAAACGGATTTGTTCTAGCATATTCAAATTCACAATGTCTTCCATATATAACACAGCTACCGTTGTTTTAGAGCGTTGACCAATCTCTAATGTTTCTACACTAAATGAATTTGTAGGTAAACGTTTTCGTAGTAAAGCTATATTAATAAATACATCTTCAATAAAATCATCTCTTGGCCCTTTCACAACTAATTCAAGCGTTGTTTCCCCAGGCTCACGATTAGGTCTATTTGAAATATCACTGGAATAAATCAAGTGATCTTCCTCAAAATATAATAAGACGTGGCCTTTATAGACTCTTGTAATAATATCCTCTTTCTTCATGACCTTTTGTAAATAAGGAACATGAAGATGCTGTTCAATTAGTTCTTCTAACGTTTCATCAGAACCACTATTAAATAAGGATTGGACACGTTCGACTACAACGGTTTGAAGAAGTTCTTCGTCTATCATGGCGTCACAGGTTATCATATGGACGGTATGTTGCTGAAATTTATACTGTTGGAATATCACATCAGCAGAGCGTTGAAATAGTGATTTCAACATTTTCAAATTCATCATTTGTTCCATTGAAATACTTCTCATCTCCTACTGAGCCTGCTCAAATTTAGTACATTTATGAAAACTTGGACGTTTAATAAATATACTTAGGCATATTTTTCCCATGGATATAAAAATTATTCAAGCAACCAGTACGGTGATAACCTATTCAGTATGTTCTTAGCCAATCATTTTTTGTAGATTCGCCATCTCAATTGCCGATATTGCCGAATCATACCCTTTATTACCTGATTTTGTCCCCGCACGTTCAATCGCCTGTTCAATATTTTCTGTTGTAACAATACCGAAAATAACTGGCACATTGGTCGTTAACGATACATTTGCTATACCTTTTGCCGACTCATTACATACATAATCATAATGTGTTGTAGAACCGCGAATAACCGTTCCTAAACCAATAATCGCATCATATTTTTTTGTCTCTGCTAATTGTTTCGCAATAAAAGGCACCTCAAAAGCTCCAGGCACCCATGCAACATCAATAGATGCTTCATCAACACCATGTCGCTTTAACCCATCCATTGCTCCATCTAATAATTTGCTTGTAATAAACTCATTGAATCGACCTACAACTACTGCAATTTTTAAATCCGTTCCTATTAATTGTGCTTCAAATGTTTGACCCATTTTTTATAACTCCTTTGTTAGTAGTTTGTTGTTAATGTTTGGCTACGATAAGCGGCTAACGCCTCAATGGAAATCATTTTTAAACCATGATGTGCTGCATACTTTGTCAGTTCTTCAAAGCGCATCATGTGACCATCGTCTCCCATGATTTCACAAATCACCCCAGCAGGAATACTATGACAAAGCTTAGCTAAATCAATGGTCGCCTCCGTATGGCCTCTTCGCTCTAAGACACCGTTATCCTTTGCGATTAATGGAAAAATATGTCCTGGCCGACGAAAATCAGTGTTTTTTGCTTGAGACTTGATCATCTTTTGTATAGTGAAAGCCCGCTCAAAGGCACTAATCCCTGTTGTTGTTTCCACATGGTCGATACTTACGGTAAATGCTGTTTGATGGTTATCCGTATTAAGCTGAACCATTGGGTGCAGTTCTAGCTTATGTGCTAGCTCCTGCGAAATCGGCGTACAAATTAAACCTCTCCCATAAGTCGCCATAAAGTTAATCGTTTCAGGAGTGATATATTCAGCAAGTGCAAGAAGATCCCCCTCATTTTCCCGATCTTCATCATCCACCACGACAATCACTTTCCCTTGTTTTAAATCCTCTATGGCATCTTCAATTGCATGTAGCACTCTTGTCATCTCCTTATTATGTGATCTTAAAAACCATGCCGTGCCAAATAATCTCTTGTTATCATAGACTTGCCTTGCCCGTTCTTCAATTGGTTTACAATATACTTACCTACTAAATCTGTTTCAATATTGACGAATGCGCCAATTTTTTTCATGCCTAAAATTGTTTCCTTGTAAGTATGAGGAATCAGTGAAATAGTGACATAATTCGATTCAACATGAAAGATTGTTAAGCTTGTGCCATCAATCGTTATGGAGCCCTTTGGAATACAGAAACTTGTTAGTTCCTCAGACAATTCGATATCAATATAGACCGCGTTGGCGACTGGACGCTTTCGTAAAATTTTCCCAACTGCATCAACATGGCCAGCAACAAAATGACCACCAAATCGCCCGTTCGCAGGCATCGCACGCTCCAAATTAACCGGATCGCCTACTGCAAGCTGATGTAAATTTGTAGCTTTGACGGTTTCAGGCATGACATCCATCGTCAGCTCTTGATCCGTAAAATGGGTCACCGTTAAACAAACTCCATTGACGGCTATACTATCCCCTAGCCTTACATCTTCTGTAACTTTTAAAGAGTGAACAGTGATTTTCATACTGTTCTTATAGCTTTTCAAGGCTTTAATAGTGCCAATATCCTCTACAATACCTGTAAACATTTCTTCACCTGCTTTCACTCATTTACGTAGCTTTTATCCATTACTCTCGCTTTTCTATCCGTCTCCCTTCTGAAGCTTCTATAAAAAGAAAAACCCCTTTGACAAAGGGGTTTTGGGAGTATAAGACATCAATAAATAAGCCTACTTGGATATACATTTTTTCCATAGACTAGTATCTTATTTGTTCTTCTCCCATCCAGACTATCACTGTCGGTTTTGGATTTGCACCAAATCAGCTTGCGCTCACGGACTTTGAATAACTTCATCACCGCCGATTGGGAATTTCACCCTACCCCGAAGAACATCTTCTATTCAATTGATTGGCTAAATAAAAAACTTCCCTACAAGTTTGCGGGAAGTAGTGTAATAAATGCATAATCAAATAGACCTTTTAAATTACATTGAATTTAAAAAGCTCGCACTTATACCCTTCTCCCATCCAGACTGTTACTGTCGGTTTTGGATTTGCACCAAATCAGCTTGCGCTCACGGACTTTGAATGACTTCATCACCGCCGATTGGGAATTTCACCCTACCCCGAAGGATCATTTTATTTAGCTAGTTCTTACGATAACACTATTTAATTATATTATCTATACTTCTGTCTGTATTTTTTAAAAAAGGTGCCACCCCTTACTATAGAGGTGGCTCAGACTGTAGACAAAAGTCATCGAGAAGTTTATTCTCGATGGCTTTTGTCATGTTTCTTTCTCTTTCATTTCTATATCTGGTAAATCATTGCTGTATCCAACATACTCTTCGAGCATAGAGGCTCTCTTAAGCTGTCTGCCACGTCCAAGTAGCTAGTTTCTTTAAATTCATGGCAGCAAAAGTAAGCATCGCCTGCATGGACCATTTTTTTAGACCTCTTAAGGTTGTCCATCGCATACCATGCTTTTCTTTTGCATCCGCAAAGACATGCTCAATCGTTTCTTTGCGCTTGGCATAAATTTGTTTGATGTCATAGGAATGGCGTAAATGTTCAGCTTCCTCCACATACGACTCCCAAATATGACGTTGAATGAGTTTTGATGATGCTTACTTTCTGTACATTGGGAAAGGCTTGGACACCTCGCACAAATCAAAGGATTCGATTTATATTGGCGATATCCTTCCTTCGTCGTTGTCGCATACTTCAATATCTGCCCTTGTTTCAAAGATAACAATAATAATGCCCGTCATATATACTCATGCTTTCGGAAGAATCCATCTTTCATTTTAGGACGTGTATATGGAAGAACAGGCAACATTTGATTCTCTAACAAATAAATATATAGTCTACATGGAGAATTTACTTTTCAATACCCTATGTAGATGGAGTACTTTATGTAGAAGTTGATGGGAACGAAGGGCGGCGACTCCTGCGGGAAAAGCGGGAAAGTCGAGATCCTGGACTGAGCGAAGCGAGGGAAG
>NZ_JBMOXD010000004.1:0-257652 GCF_049315265.1 Lysinibacillus sp. NPDC056220
TTTTGATGTCCAAAATTTTGTTTCGTTCACTAGCTAGGCTAGCTACTTAAAACTTTATTGATTACGTTTTGCTTGTTCAGTTTTCAAGGTTCATAGCATTGTCAAATCAGACAACTATTTAATCTTATCAAACAACCAAGAGGTTGTCAATGCTTTTTTTTGGAGCGGGTGATGAGAATCGAACTCACGACATCAGCTTGGAAGGCTGAGGTTTTACCATTAAACTACACCCGCATTATTTAATAAAATATGGCGCGCCCGGCAGGAGTCGAACCCACAACCTTCTGATCCGTAGTCAGACGCTCTATCCAATTGAGCTACGGGCGCATATAAATTAATTGATTTTGTAAGTGACTTTGGTGCGGCCGAGAGGACTTGAACCTCCACGGGGTTGCCCCCACTAGGCCCTCAACCTAGCGCGTCTGCCGTTCCGCCACGACCGCATTCAATTAGTAACTTTCTCATTGTACTATATAATAATAGAAAGTCAACCTTTTTCTTATAAAAGATGAGCCATGAAGGACTCGAACCTTCGACCCTCTGATTAAAAGTCAGATGCTCTACCAACTGAGCTAATGGCTCAAATTAAGAAATGAATGGCTGGGGTACTAGGATTCGAACCTAGGCATGACGGAATCAAAATCCGTTGCCTTACCGCTTGGCTATACCCCAATAAGTGGCGGTCCCGACCGGGATCGAACCGGCGATCTCCTGCGTGACAGGCAGGCATGTTAACCGCTACACCACGGGACCAATATTATTGTAAAGTAAATGATGAAAATGACCCCTACGGGATTCGAACCCGTGTTACCGCCGTGAAAGGGCGGTGTCTTAACCACTTGACCAAGGGGCCATGGCTCCGAAGGCAGGACTCGAACCTGCGACAACCTGATTAACAGTCAGGTGCTACTACCAACTGAGCTACTTCGGAATAATAAGTGTTATATTGTCGTCGTTATCTTGTCGACTTTTACTATTATAGGGATAACTAAACAATACGTCAATCTTTTTTTTATTTTTTTTTACTTTAATAATTCAAGCTTGCCCAAACACTTGCTACAACAATACTTTTCAACATTCATTTTAATTTTCCTTATATATAATTGCTGGCAATTAACACAGGTATATGTGTAGCGTCGTTGCTTTTTAATTGATGGTTTAGAAGTATGTAACGCTGAACAAAAACGAGGTGCCTTTACTTTCTTTAATAGTTCTCTGAATTCTTTATCTCGATGCTGATATCCTTTACCTTCGATATGCAAGTGGTAATGACATAGTTCATGAAGTACAATGCCCTGGATTTCTTTAATACCATATAACTCAAAGGCTTTAGGATTGATTTCAATATTGTGTGATTGTAAAAGATATCGACCGCCTGTTGAACGTAATCTTCCATTAAAGTAAGCCTGGTGTATAAATGGCTTTTGAAAACTTTCCAAAGAAATTCGACATACAAGCTGTTGTAGTTCCTCATTGTCCAACTTGATCACCTCCAACAACAAGAATACCACACTGTGTAGTATGCACAGCGTGGTAAAAATTTATTACTCAATCTATTAATTGATTTTTAGGAGGGAGCATTGTTAAAGAAATTCGCCCTTTACTAACATCAATCTGTTCTACCCAAACGGTTACAATATCTCCTAACGCTACAACTTCTAATGGATGTTTAATGCGTTTATTTTGAAGTTTAGATATGTGTACAAGTCCATCTTGCTTCACACCAATATCAACAAAAGCTCCAAAGTCTACTACATTCCGCACAGTCCCCTGTAGCTCCATACCAACCTTTAAATCTTCCATTTTCAATACATCTGTTTTCAGCAATGGCTGCGGGAACGCGTCACGTGGATCACGGCTTGGCTTCATTAAAGTATCTACTATATCTTGAATTGTTACAACACCAATCTCTAGTACTTCACTTAATTGATGAATATCCAAAGCAGCAATTGCTTCTTCCGCTTTTTTCGTTCCAAGTTCTTTTTTATCGATTTTGGCCTCTGATAAAATCTGTTCTGCAAGATGATAGCTTTCAGGGTGGATGCCAGTAGCGTCAAATGGATTTTTCGCCTCGGAGATACGTAAGAAACCAATGGCTTGTTCATAGGTTTTAGCACCTAATCTTGGAATTTTTTTTAATTGCACGCGGGTAGTGAATTGACCATTTTCTTCTCGAACCTTCACAATATTCTCTGCAACAGTTTTTGATAATCCAGAAACGTATTGCAAAAGTGATGAAGAGGCCGTGTTTACATCAACTCCCACTTGGTTAACAGCTGTTTCTACTATAAATGTTAGTGATTCATTTAATTTCTTTTGAGAAACATCATGCTGATACTGACCCACTCCAACTGCTTTTGGTTCAATCTTTACTAGCTCTGATAAAGGGTCTTGTAAACGTCGGGCAATAGACACGGCACTTCGTTGCTCAACCTGTAAATCAGGGAATTCCGCCCGAGCAATATCCGATGCTGAGTACACAGATGCTCCCGCTTCATTCACAATAACGTAGGCTACTTCAGTAGTTAGCTCGTTTAATACATCAACAATAAATTGTTCTGTTTCACGGGAAGCTGTTCCATTACCAATAGCAATTATACTTATTGGATATTTTGCTAAAATTGCTTTTACAACAGCTTTCGATTTTGCCACATCTGGTTTAGGGGGATGTGGATAGATAGCGGTAACCTCTAGCATTTTCCCGGTTTCGTCGACAACAGCTAATTTACAACCTGTACGATAGGCTGGGTCGACGCCCAAGACATATTTGCCTTTCATAGGCGGCTGTAATAATAGATTCCGTAAGTTTGCTGAGAAAATATGAATCGCCTGTGTTTCTGCTTTTTCAGTAAGCTCATTACGTATTTCTCTTTCTATAGAAGGTTGAATCAAACGCTTGTATGAATCTTCGATAGCCAGCTTCACTTCAGCAATAGCTGGGGATGAACCCGTTGCTGGTATCCATTCCTTCCACATAATCATCAATACTCGATCCACTGGAACATGAATCGAAACTTTTAACACATCCTCTTTTTCTCCACGATTTATTGCTAAAATACGATGCGGAACAATTCGATTAACAGGCTCCTCATATTCGTAGTACATTTCAAATACATTTTTCTCGTCTATTTCTGTATTTTTCACACTTGTTACAAGTACGCCATCTTTCAAAGAATACGTACGAATTTTCTCTCGAATAGCAGCATCATCAGCAAAGCGTTCTGCCAAAATATCTCTCGCCCCTGCAAGCGCGTCTTCAGCATTGGCTACTTGATCATGATCGACAAATTTAATGGCTAGTTGCTCTAACGTATCGTGACTAAAAGCTAATAAAAGATCGGCCAGTGGTTCTAATCCCTTTTCTTTTGCAATGGTTGCCTTCGTACGTCGCTTTTGCTTGTACGGTCTATATAAATCCTCTACACGTTGTAGAACTGTTGCTGAAAGAATAGATTTTTCTAATTCTGGCGTAAGCTTTTCTTGCTCTTGGATTAATCGGATAACCTCTTCTTTCCGTTGTTCGAGCTGCTGTATGTAGTGATAACGATCCTCTACAGCTTTAATTTGCACCTCATCAAGAGAGCCCGTTACTTCTTTTCGATAACGCGCAATAAACGGAACTGTATTTCCCTCTTCTAATAATTTAATAACAGCATCAACTTGCCCTGGTTTAACCGCTACATCTTTTGCAATGAGCTGTAACATTTGCTTTTGTTCCACATCATCACTACCTTTTTCTTTTCATTTTACCATTACACATTACTAAAAATGCAAAAAAATAGTCTACCCAAACGAAAAGGAGTAGACTATTTTGAAACATTTATAAGGTGTTTAGTATGATTCACAGCACACCCATTGATGGATTAGAGCGATACACCGCCACTTGCTAGAATAGCCTCTTGTAATTTCTTGATTGCTTTTCTTTGTATTCTAGAAACATGCATTTGAGAAATTCCTAATTGTTCTCCAGCTTCTTTTTGACTTAATTGCTCTAAATATGTAAGCTGAATGATTTGTTTTTCTCTTTCATTCAAAACAACCATTGCCTCGGAAACAATCATTCGTTTATCAGTCATTTCATAACCATCGTCTTCCCTACCCAAAATATCGAAAAGTGTAACTGTACTACCATCTGAGTCTGACTCTATTGAATGATCCATAGAAAGAGCTTGATAGCTACGACTCATTTCCATAGCCTCTAATACTTCTTCCTCCGCTACCTCTAAACGCTCGGCAATTTCTTGAATGGACGGAGAACGCTGCAATTCAATAGTCAGCGCCTCCACTGTTGTTTTGATTCTCGGCCCTATCTCTTTTATGCGTCTAGGCACATGAACATCCCATGTTTTATCACGTAAAAAGCGCTTGATTTCCCCAACAATTGTTGGGACAGCAAATGCCTCAAAACTCCGGCCAACATTTGGATCAAAACGTCTGATTGCACCTAATAAACCCAGCATCCCTACTTGAACAATATCATCATAATAAGATTTACCATTCGAATATTTACGTGCTATTGACTCAACTAGATATCGATAATGAATCACTAAATTCGTTTGCGCTTCATCATCCTCCGTTGATTGGTACAATTCAATCCACTTTAATACATCTTCCTTGGATGAAGATTTATGTAGTGATTCTTTCGACATTTTTTTCCACCTGCTCCCTAGTGACATACTTTGTCATAAAGACAGTTACGCCACCATCGTTATTGATCATCACCTCATCCATCAAAGTTTCCATTAAATAAAGTCCTAACCCACCTTCTCTTAGCCCAGCAATATTTTCCTCAGGATGGTACGGTCCAATCTTAGTCTTAATTTCCTCGAAATTAAAACTATTGCCGTAGTCAGCAATCATCAATTCCATTTTATTGTCGTATAACGCACATCCGATGACGATTTCACCTTCTTCATCTTCTTTATAAGCGTGATGGACGACATTAGTGACAGCCTCACTTGCAGCAATTTTTAAGTCTTCGATATCATCATAATTAAAGCCAATCCTGCTTGCTAAGCCCGAGACAGTTAACCGAATAACACTGACAAATTGCGGTTTAGCAGGAACTCTAATTTCAATATAGTCAAATTCCTTCATTATCTTAATTCCACCTTTTTATCAGTTTCGATATCCATCAAATCACTTAGTCCTGTAATTTCAAACAATCTTTGTAATCTAGTTGATAAACCAACGAGCTTCACTTTGCCATTTTCACGTAATGTTCTTTTGTAAAAGGCAACAAAAATCCCGAGTCCTGTACTATCCATGTAATTTACCTTGGATAAATCAAGTTCAATTTCCATTCCTTCTGTAATCTTCACAGCTTCCAATTCTTCACGTAATCCAGATGCCGTAAACGTATCAATTTCACCTTCAACAAAGCCAAATAATTTATGATCAATTTCTTTAAAATGTATTGTCACGTCCATATAGCACACCTCCACCATATTTGTTAGACTATTTTCTGTTCCCTGTTTCATTAAAACGTAAACCTATTTTTTAATTTTTTTTAAAATAACTACAGTAAAATCATCACTCAGTTTAAAATTCTGTACTTTCTCTATCTCTCTATATAGAAGCAGACATAATTGTTGAGCTGATAAATACTTATTTTCTTTTATGAGTGTAGCAATAATATCTCTTGAATTTAAGTCATCCTGCCCTCTAAATTCTGTTACGCCATCGGTCATCATGATGATTAAATCCTCTTCCTCTAAGACAATTTCATGAAATGTATATTTCGTTTCTGACAACACACCTAGTAATAAGCCTTTAGCTTCTAATGGAACAAATTCATCTTGCTTAGCCCTATAATGTAAAGCCGGTTCGTGTCCTGCAGAAGCATAGGAAAATATGTTTTGGCGAATATCTAAGCAGCCATAGAACATAGAAACAAACATACTATCATCAACACCTTTTTCTATTACCCTATTAATGACTTCTAAAACATATGAAGGATCTTTATAGGCATAACCCAATGTCTCAAGTCCATATTTCACCATAGACATACATAAAGCGGCAGGTACTCCCTTGCCTACAACATCAGTTACTGCCATACTTAAATATTCTTCTCCATCATGAAAAAAATGAACATAATCACCATTCATTTTACGAATAGGAACAGAAATCATTCCTATATCAATACTTTGTAGCTCGGGCACATCTGATTTTAATAGGGTCTTTTGAATGTTAGTCGCAATCCTCATTTCCAATTCATATTCGGCCTGTTTTTGAAGTAAGCTTTGATGCTCTCGATGTGCCATACCATAGTGCACCATAACTTCAATAAGAAAATCATATGCTGGCTGAGATTCATCATTTCGATTAGGAAATAATGCTTCCACAGCATTTTTATGAATACTAACAACATCCTCAGGGGCTATGCTTTTTTGAATTAATTGACGTGTGAAATTTTGAGCAATATATAAATTATTTTCTGTTTGATTCATCATATAATCTGACAATATATTTTTATACTGAGCTTCTAATTGTTTCAATTTCTTCACGTCCTAACGCAGCCATTTTTCGGTTCTTATTGTTGTACCCTCTCCCATGACAGATTGGATGTGTAAGCTATCCATCAATCTCTTAACGCCTGGAAGGCCAGCACCGAGCCCCCCCGAAGTAGAATAACCATCTTCTGTTACTTTACGGATATCCTTAATTCCAGGTCCTTGATCAGTTGCAACAATTACTATTTTCTTTTCAGTTTCTGTCTCAATTCTTTCAATTTCAATTATACCTATTCTGGCATATAAATAGATATTCCTTGCCAATTCACTAATAGCTGTGGTTATACGAGCTTGATCAACAGTGCCAAATCCAAGTGCCTTTGCCTCATTACGCCCCAGTTGTCTTGCTGCAATAATATCCCACTCTGTAATAATTTCAACCGAAGACTTACTTGTCACTGCTGTCCCTCCATTTCCTTACGGAGTAATACCCTTATACTTTTATTCGACATATTACACACAAACTATATCGAATTTATAAATGGAATATTCTATGTATATTTTCATATACCTTTAAGAATTTTTTCAATAATCTATTTTTATTAAAAATCTTGTGTATATCTTAATTCTTTTTCTACCATTTATCAAATACGTCCTAGCATACTGACGGTGAGATTTTTTGCCCACATCAAACATTTCAACCCTCTTCCTACGTTCTAATGAAATAGGTGTTTCAAAATCTGAGGAATAAATAAATAAATAAAAAAAGCATCGAGATATCACTTATCCCAATGCTTTCTATACACATATGTATATCAAAATTTAACTAGACCTAAACTGATCATCAACGCACCATCAACTTTTTCCATTACTGCATGATCAAGTTGTGTAATACGATCTGTCAATCTTGACTTATCAATTGTCCGCACTTGTTCTAGCAAAATAACCGAATCACGTTCAAAACCATACTTTTCAGCATTGATTTCAACGTGTGTCGGTAACTTTGCCTTTTGAATCTGTGCAGTGATAGCCGCGATGATGACAGTCGGACTAAATCGATTGCCAATATCATTTTGAATAATCAGAACCGGCCTAGTACCCCCTTGTTCAGAGCCTACTACCGGTGATAAATCTGCAAAAAAAACGTCACCACGTTTTACATTCAAAGTGTCATCCCCCGCTTACGAGACGCTCCACCATATGTTGTGCTTCATATTCTGCATGCAAGCATTCACTCGCGATCATTAAATTAATATGAGACATTTCAACATATCCTTTAATCATAGCTTCCCGTATTTGATTTGGTTGCTCCTGCATTAAATTTTTGCGCGCTAAAGAACGCACAAAAGATTCACCTTCAATTACTTCCTTTGTTTGTAGAAATAATCTGTCTTGAACAGCAATTGTAGCTTCTCTTAACTTTTTATCGTACACAGCAAGCACCTCCAACGGAACCATACACTTTTCATTACTTCCCATTCTATCATTGAAAGATATTGTTGAAAAGACATGAAATGACAAAATATCTGACAATTTGAAGTACAAATTGTAAAAATATGTTGGCTGTCGAAGGTATATGACGAATAATTATTATTGCAACTTATTACCAGTTATGATCCATCTATCTAACATTTGGAAAAGAAATAAAATCTCCAGTGCTCATTAATTAACCAAATTCTTCATACTGGCAAAAATTGAAAGCTATAATATATTGGCATAAGTGTGTTCATTAAAAGTATATTCTAGGAACTCTTGCTGTGATAATGCATGGTATTTCATAGTTAATGGTTTCAAGCTTAGTTGCCCATTCATCGATCGAAATCCTGTTCTGTCCTTGTTGGCCAATAAGTGTTACCTTCTCACCTATAGCATATGCTTTTGGAAGGGCAACCATACATTGGTCCATACAAATTCGTCCAACAATCGGCATTCTCTGTCCATCAATTAAAACTTCTTGTCCTCCTAACTTACGGATAACACCGTCTGCATAGCCTATTGGAATAGTTCCAATCCACATATTTGATGGCGCAACATACGTTGCACCATAGCCTACAGATTCACTTTTTTTTATTTCCTTTACATGAACAAGTTCACTTTCAAGTGAAAATGCAGGTTGTAAGGCAAAGGGTAGTATACTTTCTACATAGGAGGAAGGTGATAAACCATACATTGAAATCCCGTATCTAACAGCATCGTACTGCAAGTTAGAATCCTTAACTAATGAAGCTGCTGTATTAGATGCATGCACAAGTAGTGGCTTTTTCGGCATCACCGCTAAACAACTTTCAAAAAATTGTACTTGTTCATCAAAATAAGTTGTATCTTTCTCATCCGCTGTTGCAAAATGCGTAAATATTCCATTCAGCTCTACATTATCCATAGACTCAATTGTTTGATACAATGCTAACAAATCCTGCTCAGAGCGAATGCCAATTCTACCCATACCACTATCTACTTTTATATGTAGTTGCAAAGGTTCCGCTTCCTTTGCTAATAGTGGTGCTGCTTGCTGTACCCACTCACTTGCATACACAGTAAGCATAATACGCTGTTGAGCTGCGATAGGAGCAAAGGAAACTGGAGATGCACCTAATATTAGTATGTCTGGTTCTTCAAAATGTGCTCGAATATGTAATGCTTCATCAGGCGTGGCCACTGCAAGTATTGTGGCACCAGCCTCAAGAGCTGCCTGTGCTACGGCTACATCTCCATGACCATATGCATTCGCCTTTACTACTGCAATTATTTGAACATTAGGTCGTATAAATTTTTTTAAGTTTTTAATGTTTTGTTGGATTGCTTGTAAATCAATCATTGCTTTCGTTGGTCGAAAATATTGCTGTGTCTTCATAAGAATACCCTCTTTATTTTTTATTAAAACATTATGTATTACATACATATTTTTTATATAGCTTGTACAATTTTACGTTTATTAGTCGTGAGACTTTTACTTTAAAGGCAATCACTTAACATTTTCTAAACCACAAACTTTTATATTGTCAATAAGCTACAGCTTTCTTCAACTAGAAAGCTGTAGCTAGTAAAGTTACTTCATACTACTTATCGTCATGGATGTAGCAACTTCAATCATTTCTTCACGCGTTAATTTACTGGACGCTACAAAGAATTCAACACCATCTTTTTCCCAACTAATTGAAGTATCTGTGATCGCACCTATTGTAAAACCTAAATCAACTGGATCACCTGGTGAAGATACTGGTAGCATAGAGTTTTCCTTTGTCACTGGCTGCTGCATAACTGTAAAGGCTTTTTCACCCTCAAATGTTAAGATAACGCGTTCCATCCCACTTTCTTGAACCACTTTTTCATTCGCCAATTGGGCCCAATTCAATACTGGGTAGCTAGTTTGGAACTCTTGGTACTCTACATCTGCACCAACTGCTTCTTTGTCTTCTTTGTCTTCTTTACCATCTTTTTCAGCTGGTGTAGCTTGTTCACCTTTCGTGTTATCTTTATCTGTAAATTGCTCAACTGCATACTCTTTGGCAGCATGTTGCACACCTAATTTGATTTTCTTAAATGTAATTAGAATTTGTTCTTCTTTCACATCATTCATAATAACAACAGAAGTTGGTAATAATGTTTTCTTATCTACTGTAATGACCTGATGAGGCATACTATTTTTATAGCTATTTCTAGTAGCCGCTTCAAATATATATGCTTTTTCTTCCTCTTTCATGACAAGATTTTTATCTTCTGCTAAATCTTCTGCTAGAGCTCCTATCAGATAAGCTTGACTATTTTTCTTAGGCCAATCACTTTGGAATTTATACATTTTGTTTAATGTTGGTGTCACAACAAATACGCCATCCGCATTACGCACAATCATTTGAGAAACATCTTTTCCACTTTCCATGACTTCTACTCGATAGAAATCAGGTTTAGTATGCCAAACTGTTACATTATAATTTCTAGGCTCACCACCAGATTTAATCTCCATCGTAGCATTTAATTCATAGCCATTTGTCTCTCCCCATTTACCATTCACTTTCTTCAACACTTTTTCCTGTGAGGCTGTACCACATGCCGACAGAAGTAATATTGTACAAAATAAGACGAGCCATTTAACTATTCGGTTGCCCACTCTTTCACCCTTTCTTCTTTCAAATCCACTACGACAATATATGAACCATATTTGTCAGTTATGTCATTTGTAGAAAAGGCAATATATTTAAATTTACTGACCAACCTTTTTAGACAACTTCATCCCTATTCTAATAAGATTACTTGAGCAGCTGCATATTGCTTGGAATGCGTAATACTAACAAAACCATGGGCAAGCTCTTCCTTAAAATATAAAACAGGATTTCCAGCCTCTCCGCGTAATATTTCCATATCATGTAGTTTACATTGTTCCCCTATCCCAGTACCCATCGCTTTCGAAAACGCTTCTTTGGCAGCAAATCGCCCTGCTAAAAATTCTACTTTACGAGTTTCTGAGTAACTATCAAATAAAATTTTTTCCCTTGTTGTTAAAATGCGGTCTTTAAATTTATCTGTACGCTTCATCGCTTTTTCAATACGGTCTATTTCTACAATATCAAGACCAATTCCCTTAATCATGTGACCTTCTCCTTTACCTATTTCCAACAAGGCATGTATAATAATTGTAAATTGAGGTGGAGCCATGTTTAGTAGAACAGAAAATTTTAAGCAATATACAAAGTATTACCCTGTTGTGTCAACGTTAATAGCAATCAATTTAATTCTTTATGTATTGTCTCTTTTACCCGGTGTAGGAACTCTTTTGTGGAATTACGGAATTCAAGCGAATTTCCTGATTCAAAAAGGTGAGTGGTGGCGTGTATTCTCTGCTATGTTTTTACATGCAGGATTTATGCATATGTTTTTTAATATGTTTTCCTTATATCTCTTTGGACCAGAGCTTGAAAAAATTGCAGGTAAAGCCCGTTTTATTACAATTTATTTAGTATCGGGTATAGTAGGCAACATGGCAACCTACATATTCTACGATAGTAGCTATGCGAGTCTTGGTGCAAGTGGGGCTATTTTTGGAATTTTTGGTGCTTTTGGAGCATTAGTGTATTATACTCGTAAAACAATGCCAATGCTTCGTAAGCTTATTTTACCAATCATCATCATCAGTGTCATTATGACTTTTCTTCAACCGAATGTAAACGTTTTTGCACATTTAGGTGGGCTAGTCACTGGATTTATTCTAGGGCTTATCTATTTGCACCCAAAAAGAATTTTAAGCTGGCGCAAACAAAAAATGGCTGGTAGATCATAATGAAAAGAGGAGCAGCACCATGAACGATCATTAGATTCCATGGTACTGCTCCTTTTGATATGAATCCCCTTTTATAGGACAACCGTAGCTTCATTGGTCATCTTAATTTTCTTCCATTCAGCTGCCGTTAAACCATAAACGACTTGGTCTACATGATGATCATACAGCCACTCCGCATCCCTCAATCGACCTTCTTCATGAAAACCCAACACTTTTGGAATCGTACGGCTACGAATGTTCCCAACCGCTACCCTTACTTCAATACGATGTAGCCTCAAATAATGAAAGGCATAGTCAATGAATGCTTTCATTGAATTTGTTACGAGCCCTTTGCCAACAAACTCATTCCCTAACCAATAACCAATGCTTGTCCATTTATGCTGCCAATTGATCTGATGATAACCAATGACACCCGCCAGCTGTCCATTATAATAAATTCCAGCCTGTATACCATTGTTATCAGCATATTGTCGCATAGCCTTTTTTACAAACACCTCTGTATCTTTAATTGTTTGAACACCATCTACAAAAGGTAACCATTCGCGTAATGTATCTCTTGAACGATCAGTCAATGCAAATAAATCATGAACATCACTTAAATCCAATAATTTCAAATAAGCGTCTTCATTCAAATCATATTTAAACATAGTCCCCACCCCTTTTGTTCTATTTATTTTATTATAAACACTATTTCCAAATATTTGTATGTAAAAAAGCTAATCCTTTATAAAATTTAAAAGGATTAGCTTTCCATTTAATGTTCATACCACGATAATATCGTTTCAGCATCTTGTTGTTCCAGGCTTGAAACACTGCCAGTTGTACCTGATGCTCCCGACATGACTGTCGCTTTTATAGACATAACATTTTTTCTCTTTTGAAAATACGATTGTGTACTCCCCATAGATTGTATACGTTTTTTCTCCACTATCAATGTTATTCGACTGAATACTCTATATTGTAAAGCCAGCTGCTTTCCATCGATTTGATAGCCTGCCGTTTTATGCTGCCAAATCCCGAGTACTATCGTTAATGGAATCAGTAACAATGACAATAGACCATACGGATAGAAGAAATAACTACAAGCTCCAATAATAGGGACAAGCCAAATAAAATCTATGCGATAAAAGAAAGGTCTTGCCTTTTTAGGTGATCGAATGAAGGAAGGATTCCAATTCATATCTGGGAAAAGATCCTCTAATGTCTGCATACAATCATGTTTCTTAATGAGTGGGAACAAGGTAATTTTTTTATCCTTCCCTTCTTCACCGTTCCCCCCCGCACTCTCAACAACAACCGTTGCAAAGCCTGTTAATTGGCGTAATGGATTCTCAACAATACGAATAGCTTGAATACGATTTAAAGGCAAAGTTATACGCTTTTTCTCTAAAAGTCCTTTAGTAATAATCAGCTTATCTTCTTCGATACGGACTGTATAGTCAAAGTAATTAATCAGGGTAATGAGGACAGAAACAACCCAGGCAACTATTAAAATTAACATAATCGATATCGCTACTAAAAAGGCCCCGACTTTGACAAAATCAGCCAACTCATGGAAAACAGTTTCATAAGGAATAATATCTGAAAACTGCGAGGCGATAGCAGCAAGACCAGATAACACAACACCAATCCCACCAGAGGTTGTGGCCAACACTAGTAAGTCTCGCATGGACATATGGTAAATAGCTGGCGTAGAAATTGAATGATCTACGACCTCCGTCTGTTCTTCATGTTGTTGATTTACTATGTCATTTTTGGCACGACGCATTTCTAATTCAATAACATCTGCTGCTTCTTTACGAATTGCGGTAAGCTCTACTTCAGGCTTGCCACCTTTACTACCCGCTGTTTCAACTTGAACTTTGACCAACCCAAAAATGCGGTGGAAAATCCCTTCATTGTAGTTCAAACTTTGAATACGTTCAAAGGGAATATAACGCTTCTTTTTAACAAACAATCCATATTTGATGCGGAGTTCTCCATCCTCAAACCAATAAACAAATGTCCGCCATTTTATAATGCCTCCAATCAATGCAAGGAGTGCGGCTACACCCCAAACACCGAAGAGTAAAATGGTATCAAAAAAATGATCACTACGGAAATTTAGCGAGAAATTAAAACCGTTAGTTATGATAATGATTGCAATAGGTAAAATCATACTTTTTAATGCTTTGACGCTCGTAATTACTGCTGATATAGGGTGTAAACGATTAATCTCCTTAGACATCATCTTCCGCCACCCTTGCTAATTCAGAGATACGAGCACGAAGTGAATCTGCTTCGTCCATGATAAGTGCAGGAATTGTATGTACGGTTGCTGCCGTTGATATTGAAATGTTACCTAAATCATATTTCTTTAAAATCGGTCCCTGTGTCGTATCAACATGTTGGACGCGAACCATTGGTATGAGTGTACGTTTTACTACAAATAAGCCATGTTGAACTTCAATTTCATGTTCCCTCACCTCATATCTCCAACGTTCCCATCTAATTTTAGGAAAAATAAAAATTGACAGTATGGCACTTAATATTACAATTGCCCCAGCTATGTAGTAAATAAACGTCGGCCATTCAAAATAATAAGTACCATAGCCCACGATCCCTGCTGCTATTAATAGCACCACTGTTTGTATGACCCCATATAAACGCCATACAGTTAACCCTTTACGGGAAATTTGATGCACTGGTTGAGCTCTCATTGTCGTTCCTCCTCTTTTTCTATATTAGGTTATACGGAATAAATAACTGTTTTGTTTCAACTATATACGAAAAAAAACCTTACAGCCAGTATGACTGCAAGGTTTAAATATCCACTTACGAGAATTAATCTTCGTGGCGTCGAGGAGAACGAGAACGACCTTGTCCACCTTCACGACGGCCTCCTTCACGGCGACCACCTTCACGACGGCTACTGCTACTACTATTACGGCGATCTCCACCACGTGAGTCACGACGTCCTCCGTAGTTACGATTACCACCGCGACCACGATCTCCACCGCCGCGATTACTGCTAGAGCGTTCACGACGCATTGGTAATGGACGTTCTTCTGAAATTGTTACCGGTGTATCATCTGGCTCTTTTGTTAATGAGCGAAGAGCAGCTGCTACAACATCAATTGCATCATGATTTTCAAGTATTTCTGACGCAAGTGTACGGTAATCACCTAAGTTGTTATTAGCAATAAGACCCTCAAGAGTATCTAGAGCTAATCGTTGTTGACCTACTAATGCTTCATCTGATGTTGGCGGACGAAGTGGAGTCATACGTTTCTTCGTAGTTTCTTCTACGATACGTAAGTAACCCATTTCACGTGGCGTTACAAACGTAACAGCAAGACCTGACTTACCTGCACGACCAGTACGACCAATACGGTGAACATAAGATTCAGGGTCTTGTGGAATATCGAAGTTGTATACGTGTGTGACACCAGAAATATCAAGACCACGTGCCGCTACATCCGTTGCAACAAGGATATCAATTTTATTTTCTTTAAATTGACGCAATACAGAAATTCGCTTAGCTTGGCTTAAATCACCATGAATCCCTTCAGCAAGGTAGCCACGAATTGATAAAGCTTGTGCTAGCTCATCTACACGACGTTTTGTACGACCAAAGATAATAGCAAGTTCTGGTTGGTGAACATTTAATAAACGAGATAAAACATCGAATTTTTCACGTTCAGCCGATTTAACGAAATATTGATCAATATTATCAACAGTTAATTCTTTTGCTTTAATTTTTACGATTTCTGGATCACGCATAAATGTTTCAGCAATTTTACGGATTGCTGGCGGCATTGTTGCTGAGAACAGTAATGTTTGACGCTCAGAAGGAACGTTTTCTAGGATGGCATTAATATCATCGATAAAGCCCATATTTAACATTTCATCAGCTTCATCCAGTACTAATGTTTGCACATCTTCTAATTTTAACGTACGACGATTAATATGGTCAATAATACGTCCTGGCGTACCAACAATGATTTGAGGTCTATTTTTCAGTGCACGGATTTGACGGCCAATTTCTTGCCCACCGTAAACTGATAATAATTTCACACGTTTATCATAGCCAATCTTGTAAAGCTCTTCAGATACTTGAATAGCTAGTTCACGAGTTGGAGCAATAACCAATGCTTGGATATTAGGGTTTTTTGGGTCAATTTTTTCAATTAGTGGAATCCCGAAAGCGGCAGTTTTACCAGTACCCGTTTGCGCTTGACCTAATACATCGCGGCCTTCAATTGCAAAACGAATAGTACCTTCTTGGATTGGTGTTGCTTCTTCAAATCCCATACGCTTTACAGAGCGTAATGTAGATTCGCTAATATTTAATTCTGAAAAATTTGTCAAACTTCTCAATCTCCTTTTTTTCCTTTTAAGTTGACAAATGGTTACATTTTCAGATGAAGTTGTCGGCAAATTCGAGCCTGTGTAGTGGAACGTTTCCGTTACTTAAAAATTCTCTCTACATGATTGTTCATATAGAGCTCTCTTATATGAAAAGGAAAGCCCGGTCTTTACCGAGCGGTTCGATTCTGTCGTAATTATTCACTTTAGAATAAAACCGTTGTGTTCAAAAAAAAGTACTCTTCAACCAAATATGAAGAGTCTTCGCACAAAATGTATCCATTGCTTACACTAGTCTAACATGGCTTTAATACGTATGCAACGATAACGCATGAGTCGTAATAATCTGACTACTTCATGTGCCTTTTAAAAATAGCAAAACCCGTGGAAACCATTCTGAGCAATCTTCCTCAAGACATATATGATGCCTTCCATTATCAGAAAAATACAAAATTTTATGATTAGAAGCTAATTCATCATAAAGAAATTGCGCTGTGTTAAATGGTACAATTCCATCCTGTTTCCCTTGCACAATAAACACTGGAATTTGGATATGCTGATAATACGGTTCCACTATTTTAACCAATTTCATAAATTCAATTGTTGAAGCTAATGGGACATTGTTAAACTTATGCCGATAACGTAAGAACAGCTCATTATTCGTTAAATTATGATGATAAGCATCTGTAGCAAGCAGTTTGAAATCCTTTACCAGTTGCTTAGGGCTGACATATTTTGCAGCAGCACTTAATAATACTAGCTTTTTTACCTTATAACGTTTTGCTAAGTATAAAGCTATGATGCCCCCCATTGAAAATCCTACAACGATGATCTCTTCTACCTTTTTAGCTAATGACCGTATGGCTAGCTCTGCATCCATTAACCAGTGCTTTGCCGTAAATCCATCCATGTGCAAAGCTTCACCATGCCCCGATAATGTTGGTTCTACTATGAGCCAATCTGTATGTGTCCGTAAGTATGTTGTAAACGGCTCTATCTCATAGGGACCACCTGAAAACCCATGTATGCATAGTACACCTATTGACAAATCCTCACCTCGTTTAACAAAAACCTCTTTCACGAATGAATCGGTGAGCATTTTATCCCACCGATTCAATAAAAACTATGACGTAAAAGCTTGTAAAATTTTCTCTAATTTCATACCACGAGAACCCTTTAGTAAAACGATAGATGACTCATTAGCAAGTTCTAATTTTTCAATAATAGCTGTGTAATCATCTTCGGTATATAACAATCGATCTGCTTCAAAGTCCTCTTTTAATACTTCATAAAGATGAGTCATTCGAGCTCCAAATAGACAAACGTAATCGATTTCTTGCTCATTTATATACTCCGCTAGCCCTTCATGGAAACGCTGTTCATCTGGCCCAAGTTCTAACATATCCCCTAATACAAGCCATTTCTCAGGTCGAATTGTTGATGTAGCGATAAATTGAATTGCTGCTTTTACAGAGGTTGGGGCAGCATTATAAGCATCGTTAATAAATAACGCACCATTTGTTCCTTGGACTTGTTGCATCCTCATATCTGTTAATACGACATGCTCTAAGGATGTACGAATTTGCTCATTATTTAAACCTAGTTGGTTAGAAATTAACATCGCTATCAAAGTATTTTTTACTTGATGCTTTCCAAGTACAGAAATAAAGAAATCACCCTCTATCATTCCGTGGGTAGTAAAGCTACTACCATTAGCATTAGCATGAATATGATCCGCATATAAAAGGTTATCTGGCTCTAGTCCAAACGCTACTGCATTTAAATGCTGTTCTTTAGCCACTAACTCCTGTAGCAATGGTTCATCTCCATCATAGAATAATAGACCCTCTGGCTGCATTCCTTGAATAATCTCAAACTTTGCCTGTGCGATACCCGCGCGGGAGCCTAAGTCCTGCATATGCGCCTCACCAATATTTGTAATAACCGTCATATGCGGCTGAGCAAGCTTCGTTAAAAATTCAATTTCGCCAAATCCACTCATTCCCATTTCAAGGACTGCTACCTCTGTATCTTCATCAAGCTGTAAAATGGTAATCGGTAAACCTAGTTGATTATTAAAATTACCAATGGTCTTTTGAACTTTAAAAAATGGTGCGAGCGTACCCGCTAAAATATCTTTTGTTGATGTTTTACCGTTAGAGCCAGTAATACCAATAAATTTAGCTTTATGTTCAAGTCGATAAGCTCGTGCCATTTCCTGCAAGGCTATCTCTGGGTCATCCACAAACAATAAAGGTATACCGTCTGGCGGATTAGGTTCATCTTTTTGCCAAAGTGAAGCACCCGCACCTTTTTCAAATGCCTGAGTCACGTACCGGTGTCCATTCGTATGCTCACCACGAAATGGTACAAATAAATCTCCCTGTTGAATTGTTCTTGTATCAATGGAAATTCCTGATACAACAGTATCATCGTAAGCCGACATATCCTCATTTAACCATGCAGCTAATTGTTTTAATGTTTTTTTCACAATAATCCCACTCAGTCTTTTTTATAGTGAAGCTGTTGTTTTTCTTCAAAACGTTCAATGGCTAATGTAATCAAACGATTAATCAGCTCTGGGTAGCTTACATTTGTATGTTGCCAAAGTAATGGATACATACTTACTGGCGTGAAACCAGGCAATGTATTTACTTCATTAATGTAAACGCTATTATCAGCTGTTACAAAGAAGTCGGCACGAACTAAACCGCTACCATCAATCGCCTTAAAAGCCCGTTTTGCCAGTTCTTTTAAGCTCGATTCAGTTTCCTCTGGTAACTCAGCTGGAATAATAAGTGCTGTGGAGCCATCCTTGTACTTAGAATCATAATCATAAAATTCTGTAACCGGTTTAATTTCACCTGGTACCGAAACTTCCGGATAATCATTTCCTAATACGGCAAGTTCTATTTCACGAGCGATGATACCTTGCTCGACCACAATTTTACGATCGTATTGTAAGGCAACCTCAATTGCTTTTATTAATTCATCACGGTTTGTTGCTCTGCTAATCCCAACACTTGACCCTAAATTTGCAGGTTTCACAAACATTGGCCAAGTCAATCTTTTTTCACAGCGTTCAATGATAGTCTGTTGTTCATTCTTCCACTCACTGCGAATAAAGTACGTATAGGGCACTTGTGGTAAACCAGCAATCTCGAATAATTGCTTCATAACTACTTTATCCATTCCAGCAGAAGATGCTAAAACCCCATTTCCTACATAGGGTAGGTTTAGAACTTCTAATAAACCTTGCACAGTTCCATCCTCACCATTTGTTCCATGTAGTAATGGGAAAACAACATCGAACTGCACTGCATTGCCATGTTCATCGATTAAAAAATCAGTAATATTATTTTCTAAAATTGTAGTATTATCACCGAATTGTAGTTCTTCGATAGTACTGACAGGCTTTTCTAAACGATTTCCGCGTCGCCATTCTCCTTCAGATGTTATGAAAATCGGATATACTTCATACTCCTCGAAATTCAAAGCACCAGTGACTGCACGAGCTGTTGATAATGACACCTCATGCTCAGCTGACTTTCCGCCGTATAATAAACCGATTCTTTTTTTCATTTTTGTGCCCTCCACATACTTCTTGAGTACTATTAGTTTATCACGAAACGTCTTGACAAATGACATAAAAATCCCACCGTAATGTTCGACGGTGAGATTTGAGTGTATATTTCGTTAAATAATATAAATCAATTCATCGTGCTCTGTTTTCAAAATGGTATTTAAATCGTCCCAAACTTCATCAGGAAAAGAATATTCTGACAGGTTGCGAACTTCTATCCCATATGCAACCTTTGGTTTTTCAATACGGTACAACGATAATAATGCACCGTCTTTAGCAAATGATCGATAAGAACGCAAGAAATCAGGTGAAATAGTAGGGATACTCGATTTTACTTTTCGACGCCAAAATCCAGAGCTACGTTCCTTTTCTCGAATTAAACTATTAAAAACATTTGCTACCAATAAATCCGAATCACTTAAATGTCGGAAGTAAATTTTTGTCATTTTTTCTAAATCTGAAGAGTAATAGACGAATCTATTTTGCAATTTGTTAAAAAATGCAGATGTAATCGGTTCTTTTTTATGACTTATGTAAAGCAATTCCCCTTGTTCCATTGGTGTTAGATGGTCTAGCCTCTTCTCATCCATAAAATCGATCCAACATAATTCCTTGGACTCAGCCGATTTCTTTACAAAATGGGGTACCTCTTCATCCAATACATATTCAAATTGCGTATGCATATTAAAAGAACCATCTTCATAGGAATGTTTTAATAAAAGTAAGTGATGCAGTGGTTCAAGCGCAGCCGCAAATTGCGAGAATTTCAACCCGCTAAAAATGACAAATTTATCAACGTCATTCATATGAACATAAATATGATACATAAAATCATCAGCTGACTTTAATTTTTTAGCCACAACCATCACCCCATTCTTCACTACATTATAAGACTAAACTCGGTTTTTTTGAAACATTTTATGTTAATTGTCGTCACAACTATATACGCAGGCATAAAAGTGTTTTTTGCGTTATAATAGGAATGTTAAACATGCATTTGCATACAGGTTTTCGATTACTCAATGAGTTAAAATATTTGCTTAAAAGTTCCATTGACAACGTTCGAAGCAAATTGCAAGCTTAATCAGTAGACGTTAGTTTTTCTGATTTTGAATTTGTTCTATTCTTTCAACATTATAAACGAAAATGGAAGAAACGCATTATATTTACTCATATTGAGATACTATTTTAATTTAGGTGGATTTTATGGAAAATAAACGAAATTTCGCAAATCGTTTTGACTGGACCCTTGCTTTTATTCTTTTCACGTTTCTAGTCATTAGTTTGTTAGCTATTGCATCTGCCCAAACATCCGGTCAATATGGCATTAACTACGTTCCAAAACAAATGCAATGGTATGTAATTGGTGCAGTAATTATTGGTATAGTGATGTTTTTTGAGCCAGATCAATATAAAAAAATGTCATGGTATATGTATGGAGCAGGGATTGCCTTATTGGTACTGCTTATTTTTATGCCTGAAGGAGAAGGTCAAATTGGCGCACCGGTTAATGGTGCAAAAAGCTGGTACCATACACCGCTTGGAAATATTCAACCTTCTGAGTTTATGAAAACATTTTACATCTTAGCATTGGCACGATTAATTAGTAAGCACCACGAAGTCTATTCACTAAAATCATTAAAAACAGATTTCTTATTATTAGGAAAAATTGCTTTAACCCTTTTCGTGCCATTAGCTATTATTATGAAACAACCAGACCTTGGATCGGCACTTGTATTCTTCGCCATTACCGCTGCCCTTATTATTGTAGCAGGTATTTCATGGAAAATAATATTACCTACATTTTTAGGTGGCGTTGTAGCAGGTGGTTCATTACTATGGATGGCTCTCTATATGCAAGATTTCTTAGAGAAAACATTCGGTTTTAAAACGTATCAGTTTGCTCGAATATATTCTTGGTTAGATCCCTACTCCTATTCTTCCAGTGATGGATACCATTTAATCACATCACTCAACGCTATTGGATCAGGTGAAATTTTCGGTAAGGGCTTTCGAAATCGAGAAGTTTATGTTGCAGAGAACCATACCGATTTCATTTTCACTGTAATCGGTGAGGAATGGGGCTTTATTGGGGCAAGTATTGTTATTTGCATTTTCTTCCTGCTAATTTATCATTTAACAAAAACTACTCTCTTATTGAAAGATCCATTCTCAACATATGTTTGTGCTGGTATTATTGCTATGATTACATTCCATGTGTTCGAGAATATAGGAATGACGATTCAACTATTACCGATTACGGGTATTCCACTTCCATTCATAAGCTATGGTGGTAGTTCATTAATGGGGAATGCTTTAGCTATTGGACTAGTCTTTAGTATGAGGTTCCACTATCGGACGTACATGTTTACTACACATGATGAAGATGATTAAAAATAGAAAAAGGGAAGCCTCTATTACGGAGACTTCCCTTTTTCTATTTTAAACGAGTTAAGCTTGAACTTGCGGTGTCTGCGTTGGTGGTGTTAGCACTTTTAAAAGTTCTAGTCGAGACTTTGTTACAGTGGCTGTTACACCCAACTTAGATAAATTCGAAACAATCTTTTTCAAATCTACTTCTTTCCTCATACATTCCACCTCAATCTTTCCTCGATTTTATATAACGTTTAATTGCCAAAAAAGTTTCATTTTTCTATGAGTATGATGTCTGACAAGTTTATCATACCATTTAACTTTACTTTAAAATTTTTCTTTTTTGTGACAGTGTAATTTTTTATACCCTGCCCTATGCACCACCAAACATTTATAAACTAACCTAAACCCTCTTATTTTATTCATTTACTTTTTTTCTCAACAACAGAAATGTCGTCTATCCATGTTTCTCCTTCCGTTTTCTTGTAATAGCAAGAACAACGGGGTTAGAATATACATATTGAAATATTGTATGAAAGCAGGGAACTTTATGAAAAAGGCAATTTTATTATTAATGTCTGTTCAATTCCTCGTTTACCTAGGTTTTGGCATTATTATTCCTGTCTTACCAGAGGTTATTGTGCAGCAAAATTGGGATAATCTCCACGTCGGTGGCTTACTGACCGTCTATTCGTTAGCTAGCTTTTTCACTGCACCCCTTTGGGGCATGTTATCAGATAAGGTAGGACGTAAACAGCTAATCTTAACGGGACTAATTGGTTTTAGCCTAAGCTTTGTTATTTTTTCATTATTTATTGATAACTTAGCTATTTTATATGTTTCCCGTATCGTAGGAGGATTATTTTCAGGAGCATTATATACGGCTGTAACAGGATTTATTGCAGATATGTCTAGCGAGGAGACACGTAATAAATATATGGGCTTTATGGGTATGTCCATCGGTCTAGGTTTTATTTTTGGTCCAGCAATTGGCGGAATGTTAGGGCATATTAGCTTGCAATTACCGTTTATCGCATCAGCTATATTAATTGGACTATTATTTATTTATGCAAGTTTCGTCTTAAAAGAACCTGAAAAACGAAAAGATTCAAATAAACGTGCTATTGTGCCAAAAGGCGCTGGGAAAATGCTTCAATATCGTGTGCGTTACTTATTTATGTTTTCATTTTTAGTAACTTTTATGTTGGCCGGTGTAGAAGCAACATTCCAATTGTTCCAAATCGAAAAAATTCAAATTACACCATTACAAATTGGTTATTTATTTATGTTTAGTGGCTTTGTTGATGCCGCGATACAGGGTGGTGTCGTTCGCCGTATCAAAAATGGCAGTGAGACAACTTGGTTAATCGGTGCACAAATTGTAACAGCCGTGGGGATGCTTTTATTCACATTAACCGCTAACTTATTTATCGCAGGGCTAGCACTATGTGTCTTTACAGCAGGAAATGCACTTGCTAGAACATGTGTTGTGTCACTGTCCTCTAAAGAATCTGGCGGGCAATATGGAACAGCTGCTGGACTGTCATATTCCATGGATAATCTAGGGCGCATACTTGGCCCGCTATTTTTTACCTGGTTATTTACAATGCATGCAAGTCTCGGTTACTATACATCAGCAGTAATCGCCATTCTTTCTATTAGCTTAATTTTCATCTTTAAAGCCTCTAAAAAATCATTGCGTTTTGATTAACATTCATAAATGGTTCGAGAGAATTATTAACAAGCAATTCGGATTATCTCTAAAAAGTCATAGAGATAATCCTTTTCTATGCTAACTAGCTACTTAAAATCTTCTTTCCTCATTTGAAGTAGGCTATACTAAGTATGTTATTATCAATAGTAAAGGCAGGTGTAGGAATGAGCATTTTTACAGATATAGAATATTTAGTTCCTTTAACTTTATTTTTTAATATTTTATTAGCCATGACTATCATTTTTTTAGAACGTAAAGATGCTACATCTACATGGGCATGGATTCTCGTGCTATTTTTCATACCATTAGTTGGATTTATTTTGTATCTATTACTTGGAAGACAGTTACGAAAAAAACATTTATTCCGTTGGGAAGGGCGTAAAGATATCGGTATTGATACGCTCATCAGTTATCAAATGAATGCCATTCGTGATGAAACATTTGAGTTTCGCATTTCAAATGCCGAAAATTATCAAGAGATGATTTACATGCACCTTAGAACAAACAATGCCGTTTTAACCCAGGACAACCATCTAGATATTTTTGATGATGGGGCCAATAAATTTGAACAGCTCCTTAAAGATATTGAAGCAGCTAAGGACCATATCCATATTCAATACTATATCTTCCGCCTTGATGATTTAGGAACACGAATCGTTCATGCGCTAATTAAAAAGGCGCAGCAAGGTGTCAAGGTACGCCTCCTCTATGATGAGATGGGCTCACGTAATGTGAAGAAGCGTCATTTTAAAGAATTGCTTAATGCCGGAGGCGAGGTAGAAGTGTTCTTTCCTTCCATCTTCCCACTCCTTAATCCCCGTTTAAATTTTAGAAATCACCGGAAAATTGTTGTCATTGATGGCCGCATTGGCTATATCGGAGGTTTTAATGTTGGGGATGAATATTTAGGCTTACAAAAAAAGTTTGGGTATTGGAGAGATACACACTTACGCATTGAAGGTAGTGCTGTACATCCACTCCAAACACGCTTTTTATTAGATTGGAATCAAGCAAGCTCCCAGCAAAAAATGGGTTACTCAGATCGCTACTTCCCTGCTATCCCCAAAAAAGGTGATGTTGGTTTACAAATTGTATCAAGCGGACCAGACTCAGATTGGGAGCAAATTAAGATTGGTTACTTAAAGTTGATCAACATGGCCCAAAAGTATATCTATATTCAAACGCCTTATTTTATTCCGGATGTAAGCTTTTTAGATGCCATAAAAATTGCAACATTGTCAGGTATCGATGTGCGAATTATGATCCCTAACAAGCCAGATCACATGTTTGTTTATTGGGCTACATATTCCTATGTTGGGCAATTACTTCGAGCAGGAGCAAAAGTGTATATCTATGAAAAGGGCTTTATTCATGCCAAAGCCATTATTATCGATGATGAAGCTTCCTCTGTTGGTACAGCTAATATCGATGTACGAAGCTTTAGCTTAAATTTCGAGGTCAATGCCTTTATTTATGATGCCAATATTTCACATCAGCTGGCGGAGCTGTTTGAAAAGGATATTTTTGATTGTACAGAATTGACGTGGGAGATGTACCAAAACCGTTCATCATTAATCAAATTTAAAGAATCAATATCTCGTTTATTAACCCCTATCCTATAAACTAAAAAAGGAAGAGAGCTTGTTCGCGCAGAACCGCCTCTCTTCCTTTTTTTATTTCACACCTAAATATTCTTCTAGTGTAATGCTTTGCGTAGCAATTTCTTGAGCTATATCCTTACCAACATAACGATAATGCCAAGACTCATACATATAGCCGGTAATTTCCTCTTTGTTTTGAGGGAATCGCAGTATAAACCCATACTCTTGAGCGTGCGCAAATAGCCACTGCCCAGCTGGTGTTTCACCAAATTCCTCTGTCAGCCATACATCTTCTTTTCCACGCTCTCCTATATCAAACGCTAAGCCTGTTTGATGCTCAGAATAGCCTGGACGAGCACTGTATCGATCTGCAGCTGCTTGTCCATCACGATTAACATAGTTGTTATACAGTGTTGTTTGATATTCGAAAGAACGATAACCGCTAAAAGCAACTAAATCAAACCCTTGTTGCTTGGCAGCCTCTAGCATTTGATTTAGTGCTTGTCTTGCTTCTGGATTTTCCTCAGGTGCAAAGGTAGATGGAAGCGGATAAATTTTATTTGCTAGCAGAATGCCTTTTATATAAGTTGGTTCGGTAGGTAAAGTTTGATTAGGTAGATAGCCATTTTCGTCTGGTTGCTGCTCTGGCTTTTCAGGTTTTTCCGGTGTAATGTCTGTCTTCTCTGTTTTAGAAGAATCTTGCTCTGTTGATTTGTTTGTTTCAGTAGATTTTGGTTGCTCATCAGATGCATTATTTACTTGATTATTTTTATAGTTGTAAACTACAAAAATAGATACGATTAACGCCACAGAAATCAAAGCACCCATGATGAGCAAAAGACGATTGTTTTTCACTATTTATGCCCCTTTTAAAAATAGCACATACGAAAAGAGTAAGTCCTCCCTCTGTAAATACTTATCTTATTTTATTACTTGATTGATATAATCTCATTTTAGCACTGTTCACATTTTCAGGTGTGAAATTCTTTTGATATTTTGTCAATATTAGTCTGTAAGAATAATGATGAATACGATGATTGAAGCTACCGCAAAAAAGATCGCCATATATTTCATCCATTTTGCTTCTTTTCCATAACCTTGTTCTTCAAAACTTTTTGCTCTAAAGCCATTGGACAAGGCAAACATAATCGTCATTGCAAGTACAGCGAAATTAAATTTCCCTATAATAATAAATACAAGTGCCGCAATACTAAATATAGCGACTAAAATTGATGATAGCCATTTTCTGTTCATCATGTTGTCCCCCTAAAAAAATCGAGGCAACAAAGGCGCCTCGACATGAATGAATTATTTTGCTTTTTCTGGATGTTGCGAATAATATTTACGGCCAATATATGTTTGAAGAATTAACAACGCACCACTGACTGACCAATATAAAGGTAATGCTGCCATTGATGACATTGAAATAAAGACAATCATAATTGGTGAAATATAAATAAACATTTTCATTTGGGCTTTTTGCTGCTCAGGTACAGTCCATAATGATACTCGTGCCTGAACGAGATATACAACACCCGCTACAATCGTCATGACGATATCAGGTGACCCTAAGCTAAACCATAAAAATTCATGTGACTTCACATCTGTTGAATATAAAATCGAGAAATAAAGACCCATAATAATTGGCATTTGGATTAACATTGGTAAGCATCCCATATTTAATGGATTAATGCCATGCTTTTGATAGAGAGCCATCATTTCTTGTTGATATTGCGTTTGCTCTTCTTTTGTCTTAGCTTCTTTCATTTTTTTCTGAACTGCTTCCATCTCAGGCTTAAACGCATCCATTTTTGTTTTCATCAATTGTTGTTGACGATAATTTTTCAACATAATCGGCATTAAGACTAAACGGATGAGTACGGTAATCGCAATGATTGCTAAACCATAACTACCTGCAAAGATATCGTTCCCGAAAAATTCCAGTAAAAATTCCATAGGTTTTACAAAAATACTATAGAAAATACCTTCTTTGTTTTGCACTGCTTGACAGCCACTAAGAACAAAAACAGCTAGCCCAAGCATTGAAAATAGTTTCAAATTTTTCATTTTTCCACCTACTATAATTTATCAACTACTGTGAAGTATACCTTATAGGGTCTGTCTTTATCAAATAGCAAGTGCTACTATTTATGTTTGTTATTTTCATAAAAAAAAGGTGCGAGCTTTAGCAATATGACTAAACATCTCCGCACCTCTTATTTTTTTATTCAAAAGCTATGCATTTTGTAATTCTGTCTCAGCCATTTCAAATCGATAAAATTCATGATGAAGTTCATCTCTAAAATGCTTTGGCGTAACACCCGTATATTTTTTGAAGATTCGTGTAAAATAACTTTGGTTACAGAAATGGAATTGATCAGATATAGATGTAATACTTTTGTTTGTATGTCGTAAATAATATTGTGACTCTTCTACACGTCGAACATTTAAGTATTCAACTAGTGTAATACCTACATGTTCTCTAAAAATACGCGATAAATGACTAGTACTTATATGGAAGTTGTTAGCTATACTTTCCACGGTTAAATCATTCTCCAATTCATCATTTATAAACATGATCACCTTGTTGACAGTTTGATGTCGGAAAGTCGGTTGTTTGCGATCTGCAATAAAATAAACAAAGAAATCAATTAAATCATCGGCAAATTGCAAAAATTCTGCGTCTTTCATTTGGTTTTCAATCATGTCATTACAAGCAATATTGAAAGCAAATGCCTTTTTCGAAGGTACTTGATTGTCTAGCAATTTTCGAGCAACAATCGAAGACAAAACAGAAAAATAACCTCGAACAATTTTAATGACCTGTTTACCAAAACGGATTGAAAGAATATCAATTAACTCATGTAAAGATTTCTTCGCTTTGGCGGATTCTAAATGGTAAATTTCAAAAATTAATTTCGACTCAATATTAAAAAATTCTTCGACGCCGATATATTGATTTATATTATCGATTTCTTGGAAGTATCTTTTGGAAATCGTTTCTGACATAGAATGTTGATGTAGTTGCATAATCTTCCCCATCTTTCCTCAGAGTGCACGAACTGCATTACAATATTTGACATCAATCCCAATTGAATAAAAATAAGAAAATAGTATTTATTAATTTATCTTAAGAACTGAGTCCTATTTCACATTTTTTCAAAAAAACAACCTTATAAATAACCTAACTTAAACACCAGAACACAAGAAAATAGACTATACAGTGAATTTTACCATATTCTGCGATTTCCTTTCAACCACATTTTAATTGCTACTCTAGTTCTAATTTATCACATAGACATAGTAGAAACCTTGTAAACTTAATCCTAACAATTAAATTTTACCATATACCTATCAAAATAAATTAGTCATTATATAAATTTATTTACAAATTATACAAGACAAATTACACCATTATAATGAGTCAATCGACATTTTTCTATTTTATTCCTAAATCTTCTCTATATAATTTATACGATTATGTAGTAAAATAGATGATAATACTATTTTTAAAAGTTTAGACGAGGTGTTTAAAGTGGAACCAAAACAAATAGAAGAAATTATGGAGATCATTAAGGAATTCTTCCCAGAGAATACTTCCATTGCTATCTCTGATACCAATGAGTATTTGTATTACCAGCCAAGTAAAAAAGTTGATTTAAAGATTAAACCAGGCGATCCTATTAAAGAAGGTTCAGCGGCTCACAAAGCCCTAAGCTATGGTCAAAAAATTAGCTCTTACATCGAACCTGATGTTTTCGGTGTAGCCTATTACGGTATGAGTATTCCTTTAATGGAGGAAGGCGAAACTAAAGGAGCTATTACTGCTATCTTCCCGCAAAAACCATCAGCATTCTTAACAAACTACATTACAATTAAAATCGATGACTGCTGGTACCCAATTAAGCACGATCAAGTAATTTATTTAGAAACACAGCTCCGTAAAACATTTGTTAAAACAATGTCTCGTGAAGGTTATCACCGTTTAAACCTAAGTGATCTAGAGCTATTTTTAGCACCTGATTCATTTATTCGTTGTCACCGCTCTTACATCGTTAACATTGACTACATCGATGAAATTCAACCAGATTCTCACTCAACGTTTTTATTAATTATGAAAGATGGTACTCGTATCCCTGTTAGCCAACGCTATGCAAGCTACTTCCGTCGTTCTTTAGGTTTCTAATTATAAGTACAGCGAGCAATGTATGTGGATTGTTCGCTGTATTTTTTGATGCCTATGAAACCTCCTTTTGTCCCCTATTAACAATTTTCGCATAGTTTTAATGTGTAAATCACCTATATTTATACAGCTCTACAATAAAACGTTTTCTCTGTCGAAAAATCATCTTAATGCTCGATTTTCCTTTTTTTACTCAATTTAATGCTATTCATAAAGTAATTGTGACAATTTGGTGATAGTATTATTCAAATGGTTGGAGTCATACTACAACTGAATAAACAGAAAATTCTCAAATGTTTTTTCTAGTTTTGTAATCGGTTTCCATCAAAATTATTTAGGGGAGGATTTTTTTATGGATGCAAATGTTCAAAAACGCCTAGGTTTAAAAGAACTTGAGAGTAAAATTGTCACTGCTGAAGAAGCAGCAGCACTTATTTCTAACGGTGATGTAGTTGGGATGAGTGGTTTTACTCGTGCTGGGGACGCAAAAGTTGTGCCAATGGCTTTAGTTGAGCGAGCTAAAAATGAAGAATTCAAAATTGATGTATATACAGGTGCATCATTAGGACCAGAAGTGGATAAGTACTTAGCAGAAGCTGGTGCCATTCGTAAACGTGGACCATTCCAAGGAGACGCTGGTATCCGTAATTTAATTAACTCTGGGGATGTTTTATATGTAGATGCTCACCTTTCTCATAATGCTGAGCTAGTGCGCCAAGGAATTATCGGACCAATCAAGTATTTAATTCTTGAAGCGGTTGCTATTACTGAAGATGGATTAATTATTCCAACAAACTCTGTAGGTAACTCACCTATCTTTGCAGAATATGCAGAAAATATTATTATCGAGTTAAACATTTCACACCCAGAAGCCTTAATCGGCATCCATGATATTTATGTACCTGGTGAACAAGGTAAGCGTGAAGCTATTCCAATGACAGACGCTATGCAACGCATTGGTGATATCGGTATTAAAGTGGATCCAGCTAAAATTAAAGCAATTGTTATTTCTGAAGAGCCAGATGCTCCTTCATTAATCGTACCTCCAGATGAAGAAACACAAACTATGGCAAACATTTTATTAGACTTCTTCAGCGATGAAATTAAAGCAGGTCGTTTAACAAAACAATTAATGCCATTACAATCTGGTGTTGGTTCTGTTGCAAACGCTGTACTTGATGGCTTTGCAGATTCAGAATTTGAAGATTTAATCGTGGCATCAGAAGTACTTCAAGATGCAGTATTTAACTTAATCGATGCAGGTAAAGTTAAATTTGCCGCTGCCACTTCAATTACACTGACTGAAGAATTACAGCAAAAAGTATATGGCAATTTAGAAAAATATGCTGATAAAATTTGCTTACGTCCACAAGAAATTTCTAACCACCCTGAGCTTATCCGTCGTTTGGGTCTAATCTCAATCAACACAGCTCTTGAGTTAGATATCTATGGTAACGTAAACTCAACGCATGTCTCTGGTACTCGTATGATGAACGGTATCGGTGGTTCAGGAGACTTCGCTCGTAACGCACGCCTTGGTATTTTTGTTACAAAATCATACGCAAAAGGTGGAGCAATTTCTTCTATCGTACCAATGGTATCTCACGTTGACCATACTGAGCATGATGTAGATGTTATCGTAACAGAACAAGGTATCGCTGACTTACGTGGTCTTGCACCAAAAGAACGTGTACCTTTAATTATTGAAAACTGTGCACACCCAGATTATAAAGAGCAATTATGGGATTACTACAACCGTGCTGTCGAAGCAACTGGTAGCCATCAAACACCTCACCTTTTAGAGGAAGCACTTTCTTGGCATGTAAACCTTGCTAAAAACAAAACAATGAAAAAAGAAGTTTCAAAAGCTTAATCTTCAATTTTCAGGACGCCTACTAAGTGAAAACTTATTGGGCGTTCTTTTTTATTGGAAATGTTATAATAGGAATATATGCAACTAACTTACTAATTTGTTCTAATTCATGGGAGGAGCTATGAAAAAATTTATTTATGTCATTATTTTCTTTTCTTTTTTCGACCTATTTACCCAGCTACCTGTTATGAGTACATATGCAGAGTCTTTAGGAGCATCAGCATTCCTTACAGGCCTTGCAGTAGGTATGTATTCGTTATCCAATACATTTGGTAATATCATTTCAGGCTTTTTAACGGATCGCAAAGGACCTTTTATCATACTCATTGTTGGTCTCTTAACAACAGGTTTATCGTTAACACTCTATAACTTAATAGAGGAGCCTATTGCGCTTTTAGGAGTCCGATTTATTCATGGACTTGTTGCAGGCTTCATTGTACCTGCCGCCTTTACCTTTCTAGCAAACGCTACCGAACACGAAAAAAGAGGTAAGGGCAGTGCTATATCTGGCGCATTTGTTGGTATTGCTGCCATTATTGGCCCTGCTTTTAGTGGCATTCTAGCAAGCCGAACAAGTGTCCCATTCGTTTTTAACATCACTGCAAGCTTTATGCTTATATTAGGGATCCTTTCTTTCTTTTTACTAAGAGCAAATCAAGTAAAAAAAGAGAAATCGGCACCAAGTACATATATTCCGATAAGTGTATTCTTTAATAATCCAGGAACATTAAAGGCATTTTCAGGAGCCTTCTTCTTAATGTTTTCACAAGGTGTAATCGCCTATCTTCTACCGCTCAAAGTCCAATCTTTAGGCTTTGACTCCCGTTTAAGTGGCACATTGATGAGCACATTTGGTATTATCGCTGTACTCGTTTTTCTATTACCAACTAATCGTATTTTTGATAAAGTAAATCCCCTAAAAACATTGTCACTTGGTATTGGATTAATGGGATTAAGCCAATTATTAATTAGCCAAGCGGATTCTAGCTCTTTACTTTACTTAGCAATGGCATGTTATGGAGTAGGGTTTGGATTCCTTTTCCCTTCCATAAATTCACTCTTAATAGATTCCACAACCGCTGAAATACGAGGAAAAGCATATGGTTATTTCTATGCATTTTTCTCTCTTGGTGTAGTAATAGGGTCTTCCTTGTTAGGATGGCTATCACTTGGAGTGATTAGCGGCTTTATCTTTACGGGAATTATATTATTAATATTTGCAATAGCAATCCTACTCCCACACAAAAGACCTTCTCATACATAGATGAGAAGGTTTTTTGGTTATTTTTCCTTGTCTTGAATTTCCTCATTATAGAAGTGGACACCAGTATGTCCTCCACCTTCAGCTACCATCTCATTTGAGGCAATCTTCGTTGGAGAAGTACCAGCCTCTGTTGCCACCTCTGTTGATACGCGTTCTGCAATATTGTCATGCATATCCGGCCCTGTTGTCAGATAAGATTCTAATCTTGATTTCATATTATTAAACATCGATAGTGCTTTATCACGGTTCTCTTTTTTACTTAAATAAGATGCTGCTAATCCCGCTAATCCTGCAATGACAACACCTGTTCCTTTTCGTTTAGCCATATTTATTACCTCCTAAAAATATAGAAACTAGCTCTGTACTATAGTTTTTCCCTATTCTTAGAAGAATAAACATTTATTTTTTTATCTCTATCTGCATATATATAAAAATAAAAAGTATACTTGCTTAATATCCGCCGTACTTATCATTCTTCTATTAAAATTCAGCATAATTTTCGACATTTATCATAATTATATAATTATTTATGATTACAAAAAGCAAGTAATGGGAATTAATGAATTAATACTTAAAATAGGAGCGTGATTATAATGAAGGAATTCGATTTAGCGTACGATTGGGTAGACATGGCTTCATTAGTAGGTGGGGCAGGCCTTTTAACCATACTAATTTATGGTGTCATTCTTTTGTAAGGAGCTGCTTAAATGATTTACTTTAGTAATTAAAAGGCAATCCGCTTACCTATAAGCAGATTGCCTTTATTTTATCGTTTTACATCATTATATGCATCTGATTTGGCAAAGGCAGCTACTACATAGGAACAAACAGCTTCCATCTTGTAGTCGTGTTGACGTGCATATTGGGCTGCCTGATCAAGCAATTGTTTGGCCACCCCTTGACCGCGGAGCTTATCTGATACATATGTGTGATCCATTACCATTACTTGCCCATTTTGCTGCCAAGTAATTTCGGCAAGCCTTTCCCCTGCTTGCTCATTCAAAAATGCAAATTTATTTCCTGCTAATTGCTGTAATTGGAATTCCATTTCTCACCACTCCTTTTATTCATAGTACCATAGCTTTTTGTATTTTCACAAAGCTTGCGACTCTTCTAAATAAAAAGAATCTGTCTACTCATTCTAGTAAATGAGTATGACGGATTCTTTTATTTTTCATTGTTAGTTAAACCAAGAAGATATAGTATCTTTTAGATTAGCAAAGAAGGTTTTCACACTTTCCCAGAATCCTTTATCCTCCATGAGAGAGCCAAACTTCTCCTGAATCGTATTACTAATATCGTTTAACTGTTCAGACCATTTACTAAAATCAATATCCAGTTTACTGATTTTATCCATCAAATCTACGAGCAATTGACGATCCTTTTCACTTAAATTAATTTCCAGCTTGTTTAATTGCTCTTGAACGATCTTTTCAACGTCTTCACGTGTAGCTGGCTTTGTTTCAGCAATTTGCTTTTTAATTTCGGTTAGTAATTCAGCAACCTTTGCATCATCCACACCTGCAGATTCAGCAATAGATGTTGCAACTGATAACTCTTCATTTGCTACATCTGTTCGTTCAATATCAAGCGTTTCACCTGTAGTGACCTCGTAGGCCTTGTAAATACCTACTAACGCTGAATGCCCTGTTACCGCCTTAGGTGCAGCCACCTGTACTGTGGCATCTTCAATCCCCGCCGTTAACATGGCATTCGCGTACATTTCAGATGTCACCTGTGTAATATTTGTGGGTGTGACAATTTCTATTACTAGACCGTCCCCTGCATCTCTACGCGTAATTTTAGCAGAAGAATACATGCGGGAACTTGAATTACTATCTTTAATGTATTTAACTAAATCCTGACCTGATACCGTTATTTCTTCGATTTCAGGCTCTTCACTTACTTTTAATGATTTCTTTACTGATTCTTTTTCAGCTTCAGATAAATTTGCCCCATATACAACGATTGGTACGCCTAACTTTTCATCAATTGCTTTCGGAGGCGTATTATCAGCTGCAAACCCTGTTGCTGGTGCCATCACACCGAATACTAACATAGTAGCTGTTAGAATTTTAATCCAAGCTTTTTTCAAATCGTGTGACCCCTTTCGATAAAACCTCATAATTAGCCCGTATAATGTATACCACTATACAGTTATTAGTACGTAAAAAAGAAGAGAAGGTTTCAAGGATGTCTCTTATCGCTTGTCTTTGGTTTATCAATCGTCCACTAGGCTTCTTCCGTCCAGCCGTCCTGTTGCTTCACTTTACCAGCTTTCATCAATGTTCCTAATGCACGTTTAAAGGCACCCTTACTCATATGAAACATTTCTTGAATTTCTTCAGGAGAGGACTTATCACCAAATGGCATTTTGCCCCCAACATCCTGTAGATAGCTCAAAATTTGCTGTGCATCATCGGAAAGACGCTCATGTTTTCGTGGCAAAAGAGAACCGTTCATGGAGCCATCTTCTTTTACATCAATAATTCGAACTACTACATCTTGTCCCAAGCGTGGCTCCGCACTGCGCTCTGATTCATGTACAAAAATACGATATGGATGTTCTACACCTAGTAAAAACGAGCCAACTGGTAACAAACGATATGGACGTGCCTGAATGTTTTTATTATGCAAATCTTCAAATGCACCTTCATATAGCTCAGAAATCTTCTCTTCCGTTGCTAATCGCCCAAATAAATCACCGTTCCGGTCTGTTCGTAGTGTCATAAATAAATGATCACCTGGAACCGGCCACACCTCTTTTAATGGTGGTAAATCCTCTGCTTTTACTAATACTTCACGGGAGGAACCAATATCTACATAAGCCCCTTCACGTTCTACTACTTTTAGCACTCTTGCCCAACCATATTCTCCTTGTGTAAAAGCTGGAATAGCTGTTGTAGCGGCTAGGTCTCCTCGTCGATCTACAAATAAAAATACTTCAAGGCGATCACCTACTGTTAGCGGCTCTGTTACCTCTGAAGCATTTAAAGGTAGTTCTTCAACTCCATTTGTTAAAATCCATTTGGATGTTTGTTGCTCTAATACCGTTAATGTAACGACTTCACCTGATTTTAATGCGTCCATATTGTCTCCCTTTCCCTCACACCATCTTTTTATAGATTGTGCTGTGTCTTTGATGCCTCTAATTTTTTCACGATGTCTGGATTCTCTTCCATTACTTGCACAAGATCTGCTATACGATCGATTGAATTCCAACTTAAATGATGCTCTATTCCTTCAACATCATTATATATACGCTCTTCATCCACACCAATCATTCGTAAGAACTGCTCGAGCAATTCATGACGCTGCACAAGACGCTTACCAAGCTTTTCACCTTTCGGCGTCAATGTCAGTCCACGGTATTTTTCATAAACTAAATAACCATCTTTATCTAATTTTTGAACCATTTTTGTAACAGAAGAAGGAAGAACAGATAATGCTTCAGCAATGTCAGACACTCGCGCATATCCTTTGTTAGCGATTAGTAAATAAATTTGTTCGATATGGTCCTCCATACTAGGTGTTGGCATATCTTTTTCCCTCTCTTTCCTTTTCTTACTCTCTAGTTTACTACAAGCTTGGCTTAAAAGTTAACTGAAAATACATATGCCAGAAAATCACTACCTGTACAACTTAAAAAGAGCCTCTTCATTTAAGAAGTAGGCTCCACTTTGTGTCGAGGATACTTATTTACCACATGTAACGCGTGAATAATCTCTTTGTTAATGCGCTCAATACTTTCAGGAGTATTCATTTCCTTAAATGCCTCGTCTCTAGCTTCCATTGATGTAACATACTTACTCGGCAATGCATTTAGTGTAAGTGCCACCGTGTCGAGTTCACAGGTTTCGCATTTACAAAATGTTTGATATTCCGGTCCTCGTAGTAAAAAGCTTACTAAACCACGCACAATCTCTTCTGTAACATTTACTAAAATAGGATCTGACTTATTCAAACTTTCGCCTCATTTATATTGAATGCTTACATTACTCCTGAAACTATAATAGCCTTTAAAAAGTTCTTTTTCAAGAATCACTAGTAGCATCTATTCGCACAAAATTAGTAGTGTCAAAGTAAGATTAATCTCCTACTTTTTCCTGTTAAATCACATCTTACCTACTACTTTTTTGCTTTTATTAGTCTTAATGAATTAAAAACAACTAATAAGGTTGCGCCCATATCTGCAAAAATTGCAATCCATAACGTTAGCCATCCGGGGATAACTAGCAGCAACGCAATTAATTTTAAGGCTAGGGCAAAAATAATATTTTCTTTGATAATACGTAGTGTTTTTCTGCTTAAGCCAATGGTGTATGGGAGCTTTGTTAAATCGTCACCCATTAAGGCAATATCCGCTGTCTCGAGAGCTGCATCTGTACCTGCTCCCCCCATTGCAATTCCTACATTTGCAGTTGCCAATGCTGGCGCATCATTTACACCATCTCCAACCATTGCTACGGCTCCAAACTGTGCACGTAAATCTTTAATCGCCATTAATTTTTCCTCTGGTAATAAACCAGCACGCACATCTGTTACCTGTAATGATGTAGCAATAGCTTGGGCAGTAGGCTCTGCATCACCTGTTAGCATCACCATATGCTTAACTTTTAGGGCTTTTAATTTTAGCAATACATCCTTACTTTCATGACGTAATTGATCAGCAATCCCAATTAATCCAATGAGTTGGCTTTTCGAAACCGCTGCTACTACTGTCTTACCCTGTTCCTGCAGTTTTTTAACCTGATTTTCTATATTTTTATCGATAGAACCTAGTGTCGAAGCCCATTTCATGCTGCCTACATAAATAATCTGCTGATCAACCGTTGCAAAGGCTCCTTTGCCTGTGACTGATTGGAAATCAGTAGGCACTAGCTCAGATAAATTCTTATCATGTAATCTATTTAATATGGCTTTTGCCAAAGGGTGTTGAGATTGTTTTTCTACTGCAGCTACAAGCTGTAGTACATAGTCCTCTGACCAACCTTCCATTGTCACTATATCTGTGACTGCTGGCTGTCCTTCGGTTAATGTACCTGTTTTATCAAAGGCTACCGCTTCAATATGTCCTAATTGTTCTAAATGAATACCGCCCTTAATAAGGACACCCTGTCTTGCTGCGTTGCCAATCGCAGTGACAATAGCCACAGGTGTAGAAACAACGAGTGCACAAGGACATCCTACTACTAACACCGCTAAACCTTGGTAAATCCAGTGCTGCCAATCACCCATAAATAAAGGTGGAATGATAGCTACTAAAAAAGCAATAATTATAATAGCTGGTGTATAATACTTGGCAAATCGATCAACAAATTGCTGAGAAGGGGCTTTCTCTGCCTGTGCCTCTTCTACAAGATGAATAATCTTAGCAATTGTTGTGTCTTCTACTCGCTTTGTCACACGAACCTCAAGCGCGCCCTCTTCATTTAATGTACCTGCGAATACTTCATCATTCACTGTTTTATTCACCGGAATAGACTCACCTGTTATAGCTGCTTGATTCACTGCAGATAACCCGCTAATGACAATACCATCCATGGCAATCTTTTGCCCAGGCTTTACAATTAAAATATCTCCTATCTCAATGTCTTCCGTCCGCAGTTCAAGCTCATGAAAATGTTCACCATGTGCTCTTTTGATGATAGCTGTTGGTGGAGCGATATCCATCAACCCTCGTATAGATTGTCTTGCCTTATCCATGGAATAGGCTTCAAGTGCTTCACTTACAGCAAATAGAAAGACTACAACTGCCGCCTCTTCCCACTCCCCAATAATAGCAGCGCCAATAATAGCGATAGTCATAAGGGTCTTCATATCAAATTCAAAGCGAGCTAAATTACGGAAGCCCGTTTTAAAAATACCCATTCCCCCTACAAGAATCGCTATGATGAACATGGCTATCGGGATTGGGTTGGTCTCTCCCTGCATAGAAACAAATAAATATCCTAGTATGACAAAGAACAAAGATACCCCTGCCAAAATATTTTCTTTCTTACGGTAAAAAGGTATAGATTTTTCAACTGCTCTCACTGCTGATTGGGACACCTTGATCCCATCAAAAGCACCTGCTTCTTCAATTTGGTTCACACTAATGTTGCCGACTACTGTTATTTTAGAAGCACCGAAATTGACTTGTGCATCCTCCACTTCTGGTATGGCCTTTACATTTTTCTCAAACTTCGCAGCACAGCTGGCACAGGAAAGATTTTGCAATCTGTATTCTTGTTTAGTTGGCGTCGCTACCATTCGCAATCCCCTCTTTCGCATGTTCATAGGCAATTGTTACAATTTGAAATACATGCTCATCCGCTAAAGAGTAATACATTTGCTTCCCTTTGCGGTGTGACTTTGCTAAATTATTATCTTTTAAATAACGTAAATGATGTGATGCTGTTGCGACTGACGAGCCAATAATCGATGCTACATCACAAACACATAATTCATCCTCCACCGTTAAAGCAAAGGCAATTTTAAGTCTTGTTTCATCAGATAATGCTTTTAGAAACTTTGCTACCCCTGATAAATCAGGCATTTGTTGTTGTACCTTGGTGACAGCTTCTTCATGTACTTGAGTCACCTCACAAATTTCTTTCGGCATAGTCTTTCACCTCATTCAAATATTCGTTTGATTGTATTCAATGTAACATATTATTCCATCTTATTCAAATGAATGTTTGAATGTTGTGATTTATATCCTAGTAAAAAAAATTAACGTACTTTATAAGTACGCTAATCTTTTTTGTTACTGCGCTTTTAAATTTAATGTTTTACCTTTAATATCTTCCTGTTTTACAAAAGTTTGATGATAATCACCATTTGCCCAATCAATTACTTGGTCTTGGTACCAATCCGACTTTATATGACCACTTTGACCAGGTCCAACAATATGATAGGCTGAGCCTAAATCACCCACATCCACAACAAAACGCCAAGAAGCACCATGATCCACATTACCAGAAAGATCATTATCTGCAGCCTGTACCGTCACCTTGGAGCCACCAATTGGCACCTTTTTAGCATTAAAATAGGCAGCTAAAATTGGCGAAGCACCTCCTAAAGTATGATTAAAAGTGAGCTGGTGAAAATCGCCCCATGTCCACTTAGAAACATTTTTACCAAATTGATCTTCTAATTGTGTAATAGTAAGCTCAAGTGCCTTGTAAACGGTTGCATCAACCCCACCTTGCTCCTCTATCCAAATACTCTTACCACCTGCATAGGCCGTCCGTAAAAGCTGATCTGTAATATTAAATTTCCCATGCATGATGTTGTACATATCTACAGGCATTTGATCTTTAAACAATACTTCCTGTAATTTGGTCATCAGTGTATGGAATACGAGTGGTGCTCCTGATTCCTTAGCATCAACCATATCCCAATCCTCTAGCATAGCGATAACCTCTGCGTACTTACCATCCTGATCTTGCGCTTTTATCGATGTTAATAAACTAGGAAGGAATTCCCTTGCATAGAGATTATGTTGATCCATTTGCAAGTTCATCATATCCTCAACCGTTATCGAATCATTCGCCTCAAGTACTTCTTTAATCCGTTCAAAACGGTAAGGCTGAGCCCAGAAATCTGTAATGTGATAAGGATATTCCTCTCCTACCACTTGATTATTAGCGGTCGCAATAAAGCCTTCCTTTGGATTCACTACTGTTGGCAGCTCATCCCATGGAATAAAACCCTCCCAACCATAGTCACTAGAATCACCTGGAACTGGCAATTGACCATCGCCTATCTTACGAATAGGGATTTGACCATTTGCTTTATAAGCAATTGTGCCATCCTTCGAGGCAAAAACGAAGTTCTGCGCAGGGGCCTTAAAGTCTTCTAAAGCTTTTTCAAAGTCATCCCAGGATTTCGCTTTATTAAAACCAATTACTGCACGTAATTCTGCAGTCGGCTGAAGTGCTGTCCACTGCATTGAAAATTGTGCAGTTGGCTTGGTATCTTTGAATGCCAGATCCGTCATAATTGGACCATGGCGTGTCACAACCACTTCAAAGTCTACAGTTTCTCCTTCCTTCACTTTAATAGATTCATCACGTATCTCGGCCTGCTCCCACTTCCCATCGTAGCGGAATTGTGTGGAATTATTAGGATTTGGTATTTCAATATATAAATCCTGCACATCTGGGCCAACATTTGTTACACCCCATGCTATATCATCGTTATGACCTAAAATAATACCTGGAATTCCTGCAAAAATGACACCACTAACATTTTGTTGCGGGGACTGCAGATGCATCTGATACCAAATAGATGGAGTACTTAAACCTAGGTGAGGGTCATCCGCCAAAATAGGTGTGCCAGATTTAGTTTTCTCTCCAGAAACAACCCAGTTATTACTGCCATTAAATTCATTAGGCAATAGATTTGGATTAAATTGCCCTACTACCGCAACAGGATTTTGAATATTTGCCTCAATAATAGATGAGGCATTCTCAGGATATTTAATAAATAATTCTTTCGCCTTATCTTCATCAAAATTTTGTAAAGCCCAGTGTCGGAAGGCAAGTGTATTCCAATTCCCCCCCAGATCATAAGCCATATACTTCCCAATCGTTAAAGAATCCACGACGGACCATTCCTCTGGCTCGTAGCCCAATAAAGAAAATTCATAGCTTAAAGTTTTATTTTCCTTAGCCTGTTCAATAAATGCATTTACCCCTTCTGCATACCACTTTAATACTTGCTTGCTTTCCTCATCATAAGCCGCGAGTGATTTCTCAGCGGCATTGCGTAAGCTAAAAGTACGAAAATGTTTGTCCGTATTTATCGTCGCTTCTCCAATAATCTCTGATAATCGGCCACTCGCCTGTCTTCTTGCTAAATCCATTTGAAACAATCGATCTTGTGCTTGAACATAACCTTGCGCGCGATACAAATCAGCATCTGTCTTTGCAAAAATATGAGGAATCCCTTTGTCATCCCTTGTAACCTTCACATCCTGATCTAAAATATTGACTGCTAACTCACCATCAATTATCGGCTTAGATTTATTCATAAACCATGTAAATCCGATAAAAGCTACGATTGCTAAAGTCGCTACGATTCCTGCAATGACGATGAGCCACTTTCTCCATTTGAACTTTCTCTTTTCCACCTTATTACCCCCTCTGTGCACTATATTCCTTACTACCTCTCAAAATCCTTAAAATAATGTCCAAAAGATTATAGCAGGTGGATATTTGTTTTTCATGTAAGTAATTCACTCTATAAATACAATTTTCTGTCAACACCCACTATTAGACTAGTATAAACAATTGGATATACCTAGGCTACAGAGCATTGTTAAAAAACATATCTATCTGTATATTAGCTTCCTTTCATTAGTCTCTTTTTTTGAATGAACTACTATAATTCTATTATTCTTACAAAGAAAAACCGTATTTCCATATAGAAAATACGATTTTAAATGCTAGACATGTAGTTGTAATTCAATGGGACAATGATCGCTGCCCATGATGTGCGGGTGAATAGTTGCTTGGTTTATTTGGTTTTTTAATTGCTCCGAAACAATAAAGTAGTCGATGCGCCAACCGATATTTCGTTCACGTACTTTATTCATATAGGACCACCATGTAAAATGGTCAGTTTCATTTGGATGCTTGTATCTGAAAGAATCTACAAAACCGCTTGCTAAAAGCTCCGAAAATTTTGCACGCTCCTCATATGTAAATCCTGAATTACCTATATTCGATTTAGCATTTTTCAAATCTATTTCAGTGTGTGCAACATTTAGGTCTCCGCAATAGACAACTGGCTTCTTGCTATTCAGGTCTTGTAAATAGCTCGCTAAATGCTCTTCCCAAGTTAGGCGAAGTGGTAATCTCGCTAAATCACGCTGTGCATTGGGTGTATAAACATTTACTAAATAAAAATCTTCATATTCTAAAGTAATAATCCTACCCTCATCCTGAGAATCTTCATCTCCAACTCCATACTTAACGGACAACGGTGTATGCTTTGTAAATATAGCCGTACCAGAGTAGCCTTTCTTTTGAGCATAGTTCCAATATTGCTCATATCCATCTAGCGCAAGCTCCACTTGTCCAGCCTGACATTTAGTTTCTTGGATACAAAAAAAATCTGCCTCTATTTGATGAAAGAAATCTAGAAAGCCTTTCCCCAGACAAGCCCTAATCCCATTGACATTCCATGAAATAAATTTCATCTTATCCTCACTCCTTAAAAAAACGCCCTTCGACTCAAGCGAAGAGCGTTCCATTATAGATCATCACCAACAATTTTAACTTCTGTTTCTAATTCGACACCAAATTTTTCCTTCACAATACGCTGTACCATTTGAATAGTTGCTATATAATCAGAAGCAGTAGCATTGCCTTTATTGACAATAAAACCTGCATGCTTTGTAGAGACTTCTGCACCGCCTACCCCTTTGCCTTGTAAGCCACTATCTTGAATAAGCTTACCTGCAAAATGACCTGGTGGACGTTTAAAAACACTTCCAGCAGATGGATATTCTAATGGTTGCTTTGATTCTCGCTGAAATGTTAAGTCGGCAATCTTCGCATCAATTTCATCTTGTTTGCCAGTAGCTAATTGGAACTCTGAGGATAACACATAATAGCCTTTCTTCGCAATAATGCTTTTACGATAGCCAAGTTCAAGCTCTTCCTTTGACAAGGTTAAAACTTCTCCCTCTTTTGTTAACACCTTAGATGAAACAATAATATCTTTAATCTCACCGCCATAAGCTCCTGCGTTCATAGCCATTGCACCGCCTATTGATCCAGGGATACCGCAGGCAAATTCAAAGCCTGTTAAGGTTGCTTTTGCGGATAGTTTTGACACATCTTTAATCAGCGCACCACTTTGGGCATAAACATGTTCACCATTAATCCGAATTTCATCTAAATTTGAAAATGTAACAACGATTCCTCTATGACCACCATCACGAACAACCATATTAGATCCGTTACCTAACATTAATAAAGGAATATTATTTATATATGCATAGCGAATTACAAATGCTGCTTCTTCTTCTGTATCAGGAAGAACAAAAACATCTGCTTTGCCACCTAATTTTGTCATTGTATATTGTTGTAAAGATTCATCTAACTTAATATTGGCAGGACTAATGCTCTTCGCTAAATCCTTTGCCCATTGTTGTTTTGTCATGAGAGCTAATTCCTTTCTAACGTCCTTCTTACTCTACACCAGTATGGATTTAGAACCCCAATTTGACAAGTAAAATGAAGGGTATTTTTATCTCACATAAAAAGACAGGTAGGTCTTGTGCAGAGATGATGAATATTATAAAGAAAATTGACAGTCATTCCAAGTGTCGTTTTTGGCACAATATTACCTAAAGGACAAAGGACTTATTTTAGAGCCAGCTACTTGCCCATGTTTCAATATTGCGGATAGCCCCTTCTAATGCTTGCCCTTTATCTGTTAATGAATATTCAACTCGTACTGGAACCTCAGAATACACTTTACGTTCAACAAGCCCTTCTTTTTCCAGTTCCTTTAAGCGTTCTGATAATAAACGCCCACTAACAGGTAATGCTGACTCTATTTCATTAAAACGCTGTGATCCATCTAATAATTGATATAATATTAAACCCGTCCATCGTTTTCCAATTAAATCCATTGCTTTAGCTAAACGAGGACATAAAGTTGTCTCATTCATATTTCTTCACCTCTATGTACCTATTGTAACGATTATTAAAGGAAATGTAAATTTAGAGTAACTTATTTACATAACATAATTTATACACTTTTATATACTTAATTACAAAAAGTAACTTTTGAATTTTCGTCTTTTCATAATCACGGCGGAACTTACCATCGTTAAAACATCTGTCCTCCTAATCATAAAATGCCATAGATATCAGTAATGTGACTAACTATTTATTTACGTATTGTAAATGTTCACAGTTTACACTTTTATAGAAGGTTATCCTTTCCTATTTATGAAAAATACATTGAATATGGTATTTGTTTACTTTATTATTCGTTGTAGAATGCTGTTTTAGGGGGTTTTTATATGAAAAAATACACTATTGATGTCAGTCATTCCACACTTAGCTTTTCTGTACGACATATGATGATATCTAAAATTCACGGTACATTCGAATCGTACAACGCTGAAATTGCTGCAGTCAATATTGAGAAAATGCAGGATGCAAGTATTTCTATTACCATTGCAGTGGCTAGTGTCTCCACAAAAAATCATGACCGTGATATACACCTTGTGTCTCCAGACTTTTTTGATGCAGACGTTTATCCAAAAATAGTCTTTACCTCTACATATATTGATAAACAAAATGATAATAATTTTTTGATACATGGGGATTTAACGATTAAAAATATAACAAGGCCTATCGTATTTACAACAGTATATACAGGAAACGGTGTTAATCCTTGGGCACAAGAAGTATATGGCTTTCAGGCAAAGGCACAAATTGATCGCCGTGATTTTAATTTAGTCTATAATACGATTTTAGAAACAGGCGGCGTATTAATCAGTGATGAGATTGACATAGTGGTAGATGTCGAGTTAAGCCCCCTTTAGTTATAGATTTACCTTAAGGAAAGAGGGAACTATAAATGCTATGGTTTCATAACGGGATTACATTTGAATCGAGCTTTATTACAATCGTCTTTTTTATCGTTTTTGGTAGCATCGCTTTCAGCCTTATTAAAGCTACTGTCACCTGGTCTACCAATAATCAATCACAAACCTTTACTAGACCCGTTAAGGTTGTGACAAAACGTACGAATATTCGGGGAGGTTCCAATCATTCTGCGGCATATACTTCTTATTTCATCACGTTTGAAGAACGAAATGGGGAGCGTCAGGAATTAAAAGTGAATGGTCGCGATTTTGGACAGCTAGTTGAGGGTGACACTGGCCTTTTAACATATCAGGGCACTCGCTTTCATACATTTGAAAGACAAAAAAGGGAGAGTAGCGATTAAATCGCACTCTCTCTTTTTGTTTTATTTAATTAAATATTTAGCAAATCCTGCCTCTGTATCCTCTAAATATTCAATGCCACTATTTGCTGAGATAAATTTTTGTGCATCTTTTGCAGATAGATAAACAACTTTTGTCTTAGCTGGGAATGGTACAAATGACCAGTTATTATCCGCAGCAGGGTTAATTGTTTTATTTGCCATAATATAATCAACTACAGCTTGACGATTTTCATAAGCATAGTTTGTTATATTGGAGCCGTCCGTATTTTTAAATGTCGCTCCATACGAACCACCAACACGGTAATTATTTGTAATGATAATAAATTCTTGATTTAAATCAATTGGTTTACCATTATACTGTACATTTTTAATACGGTTTGCCTTTTCATCAACAAGATTACCACGACGGTCATATTTAGATGGAGATGTTACATCAATTTGATAGGTTAAGCCATCTAACACATCAAAATTATAAGAGCGTGCTTCTGGATCAATGATATTTTGCTCTTCTGACTTATTCGGATCAATTGTTGCAAAAATACCTGCAGCCATCTCTAACCACTCTACTGCTTGTGCACCTGTCACTTTAATGGTTGCTACAGTATTATCGTAATGATAAATATCCGCCATATTTTTAATGGCAAGTGGACCAACTGGAATGTTTGTATAATCTAATGGATTATTTCGTGAACCCGCTTTAAAAGGAGCCCCAGCAGAAAGAAGCGGCGTTTTCTCATCCTTCGTTCCCTTTAATTCTTGTTCAATAAACCATTTTTGTGCTTGTGTTACGATTTGAATAGAAGAATCATCTTGCACCATTGAGAAATAACTATGGATTGGCGCAGTTGTTTCACCAACAGGCTGACGAATATATGTTAAAGTGCCTTCATGTGCTTGTTTCACAGCCTTTAACACCGTAGTGGAAGGTTGTAAACCTTCTTGCTTGATTGATTGTAATGACCCACTACCATCAACTACAACCCACTCTGATCCTTGTTGTTCAATTTTTAGGTCAATGACACCAAGATGGCTACCATAGCTACCTGCCATAACAGTTGGAACACCATGAATAGTTCCCTTCTCTTGATCTACATCTTTCAAATCTTTGTAGTCACCTGGGAATGTTAAGTGAGAGTGCCCTGTAATCAAAGCATCAATTCCATCAATTCCAGCTAGTTGATAACCAACATTTTCAGCGCCTTTTACATAAGTATCCTCACCAATACCTGAATGGGAAAGAACAACTATTACGTCTGCTCCAGCCTTCTGCATTTCAGGTACTACTTCTTTTACGGCTTCAACAGGCTCTTGCATGTTAACTTTACCAGCTAAATGAATGGCATCCCATTCAACAATTTTCGTTGGTACAATTCCAGTCACACCAACTTTCAGTGTATGTTTCTTACCTGCATTGTCCACTACTTCTTTATCAAGAATGACATAAGGTGTAAACATACGCTTTTTTGTTTTGGCATCGTAAGTATTAGCATTTACGACTGGATATTTTGCATCATTTAATACTTCATCTAAGAAGTCTAGACCATAGTTGAATTCATGGTTCCCTAAAGTTCCGCCATCGTATTTTAAAGCGTTAAGCGCTGCAATAGCTGGGTGTACTTCCCCTGGCTTTAATACACTTTCTAACGCTTTATAAGAGCCAAGTGGCGTACCTTGAATTAAATCCCCATTATCGAATAATAGTGTGTTAGGATTTTTCGCACGAGCTTGTTCAATTAATGTAGCTGTATTAGCTAAACCTACCTCAGATGACGGAGCATCTAAATAGTAATTATAATTAGCTAAATTTGTATGAATATCTGTAGTTCCTAAAATTTGAAGATCTACTGAGACTCCATGAGATGGTGCCTTGTATTCTGCTACAAAGCGCTCCACAATACTTCCCATTTGCTCATGCGTTACATAGTCACGAGGACGAATCGTATTATCCTCGAACGCTTGAAGGATATTTGCTGCAACAGCATTAGCTAAATCTTGTTTATAAGCTTCAGCAATTTGATCAGCATCCTTAAATTGATCTAAGACCGCAAGGGAAGCATCTTCACTAACAAGTCCACGAGCAGATATAACAAATGCTTGTTGACGTGTTAATTTATCGTTTGGACCAAATGTAGTTGCCGTTTTTCCTTTTATAAGTTTTAACTGTACAGCTTTTTCTACATATGGCGCTAAATCCTTAGAGACATCAGTAAAAGTAAGGGAAGAACCATCACCTATCTCGACATCTAAGCTTTCTACTAATTCTTTTACATAATCAGCGCGTGTAACTTCATTGGAAGCAGCATTAGCAGTCCATCCAAATGGTATCAACGCGAATAAAACTAGTAGCATGGCTAAGAATTTAGTTATTAATTTCTTGTTCATACAACAACCTCCTTATTCATCTAGTATTTTCCTACAAATACTATTATATTAAACTAACTGTATTTTTTACTGAATAATTAGTCCTAATTATATGTATTTTTAAAAGAATGGATTATTACTTTCCTATAAAATCGCATTTTTCTATCATTTTTATTTTCGCACATCCAATAGAATGTTAGGAAATGTAAATTCCGAATATATAGTTAATACCAATATATCCGACCTCAGTGCCACACCATACCTCTGTTCACAAAATAAAAAAAGACCTCTCAAATTTGAAAGGTCTTTTATTAAAAAATATTTTTTATGCGTTTACCGCTTGAAGTGATTGAGCTACTTTTTTCACTTCTTCTAGGCCATTTGCAATAATTTCTTGTGCTTTATCAGGTGATGCATTGTGACCTTCAATAATTACTTCTTCGATAATTTCCATACCAAATACACCGCCTGCTACATTTTTAATGTAGTTTACGGACATTTCCATAGGCTGTGCTTCTGGTAGTGAGTAGTAGCCACCACGAGCATTTAAGATAATCGCTTTTTTATCAGTCATTAGGCTAACCATTTGGCCATCTTCACCGTATTTGAATGTGAAACCTGCTTGGTATACATAGTCAATAAATGTTTGTAAAGGTGCTGGAATAGTTAAATTCCAAAGTGGGAACGCAAATACGACTAAATCAGCTGCTGTTAATGCATCCATCGCTTTTTGTTTAGCAGCTAAAAGACGTGATTCGATGTCTGTTAACTCTCCACCATTTTGTACTTTACCAAACGCATTGAAAAGATCTTGCCCAAAGTATGGCATATCTTCTGCAAATACGTCAAAAGTTGTAACGTTTACACCTTGTACGTTTTCCATAAATGTATCGTACATTTTTGTTGAAATACCGTCTGGACGGTTGTTTGCTTTTACTACTAAAACGTTCATTATATAAAATCTCCCTTAAATCACATAGTCTATTATCTCGAATTCAAGATATATACTTATCTTAAAAAAATTCTTTTAAAAAGTCAACGATACTTTCCTCAGACTTTTGACTGAAATATTAGATAAGATTTTTCACTAAAAGAATAAGAGAGGCTTGATATGTCAAGCCCCTCAGTCATAATAGTATTTTAGCGCTATAATTTACAGTTATCATCTGTACAAACACCAGCGTTACCTGTACCAGCCATTTTCAGACCAGGTTGTAAGCCCTCTTCCTCAGCCACTTTACGTAATGTATCTTCGAATACTTCTTGTGGCTGTGCTCCAGAAATACCATATTTGCGGTTTAAGACAAAGAATGGAACCCCACGAACTCCAAGCTGCAACCCTTCTTGAATATCCGCTTCTACCTCATTTTTAAATTCATCCACAGCAAGAATTTTAGCCACTTGCTCGCGTTGTAACCCTACTTGTTCTGCTATATCTAATAATACTTCCTCTTGTCCAATACGTTTTCCTTCAATAAAATGACTATGCAATAGTGCTTCCACTAATGCCGTAACATCTCCCTGCTGCTCTGCCCATTTAACAAGTCGATGTGCCTTTAACGTATTCTCCTCCATTAGATTGCTAAAATCATAGTTTAATCCTACTTCTTTCGCACGCGCAGTAACGCCCAATGTCATTTCTTTGGCCTTTTCTAAAGACATGCCATATTTTTTTGCTAATGATTCATACACCGTAATATTCGAATCTACTGGGGTATTTGGATCAAGTTGATAACTTTTATAAACCAGCTCCACTTGCCCACCAAGGCCAGTATCTTCAATAGCTTGCTCTAATTGTTTTTTACCAATATAACAAAACGGACATACATAGTCAGACCAAATTTCAATTTTCATTACTTACACTCTCCTTTTGCTACATTGTAGCGATAGACTAAATAACAAGGCAATTTTTATGCTTCATTGCATAAATTCACCAGTACATCTACATACTGAACATAAAAACATTGTGAGGTTTATCTATGACTCAATCTCTTTGGCTCGCTACGTCCGAATCTGTCTCACTATCTTCACTTACTTCATCGACAACTTGTGATGTATGTATAGTCGGAGGAGGCTTAACCGGTCTTTATACAGCCTATGTCTTGGCAAAAGCAGGTGTTGATGTCCTTTTACTTGAGGCGAACACCCATTTTGGTCATGGTACCACGGGCCACTCCACAGGTAAATTAACTGCCCAGCATAATATCGTTTATGCAAACCTTTTAGAAAAACTATCTGTTGATGAAGCACAGCTTTACTACCAACTCAATCAACAAGCCATTGAAAAGGTAACACAATTACTTCCAAAAGGCAGTGTTAAGCAAGTAGATTCACTATTGTATGCTCAAACAAAGGATGGGTATGCGCAATTATTAAAAGAATGGAATGCTTATAAAGTTTTAAATATCCAATCAAAAATCACCACAGAAACGGAGCTTCCCTTCCCCATTAAAAAGGCCTTATGCATGTCCCAGCAAGCTCAAATAAACCCTGTAGAGGTAAGTAATTTTCTTGCCAAAGAAGCACAGGCGATGGGGGCAAAGCTTTATACAAATACACGGGTTCAACAATTAAACATAGCTCAAAATAACTTACATACCGAAAAGAACATGTCGGTTCAATATAAGAAGCTTATTTTGTGCTCACATTATCCCATTGAGGCTTTTAAGGGACTAAAGCTGTTCAAACTATCAAATAGTCGTTCTTATATGGTGGCTAGTAAAATTTCTGAAACTATGCAGGGTCAATATTTATCCGTTGATTTCCCATCCCGTTCCATTCGCACAGCTACAATTAAGAACGAGCATTTTTTAGTACTTGGTGGAGCGAATCATATCGCTGGGGAAACAGTCAATACAGAACCCTACTATGATGCCATTTCAAATGAAATGAAAGAACATTTTGAGCAAGAGCCCATTTATCGATGGTCAGCTCAGGATATCGAGACTCCTGACATCGTTCCTTATGTAGGAAGAATTACAAACTCATTGCCGAACGTATTCATTGCTACTGGCTATAGAAAGTGGGGCATTTCTAATTCCTTTGTTGCTGGTGACATTTTATCCAGCCTAATCACTGGATCGAGAAGTGAAGATGGTGCCATTGCACTCTATTCACCCTCACGTACAAAATTCGGTGCACAATTTATGCAAATGCTTAAAGTTGGCGGCTTTGTCGCAAAAGAGTTTATTACTGGGTATATGAGACATGCCAGTGCCCCAACATGCACGCACTTAGGCTGTAAGACGAAATGGAATGAGGCTGATGAAACTTGGGATTGTCCTTGCCATGGCTCCCGCTTCAACGCTCAAGGAGAAGTACTAGAAGGACCTGCCGTACAACCTTTGAAACTAGATTAAAAAAGAGGCTGTCCTCATAGACAGCCTCTTTTAAATTATTTTAGAGCTTCTGTTAATACTGGCACAATTTGTTTTTTACGAGAAACAACACCTGGTAACACAACACGGTTGTTGATAAGCTCAGCACTGAATCCTTTTGCTGCAGCTTGTGCTACTTGTCCAATTGCTACAGCTGTAGAATCGTTGTTTAAAATATCTGTCACAACGAAGAAGAATAAATCTAAACCATTTTCAGCAACATTTTTATTTAATAAAATCTCTAATTCCTCTTGACGATTAAGTACATCATTAATATCTACAGCATTAACCTGTGCAACAACAGATTTGTACTCACCAAATTGGAATTCCTTAGCATCTAATGATAATAAATCCTCTAAAGATTTATCAGATAGGTCTGCACCTGCTTTTAGCATAGCTAAACCATATTCTGCAACGTCCACATTAGCAATTTTAGCTAGCTCTTCGCCCGCTTTTACATCTTGCTCTGTGCAAGTCGGTGATTTGAATAATAATGTATCTGAAACAATTGCAGATAACATTAAACCAGCAATGTTCGCAGGTATGTCTAAACCGTTTTCGTTAAAAATTTTCTTAAGAATAGTAGCCGTACAGCCTACTGGTTCTGCACGATAATATAGTGGATCAGCTGTTTGGAAGTTGGCGATGCGGTGGTGATCAATTACCTCTGCAATTTGCACTTCCTCAATACCGTCAGCCGATTGTTGGAATTCATTGTGGTCTACTAGAATAACTTTGTCCGCTTCATCAACAACAGAAGAGATTAAACGTGGCGCTTCAAAGCCAAATTTATCTAAAGCAAATTGAGTTTCATTATTAACATCTCCTAGACGTACTGCCTCTGCTTCTTCTCCAATTTGTTGTTTTAAATAAGCATATACGATTGCAGATGTGATCGTGTCTGTATCTGGGTTTTTATGTCCAAAAACTAATACTTTACTCATTGAATTTATTCCTCCTAAAATGACCTTACATTTATCTTTTATTTTATCATATCTTATGGACTAACAAATGATAAATTGAAACATTAAGTAAACTAAGCTCTTTCATTTAATATACAATAATAATTTTCCACTACCAATAACCAACTTTACAAATATGAATTAAGTATATAAGACCTTCAAGCTGTCATATACATATATTTTGTACACCTACCCTCTTCATTTCTATTTTCTTTTTTTACCATCCTTTTTTTAACATTCTATAGTAAAAGTGCATCTTTTTCTAATATTATTTATTTTATATAGATATTTAGTCGTATTTTCATATTTATGTAAGCATAATTTTATGCTATTATCAGATAGTCTATATTTTTGGATTTTAGGAAATGGGGATTACAATGACAAAGAAGATGGAAAAAAAGTACATTCCTTTAGCTAATTATTTTGAAGTAGCTTTACAACAAGAAATCACTTTATCCTTTAGTGAATTAGAAAACATTATGGGACAAGCCTTACCGAATGCCGCCTACTTAAATAAGAGCTGGTGGAAAAAAACAAAGCCCCCTCTATCGCACTATTTGTCATGGACAAATGCAGGTTATCATGTCATTGATATTAGACTAGGTACTAGTGTAACTTTCTCATGCACGCAAACAAAGACAACTGAAAACAATCTTTCAAAAAGGGAAGAGGACCCTTCTGCATACATAATTCGAGGGATTGAAGCATCTGATGCTAGATCATTTATTCTTTTACAGGAGGAAATTTTTCAACAAACCGACTTCATGTACAATGTTCAAAATGAATTAGATCTAACTGTCCAACAACTTCGTAAAAATTTAACCTATTGGAAGCAGCTTAAAAATCGTACTATATTACTTTGCGTATTAAATGGTATTTTTGCAGGCTATGCAGTTATACATGGGTATAAACAAACGAAAGCTAGACATGTTGCCTCTGTTCGCTTAGCTGTGAAGGAAGAGTACCAACAAAAAGGCATCGGCTCCGCCCTAATGAAGGCTGTGGAAGGTTGGTCAAAACAACGTGACATATCTCGTTTAGAATTATCAGTCATGGAACATAACAATGTTGCTTTACATCTCTTTACAAAATTAGGATTTAAACAAGAGGGCATTCGACAAAATGCTATTAAATTAAATGATACTTACATTAACGAGTACAACTTGAGTAAAATTTTATAATTCACTTTACCTAGATGTCTAAAGCGTATTTGGACATCTTTTTATATATGTTCCCTATAAAAAAACGCATAGAAAAGTAAAATAATACTTTTCTATGCAAACATTAAAATACCTTTTTCTCTCTAGCAGCATTCAGGAATAATATATTACTATCTACTTGCTCATTGGATTTTTGATATTTTTCATACTGCCCCTTGTCTTGGTTAATCATTTCCTCTAATAAAGCGTGTAAGAAAGAAAACAAAACGGGCACTATATCTAACGAGGAATGCTTGTTGGTTCCAAGTGCAAACAAAATATTAGCATATTCACGAACCGGTGAAAATGCAGTTCCGGTAATCGCAATAATTTTTACTTTCTTCATCTTTGCAATTTCAACAATCGTTTGAATATCCTTTAACTGTTGATCAAACGATAAAACTATTAATGTTGTACGCTCTCCCATGTTATTAATTTGATTCATAATTTCATCCGAATCTATTCGAAGCTGCTTAATATTAGAACGTAGTGTTTTTAATGTGTTGGATAACCAATTTGCTATAGATACAGCCTCACGAGTCCCTAGAATGTAGATATTTTCTGCTTCATGCATCCATTTTGAACTTGTTTGAATTTGCTGATCATTAATTAATTGAATTGTTTCCTGAATGTTTCGGCTATCCCGCTGCATTACCTTCCCAAAGCTAGAATTAACTAGCTTATTACCCGTATAGGTAGATTGTAGATTTGTTCCTACATCTTGGGACATAATATAGCCTCTTATTTCTTCTTGCAGCTCCACATATCCCGATAAATCCATGGCATAGCAAAAGCGAATAACCGTTGATTCACTTACATTAGCCAGTCTGCCTACTTCTGCTGCTCCATTAGCAATCACTGTATTGGGATTATCCATTACAAATTGTGCTACTTTACGCTGCCCCTTTGAGAGTCTTACAAACCTTTTCTTTATATCCTCACGAATGCTCATTCCTAACAACCTTTCTTTCAATGACCTTATCACGAATGGGAGATTGTTTCCTACTTACTCAAAATTCGATTAAAAATACAGTATCACGATTGCAATTTGAATACAATGACTTTTCTGAAAAATCTTCAGCGCATTAACCTGCTAATATGTCGATTTTTTATACTTTTTTCCTTTTCAATGATGACTTCTCATTTTATCAAAATTATTAATTGCTTTGAATAAAAATTAATAATTCCTAATTATTATGTATTACACTAGCGAATAAAGACAAAAATGTCCTGGATCGATTACTCTTATCCAGGACATTATTTTATTTATTATTCTAATTCTAGCTGCTTGGTTTCCTTCCCAAGAAATATGACGCCCACAACACCTATAATTATTGCTCCACAGAAAATGGCAAAAATGAAGCCTATATCATAGCCAGCTGTTAATAAAGAACCTACTAGTAAGGGCCCAAAAATCCCACCAATTCGCCCTGCAGCAGCTGCCATTCCTGCACCAGTACCACGAATAATAGAAGGGTATTGCTCAGGTGTATAAGCATATAACGCCCCCCATGCACCTAAGTTAAAGAAAGATAAAAACATGCCAGATAATACTAGTACGACAAGTGTATCAGCATTCCCAAAAATGAAAGCACTCACTGCTGTACCAATTAGATAGGAAACAAGCACAAATTTCCGCCCAAATTTTTCAATAAACCATGCGGCAGTAAAATAACCAGGTAATTGAGCTAATGTCATAATGAGAACGTACTTAAAACTTGTAATCATATCAAAGCCCTTACCAACCATGACACTTGGAAGCCATAGGAACATACCGTAATACGAAAATACAACTGTAAACCACAGCACCCAAAGCATCAATGTGGAACGTGCATATTTTTTTGACCAAACTTCTTTTATATTTTGAAGGATACTACGCGCTTTGGCCTCTTTTTTCACCATAAACTGCGGTGAATCTGGGAGATGCCATCGAAGATAAATAGCATAAAATGCAGGGAGTGCTGTTAAGACTAACGCTACTCGCCATCCCCACGTTGGAATAACAAAATAGGATATTAATGCGGCAATTAGCCATCCCGCTGCCCAAAAGCTTTCCAATAAAACAACTACGCGCCCTCTTTCTTTTGCTGCCACACTTTCAGACACTAATGTGGATGCAACAGGTAATTCTCCGCCCAGGCCCATTCCTACTAAAAATCGTAGCATTAAAAATGCTGTTAATGTAGTCGTAAAAGCAGACAAACCGCTCGCAATGGAAAATAGGACAAGTGTCCACATAAAAATTTGCTTTCGCCCTACCTTGTCGGCAAAAACACCAAATACAAGGGCTCCTACAGCCATTCCAATTGAATTAATACTACCAATCCAACCAGATTGACTTGGTGTCAGTCCCCAATCTGCTGCCAATGCTGCAATGACAAACGATAATATCCCAACATCCATTGCATCAAAAAGCCACCCAATACCCGCAATACCCAACAGTCTATTTCTAGAAATTGTTTGCTTCGATTTATTTGTTCCTACAGTATTTGTCGTCATTTCAACCACCTGTCTTTACACTTGACTTTACATTACAAGATTACTATACAGTTGTTTCAAGAAAGTGACAAGCAAAATTCAAATTACCGAATTGTTTCGACAATTTATGAAATGCTATTGAAATAATAGTGTGATTTGCGTTAAAATGTCTTTTATACAAAAACAACTGTTCTTTCTATGAGAACAAAAGGAGATCATATCTTTATGTGGAAAGGCCTTATTGAAGAATATAAACAATTTTTACCTGTAACAGAAAATACACCTGCATTAACTTTAAACGAAGGCAATACGCCTCTTATACATTTAGTGAATTTATCCAAGAAATTAGGCATTGAGCTTTACGGTAAAATTGAGGGTGCAAACCCAACCGGCTCTTTTAAAGACCGTGGTATGGTATTTGCAGTGGCCAAAGCTATTGAAGATGGTAGTAAATGTGTTATTTGTGCCTCAACAGGAAATACATCTGCTGCTGCAGCTGCTTATGCTACAAGAGCTGGTATTCAATCCATCGTTGTAATTCCTAAAGGAAAAGTTGCCCTTGGTAAGCTTGCACAAGCAACTATGTATGGTGCAAAAATCATTGAGATTGACGGTAACTTTGATGATGCTTTAAGTATTGTTCGCCAAGTAAGTGAAACAACTCCTGTCGCTCTTGTCAACTCCGTCAATCCATACCGCATTGAAGGTCAAAAAACTGCATCATTTGAGATTGTAGATGCCTTAGGCTCAGCTCCTGATTATCTATGCATCCCAGTTGGAAATGCAGGGAATATTACTGCTTACTGGAAGGGCTTTAAAGAATATCATGCTGCTAAAGATTCTGGTCTACCCAAGATGTATGGCTTTGAAGCTGAAGGTGCAGCAGCAATCGTCAAAGGAGAGCCTATTGCCAATCCAGAGACAGTTGCCACTGCTATTCGAATTGGTAATCCAGCTAGCTGGAAATTGGCAGAAGCAGCTCGAGATGAATCTGGAGGTATAATTGACTCCGTAACGGATCAAGAAATTATTGCAGCTTATAAGTTAATCGCAAATACAGAAGGTATTTTCGTTGAACCAGGGTCTGCTGCATCATTAGCAGGTGTTATTAAATCGGTGGAAAGCGGAAAAATTCCAATGGGTTCAAAAGTAGTGACAATCTTCACAGGTAATGGACTAAAAGATCCTGATACAGCCATGGATGTATCCACAGTAGAAGTAGTATCCCTTAAAAATGATGAAAATGAAATTCGAGAATATATCGAGGGAATACTATGAATAAAACGTGGCAAATCTCAGTTCCAGGAAGCACAGCCAATCTAGGGCCTGGCTTTGATTCCATAGGACTCGGCTTGTCTCTATACTTACAATTAACAGTTACTTTACAGGATACATGGGCTATCATCCATCTTGATGATAACGGTCCTAAAGAGTTTGAGCTTGAAGAACATTTACTATACGTCATTGCAAAAAAAGTTGCTGAGCAATATGGGCAACAATTACCTGCATGTCGTGTGGAAATGGCTAGTGAGCTACCATTAGCACGTGGGCTTGGAAGCAGTGCGGCTGTGATAGTTGCAGGTATTGAACTAGCCAATCAAGTATGTGGGCTTGGCTTATCGGTACAAGATAAACTCAACTTATCATCTCAAATTGAAGGACACCCAGATAACGCAACCGCGTCAGTCTTAGGGGGGTTAACCATTTCATCTATGGATGAAAAAGGGAATGTTGATACTTTCCATATCAATAAAATTGATGCTTCCTTTGTGGTATATATACCGAATATTGAATTAAAAACGAGCGAATCTCGATCTGTATTACCAGAGCAATTTGACAGAGCTTATGCTGTTCATGCTTCAGCAAATGCTAATATGCTAGCTGCTTCACTAATGGCACGTGATTTCCAGCGTGCGGGTCGTTATATGGAAGAAGATTTATTTCATGAACCGTTTCGTGCAAAGTTAATTCCCGAGTATAGTGAAATTCGTACAGCCGCTAAGAGGAATGGTGCTTACGGGACTGCTTTAAGCGGGGCTGGTCCTACATTGATTTCTATTATTCCTTCTACTATTGCTGGTGATTTTGTTCAAACTATGAAAAAACAATTTCCTGAACATCAAGTGATTGTAACAAAAGCTGATGAGCAAGGTATACAAGTACGTGAATATATGAAACGTCTACTTTAATAGTAGGCGTTTTTTCTTGAAAGCAAGGGAGGATAAAACTAATATTATAGAAGTATAGGGTATGACCTGAAACACCTATTATTGAGATACGCGCTTTTCTAAGGAGGAACTATCTTGAAGCCAATTATATTCTGTGATTTCGATGGCACGATAACAGAAACTGATAATATTTTTTCCCTGATGACAGAATTTGTTCCGCAAGAATCTGAGAAGATTGCGAAAGCTATGATGGAGCAAACAATTTCATTTAAAGATGGACTCTCTGCTATGTTTCATTTACTTTCTACTGAACAAAAAGATGAAGTCATTCAATATCTTATGGATACAGCCGTCATACGTGAAGGATTCGAAGATTTTGTTCGATATGCCCAAAATCATGACATTCCGTTTTATATTGTAAGTGGAGGAGTCGATTTTTTTATTGAGCCTTTAGTAGAAAAATACGGCCCTTTCTCAGGTATCTACTGCAATAAAGCGGATTTTTCTGGTGAACAAATTAAACTAATTTATTCAAATAGCTGTGATGAGGAATGTGCAAAATATAGTACTCAAGGATGCGGCTGCTGTAAGCCTAGCGTTATGCGGAAAGTCGCAAAAGAAGAGCATTTTAAAATTGTTATCGGTGATTCTCTTTCAGATTTTGAAGCTGCTAAACAAGCTGATATTGTTCTGGCTAGAGACCATCTCATTCAGCGCTGTGAAGAGCTTCATGTTTCATATAAACCATTTATCACATTCCATGACTGTCTAAAAATTGTGCAAGAACTTATGGAAACCAACCATGCTGTACCAACAACTTAATGCATGCCTAAAAAAAGGGAACCATTTTATAAATGGCTCCCTTTTCATATTGACTTATACTAATAATACTAGGCTGATGGCCATAACAGCCATTCCCCCTACCAAGCCATACATTGATAAATGGGTTTCATCATACCTCTGCGCTGCCGGTAATAATTCGTCCAATGAAATAAAGACCATTATACCTGCAACTCCAGCAAAAATGATGCCAAACATAACGTCTGTTAAAAATGGCATAAGGAGCAAGAAGGCAACTAATGCACCAACTGGCTCTGCTAACCCTGATAAAAATGATAATTTAAAAGCCTTTCGACGGTTGCCCGTTGCAAAGAAAATTGGAACAGACACTGCTATCCCCTCAGGAATATTATGAATCGCTACTGCTATGGCAATGGCAATTCCTACATTGGGATCGTTAATAGCTGACATAAACGTAGCGATACCCTCAGGAAAGTTATGGATTCCAATAGCCATAGCTGTAAAAATACCCATCTTCATCAAATGATCTTCATTCACCTGTGGCTTTATTGCATTCACATCTTCTACTAGCTTTACTTCATGAGGATTTGTTGATTTTGGAATGAATTTATCGATTAAGGCAATGAATAACATACCACCGAAAAATCCGGCAATTGTCATCCAATAACCATTCGTATTACCTAATGCATTCGTTAAAGCATCTTTAGCCTTAACGAAAATCTCAACAAGTGAGACATAAATCATAACGCCTGCTGAAAAACCCAATGCTAGCGATAGAAATTTTGTATTTGTTCTTGATGTAAAAAAAGCTATTAAACTACCTACTCCAGTTGCAAGCCCTGCAAATAGAGTCAGTCCAAATGCTAGTAAAACGTTTCCGTCCATACCCTTCTTCCTTTTCCCTTTTTTTTATTGTACTCATCTTAACGCAGAAGTTTCCTAAGAGCAATTCTTTTTTACAAGGTAAATTTGGTCCATTGACCTTGCTTCATCCGTTTGCGCACAAAAAAGCAGTATCAATTCATATGAATTTTGATACTGCTCTCACTATCTATTTATGATCCGATTGGAATATTCTTTTACGACGTTCATACCAGATGACACAAATAATGAACCAAGTATATCCCATACTCCAGCCTGCGAGTACATCAGTAGCAAAATGTCTTGCGCCAGCTATACGGGATAATCCTATAAGCACCATCAGGATCGTAGCTCCAAGCCACAATAGGATTTTACGACCTTTACTATTATTTTCAGCTAATATATATGCGGTTGCAAATAAATACAGAATACCGGTCATCGCATGTCCAGATGGAAAGCTATAAGATGTTAATTGATCTTCAATTTCAGGTCGTGCTCGTTGAATCCATTTTTTTAATACTTGATTTAACACATTCCCTGCCGCAAATGTTAAAACAATAAATAGCATACCTCGATAATTTTTTGTCTTCCACGCTAAATACACAATCAAAATTACTGCTACAATAACAACAAATATAGGTTCTCCTATATAATGAAAGACTTCAAGAAATTGATTCCCAAAAAAGACATGTGCCATTTTTGTATCAAACTTATTCATCCAATCACTTTGAAAAGTTAAACTTAAAAAAATAAATATAATTAGTGTAATGATTGCCAAAGGATAGGCCCATTTTTTCATACTTTCACCTCAAAAACATATTGCTATGATCTTCACATCATAACATAATTATGTCCGAACTAGAGGGAGAGAAGCATTAATTTTATTAAATACATCGTTGCATTCTTGAGTGATCATCGTGGACTGTTCATTAGGTTTGTTAAAGTAATTAGAGACAACCAATGCAACAATGAATAAAATAGCCACGATAGGTAGTATTTTTCTAAATATCATCCACACACTCCTGTTCTACAGCTATTATTTGATGAGCACTGGATCAAATAGCCAATCCGTTGGACCAAAGTTTGGATCTTTTTCTCCTCTTACTTCACGGGAGATTCCATGTTTGATAATAACTTCTCTAAACCTTTTACTAAATAAGGTTTTTTTATAAAGATATCTTCCATCATGACTCCATTCAGCTGAGTAAAAGACGTCGCCTTTCAACGCTGCTAAATCTTCCTGATAATACATATCTGGCCCTTTGATAACTCCATTCAAACCACAGCTACATGGAGGTTGTTCAGTTGCAAAGTATAATTTTACTCTATCATGACTACATGCGGGTAGGATTTGTGTAGGAATAATTTGATAAGCTGGCTGTTTTCCTTGCTCAGGTCCCTGATGGATTACCTCTAAAAATTCAAACCCTTCTAGTTTTTCCCTTTTCAGTAGTGCTACCAGTTCCTCAGAAGCTACCCAATATCCACTTACATGCACTAAATGACGTCCATTCATGTGTGAAGTGTCAATAACTATAGGAGATAATTGCTCTTTATCCATAAGTCCGCAATTCTTACAATGAGTACTCAAAGTAAATAATGTCCCTTTATCCTCTAGAAACATTTCAGGTGAATTTCCTGTTGAATTTAAAGTAAACAACGGTGCTCGTTCATACTCCAAATCAGAAAATTCAAAGTAGAATCGTTCTCCAATTGAGACAATACCAAATTCACGTTCTAATGACTCATATAAAGCAGCTACTTTCTCGTATGTTACATCTTCGTTTAATGTAAAAATAGGATTAAATTTTGTTTTTAAATTTCTCTTTCTAATTTCAGGCGCACCAATAGCAATACCATGACGATTATAAACGTTAATCACTTGATCTTGACTAGATTCATCTATAGAAAACAAATTTTCGAGTTCTACTTTCACAATACACGCCTACCTTTATAAAGTTTTATGGTGAAGTATATTGACTGCTAGTTACCATTCTATAATCTACCGTTTACATACATAGTTAGGGTTACTTTTTGTTGAAGAAAATCATTTGTATTACTACTCACTATAGCAAATCTACTTAACCACGGTAATTTAAGCGTACCAGTACTTATACCGATATTTCAACTTCGGGTTTACGCCAATTTTTTGGCGTGATTCATGCAAAATTATGGCGTGATTTGGCGGTTCTCAAAAAACACCGCCATTTTTTTGGCGGTGTTTTAAAAAGATTATAGTAACTTCAGCATATAAATAAGGTATTTTTTTACACAGTATTATAAGAGAAGAATTTTTGTAAGAAAGTACCTTTTGTAGGAAAATACATCAAAAGTATAACATGGAAATTCCTTAGAGTAAATTCATTCTTTCAGCAAGATTGACAGCCTCTGTTCTTGAATCTACATTTAGCAAAGAAAACAGCTGTGTTAAATATCTCTCAGTAGTTCGCTGAGGAATATTGAGTTCAATCGCAATTGCTTTATTTGTATGACCTTCTGCAATAAGTCTTAAAATTTTCTTTTCTTTTTCATTTAAATGAATATCTTTAGCATTTTGAAGTTTAAATTTATCATCGAGAAAATCTAAGAAATTTTTCGGTAAAACAAATTCACCATTTGCAATCGCCCTAACTGTTCGTATGATCTGCTCCTTAGAGGCTGTTTTTGCTAAAATACCTTCTATTTTTCTCTCTAAAATTAGGGGATAATAATCTGTTATATCGTCTCCTGTATAAAGGATAACGGAAGCATCCGACTGAATGGCTTTAATATTACGGGCTAAATTAATGCCATTTTCCAACGGCATGTTAATATCAATCAAGTAAATAGCATATGGCTTATTTTTTATTCTTTGAATGACACAAGTGGCATCACTTTCCGTATCAATAATGATATCTTCATTTTCTTGAAATAAGTTTTTAGTTCCCTCTAAAACTATAGGGTGATCATCCACTATGAGCATGGTAATCATGTGTTTCACTCCCTTCTTTAACTGCTATTCTAATAGACATCCCTTGGTTTAGTTGTGAGTCAACATAAAAATAACCATTAAAGGCTTTTACTCGCTCCTGCATACCTCGGATACCCATTGACTCTGCTACGATAATATCCTCTACATTACACCCTACACCATCGTCATAATAAATAATTTCAAAACCATCATTCATTTCCTTTAGATGGATTTCAACAGCTGTTGCATAGGAATGTTTTAAGGCATTATTCAATAGCTCTTGGAATAATCGATAAATCATTAAATTCATACGCTCATCTTCTAAATATAAACGGTCTATTGAATAGATTAACACAAAGTTAGCTCTCTCTTGAACCTTCCTAATTAACTTTTCTAATGCCGCATTTAAACCTAATGTATCCAGTAATGGAGGCTTTAAATTCTCACAGTATGCTCGTAATTCATATAGAGAGTCAACCATTTGCTTATGAATTTGAGCAAGCTTCTCCTGCATGTCTGATGTATCCTTTGCGTTAACAAGGACATCTACCTCTCTGGCAATATGAAGTTGTTCCTGCAAATTAGTGTCGTGTAACTCTTGAGCTAACTGATATTTTTCTTCTTCAAATCTCAACCATAATAGCTTATTAAGCCACGGCAATTGACCATCGTCAGCTTGTTTCATATGCTTTAATTCATCTAATAGTTCTTCCACCATCTTTGTATTTTCAATAAAATTATTTACATACAATAGGAGCAATTCGAGCCATAGTAGCTCCTCGTCTTTTAAATGAATGGTATTGTTATGTCCCAGCACTAAAGCTCTTTTATAATGTGCATCCTGATGGAGAAATGCTAAATAAATTTTATCAATCTTACGTATTTCTCCTAATCTAATATCATCCATTGTGTCAGCTTGTAACAAAATTCTTTCCCCACTATTTGTAAGGAATTCATTCGTACCATAGCTATACGTTAAGACAAAAACATCCTCTAGCTCCAGATGAACAGAAACCTCATAAGCGAATTTCTCTAAAAGCTCATCAATTTTAACGGTTTTCCCAATTTTATCTACAGCCGTGTACAGCTGATGAATATAATCACCTTTTGTTGAAAATAGTATTTTCCGCTTACGATAATCAACTTTTTCTTTTACATAAAAGAGTATGACTAACGAAGAAAATGTAAAGAAGGACACACCTGACATAACACTGATTTTTAAATATTGACCCGCGATGAAGTACAATCCAACTGTGAACCATAGGGTAAATATTAAAGAAAAAATAATATAGTAGCGCAATCTAGTAATATGATACTCGATGTCAAATAGTCGTTCTGCTAATTGTGTAAAGATAAAGCTAAAAGGTATCAGTAATAAAAATAAGGAGCTAATCTCAGATGAAAGGATATACGTATGAAAAAGGATTTTTGGAAGTACATACAAAAATAGAAATGGTAAAAATGGAATCATTATACTACTCAATAAAATCTTCAACTGAGGTGAGTTATATTTGAAATAGCTTACTAATAAAATACCTAAGATAATTATAAGCAGAATAAGAAATAACAATAATACAACATTTGAAAGTCCATCATTTGAAGCAGGGAAAGCAGTTCCAATACAAGCCAATACAAAACCAATGAAAGGCATTAAATAAAAGAACCGGATATTATTCGTAAACATCCATGTTGTTTTCATAAATGAAAAATAATTTCTTAAAAAATGTAATAAAATCACTAAACATAATAACATAGTAGTACGATTTACAATAATTCCTATCCCATCCAGCCTACCGGAGACTCCACTACTTACATAAGCTAGCGAAACAGTTAATATAAAAAGAATTAGTAAATCTGTTAACCTAGTATTTCTTTGTTTGTAATATAAATAAAAAGCAACAAATAACGTTAATAAATAATAGCAAGCCGGAACAATTAATACATAAAAGAACTGCTGAGGAATATCTAAATGTTTAATATGTATATTTATTATTTTTCCATCTGGCTTCATAATTGTAAGATCATTGGCAGATAATATTTTTGATTTATATTTCAATTGATTTAGCTCGGCAATCGGGCCATTATCTACGTTTAAAACTGCATCACCAATGGTTATATTCTGCCCCTTAGCCCAATCTTTATAATATAGTTGAGATACTAGCCATTTACCATCTTTTTCTTCTACCCCAATTTGAATATATGGCGCGCTATAATTCACAAAATTTAAATATAAACCTAACGCTAAATAAAGGACTATAGCGGGCCAAAAAAAATTTGAACGCAACGTATTTAGTTCCAAATATCACTTTCTATAGGCATTTGCATTTCATCAATAAAAGCTTCTAAAATTGCTACTTGTTCTATAGATGAAATTCCAATTAATGAGGCTCTCTGTTCTTTTAATAATGCAACTAGGCTTGGGTTTTGTTCTAAGTACTGAATTACATTAATCATCCTATCGCTCCTCATCATTTTATTAATTTTTGTAGGTAGTCTTTAGCTAAATCATTTAATTCTACATTTTCAAGATAACTTATTGCCTTCAATTTATAGACATTTTTCACAGTAAGTGCATAGCGTATTGCCCCGCCATTTGTTAACTCATTTTCTGCTTCTTTATGATCCAAAATTGTAACTATATCATCATTATAATAGTCAGCTACAGATTTTGAAACATCATTTTTCTGGGATAAAAGATAAATAATCGGCAGGGAGAATCTTTTGTTTAGTAGGTCATTTTTCGGTCCCCATGCTTTCAAACTTTGGATATCGTTTTTAATTTGCTGAATAATGCCTATGTACTTTCCATAAGCCTCTACTTCTTGGGATACTTCCCCTTTGGAAAGAACCTCTCCAATTAAGCAACTCATCGCTGTTAAGGAACCTGATTTAAGCGTAATCATTTGTACATAAGAATCTTCATCGCGGCAATTATTTAATAAGTCTAATTGTTGACCACTTATACTTTTTAATGCGCATTCTTCAAGTATTTTTATAGCAGCTCTTTTATGCTCAAAAGACGTTTCATCAATTGTTTTTGAAGCCATAATCAGCATAGCTAGAGCAACATTTAAAGAAAGCTCTGGTGTCCTGCTCCAACTATTATCTGAATCCTTATCTTGAAGATCATCGATAATATCAAATGACAATATTAAGAGTTCAACTGCTGCAGCAATTTTGTATATGTCGTTATTTCTACTATTTGAAAACGCCTCAAAATGCAAACAGCATAATTTACCAAAAGAAAAACCTGCATCTATTTTTTCTTCTTTAAAGCTTTTAAACAAATGTTTTAGCTCATGACTAAGAAATGTTTCACTTTCAATGAGAATGTCCAATGATTTATTAATACACTCATCCAACCCGTTCAATAGTCCTCTCTCCTCTCCGATATATTAATAGATATTATATAGATTAGTGGGAATTAATACTAGCAGCACCAATAATATATACATATAATTCCATAAATCACTATATAAAGTTGAAGAGCGCCAAAAAGTGGCGTTAATTACTTAAACCACGCCATTTTTTACCTAATTGATAAGGATAAAATGGCGGTAGAGAACGATGTACCGCCATAAAATTGGCGTAAACTCACCATTGAAATGGCGTTATGACAGATGTTACGCTTATAGTAATAACATTTGATTTTCTCATTGTCCTGATAGATTGATGAACATGAATTTTTATGTACTGGGAGTGTTTTAAAAATGAAAAATGGATTTAACGAAACTGTTTTCATACTTACGGCTACTTTTTCATGTAATATCTCTGTCTCAGCTGAAGAGATTATAATTAAAAAGCCTACAGAGGAGCAACTACGAATTGAAAGGATTATTACTCAATCTGAATTAAAAGCTTATCAAGAAACTTTAACGGTCTATAAAAAGCTTTCAACCTTCTCAAACTTAATTAGTGATGTTCCTGGATTTGAAGATTCTTTTCAGCAAAAAAGAGATTACTATATTCAGCAATATGGCATTATAAAAGTACCGAATGACAATTTATTTAGTATGCCATCCGTCAATCCATTAACCTTTGGATTAAATATAGAATCACCTACCACTTACATGACAGCGAATTACACGATTATTAATGCTAGAGGGCTAGCAGCAGTGACAGACTCATCTATTACTCATAAATTAGATGAAAATATAAATATCTCGGGATTGTCCATTAATGAAAGCACTATTTCCTTTAATATGGATGCTACATTTTGTAGTTCCATAAAAACACCGATTACCCATTGATATAAATAAGCAGATAGCATTGGTGTCCCTTCTCTGATTCCATCGTTATCTGCTTTTATATACAACAAAAAGGTGCCTCAATCGCTTGAGACACCTCTAGGCTATTAACCTTTTACATAATAAACTTCTTGTCCGCTTTCAACGATATGCTCAGGCTTTGGCTTACCTGCACTTGCCTTATGACCGGCAATATGCTCAGGGCTCTTCTCCCAATTTTTCCATGCTTCTTCTGATTCCCAACGAACCATCACTAGCACTTCCTCATCACCACGGCGAACTTTCTTGACCAGCACCTGCTTATCAATGAAACCAGGTTGTTGTTCAAGTAATGATGGACTGTTTGGCTTTGCGCCAAAACGTTCCACCACTTTATCCGAATTCCCTTCCGTCACAACGATACGTTTAATTTGTACAAACATATTAGTTAAACGCCTTTAATACATCTTCAACTTTTAGTGTTTCAGATTGTAAACCGCCACCTGAAAGATACCAAACTTCTGGGTCTAAGTAGAACACTTTACCGTTCTTCACAGCATTCGTTGCACTTACGATTTCGTTTTCAATCGCGCCTTTAGTACCAGACTCGCCGTTTTCGTTTACAACTGCGTCACGGTCAACTACAAATAGAATATCAGGATTTGTATCACGTACATATTCAAAACTTACATTATCACCATGTGTTCCAACTTTAACATTCTCATCAGCAGCTTTCACACCAAATACATCGTGGATAACACCAAAACGTGAACCTGAACCATACGCTGATAATGCGCCTTCACTACCTAATACGATCAAAGCTTTCTCTTCTGATGCTGTTGCTTTGCCTTTTACTTCTTCAACTTTAGCTTCATATGCAGCGATTGCATCTGCCGCTTCTTTTTCTTTACCGAAAATTTTACCAGCTAATTCTGTATTAGCTTTGAATGACTCTAGGAAGTTTTTATTATCTACTCCAATGTAAACTGTTGGAGCAATTTTAGATAACTCAGCATAAGCTGCTGACGCACGACCAGAGATGAAAATAATATCTGGGTTGATTTCAGATAATTTTTCATAATCAGGCTCAAATAAAGTACCAGCATTTACATAAGTGCTATCTTTATATTTGCTTAAGTAAGATGGTAATGAATCTTGTACTACTGCAGTAGGATTAACCCCTAATGCATCTAAAGTATCTAGGAAACCATTATCAAAAACAACAACCTTTTCTGGGATCTTATCAAGCTTTACTTCTTCAAATGTAGTCTTACCATCGCGACCTTCAATTGTGCTACCTGGAATTGTTATTGGGTATGCTGCAGATGCCTCGTTTTTTTCTTCTGCTGGTTTGTCAGTTGACGTACCTTTATCTCCTTCTTTTGCTTCGTCTTTTGAACCGCAAGCAGCTAAAACTAATAGCATCATCGCCATTAATATTGTTAGTAATTTCCATTTTTTCATTTTGAAATTTCTCCTTTAAATTTATTTTATAGTTAATGGATGGTTAAACCATCTGCTACTATTTCTAAGAATTAAAATAAACACAAATTCTGCAGCCATCCTGCTCTTGAACAGGAATATCCATATCATAGATTTCCTTGAGTGCGTCTGAGTTAATGATATCGTTGGTAGAACCATTTTTCACAACACGACCATCTTTTAATGCAACAATATTATCTGAGTAAACGGAAGCAAAATTAATGTCATGTAGTACAATTACAACTGTTTTCCCTAACTCATCCACTAGCTTACGCAAAATCTTCATAATCTGAACAGAATGTTTCATATCTAGATTATTCAATGGCTCGTCCAATAGGATATATTCTGTATCCTGAGCAATAACCATTGCGATAAAAGCACGCTGACGTTGACCACCTGATAATTCATCTAAGTAATTATGTTGAATATCTTCTAAATTCATATATTGAATAGCTTCATCCACTTTTTCTTCATCTTCTGGTTTTAAATTTCCTTTTGAATAAGGGAAACGTCCAAAGGATACAAGCTCACGAATCGTTAAGCGGACATTCATAAAGTTAGACTGTTTTAATATGGATACTCGCTTGGCAAAATCATCCGATTTCCAGCGCCTTACATCTGCTTTATCGAGTAGAACTTCTCCAGTATCTGCATTCAGTAAACGGCTTACCATTGAAAGTAGCGTGGACTTCCCTGCACCATTTGGTCCAATAAAAGACGTAATTTTCCCTGAAACAATATCGACACTTACATCTTGAACGACAGGTTTTTTTCCGAAAAACTTCGTAATTTCTTTCACTTGTATCATCCTGCTGACCTACTTTCTCTTAATAATAAGTAGATGAAGTATACCCCACCCACAAAATTAATAATGACACTTAGTGTAGTACTGAAAGTGAATACTCGCTCAACCATCCACTGCCCACCGATTAAAGCAATAATACTCATTACACAAGAACCAGCAATTAAGATGGAATGCTTGTATGTTTTAAAATACTGATACGATAAATTCGCAACAATTAAACCAAAGAATGTAATAGGCCCAACTAATGCTGTTGAAATGGAAATCAAGATAGAAGCTAAAATTAACATACGTTGTACCAGCTTATCGTATGGTACACCTAAATTAATTGCTGTATCACGTCCTAACGACATGACGTCTAATTTATTCATATGACGCCAACCATACATAAATGTTATCAAAATGATTACACCAGCTAGCCAAACTAAATCTGAATTAACATTATTAAAACTTGCAAACATTTTACTTTGTAAACCTAAAAATTCATTAGGATCGATTAATACTTGGAAGAATGTTGTAATGCTCCCTAAAAACGTACCAACAATCATACCCACTAGTAGTAAAAAATAAATAGGTCGCTTTCCTTCTTTAAACAATACTCGATAAAAAACTAAAGCGAAAACAATCATTGATACGATAGCAAGAGTAAAATTATAGTAAATATTGATAACTAAAATAGATGTAGAGCCAAAGAAAAAGTAGATGAATGTTTGAATCAACATATACAAAGCATCTAACCCCATAACACTTGGCGTTAAAATCCGATTATGGGTAATGGTTTGGAAAACAACTGTTGAATAGGCAATAGCTATACCCGTTAATGCCATCGCTATAACTTTTATGACACGTCTCGGAAAAGCATAATGATAATTACCATTTAATCCCCAAAATAGATACAATAAGATAGCTAACACGGCAAGTCCTAGTAAAATGAACATTCTTGTACGATTACGCATATGCTCTCCCCCTAAACAACATAACTAGGAAGATAGCACTTCCAATTACACCAACAGTCATACTAATTGGTATCTCATAAGGGAATATCAGTACGCGTCCTAAAATATCGCAGAATAATAAGAAGGACATACCAAGTAATGCTGTATGTGGCAATGTTTTTGCCAAATTATCACCTTTAAACAGTGAAATAATATTCGGTATAATCAAACCAAGGAATGGAATGACACCTACTGTTAGCACCACTGTTGTGGAGATAAGAGCCACCAATACTAAGCCTAAATTCACCACAAACTTATAGGATAGGCCAAGATTTTTAGCAAAATCCTCACCCATACCGGCTACTGTAAAACGATTGGCATAAATATAAGCTAAGATAAGTACTGGTACACTTATGTATAACAGTTCATAACGGCCTTTCATGATTAACGAGAAATCTCCTTGTAACCATGCAGAAATGTTTTGGATAATATTTGCCTTATAGGCAAAGAACGTTGTCACGGAAGACAAGATATTACCATACATTAAGCCAATAAGCGGTATAAAAATCGCATCTTTAAACTTAATTCGATTTAATATTTGCATAAATAATAATGTGCCGGCTAGAGCAAATATGAAAGCGAAGGAAATTTTTTGGAAATACGTGACATTTGTGAAAAACATCATGGAAATCAATATACCCAGTCGAGTGGCATCTAAAGTACCTGCTGTCGTTGGTGATACGAACTTATTCCTACTTAAGCTTTGCATAATTAAACCAGCAATACTCATACCTGCGCCTGCTAGCAAAATGGCAACAAGTCTGGGTACACGACTAATTAAAAATAGTCTAGTTTCTTCTGATTGGAAGTCTAATAGATCACTTGGTTTAATATCTACTACTCCGATAAATAGCGATACTATAGACAACACAACAGTTGCTGTTAAAAGATATCTTATTTTCATAGTAATCCCCGGTAGATTTCAATTTTGTGTGTAATGTTACGTTTAGTGAAAATGATTATCATTACTCACGATTTCCATTATAGTCATGTTTTTATTCTCAGTCAACCTGTAAATGAGAATTATTCTCGTTTTATTTAAAAGGAACTAAAAAACGTGTCTAATTAACGAAATATTAGTATTTTCGCCAAACTTTCTACCTTACATAATTCACTATTTCTACAACTTTTTTATCCAAACAAAATGGTAATTGAGAACATCCCTTCGTCTCAATTACCATTCTTATTCATTATATTATTCGTCTTACTTTTCTTAACCATGCTGAAATAATAAATATGATTAAGACTAAACCTACATATCCCATTACTGCATAGAGCTTAGCTACAAGCGTCGTAAATCCAGCTAGACTGGCTAAAAAGCCTAAGCTTCCTATAAAAACAACCGCTACCTTAAAGCTAGGTCTATCAGGCTTAAAGAATCTTACCATAAAAGAATAAAGCATCCCTACTGCAGTATTATAAATCATCCCTAATAAAGAGAATGTCATTAATAGCCCGATCAATGGATGAATTTCATTTGCTAATGCTAGCATAGGAATATCTAGTCCTATTACAACGTTCATTTTTGCAAGAAGAGAAAAATTAATAAGCAAAATTAAAGCACCTAATAGAATTCCGCCAATAATGCCCCCCATTCCAGCTACTTTATCATTGCGCACCGAGCCGCACATCACCGTTAATAATGAGAAACTTACCCCAATATTGAATGACATATATAACAATGCAGTCAACCACCAGCTTTTTGAGCTTATTTGTGCCTGCTGCGCAATTACTGCTTGTTCAACAAAGGTAAGATCCATTGTTGCAATGGCATAGATAGCAATAATAGAAACAATTGCTAATAAGTAAGGAGTTGCTAATGCAATAATATTAATAATGCTTTTAACATCCATCATCACAGTGGCTATGGTTAGCAGAATCATACATATACTCCCTAGCCAAATAGGTAGCCCAAACATTTGCTGTAATGTTGCACCTGCACCCGCAAACATAATAACAGCCACGCCAAATAAAAACAGCGATAATAAATAATCCAATACAAGACCGACAGAATGACCAGAAATCTGATAAATCAAATCCTTGTGGGATGCAGTGCGTAATCTTGAGCTAACCTGGGCTACACACATACCAACAATAGAAAAACCAACCATAGCTAAGAGGGCACCATAAACCCCTTTAAAGCCATAGCTTGTAAAATAGAGGACAATTTCCTGTCCAGATGCAAATCCTGCACCAACGATAATTCCTACATAGGCACCGCCGATTTGCAAGCTCTTTTTCAATCAGTTCTCTCCTCGTTTTTTCCTTTAGAGCAAATGATTTTCATTCCATTTTTATTGATAGACCTCTTTGCTTATTGTCAGCTTATCGATAACTGCCATATTCGGTGTATAGCCAATACCGATTTCTTGTGGTACATCAATATATCCATCTTTGACGATGACTTCTGGATTAATAATATCCTCATACCAATAATGACTAGAGCCCGCGGTATCTCCAGGCAATACAAAATGACTAAGCGAGGTTAAGGCAATATTATGTGCTCGTCCGATTCCTGCCTCTAACATTCCTCCACACCAAACAGGAATTTGATTCTCCTTGCAGAGGTCATGAATTCGTTTAGCTTCGGTTAGACCGCCAACTCGTCCAATTTTAATATTGATTACACCACAGCTTCCTAGCTCAATTGCTTTTCGAGCATCTTCATACGATGTGATACTTTCATCTAAACATATTGGCGTTTTTATGTTTTTCTGCAAGGTTGCATGATCCACAATATCATCAGGAGCCAAAGGTTGTTCGATCATTAGTAAGTTGTAATCATCAAGCTGCTGTAATATGGCGATATCATTTAATGTATAAGCTGAGTTCGCATCGACCATTAAAGGTAAATTTGGTAGCTCTGCACGGATTGCACGTACCACTTCTACATCATAACCAGGCTTAATTTTCACTTTTACCCTTTTGTAACCCTTTTCCAAATGGCTTTTTATTACTTCTATTAATTGAGCTATTGTAGCTTGAATACCTACACTGACCCCAACTTCAATACGTGTTTTTTGCCCACCTAAAGCCCGTGCGAGAGATTGTTTTGTTTGTTGGGAATAAATATCCCATATAGCACCTTCTATCGAAGCTTTCGCCATGCAATTTCTGCGAATAGAAGCAAACAATGTAGTCACCTCATCAGGATGCCCGATCTCTTTATTTAGCAAGATGGGTATTAGAAAATCTTTCAGCATATGCCATGTCGTCTTTAAAGTTTCCTCTGTATACCAAGGCGCTACAAAAGCAACCGTCTCTCCCCATCCAGTAATCCCAGATTCATCTTTTGCTTCTATTAATAACAGTTCTTTTTCGTCGACTGTACCAAAGCTCGTTGAAAACGGTGCTTTCATCGGCATTTTAATATGTCTTAAAGTAATCTTTTCTACTTTCACAAACTTCACTCCCTCTAATTATTATAAGGCTAATAAGGAGCGTCTGACTAACAGATAGCTATGGACATATTCTGGGTGCTTCTTGACACGTACAATTGCATAGCCTTGATTGAATAATGCTGTTAAGATCTTTCTAATTTTATAGCGCCAGTCCTCTGCAAGTTTAGGACTTTCAACTTTCACTTTCTGCAAATATTGAGGAATCGGTAATAGATAGGCCTCCTGATGAAAGGAATGTTCCATTTGAAATGTATTATCTACGTCTAGGACAGGCAAGCCATCGACAGTTAATGTCCATGGTACGATTTCCTGTGCGATTTCTTCTAGTTCATCAATGCTATCAGCCATTTGTTCACGTTCTATCCACCACTCAACAATCAGCCTGTCTGAAGGTAATCCTTCATTAAAGTCATCTTCAAGAGCGCCGTAATAATCATTTTCGTATCGATAACTAATAGCATTTAGCTTTAAAAATGCCAAATTAGCTAAGCTCACCTCCAGAGGTTCAAATAACCAACGAACCAGTTGAAACCCATTTTCTTTCGCATATTCTTGCTGAGCGTGCTTTAATAACTCACCTACACCTTGTTCACGATATGCTTTCTTTACGCCAATCATGTGTGAATGTAAGTATATTTCTCTATCATGATAGCCCACAAAGCAATAGTTAAAGCCAATTAGCCTTTCTTCTAAATAAGCACCTAAAACTAATCCGCCATTTTGTACAACTGCTAGTAATTGGTGAGTGGGAATTGCTTGGCTTCCCCATATTTCAGCATTCAACTTTTGGACCTCTGCCAGTTCTATAGGTGTCATGACTTTGTGAATTTGCACTTGCTCTAACATTATGCTGACGCCTCCTTTGTATCTGTTGACTCCAATGCTAATAAGACTGCTCTCGTAAGAATCTCCACGCCAGTAACAAGTCGTGCTTGTTTAAACTTCATTTTCGGATGGTGTAATCCTGGTGTTAATCCACATCCTAAGCCCAACATGGTTGTTTTTAAGTGTGGCCTTTTTACCGCATAATGATGAAAATCCTCTCCACCAGGTGTGTGTACCGGCTTTCTTAAATTTGATAATCCGGCAGCCTGTATAATTGCTTGTTCCATAATATATTGTGCACTTGTATCAACTTCCGCAGCTACAATATTGGCAACAGTACGTAATTCAATCTGCACCTTATGCAATAGCTTAGTGGAATCAATAACACGTTTGACCCCTTGCGCTAAATCATCCATAACATTATTTTGCTGAGCACGAATGTCTATCGTAAATGAGGCATTACCAGGTATGATATTGCCTGATTCTCCCCCTGCATGGAACTTTGTCATCTTAACTGATACAGGTACCATTGGATCGGTATGAATGGTTCGTAAATCTTCAATGATGGTAGCCCCTACTTCGATTGCATTAACGCCCAGATGTGGCCTTGCAGCATGGGCATCCTCTCCAATAATCTCCCCTTCTAGTAAACGAGAGGCTCCGTGATACAAGGCTGCACAGTATGTACCATCCTCTAGCTCATGAACGGGTCTTACATGCACACCAAATAAATAGTCAAGCTCATCAATTACACCTTCTTCTAAGACTGCTAATGCTCCCGTCCCTTTTTCTTCAGCAGGCTGGAAAATGACACGGATTGTACCATTAAATGATGGCTGTTGTTCTTTTAATAGTAAGAGAGTACCAATAGCCATTGTCATATGTCCATCATGCCCACAGGAGTGGTTTGCACGGAAATGGCCATCAACCTCCTGCCATAATGCGTCTATATCTGTTCGTAAACCCACTTTAGGACTACCATGACCCACATCAACATAAAGACCTGTAGAATTTTTAAAGCGAATTGGCGAAAACCCTTCTTCCGTTAATAAATCTACTATATAATTAGTTGTTTCTATCTCATGCCAGCTAATTTCTGGATTGGCGTGTAAATACGTAAAAATCTCCATTAATCTTGACCTCAAACGGTCCAATTCTTCTTTCATACCATCCAACCCCTTAAAATTTTCTTATAATTATGATTATTATAGCGAAAATAATGATCTTCCACATAGAAACTTATAAAATTACTACTTAAGATAATATATTTCGCGCTAGACTTCATAAATAGACATTTATTTAGATAACAAAAAAAGATGTAAATACAGCCCATTAGCCGGACTGTACTTACATCTTCCAATTAGTTAATACCTTTCATTGCCTTTGAAATAATCGGCGATAAAATTAACAATAATATACCAATGACGATTGAAAGCGACCCCAAGAAGCCGAAGTATGTGAATTCGCTTACAACTTCATAAACCTTTACTAACTGTGCATTAATTGCTTGTGCTGCCGCACTTGTTAAAAACCATAAAGACATGGTTTGTGCCGCAAATGCTTGTGGTGCCAATTTCGTCGTAGCCGATAAACCAACAGGTGATAATAATAATTCACCTACAACTACTAAAAAGAATGACAGTACTAACCACCAAGGACTAACTAATGTTTCTCCGCCAGATAAGTGTGCTGGAATCATCATGACAAGGAATGATAAACCTGCAAAGAATAAGGCGTATGAAAATTTACGTGGTGTAGTAGGCTGCTTGTCTCCCCATTTAAGCCATAACATCGCAAATAATGGTGCCATTGTTATAACAAATAACGGGTTTAATGACTGGAACCAAGAAGATTGAAGCTGAATGCTACCAATACTTAATTGTGTACGCTCATCTGCATACGTAGCCAGAATTGTTGCCCCTTGTTCTTGAATTGCCCAGAACATAACGGCTGACAAAAATAATGGAATATATGCAAGAAGTCGAGATTTTTCATCTTTTGTTGTCTTTTTACTACGATACATATAAATAAAGAAGACTGTTGGAATTAATACACCAAGAGCTGTAATGATTAAACTGAATACATTCATCGTTAAAGTACCAGTTTTAATACCAATGGCACCTAGAATGATAATAAGTAAAGCAACAATACCAAATTGCGCAAAGACTTTTTTGCGTTCTTCAGGCTTTAATGGGTTATTAACTTGTAAACCCGCTAGGCCTAAGTATTTTTTCTCCGTCAATTTATAAACAATTAACCCAACAAGCATCCCTAAACCGGCTAAACCAAAGCCTAAGTGGAAGCTATACTTTTGTCCAATTGTTCCGACAATAAATGGTGCAATGAATGCCCCCATATTAATACCCATATAGAAAATAGAGAAGCCTGCATCACGGCGGCTATCTGTTTCAGCATAAATATCCCCAACAATACTTGAAACGTTTGGTTTTAATAACCCAGTTCCCATTACGATAAATGCCATTGAAGCAAATAGCATCGTTACACCGCCAGGCAGTGCTAGTAATAAATGGCCAATCATTATTAACACGCCACCGTAAAAAATAGTTCTACGTGTTCCTAATACTCGGTCAGCAATCCATCCACCTATAATACCTGACATATAAACGAGTGAACCATAAATGGCCATAATAGAGTTCGCTGTTCCGCGGTCTAGACCTAATCCACCCTGATTCAATTCGTAATACATAAAGAAAATGAGAATTGCTCGCATACCATAATATGAGAAACGTTCCCAAAATTCTGTGAAAAACAAAGTAAAGAGCCCTTTAGGGTGTCCAACAAAACCATTTTGAGGGACAGATTTTACAACTTCATCTTTACTAGACATACAATACCCTCTCCCAATTAAAAATATTCTCTTTAAAAAACATTATTACCCTAAAATAAGGATTAAAAAACTGTGTTTCATCATACTAAAGCGTTTTTTTAACTTTAGCAAGAGTTTTAAAAAATGTTGAAAATTTATCATTTTTCTTTAAATTCTGATTGTTTATTTCGATAATTATTAAATCCTTTGATATATCTAAGTTTTCTCACACTTCAATAGCCCACACTTGTTTTCTGAACATTAAATTATTCTAAAATATTTATAATTCAGATTTATAACTTTTTATACAATTTTAAACTATTTTTTCTAACAATTATTAAAATGCTACAGGCTGTTGATCTAGATTCTATATTCCCCTTAATCACAAAAAGCATGCCAAAATCTTTTGGCATGCTTCAGGTTATTTTTTCATTTTTTAATTTACGACGTATTGCTGATATTTTGCATAATCCGCTTCTTTAACTTCAAGGGATAATAATGTACCACCCTCTTCGTATGCTGTATTAGAAACAGAGGCATGTTCATTTAAATAAGAAACAATATTTCCTTGGTCATAAGGTATGAGCATTTCACATGTCACATAATTGGAGAAAATATGTTGACGAATTAATTGAATTAACTCTTCTAGCCCTACCGCTTCCTTTGCTGATACCCATATATTATCGCCACTTACAACAGGGTAAGGCACTTGAGCAAGATCAGCTTTATTGTAAACATAAATGGTTGGAATACCTTCAACACCAACCGCTTTTAACGTTTCATTTGTAACATCCATCATAAAACCATGCTCTGAATTGGAAACATCTACGACGTGTAATAAAAGATCTGCATCTCTTGCTTCTTCCAATGTGGAGCGGAACGCCTTTACTAAATGGTGGGGCAATTTGCTGACAAACCCAACTGTATCTGTTAATAAAAATGTCTTGTTATCAGGTAGCTCAATCTGTCGAACTGATGTTTCAAGTGTAGCAAAAAGCATATCCTTCTCAAAGACTTGTTTATGCTCCTCTTGGCCTATCTCAGCCAACAATTGATTCATAATCGTTGACTTGCCAGCATTAGTGTAGCCAACTATAGACACTACCGGAAGGGCATTTTTTCGACGCTGTTTACGCTGCGTTTCACGTTGATCCTTGACCTGCTCTAGATCCTTTTTGATTTTCGCTATTTGATCTTCTATTTTCCGACGATCCAATTCAAGCTTTGTTTCCCCAGCACCTCGGTTTTTGAAGCCACCGCCTGTCCCTCCACCCTGACGGCTTAAAGAAGCATGTAAGCCCACTAAGCGCGGGAGCATATATTGTAGCTGTGCTAATTCTACCTGCATTTGCGCCTCTCGTGTTTTTGCCCTTCTGCCAAAAATATCCAAAATAAGCATTGTTCGATCAATAACTTTCGTTGCTAGATCACGCTCTAAATTACGGATTTGCGAAGGAGACAGCTCATCATTAAAAATGATGAGATTTGCTTGTGCTTCTTCATAGAAATTTTTGATTTCTTCTATTTTACCTGTACCAACATAATGGGAAGGTGTCACACGCTCTAAATTTTGCGTAACTACCCCTACGACCTCCACATTTAGTGCCTCTGCTAAATTTCGAAGCTCTTCCATCGAGTAATTAAAGTGCGCATCATTACGTAAATTTACGCCAACGAGTATGGCCTTTTCAATTAATACATCAACTTCCTTAATTCTATCCATTAGAAACCTCCCACCAAAACCTCGGTGTCCCTACGACAAATTTTCTTCATCTTACCATAAATTACAGCTTTACGTATGTTCAGAACTTTACGAAAAACATTTCAAAAAATGCGCCTCTCTGTAAAGGCGCATTTCCCTTATTTTCTTTCTTCTTTTAATAATTCTTCCGAACGGCTAAACTCTTCTTCAATTTCTTCATTAGGTCTATACGTCAATATACTAACGACAACCGCAACAATTAAACATACAAAGAAGCCTGGCACAATTTCATATAAGGCACTTGATAACGATTCAACTTTCCCCCAAATAAATGCTGTTGCAGCACCAGTTACCATTCCGCTTAAAGCACCGTAATTCGTTAACTTCCTCCAATATAAAGAAAGCAAAATGACTGGTCCAAATGCTGCACCAAATCCTGCCCATGCAAAACCAACTAGACTTAAGATGGAGCTATCTGGATTCCAAGCTAAAACCGCTGCAATAATCGCAACAACTAGAACAGCGATACGTCCTACAAAAACATAATGTTTATCAGTTGCTGTTTTGTTAAACAACGCTTTATAAATATCCTCTACAAGCGCCGAAGAGGTAACGATTAATTGCGATGAAATAGTACTCATTACAGCAGCTAAAATTGCTGCTAGCATAACTCCAGCTATAAATGGATGGAATAAAATTTGTCCCAGAACAATAAATACTGTTTCAGCGTCTTTTAGCTCACCTGCATTTTGTTCATAATAGGCTACCCCTACCAACGCCGTCCCAATTGCACCAAATAAACTTAACATCATCCACCCAATACCAATACGACGGGCCTGCTTTGTTTCTTTTACAGAGCTGATGGCCATAAAGCGCACAATAATATGTGGCTGCCCAAAATAGCCTAATCCCCAGGCAAGTGAGGAGATAATACCGGCTGCTGTTGCAGTGGCAGGTAACATGTTTAAAAGATCTGGGCTAACCGCTTTAATAGAAGTAATTGTTTCCCCTATTCCACCTGTTACAAAAAGACCAAATAGTGGTACAGCAATAAGTGCTAGAAACATGATAAGTCCTTGTAAAAAATCAGTATAACTTACTGCTAAAAATCCGCCGAACAATGTATAGGCTACCACTACTGCCGAAACGATTAACAAACCTGTATGATACTCATAACCAAACGAACTATCGAAAAATTTTCCTCCTGCTACCATCCCAGAAGATACATAAAATGTAAAAAATATTAAAATAATAATACCTGAAGCAATTCTGATCAACTTCGTATGATCACGTAATCGATTATCCAAATAACTCGGTATGGTAATGGAATCATTGGTAACCTGTGTATAAACACGTAACCGTGGAGCTACCAATAACCAGTTTAAATATGCGCCTACCGTTAACCCAATGGCAATCCAGGCTTCCACAAGACCTGATAAAAAAATAGCACCAGGTAAGCCCATTAAAAGCCAGCCAGACATATCCGCCGCACCCGCACTTAGTGCCGTTACAGCCGGACCTAAGGAACGACCACCAAGCATATAGTCCGTTAAATTGGAAGTTTTAACGAATGCATACCAGCCGATCACCAGCATGGCGACCATATAAATAATAATTGATACATATTATCTGACATACTTTTTCCTCCTATTCAGTCTTTAGTATCACCAATTCATAAAGAATTACTATACATAAAGATACCATGAATATACAACTCCACCTATAATTACTCAGAATTTTTGTGAAAATTTTTTCAAAAACATTGTTCGTTATAAAATGTGTTAAACTAGTGCCATCTATTACACAACAAAGTAGGCGAAAATGTATGATATTTGAAGAAATGAAAGCTCATCTCATTGAAAGAATTTTACAGCAACAGCTAGTTACTGCTACAATCAGTCAACCCCGCATGAAATCTAATGAAGTTAAACGCATTAAGTTAAAGCCATTAATGTTAAAGAATAGTTATCATATACAAATTGAATACCAATATGAACGAATTTTAAAACATGAAAATATTCAATTGACCGAATTTCCCGCTAAGCTGGAGGATATTTTCGAAGATTATCGTCAAGCCCATGTTGATTTTATTGATGAAAAAGTACAAGTGCAATTATCAAAAAAGAATAAAGTACTTTGGAAATCCGATCAATCGTCTACACCAAAGCAGGTAAATCTAGCACATAATCGTAAAAAAAATTATTTACTCTCGGACGATCAACCTTACCCATTTTTAATCCGACTTGGGGTGCAAACAGAGGATGGAAAAGTTAAAAAACAAAAATACGATAAATTTAAGCAAATTAACCGCTTTATTGAATTTATTGACGATGCTTTATCCTACTTACCAAAAAACCGGCAAGTTCGTATATTAGATTTTGGATCAGGCAAATCCTATTTAACTTTTGCTTTATACCACTATTTAAAAATTGAAAAAGGTTTAGATATACGTGTAACAGGCTTAGATTTGAAAAAGGAGATTATTGAAGAGTGTTCAAGAATAGCACAAGATTTAGGCTATGACCAGCTTGAATTTCTTGTAGGAGATATTAATGATTATAATGAGGAAACCTCTGTAGATATGGTCGTAACACTGCATGCTTGCGATGTTGCCACAGATATGGCTTTAGCGCGTGCCGTGAAATGGGGCGCAAGCGTCATATTAAGTGTTCCTTGTTGTCAACATGAATTAAATCGTCAACTAAATACGCCATCATTGGAGATAATGTTACAACACGGTCTTGTACGAGAGCGTTTCGCCGCCCTTGCTACAGATTCCATTCGGGCTGAAATCTTGTCCCTTGTTGGCTATGAGGCACAGCTTCTTGAATTTATTGATATGGAAAATACGCCCAAAAATATTTTAATTCGAGCATACCGAACAGGCAAAAAAGCAAGTACAGAGCAACGTGCCAACTATGATGCTTTCTTAAATTTATTACATGCAACACCATTTTTACAAACAGAGTTAAACGAGTATTTATAACAGACTAAAAAGGCAATCCGAACCATCTCTTTACAATACAATAAACCATCGAGCGCGAAAACGTCTCGATGGTTTTGTCTACAGTCAAAGACGATTCAATCCTTATTGAATCTCTTTCATTATAGCTCTTGTCGTAAAGCATGGATGACATCAATTTTCGTCGCCTTACGAGCAGGACGATAACCGGAGATCATCGCTACTCCAATACTAATAGCTGCTGCAATAACGACTAACTGCCATGGAATAAGAGAAAATGTAATATCATTTGTTGCAAATGCATCTTCTCCCGTGGCTGCTTTTAGAATCAGAGGCAGCACTGCATTGGCAGCAAAACTAATGGCATATGAAATGATTACCGCAATGAAGGTACCTAAAAGCCCAATAAACGTACTTTCCATTAAAAATAAGCGTTGGATTAATTTTGGACTTGCACCAATCGCTTTTAAGACACCTATTTCACGAGTTCGTTCTGTCACAGCCATTGTCATCGTATTGAAAATACCGATGGAAGCAATGAGCACAGCAATTGTACCAACAAAAATCAAACCAATCTTTAAGACTAAGAAAAATACATTCATTTGATCTAATTGCTCCGTCACCGAATAGACACTGTAACCACTATCTTTTAGTTTCTCTAAAATGGGCTTTACGTTTTCCAATGTATCAGCAAAAATATTAAATTCTGAGTAAAACATTTCCTCTGCGGTTGTATCTTCGAGAGCGGACAGATTCTTAACTAATGCTGGTTTTTGTGCTGTGTCCATATGAATCGTATTATCAATCATCCAATCATACGATGGTTTCTCCATTACGCCAACAATTGTATAGATCATTTTTGCCGATTCTTCATTGTTACCAGTGTTAGGCAATAGTGACATGTCAATGGTTTGTCCTATTAATGATTTTTTATAGCCTTCATCGCTTCCATTATAATAGGTGCCTTCTGCCTCAGCCTTTTTACTTTTTTCTTTAATTACATTGCGGTCGGCCTCATTCAATAGTGTTTGTGCAAAATGATAGCCTACCACTATTTCATTTGGCTTTGCTGGATAAGCACCTTCTGCAAGCTTGCCATTCACCTGTTCAAAATCCTTCATATCATTTAAAACTAAACTAGAAGTTGTATCTCGATCACCTAAAAAAGAATGTGCAGAGGCATTCACGCTTACCGTTTCAAGTACTGTTTCCACATGATCTATCTTTTTAATTTCTTGAATCTGATCCTCTGTAAATTGTTTATCCCCATATACTTGAATTTTCGTAACTGTTTCATTGGAAAGGATTTCATTACGTAATGATTCCTGTAATCCAAAACCTACGGATGCTAGTACGATGAGGAAAGCACAACCCATTGTAGCAGCTAGAACCGTCATAAAAACACGCAATTTATTTTTCTTTATGTGCTGTGTGACAAAGTCTAATTGATCCTTAAATAACATATTAAGCTTCCTCCTTTACCAGTTCGCCATCATACATACGGAAGCGCCTATGTGCGATTGTCGCCACTTCTTCATCATGAGTAATAATGACAAAGGTTAACCCAAACTCACGGTTTAAACTTTGAATAAGCATCAAAATATCTTGCTCTGTTTCTGAATCCAAACTTCCTGTAGGCTCATCTGCCAGCAAAATAGGAGGATTCGTGATGAGCGCTCGTGCAATACTGACACGCTGTTGCTGCCCACCTGATAATTCATTTGGATAGTGATCGGCCACTTCTGTTAGACCAACCTTGTCCATTATTTTTTTTACTTTTTCTTTTCTCATTGCTTTGCGCAGCCCCTGTAGCTTTAAAGGTAATTCAATATTTTCGAATGCTGTCAAGCCAGGCATTAGTTGAAAGTTTTGAAAGATAAAACCGAATTGTCTCAAACGAAATGCTGCACTTTCTGTTTCATTTAGTTGTGCCGTTTCTTTACCATTCACCCTAATAGATCCATGCTCAACCTTCATAAATCCAGCTAAAACTTGTAATAAAGTTGACTTTCCAGAGCCACTTTTTCCGACAATGGCAACGATTTCTCCTTTATTAACCTCAAAGTTCACACCTTTTAAAACAGGAACCTTCTTTTCCTTCCCTTTTTTTCCGATTAAAAATGTATGTTGTAAGTTTTCAACTTGAATCATTTGATAATAAACACTCCTTTCTCACTCATTGCCCATTATAGAAAACAATTCTTAATAAAGAGGAAGGATAAAAATGAAGATATTCTTAAGAATAAGGAGAGACTCCTGCTCAAACAATTTGAATTTACATTCCCTTTACAATTCAAGTAGCTTTATTACTCATTTTCATTGTAAATCACACGTATATCTGTGCTAAACACTGTTAACGATATGACATAAATTGAGGAATAAAGGAATTTATCTGTACTATTAAAAACAAATACAGTTTGTTCTCCCTTTATTTTGTGAACGAATTGTATATTACAGCAATGTAAATTTTTATGTCGAATATAAAATTTTTATGTAGATAAATTAAAGATTTTGTTATGATAGTAAAGTTTAGAGGTCGATTAATTTATTTATATCCAGGAGGATTCGATTTACATGCTTAACTCAAAAAAACAAGACCCTTTCTTTATTGCATTGCATAAAATTGCTGAAAATATGAGAGAGGCTGTGCATTACGCAAATGATTTTCGTATTAACAGTGTAGCTGACCTAAAAGAGATTAGCATTACAATGAAAAATTACGAAACTGCTGGCGATAAGCTCATTCACGAACTGATCGTAATGCTAAACAAATCATTTATGACACCTATAGAGCGTGAAGATATTTTAGAGTTTGCCATTCGTATGGATGATATTTTAGATGGTACTGAACATTGTATTGCCCATTTTGAAATGTTTTCACTCACAGAGATTGATGAATCCATGCGCACTTTTCTAGGCTATATTTCTAAAAGTGCTGATGAAATTGTTAAAGCAACTGAAGAGTTAAAGAAAAAGAATCTAATTGGTATGCGTCCACACGCCATTCTAATTAAAGACTATGAACGTGAATGTGATGAAGTACAACGTTCTTCCATTAAACAACTGTTTCTAAACGAAAAAGATCCGATTCGCCTCATTAAATTTAAAGATATATATGAACAACTTGAAGATATCGCTGATCATTGTCAAAACGTAGCTAATACTATGGAAACAATCATCATGCGTAACGCATAATTAGGAGATGGGCACTTTACAATGAATACAATCATTATACTAACCGTACTGGTCGTCATCTTTGCCCTAACATTTGACTTTATCAATGGCTTTCATGATACAGCAAATGCTATTGCAACTTCGGTTTCCACTCGAGCATTGCCACCTCGTGTAGCGATCATCATGGCCGCAACCATGAATTTTATCGGTGCTATCACTTTTGTAGGGGTTGCTAAAGCTTTAACAAAAGACATTGTAGATCCGTTTTCTTTAAATGCTTTTGAAGGAGATACAACTGGCTCAGTCGTTATTTTGGCCGCACTTATTTCAGCTATCATTTGGAATTTACTTACATGGTATTTCGGTATTCCATCAAGTTCTTCCCACACGTTGATTGGCTCTATCGCAGGTGCTGCTGTCGCATCTGCTGGCTTTAATGTGTTAAATTATGGTGGCTTTACTAAAATCATTATGGCGTTAGTGTTTTCACCAATATTGGCTATTTGTGCTGGTTTTATTATGATGACACTTTTTAAATTATGGTTTAAAAATCTTAATTTATATCGTACCAATAAAGGGTTCCGTACGATGCAAATTTTCACCGCAGCCATTCAATCGTTCACGCATGGTACAAACGATGCACAAAAAGCAATGGGGATTATGACAATGGCATTAATTGCTGGAGGGTTGCATAGCGGTGATGACATACCTTTCTGGGTACGTGCTGCAGCAGCCGCAGCTATGGGTCTAGGTACATCTATTGGTGGTTACAAAATTATTAAAACCGTCGGCGGTAAGATCATGAAAATCCGTCCTGTTAATGGTGTAGCGGCGGATTTAGCGTCAGCAACAGTTATTTTTGGTGCAACGCTAATCCACCTGCCTGTATCTACCACACATGTTATTTCTTCATCTATTATGGGTGTTGGTTCTGCACAGCGTGTACGTGGCGTTAACTGGGGAATGGCCCGTAAGATTGTTACTACTTGGGTTATTACAATGCCTATTTCAGCTGTAATGGCATCCGTTATTTATTTTGTCCTATCATTATTCTTCTAATAACAAAGGCTCCTGTCTAATAAATGGACAGGAGTCTTTACTTTGTCACACGACAAAATGTGACGCATCCTTTAAACTAATTGAAAAAGGGGGATACATAAATAACTATGAAAACTTTTTCAACTTTTATTACCACACATGCAAAAGCAATCGTAGCCCTGTGGATTATTATTTTTCTAGCAATGGCTTATTTTGCTTTACAACTTCCCGATAAACTTCAGGGAGATGGATTTTTTGTTGAAGCGGATCATAACTATGTCACAAAAGAGCTAGCAAAAACATTCGATATTCCAACCAATACAATCTTGGTTGTTTTCGATCCTGCTCAGGATAAGAAAATTGAAGAAACTTTAAATAAGCTGAATGATATCAAAGACATACATTCTATCCAGTCACCATTAGATGACTCTTCTTTGCGTAAAGACGGGATTGCCTATGCGATGGTCCATCTAAGAAATGATGCTGATAACCTATCAGAAATCGTTGAGGATGTCCGTTTATTAATTGAAGAAGACGGCGTTCATATTACAGGTGGCCCAGTTATTTCTGCTGACATTAATACAGCCAGTCAAAAGGATTTGGCATCTGCTGAGGCCATTGGATTACCTATCGCCATTATCGTCCTATTATTGGCTTTTGGTACAGTCATTGCTTCTATTTTGCCAATTATCATCGGGGTTGTTACAGTCGTAACTGCCTTCGGTATTATGACATTACTCAGCGGTAGTGTAAATTTATCCATTTTCGTTTTAAATATTGTTCCAATGCTTGGTCTTGCTTTAAGTATTGATTTTGCACTATTGTTTATTAATCGTTACCGTGAAGAGCGTGCTCAAACATCTATTGCAGAAGCTATTCAGATTGCTATCCAGACAGCAGGACGTTCCATCGTTTTTTCTGCCGTATGTGTCATGATTGGTTTAGGTGCAATGATCGTTATTAATGTTGAAATATTCCATAATATCGCCCTAGGAGGCACAATAGTAGTCCTGTTGGCTGTTCTTTCCGGCTTAACCTTACTCCCTGCTACCATGATGCTTTTAGGCGATCGACTCAATAAATGGCGTCTACTACGCGTTAAACCAGGTGGAGCAAATCGCTGGCGTAGCTTTGCAGGTTTTGTCATGAAACATCCTGTAGCTATCGTCATTGCTGCATTATTATTACTTGGTATTGGCATGCTCCCATTAAAGGATATCCAATTAAAAATTCCTCAGGTAGATTCCCTACCAGCAAAATATGATGCACGTGTAGCGTACGATAAATTAGATGACACCTTTGGACTCGGTGAAACATCTACTTTATATTTATTGGCTGAGCGGAAAGAAGGCTGGGAGGATGCTGAGGCTAGAGAACTGATTTACACTATGCAAGAAAAACTATTAAAGGATCCACTCGTTACGAATGTTTCAACTATATACACAGCCGCAAACATTCCAACACCTAAGGAACTCTCTGCTTCTTTAGCAATCCCACAGGTGGCAGAACAATTAAAACCGGTTATTCAAACTTTTTCAAAAGATACAAAGCTATTCATCCCCATAACCATTGATGCAGCAGGCTCTTCCACTATTGCTCAAAAATTTGCAAGAACTTGGATGGATAAAGATTTAGGTGTTAACTTTGCACTCGGAGGACCAGCAAAATTTAACCAAGAGATATTTGATGAAATCGCTAATAAAATTGTTTTAGCGATAGCCATTATCATCGTGTCTACATTCTTTATTTTAATGCTGGCATTCCGTTCAGTTTTAATTCCGTTAAAAGCCATTATTATGAACATTATTGGACTTTCCTCTGCCTTCGGAATACTCGTCTATATTTTCCAATATGGACATTTTGGAATTGAAGCAGGATCCATTGTCTTGATTATCCCAGTTATTGTTTTCTGTCTTGTTTTTGGTTTGAGTATGGATTACGAAGTATTTTTAATTTCTCGTATCCAAGAGGAATATTTAAAAGGTGCCAACAATACTCACGCTACAATAGAAGGACTGACATCCACAAGTAGGATTATTACATCAGCAGCGCTCATTATGATTGTTATTACAGGAGCTTTTGCCTTCACAGATGTTATGCCTGTAAAACAAATTGGTGTAGGTATAGCCATTGCTGTTGCTATTGATGCCACTATCATTCGTCTTATGCTTGTACCAAGTCTCATGAAACTATTTGGTGATTGGAATTGGTGGCTTCCTTTCTCAAAGAAAGAAAAATAAATAATAAAAAAAATCCGCCTCCTTGTTTAAGGAAGCGGATTTTTCCACTATGCATAAATACTGTTATACCACTCTTTCGCTGCGTGTACTTCAGGAATCGTTAGCTGATGTCCAAAATCAAACCACTTCGTCGTCACCATCGCACCGGCCGAACTTAAAAGGACCTCTAACTCCTCTGATTCTTGTGCTGTACACATCGGATCATTCGTACCTGCCCCTATAAAAACAGGGGTTGCAGAAAGCTTCGGTAGCTCAATCCCACGTCTTGGCACCATTGGATGGTGTAATATTGCCCCTGCTAAAACATCCTCGTAGTGGAATAATAGGCTAGCCGCAATATTAGCACCATTTGAATAACCGATAGCTACAATTCGTTGACGATCAAAGCCATATTGCTGTGATGCCTCGTGCAAAAAATCGTTCAGTTCCTTTGTACGAATGATTAAATCCTCTATATCAAAGACACCTTCCGCTAATCGGCGGAAAAACCTTGGCATTCCATGCTCTAGTACATTGCCTCGTACACTTAATATATTGGCTGTATCATCAATTTCCTTGGCAAGTCCAATTAAGCTTTCTTCATTACCGCCCGTGCCGTGTAACAACAATAGAGTGGGTTTAGTTTCATCCGTACCTTTATAAAAAATATGCTTCATTAACAGTCCACCTCTCAATTATCTTGAATTCGAGATAATTGTAGCCTGTGGCAAAATTAAATTCAAGCTCTTCGACTTATTAATTTCGCGATTTTCACGATTTGGTTGTTCCTCATGGTTTTTATAAAAATTAGTTATAGTAAAAACTGATAGTAAACACGCCACAATCACAACAACAATAACAATTCCCACTAGTTTTTTCCCGTTCATTTTATGATAATCCCCCGTATTTATTATTTCTTTTTACGAAAGCCTTCTTCTAGCAAATATTCTTTTGCTGTATCATACGTACCAAACGCCTCTTCAAGATTTTCCCCATGGTAGACATTCCAAGAACGTTGTTCAAATACTAGCTGTAATTGATCACCCTCTCGACTATGCCAAATCTCGATAATCGGTTCTTCCGTCTCTATCTCTTCAGATAGATATTGAATAGCATCCGCAATAATCTCACGAAGTTGTTGCTCATCATAATCACGGATATTTACTAATCCTTTGTTAGCCTCTTGCTCATAGCGCAATAAATCTCCAACAAAGATAAAGCCATTGCCATTCGGATGGAGCTTTTCAACTACAATTGTCTTTTCATAAAGACTGTCCATAAAGTGATAATTTAAGCGTTTTAATGATATTTCCTTTTTCGTTAGTTCAGAAAATGATTCAATAATTGCTTGTTTTTGTTCAAATGTTAGCATATAAAAAATGCTCCTTTTCTTTACAATCTATCTAACAGTATAACTTATTTTTTCCTGTTATATTGTGTACATTCTCATCATTTTTACAAAGAAAATAGGATAAGCTATGTTCTAGCTTATCCTACCCAAATTAGGATGTTTGATTAAATATTTTTTCACGTGCAAATTTGATAACATGTGCGACATATAGTTCTCGATAAGGAACAAATTGTGCCGTTCCAACTGGTCTGACGATTTTGACACGTTGACCATCAGGGAAATATTCGTATCCTTCAATATTAAGTGTCGTCGTTTTACCCAAGAAGAAAGCTTCGGCCTCATTTAGTCTTGCTCTCACTACACCTGATACTTCCTCATATTGTAAAGTAAAGGAATTCCAATCGTGCTCGAAAGGATATATGTAGACATGGCAAAATTCATTATCAATCATATTTTCAGAAACAATACTGCAAGAGGTCATGCCCATTTTGACAACATCTTCAACATCTATTTGGAGCCCTAATTCTTCTTTTACTTCCCGTATACCTGACTCCACTGTTTCAACAGCTAAAAGATGGCCTGCTGCTGTAATATCGAGTAAACCTGGATAATCCTTTTTCTGAGAGCTTCGTACTTGAAAATAAATATAGTCCTCGTTAACTAGCCAGCAATGAAATGTCTCATGCCAAAGACCTTTTTCATGCACCTCCGACCTTGTAGCTGTCCCAATTTCCTCATGCCGTTCATTAAATACCTTTACAATTTCTTGTTCCATTGTTTCGACTCCTATACTGATTTCGTTGCTTTTTTCTTAATCGCATTACGTTGATCATAAATATTGGATACGATAACTTTCAATACTGCATAAAATGGTACAGCAATAATAATTCCTATAAAGCCTGCTATATTACCTGCTGCTAGAATAATTGTAATAACAGTTAGTGGATGGATATCGAGCGATTTCCCCATAACATTAGGTGTAATAAAATTACTATCAATTTGCTGCGCAACAAGCGTCACGACGGATACCCAAACAACTAAAATAGGATCCTGAATAACCGCTACGATTAGGGCTGGCGTAAATGCAATCCAAGGCCCAATAAATGGAATCATATTCATAAAGAACGCAAAGATTACTAATAGTAATGAATACTCTAATCCAATAATTAAATAACCAACATACATAATAAGTGCTAATAAAAAGCTAATTTGCAGTTGACCCTGAATATAACTACGTAATACATCATCAATTTCACTTAATGTTTTCTTTACCCATTGCTGACGTTCGCCACTGAAATATTTATAAATAGATGGTGCAAATTTCTCATGGTCCTTCAACATAAAAATAAAGAAGAATGGTATTAAAACAGCTAATAATGATACTGATACAATGGATTGTAAAAAGGATATAAACCCTTTACTCGCCACCATCGCAACATCTTGCACTGAATTCGCCATTTTTTCGATTACATCATTTACCTGCTGTGGGAAGTTATCTTTATTGAGCAGTACATAGTCGGTTAATTGCTGAATACTCGTACTAATACTAGAACTAATCATCGGGGCATTCTTCACTAATTTATTGACCTGTTCAGCAATCGGGTTGCCAATAATCCAGCCAAAAATCCCTGCAATTCCTATTAGGCCAAACACAATTGTCAATATACTTGCCCATCTAGGAAATTTACGTTTTTCTAAAAATCTCTGAATCGGTTCAGTCACATAATAAAAGACCCCTCCCAGTAATAAAGGGATAAAAATGGCTTTTAATATGATGACTAGTGGTGAAAAAATCCAATGAATCTCTATAAAATATTTAATGATTAATAGTGTAAGCAGTATCCCTACACCTACCTGAAACCAAACCTTTCTCGTCACTTTCATTCACTTCCTTTTATCGCCGTTACTCAAGATACTACTGATATATTAACCATTTCGCAAGTATCCTAGTATGTTTTGACTCAATCAATTTTCTCTGAGCGAATTTATCATCAGATTTTTTGCGTTTACTTAAAAAGCCGCCTTCAGACAAACTAAAAAATTCGCTCACTTCCACTATACTAATCGTGGAAGTGTAGCGAATTTCAGTATCTGTTATAACGACGAATCATCTACAGAATTGAGGTATGCCTCAATCTCCCCAATAACTGATTCAACACAGCCATCTTCAAATGGTGAAATTAAGCCTGCCTCTTTCACAAGCTTTGTAAATGACATGGAGCCACCTAAACCACATAGATGAATATAGTCTTTCCAAGCCGCTTCAAACTCTTCACGTGAACGCTTCCAGAACTGGAAGGCACAAATTTGTGCTAGCGTGTAATCAATATAGTAGAACGGACTAGCATAAATATGACCCTGACGTTGCCAAATGCCCCCTGCTTCGAGGTAGCTATTGTGATCATAGTCACGATGTGGCAGATATGTTTCCTCAATTTTCTTCCATGCTGCCTTACGCTCTGCTGGTGTCATTGTAGGATTTTCATAAATAACATGTTGGAATTCATCAACTGCAACACCATATGGTAAGAATAAAAGACCACTACTTAAATGTGTAAATTTATATTTTTCTGTATCTTCTTTAAAGAATAGCTCCATCCATGGCCATGTGAAAAATTCCATACTCATCGAGTGGATTTCACAAGATTCGTAAGTTGGCCATAAGTATTCAGGAATGCCGATGTTACGGCTTGAATACACTTGGAAGGCATGTCCAGCCTCATGTGTTAACACATCGATATCTCCTGAAGTACCGTTAAAGTTCGAGAAAATGTACGGTGAATGATAGTTTTCGATAAATGTACAATACCCGCCACTTTCTTTCCCTTTCTTCGCCACTAGGTCCATAAGGTCATGATCGATCATGAAATTGAAAAATTCTCCCGTTTCAGGCGATAGCTCCTCATACATCTTTTTACCATTCGCCACAATCCATTCTGGATCACCCTTTGGCGTTGCATTACCTGATAAAAAGTTCAGCGCTTCATCATAGAATTTTAAATCGTCAATCCCAATACGCTTCGCCTGACGCTCATAAAGCTTTGTCGCAACAGGAACAATTAAATCGCGAACTTGATCACGGAATTTCTTTACCATTTCTGCGTTGTAATCAATACGATTCATTCGAATATAACCAAGCTCAACATAGTTTTTATAGCCAAGTTTTACAGCAATTTCATGACGTACTTTTACAAGTTCATCATATAAGCGATCAAATTCACCTTCATGCTCGGCAAAGAAACCAAATCGTGCATTTGTTGCTTCTTTACGCGTAGCTCTATCAGTAGATTCCGCAAATGGTCCAAGCTGAGCAAGTGTTAAAGTCTCACCATTAAATTCAATTTGTGCAGATGCTACAAGCTTATTATACTCAGAAGCTAGCTTATTTTCCTTTTGCATCAAATCAATGACTTCTGGTGAGAACCCTTTAATTTGATAGTTAGCTAGATCGAATAATTGTTGACCCCATTTGTCTTCTAGTTGCTCACGGAAAGGTGAGGCAATCAATGCTTTATAATATTCTGTTGTTACTTCTTCTAGCTCAGGACTAACTTCATCAAAATAGTCGCGCTCTGCTTGATAAAATTCATCGTTTGTATCGATAGATGCCCTAATATACACTAGGTTAGCCATTGTAGCAAAGTCATTACTGATACCATTTAATTTTTCAATGATGCTACTTTGTTCGTCCATCGATTGCGCCTTCTGAAATTGGTCGACGAGTGCTAATTGTTGCTCTTTCATCCCTGCAACATTTGGACGGTTGTACTCATAGTCTTTAAATGTTTTCATTGAAGTCCCCTCTTTCTGTCATATACCCCGTGATATTTCTATTATATGTCAAATCTTAGCTATTAAGAAACAATTTTTTAATAACCTATAATATATGTTTTTAGCAATACCGCTCGCTCTCTTATTTTTAGTTTAGCTTCTACTGACTTTGGTGTCTTAGCTGACACTACATCTACCTCAAAATCTAAAGATTCAGCTAGATATTTCGCACGTTTTAAATGGAAGTCATTAGAAACAATCGTAATCTTCTTTGTTTCCTTTGGTAAAAGTTCTTTAGAGAATACTAAATTTTCATAAGTGGAAGTAGATTGATCCTCCATGATGATTCTCGAAGCATCAATGCCATTTTGCTCGAGATAATCCCTCATAACAGATGCCTCCGTTCGATCTTCATCTGGTCCTTGTCCCCCTGACACAACGACCTTCACTTGCGGATACTTTGTTAAATATTGAACAGCTACCTCTAGTCTACTTTTTAATGAAAGTGATGGTATACCTCCTGGTTTTACTTTTGCTCCCAGTATAATCATATAATTCGCAGAGCCATCTGCATTTGCTTCCACTCCACGTTCGATTTCTTTCCCCAACCAAATATAGAGGACAATGGCTATCACGATTAGAACAACACTCACTCTAATTATCCATTTCTTCACAAATAAACCCTCCCTTACCTTTTATTAACGTGAATACAGAAAAAAGGATGCTCGCATATCAAGCACCCTCCATAATTTTATCTTAAAATAAAGCGTTTAATAGATTCCTGCAGCGCAGTAATCTCATCTGTTAAATCATTGGAAGATTCACTAACAAGCTGAATCGCGCGTTGCTGCTCATCTACCGACGCTGTCACCTCTTCAGAAGCAGCCGCATTTTTTTCACTGATCATAGCAATACTCTCAATGGATTTCATCATATCATTCTTAGCGCTGTTTACATATTCTACGCCATCAGTCATGTCTCCAATAATTGAAATGATTTTTTCGACAGCCAATTTGATTTCTTTGAAGGATGATTCTGTTACCATGACAGAATCATTTTGTTGACCTACAATGACGTGAGTTTTTTGCATTTCATCATTGACTAAGTTTGTTTCACTTTCAATCCCCTTCAGGGTAGTACGAACTAGCTCTGTTGCTACGGATGTTTGATCAGCTAGCTTTCGTACTTCCTCGGCAACCACAGCAAATCCTTTGCCATGTTCACCTGCTCGAGCGGCCTCAATAGATGCATTTAAAGCCAGTAGATTGGTTTGTTCAGAAATCTCCGTAATGGTCCCTACAATCCCTTCAATTTCTCGTACCTTCACTATTAAACTCGCAAAAACAGATCGAATATTCTGAATAAGCATTGAAGATTCCTGTGATTTATCTTTTAAGCTAGCAATATTAACGATACCCTCTTCATTTGACTTTTGCATATGTTGTGATGCATCTAATATTAATTCATTTTTATCATGTAATCCTTCAATTTGCTGAGCAAACTCAGTAGCTGTTCGATTTGTATCTTCCGCCTCTGATGCTTGTTTTACGGCGCCAATCGAAACTTCATTAATAGCTTTAACGATTTCATCGCCATAAGCATTTGTTTCTTCAGCAACTGCTGTTAAATTCGCAGATGTCGATTGAATTTCTACTATTGCTTCTTCTACATCTGAAATTAGTGTTTTTAGTTGATCAACCATTTCATTGAAGCCCTCATTTAACTGACCAATTTCATCCGAACGCTGTAAATGTTCAATATCTACAGTTAAATTCCCTTTGGCTACTTCGCGAACGCGCTGCGATAATTTTTTGACTGGTAATGCCAAATGCCTAGATACTAAGATGACAACAATGACACCTATGATAACGGCACCCGCTAACGTCAATCCAATGACTAATAGTAACGAGTTTGCCTCGGCATTAAAATCCTGCATATATGTACCTGATGCAATAATCCATCCCCAATGTGGATCTTTTGCTGAATAAATTATTTTATCCGCCAATACATTCTGACCTGGTAGCTCAAATTCGTATTCCGTAAAACCACCACCATCCAATGCTCTATCAGTTACTTCTCGAATAAAGTAATTTCCACTACTATCTTGATCGTTCCACAGATTATCACCTTCCCGAGTAGGGTGTGTTGTTAGTGTTCCCTTATTATCTAATACATAGATATAACCATATTCCCCCAAGTCACCTGGATAATTGATGGGCCGCTTTCCTTCACTATCCTTCGGGCCCAAGAAAGCCTCGCGTACCCGTTCCTGTGCTACATCTAAAGGTATATCTCCCTTTTCAACACTTTCATTGGCGAGTTCGATTATTTGCAAAGCAGATTGAACACTATTATAAATGACCTGCTCCCCAATATCCTCCATACCATTCTTCGCCTTACTATAACTAACAACGCCAATTATTAAACTTGGAATAATTAGTAGTGCCAATGAAATAGCGACTAGTTTCCCCTGTATTGAACGTAAAAACTTCATACTTTAGACCCCCAAATTCTTCTCCTCCAAAGAGTATATTAACTTATATTATGTTATGATTTGGAAGTTTCCGCAATGGATAAAACGCAAATTAATTCTTCTTATTTGGTTTATTTCGTCTTTATATTTTTTTATTCTTCTATTAAATACCATAAAAAAACTATTTATCTACAAGACTTTTCCTCATAGAAAAATAGTTTATAATAATCATAATTTGAACGTATTAATTGTTTTAGTAACCTCTTTAAATGTTTGATCTAACATTGCTACAACCTCATTTAGTTCGGAAACCATTGTTACTTGTAAGTCGGAAGCCATTGCTACTTCTTTTGTTCCTTGCACACTATGCTGAGCGATATCATTCATCTGCTCTGTAGTAGCTAATATTTCTTCAGAGCCTGCCGACATTTCTTCAATAACAGCAGAATCATCTTGAATTTTATTGTTTACCTCAACAACTGATTTTAATATTTTTTCTAGGCTTTCACCGATACGTTGTACAGCCCTATTACCTGCTTGTACATCTATGGAACTTCCAGACATTTCATGTAATGCTCGTTCTGTAATGGTCTTAAAGCTGTTCAAATGTGTATGTATTTCATCCGCAGATGCTTTAGACAGTTCAGCTAGCTTACGCACTTCATCTGCAACAACTGCAAACCCCTTACCCGCTTCTCCAGCTCTTGCCGCTTCTATCGCCGCATTTAATGCCAATAAGTTGGTTTGGTCTGCAATGCTCGTAATAATCGTTACCATCTCTTCAATTGAACCGAATCTATCCCCCATTTCCTCAACATGTTTAGCCGTTCGTAAAACAGAGGATTCCACATTTTGAATTTGAGATACGACCTCTTGAGAATGATTCACGCTTGTTTCCACTAGACCTGTCATTGTTGAAGATGACTCAGCAATCTCAGAAGTTGTATCGGCCAGTCGTTGTATACCAATCGACATTTCATTCATCGTTAATACAACTTCTTGATTATTTTGCTGTTGTTGCTCACTGCCAGCAGCGATTTCAACAATACGATCAGCAATTTGAGCATTTGATGTTTCAACATGTTGTGTAGTTTCATCAATCTTTTTCACCACATTTTGTAAGGTGAATGTTTGTTGCTGAATGGTTTGGAATGTTTCTTTTAATTTTTGCAGGGCCTCCTGAAAGGCTTGGGCAAAAATAGAGATTTCATTTTTCCCTTTGAGTTGGATTTTTTCAACCTCCATTGTTGCCTTCGCTATATCTCCTTGTGCAAAACTTGTCACTGCGTCTCCTAATTTCGCTAATGGCTTAAGCGCTCGATTTATGTAACGGTACATTATAAGCATGACAATTCCGGTTAAAATTAAAATTACTATAATTAATGCTGGCAAAATGGCTGTCAGTACAGCATTTGCTACACCACTTACCTCGTTAGCCTCTATATCTACCCCTATAAACGCCACAATGTTTCCTGATGCATCCTTTAATGGTACTGTACCAGACAAATAATCCCCAAAACCGCTATGTAAAATATCAGAATAATAACTCCCTGCATCCATTACTTTTTCAATATCTTTATATAATGTCGAAGCAGACTCCTCTCCTATAACCCCCGCATTTTCTTCGTCGTCCGCTGGCATACCATCGACTAAAAATCGAACTTTTTTATCTTCCTGTGGAACAGCGAAAGTATAGGCATACAGGACCCCATTTACTTCACGTAATTCATTTAGTTCTTCTCTTAGCTGCCAATATAATTTGGATTCCCTTGGGTCCTTAGATAATTGTTCGTACTCCTCTGGGTTTAAATGTTTCGCAATGTTTTCTGCTACTGCGACAGCCTGTGCCCCCATTGTTTTATTGACAGATGATTTCGCTGTATAGATTGTTGTGACAATAAAAAATGCTAACAAAGCTACTAACATCACAAATGACATTAACACAATTCTATTACTTAATTTACCTGTTGCTCGCATAGTTACCTCCTTTAACATACTACTAAGTTAATCTATTGTACTATTATTTTCACTATTTCGACAATAAAACTATGCTAATAACGATAACCAAATGACTAAAGCAATTAAAGCAGCGAATAATGTTGGAATGGTAAGAATCATGCCGAATTTAAAATACTGCCCCCAGCTAATTTTAATCCCTTTTTGAGCTAAAATATGAAGCCATATTAATGTCGCAAGTGAGCCGATTGGCGTCATCTTTGGGCCTAAATTAGTGCCAATTATATTGGCATAAATGAGTCCCTCCTTCATCATGCCTGTTGCGCTAGTTTCAGAAATCGCTAGTGCATTAATCATGACAGTTGGAAGATTGTTCATGACTGCTGATAAAACGGCTGCTACAAAACCCATAGTAATGGTCGCTAGTACAAATCCTTGCTGTACAGCATGTTCTAGTAAACTAGCTAGCATACCTGTCATCCCCACATTTTTCAGGCCATAGACTACCACATACATGCCAATGGAAAAGAACACTATATTCCACGGCGCCCCTTTGATAACTCTCTTTGTATCTACAAAAGCACTACGGTTTGCCAACCATAAAAAAACAGCTGCTACACTACATAAAATAAATGACACTGGAACGTGGAACATTTCGCCGATTACAAATCCCACTAGTAAAATTACTATTACATACCAAGATATCGAAAATAATTTCGTGTCTCTAATCGCCTGTTTTGGTTGTTCAACTGCCTCAAGAGAATAGAACTGTGGTATAGAACGACGAAAAACTAAATAAAGTACAGCTATACTTGCTATTAAAGAAATGAAATTAGGTACCACCATATGAATTGCATAATCCTTAAAGCCTATCTCAAAAAAATCTGCTGATACAATATTTGTTAAATTACTAATAACAAAAGGTAAGGATGTTGTATCTGCTATAAAGCCACTAGCAATAATAAATGGAAAAATCATTTTTTCAGTCAAATTCAGTTTTCTAACCATCGCTAAAACAATGGGTGTTAATATTAATGCCGCCCCATCGTTCGCGAATAGCGCTGATACTATTGCACCTAAGCAAGCAATATAAACAAATAAACGTAAACCACTCCCTTTAGCAAGTTGTGCCATATGAAGTGCAGCCCATTCAAAAAAGCCAATTTCATCTAAAATAAGTGAAATTAAAATAATACCAATGAATGATAATGTTGCATTCCAAACAATTCCTGTTACTTCTAGAACATCCTGCCATGTAACTACCCCAATTATCAGTGCAATGGCAGCTCCTATACAGGCTGACCAACCAATTGATATTTTACGTGGCTGTACAATAACAAAAAATAAAGTCACTAAAAACAAAATAATCGCTAATGCAGTCTGCATGGTTTTACCCCCTAAATAAAAACCAGTAGCTTTATGTGCTACTGGTTTACTCGATAAATAAATATATTGGATTATTCGCCTAAATCAGCATTATGGAAGACATTTTGTACATCTTCTAAATCTTCTAATGCATCGATTAGTTTTTCAAATTTTGCAACATCATCGCCAGTTAATGTTACTTCCGTTTGTGGTAGCATAGAAAGCTCAGCTACAGTGAATTCTTGTATGCCAGCAGCCTTTAATGCTTCTTGTGTGGCAAAAAATTGGTCCGGTTCTGCATAAATAATAACCGCTTCCTCTTCTTCCAGAATATCACGAGCATCTACATCTGCTTCCATTAAAATTTCTAGTACTTCATCAGCTGTTTTACCTTCTAAACCGATAACTGCAGTAGAATCGAACATATAAGCGACAGATCCACTAACACCCATATTCCCGTTATTCTTACCAAATGCTGCGCGTACATCAGATGCTGTACGATTTACATTGTTTGTTAAAGCATCTACGATAATCATTGTGCCGGCTGGACCAAAACCTTCATAACGTAATTCATCAAAATTTTCGTCACCGCCACCTTTTGCTTTATCGATGGCTTTTTCTATAATATGTTTAGGAACACTATATGTTTTTGCACGTTCAAGCACCACTTTAAGTGCACGGTTTGACTCTGGATCTGGTTCGCCTGATTTAGCTGCCACATAAATTTCTCGCCCGAATTTAGCATTGATACGGCTAGTGCTTTGATCTTTAGACGCTTTCTTTTCTTTAATGTTATTCCACTTACGACCCATTGTTTCCACTCTCTTTCAAAGGATAGATTTATAAAAATGATAGATATGCAGTTGCACATCTTAAAATGGTAATTAAATACTTATCGTATCTTTACTCTGCAAATAATAACATAATGATGCTTACAAAGCTAGATATACCAATGTTTATGCTTATTTTTTCTGTAGCAATTGCTGTAAAAATTTACGCTATTTAGCATCCTTCTATAACAATTCCTCTTTAATTTTTTCTAGCAATGCCGTACAGCCTTCTAGCACTAAATCATAGGTTTCTTGAAAATCCCCTGTGTAATAAGGATCAGGAACATCTTTTCGATGTTCTGTTAAATCTAAAAAACGAAAAACCTTTGGTGAAGACGGATTCCCCAATATCGTCCAGATATTACGAATATTACTTTCATCCATACCAATAATGTATGTGAATTTTTCTAAATCAGACTTTTGTAGCTGTCTACCTAGCATTCCCGTTGTAGAAATACCGTATTCTCTAAGCTTATCCTGTGTGCCTTGGTGAGGAGGTTCATCAATATGCCATGAGCTTGTAGCCGCAGAGTCCACAACGATTATATCGTCTAAACATTCTTTCCTCACTAGCTCTCGCATAACTGCCTCCGCCATTGGCGAACGACAAATATTGCCTAAGCAAACAAAAAGTACTTGTATCATTACGATTATCCTCCTACAACAAAGCACCCAAAATCAATGTGATTCTGAGTGCCATTTCATTTTATTTTACTGCAATACGATTTTGTAATTCTTCTGTTAAAGCGACCAGTTCACGTTCCAGGTGTTGCGTGAATTGCTCGCGCCCTTCTTTTCCTTTACCTGTTACATAAAACGGCTCGCCATAAATTAAATAGCCTTTATTACGCTTCATGACATCTCCTATATTACGTGCACCAACGTAAGCAGCTGGAACAATTTGCGCCTTTGCCAGTTGAGCAATTGTAATGGCTCCTTGCTTTAAGTCCGTTCCCTCCGCATTTCGTGTTCCAGATGGGAATATCCCAACTACTTTTCCCTCCTTCAATAACTGTGAAGGAATTTTAATAACACTTGGACCAGGATTATCACGGTCCACTGGGAAGGCATTTAAATGTTCAATAAGCCAACCAAGACCCTTCATTTCAAATAATTGCTTCTTTGCCATAAAGTGAATTTCCTGAGGGTACATGGCAACGCCGAGGTTTAAAATATCTACATAGCCTGTATGCGTACAAGCTATAATATATCCACCTTCTTTTGGCAAGTTTTCTTCTCCATATACACGAGCTTTCGAACCCATTAGTTTTAATATTACTTTAACAATATTTGCTACTAATTTATACACTGTTACATTCCTACCTTATTCAATAGTTATTCCCATTGTAATCGAAAAGATCCGTATACTGCAATTGTAGGTGACCATCTTACATCTTTCCAACCAATAGATCTACATCAATCGTAATTTCATTTAAAACTATATCTGTCTCATTTTTTTTATGCCAGCCCATCGGTGTCATCTCCAGTAGTGCAGGTACAAGCTCCTTAGCAAGTGGCAACGTGTAGGTGACACGTTCTACATTCACTTCTCCAAAACTATCTTGGAAACGAGCAACAATTTGTTCATTAGAATATGTTTCCTTGCTCGAATCTGCATATAATTGAGCACGCAGCTCCTGTAAATAGCCGCTTTGTGGCACCACCTTTACAATACAGCCATTAGGCGCAAGAAGCCTTTTAAATTCTTGATAATTTGCTGGCGATAAAATATTTAAAATAGCGTCAAAGCTGCCTTGCGAAAAAGGACTCTTCGCTAAATCGCCAACAGACCAAATTTGCTGTGGATAATGACGTGCCGCAGCCAAAATTCCCTCTTTAGCTATATCAATACCAATGCCTACTCCATTCTTTTTTTCATTCATAATTCGGGCTAAATGCGATCCCTCTCCACAACCTGTATCGAGCACTGTATTCGCAGAATTAATAAGCTCCCCAATCTTTGCTTCTACAATATCATAAACCCCGCTATCAATAACAGCCTTACGAGATTCAAAAAGATCCTTACTATATTTAGAAGTAGAGCCCTGTGTCAGCATGTTGATATAGCCCTGCTTGGCAATATCAAACGAGTGATTGGCAGAACAAACGAGTCTCCCCTGCTCATAGACGTGCATGGATTGCTGACATAAAGGGCATGCAAAAAGTGTGATATATTGATCTATCAATGCTGCTCCTATTGCACGTTTAGATAGCGCTCCCATTGCTACTCCTCCTTCTGTTCATTCGGTGAAATGAGGGCGAAACGCTCCCATTTTCGGCTTTTCCATCTAAAGTATACAATAATTGCCCTTACCCATTCATCTGCAGAGATAGCTAACCAAATACCTACCAAACCCCAATCGAGGACGAATACAAAAAAGTAACCTAATGGGAGGCTCATGCAAACCATCGACAAAAAACCGATTTTAACAGGGAACCTTGCGTCTCCTGAGGCACGTAAGGAGTTAATGACGACTATATTCATCGTTCGACCAGTCTCTAGCACTATACTTAACGCCAAAACAGATGCTCCGATAGCTATGACCTCAGGGTTATCTGTAAAAATATGCATAAGCTGCTTGCGGAAAATGGTCACTACACCAACCATAATAATGGTAAAAATAAATGCTGCTCGGACACTTTTCCATAGTTGATGATAAGCCTCGTCCTTTTCTCCAGCACCTACATGCCTGCCGATAATGATGGCCGTTCCTGTCCCAATGGCAATAGCGAATAAATAGGTGAACATAGATATGTTCATAGCATATTGTCTCGCCGCCAAAGTTTCTGCCCCTAAATATGTGGCATAATATAAAAATATGATCTGGCAAAACTGATAAAGAACCTGCTCAAAGGCAGACGGTAAACCAATGTTTAAAATTTTTCTTACATATTCCTTAGAATATTCGAAGTAGTAATGTAGCTTTACTCGTACTTCCATCACTTGATAAAGCAACCAGAAAAATACGAGCATCGCTAATCCTCTACTAATCACTGAGGATATGGCTGCACCTTTTACACCAAGCTCTGGTAATCCGAAATTTCCAAAGATTAAGCCGTAATTAAGTACAACATGCAGTACATTCATGCCAAGTGATACATACATCGTCTGCTTCGTCCAACCATGAACACGAATAATTGCTGCAAGGGCATTAATGATTGCTTGAAGGAAAATAAAACTCCCAATAATAACTAAATAACTTTGAGCATAATGGAGTACTTCACCTTGCAAGTTCATCATCGACATTAAATGACTAGCAAAGAAGAAAAATAGAACACTCATTATAAGTCCAACTGCCAAATTCATTGTGACTGCTAGAGCGGATATTTTCGCTGCCTCAAAAAAACGTTTTGAACCTAAATATTGTGATACAACGATGGACGCACCATTGCCGACTACCTCAAGAATTAAAATAGCGATATGAATATATTGATTTGCTGCACCAACCCCTGATACAGCATTATCTGATAGAGCACTGAGCATAAAAGTATCGGCTAGTCCCATTAACATAAATAAAAATACTTCTAAAAAGATAGGCCATGTTAAATGGAATAGATTTAACTTATTCGTTCCTTTCATTGTGTCTGCCAATACCTTCACTTCTCCTACACTTTTCTTAAAAATCTATTGTATCTTATCATAAAATTTCAGACTGTAAAGAGATTTATAGGAAGACAGCGCTTCCACCTAAAAAATCCCTCTCACTAAATTTGTGAAAGGGTTTTTATTTAAATTAAGCAAAAGGACTGTAATTGCTCACGCTTATCGGCTGTTAGGCCAAACTCCTGCTCCAAAAAGGCTGTCTTTGAGCCATAACGATGATCCATAGCGTCAAGTGCTGCCTGTAAGTAGTCTTCACGAGCAGACATTAAAGCATAAAATTTCTGTAATTCTTGTTCGTTATATTGGTGCTCAATCGTTTGAGCCATTCTTTCTACCATGGGACGCAAATGGATATTCGTATCTAAATAATCTTCCATAATAGTTTCCTCAGGTACATCTAAAGCCAATAAAATAAGAGCTCCGCCAATTCCTGTTCGGTCTTTTCCAACTGCGCAATGATGGACTAGTCCTAAATTATCAGGGTTTTGTATCGTCAACATTAATTCCTTAAAAGAGGGATTATGGAAAGGCATTTGTGCATAAAAGTCCTTGAACATATCAGCGTTAACTACTTTATAAAACTCTCTACCACCTGTATTTGTTGGCATTTCAAAAGCATGCTTTCCCTTCGCCGGGATTTGAATATATCGAGTTTGTGGAAATACAGGATTAGGGTTATGTTGTACTTCATTCGTGTCACGATAATCAAAAATTGTTTTAATACCTAATGTTTCAAATAATTCTTTATCTGTCGATGTCATTTTACCAAGTGCGGCGGAGCGATAAAATAAGCCCTCCCTTATAACACGCCCATCTCTCGTTTGATACCCCCCCATATCTCGGAAATTATAAACGGCCTCAAACGAAATATTTTTTTGTACTTGCTTCACTGAACTACACCTCCCTATATTAATAAGTGTTCTTATCTTTATTCTATCGAACAAACTACATGAATACCAATTTTCACACTAGGTAATAAAATAAAAAATGCTAGCTGTAATAAACAACTAGCATTTTCTACGATCTTATTTATATAACTCTGGATACACAGCTTTAGCAACTAGCTCAACTGCTTCACCGATACGCGGACCTGGGCGATTTGAGATATCTGTGTCAAGGGGTTGAACTGCCTTATTTTGAATAGCTGATACCGTATTCCACCCATCACGAGCAAGGATTTCTCCAATTGGATTTTCTGTATAGTTGACTGTTGTTAAAATGACGTCTGGATTTCTCGCAATAACATCTTCCTCAGATACTAGCTTCCAGCCATTTAAATCTGCAAACACATTCTTTACATTTGCCGTATTTAATATTTCTTGTTGGAAAGTGCTAGAGCCTGCTGTATATATTTCAGGCTTTGGACTAATCTCTAAATAAACATTTTTGGGTGTTTTTACTTCTTTAACCTTTGTTTTCACATCAGCGATTTTTGCTTTAATTTCTTCGTTTAATGCCTTTCCTTTTTCCTTCACATCCATAACGGCAGCAATTTGTTCGATATCTCCATATACATCATCGAATGTAGCCGCTGATTGAATAACAAACACTTTAATTCCTGCATCTTCGAGTGGCTTAAGTGCATCCTTCTTACCAATCGTATACGCAATCACAACATCTGGCTTTAACGCTATAATTCGCTCACTGTTATAATTCACAGTATCAGAAACACGTTCGATTTTTTGAGCTGCTTCTGGATAAGTATCATATTCAGTGGCACCTACAATTTTATCGCCAACCCCTAGTGCAAATAGAATTTCTGTGTTACTAGGTTGTAAAGACACAACTGTTTTTGGCACTTCCTTAAACTCTATTTCCACACCACGATCATCGGTTACTTTATAACTTGTTTGCTCAATCTTTTGTTCATCTTGAGACACATCCTTATTTTTTGTATCTCCCGCGGTACCACAACCTGCTAAAACGAGCGCTAGCAATAAGACCGATAGCCAGTGTAAATTAAATAGTTTCTTCATTATTATTCACCTTTTTCTTTTTCATTGGATAGGATTTACTCATAAACGGAATTTCAGCTATTCCGGCTTGTTGATTCATATAGACAGCCATTACAAAACATACATTGGCTAATAAGCCTAAATAATCAAAGAGAATAGACGGCACCTCTTGTTCTTCTGAAACCTTGTGTAAAGTTCGATACGATTTTTTCGCCTCACTACGGCAAAGATGTAGAGCAGCCGCCGCCTCTGTTCCTTGAGGTAAAACAAAATTTTGAATCTCATCCTTCACATGACGAACATAAAAATCATAGCGCGCACTTAACCAGGATAGATCTTCATCTGTAACTGCTAGCTTTCCACGAACAGAGCCATTAACATGATAAGCCATAGGTAAAATCTGCATTAAATCATCTGCAACAGCCTGGACATCCTCTTTCTTCACTACAGCTAGTGCAACCCCTATATGCGTTGTTAAACTATCTGTGCGAATCTCAAAATCGACAGTTGAAGCCCTCTCACGCATAAAAGGATAACAAGAATAACGTGCATCTTTTTTCAATCTACTATCCCCCCATTTTTCCAAATGAAAATTCTCGCTTGTTCAGTACATAAAAAAACGTCGCTCCTCACGCAAAGGAACGACGAAAATAACATAATGATTGTCATACAAACACGACACTGCCTATGTATTTGCCGTATATCCTCCTAGCTTCCGAAGAGTTGTTATACGTTCAAATAAAGGTCGGTCTCCTGGCTTGTACAATGCTATTATATGAAATATATAATAGCTATAAAGAACCTTCCCATTTCCTACGAAACAGTGGCTAATCTTTATAATGGCTGTACTTACAGTTGCGGAAACAGCTTCGGCTTTTACCGAATTCCCGATTATGCTAGCAAGCACCTTTATTCTGCAAGAATAATTCACTTGTAATGCAGTTTATCATAGATTGATAGGAAAAAATAGTTACGTACAAAAAGTATACTCGTTTTATAGGCGATATCATAGCATTAAAGTTACTCGACTATAATACTTTTTCAATTGCTTGCTCAATATCAAGCTGTGAGTCTGTAGGCTCAAAGCGAGCTACGGTTTTTCCGCTTGCATCTACTAAAAATTTAGTAAAATTCCAGCGAATATTTCGACCATCTAAAAAACTTGGAGCAAATTGAACGATCGCCTCAGCCAGCATTTTCTCCTGCATGCTTGCTTTCCCGAATTCACGGAAATCGACTTCATGTTTTAAATAATTAAATAAAGGATGTGTCGTCTCACCATTTACTTGGATAAGCTCAAAAATGGGGAACGTAACTCCGTAGTTTACTTTACAAAGATGCGCAGTTTCCTCTCCATCTTCTGGATTTTGGTGGCCAAATTGATCACAAGGAAAACCTAGAACGACAAAATTATTTTTTCCATATTTATCGTACATTTTTTGTAAGTCTTCAAATTGATATGTAAATCGGCACTGATTAGCTGTATTAACTATTAGCAATGTTTTTCCGCGAAATGTTTCCATTGATAAAATTTCACCATTCGGCTTTCGTACTAAATAATTATAAATGCTCATTCCCTAACCCCTTTTGTTTTTTTCATATATTATAATTGACTATTCTCCAATAACCAAAGAGTTTGCACAAAAAACACCATCTCGTTACTAGGAACGGATGGCTGACTTATATTTCTTTTTATATTTAACATTTTGCTCTTCATTAATTAATCGATGTGCTATGTCTAATAATTTAGAATCACTCGTATGATCATATAATTTTTTTAAGGATACAATAATATCATAGCGAATGAGAGTAGGATGCTTCTCATCTAAACAAGTTTGAAATCTCTTGGCTAAAAAAGATACAACTAAATCGCTTTGTACTTGGCCTGCTAAACCAATTTTCCAAATAGCTTGTAATGTATGCCTTGCCGTGACAGGCTTATCATCATAGGTCACAGCCCAAATCTTTAAAAAATCTTCCAATACTCTTTCTTCGGGATCACTGTTTGCAGCTAAAGCACATAAAATTTGCGCGGCAAGTGCACGGGCATGGCCATTTTTATATGTAAGTGCTTGTACAAGCTGTTCCCACACTGCATATGTCCAATCTACGGGCTCCTGCAGAATTTTCATCAGTTCCTCGTAAGATTCATATTGTATATCTCGATTACGCTCTGTTAGATTATTAAAAAGTTGCAAAATCTCTTTTTCCATAATTTATCCCTACCTTTATTGTTTCAGAACGTCATTAAACTTTATTTATGGTACACTTAACTTAATTTTTTTCGCAAAGAAGGTGAGTTTATGAATAAATTTAATGCTAGGAAATTGATTTTTCGATTGCTAGTGATTCTGTCACTAATTATAGCTGCTTATTTTATTATTCCTGTATCTATGCCGTTAATATTAGCAGCTATTAGCGCATTTTTCCTTGAACCGATCGTCATGTTCTTTAAAAGGCGCTGGAAAATGTCTCGAAAAATTGCAGTTGCCTTTATATACATAGTGAGTGTCATTATAATTTCTATTATTTGCTATATTTCAATTACACAGATCATGACGCAAATAATTTTATTGTCTAAGCAAGCTCCCTATTATATTTCCAAGCTATCAGATATGTGGCTTCATATGCAAGAAAATATTTCTAAATACACTGAAGACTTTCCACCTGAAGTTAGTACTTCGCTTCAAAAAACCACAATGGATTTCATAAAGAAAATTGAAGAAACTTTTTTAAGTTTCTTTAATTATAGCAAAGTTTCAGCCTTCTTTTCAGAGATTCCAAGGCTATTTATCAGTCTTCTCGTCTATATGATTGCCCTATTCCTATTTATGCTTGATCTGCCAAAATTGAAGCGCATTACTTATAAGTATTTAAAGCCTAATACAGCAAAGAAAATAAAAATTATTTTAAACCGTTTAAAGGATGCAACATTAGGCTATATGAAAGCACATTTATTTGTAAGCTTCATTATTGGAGGCGTTACACTTGTTGGACTTTTATTAATCCAGCCGAAATACGCCATAACGATGACTATTATTATTTGGCTGATAGATATAGTCCCTTTTTTAGGCTCCATCATTATTCTAGCACCGTGGGGGTTTTATCACCTTTTAATGGGAAACACAGCTATTGCTGTAAAATTATTCATCTTAGCTGCTATTTTACTCATTATTCGTCGTGTAGTCGAGCCTAAACTGATGGGAGAACATATCGGTTTATCAACTTTACCAACATTAATTGCTATGTTTATTGGTCTACAGTTATTTGGAATTATCGGTTTGCTTATTGGACCCTTTGTCATTATTTTCTTTATCGCCTTGAAGGAAACAGGCATCATTAAAGTGAACTTTAAAATTTAATCCCAATAAAAAAGGTCATCTTTGTATTTTTTCTTTACAAAGATGACCTTTTTATCAAGTTAATCGTCTATATAATATGGTGGCTTATTGAATTCGACCAAAGCCTACTAAATATTGATTCCACCAATCAAGTGATTCAATGACAACACCATTATTTTGAGCATCAATCATTGTGTTGTTACCTAAGTAGATACCTACATGCGCTACACCTGAGCCATAGCTAAAGAATACTAAGTCACCAACACGTGCTTCACCAGCAGAAATACGTTGTGTTGCTAAATATTGTTGTGATGCAGTACGTGGTAAAGAAACGCCTGCTTGTTTGTAAGACCATTGTACAAGACCAGAACAGTCAAACCCTGAAGTTGGATTATTACCACCCCATACATATGGACGACCAAGGAATTGTTTTGCTGTAGAAATTGCATCACCTGAAGAGGCAGTACCAGCGCCTGAACCAACGATAATTTTTTGTGGTTGTTCACCATCACCGTTATTTTGAGTAGCTTGTACTACTGGTGTTGCTGCTTGAAGAGCACGTAAACGAGCCGCCTCCTCTTCTGCTGCCTTACGTTCTGCTTCTAAACGCTCTTCTTCCTGTTTTGTAGCAATTTGAGCTTTTAAGGCTAATGATTTTGCTTCATTTTCAGCCTTTTTCACTTCCATTTCGCTTTCTTTTTGTTGAAGCTCTTGGAATTGTTTTTGAAGCTCTTTTTGTTTTTCATCTAATGTAGCTTTTTGTTGCTCTAAGCTCGCTTTGTCAGCTTCTTGTTGATCCACTAATTCTTGGTCCGCATCCATTAATGTTTTAACCGCTACGACACGGTCCATTAAATCGGCAAAGCTTTTTGCTTCAAGAACTACATTTAAATAAACACCGACTGTGTTGTCTTGTGCTTGGTATGCAGCCATACGTTCACTTAAGATTTTAGAACGTTGCTCAATACGTTTTTTTGTTTCAACAATACTAGCATCCACTTCTTTAATTTCCGCTTGTACTTGTTTAAATACTTTTACTTTTTCGTCGATCTCTTGTTGTAATTTCGTTAGTTCTTCTTGTAATTTTTTAACCTGTGCATCTATTTCAGCCTTTTTCTCAATCATTTGTTGAGAAGTTTCTTCAGCATGTACTTCTGTTGGTTGAATTGTATTAAATAATAAGCCGCCTGCTAGTGCTAAAGCTAGCACCATCGACTTACGCCATTTATTGCGCTTACCCACGTACCTTCATTTCCCTTCATTTATCAATTTCGCTCTGAATACTCTATGTAATCTGTTGAACGATTCTAAATTTAATCATTTGTTCTTATATATTTGTTTTAGCCTTTTAAAGTTTAGCATTTCCAGCATAACTTTTATACTATTTCCTATCTATTTAATACATTAGTAAAACTCGAAACATTTCTGTAACATTCGCGTAAAATACCAATTATTCTACAACGCACTTATTTATTCTACATACATCTGTTTTTAGCTAATTCGACATTAGTCCCACGATCTACTTTGTAATGTTTTTGTAATATTACTCAGAAATGTTTCAAAAAAAAAGAGGCAGGGAATTGATCCCTACCTACTGTTTCATGGAACGCAATGCCTGTATTGATAACCTTACTAACAAAATTGCACATAAAAATAACCCTAAATAAGCAGCAGTGTTTAGGTACACTGCATAAGAATCATGAATAAATTGTGAGATTGCCAAAAGGGCAACAGATATAATTCCAAATGTAATCCCTACTAAAAGCAGTACAAATCGTGAAAACAAATGGGTGATGAATCGGGCATTATGTTCATCAGAAAATATATCGTGATGTAAAATAATTTTCCCACTTTCTACACGCTGAATTAGTTGATCCACTCTTCTTGGCATTTTACGCAAAGTTGGTATCAGCATGGATAATTCCTCTTGCAACCGTTCTTTTGTAGCCATAGGTTCTTTAAATGGCTTTAGGAAAGAAGCACGCATATATGTAGCAGAAAAATCTTTAGCTTCCGTAAAAATATCAAAACGTGGATCAATTACCCTTAATGTTCCATCTAATGTCACCAATGAGCGGAGTGCTAAACCTACCGCAGGGTAAAAGGCAAGTCCAAAATCCCGCACCACGGTAAATAAAGCATGTATTAATTCTTCTGTTGGTATGCGATCTACATATGAGATTTTTAGCAAAATTTGATCAATTGCTTGTTCCATTCTTGCGCGTTCCGCATGATCCGCATTTTCCACTAATAGTGTTAAGCCATCGTACAAAACGCTGGAGTCGTTGAGCTGAATACCCATCAAGAATAGCTTTAAACCCTCTTGTTGTGTGGCCCCCAATCTTCCAACTGCTCCAAAATCGAGCAATACGGGTGTACCATCCTTCTCATCAATGTGAATATTTCCAGGATGAGGATCAGCATGAAAAATACCTGAAAAAAGCATCTGTTCGAAAAAAGAATATAATACCGTTCTAGCAAATTGTCTGCGATCAATGGACAGACGATTGAATTCAGCTCCCCCATCCGCCACACTATGTCCACGAATATATTCCATCACAATAATATTTTCATTACTGTAAGCTGTATAAATTTTTGGAATCCGGACCTTATAATCACTTTTAGCTAATGCGTTCTTTACCTGTAGCGTATTACGTACCTCAATATCTAAATGAATCTCCTCACGTAGCCCATCTGCAAATCCACCAGCAAGCTCACGAAAGCCTAGTGACTCTGCCCATGTAGATTTAGATGAAAGCCAATTTGCAAATTCCTCTAATATTTCAAGATCATCGCGCATAATCCCTTTTACTTCAGGACGCAGAAGCTTGACGACAACATCTTCATAATTTTTTAGTCGGGCCTTGTGCACCTGACCGATTGAGGCCGCTGCAATGGGCTCCATTTGAAATTGACTAAATACTTCATCCATAGGTTGAGGAAGTGAGCCCTCTAAAATATCTGTTACTTGCTCTACTGGTAAAGGCTTCACACGATGCTGTAGCCTTTCTAGCTCATCTATAAAGATGGGTGAAAATAATTCTTTACGCGTAGATAGTACTTGTCCAAATTTAATGAATATCCCACCACATTGCTCTAATGTTGCTCGCAATGCAATCGCCAGCTCTTTTTCGTTTTCACGTTGCCTTGCATATTTAATCGTTTGTACGACACCGTTTGTAACAGCAATTTTTAAAACTTGTCGCAATCGTTTCTGCTGTCGCCAATAGCTACGCAGTCGTAATAGCAAAGATTTTTGGCCATTTCTGCGATCTCCCGTTGTTATGCCACTTGGATCAAAGAGCTCAAAAACCAAATACAGCAACATAGAAATGAGTAGCATACTCCCTATCCAAATTAATGTGCTGACCTCTGTCACTGTTTGCATCATTGTTTCAGACAAAAAATCTGTATGACGCAAATAAGAGTACCAGTAAACAAAAGAGGTTAATGTCACACTAATAACGACTGAAAGCACTCTTCGCACAAAATTGATATTTGAGCCAATTAATCGTCCGCTCACAATATAAATCAAACCCGATACTATCATGATTTGGAACAAAAACTTCAAAAAAATCAACAGCGTCACCTCCCATATCAGTTCCATTTCCTACTACTGTAAGTATAGCAAATTTATACATCAACTTGCTGTCACAAGGTACACCTAAGGAAATTTGTTAAGTTATTAACTTGATAAAATACCTTTAGGGGTATATCATTTAATTGTAGTGTTTATACTGCATAATTTATCTATTTAGAGAACTTCAACCTTTATTTAAAAGCACTTATATACCCTATTATGTATTAATTTTAAAAGGAGTGTTTACAATTGAGTAAAAAATTTTTAATAGTTGGTGGCGTTGCAGGCGGGGCATCCACTGCTGCTCGTATCCGTCGTCTCGATGAAAGGGCAGAAATAATTATGTTTGAAAAAGGGCCAAATGTTTCATTCTCTAATTGTTCTCTCCCCTTCCATTTAAGCGGGATTGTTGAAAATAGTGACAAATTAATTTTAATGACGCCTCAAGGCTTTCAAGCAAAATACAATATCGAGGCTCGTGTTCAGCAAGAAGTTGTACGTATTAACAGAGAGCAAAAAACCATCACTATTAAGGATTTAACAATAAATAGAGAGTATGAGGAAAGTTACGATACGTTAATTTTATCTCCAGGAGCAAGTCCTATCGTCCCCGACTTAGAGGGTATTCATTCTGAGCACGTCTTTACCATTAGAAACGTGACTGATATTGAGCGGTTAAATCGATATCTACAAACAGATCATGTACAGGACATTGCAGTGGTCGGCGGGGGCTTCATTGGTGTAGAGGTAGCAGAAAATTTGAAGCTAGCAGGCTATAATGTCTCTTTAGTTGAATTCGGCCAACAAATTATGGCTCCTTTTGATGTTGATATGGCTCAAATATTGCACAAGGAAATGATTGATAAGGGGGTTCAAGTCATTGTCAATGACGGTCTTGCAAAGGTTACTCCAGATTATGTGACGCTAAATTCTGGAAAACAATTGACAGCACAAGCAGTAGTGTTAGCGATTGGCGTTCGTCCTGAAATCCACTTAGCTAAAGAGGCTGGGCTAACTATCGGTGAACTAGGGGGCATTCTGGTTGATGCTAATTATGTGACATCTGATCCTTCCATATACGCTGTGGGAGATGCGATTGAAGTATTCCATCAACTTACCCATAAACAGACGCGCCTCGCTTTGGCTGGTCCCGCTCAGCGACAGGCACGTGCTGCAGCTAATCATATGTTTAACATCGCTCAACACAATAAAGGGGTTATTGGATCTTCAAGTGTACAAATTTTCGACCTCGTATGTGCATCAACTGGTTTGAACGAAAAAACAGCTCGAGCAAATGGCTTTCAGTCTAAAAGCGTTTATTTGATAGCTCCAGATAAAGTAGGCTTAATGCCAAATAGTCATTCTCTTCATTTTAAGCTCGTTTATGAAACACCCACAGGTAAAATCCTTGGAGCCCAAGCTATAGGTAAAGGCAATGCAGATAAAAGGATTGATGTGATAGCAACCCTCATCTCCATGGGTGGTACTTTAGAAGATTTGAAGGAGCTAGAGCTATCCTATTCTCCAATGTTTAGCACTGCCCGTGATATTGTCAATTTGGCAGCTCTTGTAGCTCAAAATCTATTACACGGACACTTCAAACAAATAAAAGTAGATGAAGTGAGACCACTTATTGAAAATCAAGCCTACTTCTTAGACGTACGTGAAAAGAATGAATTTGAATCTGGACATCTCCTTCATGCACACAATATTCCTCTAAGTGAACTTCGAGAAAGAATGCATGAGATACCGCAGGATCAACCTGTGTATGTACATTGCCGATCCGGTCAACGTAGCTATAATGCCGTTATGGCCCTTCAGAATAGCGGTTTCTCTAATGTCTTTAACGTAAGTGGGTCATTTCTCGGTATTAGCCTATATGAATATTTTACAGATATCACAACAAACAGAGATAAAATTGTTACTGCTTATAATTTTAAATAACTTAAAAGGGATGCCCATAAAACGGCATCCCTTTTAAGTTATTTTGTAGATAGTACCTTTTCCCAATCAATAGTACCATTTTTAACTTGCTCACGTTTTTCTTTACTCATAATATCATTTGGTTTTCCGCCTTTTGGCCAGTCTTTATCGTGATTTGGCCATTCAGGGCGATCTTGAGATAAAATAAACGCTGCTAAATCAGCTGCTTCTTGATCTGTTAACGTCCCTGCTGCACCTACTGGCATATTATTTTGAATATAGCCAGCCATTTTTGACATACGTGCCATGCCCGCACCGTCGTTAAAGGAATTATCTCCCCATAATGCTGGACCAGTATTAGCACCAGTTCCAGAGCCATCAGCCGCATGACAAGCTATACAGGACTGACCATAAAGCTCCTCACCATTATCAACATTTGGAATTGGTACATTCTTCATATCACTAGTACCTGCCCATTCTCGTTTTGCTCCAATTGGAACACCTTCAGAAATATATGCAAAATAAGCGACCATAGCCTCTAGCTCATCACTATTCATTTCAAATTTTTTACCATTCATACTACGAACCATACAGCCGTTAATGCGCTCTTCAATTGTAACTACACCACCCGAGCGTCCAATATATTGTGGATAATTGGCCATTACTCCTACTAATGAAGATGCTTGCTCGTCATAGCCAGCACCAGCATGGCAGCTTGTGCATGATAATTGATTCCCAACATATTCGTCCGCCGCAACATGCGTATTATTAACAAGCTCATAGCCGTTTAATATTGCCTCTTTCATAGGTCCTTCTGGCACTTCATCAATACTTGGTGGAGCGTAGACAACTGACTGAGCAGCTGCTGTCGTTGGTAATTGCGCCTGCACTGTCGTATCGTTCTCCTCCACAATCGAATCAACTGTAATTTCGTCACTAATAATTGTTGCTACAAAAATTGTGCCTACTAACAATACTGTCCCTGCTACTCCTGCTACTATAGGTTTCATCTATAATACCCCCCTTTGTATACTCACTTATATTTTAGCAACATAGCATTTTATTGGATGTGATTTTTCTCACACTACTATAAAATAGAACCATTCAGATGATAAAAATGGATAAATTAACCATAATTTATTGTACTACTACACCAAAATCAAGACTTAATACCTCTTGCAGTATGTAGTTGAATCAAAAAAATGTCGAGTACTTTAAGTACTCGACACCCATTCATCAGTTTACAGGTTACACGCCCCATTTGTACACGTATCCTCACCTGTTCCCACTAATTTAATGCTTGGCTGAATTCCCACTATTTTAGCTGTCTGATGTAAAGTTCGCACAAAGACTTCATTTGGCTCTGCCCCTTTAATGCCATAACGATTTTCAAATACAAAGAATGGGACACTTTGTATACCAAGTTGCTGCGCATCATATCGATCCAGGTTTAAAGCCTCAAGAAAGGCATTAGTAGCTAGAACATCCTGCGCCCCATTTATATCTAAGCCTAATTGCCCAATCACTTTTAATAAAAAAGAATCATCATTCACATCTTCGCCAGCCATAAAATGACCAGCCATCAGTGCTTCTGTATATGCCGATGCTTGACCAAATTGCTGCGTCCATTTTGCTAAACGATGTGCTTTTTCTGTGTGAGCTGTTTTCATCTTTTCAAAATTATAATACAACCCAACTTCTGCAGCTCTGGATGCCATATTCGCTGTCATATCATATACTTCTTCACGTGTTGCGTTATACTTTATAGCCAACGCGTCTAAAAAAGTCGGTGCATTTACTTTAGGCGTATCCGGAGCTATTTGATAAGCCTTGTATTCAATTTCTACTTGTCCCGAATAGCCACTTGTATCAATTGCACGTTCCAATTCTAGCTTGGCAATATAACAAAATGGACAAGTAAAATCCGTGAAAACTTCAATTTTCAAAGTTATCCCCCCCCAATAATATCTACCCAAATTTTAATGGCAGTAGCCAATATGAGCATTGCCAAAATGCCTTGCAAGCTTTTGGTATTCAATTTTTTCCCAGCCTTTGCACCAAGTGGGGCCGCTATAAGACTGGTAATAATCATTATGAGCGCAGGGAAATATTCAACTTGTCCTGTCATTAATTTTCCAACCATTCCCCCTATAGAGGAGATAAATGTAATCGCTAAACTAGTCGCAATGGTCATACGCGTAGGGATTCCTAAAACCACTAGCATAATGGGGACTAATAAGAACCCACCACCTGCTCCGACAATACCTGAACCAATACCAACAACTACGGCTAATAAAATGGCCAATGTTTTATTAAAAGTAACATCCTGCATAGGTTGATCGTCAATTTGTTTTTTGGGAATAAACATCATGACTGCGGCTATTAAGGCTAGCACACCATAAACTATATTTATGCCTGCCTCTGATAAAAATTTGGAACCAAAACTACCAACAAAACTTCCTGTTAATATAGCACCACCCATATAGATAATGAGTGATTTATTTAAATATCCACCTTTGCGATATACCCATACACCAGCTATGGAAGCAAAAAATACTTGTATGGCAATAATTCCGGAAACCTCATGAGCTGAAAAGGCCATAAATCCTAATAATGGTGGAATATACAGTAGCATCGGGTAATTAATAATGGCACCACCAATACCTAACATCCCTGATACAAACGAACCAAGAAAACCAATCAAAAAGATCGTTAATATCCATGTAATATCCATACATTTTTCCTTCCTTCCGAAAAGTGAAAGAAGGGTTGTTCTATTTAATAGACAACCCTCCATTAGCCTTAAGCTTTCTGAATTAAAAACGTAATAACACCTGCTTCTTCAGATTGATCTAATATATTATGACCTCCAGCTTTTGCCCAAGCAGGAATATCCGCTAAAGCTCCTTTATCTGTCACCTGAACTTCTAAAATTTCTCCAGTATTTAATGTATCTATCGCCTTTTTTGTTTTCACAATGGGCATTGGACACGAAAGACCTTTTGCATCTAATTGTAAATTTGACTTCATATTGATCCCCTTCAGCACGGCAAAGGTTGTAAGCGATTTGCCGGTTCTTCTTGTTATTTTAGATTCCTGAAGGATGAGCACCTTCAATATCTGGAATATCCACATTTATAATACACAGACGTACCTATTGTACTTTTAGCAAATTTTATCGAACAGCACAGCGATTTGGACCGATTTCCATTTCAGTTTGTTCATCTGGTGTGGGAGTTATTTTCCCCATATTTACCTGACGGATTTCTTGATAGGCATTAGGTTGTGGTGGTAATTGATCTGTCACGACACGTTTAAATTCAACTTCATCATAAATATTCAAACCATGATTTTGTACAAATAAATCCCCTAGTCGTTTTGCTACTGTCCCATCTTCGTTAAGTTCATCAATTATCATAAAATGAGCTGGTAACACGATAAGCTCACCCGATAATTCTCGATAACGTTTGTAAAGTGTATCTCGTAAATCTCCAACCCAATCCTCAGCAAGGCCTGCTAAATCAGGACGTCCAATAGAATCGATAAATAAAATATCCCCTGTTAACAAATATTTGCTATCGACTACAAATGATGTAGAGCCAATTGTATGACCTGGTGAGTAAATAGCTCCTACATCTATTTTTGAATTACCAATTTGAACAGTCACTCCATCAACTAACGGTATATAGGAAAATACAACCTCTTCTGCATCTTTCGGCGGCAAGTAATAGACCGCACCAGTTGCCTCAGCTATATGACGTCCACCTGAAATATGATCGGCGTGTAAATGTGTATCAAAAACATGTGTGATTTTCACATTCTTCTGTTCAGCGAAACTTATAAATACATCTGTAAAGCGAACAGCATCAATGATAGCTGCCTCACCTTCAGATATCACCATATAAGAAAGACAGCCCTTCCCTAAACGGACAAATTGATACAGCTCTCCCCCACCCGTTAAATCACCCACTTTAATAGGCTCTAAATATTCACTCCAAGATTTCATACCACCTGCTAAATAGGCAACATCTCGACCAGCTTCCGATAGCATTTCAGCCACCATCAATGATGATCCTTCTTTAGCACAAACGACTAGAATTTTTTTATTGGAGGGGATTTTCGGCAAGATCTCCTCAACACCATCTAACAGTTCAAAATATGGTACATTTAAGTACTCAAATCGATGTCCTTCTATTTTCCAGTCTTCAAATGCATCTGCATTACGAACATCTAAAATAAACAATTCTTCATTGTTAATGACCTTTTTGGCAATTTGTGAAGCATTCCATTTCTGCATCGGCATGTATATAACCCCCATAGGTATAATTTCAAAGTTTTTTAGAGCGGAGAGGCATTCCCCTCCGCCTTACTGGTACAAAAGAATTCTTTAGAAAGTTAGTGATGGTGCTGCATCTTTTGCAAACTCAAGGAAAGTAACAGCTCCTCCTACTTCAATACCATCAATAAAATCATCTGTCGATAAGCCCATTACATCCATAGTCATTTGACAAGCAATAAATTTAACACCTAATTCTTGGGCTATGTCCACTAATTGAGGAATGGCAGGAACATTCGCTTTCGCAAAGCCTTCCTCAAATTGCTCTGCTCCAGCAGGTATTGGTAACGCATGCATCCCTTGCTTATGAATGAGATTCAATCCTTCAAACGTGAAGAAAATCGCTACCTCCTTCTCAGAAGCTGCTGCTGCTGTTGCAATATTAAACACCTTATACGCATCAAATAAACCACCGTTACTTGCAATAATTGCTACTTTGTTTGACATGATAAAATTCCTCCTATTAAATGTTTTTTGTTAATTTACCTTGCCAGGATGTCATTCCTGGTAGAACGTTAAAGACCTTTATAAAACCATGTAAGGCTAGCTTCTGTGCAGCCATATCGCTGCGCTTTCCAGTACGACAAATAACATAAATTTCTTGCTCTTTATCGAGCTCTGACAGTCGCGCTTCCAATTCACCCATTGGAATAGATTTAGCGCCCTCAATATGCCCAAAGGCAAACTCTGCTTCTTCACGCACATCAAGAATTAATCCGTCACGATTGATGATTTGCTCTAAATCAATCGTTTGATCAAACGAAATTTCTTCTATTTGATCGTTTGTACATTTGCGAATATAATGCTTGAGCACCCCTTCATTTTCTAAAGTGCCAATATATTGGTGACCTACAGTTTCTGCCCAAGCTGCAATATCAGCTTTAGAGCCTCTATCTGTCGCACATACTTCTAAAATTTGACCGTCTATAAGATCAGCCATTGCTTTTTTCGTTTTAACAATGGGTAACGGGCAAGAAAGGCCCTTGGCATCTAGCTGAAAATCTGCCTTCATTCTCATTACAACCTCCATATACCTATAAGGGTATTATTTTCAACAAAAAAATATAGCTATAAGCTAGTATTGTACTTCGCCCTCCCAGGACAACATTCCACCAACCATATTTGAAACATGAAAGCCTTTACCTTCTAAAATTTCGGTAGCACGAGCACTACGAGCACCTGATCGGCAAACCATAATATACGGTTCATCCTTATTCAAATCCTGTACGCGGAACTCTAATAAACCGAGTGGAATATGGATTATACCCGGAATATGACCAGCCGCTACCTCTTCTACCTCTCGTACATCAATCAGGCTCAGTTTTTTCCCCTGAATGATTGCTTGCTCTACTTCCTTTGCTGTAATTTCCTTCATTTACTTTCCTCCTAATACGCGCTCATTCCACCGCGAACATTGGTAACACGCTCAAAGCCTTGCTTTTTCAATTGCTTACATGCCTGACTACTACGCATACCACTTTGACAAATCACAACCACTTCTTTATCCTTCGGTAGTTTGTCAAAGCCGGACCCAAGCGGCATATTTTTAAACTGAGAGATATGGCGTCCTTTAAACTCCGCTGGCGTGCGTACGTCGATAAATATCTTATCCTTATCATTCAGCATATTTTTTAATTGGACTGTAGAAATAGATTGAACACCCTTTGTTGGTTTCATTCGCCAAATGAAAAATGCTGCAATAATTGCAATAACGATCCATGTTTCCAAGTTATCACTCCTCCTTTTTTATACATTAAAGGGTATATAAAACTATCTGCTTTTCACCACTAAATCCATTGCTTCTTGAATGGCTGAGTTCATCTTTTCCGCATTGCCCTCAGCAGTGGTGACACAATCTAATAAATTTTCACTAACAATAACTCCTATTGTCCGATCAACCGCTGAACGCACGGCCGACAGCTGTGTAATCACATCCTTACAGTTTTGACCTTCCTCCATCATGCGTAAGATTCCGCGTAATTGACCTTCCATCCGCTTTACTCGATTAGCTGTTTTAGAGTCATAAGCCATTCTGTTCCAGCCTCCTTTCAAAACGATAGATTGAACTTACTTACGAGATTCATATTATACCCCAATAGGTATATTGTCAACATGAAAGCTTCAACTCTTTTTCTTGAAGACCACTATCGGTATCGACTTATACAAAAAACCCTGCTATGAGTCATTACTCATCACAGGGATTCCACTATATTATTTAGCTAATTGCATAGCCGGTCCGAAGAATTCATAGTGAATTTTTTCATCTTTAACGCCAATTTCTTGTAAGTTTTTAATAACTGCTTCCATAAAGCCTACAGGTCCACATACATAGACATCAGCATTATCAGCCACTCTTTCTGCTAATAATTCTTTCGTAATTTGCTTGTTTTCATCAGAATATAGAGCCGTATACGATGCATTAGGTAGCGCATTTACCTTTCCTTGAATATCATCGCTAAACGCTACAACTTTCTCATTGCGTGCACATTGGATAAAGTTAACTTTATTCGTTGCATCATCTTTTAGGGATTGTAGCATACTGTTTAATGGTGTTACACCTATACCACCACTAACAAATGTAATAGGAGCAGTAGTTTCTTCTAAAACGAATAATCCTGCTGGCACACTTACATCTACTAAATCTCCAACTTGTAAGTCATCATGAATAAAGTTTGACACTTTTCCGTTTGGCGTCTGATCACTTTCACGTTTTACTGAAATACGGTAACCATCTTCTGCACTTGCTTGAGAAAGTGTGTATTGACGGTTCATTAAATACTCTTCACCAGGAACTTTCACACGAATACTAATGTATTGTCCCGGTTCGTAAGCTGGCAATGCTGAGCCATCCTCATTGACAAAATAAACAGATGTAACTAAGTCACTTTCTACCACTTTTTTCGCCACTTTTAATGGTCTAAATAGACGCCACCCACCATTATTTTCCGCTTTTTGGTATAACTCTTCTTCTACTTGAATGAAAACATCTGCAATAACGCCATATGCCTCAGCCCATGCATTAATAATATCGTCTGTCGCCGCGTCGCCAAGTACTTCCTTAATCGCTTTTAGTAAGTTTTCACCAACAATTGGATAATGCTCAGGTAAGATACCTAAACTACGGTGTTTATGTGCAATAAGCATGACTGCTGGTAAAATAGCCTCTAAATTTTCAATATGAACGGCCGCAGCATAAACTGTATTTGCTAATGCTGTTTGCTGACGACCTTTTTCTTGGTTAGTGTGGTTAAAAATATTCAGTAATTCTGGATGAGCTTGAAACATATTTTTGTAAAACGTCTTTGTAATTTCTACACCATGAACTTCTAATACAGGAACTGTTGCCTTAATGATTTGAATAGTTTCTTGTTTTAACATATCGCTTACCATCCTTTCGTGATTACAATATAACGCTTTCATTTTCTTAAAGCAATATGTAAAATACATCTTTAACAAAATGGACATAATTAATGTATTTTAAATACATCTTTAAAAAAGGTTTGAAAATATTATACTTCATTATAAAAATGCTATAATTGTTTTGAATTATAGAAAGTAGGGTGTTCTTATGCGCTTAACTTTATACACAGACTATTCTCTTCGTACGCTTATTTACTTAGGTGCTAAAGAAGATGGCCAATTATCAACTATTCAAGAGATTTCAGAGGCTTATAATATATCGAAAAACCATTTAATGAAAGTGACGCACCAGCTTGGATTGTTAGGCTATATAGAAACAATTCGCGGAAGAGGTGGCGGTATTCGCTTAGCCATCGATCCAAAATCCATCACCATTGGTGAAATTGTTCGTCATACAGAAGAGGATTTTCATTTAGTAGAATGTTTCGATAAAGAGAATAATCTATGTAAAATAGCTCCTGAATGTCAGTTAAAAGGTGTACTATACGAAGCTTTACAGGCTTACTTGACTGTACTGGATCGCTACACATTAGATGACTTTTTACATTCGAAGGAAAAATTAATGGCTCTCCTGCTAGGTAAATAAAAATACCCGCTCAACCTATGTTGGACGGGTATTTCTTTATGAAAATATTCACAATTGCTTAGTAAAGAAAATCATATCTAATGCACGAATGCCGTTTTCATATATGGGCTCTGGATAGTCACGAAAGAAATCCTTTTCAATAGACTCCATGCGAAAGCCTGCCTTCTGATAAAAGGCTATATTATCAATACTTGAATTTGCTGTTCCAACTAAAAGCGTTTCATAGCCTTCCTTCTCGCAAAATGTCGTGAGTTGTCTCAATACCTCTTTGCCAAGCCCTTTCCCTTGGAATTTTGGCACAATGGCAATATTCTTCAGCTCGATGGTTGTATTAGATTGAGGGATTAATAATGCTACTCCCGCAAGATTTTCTCCACACTTTACTTCAAATAAGGTACCCTCATCTAGGTATTTTTGGATAGCCTCTTCACTCTCATCTGCAAGTAAAAGTTGTGGTAAAAAGGCCTCTCGACTCCCATTTACTTTTTTTAGAGATGTTCGATATCGTACAAAATCCTCACGTTCAAAAACATTTAAAACACATGGTTGTTTCTCCTTAGCTTCTAACCATGAATGCTCTTCTGGATAATCTTCTTCCACCCCTAATCGAATAAAGCTCAGCTTTTCCTGTGCCTTTTGGGAACGGATATTCACCTTCCTAGCTCCCGCAAAAACGCGCTTTAATCCAAGCTCAAAAAAGGCGATATCTAAAATAGCTGTTTTAGCCTCAAGATTATAACCTTTCCCCCAAAATGGATGGCCGAGCCAAGAACCGATATGACAACTATTTTTTTGTTGGTCTATAAACATTAATGCCGTTACACCGATTAGCTGTCCCTCTTCATTTAAAACAACTCGAGGAACGGTCTTCCCTTCTTCTTCATCGATACATTCACGTTTGATAAAATGTATAGTATCTTCTACTTTACCAACAGGTAACCCAAGTGCATCTCGAACCTGTGGCATAGAAGACAACTCATGCATGGCCTCAGCATATTTGATATCATGTCTCACTAAAGTTACCGTCATCTTCTATTCCCCTTTTATTAACATTCTATTGTCGTACTCCATTCTCAACTATACGATAGCTGCCAGGAGACACCAAAGCGATCCTGAATCCACGCAAATCGCTTTGAAAATCCATAATGATCAAGTGGCATCAACGCTTGCCCACTCTCCACTATTTGGGCTACTAAATTCTTTATTTCTTCCTCAGATTCGCACTCTAGAAAGATAGAGGTCGATGGCGTAAACGAAAAATTATGTTGTATGACACTATCATTCACCATTAGTTTTAACCCCTTTAATTGTAGGGTGGCCATTGCTACCTGCTGAGAATTTTCCATATATTCTACATGCACAACTTCTAAATCTGTAAACCATCGCCGATATTGTTCAATAGCTTCATGTGCTTGCCCTTGAAACATTAAAAAAGTTGTCGCGCTTTTCATCTATTTTTTCGCTCCCTCATCATACATAATCCCTTACACATTGACTATTGGCTTATTTCTTCTTGCCTCTTCCTTTACCATCCATCTTAATACTTAAGACTGAAAAAGTTTCATCTAATGACATTAGGTTAGAAAACTTTAAATCACTACCATCAGCATACCTTTCCTCATCCACATGGATTGCTGAGGAAATTTCATCTCGATAAAAAAATTGTTCATATTTTTATTACCCTTTTTAGGATAAACAAAAAATAAATAGCCTTGCTCCATTAGACTATTATCTATTACCACTTTTTTGTAAATAAGTTACCATGGCATCTATGGAAAACGCAAAAGAAATAATACGGTCATACGGTGCCTCTCTAGAGTGAAAAACATCGTCTACTATCGAATGAGGTGGCTGGATATGAATGGAAATAGATAAATCATCCTTTAATTTAAATTTCTTTTGCATCATTTAAACACCTCTTCTCCCCCTCATTTTAAGCCGCTAAAGAAATGCTCATACATTTGCATCTTAGTTTTGATAGTATACTGAATAAATGACAGCTTGGAAACAAAAAATAAACGCTCGAAATATTCCAAGCGTTTACAGTTCAGCTTTATTTTATTTTGCGCGTACCTACTATGCCTTTAATAATCGGCATCATTATCCCAATTATGACAGTTGGCAAGAACCACCATCCTATGGAAGTAGTCTCTCCCAGAGCAATTCGTACCATTTGGAATGATAAGCATGCGAATAAAATAAGACAGAAATTTTTTACTTCGTTTAACATTTTTCTGCTGTTCAAATAAAATGCTGCTACATTCTGTTCATTCAAACGAGCCGGAAAGTTATGGATATGTGGAGCTTTCTCTAAAAGGCTCATTGTTATCCATAAAAACACACCTATAAACGGAAGAATAATGAGCTCTATTTTCGAACCCCATCGATCAACCTCACCTTTACCATCAAAATGAACAGGAATTTCTTCAGGCAATTTACCCCACATAACTGAAATATAAAGGATAGATAAGAGGAATATTATAACTCCAATATAATCACAAACCTTTTCAGACTTTGTTTTAGGTATTTTTAAAATAGGCCTATACATTACCTGCCACCTCAGTTCATCTTCATATGTAATTTACGTTTTGACTTCTCTATAAGTTTCAAAATTTATGAATATTGGCTTAATATTCAATATACACCATTAACTATCGCTTTATTTCTAGCATATTTTAGCAAAAAATCTTCTTTTTTTATTACTTCAATCACAAATTTCTGCCACCTTTAAACTATTTATTACAGTAGAAATACTCATAATACTTTGTAAAATTCATATTTTCTGATATAAATGATATATATACATATTTCATTAATTTGTAACATTTCTACTAAATACTGAGAAAGGAAATTTCATCTATGCGATTTACTATCTACAAGAAATTATTACTCGGTTTTTTTATAGTTATTTTAGTTCTAGTTGCTACTATCGGCTTAAATATAAAGCAGCTTGATTCTGTGAACAAAACTTATCGTACATTATTGGAGGAGCAAACAACTAAATCTATCGCTATTCAGGAATTACGCGTTATTGCCAAACAAGAGATTGTTAGTTTGCGTGGCTATTTACTGCTTGGAGATAAACAAAATCTCCAAAGCAATCAAGACTCTCGGACAGAATTTAAACAAAAATCTGAAGAGCTCATGGCATCTCTGACGACCGAAAAATCCATTAAATTTCTAGAAGCTATTAATAAAAGCGAGCAAAATGTTCAGCAGTTTGCCGATCGTATGTTTGAGTTAAAGGCTTCAGGTGAAACGGAAAAGTACGAAAAGCTCGATAGTACGCAAGGGCGGCTCATTATTAAACAATTTGACGAACGCGTTGAAAACCTTTCCAATTATCAACATGAATATATTGACGGAAAAATTGCTGCCACATCTCAACAAATTCAAGATATTAAGTTCCAAATGATACTTCTTGGGGTTCTTGCAGTTGTCATAAGTCTGATAATTGCAATGGTTGTTGGTAGTCTAATGTCTCGACCAATTAACGGTATGGCTAAGGCAGCTAAAAAAATAGCAGAAGGTGACTTAACGGCTGAACAGATTCGTATTAAAAATCGTGATGAAGTGGGTGACTTAGCCCAAGCATTTAATCAAATGGCCGTTAATTTGAAAGATTTAATTACAAATGTACGTCACAACACTGTACAAGTTAGTGGCTCTGCTGCAGAATTAACAGCAAGTGCTGACCAAACCATCCAAGCGACAGAGCAGATTACTTCTTCGATTCAAGAAGTGGCAAGTGGCTCTGAAGCTCAAGGTAAAAATGCTACAGAAAGCTCTGAAGCGATGAAAAATATGACAAAGGGCATACAGCAATTAGCATCTACTACGGCGGCGGTTTCGGAACTAGCAATGGAAACGAATTCAGAGGCTCAAAAGGGCAATAAATCATTACATCGAGTGATTTCACAAATGACTACTATTAATACTGCTGTATTAGAATCTGCAAGCGTAGTTAAGAATTTAGACGGTCATTCTATAGAAATCGGTAACATTATTGGCATTATTACAGATATTGCAGAGCAAACAAATTTATTAGCACTCAATGCCGCTATTGAGGCAGCTCGTGCGGGTGATCACGGGAGAGGCTTTGCCGTCGTGGCAGACGAGGTGAAAAAGTTAGCAGAGCAATCCAAAAAATCTGCAGAGCAAATTGCTACGTTAATAGCAGAAATCCAACAAGATACAAACCGTGCTGTAAAGGTGATGGATACAGGGACACAAGAGGTTCAAATCGGTATGCAGGTGGTACAGGTAGCTGAAGAAGGCTTCTCTAAAATTGTAGAGTTAATTGAACAAGTGTCCATGCAAATTCAAGATGCTACTACAGTTTCAGAAGAAATGTCATCCAGTGCGGAACAAATTTATGCATCCTTCGATGAAATAGCAACAATCGCTCAAATGTCTTCTAGTAATTTACAAAATGTCGCTTCTGCCTCTGAGGAGCAGTTAGCAACTATCGAGGAAGTCGCTGCTTCCGCAGCAACACTTTCAAATATGGCTGAGGAGCTTCAAACAGAAGTCTCTCGCTTTAAAATAGAATAAATGAAAACTGCTCGAATTCCTTCTAGGAAACGAGCAGTTTTTTTCTATATATGTATAGGTTTTCACTCACTTATATTTTTCATATAATGGCTGCTTCCTCACTAGCAACTTGTAAAGTAGCTCTCTTACCAACCTGACGCTTCCCTAAACAAACACAAATAGATTTACGTATTGCTCTAAAGGAGGCAAAAAAATAACTGCATGCACACTTTGTCTACATGTCTATACGCATTGATAACCCCCCATTCAAGGACTTCCTTTAAAGCAAATTGTACCTTCTAAATCAAAGACAAATTTTTTGTTTTCTTCTACCTTTCTAACGTTCATTCACAACTTTTATTTTCTAACAGACATTGCTTTTTTGTAGCCATTTATTTACTTCACAACTATCAAATTTTTATCAAAATGAGCACTACTTTAGACAGAATTAAAAAAATTTTTAGAAAATTATTGACAGGTTATTAATATCCAAGTAATATTGCTTTCAACAACACATTGCAGGCCAAGATTGGAAATAGTAAAAATGGTGATGTACTTGTAGAGAGCCGATGGTTGGTGTAAATCGGTAGACACACATTTTGAACTCGTCCATGAGCTACTCCCTGAACAGTCTAGTAAGGGATGTCGGTTTCCCCCGTTAACAGGATAGACAGTGATAGCTGTCGATAAGGGGACTTTTTCTGTACAGAGAAGGTCAATTAGAGTGGTACCGCGAGCAAAAACTCGTCTCTATTTTTAAATAGAGATGAGTTTTTTTATTTTTTAGTGAATCATTGGCCTACGTGTAGCTTTTAGATACTGATAACTACAAGAGGAGTGTTAAAGAATGGGCAGAAAAATTTGGGTATTTGATACAACATTACGTGATGGTGAACAGGTGCCAGGAGCTAAGCTAAATTTATATGAAAAAGTAGAAATAGCACAGCAACTGAAAAAATTAGGTGTCGATATTATCGAAGCTGGATTCCCCGCTTCATCACAGGGAGATTTTGATGCTGTCAAAGCTGTAGCTGAGAAGGTCGGTACTACTGGCGATATTATGATTACAGCATTAGCACGTGCAGTAAAGGCAGATATTGATGCCGTCTACCATGCTGTGAAATACGCTGAAAACCCTATGATTCACATGGTTCTTGGGACATCCGATATACATGTGGAGAAAAAATTTAGTAAATCAAAAGATCAAATTCTGCAAATTGGAGTAGATGCTGTAAAGTATGCCAAAACTCTTTTGCCTCAAGTTCAATATTCCACAGAGGATGCATCTCGTTCAGACTTTGAATATCTTTGGAAAACAATTGAAGCTGTTATGAGGGCTGGTGCAACTATGATTAACGTACCTGATACAGTCGGATTTGCAGAACCAGAAGAATTTGGTGAGATGATTTTTAAATTAAACAACCGTATGAAAAATTTAGACGACAGTGTCCTTCTTAGCGTTCATTGCCACAATGACCTTGGAATGGCAACTGCAAATACGCTTGCTGCCATAAAAAATGGTGCCGACAAAGTCGAATGTACAATTAATGGTATCGGTGAACGCGCAGGTAATGCGGCATTAGAAGAAGTCGTTATGGCACTAAAAACGCGTAGCACTATCTATAATGCTGATACTCGTATTAACACTAAAGAAATTATTAATACCTCTCGTCTTGTTTCTAGTTTTATGGGCTTAGATGTTCAAGTCAATAAAGCTATTACGGGAGATAATGCATTCGCCCATTCATCGGGTATCCATCAGGACGGATTACTAAAATCTCGTGATGCTTATGAAATTGTGCACCCTGAAGACGTTGGTCTTGATGATATGGAGCTAGTACTGACAGCACGTTCTGGCCGACATGCTGTGAAAAATGCTCTTGAAAAGTTAGGGTTTTCAAATCTTTCTACAGATGAATTCGAGGGAATCTTTGAAGGTTTCCTAAAGCTAGCGGATGCCAAAAAGGAAGTATACGATCACGATTTATACGTTATTGTTGAAAGCTATTATGAAAAACATGATGCTTCTCACAAGAATGCAACTCACTATAGTGACCAATTCTTTGATATTGAAGATTTACAAGTCGTCAGCAATACAAGTTTCCCTTCAGCGAGCGTTAAAGTACGGAAAGGTAACGAAGTATTGAAGGCTAGCGCAGTTGGCTCAGGTCCAATTGATGCTCTCTATTCTGCCATTGCAGAAATTACAAGCATGGATGTAAAACTAGTGGAATATAATATCAATAGTGTTTCGCGCGGCAAAGAGGCGCTAGGAAAAGTAAAAATCACGATCGAGCATGAGGGTGAAAAGTATATGGCAAAAGCTGCAGATACTGACATTTTAAAAGCTAGTGCCCTAGCCTATATGAATGCCATCAATAGCATTGTCGTGGCCAAATTAACACCTGTTATGAATTAAACAAGAAAAGCAGTATGGCCTCATTCAGCCATACTGCTTTTTCAAGTCTAGCGACTATCCCTTACTAAGTTTTGATATTCTTCTTCTATTAGTTCAATGTCCAGCCGTTCAAACAAAGGTGTTATGTCTTCAATGGTTTTAGGTAACTCTACTTGCTCATGCCACATTATTTCATCTATTCCTAACATATCTCTTACCTTCGCTGCTGAAAACGGTAGAAATGGTTGTAGTAATTGTCCGAGATTGGCAATGATATAGACACAGGTAGCTAGTGTACAATTGCCCGCCTCCACATTTTCTTTTACTTGTAACCATGGCTGTTGTTCATCGAAGTAACGATTAGCTCCACGAATATACTCAAAAATGGTCTCTAACGCTTGCTTGAAACGGCCACCCTCAATAAGAATACCCACTTCATTAAATAGCTGAATAGTTTGTTTACGAATAGTACTATCCACTTCAGCCTGTGGCACTTGACTAGCAAAGGATTTCTCTATAAATTTCAATGTTCGGTTCACAAAATTACCATAGGCACCAAGTAATTCACCGTTATGACTGTAAATAAATTCTCGCCATGAAAAATCAGTATCGCGATTTTCTGGTGCATTAGTCGTTAAGAAATAGCGAATAGAGTCAGCATCATAACGACTTAAAATATAAGGAACCCATACGGCCCAGTTTTGACTCGTCGATAATTTGCGTTTTTCTAATGTTAAATATTCATTAGATACGATATGTGTCGGTAAAGCTTGCACACCTAGTCCCATCAAAATAGCTGGCCAAATAACTGTGTGGAATGGAATATTATCCTTACCATGGACATAATACGAAATCGTTTCTTCATTCCATAAGTCTTCAATCGCCATATGATGTTGCTTTGCCCATTCTAGGCTAGCAGTTAAATACCCCGCCACTGCTTCAATCCACACATATATTTTCTTACCATCAAAGCCAGGAACCGGAACATCTATTCCATTTGGTAAATCTCTCGTTACTGCTCGGTCAGGAACGCCCTCTGCTAAGTAGCGCTCTGTCAATCCTAATGCATTATCCCTCCAACGTTTCTCTGCCTTTGCCTCGGATAAGAAGGACTCTAATTTCCCTTGAAATTGACTAAAGGTAAAATAAAAATGTTCTGTCTCTCGAATTACTGGCTCATTCCCACATATTTTACAGCTCTTATCGATTAAATCTAGTGGGTCTAAAATTTCCGAGCAGTTATCACATTGATCTCCTCTCGCCTTTGCACCACAATTTGGGCATATACCCTCTACAAATCGATCTGGCAAAAATTGCTGATCTGTCTCACAGTAAGCCTGTTCAATTTTCTTTTTATATAAAAAGTGGTTGGCAAGTAGCTGTAAAAATAAGCCCTTAACGGATTCATGATGGTGCTCTGCATCCGTTCTTGTGTATAAATCATAAGTAAATCCTAGCTTATTAAAACATTTTTTAAATTCTTCATGATAATGATTAGCAATCGCCTCGGTTGTTGTGTTTTCCTGAGCTGCACGAATAGAAATTGGTGTACCATTACAGTCACTACCCGATACGTATAATACTTGTTCACCTTTTTGACGGTAATATCTGGCCAAAATATCACCTGGTAATAATGCGGCTACATGTCCTAAATGCAAAGAGCCATTTGCATACGGCCAAGCGCCTCCAATAACGATAGTCATTCTAAATTGCTCCCCTCTCATTAAAAATGGTAAAAAAAATCGCCCTAATCAAATCTGATTAGGACGAGTCTACCCGTGTTACCACCTATATTTACAAATAGCTCACACTATTTGCCTTATTCAGTACGTCTTTTTTTAAAGTAAGAGATACTGCCGCTGTTGTAACGAGTGCCCATCTCGTCGTAATCTACTTGCTATAAGCTTTCGGTACGAAGCTCAAAGGTCATTTTCAAAAGGATTCATTTACCTCATTTCCACCAACAGAGGCTCTCTACAAAATGCTATTCCTATCTACTTTTCCTTTTCAATGCTTTATCTATAGGATTGGCACTATTCTACGCTTTATTACGATGAAATGCAATAATTGTCGTTAAGTCGCTTCCATTTTTTCGAATAGGCTCACCTAATGTTAATGGGTTTATCATAATTAGCCTAACTCTATGTTTAGTAACTCCGTTAAATCATCTATCACAATATGTGCCTGTTGCAATTCATGGTCCTGAGCAAAGTCAAAGCGAGCACCTATTGAAAGTAGCGCGTTATCGCGGGCAGCTTGAATATCGGAAGAACGATCACCAACTACCGCCCCGTCCTGAATTCCATTGTCTTGCATTACTTTTTTCACTAAGTCTGATTTATGACCGCTAGCAATGGATTGAATGCTGTAAGTCCCCTTTATAAATCGCTCTAATTGATAGGTTTCTACAATTGCCTGTAAATAGTCAACCTGTCCATTACTCGCTATGTATAACGGATAGCTTTTTGACAATGTGGCAAGAGTTTGCTCAGCATGTGGATAAAGCGCACCTTTACGACTACGGATTTGCTCCGTCAACTTTACATGAAAGAGCACATTGCTCTCCTCACGTATGTCTACTGAATGCATTGGACATAAGGTCTCCCATACTACCGGTAGAGGAACACCCATAATTTCACGGTATTTTTCAATGGGTGTTTCTCCCTGCCATAAGCCCTTTGTACGCAACACATCAAATGTGGCATCTAGCGCAGGTTCTAAAATAAGATTTGTTTGAAATAAAGTGCCATCCATATCAAAAATAAAAGCTTTCGTCATAAAATCACTCCTTGCTTAATGATTAAAAAACTCCATATGTAACTTCTCCTTCTTATAATAATCCAAACGATCTTGTAAAGTCCCCGTATGAAATTCAAACTTATGTCCATCAGGATCGGTAAAATAAATTGATTTTTTATCTCTTTCATCTCTTTGTCGGCCATCTAAAATAAGAACCTTCAATTGTACTAATTTATCATACATTTTATCGAACTCATCCTCAGAGATCGTGAAAGCGATATGTGTATAGGAATATTGAATGTCATTGCGCGGTATATCTTTTTCAACATTGAGGGCAAGCCACAGCCCATTTACATCAAAATAGGCTGTGCTGTTTCCCTTTACAAGTAACTTAGCACCGAAAACATTTTCATAAAATGCAATGGATTTCTCTAGATCAGACACTGAAAAGAGTAGATGATTTATGCTTTGTACTGTCATATGTGTGCTCCTATTTGTTTTTTCCCTTTTTAACACCTTTAGATATTTGCTTCCACTTACGTTGCTCCTCGAGCTTTGCCTGGACATTTGTTTTACGTTCCATGTAAGCTAATTCTCTTTGTAGCTTAAAATAGCTTTGCAAACGATTTTGATCAAGTTCACCATCAGCAATAGCTTTTCGCACTGCACAATGCGGCTCTTTTTGATGGGTACAATCACGATAACGGCAAGCTTTTGCTAATTCCTCAACATCTTGAAAGCTGGATGATAAACTATCACCTTGATTCCATAACTGTAGCTCACGCATTCCGGGCGTATCAATTAAACAGCCACCTGAGGGTAATATCACTAGCTCTCTATGGGTCGTTGTATGACGTCCTTTTGCATCGTCTTCACGAATGTCTGATACCTTCATCAGCATTTCGCCACACAGAGCATTCGTCAATGTAGATTTTCCTGCACCGGAGGAGCCCAGCAATGCTCCAGTGACCCCTTCAGTAAATAAGGCCTGAATTTCCGTTAAGCCTTCTCCAGAAATAGCACTCGTTACGAAAATATCTACACCCAATGCTACTGACTCAACTTCTTTTACTAAGCTTGATTCATCCTCGCATAAATCTGCCTTTGTAAGAACAATAATGGGCTTTGCACCTGAATCCCAGGCAGCTACTAAATATCGTTCCAAACGGCGAATATTAAAATCAGCATTCAAGCTCATGACTAATAACACAATATCCACATTCGATGCAACAATCTGTTCCTGTATCTCTAGACCAGCAACTTTTCGCGAAAAGACAGATTTTCGTTTGAATAACTGATGAATAATTGCTCGTTCCTCACCAGGCATTTTCTCTACCAGCACCCAATCGCCCACTGCCGGATAGTCTTCACGAGCTAAAGATGTATAGGCATAATGACCAGCGATTGTTGCAAGCCATTCCCCTTCTTGAGCTAACACTCGATAGGAATGCTTATGCTCTAAAGTGACCCTCGCAGGCACACAATTTTTAAACTTAGATTGTTTTTTCATTTCTAATATTTGCTCTTCAAAATATTTTGTAAAACCTAATGTTGTTAAATTCAAATTAATTTCCTCCTAAATATGCGTTTCTATGAGGCTTCTGTGCAGACTTCCACAAGAAGCAATTATCTTGATTCAGCAAATTTGAACCACGATAAAAAAACCTTGTACCTGCATAATTCGGCAGTTACAAGGTTTCACACGCACGTTTAAAGGATATACAAGTACATCGAGCTATGCACGACGTCTCTTTGTATATATTAGGCGTGTGAAATGAAACAAACCGAATTGCAGTTCGCTAAAAATAGATTTATTCATCATGTCACATCACCTACTTTCCATTTAGTTATTACCAATATATACAAAATTTTAGGAATTGTCAAATACAATATTATAAGCATGTATCTACTTCCTCAACGCATAGAATGTACAAGACCAATAAATGCGAGGAGATGTTGAATTGCCTAAAATCATTTCTATTAGCACACATCAACCACCTTACACATTACAGCAATCAAATGCAGAGGAACTAACAAAAGAGCTTTTCTATGAAAAAATCCCAAAATTAGAACGCTATCTAAAGGTTTTCGAAAATGGTGGAATTGAAACACGTCATTTTTGTGTACCACCTGAGTGGCATCGTACAAATCACTCATTTGAGGAGCGAAATAATTTATATATTGAACTAGCTACACAATACAGCGTAAGCGTCATTCAGGCATGCTTACAAAATGAAGCCTTCTTACATTCACCCATTTCTCCTGAAGAAATCGATGCCATCATATTTGTTAGTAGTACGGGAATTTCAACACCTAGCATTGATGCTCGTATTATGAACAAGCTTACTTTTTCCGATCGATTAAGACGTATTCCATTATGGGGCTTAGGCTGTGCGGGAGGAGCAGCGGGTGTTAGCAGAGCCTTTGATTTTTGTAAAGCACACCCAAATGCAAAGGTGCTTGTTGTTTGTGTTGAATTATGTAGCCTCACATTTCAGCCAAACGATTTTTCTAAAAGTAATTTAATTGGGGCTTCGCTTTTTGCTGACGGTGCTGCCTGTATGCTCGTGTGTGGCGATGAAATCATGATTGATACAAAAAAACCATCACCAGTTATTCTAGCGACAGGCTCTAAATGGATGCCTAATTCAGAAAATGTAATGGGATGGGACATTAAAAATAATGGGCTTCATGTCATTTTTCAAAAAAGCATTCCGGCTATTATTACTAGTTGGCTTGGACCATATATTGAACAGTTTTTACTGGAACAAGGAATTTACAGTGAACAGCTTACTCATTTCATTGCACATCCTGGAGGAAAAAAAGTATTAAAAGCCTATGAAGACACGCTTTATCTTTCTTCTCAAAAAACCGACATTTCTCGGGAAATATTACGACAACATGGTAATATGTCTTCGCCAACCGTGTTATACGTGTTAAAACAATTTATGTTACATGAAGGACAAGTGGGGGATACAGGTTTACTCGTCGCTCTTGGCCCTGGTTTTTGTGCAGAAGCTGTATTATTAAACTGGAGGGAGTAGCATGATCTTCTATTTAATTGTGACGCTTGTCATTCTACAAAGATTGACAGAGGTTTTCATTGCTAAACGAAACGAGAAATGGATGTTTTCTCAGGGAGCTTATGAGGTAGGTAACTCTCACTACTCTTATATGGTCACTATGCATATTAGTTTCTTCTTGTTTCTAATTGTTGAAGTAGTAACAAATAACAATGGTATTTCGCCCTTATTCCCATTACTTTTTATTTTGTTTGTAGCCGTTCAGGCATTGCGTATATGGTGTATCCGTTCTTTGGGAACATTTTGGAATACAAAGATTCTCATTCTACCTCACGCACAAGTTGTGCGTAAAGGTCCCTACGAATTTATGCGCCACCCTAATTATGCCGTCGTTTGCTTGGAAATTCTCCTTCTACCTCTTATGTTCCAGGCATATTTTACAGCGTTTTGCTTTACACTATTAAACATTACAATGCTATCTGTACGAATCCCAATAGAAGAAAAGGCTTTACGAGATGCCACTAATTATAATCGAGTGTTTGAAAAGAAGATTTCGGAGTCGTAGCCGAAATCTTCTTTTTTATTAATGCCATTCCCAGTTAAACGGATCTTGTAGTTGTTCCCACGGGTTACGAAACTCTTCATCTGTTAATAAACAGCTGTCCAACTGTTTGAAAATACGTTCTTTATCTAAGTCAATACCAATAATAACAAGTTGGGTCATGCGATCTCCAAACTCGCTATCCCAGTCTTCCAACACCTCTGGACTTTGTTGGAAAACATCTTCCTGCTGAGCTTTTGGTAGTGCAGCTACCCAATAAGAAACAGGTTCAATTTTTGCAGATGAACCTGCCTGTGATAGCAATAACGCAACATCTTGATGTTTAGCACTCCAAACAATCCCCTTTGCCCGCACAATTGATTGGGGCATGTGGTCACACCACTCGACAAAGCGCATCGGATGGAATGGCTTTCTACTTGTATAGGTAAATGAAGATATCCCGTACTCCTCCGTCTCCGGCATATGGTTTTCATGCCCCAACTCTAATTCTTTTAACCAGCCAGCTGATTCTGATACACGCTCGAAGTCAAAACGGCCTGTATTCAAAATGTCAGTAGAATCAATTTCACCATTAACCGTTCGGATTATTTTTGCCTCGGGCTGTAGTGCGCGCAATATACCCTCCAACCGTTCTAACTCTTCTATTGAAACTAAGTCACACTTATTTAATACAAGGACATCACAAAATTCTATTTGATCAATAAGAAGGTCTGCAACATCCCGTCCATCTAATTCACCAATTGCTTCCTTACGCTCTAATAAACTCTCTCCTGATTGAAAATCATGCCAAAAGCGATGCGCATCTACGACCGTTACCATCGTATCCAATTGACAAAATCTCGTTAAATCTATGCCGAGCTCTTCATCTAAATAGCTAAATGTTTGTGCAACTGGAATCGGCTCACTAATACCTGTCGATTCAATCAATATATAATCAATATTGCCAAGCTTCGCAAGACGTTCCACCTCCTGTAATAAATCTTCTCTCAATGTACAACAAATACAGCCGTTGGATAACTCCACAAATTTCTCTTCTGTTCGTGAGATACCGCTGCCATTTGCAATAAGCTCAGCATCAATATTAATTTCACTCATATCATTCACAATAACAGCAACACGTAAATCCTTTTCGTTTTGCAATACATGATTCATCATTGTGGTCTTACCAGAACCTAAGTATCCACTTAATACAGTCACAGGTATTTTCATTGTTATCTCTCCAACTCCTTAAATCGTAATCATTACTATTTACAATTTGTAATTAAAACATATAATTTTATAAAATGCAAAGCTTTTTATTATATACGAAATTAAACTTGACAATTTACAACCTAAAATATATTGTTTAAATCGTAATGATTACTATTTAAAAGGAGGCATAATTATGCGCGTACAAATAACTCTAGCCTGCACAGAAACTGGTGATAAAAACTATATCACGACGAAAAATAAACGTAATAATCCAGAGAGATTGGAGCTTAAAAAGTATTCCCCTCGCTTAAAACGAACTACTTTACATCGTGAAACAAAGTAATTTAGCAGTAGTTAATTAATTGGGGACTGTTTCAAAAGGGGTATGCTTACCCCCTAGAAACAGTGTTTTATCCCATCTATTCTCTATTTATTTCGAATGCAAGCTCGTTCAATTTTTGATCGAGTTCATCAAGCATTCGTAATCTATAATCGATCTGCTCGTCTAGATTAATAGATCCATTCATTTTTACTCTACTGTCATCAGTTTGATTTTTATAGCCTTTTATCTCATTCGTTAGTTTTTCGATTTCTTGATTTTTCGTCTCTAATTCTTTGACTAATTGTTGATATAGGCTGTCCGTCTCTACTTTGTCTCTATAGGATTGTTCTATTGTCTCTACGATACGTTCCATTTGTCCACCTGTAACGATGGTAAAGTCATGTAATCTTTTATCAAACCCTTCAATCATTGACCTATAGTTTTTATCTTCATTAGATACGTTAACGCTGTCCTTTAATAACTTATTTTCTGCTCGCAACTCATTTAGCTCTTTTAATAAGGACTCTATCGAAGTAATTTGTTTTTTCCTTTGTAACTCTCGTTTTTGTATCTCTTCATCATATGCTTCCAATTCCTTATCAAAATCTCGCTTCAACTTTAATAGCTCCATCGAGAGATCTTTTCTGAGTCTTGTTAATTGTATATTTTCCCGTTCAAGCCGTAGCACTAATGCATAATAATCACTATCCCTTAGCCTTTTCACTTCATTTTTATATTTGGCTAATTCGGCCCTTAAAAAAATTATCATTTGTTGGAGCTGTAGAGGATCATTGTTTTTGACAATATCGTTGTCCATCCTTGCACCTCCTAGCCTGAAAAACTTTTTAGAATTTCAATGACTTCTTCAAACTGTGCTTTACTGTCATCTAACACCTCATCTAGTTGTTTTAACCACTTTGTTTGTAGCTTCGAATGTTCATGTTGTTCAAAGATATTATTTTTTTCCCCAGAGACAAGATAGCCAATTAATTGTTGCAATGTATCTTTTTCAAGAAAGGCAAAGCTATTATCTTGTACATTACGGCGGTTAAGCTGGTCCTTCAGCAATTGTTGGATTACGCTACTAAGCTCTTGTTTTTCATGATCCACCATTGTTTCCCTCCTGCGTTTGACTAATTCCATTGAGATTAATTGGGTTTAACACAACCACACCATCTGTTAGCTGATCACAATATGTAAAACCCATAATAGTGCCAGAATACGATAAATTATGGGACCATTTAATTTGAAAATTGGTAAATGAAATCGTTTCATTTGGTTCGATGGTGGACTTCCCTACTGGTCTAAGCCAATATTCCTCCTTACTAGACTTGTCATTAAAACGTTCCCAATTACTTTGCCCCTGTGTCTTTAAAGTAGGTGTGTAATTTTCGTGAACATACCTTCCCGAGAAATAAAACGGAGAATCTTTCGGTAATTTAATACATAGATATGGATTTGTGACGGGTGTTTGACCAATATTACGAATATGGTAGGAGCCTAAACAAAGACTTTCTTGCTCAGAGTCATAGGATATATTGAACGAGGATGTAAAATAACTGATTAGACTAATCTTATTTTGAACTGCTAGCTCTTCTACCAGCTTTTTTATTTCTTGAACATACATGTTTGTCTGTTCTTTCACCGCTTGTATCTTGTCTTCTATTCGTGTTATCACTTAATGCCCCCTTACTATGATTCATAAAAAAAAAGAGAGGATAACCCTCTCTTCATGATATGACTTTCCTCTATTTGTTAGCACTACTAACCAACAGTTGGGAAAATAACTGGGCATTGTTGTGGACGAACCGCAGTTGGACATGTGAATGGTAAATCTGCTCTTGGTTCGCAGAAAGTTGCTAAAAATTCCACAGTAACTGGGAATGTTGATTGAATGCTTTGGCAAACAGCAACAGTAATTGTTAACGCAGAAAACGTAATTGCACCTGCTGCAGCTGTAAGTGTACCAGTTGTACAAACGAAGCAATCTAAATCTGTATATAGAATTTCTACATCTGTACCCTTAGGTGCACATAATGTCACTTGCTCACAGCGTGAAACAGGAATCTCTGCGCTTGTGAACATTGTTCCATTTGGTAATGTAACAACGATCGTAAGAATGAAATTCTTTTGAATATTTAAATGTTGTAGACAAACAGTTGATCCATCGATAGAGAATTGGCGATTCTCACGGTTTAGGATCACAATTGGATTTGTAGCTGCTGGAATTACTCGACATGTAACAATAGCACCTGTTAAGTCAGTAGCTGCTGTTACGCCTGGGAATGTAATTGCTCCAGTTGGTGAAATATCAAATGACATTTCCTTTACAATCCAGTCATATACCTTATCAACATTTATACAAATCAGTTCCTGCGCCTGGGATGGCATATGTTCTTGCATCCTTTTGACACCTCCATAAGTTTTTTATCTTTCGTTTGTAGCATATGTTTTTCAGCTATAAGTGCATGGGCTAATAAATAGTTACATTGGATATTTATAAAAATCAGCGACAATCATTTTGTCTTACAGTTCTTTCTTTATAATAAGAACTAAAATGTTGAAGGAACAGGTATATTTGTAACAGAAAGTCAATATTTTTAATAAACTAATAATGGAATGAAAGGGGTGAACTACAATGGAGGAGTCAAAATTGTATACCACTCAAGAAATTGAAAATTTAAAGCAAAAAATTGAAACCTATAGAGAATCGTTATCATCATTAAAAACGGGATCGTCAATTGAAGATTTCCTTTATATGAAGCAGGGGTTTGATGGACTGAAAACACAGATAGCCCATTTAGAGGGGATTACAGAGACATTGGATACTAAGCAAAATTCCTATATAAAAGGATATGATGATCAAATAAGGCTTCTTTCCATACAGATTGAGTCTCTGAATCAAACCATGGAAGAAATGAATCAAGAAATTTTAGCAGTTTTAAACAAATTATTAACTGTTGAAGGAAATGATACAACAACCATTTCTCCCGCCATTAAAATGCCTTCTCAAACTTCGGCTACTCATTTGCCTAGACAACAACCTAGAATGACACAGACAGCAGATAAAACTACGATAACATCAGCACAACCATCTTATAGACTATTACAAAGTTTGGCAGGTAAAGCCATAAACCACCAACAAAATGTCAATAACAATGGGGCTCCACCTCCTCACAATGACCAGCAGGTAGCTAAACCAGAAGAGCGGCATTTTAATCAGCAATATTTTCAATCCATTAATACGCATCCAAGCCATATATACAATGGTTTATTCAGAAACACGACAGTTGAATCCACCTTCCATTTTAAAAATGCCACGGATGCAAAGGAAGTTCCAGTAAGTGTTTATGATCCATCTGCTGTACAGCCCACTTTAAGTGAGGAAAACATCGAGAATGATCATTTACTATCAACTATTGTTCATGAATCGAGTACTGGAACCGAAAAATTAGATGATCCTACAGAGGCTGTGCCAACGGAAAATGAACGTAACAACCATGAGATTTCCGAAGTAACTAAAGGATCGTTTGAACAGGTTAATTCAGAGAAACTTAGCAAGACAGTTAGTGAAGACACTACTGCAATAGCTAGTGAGCCTCTCAACGAAGTCATTTCAGAAACAGTAGCACAGCCAGCTGACACAGTTGAAACACATCATTCTCCTTCAATCGAAACAGAAGAGTATGTCGAAGTGTATAATTCTGAAGCAGTCTATGAGGTTCATCCATCCCTGGAAGAAGAAAATAAGCAACCTGATCCTGTAAATATGCCGATTGAGGAAGAAAATAAGAAGGGAAAAAATTCATTTTTTGATTTCTTTAAAAGATGGAGTTAAATTTATCACTTTATAAGACGTCCACTATGTATGAAAACACATAGTGGATGTCTTTTTGTTTCAATAGAAAATTGATTTTATGAAATCATTGAATTTATAGGAGAGGTAGATATTTGCCCTTCCCCCCTTTTCACATATGAATAGAATAATGAAGAAAGGGGGTGTAAAAATGTGTTTTAACAACTCAATGTGTGGTTGCTCTAAAGGCAATGGTGATTGTACTGCCCTTGGACCATTTATCGGTATTGATGCGGCATGTATTACTCCACCAGCAGCTACAGGTTCCATTATCCCATTTTCTTCAGGAACAATTCCTGTTGTATTAGTATCTCTTGCAACTGGTTTAGTTAGTACTGTAAGCCTTGTTGGTTTTGGTACATCTGTTCCAGGTGTAGCTCTTGCTGGCGTTAATATTGATTTAACAAGTTCTCTTGCCACAGAAGCTTTTACTGTTCCACGTCCAGGAACAATTACATCTATTGCTGCAACAATTTCAGCAACTGCCGCTTTAACACTAACAGGAACAGCTACAGTGAGAGCACAAATTTACCGTGCAGTTCAAGGAAGCAATGTTTTCAGCCCTACTGCAGCATTTGTTGATTTAACTCCAGCTTTACCATTAGCAGCATTATTAGCTGGTGCAATTGCAAGCGGTAGTGCCAACGTATCAGTGCCAGTAACTACTGGTGATCGTTTATTAATGGTGTTCTCCATGACTACTTCAGGAGCTACTGTTCTGGTTACTCTTACTGGTAACGCAAGTGCAGGAATTACTATTGTATAAGTAAATAACGCTAACTCTTAAAGTTATAAGTATCTTTTCAAACCTAATAATTAAATTATAGTAGGCGATTTTAACTAAATCGTCTACTTTTTATGTAGCTAAAATGCTAATGCATGCTGGATATGTGCCAAATGATGTTTGCCATGCCATGCATATAAACCTACTGCTTGTTCCAATGTTGTTAACCCCGAATCAGGATGATTATAAGCTCGTTGTAATTGTTCATCCGTTAAATTTGTCAGTAAATAAACCCAACGCTCATGTAAACTTTCAATTAATGTCAGCGAAGTTGCTATTGGCATATCTGAATCTGGGAGCATTGCCCATACAGCCTCATTGTATGGCTTAATCGTTGGTACATCCTCTGTTAGCGCTAGCTTAAAACGGGTATAGCTGTTCATATGACTATCTGCAATATGATGGACTAGCTGCCTAACGGTCCAACCATTTTCACGATACGAGTTTGCCAATGCCTGCTCACTTGCTTCACTTAATACTTCTTTAAGCTGCTTTGGTAATAAGCTAATATCCTCCATCCATTCTTTTACATGCTGTGATGTCACTTCTTTTGGACATTGAAACTCCCCAATGGGATATCGTAAATCAATCAAATTGCTCTCCTCCATTTTTCCCTCTTACTTTTCCAAAATGTTTAGGTCATTATTATTCCTGGATATCAACAATCAACGTATCAAAGTGTTTTCCATTTGTATCAGTAAAACAGCCCTTTTCCAGGACTAGGAATTTTTACGCTTAAAGGGCTATGAGCACCTGCTTCGTTTGCTGGCCCGCTAAGACCTGTGCTCCATCCGCCAACTAAAATAGACTGGTTAGTTTTAGAATCTCTATAGTATCCTACAACTGTTAACTCTGTATTACCATTTCCTTCAATTCTTCAAAGATGCCACATCCATTTTGTGGGCTCAAACTTTGCATACTAGCACCAATAACACCCGATTTATTGGCATTACCTATAATGGCTCTATCACCAAATTCACTGCTTTTTCATTCCAATTAATAGCTGCAAAATCACTTATTTGCAAAAAATCTGGGGCATTCTCTGTTATTACAATTTTACCTATATTTGTATAACTACTACCACTAACAGCATCATACATATAAGGACAAATCTTCTACGACAACCCCCATCCCCTAAAAAAATTCTTTTTACCCTCAATTATTACAGACAATTCCGTTCATTAAAATACCCAATAGCAATAACACAAAAAGAAACTGTATTACTCATCAAAGAATAATACAGCTTATCACCTTATTTTTTTTCTTTGGCTTTTGCTTCTTTTTCAAGATGCTTCCTTGCTATCTTCAATCGTTGAATGTCTTTTTTCTTCAGAGGAACAATCTCTTCCTTCATCATTTTAATATAAGAAATCATTAACAACAGTAATAGGACTGTAAACGGTAACGCGGCAATTAATGAGGCTGTTTGTAGTGCATCCAGCCCACCTGTATACAATAAAACACCTGATATAGAGGCCATCAATATACCCCATACTAACTTGGATAGTACTGTCGGGTTTAAAGACCCCCTTGTCGTCATACTCGCCATAATGAAAGTAGCTGAATCGGCTGATGTAATTAAGAAAATGAAAATGAGCAAAATTCCAATAAAAGAAGCTATCATTGAAAGAGGTAAATACTCTAGCATTTGAAACAAGGCCACTGTTACGTCGTTATGAACGGTTTGCGCAATTTCAGCTTCTTTATGCAGGTCGAACCACATGGCAGTTCCTCCAAAAACAGCAATCCAAAAACAAGCAATAAGAGGAGGAATAATTAATACGCCAACAATGAATTCTCGAATCGTTCTTCCTTTAGATACACGGGCAATAAAAGAACCAACAAAGGGCGACCATGCTATCGCCCACGCCCAATAAAAGATCGTCCAATCCTTCACCCAAGTCCCCCCGATATACGGTTGCATCCTTAAGCTGTATTGAATGAAGTTTGAAATATAATCCCCTATTGCTAGTGTAAAGGTTTCCATAATAAAAACTGTTGGGCCAGTTATAAAGACAAATAGCAGTAAAACAATCGCTAGCATCATATTGACATTACTTAGGATTTTCATTCCCCTTTGAAGGCCCGTAGTGGCAGAGAACATATAGCCAATAAACATGATAAGAATAATGGCTACCTGTATGAGAAATGTATTAGGTAAACCAAAGACAAAGCTTAAACCTCCGTTTGTTTGGAGCACGCCCAAGCCAATAGAAGTAGCTACCCCCATAACTGTAGCAATAACCGCTAAAATATCAATTGTGCCCTTCACGACTCGATTTGTCCCCGTTACAGGCTCTAAAGCGGTAGAGATGAGCATATTTCTTTTTTTGTTAAATTGCACATAAGCCATGACAAGCCCCAATATAGCATAAACAGACCATTGGCTGATTCCCCAATGAAAGAAAGAATAACCCATTGCCAGTCGCGCTGCATCTGTCGTTAGAGGTGTTGTGTCACTAAAGGGCGGTGAAAAGTAATGACTCATTGGTTCAGCTACTCCCCAAAAGACTAATCCAACCCCTAGACCTGCAGAAAAGAGCATAGAAATCCATGTGAGAAAGCTAAATTCTGGTCGACCATCTTCTGCTCCTAACCGAATAGTGCCATATTTACTAATCGCCAAGCCAAATAGAAAAACCACGATTATAAAGACCGCCATTAAGTAAAACCAACCAAAAAAATCCGTCGTCATATGAAAGACGCTGTTCGCACCATTCTTAAACTGTTCCGGTATTATTGCCCCAATAATTACTAAAAATAAAATGGCTCCACTAGAAATAATAAATACTGGGTTGATTAAATTTTTAATTTTTTGCATACAGCGCCTCCATTAATCCCAGACGTTTTACCAAATTTCCTTTATTATGAGTTTCCTTCAAGTATTTTATAAATCAAAACTTCTTGAAAATAAAAAACCGCACTACCAATAGATAATGCGGCTATTGTTTATTCATTTGTAAAAGCAAAACGTATGGCTCTACTCATAACTGTAGGCACAACAGATGCATGATTTTCGTTTAAAGCTTCATAAAAATCAACCTTCATTACTTTTTCAAGTATTGTTGCCATTTGTCGTGCATCATCCACCATAAAGGTTTCCAGTTCACCAGCACTAATAAACAATGTTTCCTTCATAGCCTGATGCTCATTTAAAAATACTGAGGCACATGGGACTAATTCATGCTCATTCCACCAGATGGAAGGACTGATAGCCAGGTAATGTTGAAAGCTTGTTGGATGGTGAAATAATTGCCAAAGCGTAAAATAACCAGCTAATGAGTGACCAAATATCGATTGCTGTGCTTTATTTACTGGATAGTTGGCTTCAATCATTGGCTTTAGTTCTTCTTCTAGGAATCGACTAAAGTTTACTGCCCCACCAAGCTTTTCATGCCCTTTACCTTTAAATCTTGCGGGATAAATATACGTCTCTGCTGGTGCCGTAAAATCATAAAAACGTCGTTCACGCATATCTTCACCATGCCCGATACCAACAACAATGGATGGTAAAATACCCGTTTTTGGCGCATTACGACTTTGCAATCGAACTGCTTCCTTAACAAGAGAAAAATAAGAAGAACCATCCAATACATAGATGACCGGAAAGCCTTCCGTTGGCGCTTCCTCATTTGGTACATAAACGTTAATCCCATACGTATAGTCTGCCAATTTTGAAGTCATTTGCTGTGTTGAGTAATCTATTTCTGTTGGATTCATTTGTTTTCCTCCTTCAATATGTCATAGCCATAGCATACAGGTGTATTGGTTGCTGGATCTTCCATAATACGTGCATCAATGTTAAAGACTTGACGCATCACCTCTGCGCTTAAGATTTCCTGTGGTGTTCCTGTTTGCATGATAACACCATTTCGCATGGCGATCAGATGATCTGAATACCTAGCAGCATGGTTAATATCATGAAGAACCATGACGATTGTACATTGATGCTGTTCATTTAAATGTTTCACGATATCAAGTACTTCCAATTGGTGGGCCATATCTAAATACGTAGTCGGCTCATCGAGCAACAAAATATTTGTTTCCTGTGCCAATGCCATAGCGAGCCATACACGTTGACGCTGACCCCCAGAAAGCTGTGCTAGCTCCCGATTTCGATATTCCACCGTGTTTGTGACCGTTAACGCCCACTCAATCATTTCTTCATCCTTATTTGTTAATCGATTGACATTGTTGCGGTGCGGATATCTGCCATAAGCAATAAGTTCCTCGACTTTTAATTGTCCCGGTGCAACGGGTGTTTGTGATAATATTGCTAGCTTCTGTGCAATATCCTTTGTCGACAGATTTTGCATATTTTGCTCCTGCAAGTATACCGTGCCCTGTTGCTTTTTCAAAATTCTTCCTATTGTTTTGAGAAGCGTTGATTTACCACAGCCATTCGGTCCGATAATCGTTGTGACCTTGCCCTCTTCAATCGTTAAATTTAACCCTTCAAACACTCGAACCTGCTCATAGCCTGAAGCCAAATTTTCCATTCTAAACGCTGTTTGCACACCATTTCCTCCTATGCCTTAGATTTCACTAGTAAATACAAGAAATATGGAATTCCTATAATCGATACTACTATTCCAACAGCCAGCTCAGACGGTGCGAATACCGTTTTGCCGATAAAGTCAGCTAGAATTAGCAAGCCTGCACCAATTAATGCACTTACTGGCATGACATAGCGGTGCTGAATACCAACAAGCTGCTTGGCGATATGTGGTGCCATTAACCCAATAAAGCCAATACTTCCTGATACAGATACGCATGCGCTAACTAGTCCTACACTGGCTAATAACAGCTTCATTTTCTCTTTTTCAACAGCAATTCCTAAACTTGTGATGTTATCCTCTTCCAGCTGAAAATAATCAAGTAAATACGATTTTTTATGCACATAAATTCCTAAAATTACAAGCCAAGGTAACATAGTAAGAGCAAAAATCCAATTCGCATTGTAAATGGAACCTGCCATCCAAATAGCTGCAGATTCAAAATCCTGCGCACTCATTTTTAGAGATAGAAACAATGATAAAGCGCCAAATCCACTGTTAATGGCAATCCCAGTTAATATTAATCGCTGCATATCGAGATGACCATTTTTCAAAGCAAACGTAAAAATTAATATAGCCGCAATTGTTCCACCGATAAAACCGAACAATGGCATCATTAAAATGGATAGCCAGCTGTTCATATCTGCACTCACTAATTTTAATTGAAAGAAAAACATAAAAATTACGACCGCGGCACCAGCTCCAGCATTAATTCCTAATATCCCTGGATCTGCGAGCCCATTGCGCGTAATACCCTGTAATACAACCCCCGCCATTCCTAATCCAATACCAACGAGCCCAGCTATGACAATTCGTGGTAAGCGGAATTCAAAAATAACAAGATCAAATTTTGGATTAGGTTCAATACGCAATAATGTTTTTATGACATCCATCACAGACATATCAAAAACACCATTTGTAATATGTAGATAACTTGCAACTAAAATCAAAAGTAAAAGCGTCGACATAGTCATTAAGAATACACTTGAGGTATGTTTACGCACGTTTTTCACCTCCGTGCTTTCGAACTAAATATAAGAAGAATGGCACACCAACTAATGCTGTTAAGACTCCTATTGGCGTTTCAAATGGATAATTAACAAAGCGGCTAAGGACATCACAAAGCGCCAAGAAAAAGGCACCAATAACCGCCGCACAAGGGATAATATAGCGATAATCTACTCCAACAAGAAAACGAGTAATATGCGGAATAACTAACCCTACAAAGGCTATTTTCCCAACGAGAGCAACTGCTGTCCCTGTCAAGCATACGACAGCTAGCATACTAATAATCCGTACTGCCTTTGTTTTTTGACCTAGTCCCATTGCAATATCCTCACCTAGCGAGGTAATCGTAATGGCCCTCGCGGATAGTAAGGCCAATAATAAACCAACTAATCCAAATGGAATAGAGAGCATCAACATATCCATATCTACCATATGTACCTTAGTGTTATACCAAGCACTGACTGTTTGTGATACTTGAAAATACATCGCAATCGCTGTAGCTATACTACTTAAAAATGTCCCAATAACGGTTCCAATAATGGCTAGCCTTACTGGTGATAAACCATTCCGAATTAACGAGCCAAAGCCAAAAACAATGCCCGCACCCAGTGCAGAACCTAGCATTGACAATAAAATCATTTGATAATTAGGCAGTCCTGGGAAAAAGACAATGGCTAATGTTATAACAAATGCAGAGCCATCGTTGACACCCATCAATGAAGGAGATGCTAAATAATTTCGTGTAATTCCCTGCATAACTGCACCCGCAACTGCCAAAAAGGCTCCTACTAACAAGACTGCGCCTATTCTAGGAATACGTCCTGTCCGTATAATTTGATGATCAACATTAGAAGGATCGAATGCTGATATTGCTTGCCACACAGTGATTACACTAATATCCTTTGTTCCATACATAACAGAAACAAGCGCCACAAGGGCAATAAGGAGAGGAGATACTGCTAATATTGAAAATGACACTACGTTTGTTTTTTTCAACTTTCACACCTTTTTCTATACCATTTTAGTATCCAAACTTCTACTGAACAAAAGGCCGGTAATAGCCTGGTGATATCACCAAACCTACTACCAGCCTGTGTATACTATTTAAGTAATTTTTCAGCTGCTGCATCTAAGAATTTAACCTTAGACCAAGCCGTACCACCTTGTGCTAACGGGTCAATTGTATTGACATAAATTTCATTATTTTGTGATGCCTTTAAGCTAGTGAAAATTGGATTTTTTTGTAGCTCCTCTAACGCCTTAGGAGTATCCTTATTTTCGGATTCCTCAAATTGAAGGAAAATTGCATCTGGATTTACTTGAGCTAATGTTTCTAGCGATAATTCTGCCTGCGCTTTAGCTGTCGTCACTACCTCTGGAACTGGAGCACCTAAATCCTCATACAAAACAGGATTTAAATAAACACCAGCTGGATAAATGTACATTACACCACCGCGAACACGGATGATTAATACTTGTTTATCAGCTAATTGCTCCTTCGATTTAACCTGTGCATCAGCAACTTTTGCCTCATAGTCAGAAATGATTTTTTTAGCATCATCTTCTTTACCAGCTAGCTGTGCAAGCACTGTCAAATTTTCCTTCCAGTTTGTTGAAATATGTGAGTAAGGTATCATTGTTTGAATTTTGTTCAACTTTTCAGCCGTTTCTTTAGGGAATTTTGAAGTACCTACAATGACATCTGGATCCAAATTAAGAATGGCCTCTGCATTTGGCTCCATTTTATTTCCTACCAGTGTAGCACCTTCAAAATCAGATGCTAGATATGCTGGCACTTTGCCACCTACTTCAAGTACACCTACGGGCTTAATTCCAAGCATTGCAGCGTCTTCCATAGATTCAAGACTTGCAGCGACAATATTTTTCACTTCTACTGGAAGCTCATATTTCTCACCCAAGTACGTAATTGTCTGTGTCTTAGCTAGTTCTGTCTGTGATTCTGTTACACTTGTCTCCGTTGTATTATTTGTTGAAGTAGACTCCTCTGCCTTATCTGTTCCACATGCAGCTAATGATAGTGCTAAAAGTGCTGGTGCACACATTTTAAAATATTTATTCATAGATATTCTCTCCTAACAAGCTCATATTGATAATGATAATCATTTACATATGTATGTCAACATATAATTGATACTCATTATCATTTACGGATACTATCCTAACAAAGTGAAAATAGATTGTGAATGGACGATTTCGAAAATGACATGGACTTTTGCCGATTTATGCCATAAAAAAACTGCTCCTTTTTTATAAGAAACAGTCATTCATACATATTTGGCTTCCTCTATTTTTAACTTGCGATAGGCTGAGGGAGATAAACCCGTACACTTTTTAAATACTCTACTAAAATAAAAACAATCTACATATCCAACACATTCTGCAATTTCAGCTACAGGGATTCCACCATATTCTAGTAAGTCTTTCGCACGTCGTATACGGTATTCTGTTATATATTTGCTTGGATTCATACCTGTATGCTGCTCAAATAAATAGGCAAAACGACGCCGTTCAATGTCAAATTCACTAGAAATATTTGATACCGAAATCTGCTCCGCATAGTGCTCATGTATATACTGTAAAGCCTGCTCCATTAATTCATTGGCATTATCCAGAACCTTCACTTTTGCCGCTATAAGAATGTGTTCCAGCAAGTTCATGAATAATGTCTTGGACTTAAATACGGCCATATTACCTGGAAAGGAATAGCTTTCTACTAGCTGCTGTACCTGGGTAATAATTTGCGTATTATGTCCTGTTTTAATGAGAAAATGTTGTTCCACCAGTGGATATAATGCCGTCTCCTCCATAGGTAGATTATAGTGAACTACAGCATATTCCCAAACCTTCTGACTTGTTACGTTCACTTCAATTGGCATTTGAGGACCAGCATGCACTATTACTCCTGGCTCCATCACATATGGCGTTCCATTCAAGCTAAAGATAGCACTTCCTGCAAGCGGCACAATAATTCCACATTTTTCTGGTGCAGTAGTTCTCCCTAAATCAACCTCTCCTGGCTCCATTCTTTTGGTAAAGACATCGGTAAACTTTACAGATGCCTGTGCAAAGTAATCTATTAAATACTTGATATCCATGTGCTAGCTCCTATACATGTAAAACACTCTGAATTTGTGAAAAATGATGTAAATCATGGTCAATTAATCCGCCAAAATAATCAGCCATCGTTATGTTAGACTGTCCAATATTGAACGACTGCTGCCATTGCTCATCTGTAAATTGCTGAATGGTTTGAAGCAATTGACGTCTTGTCAAAACAAATTCAATAATCGTTTTTTCTAACTGCTGTTCACGACTTTTCTCAGCTGCCCTCGTGTTCATATTCGTGACATCTGGTCCTTTAGGTAACGATGTATTAGTAAATAAATATGGTATTCGTTGTTCTAACACAAATTTATCCCAGGGTGTAAGATGCCCTATCACCTCTGCAACTGACCATTTTCCAGATTCAATTGGCATACGCCATTGCTCCTCAGTTAAATTCCTCAAATTCTTTACCCAATGAAGAGAATGTTCATAGTGTTTAATAATCGACTTTTTGTCTCGCAGCATTGGATTTCGCCTCTTTCTTCCTTTGTATGCAGCAATCTCCCTTAGTCTTCCAAAAGATAAATAATATTTATATGTACTCAAAAATAATATATTAGATTTATAAATTAAATACCTTTACCCTAAAGCTATCCAAGTGAGGAGAGTAGCCTATGAAAAAAATTTTATGGATATTGTTCCTTGTACTCCTTAGTTTCATGGCACATTATACAAAAATCTCTTTAACCCTCGTATGCATTGGTATAATAGCTGCCTTTATCGGTACACTTGCGGGAGGTGGAGGTCTTATGACGCTACCCGCTATGATGCTGGTCGGTATTCCCATTCAAACTAGTATTGCTACAAATAAATTTTCGACCGGTATATCGGCTTTATCTAGCATTTTTTATTTACTGTATCATAAGGAGCTACATTTCAAAGTTATTTTAAAATACATAGCTATTGCTGTTATAGGAGGAGCTGGTGGTGCACTTCTAGCCGTGTCACAATCCGAACAAAATATGAATGTTACAGCCTGTATCCTACTGATTTTTGCATTAGTTGTCACTTTAAAAAACAAGGCTTGGACTGACACTGTGAATCCTACAGAGCATACAACGTCCTCCCTTTGGCAGCCATTTTTTATCGCTATGTATGATGGTGGGTTTGGTCCTGGTTCTTCAACTTTTAGTATTTTATATTATTGGCGTTGCCAACACACTTACATAAAGGCCGTACAGCTCACGCGTGCACTGCTTTTTGGAAGTTGTACTGGAGCTTTTATTGTTTTTTATCAAACAGGCTTTATTCAATGGCATTATGCAATTGCCATGGCCTTAGGCTCCATTATAGGCTCTCAATTAGGCCTCCTTGTGCTACCACACATTCCAATAAAAGTAGCCAAACGACTACTAACTGTGATTATCTCGATGTTGATTATTCAGATGGTATGGGAAATTATTTAATATATCCACTCAAATGTTCATGAATTAACTTCCATTCACCATTCATCCATGTAAAAATATTTGTCGCCCTACCGCTACCTGATACAGATTTCCCATTATGATAGCCTTCATAGTGATATGTATAAATACAGGTGGCTGTTTTTTCATCAACGGTTAGCCAAGTTATATCAGTTGCTGAATAGACCTCTTCTTGAATTACATTCCATGCGTGATTGAAGTAAGCACCAATTTCTTCTGTAGTCGTACATGTTTTATCCGAAAACCAATAGACAGCCTGTGGATGCAAAATAACCTTTACCTTATTAAAATCATGAGTATTTGTTGCTTGGATATAACGTTCTAATGCTTGTTCATATGTCATGTTCACGCCCCCTTTTTAACAATAGTATCCCAAATCTCACTTCTTATAAATAATATATTTATGGGATGTTCTCCTTTGAACAGTTCATAAAGAACACCTATAATAAGGACAAAATCACATAAAAGACGGAGGATACTATGCTAGCTACTATTGAAGAACAATCCAATCATCATGTTGCAACATTCAAACGCCAGCTCCCTCATTCAATAGATGTTGTTTGGGCAGCAATCACTGAAAATGACAAGCTGCAAAAGTGGATGAGCAATTTAGAAATCATTGATCTTCGTAAGAATGGTAAGATGCATTTTAATATGAACGATGGAACAGATGCCTATGAAACAATAGCCATTACCGATTATGCAGAAAATGAAACTCTCGAATTTGATTGGGGTACGGATACGGTACGATTCGAACTTTCTTCTAATGACGAGGGCACATTCCTCCTATTAGTAGAGACACTTCAAGAATTGACAGAGCATACGCCAAAGGATTTAGCGGGGTGGCATATATGTCTAAACTTGCTGGCTGATTTGCTAGATAGAAAGGAACAACTAAATTTCCCAATGGAGAGTTGGCAACAGCGATTCCACGACTACAGTGGCCTTATTGATTCTATAAAGTAAAACAACTAAAAAAATCCTAGAGCCACAAGACTCTAGGGTTTTAATTATTGGTCAAACGCTGTAGCTATTTCTATGGCCTTTAGAGGGTCTTTTATGGAATCGAGTGTATACACAAGCTTTTCATCCTGCCAAACGATTAAATTGCCTGTTTGATAAACGTCCAATTGAGCCATGCCATATTGCTTTGGAATAGGGAGCATATGACTTTTTAAATATTCTACTACTTGCTTTGCAAGCTTGACACCAGCCTCAGGATTTTCTGTTCGGGTATGTGTGGCAATTGCCCAGCGTCCTTCATTCCATCCAGTCCATAAGGAGCCTGCCCCCGCGTCTTGATAACCTTTAATATTGTCACCAAGATCCACTTTTTGTCCACCATTTTGATTAAAATTATCAAACGCTATTTGGGTGCTTGCCCCTTCTGCATTATTGTATTGCTTAACGAGCAATCGTGCTATAACGTTTGCTGATTTCTTTAATCGAATATCATTAATCGGCATACTCTCTTTACTTTCATAAAAGACAATTTCCACCTGATTCCCTTCTGTCCTTGTAGTAGCTGATAAAAAAGAATCCTGTGTAATAGGTAAAGTTGTTGGCATTTTTATGGTGAAATCAGCTTGTATTTGATCCTTGATTTGTTGCAGGACCTCTGTTTGTTCCATAGCTGTTCCATTATCATGTTGATTAGCTTGTTCGACAGGTATTTGGGTCTCACTTTCATGTGCTTGTTGATTTTCTTCCCGATTAGCACAAGCACCTATAAAGCAAATACTCAAAAAAAGGAGAACTAGCATTCTTTTCATTGCGTGTACCTCCATCTATTAATTTCCCTCTCTCGGTATTTTTCCCTAGTGAAAACCATCTTAAACGTTACCTATTTTAGGTCGTTAATTCGCTTCGTCAGTTCATTAAATTTTTCATCAAGCATTACATAGTCCTTATCTTTAGCTGTGAGAAAGCTAAGTTTACCTAATATTTCCTGCCGCTCGGTTTCTAGCTTTAAGCGAAGTGTCACTACACCCTCGTCTTGCTTAACCTCTTTTCTCCATTTTTTCTCTATCTGTTGAGCATGAATCTCCCATACACTATTCGTTACCTTTTCTAGAAAGTAGCGATCGTGTGAGACAACAAGTAATGTCCCATTATATTGGGCAAGCGTTTGCTCTAATTGCTCACGGGAAGGCAGGTCAAGATGATTCGTTGGCTCATCTAAAATAAGAACGTTCTTGTCTGCTAATATATAAGCCATCAGTTTACATTTTACCCGCTCACCCATGCTCATCTCCCCTATAACAGATGTCCAGTGAGTAGAAGTAAATCCTAGATTTTTCATGAGATTGCGGACTTTCCCTCGCTCTTCAAACGTTTCTTGATAAAAATATTGCTCCGGTGTCTGTTCAAGAGGTAGATCAAAGACTTCTTGTGATAAATAACCAATGTTAGCAGCCGGAGATAGCCATACTCTGCCCTCTGCCTTTAATTGACCTAAGATGACTTTTAAAAAACTTGTTTTTCCACTACCATTTATTCCTGTGATGGCAATTTTATCTCCAAACTGCGCAGTGACGTTCACATCCTTAAACAACACTCTGTCATTGAAGTGTAAGGATACATTTTTGGTCTCTAAAAAGCGTTTACCGACACGTTGATGGGTGCCTAAAGAAAAGCGTATTTCTGCCTCAGGCTTTACAGCTTCCACCCTTGCCTTCTCAAGCTCTGCTTCTAATCGCTTTTTCTTGGATTTCACCTGGGAATCAAGACGCTTTGCTTTCACACGATGGTATTCCTTAAAACCTTCTAGCTTTGTAGACTGAGCATGGCCCTTTTGAGACCATGCTGTCAATTCCTGCATCTGTGCCTCAATGCGCTCAATATTTTTTTGCTGCTTGTCGTATGCACGTTGTTGTGTTAATCTTCGATGCTCTCTTTCAGCCATATAGTTTGAATAATTGCCGTTATGTTCTATAAGTCTATTGTCCTCAATCGACCAAATTTTGGTCGCTACGCTATCTAAAAAGTATCGATCATGCGAGACAACAATAACCGTTCCCCTATAGTTTTGTACTTGTTTAATCAAAAAATTGGTGCTCTGTTCATCTAAATGATTGGTTGGTTCATCCAGCATTAGAAGTTGAACTCCCTGCGAGAAACCTTCCGCCAGGCGCATTTTGAGTTTTTCCCCACCACTTAATGCTGCAAATGGCACATTCGGCACTTTCCATTTAGATAGCAAATCTGCCTCTTTAGTTGTTATTTCCATCCTATTAAAATGAGCTAATTCCTGCTCTACAAATGCCGTTTTTACAGTTTGTAGCCCCTTGATTTCTCCTGTTGTGGGCACTAACATACCTCGAATCAATTGAAGCAATGTGGATTTTCCAGCACCATTTCTACCAATAATGCCGATTACCTCACCTTGCTTTACGGTAGCAGTCACATGTTCAAATAGGAATGTATCCTTTATTTCATAACTAATATCCTGTAATTTTAAAAGCTCCTTCATAACATTCATCCTCTCCAGTAGGAGGAATCAAAAAAATCCCTCCAAGTATTTTGGAAGGATTAGTCATCGCTACATATACACAAATAAACTGTTGCAACAGCTATATTTGTTACTCCATTACTTATTTTAGACATAGTAAAATAAGCTTGCGGAATCGCTTTATATTGGCAGATTAAGACCAATACAAGTGTTATTTATGGAAAATGGGCAGACTAATCCTATTTTTATTGCTGGTGAAATTTTAATTTCATCTTTAAAAAATAAGATTAGTTATTCATTAGCCACCCATCGTCCCTTCATCTTTTATTACCGTCATTGTAACACCATTTTTTTGAAAATGAAACTTTCTTTGTGTGAGCTTTATCTAAAACATTCAAATGAACGAATTTGATTTCTTGTTATGGTACGGAAATACCAGCCATACCGATTACTCCAACGAAAACCCGCAATGAAATCTCTTCCTATAACTGTGGGGAAAAACCAAAAGCTCCTACCTGTATTCAACCAAATAAAGGTGTTTCTAAATAAGCAGGAGTGAATACCACTTGATCCTTCTCGCCGTGCGGGCACTGGCGGTGAAAAGCCTGGTGGTGCACTCATTGGCATTTGTCCAGCTGGAGCCGGACCAAAATTAGGTGGACCAAATGGCGGTGTTTCAAAATTATCATTGCCACCCCAGCCAGGTCTTCTAAAATTATCTTCTCTAAATGGATTATTGTACACACAAGCCCTCCTTTTACATAATTCAATATATGTAATAGGGCAATTAACCGTTGAGCCATTGCCCACCTAAGCGAAGATAATAACAGGCCAATTTTCCTCATCCTATAACCTTTGGCATTTCTAATAAAGTATATTTATGATTTCCAACTTTATCGCATAGGAAAAGTATTTTTTGATATGTCTTTTTATTTTCAACAACAAACTAACGGATAAGTTGCGTCTTTAGGAACGATTTTAAATACACATTTAAAACCTGAAACACTTGCAGCTCTAAGGTTTATAGCCTATCCAAAATATAAATAAAGTAATTAATCATTTTAATAATAAATATATATTTATTATTTGCTCCGAAAAAAACTCTGTTTTAAAAATATACATCTCTTTCTAACGCTCCATGCTCTTACTTTCTTCACGTTTATGCACTTCAATTACTGTATGAGTAATATTTTCTTCAACATAGGAATTTTCTTCAACGTTGGAATTTTCCGAAAAATAAATTACACTTAATAAAAAGATGGTAACGAAAGAAGTTAAAAATTTTAAATTGTAACTAGTTTTAACAGTCGTATACTTTTCCTCCATCCCTTTTAACGATATATCCATAATTTACATTATAAATAAAAAAATGTTAATAGAAAGGAGTCTAGAATCTTATGAAATTATATTTGATGATTATGTTTTGGAGTTCAATTTTGGTGTTAGCTATTCTAATTATTAAAGATTATCAAAATAATGTTAATCCGTTTACCGAACCTCTCACTGCTCTTGTGTATTTAATAATTATTTTTTGGATTATATTTTTTTCTATAATGTATTTCACAAAGTATAAGAAAATTAAAATGGATTAGAAGTTGCTACTCTTACTCTTTTTTTTATTCCCTTTCTTCTAGCCAACTATAGAAGGCTGATAGACTTTCGCTTTTTTAGTAAATATAATATAAATTTCAAACAAAAAAACGTTCCCAAATAAAAGTTTGAAAACACATCAAAAAGCCACGAATGTTGAGATATCAACGTTTTCGTGACTTTTCTTATGAACATTCTTCATACATCTTTTTATGCAGGAAGCGAAAACGAGTTCATTAACGATTTTTTATCATTCTTTCTCGCCATATCATCACCCTTAACTATGTAAATTTTTATGTACAAAGCAATGCTTGAATGACCCGCAAACTATTGTGATAAATATGACAATATAATTCGCCATTCCTCAACTTTTTCGTCAAAGGATTTAATATTTTTCCCGGGTATCGGACTCGTTGATGGCATTTTTTTATAGGCTCGTCCTGCTAAAAGCTCTAATCCAATATGCTTTTTAAAAACATCGAATGCCTTCGCCCCATTAAAGAGTACTAACTTGATGTTCGGGTAGGTTTCAAAAAGGGTTTGAAAATCATTTGGCTTTTCATTACGAATCGCTGCATCCAAGCTCCCTTCTCTCTCACAGGCTTCAATTGTGTCCCAAAGACCGATTTCACGCTTTTTTAATAAAGCTATTCTCTCACAATAATCTTCAGGAACCTCGACCTGTAATAGCTGGCCAATGATAGGCCAAAAGTGATTGCGTGGATTACCATAATACTGCTGTTTTACTAATGACTGTTTTCCTGGCATGGATCCAACAATTAGCACCTTTGTGGATGAATCTACAATTGGTAATAATACATTTTTTATTTCACTAGACACAGCAATCACTCCTTTACTCTATTGTAGCGGAAACTCTGAGCCAGCAAGTATATCTTGGCTTGTTATTAATAAAGGAAGCTGTGATGAAAGATTCTTCATATATGACCGAACAATTTGATAGCCTATACAATAGCCTATCCACAGCGGAAGCTCCCCACCGTATAAGAATGGTCGATGCTTTTCCAATCCCTGCAGTTGTAGGTTTGGCAAAAACTGAGATTTCCATAGTTTGATAAGCTTCTCAAATGTATAGTTAGTTAACCATGGTGCTAGCCATCTATCTCCGTAAAGATCTTTCACAGCACATTCTGCTAAACCCTCTAATATAAGAGAATCCAATAAAGTCATTTCATCTAAGGATTTTTTAAGATAATGTAAACGGCAAACATGGTTGTATTCATGGGCGAGTAATGCTTGAAGCTCCTGTTTTTCTACTTCTCCCACAAATAAAAAAAGCGAATGAGGATAAGCCACACCATTTTTATTAGTGATATTCTGCTGCCTTGTAATTGGAAAGATATAAATAGGTATAGCAGGACCATTCCACTTCTGCTGTAGATACATAAACTCCTGCTCCACGCAGCCCCACACATTCATCTGTTTTAGTCTCTTTAAATTAATCTCTTCCTCTGGTAGGAAAAGACCTTGCTGCTGTAATTCAAAGTGTATTTCCTCTGTATATCCCTCTTGAAATAGTTTGATCAAACGATCACATAGCACCGAGCATTGTAAGCTATATAGCTCATCACTGCTCTTAGATTTTCTGGAAAATTCATACTCCTCAAGCCACTTATCTGTAGGCATAACTGCCATGTCATCACCTCTTGATAGTATATGTGATGGATAGACAATCGGCTAAAGATAAATGCATTAATTAGCATATATTAACTTGTAATGAAGTAGAAAGGAGGGATTATTGTGAATCCAACTGATGCTTACAATCTTTGTTGTAAATATCACGGTAAACGAGTTAGAATTTCGGATACATCTGGTAGAGTACATGTTGGGGAAATCACGAGGGTCGACAGAAGACAGGTATGGATTCTACCTGATAGAAGATATGGTGGTTATGGTTTAGGCTTTTGGGGATTTAGTGGAGGCGGCTTTGGCGTTGGTATTGCACTAGGGACTGTTCTAGGTATTGCACTAGCTCCAATTATTTTCTTCTAGCCTAAGCGATTTTATATATGTGAAAAACGAGCCATTTCAAACATTGTTGAGATGGCTCATTTTTCATTATTGAACTTGTTCTTGCTGCTGTTTACTTTCAATCAACTCGGATATTGTAACAAATGTGTAGCCCTGCTTCTTTAATGCCGGTATTATCTCCTCTAATGCTTTAATGGTTTGTGTACGGTTACCGCCACCATCATGAAATAATATGACATCGCCAGGCTTTGTGCCTTTCATAACCTTTTGTACAATTTTCTTTACACCGGGCTCTTTCCAATCTTGAGTATCCTGATGCCAAGACCACATCACGACCTTGTAGCCATCCTTAACAGCGGCATTTATCATAGCATCTGTGTAATTTCCACCAACAGGACGGAATAAAACTGGGGAAAATCCAGTAATACCATATATCGTGTTATTCGTCTGTCGAAGCTCTTCTTGCAATTTATTGATGGAAACTTTAAACGGATGTGTATACGTATGATTCGCTAATTCATGCCCTTCTGTATAAGTACGTAAAACAAGCTCTGGATATTTGTCAGCATTTTTTCCAATAATAAAAAAGGTAGCTTTGGCATCATATTTGGCTAATAAATCAAGCACCGCCGCTGTGTATTTGGGATGTGGTCCATCATCAAAGGTAAGTGCCACTATTTTATCCTCTGTGTTAATATCCCACACAACTTTTCCTGTTTCCTCATAATACGGACGTCCTTTATTAGCCTGGGCTTTGTATCCTACAAAAAATCCCGAGATGATTAAAACGAAAACCGTTAAAACCCTTACATATTTACGTGTCATAGCATCACCTCCCAAGTCCATATTCACAGAACTCCGTCAACTTACTATTTGCGATTTACAGTGAATTATACTTGTGAAGGATTGTCTGTTTTCCTGTTTTAATTATTTTAAAAAAATTTTATAAATTTGAACGAAATGTGAAACATCATTAATATTCCTTTATTTTTTTCTTTATTCATGTAAAATAAAATCATCACTGATATATAACAACTAATTAAATTTAATAAATGTTATGTAACACAAAAGGGGATAATATAAATGTGGATCATTACCGTATTTGAAGAAAACACGTATCGTATGTTTGAATATACTTCTAAAAGTGAAGCAACCATTGCATTAAATACATTTAAACAAACAGCTTTATTGTCTTATACCAAGTAAATGCTAAAAGGAATCTATTCGCCAAGAGTAGATTCCTTTTATTTTGATATTGGACTTCTTTTCTTTACTATTAAAAGATTTTTTATTAGAAATGTCGAACACCTAGCTAGTTATCGCCATATGTATATAGAGAAAAGGAGTGATTTCAATGGTGACAATTGAACCTATCATGATTAAGGGGCATTTCTTTACTGCAGTAGTTGTTCAATTACCTAAAACAACACTATTAACCATTTCCAATAATACAGGCTACATTATGTGCGGCGCATTAGATGTAGGTCTTTTAAATAGTCGCTTAGTGGATCGAAAAATCATTGCTGGTCGGGCAGTTGGTGTAAAAACGATTGATGAGTTATTAACAGCCCCGTTAGAATCCGTGACTTATGAAGCCGAGCAACTTGGCATTACAGAAGGTATGAGTGGTGTCGAGGCACTTTTAAAAATGATTTAATGTGTACAAAAGCGTCAGTTTTAGAACGAATAACTAGACGCTTTTCCTTTTTTTAACGCAGCATCGGTTGAATAAGCAAACTCCTACTTCCCCATACTGTGGGACAAAGGAGCGTGTTGTCATGAATAGTAATAAGCATTTTAAAATACATGTAACTTTTCTTGCCATCACTTTAATTGTTCTTATCTGGTCTGTTATTAAACCATCTTCCTACTTAGATTGGCTGGCTGAAGTTAGCCCAGGAATAGTTGCGATTATTATTGTAGTTTGTATCTATCCTAAATTTCGATTCACAACCATTTCTTACTCAATCATTGCCTTATTATCGATTCTAACATTTATTGGTGGGCATTATACGTATTCGGAGGTGCCACTATTTAATTGGATAAAAGAAGAATTTAATTTGCACCGTAATAATTACGATCGCTTCGGACATTTTTTAAAAGGCTTGCTGGCGATTGTTATAAGGGAAATTTTAATTCGAAAAACGCCTCTTACAAAAGGCGCTTGGCTATCGTTCATTTCCATTAGTATTTTACTTGCGATTGCTGCATTTTATGAAATCATTGAATGGTTAAGCACCCGAATCTCCAAGGGCAGTAAAGGGGCCAAAGACTTTTTAGGGATGCAGGGAGATCGTTGGGACGCTCAATGGGACATGTCTTTAGCGTTGCTAGGTTCTATTATTACCTTGCTTTTATTGACAAAGCTCCATGATAAATATTTAAAGAGATTAAACAAATAAAATCATTTTTTGCATACTATGATGAATAAAAAATCTTATGAAAGGTGGTATTGTATGTACTATGCTCAGCTCCATCATCAGGCATCCATTCCCCCACGTGTTATAACTGTAAGGGGCGATGGGCAGGTAAAGGCTAAGCCAAGCTCCATTCAACTTCAAATAGAAGTTCAAACGCGAGGCCAAAATGTACAAGAGCCACAGCAGGAGAATGCGGCAACTATGAATCGAGTTATTCAATCCATTACAGCCCTTGGCATTCCAAGCGAACAAATTCAAACAGCTGCCTATACAATTACCCCACTTTATCATTTTGAAGACGGCCAACAAATCTTTAATGGTTATGAAGTAACTAATGCCATTACCGTCCATGTATCAAATCCTGAACGTATTGGCTTAATCATTGATACAGCAGTAGATAATGGGGCAAATCGTATCACAAACATACAATTCAAAGTTGACCATGTAGATGCCTATTATCAGCAAGCATTGAGTTTAGCGCTGCATAATGCTCAGGCAAAGGCGAAAACCATTGCTGAAACGATGCATTTACCTTTGCAGCTACTCCCCACTGAAATTGTGGAAGAACAAGTTAATACGCCTATTCTATATCGCTCAATGGCAATTTCCTCCGATATGACACCTATTGAACAAGGGCAAATCGACATAAATGCCTCTGTCCGTGTGAACTTTCAATATTGAACGATTTGAGCCTTCAGCGAAGCAACGGCAGAAGGCTTTCCTACTGTGGATTCCATACCCGTTCTATTACGATGTTATTGTGCTTTACCTGTAATACAAAAACATCTGGATTACTTAAATCTTTCCAACATTGAAAATCAATATCTTTATTATAATGTTTCCATGACTCACTAGTAAGGTATTTTCAACATTTCGAGCAATAGCCTCCTCTACAACATTCACAATGCGGTCCATTGCTTCTTTGCTGGATTCTCCCCCATCAAATGATAAGTCCATATCCATAAATGTTGCCTGTAATTTTTCGTACCAATCTGGCAAATCTTTTGTACTTAAAAGTCGTTCAGACAATCGATGATCTATTTCAATTTGAATACCTTTTTCTTTACTGATAGCTTCAATGGATTGGACTGCGCGTAAAAGGGGCTTGAGAAAATTCGATGAATGGTAGTATCTTTGAAAAAATCAGCTAAGCTTTCTGCTTGCCTTATGCCTGTCTGTGTTAAAGGGGCGTCAGGTGATTGCCCTTGTGCAAGACAATGTCTAATGACATAGATATTACTCATAAATGCCTCCCGTCTTGAAAAAGTAGTTTTATTAGAATTGTACGTCATTAAATAATCCCAAATCATTAATTTTCATCATTTGTCTTTTTATGAACAACCCGCTCTTTAGATAATAACAGGGCACAAAGGATAATACATATGCCTACGAATTGTCTGATTTCCAATGTCTCTTTTAGTATAAAATAACCCAATAGTACACCTACTACAGGAACTACATAATTACTAAGAGATGCAAATAAGGCACCCTCTTTTTTTATCAATAAATTATAAAGCATGTAAACAATCCCCGAATGGAAAATCCCCAAAATGGTTACGGCAACAATCTGTATGCCACTCATATTTAGTTGGAATGGCTGTTCAAAGATCATCGCCATTGGTAATAAAATGACCGTGGCTATTCCTAAAACATTTCGCATATGTACGATAGGTGAGCCAGCCCCCAGCTTTTCCATTAATATTAATGATCGTGCAAAGCTCATTGCGGCCAAGAGCAGTAATGCATTGCCAAATACTGTACTTGAACCGTCCATCTCTTGTGTTGGCCATGAAAGAATACTGATTCCCACGAGACCTAATAAAATGCTAATGAGTTGGAACTTACTAACCTTTTTCTTAAAGAAAAAAACGACAAAAATTAACGTGATTATGGGAACCATAGCTATTACAATAGATGCATTACTACTGCTAACATATTTTTGACCTTGTGCAATCAGGACAAATGGAATTACTACTTCAAAAATGGCGATTGCCCAATAGTATTTATTATTCACATGATTGCTGTCCTTTTTCAAAAATATGCTAATGACGCTTAAACAAATGGCACCTATTAGCGCTTTCAACAACGATAAGGTTATTGCACCAACATCATTTGTCACTAGCGCTACAAAGAAAAATTGAGACCCCCATATACAGCTTATTAATAATAAGAGGCTATATTTGCTCATTTTTCGCTACCCTCTTCATGCCGAAATAATTTGTTCCTATAACCCCCATAACAATCATGACTCCCCCGATTAAATGGTACTTCTGGAAGGTTTCATGTAAAAATAAAACACCCGCAAATATAGTAATAAGCGTAGCCAAATTACTAAAAACACTCATTTTAGAGGCCTCTAATATAGATAGAGCATAATTTGATAAATAAGACGTGCCTAGCGAGGATAATAGGCCTAAATATAAAATGGCAATGATAAAGTCAACATGTAGAAATGGCTTATAAAAATCATGGATGGTGCCCTTCATCACATGATCTCCTATAGCTATCCCATTAAAAATAACAAATCCACATAACGTCATGACATAGGTTAATGTCAGTAAAGAATATTGCTTTGTAAGCCTTCTTGCAAAGACGTTATAAATTGATGCTGCAAAAGCTGAAAGCAAAATAAATCCGCTGCCAAAAATATTTCCAGTAGTAGCATTTGCCCCATTCATCATTAGCATATAAATCACACCAAGTACAGAAATCGAGATAGCAACATACTGTCCCCATGTAGCTTTTTCCTTTAACAATAAACTTGCTAGTGCTAATGTAAAAATAGGGATTGTTGCTTGAATAATTCCAGCTTCTGAGGATGAAATTCTAGCAAGCCCAAGCACTTGAAACGTGAAAAAAACTATAGGATACAATAGGGCTAAAGGTAAAATTTTTAATAAATCCTGTTTTTTTATTGTTAGCTTATTTTTCGTAAATACTAGTAAAATAACAATGCCGATGAAAGCAACTGTAAAGCGGTGAGCTAATGTATCAATAGGGCTCGCCACCGACAAAGTAAGTTTCACACATAGGAATGAAAGTCCAATAACAAATGCATACGAAATTGCTGCTATATAGGCTTTTCTTTTTTCTAACATACGATAACGCTCCTTCTCCATCATTTCCGGCCGGTAATGTTATCGTATAAAAAAGAACACACATTGACGATATGAAAAAAACGCATCTGTACCGATACAGGTGTGCTGGAGGTTAAATATGCTTAAATATGAATGGATTTATTCACAGCTTTTGACTCAAATACAAACAGGTACTCTTCAATCAGGGGCAAAGCTCCCTTCAATACGTCAGTTATCACTACAATATTCCTGCAGTAAAAGTACTATTTTAACTTCTTTAAAAAAACTTGAGGATCAGCATCTTATCTATGCATTACCGAAAAGCGGCCACTATGTTGTTGATCATCAATTACCCCTTCAGCCACAGGTTCAAGACCATATAGATTTTGCTACCTCCTCACCTAGCTGGCATGCTTTTCCGTACCAAGACTTTCAACATTGCCTCAACAAGGCAATCGATACATACCAAGCAGACCTATTTAGATATGGGACATCACAAGGCTTACCCTCCTTAATAAAAGAGGCAAAAAAACTATTAACAAACTATCAAGTGTTCACTAAAGAAGAAAACATTTTTATCACTTCGGGCGTACAACAATCCCTGTCTTTGCTGAGTATTATGCCATTTCCAAATGGTCGCTCAACAATTTTAGTGGAGCAACCTAGTTATCATTTGTATATGGATTATTTGAAAACCTATGGAATTCCTGCCATCGGCATAAAAAGAACAACAGATGGCATTAATTTATATGAGTTAGAGCGCATTTTTAATAGTTATGACATTAAGTTTTTTTACACTATGCCTCGCTTGCACAACCCTCTAGGGACTTCTTATAGCAAACAGGAGAAAGATATGATTCGTCAACTTGCTTATCAATATCATGTATACATTGTTGAGGATGATTATTTAGCGGATTTCGAGCAAAATTCGAAAATAGATCCTATTTATACAGATGATACACAGCAACATGTCATTTATTTAAAAAGTTTCTCTAAAATCATGTTTCCGGGTTTACGTATAGGGCTAGCCGTTTTACCAGAGGTCTTCATTCAAACATTTAGGCAATTTAAAAATACAACTGATATTGATAGCTCAATGATCTCCCAGGCAGCCTTAGAGCTTTACTTAAAAAGTGGTATGTTTGAACGTTATCAAAAGAAGGTCAGCGAGTCTTATGCCATACGTGCTAACAGACTTCAACAATCTATAACAGCCCATTTAGCAAAATTTAAAGCTTCTAAGGAAATCTGTATGCATAGCCATATTATTCTACCAAGACAGGTCAATATCGATAAGCTTATCCAGCACTTGAAACAAAGCAATATACTTTTAGATTCGATTAACCGTAATTATTTAGAGGGATTTTTTCATGAGCGAATGTTGAAATTAAATGTTTCCAATGTGGAAGAGTCAAAAATTGATGTTGGTATAAAGGAAATTTCATTGTCCCTTAATGATCCTAACAATTACTTTTAAAAAAAGTCATTCATGAAACCTACTTATTTTTCATATATTTAGACATCATAAATTGGTTCAATAAGGAGGATTCAATGCACTCTGAGAAATTGCGACTAAGGAAAATTCAGCGTCTTGCATATGAAATTATGGATGAGATGCACCAAGAAAAAGACCACACGGAAATGCATAAATTAATCTCGATCATTGATAACTTGTCGCGGGCAATTGGTGATTTAACAGATTCGGTGGGTAAGTACTCCTTGGATTACGTAGAGGAAAAAGTAAACAATGCACATGAACTTTTATTTAATAAAGAAAAGGTCGATGCTTATTAATAAAGACAGGGAAAAAGGGTAACCATATAAGTGGCTACCCTTTTTTGCATTAATGCGTTTCAGGTTCAAAAGTTTTACAGTCAGTTTCCTCACTGTTGGAAGCATGTTGTCCCTTCTGGCTGACAACATAAATTTTTTCTGCTGTGCATTTGTTTCCAGAATCCCAAAATGTGCAGTTATTGACTTCACAAAGAATTTCTTGTGCCATCGTTTCACACCTCCTCTTTGTTAGCTTTAACAAATTAGAGATAAACAATACGTTGTTCAACAAAGTCCATTCTCGGTTCACACGTGAGTGTAGCGTATCCAATTCACTCCATGCTAAAGTCTAAATTAGCTGGTTGTTTCGGTAAACGTTCCTGCGAAAGCATATTGGTTGTGGGTACCCAATTGTTGACTTCTTCAAAGCGGAAACCATCTGCCCACACTTTTCCTGAGCCGATTAACAACACACCAAAATAAATGGAATCACCTTCCTCGGGTACATCTAGAACAATAGAATAATGATTCCATTCAGTAGTTCCTGTCACAGAGCGCTGATCCATATTATCAAATTGAATCGTATCACCCGTACCATTATCTATACGCATCCACGCCCCACATTTTGTAGCTTCAGCCGTTTTTAAGTAACATGACATTTTCAGCCTCTTGCCTTTATAGTCAGCTGCCTGAAATCCTTGCATCATCGTAGCAAATTGCCCATTATTTGCTGATGCATTGGTGGAAAATAATACACCACTGCGCTTTCCTGAATGAAATACCTTATCATCCGTATGAAATTGATATAATTCTGGATTTGCGCCGCTCAGCATCCATCCCTTAACCTGTTCATTTAATTCCATCAACTTTTCCTCCTCCATCATAGCTAATGATTGCATCAATTTTCGGTACTTTCCTGGTGGTAAAGCATACACTTCTTTAAAAGCTCTTGTAAAAGCCTCTTGAGATTGAAACTGAAATTTAAAGGCAATCGTTATGATTGATGCATTGGAGTATATTAAACAACTGGCAGCCACAGCTAATCGCCGCATCCGAATATATTCACCAATCGTAAGCCCTGTTTCTTGTTTAAAGATTCGACTTAGATGGAACTTCGAATAGCCCGTAATACTCGGCATAAACTCAAGTTCTATTTCTTCCATCAATTGCTCCTCGATATAAGTAATAATCCTTTGTGTTGCCTGACTATACTCCATATTTCTCACCTCACTTTTATCATAATGGAGAAGAACAAAGATTTTTTGATGGAGATTGCTATATTTAACTAATCGGTTACTTTGGTTGGTGTCGCTTCCTGCACAATTATTAGACCATCATATGCGTCTGCTGGTGTCATTTTAATGGTATAGAGCATTTTTGTAAGCTTATACCAAGGACGAAAATCATCGCCTATATTGCCCATTCTTTGCTCCTTTGTAAGGATATTTGATAGCTCTTCTGATTGACTAGCATTTTCAAAATCCACATAAAAGATGTTGTCATGGATATCACTAAAGGCATCCACTAGAGCGTTATGATGTTCTATCGTATACTCCTTACGTTCACCAGACCCATTCGGTGCTTGGAATGTATTTGTCACAAAATCCGTACCAATGGCAAAGTACTGATCTTTATAGTACTCATTTAAATATTGTCCCATCGACTTATAACCTGCCATTGTAGCAGACGTTTTATCTATATGGCCATTATGACCAGACATCAATACTTTATCATGGCCCTTCGTCGTCTCGAAATCAACAATCCATTGTAAATTTTGAGCTAAGTATTCATCACGTAAATTCATGTAATTACCATCGTTTAAAAACAATTGCGTACGTTGCTTTAAAATTTGTGCATATTGCGCCGCAAAAGAGAAGGCATCCTTTGATGACTTTTTCTCATAGGCTTCCTTGTTTGATTGTAAATCTTTGATGATGGCATCAATTGTTTTATCTAGCTCTACTAACTGGCTATTCGATAAATCTCTCATTGTTTTGTTGGACACATGTTCAAGCTGAGCCGTATATTGCTTAGCTGTTTCAGCATCGACATCCCCATAATAATCAAGTAAGCCCTTTTTGCTATCATCATAGCGCTGCATATCATTACCATAAAAATAAATTTTATCTTCTTCCTTGACTGTTAGGTTATAGTCATGCATCCATTGCACAAAGTCCACCATTTGTTCAGTTTGATAAATGCCGTAATCCAGTGCTTTAATAGCATCTTGCGCCGTGCCAACACTATTGACAATAAATTGATTTATTTGTTGGGCTCCTCCAAAATCCCCCTCTAAAACAAAGACACGAACATTTTCATTCTTCATCATTGCTTCAAATAGATACTTTTTTAAGGCTTGGAATTCCACATTTCCGTGTGTTGCCTCTCCAAAGCCAATAACTTTTACATCATCAGGTATAGTAATATCTTTTATTTCACTACTATATTGAGAGGCATCTTTGACAGCCGCCCCCTGTCCACAGCCAGCTAAAACTGCTAGTAGTATACATGTAGTTAATATTCTCAAACTTCGTTTCATTTTCATGTCAATTCTCCCCTTTAGGTTAAATGGCTTTTCGTTGGAAGTAGAAATACCCACCAAGAAAAAATAGGATGAAGCCACCACCGACAACTGTTAACATTTGCTCCCATGGCACAAAAAATACATCGTCTGTACTGCCACCAATATACATCATCGAAAAGGGCTGTGCCCATGGATAGTAAGGTCCAATACGTTCAGAATTAATAGCAAAAATAGAGGGTAAGGTAAATACCACATTGACTGCAAAAGGAGCAGCAAAACTTTTAAACATTATCGACATCCATAATTGAAGGGCTACTAAAGGCAATGTCGCTACCCATCCTCCCACAATGCTTTTCCATACAATCTCCATTGGAAAAGGATCCGTATACCCCTTTATCATCCCTACAGCACAAACTGAACATAGATACAGTAGCTGCATCGCCATAACAAGCAGTACGATTAACACATATTTAGCTACAAATACTTTCCCCCTCGTTACAGGCAATGCTAATAGCTGCTTCCAGCCACCAGAATGATGTTCGTACCTACAAATGAGACTAGCCAAAACCCCCGTAATAAGTGGTAAGAATAATAAAGCATATGTTAAATTCATGGAGAACAACGCAATATACCATTCATTGATTGATACCCCTGACATATTATCCTCTAAATTGGCTGATAATCCGATAAATAGCCCAATAATGGGTCCTGCTAAGATAATTGGTACCATTTTTGATTTTCGTAATTTAAACCATTCAGCTCGCAGTATAGCCGTCATTATTTCACGTCCCTTCTTGCAAAATCAATCATGCCAGCAATATAGAGTAAGATACCAATCCCCACTCCTAACATGACATTGATGATCGGCTCATCCCATTGATTCATCAATGATGGCCACTTCCATATCATCCAATCCGGTAAAACATAGGAAGAATAGGAAAAAATCACTCCGAAAATTCCTACAGTAATCGAGATACCTTGGTTATGACAAACACTAGCAATCCACAGCTGAAGAGCTAGTATTGGTAATGCTGCAAGAGCTGGGAAGTAACTATACTTGGCGAGCTCTAAGTAAGGGACCGTTTCACCTAAGCTTAAAATTAGTCCGTAACCCAGTGTAAAAATCATTAATAGTGTTGAAGACAAAAATAACAGAATCGTTAATACTGTAAATTTAGATAAATACACGGATAGCTTTGAAACAGGTAAAGCGATGAGCTGTTTCCACGCATTTGTCTCGTTTTCTATACTCGCCATGAATGACGTTAGGATAGCAATACCTAATACAACTGCCAACGGTGTAAAGGAATGAATGTTCAGTAAAAAATAACCCCAATCATTCTCGCTCTGCTGTAAAAGATAGTCTTTCCTCACACCGTAATTGACCATTTGCAGAGCAACTACGCCAACGGGACCTAAAAGCGTTAAAAACCATATACCTTTCCGTTTGATCTTTAAAAATTCAGCAATTAATAGTTTACTCATCATAACTTTAGCTCTCCCGCCGTCATTTGCAGGAATATATCCTCCAATGAGCGTTTTTCTTCCTCTACTCGAAATACTGAAATCCCTTCCTGAACCAGGACCTGAACAATATGTGCTACTTTCTCGTCAGAACATTCCTCTAAGAAAATGACGTCATCCTGATAGTTTGCCTTAATGCCATTTGCTAAAAGGGAACGCCATCCTTTTTCACCATTGCTCACTTTAAAAGTAACCTTTGGTTGTGCAAATTTACGCATTCCCTCAATGGAATCTTGAAAAATCAATGTCCCCTTAGAAACAATACCTACCTGTGTAGCCATTTGATCGATTTCTGATAATAAATGACTGGAAATAATAATGGTCATCCCGTATTCCTTTGGTAGTCTTTTAATTAAATTGCGAATTTCAATAATACCTGAAGGGTCGAGACCATTCGTTGGTTCGTCTAAAATGAGTAGCTCCGGGTTGTGCAGTAAAGCAGCAGCAATACCAAGGCGTTGTTTCATTCCTAGTGAAAAGCCCTTTACTTTCTTATTTGCAGCTTCCTTCAAACGAACAGTTTGCAGAACTTCATCGATTCTGGTTTTTGGTACACCTAGTATTTTTCGTAGTGCCTCCAAGTTCTCACAGGCCGTCAAATGTGGGTAGTAAGATGGATTTTCAACTAATGAACCTACATTCGCTAATATTTGAATACGATCCTTCACTATGTCCTTTTGAAAAATTTTTATTGTTCCTGAGGATGGCTTCATTAGACCAAGAAGCATACGAATCGTTGTTGTTTTCCCCGCTCCATTAGGCCCTAAAAACCCATAAATTTCACCTTTGCGTATTTGCAAATTTATATTTGATACAGCTTGTTCTTTTCCAAAGTTTTTTGATAAGTTTTGTGTTTGTACGATATATTCCAATCTCCTCACCTCTTTAACTATCATAAGAATAGAAGTTTAAAAACAGGTAAGGGCTAAGTTTAAATTTTGTTTAAAAAAGACTAAAAAAAATCTGCGAGCCTTTACAGATCAAGCTTCGCAGATGGATTTACATGTTTTATTATAATTTTTGTACCCGATGGATCCGAACAAATATCCCAATCTAAATGCATGCCCTTTACCATAACATCTACAATTGATAAACCTATTCCTGCACCCTTTGCATTTGATTCATTTTTCATACCATTTCCATGATCCTCAATAATAAATGCCGTATAACTCGCTGTCGACTCTGTTTTCACACCTATGTATTTCCCGCTATTGGCGTGTCGTAGTACATTTTGGAAGAGGTTATCCAGTATACGGCCTAACCAAATGGGGTCTATATACCATTCCTGATGCTCAAATGCTTGTAGCTCAATATCAATGGCAAAGCCTTCTCGTTCAAAAACGGGATACCAGGTCGTCAGGTGCTCTCGTACAAAACGAATAACATTGATTTCTTTCGGTTCAAATTTATATTTACTTGACATGAGCAATGTGTAGGACATTAAATTTTCGATTAAAGCATCAATATTCACTATAGATGTTTCCATCGCTCGTAATGCATGCGTACCTTCCTCTGACAATGCTTCTTTACTAATTGAGTAGGATTGAGCTCTTACCTTTGTTAAAGGTGTTCGCAAATCATGTGAGAGATTCGCAATCAGCTCCCGTCTTAGTTGCTCTTCTTTTTGCTGACGCTGTTTGCTTTCTCTCAGCTCACAAACCATCCTATTAAAACTATGCTCCAGTTGCCCAATTTCGTCTTTCTTTTTCACATGGATTTCAATAGGTAAACCATCTACATCCCGTATTTCCATGGCATCTTGAAGATGTAAAAGTCTCTTTCGGATTCCTTTGAAAAATAACCAAGATACGACTATGAAAAATAGAATAATGGCTATAACGCCAAGAAATAAGAAGTTACCATAGTTTTCATAAATATTGATAAGTGGCGGATTAAATACGTTCCTTGGAACTTCTAAAACAATAAAGCCATTGGATACATCATCGCCCAAGAAGGAAATAACTGTAAATGGGTCTTCCCCATACCGCTGTTTTATGAATTTAGTAGTAAATGCGGGTGTCCACTTTGCTGGAAGCTCCTCCTGAACATTTACTGTAGTCAATAATGTCCCATCCTCACTTACCCAGAACATAGAAGCCGAAGGTAATTGCTCTTGCCACTTTTGAAAAAGCTGGGTAATGGCATCATTTGATACATTGCTTATATTTTTAGATTGTGCATGCCATTGTTTCTCGATTTCACTTTCCAAAAGTACCTCACTAGAAAACTCGCCCACCCCAGTCTTTGTAATTCCTAATACAAACATGGCTGTTACCATATAAGAAATTTGAACAATTGATAAGGCTAATATGATGATCAACATATATTTAGCTTGTAATGATTGGAAGAATTTCATAGTTTCACCCTATAACCAATCCCTCGAATCGTTTCAATAATCGTTGGCTTTGCGGGATTTATTTCTATCTTTTCTCTTAAATATCGAATATGTACCATCAATGTTTTATCACCTTCGATATAGCTCTCACCCCAAACCCCCTCATAAAGTTGCTCTTTCGTTAAAATTTGATTGAGATGGCGAATGAAATACTGTAAAAGATAAAACTGTTTACCCGTCAAGAGAATTTCTTCTTCAGTCAATGTATTCATTATCCTCATATCTTTTGTATACATTTTAAGATGCTGTAGTTCCAACACATCATCATTTTTTTGATATCTTCTTAGTAATACTTCTAGCCTTGCTACTAATTCATCTGGATGGAAAGGCTTTGTTAAGTAATCATCTGCGAAGTTCAAACCTTCTATTTTATCTTCGACTGCCGTTCTAGCAGATAGCATTAAAATCGGCAGTTCTTTATTTTCCCTTTTAATTCTTTTACCGATAGAAAAGCCGTCTAAACCAGGTAACATCACATCCAGTATGGCAATATCCTTTGAGGAAATATGTTGCTCCATACCGTCCCCAGACTCTAACCATGTTACTTCATAGCCCCTCTCAGTTAACTCTTTACTAACCCAATATCCTATTTCCTTTTCATCCTCTATGTATAATATACGAATCATTGTTTCACCCTCCTTATATCTATTCGAAAGCTATCCCAAAATACCATATTTTGCATTATACATTTATCTTAAATTGAAGTACAAGATAAATTCCATACTTGGTTATTATATGGTAATCCCCTACTTATTTTCTTCCTATTTTTTAACGTGAAAGTGAAAAAAACGCAACTTTTTACTAATTTAAAAAAGTTGCATCAGACTGCAGACAAACTCAATGAAATAAAGTAAAGCCGTTGATTTCCACTACGGGCGGACGCTTTCCGCGGGCGGGGTCGAGCTGCTTCCCTCGCTTCGCTCAGTCCAGAATCTCGACTTTCCCGCTTTTCCCACTGGAGTCACCGCCCTTCGTTCCCATCAACTTCTACATAAAGTACCCCACCTACATAGGGTGAAAAGTAAATTTTTGAGGTGATAATACATCGAAACCTTTGATTTGTACTAAGTGTCAAGCCTTTCCCAATGTACGAAAAGTAAGGATCACAAAAAACTCATTCAACTTCATATTTGGGAACTGTATGTGGAGGAAGCTGAACATTTACGCCATTCCTATGACATCAAACAAATTTATGCAAGCGTAAAGTAACGATTGAGCGTGTCTTTGCCGATGCAAAGGAAAAGCAGGGTATGCGATGGACAGCCTAGAGGTCTGAAAAAATTGTCCATGTAGGCGATGCTTACTCTTGCTGCCATGAATTTAAAGAAACTAGCTACTTGGACGTGGCTGGCGGTTTAAAAGAGTTCTTATACTTGAAGAGTCTGTTTTACGGGATATAAAATTACCATTTTTAAACATAATGAAAGAAAAAAAGTGACAAAAGGAATCGAGTGTGAACTTCTCAATTCCTTTTGTCGACAGTCTGACGCAACTTTTTATTAATTAAAAAAGTTGCGTTTTATGTTATAAAATAAAAAATAGACGCTCTTCTTATCTAAATTATCTATATCAATTATTGAATAATCAGCATATCGTTCTCATCGAACTGCCACATATCGCCGTAAGCAATTTCCCAATAGAAGCCATTCGGATCTTGGAAGTAGCCACTATAACCACCCCAAAATACAGTTTCAGGCTCTTTAATAATTTTTGCACCAGCCTTTTTAGCTAATGCAAAAATACTGTCCACCTCTTCTTTTGATTTACCATTATAAGCAAGAGTGATTCCGCCAAAGCCATGGTCAATTTCAGGTGGGTTAGCTTCATTAATATCTTTTGCCAATCTTTCAATTGGAAATAGTGATATTTTTGTCCCACCATTATTAAAGAATATAACATCAGGATTTGTTTCCTCTCCGTAAACTACAACCTCAAAACCTAGACCTTCTCGGTAAAAAGCGAGAGACTTCACCATATCTTTAACACCTAATGTAATTAAATTTAAACGATTCATCTTCAAAACCCCTTTTACAGTATTACTACATATATTCTCCATCGAACAAACATTTCCTTTTACTACTTAAATAAAGCCAAGATTTCCGTCTGTTCATTTTGTAGACAATTATCTTGCCACAACGACTAGTAGATATAGCCAATAAAGGTGCTTACTATTTTATTGGACAACTTCATTTATCTGATATTGAATAAGAGGCTGATGAATATTTTTATCCCTCTAGCCATTGTTAGCTCACAAAAGTTACCTCTACGTTTCTATGACACAAAAAAGTGCGTACTTTTTTTGAAGGTATGTTAGCAGCATAATGAAAAAGCAATAAGCAATCCAAACAATTGGAGGAATCGCAATGATTAATCATTTACAAGATACAATTACATTAAATAACGGTCTTCAAATGCCTGGTATGGGATTAGGTGTTTTTCAAGTAGCAAATGATGCTACTGCTGAAATGGTTAAAAACGCTATAGAAGTTGGCTATCGCAGCCTCGATACTGCCGCTATTTATGGCAATGAAGTAGGTGTCGGGGATGGCATTAAACAGGCGCTAGCATCGACTGGCTTAAATCGTGAAGATCTGTTTATAACATCAAAAGTGTGGAATGATGGATTAAGCTCTGATGAAACGAAGGCTGCCTATGAAGAGAGCCTACAAAAGTTAGGGTTAGATTATTTAGATCTTTACCTGATTCATTGGCCAGGTAAAGATAAGTTTGCTGAATCTTGGAAAGCTCTTGAAGACCTATATAAACAAGGTAAGATCAAAGCCATTGGCGTATGTAATTTCACTGTGGCACACTTGGAAAACTTATTATCATTTGCTCGTATTAAACCTGTTGTGAATCAGGTGGAATTCCACCCACGCTTACAGCAAGCGGAGCTTCGTTCATTCTGTAAAGAGCACCAAATTCAACTTGAAGCATGGGCACCTTTAATGCAAGGTGGGCTTCTTGAAGATGAAACGATTTCTAAAATAGCAGCAAAATACGGAAAATCAAACTCTCAAGTTATTTTGCGTTGGGATGTACAAAATGGCGTGATTACTATTCCTAAATCTGTGCGTAGAGAACGCATGATACAAAACGCCGATATCTTTGACTTTACTTTAACAGAAGCAGAGATGGCTATCATCAATGCGATGAACCTTGAACAACGTGTTGGACCTAATCCTGATGAATATGACTTTGCTCTATAAGCATTAAAAAGGAAAAGAGACTGTCGCGTGTTTGACAGTCTCTTTTTCCCTCATTACGATGTTTGCTGCATAGCTATATCTTCGTCACGTTGTTTTAATAGTACATCTTCGCCTTTATCCTGTAATACTTCAACATGCTTCTCGCCCCAAGTACAAAGCATGTTTAAAATAGGCTCCATTCCTTGTCCATAAGGCGTTAAGGAATATTCAACTTTCGGCGGAACTTGATTGAAGACCTTTCGAAGGATCAATCCAGCTTGCTCTAACTCTCTTAATTGACTAGTGAGCATTTTTTGCGAGATTCCTGGAATTAATCGTCGAAACTCATTTGTGCGAATTTTACCATGGTGGTTTAAATGACAAAGAATGACTGGTTTCCATTTACCACCAATGACTTCAAGTGTAGCTTCTACACCAATATTATAAATTTTTTGCATTGTAAACCCCCCGTAATATTCAAAAGTAACCAAAAGTACTCTACATATCTTTTAGGTATGTATGAATATTACTATACATGATAAAAAAAATCAAAGGAGATATTAGTAGTATGTCACATTCAAAAAAGCCAAGTGCTAAATTAACTTTGCTAGCACTGGCAATCAGTGCTTTTGGAATAGGGTCCACTGAATTTATCAGTGTTGGGCTTTTACCGTTAATGACAGATGACTTCGGTATATCTTTAAGCACAGCCGGCTTAACTGTTTCAATATACGCATTAGGCGTTACTGTTGGAGCTCCATTATTAACAGCCCTAACATCTCGCCTTAGTCGAAAAACTGTTTTATTGCTAGTCATGACAATCTTTATAATTGGGAACTTAACTGCAGCTGTGGCACCAAATTTCTCGATTTTATTAATAGGGCGTATTATTTCAGCATTAGCACACGGTGTGTTTATGTCCATCGCTTCTGTCATAGCGGCAGATGTAGTTGAACCAAATAAACGCGCAAGTGCAATTGCCTTTATGTTTACTGGACTTACATTGGCTACTGTGACGGGTGTCCCATTAGGTACATTCATTGGACAAGTAACAGACTGGCGTATGTCATTCATATTTATTGTTACTATAGGGATAATTGGTTTAATAAGTAATGCTTTGTTAGTACCAAGCCAATTATCAAAAGGTAACCCAATCTCTCTTCGTGATATCGGTAAAGTATTAGGCAATATTCGAATGTTATTAATCCTTTTCATTACATCAATTGGCTATGGTGGTGCCTTTGTGGTCTACACGTATGTTTCACCTATATTAGAGCAATATATGGGTTACTCACCACACGCGGTAGTTATTATATTAGTTGTCTATGGTATTTGCGTTGCTATTGGTAATACACTAGGAGGCCATTTTGCAAATCAAAATCCGCTTCGTTCCATCTTTATTATTTTTGTAGGACTTGCATTAGCTTTACTTGGTATTGGCTTTACTCTTGAATCGCCAATTATTGGGTTATTCATGGTCCTACTAATGGGCTTATTTATGTTCATGAATGTCCCAGGCTTGCAACTATATGCAGTTATACTGTCTGAAAAATATATACCATCAGCTATTTCAATGGCCTCTGCATTAAATATTTCTGCTTTCAATATTGGTATATTTTTAGGTTCCTATATGGGTGGTTTTATTATTCGTCATCAATCATTAGCACAAACGCCTGTATATGGATTCCTTATGGTTATGCTGGCAGCGGTCGTTACACTCCTATGGCTACTTTTTGATAAAAAGAATCAATAGGACTCTAAACTCTTCATTTTGTATAAAAAAGATGTAGAGAATATGTATTGTTTGTTTTTATATGGTATCCTATAATTTATTTGAATCAAACGAGAATGATTATCATTCTAAATTAAGATAAACATTTATCAGTTTTTAGTAAATTTATAGGAGTGAATAGCCATGCGTATCAGTCGATATTTTACATTTGTACTTATTCTTGTACTGCTGTTCGTTTTAAGTGCCTGTGGTTCAAATGAAACACAAACAAGTTCAGAGAGTGTGAATCCAACAAAAGAAGATACACGAGTTGTAGAGGATGAGTTTGGAGAAGTAACAATTCCAACAAATCCACAGCGAGTAGCAGCCATCTATATGGAAGATTATTTAACTGCCTTAGATGTCAAGCCTGTTGTGCAATGGTATCACCCTTCCTGGGGTAAACAAGATTATTTAGGCTTAGACGTACCTGAGTTTGACGTTACAGGTAGTCTAGAAACATTACTTCAAGCTAAGCCTGATTTAATCATTGTAGATGGTGCAGCAGATAAGGCAAAGTATGAAGAATATTCAAAGATTGCACCTACTTATCGCTTAAAAGAAGACATACTACAAGATCCACGTGAAATTGTGAAAACGATAGCTGATGTTTTAAATATCCCTGAGAAAGCGAATGAAATCGTTGATAAATATGAGGAACGTGTTACGAATTTAAAAGCTAAGTTAGAAGAATCCGTTGGTGACGAAACTGTTGCCGTTGTCCGCCTAAATGTGGCAGATAAAACGTTGGCATTATTCGGTATAAAGAATCGCTACACGGGCTACATTTATACGGAAGCTGGTTTAAATCCACATCCATTAGCTCGGGATATGACAGAGTTCCACGAGGTCTTGTCTGAAGAAGCTATTCCAGAATTAGATGCTGATCATATTATACTCTTCCCTTCAAATGGCACTTGGGAAACTGAAGAAAATCAAGAGGCGATTAAATGGTTAGATAGTACGCTTTGGAAAACAGTTCCTGCTGTAAAAAATGGACAAGTTTATATTGCTGATCGAACTTATTGGCAGTCTGGTGCCATTACTGCAAACCTACTAAAATATGATGATCTTGAGAAATGGTTCGTGAAATAATTTACAATAGAAAGCTCTTTAGGGGGCTTTCTTTGTGTTGTTTTCCAAATTTAAACTTTACTTAGGAGTGCGTGGACAATGGGTAATTTAATACAAATCTATCATTTACAAACTATTTCATATACTATTCTTTCAGCAGGTATGCAGTCATATAGCAATACATACTATTCTCTTTTCATCCTTATTAGTGGTAACGGAACACTTAAGACAAACCATGAAACTATCCACCTTATGAAAGGAAAATGTGTGATTATTCCACCTAATAGCCCTGTCGAAATTCACATTGCCGATGAGACACTCTGCTTTTACCAATTGACATTTAATACGATCTATCTTAGTGAAGCTCATTCTCCTACTAGTCTCTTTACAAGTGTTAGAGAACTACGTCTTCTTCCCTTCTCTCAATGCAATAGACTATTAGAAGCTATTTATCGGTGTCGTCAAACAAAAGATGAGCACACTGTTTTTGAGCAGCATGTTCGTTTCCAAGAATTGATATTATTTATTTTTGAGCAAAACCGAACGAAGCCTCTACAACAAAGTGATCGTCAATCTGTAGAGCAATCTATCCAATATTTGCACAACCACTTTGGAAAGGATTGGACTGTCGAACAGCTAGCAGAACTGGCAGGTGTACCAAAATGGAGTTACTCACGCATTTTTAAAGATATTACGGGACAAATACCTCTGTATTATTTAAATAGTATACGTATTGAAAAAGCCAAACAGTTATTAATGACAACGAATGATCGTGTATTTGAAATAAGTCAGTCTATTGGCTTTAATAATGAATACTATTTCAATCGTCGTTTTAAAGAGCATGTAGGTATTTCCCCAGGGCAATTCCGACGAAGTCAGAGCAATAATGTACGCGTATTCGCACCATTCTTAGAGGACTTCTTTGTAGCTTTAGGTATTACGCCCATTGCGCAATTCAGTCATTCCAAGTGGGGAAAACAAGACTATTTAGGTCTACAGGATGTGCCTGATATCGATGTACAGTATGGAAAAATGGAACACCTCTTTCACTATAAACCAACATTAATTATGTTAGATGCTGGTATAGAGCGTTGGGAAACCTGTCTTCATTTAAATAAGTTGGCCCCAATCTGTCACCTAAACAACCCTGGAGAGGACTGGCAATCGACTCTATTTAAAATTGCAGATTTAACAGGGAAAACCGCTATGATGCAAGATATTATTACGGAATATGAGGACAAGGTACAGAGGGCTCGAAAAATTCTAGGTAGATCCGTTTACGGACAAAGTGTGGCATTTCTTCGCATTTCAGCCATTGGCATTACACTGTATGCTGGCCCTGATTGCGGTTATACAGGGCCAATTCTATACCGTGACTTAGGCTTAACGCCTGATCCATTGGTGTGGAAAATACCGCTTAATCAGCGTAAAGCTCATCTGACTTCAAATCAGCTGCAACAACTAGACGCTGATCATTTGTTTATCACCTTCGACAAGCAACACTCCATTTATGAGAATGAAGAGCGTACTATTTTAACATCCTCTATGTGGAAAAACCTAAGGGCTGTTAAAAGAAACTGTGTCTATGAGGTGGATTTTTTAACGTGGATGAATTATGGAATCCTGTCACATAGCAAAAAAATAGATGATGTATTAAACGTTCTTGGCTAAAGAACAAAAGGGAAGCGCGCCATCGCTTCCTTTTTTAGTTTGTGTGGCATACCATTCAGCATAGTATATTAACACTTCAGTACAGGAATGGCGTTATTCAAACACCTAAAAAGATCATGATACATAAGATAAGATATCAGCTTCTGGCTAGGAGGAATTGATTTGTATTATAATCCTTATCCTTATTTTATTCACCCCTACCATTACCCGATACCATCGACAGACCATCAACTTGCAGCTAGAAACTTTTCACAACATTTAGCAATGCCGACTAGTAATAGTCCCTTTCCCCCTGTTGATACACAAAAATTAATATCTTCAGCTACGCGGATAAAGACGATTATGCAGCAGGCACAATTACTTACAGATAAAATTGATAGTTCTCAACAATTTGCACATGACTTAAAGAATGCTGCACAGCTTTCAAATAAAACAGAGGTCGAAAAATTAATTACATCCACAGGCATTACTACAAAATTTGAAACCAACTATACACCAGATAATTTTAGAATACAGCTTATGGATAGTGCCTGCTGTCGAGTAACGTTAATTTTGAATTGGTAAGTAAATTAATTTTAACCCTGTAATCCTATCAAAGTTGTAAACTATAAAAATATATGTTAAAGTATTTATACTATTATTTCTGAAAATTCTTATATCCTATTTCTTATCTAGAGAGACGGAGGGATCGGCCCGATGAAGTCTCAGCAACCAGCTCAAGCAGTATGGTGCTAATTCCTATTGGCAAAATTTAAGCCTGAAAGATGAGAAGACGCACTACCTATGTTTGATTCCGGGAGTCCTCTTCGATTGAGGACTCTTTTTTTATTGACTACTACTTTTAGAAAGCAGGGAATTTAATGTCTAACGAACTTTTACAAGCATTGCACTTACTAAAATCAAAACAATGGGTCGATTTGACACATACCTTCGGCCCAGACTCACCTCATTTTTTCATGTTTGAAGATGCTAAATTTGAAACATTATTCTCGCATGATGATGGATTTTTTGCACAGCAGTTTTCTTTTCCTGGACAATATGGAACACATATTGACCCACCCATTCACTTTGTAAGAGATACTCGATTTATAGATGAATTAGCACTAAAGGAGCTTGTTCTTCCGCTTATCGTCATTGATAAATCACAGGAGGCTGCTAGTAATCATGACTTTACGCTCAGTGTACAAGATATTCTAGAATTCGAGACACACTATGGACAGATTGAAGAAGGTACATTTGTGGCACTGCGAACAGATTGGAGTAAGCGTTGGCCAGATAAAGAGGCATTTAGTAATAAAGATGTCAATGGAGATAATCATCTCCCAGGTTGGGGCTTGGAGGCCTTACAATTTCTATTCAAGGAACGTAAAGTAAGTGCAATAGGTCATGAAACTTTTGATACTGATTCTGCCACTGATTTTCGTCAAAGTGGCCAATTAGTTGGTGAATATTTTGTCCTCAATCAAGACACTTATCAAATTGAGCTCATGACTAATTTAGACAAGCTACCTCCTAAAGGTGCTATTATTTTTAATATAGTACCCAAGCCTGAAAAAGCATCTGGATTCCCTGTACGTTCATTTGCCATCTTGCCATAACAAAAAGTCGGTAGGAATCCTACTGACTTTTACTTTTGTACGTTTCTTTTTTTAAATAAATAATAAACAATTAACATGACTAGGACAAACAGCAAGATGACGTACATACTGTAATGAGATAAATAGTAACCGACGAATCGCCATTTCTCTCCTAGCACTTTTCCTAAGGTTATAAATGTAAAAGTCCATATAAATGCCCCTGTATAAGCAAAGAAAGCGAATTTCCTATATGGATAATTATTAATAGCGGCGATATAGGCTGTTAGATGGCGTACACCAGGAATAAAATAGCCAGCAATTAATAAAAAAGGCCCCACTTTCATAAACATTTTTTTAGTAAATTCAATTTTTTGCTCAGTTATATGAATCTTTGGCCCATATTTCTGCAAGAGCGGTAAGCCAAATCGACGGCCGATATAGTAGCTTAAAGTAATCCCCCCCATTGCGCCAATCAGAGCACTTACTAAAGCTGGGATATGTCCAAGGCTTTCTCGATAAACACTATAGCCTACATAAGTTAAAAATACTTCATCGGGAAGTGGCAACCCAACAATGCCTCCAATTAGGATCACGATGATGCCAAAATACCCGTAATGTTCAATTAGAGATTGCACATGCTGCGCCATTTTTCATCCCACCTAATACATTGTTCTATATACTCATAACTGTATACCAAAAGAGTCTCTCAAGCCTCCACTTTACTTCCTTTCCATGTCGTTAAATAATGTGCAGCTTTCGTAAAGCAAAATCTATGCCGCCTTCAATGGATTTCTTTGTAACAAAATCTGCAACATTTTTTAGAGCTTGGCTCCCATTCCCCATAGCTACCCCAAGGCCAACCAGCTCTAGCATATCTATATCATTCTCTCCATCTCCAAAAGCTATGGCATCCTTAGCATTAATCTCAAAATAATCAAGTACAGCCTTTACGGCTATCGACTTGGACACATCTTGCTGTAAAACATTCACAATATAAGGATGCCATCGTTGCCGTAATATATTCGAAAATTGACGAGCTAATCTTTTTTCAGCCTGTTCATCAGCATAAAGGCACATAAGAAAAACCTCTTCATCCATAATGCTTTCTTTTCTAACTGGAAAATCACATAAAGACAATGTCTCTTGCATCGCGCTTAAGGCTAATGGATTTTGTATATCATTCATCGTAAGTTGTTCTGTAAAAAATGTTAAGGAATGCTGATGTTGCTGTGCAAAAGCTTGAACATTTTGAACAATGCCCTTCTCAATCGGAATTTTATGTATCACAACATCCTTGTGTTTCACATATGCCCCATTCGCTGTAATAAAGGTTTCAATCCCTAAATTTTTCAGCTCTTCACACATGGACAACGGTCTTCCTGTCGCAGCCACAAGATAGATTCCCTTTTCCTGTAATAGTCGAATAGCCTGCCTCGTACTTTCCTCCACAGCACCATTCTCATAATTGATTAGTGTACCATCCACATCAAAAAATACTATTTTATACGTCATCTGCTCCACCCTCTCATAGTAAACTTTTGAACTATACAATTCGAACCGTCCATTAAATAAATTGTACATAATTCGACAAACTTTTCGGTAACTATATAACTTACTTTAACTACACCGATAAATACTATTACAAGCACATTTCTAATGATATTTAACTAAAAAAACGAGTATTATTTTTAATTTTATAATTCCAAAGGAGTATACCAAAGAACACAGAATTGTTAAAATGGAAGATAATGAATTAAATACATTGAACGATTATTGATTACGTATAAATAGAACAAAAGAAATAATATTATTGAGCATGCAAAGGAGTTGATTCTTATGGCATTTAACATCTACTACTATGAAAGTAGCGTAGATTGTAAATTTTGCAAAAAGCATTTTACAACGTATAAAGTACGCCCAAATCGATATAAAATTATCGAGGAACAAACAGATTTCATGCCCGTCTATGATGGTCTTAACCCTTTGCTGTATGAAGTTGCCGTGTGCCCACATTGTGGCTTTGCCTTCCATAAATCCATGACACGTACATACGGACCTTTCATGCAGCTTATAGATGAACTATACATTAAAGAGCTACAGAAACCTATGAGTATCTGTCAAGAGCGTACAATCGATGATGCCATTATAAGCTTTAAGCTTGCTTACTTAGTATCTCGCGCATCAATGGAAGAATCGCTTTTGATGGCTAATTTCGCCTTAAAAATTGCCTGGTTATATCGTATAAAAAACGATGAAGAATCAGAAAAACGCTACCTTTTTGCCGCTAGAGATTTTTACAGTAAATCATTTGCTTCTAATCAGGAAGGTGGAGAGCGAATTCAATTTTTACATGCCGAGCTAAGCCTCCGACTTGGTGATATGACAGAAGCTAAAAAAGGATTTTCAAGGTTAATTGCTGATAGGAACGTCTCGCCAAAATATCGAAAGCTAGCACGTAATCGTTGGGAAAATTATAAATATGATGAACAACCTATAACAGTTAATGAAAGCATTCATTGATGTATCGAGGAGATGACTAGTTATGTTGCTATTTCAAAAAAAGATAGATGTGAGAGAAGAGGATATCTTTTCAGAGCTACATCACTTTTTATTAAGAAAAAATAATCGTTATTTAACAAACGAAGAGGTCGTGACTTTGACAGGTGTATCATCTGAGCTACTGTACAAATGGGTCAAAGCCGGAAAATTAAAAAATTCCATTTTCCCAAATTTAGGAGCACCTTGTGAAAGATGTGGACAAATTACTCAAGCGAAAATTTGCGTGAGCTGCTCCTCCTCTATTATTGGCACCCTAAATCAAGAGGAAAAGGATCGGGCATGGTTTAACCAAATTCAACGTAACCATGTTAGAGCTAGTACGTATCATTATAAATAGCTATTGAGCATCCCCATTTGTATTTCTTGCCTTACAAATGGAGATGCTTTCTTTTTTATAATCAGTCCAAATTTAAACAAAATTTAAACAAACTTCTCCTATGCTTTAAACTTAGCCCCTTATACTTAGGAGATTAACATAAAGAAAAGGGCTGATTCTTAATGAAAAGTTATAGAAAATGGAAAGCTTTATTAAACACAGCACTGACAGGCTTAATCGTATTTAGTGGTATAGCAAGTGCTTCAGCGGCTACCCCTGCGTTAAAGGAGCAGGAAAAATACGGAGTGGTTCAACAGGCTAGAACTACTACTGAAACATTAGAGGATTGGAAAAAATGGATGAATGATCATGCTTACAGCTTGACTTCCATTGAGCCAGAGCCAGCTAGTTCGCAAAAAATCCCTTCTAATAAATTCGAGGATTTAGAGATGCTCAAGCCGATATTACACGATAAACGCATTGTTTTTTTAGGAGAAAGCTCTCATGGAGTGGCACAGTTTAATCTCGTTAAAACACGTTTAATACAATTTTTACATCAAGAAATGGGTTACAATGTTTTAGCCTTTGAAAGTGGTCTTGGCGATGTCATGAATGCCCAAGGAAAAATTGACAAACAAGCTGCTCAACAAACAATGAAGGATGCTATTTTTGGAGTATGGTGGACAAAAGAAACTTTACCTCTTTTTGAATATGCAAAAACAACTCAAGCTACAGAGAAGCCTCTTGTTCTAGCAGGCTTTGATATTCAACAGCAAGGGGCATTTACAAATGGGGATTGGTTGCAAACCCCACAATTGGCTAAGCAGTTTAGGGATGCGGAGAAGCAACTCGCGGAGTGGAGCTCTAGCAAAGATCTAAAAGGCTACCAGAAAGAAAAAACAGCTATTATCAACGTATATAAACAAGTAAAATCTCAAGTTCAACAGAAAGAAAAAGAGCTTCAAAAGGTTTATCCGAATGAACTTCAAATAGTAAAATTGATGGAGCGCACTTTAGCAGACCGTATCCGTTTGGCAGACGAATATGTAGAGCTAACAATTCAGTCCAACATCGAGATGGAGCAAAATAAATATGATTCATTTTTAAAAACAATGGAGTGGCGTGATGAGGCAATGATGGAGAACTTACTTTGGCTAGCTGAGGAAGTTTATCCAACCGAAAAGTTTATCGTTTGGGCGCATAATGACCATATTCGTAAGGCACAATCAGACGTAATGGGCTCCCCATATCCAGTTAAATTAATGGGTGAACGTTTACCGGATATCTACAAAAAATACAGCTATGTATTAGGTCTATATATGACAAGCGGAGAGACTGCCAATAATATGGGCGAGACGATGGCCGTTTTACCACCTATAGAAGGATCCATAGAAGATATTGTATCGTCAGTCAACGAACCTTACACATTCATTGATTTACGTAATCGTCAAAATGAACGTGGTAACTCATGGATGTTTGAACCTCGCTTATCCTATAGCTGGGGAGTTATCCAAGAAAGTCTTGTTCCACGAGATCAATACGATGGTATTCTTTTAATTGATAAGGTGAATAAACCCACATATGTAAAATAACCTTTATAATATAGCAAACTAGTATCCTAGTTTGCTATTACTTTCTAAGTATCCATTGATATCGTTTCCCACTCTTCATTTTGATGACCGATCAACCAGAATAAGGCTCTACGTCTTTCCATAACAATACTTTCATTCATTCCAACAGGAGCCGGTCGTTCTTGTATACGACTATTTACGCACGCCCAGTGTAATCTGAATATCTTGTCGGCTTCATCCATTATTTCTTTCTGACTACGCATCATAATTTGAAGATAAAATTGCTCAAACGTTTCGCAGTTAGAAATAACTTGAATAGCGTACTCACAATCACATACTTCATCAGGGAAATCAAGCTCTTTAACAAATCCCAGTACCCAAATCAGTATCCAATAAGCTTCATATTGCCATGAAATATTAATGGCGTCTTGTGCATTTGGTTGTTGATCATATAAAAAGGCCCTTTCATTGTCCGTTAGATTTGCCTCGACTTCATATTTATGCAACATATTGATGAAGAAATCTCTTGATTCTTCAACATTTTCTCCTTGTGCCACATCACAAGCAAATTGAATAACAATTAGTAAAGCTACAGCTCTTCTAGCAATATCCTCTTTGGCTTTAAGCTGACAATCTCCAATTGGCGGAAGTTGCGGGAGCGAATCTGTGTATGGAATACCGTTTTCTTTTAAATACGCTATCGTTTTATTCTTTCTTTGATGACCTTCTTCCGATGTCACCTCTTGTCCCCTCACCTTCAGTGTACAAGCATAAGGCCTAAAGTTAGATGGCCCTGATTGCCCATCAGGATAAACAATGACTGCACCTTCTTTGTCTAACAAGGTACCATTTGGTAAAAATCCAATTCCTCCAATGGTTAATAGCAGGCTCAAACATAACTGCATTTGTTCATCCTTTATTTCTTTTTCACATTCGATCGCAATTACTGTATTTAACACAGAAATTTGCGTTAAAACTAATTCTTTTAAATGGTTATCTTCAAATGGAATACTGTTGTAATAGCTCATCATTCCAGGGATATTATTGACAAAGTATTCTGAGTTTGTATCTTCAGACATCACCCTAACCATCAATTTATATTTGTTAAAAAATGCTTTGGATTTTATAAGATAGTTATCTTCATTTTTTTCAATAGCAAAACCTTTACTAAAAACATCGAAAATCTTACATTCGATTTCTTTTGTATTATTCATAGAAGCGAATATAGTGAAATTGTTCAATTATTTCTCCCCCTTACAATTATTAGATTTCACCAAAGTTCAATGCCCTCTAGAGCTTGGCTAAAAAATTGTTTATGTTTTCGTAGTACTTCATTGTCCTTCCAAAACATAAGCAATGACAGCCATTTCTCCATATCCACTGGAGTTGTCGGTTTAATTCCCTGCTGCAACATTTGGCATACGGCTCGTATTGCTATTTGACGCTCTACTTCCCTACCATTCAACCACTCAAATAAAGTTTCTGCACTCGGCTGTGATTCTACTAAAAGCGTATCCCACCCCTCTATCGGAAAAGAAACATAACGTTTCATCCATGCTATTGTTCTAGGGTTATGAAAATGACGTAGTCGATGTAAAGCTGTATAAGATTCAATTCTCCTTTTTTCAATATCTTGAAGAACAAGTGATAACCCCACTTCTTCTGGTAGACAGTAGGCGGTTAAATAATCTCTAATACTAGTAGGCAAATCATTTTGGTCTTCCCAAAGTGTCATCACCCAATGACTTGCCTCTGTTGCACAAACCTCTACTAGCACTTTGCACCATACTTCTTTATCCGATAAACGCCGTGATTGTTCAATTTGATTTTGAAGTGCGGCAAACACTTCCCCAGTATTTAACCGTGTAAATGCTTCACGAACCCTAGTATCCTTCATACCATGCATCGACACATATAGGAGTAAAGTATCCAGTTGATACATAACGTTCTCCCACGTTGAAGTTAAAAATTGTTCAAACCACTTCAGCCAGATTTGAGAAGTGGTCAGACTTAAATCTAGTCCACCTTCACTACAAAACTGTAGATACTGTCCACAATCTGCCCCTATGCATCCTAAAGTTGTAGCTCTCTCTACATAATCTTTAAAATTCAAGGCAAGAAGGTCATACTCACCCCCCTCATGACTCCAATACCAAACGGAACCATCCTCAATCTTAATAAGAAGCGCATCACCATTGCCAGCCGTATGAAATTGTAGGTATAGTTGTTCTTTTGCATTATCACTGTCTCCGCCAAAATCAGGGAATTCGAGTTCTTCCAAGCTCCAGCCAAAATCACCTAAAGGTGTGTCTTCCAGCTCAATAGGAAGTAGTGCCTCGTCAGGTAAAGACCAATACACCCCCACTTGCCGAGAACAATGAAGTAATACATCACGGAACTCAGAAGGAATCGGGACGCCGAGCCGCATCTCTACCATTGATAGTTCATGCACAGTAGCCATAGGCTTTATCTCCAGTGGATGAATCCAAGCACCCTGCTGTTCAAGCTGTTTTAATAATTGCGTCCATCGATCAACCCATATTTGCATATCTATTCCTCCATGCTTAGAAAAATATTTCGGATAATGCTCTACTTTTTTCTCTACTAATGTATCGTCAGAAAGTCATTTATGTATTAGAGTTTGGTTTTACTTTGCCTAAAAACACTCGGATTTTACTTCTTTTTAAATTCAAAATATATGCTAAATTACTTACCTTTACTAGTTCTTTCCAGTTTTCTTCAGCAATTCTCATAAATCGTATCATGTTGACAATTTGGAAGGATGCGCCTATTATTATAAATACATTCGAATGTATCTATAAGGAGATATTTTATGGCCAGAAATAAATATCCAGAAGTTACGAGAAAAAGAATCATTGAATCAGCTGTTAAATTATTTACTTTAAACGGTTGGGATAATGTAACGATTCAAGAAATTGTCGATGATGTAGGGGATATTACTAGAGGAGCATTTTATCATCATTTTAAAACGCGTGCTGATGTTATTGATGCCATCACAAAGGAAATGCTAACAGCAAATAATTATTTTAATGACATCTCAGATTTGGAAAACTTAAATGCTTTAGAGCGTTTAAGACAAGGCATTTCTTTCTCAATTTCTCAAAGCGGAAAGGAAGAAAACTTATCCTCGATTCATTTGAAAATGAATTCTGCCGAGTTTGTTTATAGCCGCATCACAGAAGGAATTCAGGTTGTTGCACCAGGAATTCAAAAAATTATTGATGAGGGCAATCAAGACGGCTCACTGCAAGTTGCTTTCCCGAAGCAAGCAGCTGAAACTTTTACAATGCTTTTTGACATTTGGATGAATCCTGAAATATTTCGTGTAAGCCGAGCTGAATTTATTCATAAAATTGAACATATAAGTTTGATGTTCAAAGGAATTGGCATACCACTTATGAATGATGAATTGAAAGATGTTTTTTTAGCATTATTTGATAAAGTGCAGGAATAATAAACTACTATATGTAGTTTATTATTTTAATCTTATACATACATTCGTATGTATATATACTTAAAAATATTTTTAATTAATTTCATACATTTGTATGTATGAAAAAGGAGATAAATGATGAAAACCTTAGAAGTACTATTTACACTTATTTTAATACTATCGAGTATCTCACTAACTTTTAGACAACGTGGAGTAACTACAATAAATCTTATTATGATAGCTACCAATTATGTTTTGTTAATTGGAACAATTATGACAATTGGTGCTAACTGGCGCATGATCCCTGCTTATTTTGTTTTGATGTTATTAACATTACAAGTTTTTGTGAAGCCAAAAAGTACAATTGTTTCAAAAAAATTAAGGATGAAAATAATTAAAACTTCAGGTATTGTTGTGGCCACTATTACAATGTTCACATTACCAACGTTATTTCCAATCATGTCTTTTCCTGAGCCAACAGGAAAATACACAGTAGGAACACAGACATTTCACCTGACCGATAAGAATCGCAAAGAATTTGTCGTACCTAATCATCAGGTAAATCGCGAACTGATGATTCAAGTTTATTATCCTGCTGAAAAAGAGACAGGACAACCGTCACCCTACTTTAAAGATATAGATGCGTTAACACAACAGTTAGCAACGACACAGGGTTTTCCCAATATCGCGACAACGCATTTAGGACTGACGAAAACCCATTCTTATCAAGATGCCACAGCTATAAAGTCTAAAGAAAAATTTCCACTTTTATTATTTGCACATGGTATGAGTTTATATAGTCGCCAAAATACCTTCCAACTAGAAGAATTAGTGAGTCATGGCTATATTGCCGTTGCTATTAACTTTACAGGTGATGCGGCAACAACAATATTCCCCGATGGTGATCGGGTTGATTTTACACCAATTGAAAACACCATTACATTCTTGAATAATCGAATCCATCTTTGGGAGCAGGATGCATCATTTGTTTTAGATGAAGTCATTAAAGGCGATTTTGATAAGAACTTTCGTGCAATAGCCTCACTAATTGACTACGATAGCATTGGTATGCTAGGTCATTCTTTTGGCGGTGCTACTTCAGCTCAAATGCTAGTAAAGGATAATCGTATTAAAGCAGCCATTGATATGGATGGTGGGTTATATGGCGATCCAATGCCAAAAAATGGTCCTAAAAAGCCTTTTATGCTGATGAATGCTGAGGCATCCATTAACTTTATGAAAGAAGCGTATAACCAGCAGCCTGGTAATCGTGATGAATTGTTTGCAGAAGCTTATCTACGAAATAAAACAATTGAAAAGCCTGGTGTCTACACAGCTATTATTCCAAAAACAAATCACGGAAGTTTTACAGATTTAGCAGCCGTTTCGCCGATTATTAATGAATCTGGGGCAGACGTAAATGCAATTTATAAATTGATTAATGAATTATCACTTGGCTTTTTCGATAAAAATTTAAAAGGAATCCAAGACAATAAATTAAATAAAATACAAAAGGCACATCCGGAAATAAACTTAACATTGCATTAAGTACATTTGGGGTTGTTGATAGGCAGAGATGCATCAACAGCCTTCTTTTATTTCCACCATAATTTTTGTTACATATTCTTCTTCACGGTTTTTAATAACCGCATCATAAATATATTCCTCATAAACATATTGCCCCAGTTCATACCCCTGTTCTCTCATGACCTGAAATAATCGCTTGTAAGTTTCACCTAGTGTCGTAGATGTTCCAACATGGTATCCAACAATAAACTTTCCTTCAATCGCTTTAAAATAAGGATGACCTTCCTGTGGATGTGGCTGTTCAATATATAAATACCTATAATTATCATAGTTGCCCGCTAATACCTGCTCCCTTTTGGTAATTCCGCCAATGGGATAACCTGTGTCTAAGCGAGAGCGATCCAATTCATCAATAAAATCAGAGACCGCCTTCACAAATTGTTCTTCCGTTGAATCCTCAATATTTTGACTTAAATACAAGGTTGCCTCTGGAAAATGTTCAATTGTAATGCTATCAAAATCAAGTTGTAGGGACTCCTTCGTTAAATCAATTTTGACATCAATAATACCTTCAATCATCTCCAGTTCTTGCCGCTTTTTCGCAACAATTTCCTTTTGTAGATGCATCAATTCTAAAAAATTTTCAGGTGATTTCTCAGCCATATACTGCTGAATATCTTTCAAAGACATGCCAACAGCCTTTAATAACTCAATGACACCAAAAAAATCATACTGAGCGAGTGAATAATATCGATAATCTTTACTATCTTTCATAACAGGAGATAGCAAGCCAATTTGATCGTAATAAATTAAAGTTTGTTTATTAACTTTGCATATTTTAGCAAATTCACCAGTTGTAAAATATTTTACATTTTTATTAAGCATTTTTTGAGTATCCTCTCTTGACTATATAGTAACTATATACTTTAAATTGTACCTATTCACAATAAAAATAGAAAGGTTTTGACATTATGTTCACGGAGATTCGTGACATTACAGCTTTTAACAAACAAGAAATATTAGCATTACGCATTGCTGACAATCAGCAAAATTTTATCGAAAGTACAGACCAATGCTTAGCAGAGGCGGAAATGGATCGGCGCTTTACACCTTTAGGCTTGTATAAGGATAGCACCGTGATAGGCTTCGCTATGTATGGCGTATTTCCTCATGAGGATCATAGTCAACGAGTATGGCTTGATCGTTATTTAATTGATGAGCGCTATCAGCGACAAGGTTTAGGTAAACATTTTTTACAGCAGCTTATACATTACTTAACAGAAAAATTCAACTGTCACAAAATATATTTAAGTGTTTATGACAATAATGCAGTAGCTATTCAGCTATATAAACAGTTTGGCTTTATATTTAATGGTGAACTAGATGATAAAGGGGAAAAAGTAATGGTCTTAGAGGTGCATGGACATGACAACCATTAATCCAATAGAAACAAGGCCGCTCAAACCACTGTTTTTATCCTATTTATTTCCAGCAATGATTGGCATGCTCCTAATGTCCGTGAATATTTTAGTGGATGGCATTTTCGTCAGTCACGGCGTGGGTCCTACAGCGTTAGCAGGCGTTAATATTGCTGTTCCGATTTTCTCTATTCTGCTGTCTATTTCTCTTTGGATTGGGATGGGTGGAGCTACACTCTATTCCATTTCTCTTGGGGAGGGCAATAAGCAACGAGCCCATCAGCTCTTTACGTTGGCGTTTACTACAATGCTTGTGGTCGTGTTAACAATTATCGGGTTCCTTGCGTTTAATTTAAAAGATATTTCTTATATATTCGGTGCGAGTGATGATACGTATCCATATGTGCAAGAGTATTTACACGTTATTTTGTTATTTGGGGTGTTTTATACAATTGAAAATCTTTTAAGTATTTTTATTCGCAATGATGGTAATCCAAAGCTAGCTATGCTAGGTTTAATTACAACATCCGTATTGAATATTATCTTAAATTATATTTTTATCTTCGTTCTAGATTATGGTGTAACAGGCTGTGCATTAGCAACAGCAATAGCTACTATCATAGGTACAGCTGTACTATGTCTTCATTTTTTCCGTCCACAATCTGAATTAAAGTTTGTCTCTTCATTCTTCAATAAAACAGATTTAAGAAAAATTTTTGCTATAGGCTTACCTAGTTTTATTGTCGAGGCCTCTGTAGCAGTTATTATCATTTTATATAACGTTACCTTTTTACACTATCTAGGGGCAAGTGGGGTGACAGCCTATGCAATGGTCAATTATATTCATACAGTCCTGTTAACAATTTTTCTAGGTATTGGCATGGCCCTACAGCCATTAGTTAGCTATCATCATGGGGCAAGATTATTGGAGAGGTTAACAGCATTACTAAAAATCGGATTAGCTACGGCTTTTATTTTAGGATTAACAACAGCACTTATAGCCATGCTTTTTCCTTCACAGCTCATGGCGTTATTCGGAGATAGTTCATTCGAAATTCGTCATATGGCAACTCAAGGCTTTGTTCATTTTGCTATAGGCTATGTATTTTTAGGTATCAATATGGTGCTCGCCGAATTCTTTCAATCTATCGAAAAAATTCGTATTGCCACGACTATTATGTTACTTCGGAGTATTATTTTATTTATTCCAACGCTTATTCTTCTACCTAAAGTGTTTGGCTCTCAAGCTATTTGGTGGACTTTCCCAGTGGCAGAAGGGATTACAGCCTTGCTTATTTACGGGTATATCAAAAAAAATCCACGAATAATTGCCTCTCCTGGCGATGCTTAAATGAAAAGGGACCTTGTCATTAAACAGGTCCCTTTCCCTACTATTTACTCAGTTAAATATTGAATAACAGCCATTTCTTTACCGAAACGATCACCGTTATCGACAAACCCTAAACTTGCATACAGATGATGCGCGGCTTTATTTTCTGGATGATAGCCTACTATAACCTTTGTAGCATCAGGTAACTTAGCTATTTCATTTATTATTTGCTTTGTGGCTTCTTTGCCAATACCTTTGCCTTGAAAGTGCCGATCAATCATTATGCGATAGATCCAGTACCCGCCAAGCTCTTCCTTTACAGCATTGAACATTAAAAACCCAACAATTTGGTCTTTATAGTAAATGGCGTACGGCTTTAAAGTCGGTTCGAACTTTGATTGCGCAATAGAAATAGCATTGGATTCAACATAATCCCTTTGCTCTTCTGATATTTCTAATAGGCAGCAATCATACCAATTATTATTATTTACTTCTTCGATTCTTACAGTATTGCTAGACATATATGGTCCCCTTCCGAATTTAGGGAAACGCTAAACACTCTGTTAATAAGGCGTTGTCCCCCAGTATTGAACGATAAAAATAAATGTATTTGTCATAATGACCGCCCCCTTCAACAAAGATTCACACCTATAATAACATACTTTTTTATACACGATTAACATTTTTTTCTTTTAGCAAAATTAAAACCAGCACAAAGAATTTTTATGCTGGCTCCATGTCTATTTTGATATGTTCATATACTCTTCCAGAAGAATACTCATAATGATTTCGTCTGAATAGGTATTGTTCATCAATAATGCCTGCCTCAACACTCCTTCTTTTTTGAAGCCGACCTTTTCATAGGATTTAATCCCTCTTATATTATGAGAGTACACTTGTAATTCCAAACGATTCAGACATAGCTCCTCAAATGTGAATTTTTGAGCAAGTTGAACTGCTTCTGATCCAAATCCTCTGCCACAATCCTCTAACTCATGCAGGGCTATACGAAACATTGCCTTTTTATTATCTCGATCAACTTCCATAATAGCTAAATCACCAATTACTTGATCATTATCTACTAAACAAATAGCAAAATCATAGCGTGTAGAATCTTCTTTAAAGCGGTAGATAGCCTCTTTAATCTGTTCTTTTGTTAGCAAGTTACGAGTCCCTGTCATATACATGATTTCCTCATTTTGAAAGCATCTTTCAATGCTTTCACTATCATTAACAGAGATTTCCCTTAAATATACCTTCTGTCCCTTTACCATCATTGTAAAAAACACCCCCTACTTATTTTAAATGAGCTAAGCCAGAAAGTAAAAAAGGATCATCTCTACGTACGAGATGAATCCTTTTGTAAAGCTATTCCATCAATTTTTTGTTCTCTACGGCGTCCATTTTCTGTTTAGTTTCTTCCGAGGAAGTAACACCTAGAATATCAAGCAAGAACATGAACAGTGGGATACCAATGATTAATCCCCAAACACCAAGGAAATGCTCTGAGAAAAGAATGACCATGAATGTGTAGAAAATCGGTAAATCTGTTTTAGCTGACATAAGCTTTGGATTTAAGAAATAAGCTTCAATTGCATGTAAGACCATAACAATTACTAAAATGTAGACAATGTACATTAAGCCACCAATACTATAGGCGATAATACTGAGTGGGATTAATGAAATAATAACACCTGCAACTGGCACTAAGCCAAGGATAAAGAGCATAATCCCAAGAGCAATTAGATGTGGGAAGCCCATAATCGAAAGGGCAATCACTGATAATACACAGTTAACAGCAGCAATAATAAACTGTGCCTCAATCACTTTACCGAATGAACGGATGAATATTCTTGAAAAATAATTCAGTTCATCGTAAAGAGGTCCAATTTTGCTATCCTTAAACTTTGCCGTAAATTCAATGATTCGCTTCTTTTCCAACAATATGAACAAACTCAATATTAGGGAAATCAAAATTTGCATAATGATTTTACCAATATTCGTAATATTTTTGAGAGTTATATCCACACCCTGTTCTAAATACTTGCCAAGCTCAATCTTCTCAAAAGTTGGAGCTAAATATCTCGCAATCTCATTGTCATCTGGATCAAGGTTAAAACTGGCAATAAGATCAAAAAGCTGTGTAACTTGCTGTGTGACAATTGGCAAGTATTTATAGATCACAGCGACAATACCAGCGACCAGTAACAAATATAATGTTACAGTAACAGCTTTTTCATTCATAGGTGTGTATTTTCTTATGCTTTTTGTTGTCTTCGTAGTAAGCTGATTCATCAAATAGGTAATAATAAACGTAAGCAAAATTAAGTTGATCATACTTCGCATTAAATATAATGCAATAGCAATTCCAACTAGAATAATAAAACGTTTAAATCCATTACTCTGAAAGAATTTACTCATTTATTCACTCCTTCTACAAAACGGCCTCGCTGCCTCTGCTACCTAAGGTTGCACTAGTAACTAAACATCAGTAGTAAACATTAATTTACATCAATACGCATCATTCTTATGTAAAAATTTCCCTCTCATTTAATGAGTATAACCATCCACCTTCAAAATAAGACGAAATTCATGTTTCTTTAGAAGTATCTGTATCAAACCTAAGGGCGTGAAGTGAATTGTATGTCTAGTCAAATTAAAAAGTTAATACTTTTATCTATTTTGAATGCTTTATCAGCGTATAAGCCTTTATTTTATGAATCTATTATAACCCTTTGAAACCACATATCCAATTTGAAAGTTCATTTATAATGGTATTTGTATAACTTTTACCCATGAATACTTTATGCTATTTTTATGGAGAGATAATAATGAATAATAGCAAAGGACTGATTCCATGAAAATTAGTAGAAATCCTGAAAACATTCATCCACCTGTAGCCCCTTATGTACATCAAATTGAAATAACAGAACCAAGCAGATGGTTAACATTATCTGGACAAATTGGCATGAATATTGATGGGTCTATACCTGAAGATCCTGTCGCCCAATTGAAGATAGCGCTAGAGAATATTCGGAAAAATCTGGATCATGCTAATATGGGGATTCAAGACATTACAAAGCTCGTGTTTTATTTGGTAGGCGATATGGAGGCTCATCAACGAAAAGAAATAATTAATGATTTTTTGCAAGAGCATCTTCCATGTACAACCTTGCTGTATGTAGTGGCACTGGCTGCTCCGGCCATAAAAGTTGAAATCGATGCTTGGGCTTGTAAAGAATTATAGATTCATTTTATGTTGAGCTTTATAAATATGTGATTTGTCTTTAATCATAGAAAATGCCATGGCCCGTGCGCTCAACGGCAGATGAGGATTTGCCGGATCAAAAAAATGCGAAAATGTTGAGTTCTCAACATTTCGCATTCATTTAAGTAGATTCTATATCTTAGTCAAGCTCACGTACTTTAATCGGAATTAGTGTTCTTTCTAATTGCTCTCGATGTTGTTCATATTGAGATGGTAACATTAATTGACTTCCCATCGTCTCTATTGTTTCGTCATGAGCAAATCCTGGAGGATCTGTAGCAATTTCGAATAAAATTTCACCGGGTTCTCGGAAATAAATCGCATTAAAATAATTACGATCTTTGACTTCCGTTACATGTTGTCCATGATTCATAACATACTCTTGCCATTCTAAATGATCCGTATTATCTTGTGCTCTCCACGCAATATGGTGAACCGTCCCTACACCCATTTGCCCACGTTGGCCTACAACCATTTTTAAATCAACTGTATTGCCAATCTCTGCATTGGATTTAAAACGAGTATAGTCACCTTCTGTCGCTACTCGTTCAAGACCCATTACCTCTGTTAAAACTTTTGCAGTTTCTTCAGGGTGGCTAGAATATAAAGTAGCTCCACCAAATCCTTTAATGGCAACCTCTGGCGTTACTTCTCCAAATGTCCTGTTATTTAATTCACCTGCAGCACGGGCAACGAGTTCAATATGCAGACCATGTGGATCATCGAACTGAATGACTTGCTCACCAAAGCGTTCAGCTTTTTGGAAAGGAATCGAGAATTTTGCTAAGCGATTAATCCAAAATGGTAGTGCCCCTTCTGGTACAACATACGTTGTGACACCAACCTGACCATCACCAATACGCCCTTGATATGCATTGGCCCAAGGGAAGAAGGTAATAATTGTTCCAGGTTTCCCACCTTCATCACCGAAATATAAATGATATGTGCCAGGATCATCGAAGTTTACAGTTTGTTTCACTAAACGCAAGCCTAACACACCTGCATAAAAATCAATATTCTCTTGTGGGTGGCCTACAATAGCTGTGATATGGTGAATACCTGCTGTATGTTTTTTCATGTTAACATGCCCTTTCCTGTCTAATTTTTCTCTCCCACACTTTATCCAATATCGTCCTATTTCAAACAGGCAAGCTTAACGAATTGTGTATAAAGCTTTTGACCATGGGATTACTTGATCTAACATTTGATTGACTGAGTCCGCTTGTACAGCTTTTGGTTTAAAGTCTGAACCATTTTCAAAATCTGTGAATAAGGATAAGGCAGGATGAACACGTACATCTGCAATTAAAAGCTCACCCATAATGCCACGTAAATGCTCTGCCGCACGAGCTCCACCTACAGAACCATAAGAAACGATTCCTGCTGCTTTGTTATTCCACTCAACACGTAAATAATCTAGCGCATTTTTTAGAGCACCTGTAATAGAGTGATTGTATTCTTGTACGATGAACACAAATCCGTCTTGTTTAGCGATAATTTCTGACCAAGCCTGTGCACCTGAAGCATCTTGCCCTGGCTCTCCTAATAATGGCAATTTATAATCCGCAATATCAATTACTGTATAATTTGCATCGCCTCGCTGATCTGCGATTTCCTTTACCCATTGTGCCACCTGAGGACTTACACGTCCCTCACGTGTTGATCCAATAATAATACCGATATTTAATTCTGCCATTGTTTGTTCCTCCTCTTTTTTTGAAGAAAATAATTTATTCCAAAAACCCATTATTGTACCTCCTTACGAAAGCTAAAGGTTCGAATTCATTTATCTTGAATTTATTTATCTTGAATTCGAGATAATAATAACACGCCTCTTTCCTAAACGTCAACACCTTTGTTTTTAAAATTTAGAAAAGGCAGAGGAATCTATCCCTCTGCCCTTTCTAAATGTCTATTAACTTGTGATTTTAAATAGCTATATTGAGCACGATTCGTATCTAGATAAGCCTCCGCTCTATTTGAATCAATATCTTGATAATCAATTTTTGATGAAAACTGCTCCTCCGTAAAATCCATTCTCTCTCCATTGATTACATTATAAAAGTGCCAGCCTTCATCCAAACGTGTTTTCCTAATTTCCCCGCCGAGAATATCTTGTACCACTAGAGAAGTAACACCACATTGTCCTTTTGCAGGGTTCCCAATACGCCATTTAGAACTTGATTGAGCTGACCAAGCTTGCCTTAAAGCATTTAGTACATTTATCTTCATACTAGTCTCCTTAAAATGGAACGTCATCTATGCTTATAGGCGTTAGATTTCCTAAAATCCAATCTTCTTTAATTGCGCCATAGACAATACTATCAGTCACTGTACCATCTTCATTTTCCCAAGCATTTCGTAAATAGCCTTCCTTCACAAAACCGGCTTTGCTAAAACATCTCCGCATCCCTATATTATCAACCCTTGTATAGCCCTCAATACGAATTTTACCCTTTACCTCAAATAGATACTCTTGTAACCATCGAAGTGCCCTTACGCCATATCCTTTTCCCTACAATTTTCATCTAGACGGATATCAAACAGTGGGATGGTATCACTGATATCATGAATAAAGATAATCCCTATCCTTTTTCCATTTTCCAGTATCCAATGGGTTTCACGATCATTCCCATAATAGCCCTCTACAAATGCTGCCCGAACTGTCTCTCTTTTATGTGCTGATTTGTGTGGTACATCCAAATATTTTGAGTTAGTAAATGGACTCATGCATCTACTTCACCCGTAAATAATTTGATTTCCATAAAAATCTCCTATTTTATTTGTCCTCACATATATCAGAAAAAATAAAATTGCTTTTTGTATGTGCATATCGCTGTAAATCATCAATAAACTGCTCTACATCAGGAAAAGATTGAAAATGAGCCTTTAATAAGAAACAAGTCTCTCCCGATATTCGATAGCAAAACTCTACGTTTGTAAATGTCTGGATATGCTCTTTAAAATCTATATAGCGATTATTTTTAATTGTTGCCTCAATTAAAGCTTCAATAGGAAAGCCTAGCGCCTTTGTATTAATGTCCAACGTATAGTTCCTTATAATTTGCTGCTCCTCTAAATGCCGTACTCTTTCACGAACTGCAGGTGCCGATAAGTGTACTCTTCTGCCTAATTCACTCATAGAAATTCGACTGTCTTTTTTCAATTCTTCTAGTATTCTTTCGTTAATGAAATCCATTATAGAAAATTCCCTTCATTTTAAAAGAGAAAGAAAACATTTCCCTTCTATTTCGCATATTAACTACGTTATTCATATTTTACACTAATTAAAAGGAGGGAAGACTAATGACACTAATTCATTTATATAACAAGGGATTAACACCATTTCAACAACTATTAGGCTATAACGAGGACATACAGTCGCACTGGTTACAACTTGGGAAAGCAGTCGAAAAGGACGGTCATTTATCTGCACATTTGAAAGAAGAGGTCCGAAAAACATTGGCACAAAAAAATGGTTGTCAGTACTGTCAGGCAAAAGGTCTACCAGACCCTCAGCATTACGATGAGAAAACAACTGTTTGCACAGGTTTTGCTGAAGCATTCTTAGTCACTAAGGGTCATACTGCACCCTATATCACTGCTCTCTTAAAGGAATATTTAACAGATGCAGAAATCAGTGAACTACTGGCATTTATTTGCTTCACCACCGCACAGCAATACTTCGGGGCCCTTATGCAATTGAAATAATAACAGAACTAGGGTCCCCCTAGTTCCTATCCGCCAGTCTCAACCTTCTATCCGCCTACCTCATTTTTTATCGATTTCATGGGCTATATCAATAATAAATTTCTTACTTAGCTCTTCTTTCATGTTATTCTCAGCATCCACCATTACTTGTTCAATGAGACAACCTTCGTTATGAAAGGAATCCTCATGATCAGAGGAACAACTAAATAATGTGGTTTGTCCTTCGATAGCGTAAATCACATCTAAAAAGGAAATTTCTTGAGGTCGCTTAGAAATACGATACCCTCCATTAACACCTGGATTCGATTCAATTAAACCAGCCTTTACAAGCTTTGTTAAAATTTTCGAAAGATAGGTTGGGGATAGTTTCTGCATGTCTGCTAGCGTCTCGACATTCATTGATTTACCTTTAGGCATATTCGTCAAAAACACCATTGTATGTAACGCATAGTTTGTTGCTTTTGAATATTTCATCATTCATTACCTTCTTTCATTAAATAAGGACCTTTATTATCTGCAATTAAAAAACATTCTACCATATATCGAAAAAAAGCATGTTTAATAAAACACGCTTTTTATCTTTTAGTTATTTTGACCATAGCCCGCTTCTTTAGCCACTGCATCTGCCTTCGTCACATGAATAGTCCCAAATGGATGGTTGGGTGGCGCATAAATCGTGTAAAGCTTTAATGGTTCATTTCCTATATTTATAATATTATGCCATGTCCCTGCGGGTACCATGATGGCTGTATCTTCAGAAACATTTCTTTGAAAGTTTAAATAATCCTTCGTCGGTCCCATTTGGGCAACTCCTTTACCCTCTTCAATACAAATGAACTGATCAACATGAGGATGCACCTCTAAGCCAATATCATCTCCTACATCGATGCTCATCACAGTTACTTGTAAGTTGGACCCTGTCCACAATGCAGTACGGAAATTTTTATTATGCTTCGCTACCTCCTCAATGTCTACAACGAATGGCTCTGGTCCATAATCTGTCCGCATATTACTTCTGTTCCCTTGTTGCTGTGCTGGATAAGCCCAATAAACAGGGTGATAGCCGTAATTATAAACGGGGTAATTATGATAATAAGGGTAATGCATCCATCTCAATCCTCTCACATATTATTAATGTATAGTATGCAGACGGTTGAAGGAATGTACGAATTCTAGCTACCTCGGCTATAAGGACGCTCTTTGGATATTATTATAAAAAAAGGGATGGGGGGCTTCCCATCCTGTGTTATGGCTTATTTGAATGACATGATCCTACATTCTCAGATTGTCTTGAAAGATTGCTTGATGACCATAGATGATTTTAGAGGCAATGCATCACTCAGATAATTCACTTTGAAGACGCATCCTAAATTTTTCATCTGTAAGAAATTTTAATTGAAAACTATTCATACTAGTAGATAGTTTAATTTGTTCCATTGTATTTAAATCGTTAGCAAAAAAGGCTATCTCCGTCTGATTCCCTTCCTTATCCTTCGCATAGGCAGCTAGTGTCAATACGAAGGCTGTTGACCCTCCTTTTTGACCTGCGTGTGTAAGCCATTCTTGATTTTTCGGATTTTGCATCAACTGTTCCATTACAGGATCTAAATATTTATGTACATCTTCAGTAAAGTAATTTTTACTGTTCAATTTTTCTAAAATAGATATGTAATCACTTGTTGAAGCCCTTATTAAACGATCAGACCATACCCTTTGAACATCCATATTGAGCATTTTTATGGCCTGAGCTTTCTGCTCTTTTGTTAAAGGTTCTTCTAGCCAATTTTTGTGAATAGCCCATGCCCTTTCTCGATATTCAGCCATCCCCATATCTTTTAAGGCTGTTAGTGTTTCTTTTTCCGTTAGGCTCTTTTCATCTCGTAGTTGGATAGGGATATAGAGAGCACTTGTGATTGGATAGAGAGGTTCATGACCTTTTACACCCAGTTGAGTGAGAACCTCATTGATATTTTGAAGCCCTAGTACATGCATTAAATAATCTGTATTGGCATTAGAACTATAAGTAATCATTCCATTCGCAACCTCGCTCAGCGGTACACTTTCCTTGCCATTGAGGTTTAACTGCGCTAGCCACGCTTCATGGGCGCCTCCATCTGTTTTAGGGATATAAAATGTCTCTATTTCCCTTAAGCGAACTTGTTGCTGAGGATTAATATGTCCATCTGCGGCTTGTTGAGCATATGCGATAGCTACGATGATTTTAACTGTACTGGCTAATGGTAGCTGTTCCATGGTGTTTAGTTCCACCCAATACTGCTGATTGTGTTGAATGGCTACGGAAACATTTTTATCAGCTCTATGTTCCTTTATAAATTGAACAATATATTCTGGGTCATCCTTCTTCATCTCTTTTTGAAATTTCCAAAATACTATACCTATGACAAACCCTGCACAAACTAAAAGGCCACCAGTTATCCAATACCACTTTTTCATATCGATCCCTCCTTTATTCTGCTGCTCCCAATAACCAGTCCTTATTGCTGTGGATGAATTATTTAATCGGAGCGCAATTGCTCTATTTATAGCTTCCGGTGGCATGACTTCCACAACTATACAGACGAAACGCCTAAGTTGGGTTCAAAGTAGAGAGTCCTTTTTTATCAAGCCTTTTCATGACTAGCTCCATGGGTTGTAGCCGTAACGTCAATTCTCACCCCCGAAGGTAGAAAGAAAATAACGTCTAGCAAAGTACTGGTGCATTTAGTCATCGATTCTTCTCGAGAAATAAAACAAATGCTAATGTAGCCCAAAAATTAAACTTAGATAAACACTCGATAAATTAGCCATGTATTGAATGTAATAATGAGTATCAATTATTGTACTATGTTGAAGCATTACATTAGAAATAATCGTCGGACTAAATAACAGCAATCAAAATGGTACAAAATGAAAAAATTCGTTTATCCAAAAAATTAACTCAAAAATAGGTCATCAAATCATACTACTCTAATGAATTAATGAAGCTCTTAAAGTACTTACTCCACTCTCTAAATATCCTTTAAGACATGTTAACGTATAAACCCATCCCTCTTTTTGTCCCATCATTTTTGCCATAATTTCAGGGTCATGCGCATTAAACCCCGACTCTACTACAGTAATAATAGTCTCGCCTTGAGATTCTTCGAGAGCGATGGTAACTATCGTCACTTCACCATGCTCTTCGCCCCATGCAAACATAACTTTTTCATTAGCCTCCATCTCCAGTACTGTGATTGCACCCTCCGCATGATACTCATCATATGTAAGCGTAATCCTCTTCACCTCTGTCCATCTTTCAGAGCTACTAGAGAACCAATAATGCCCGATTTCAGTAGGAGAAATAATGGCTTCAAAAACTTTATAAGCTGGCTGTTTGATTTTTAATTTAGTCGTCACATCCGTACTCATCATCAATCATCACCCTTTTTATCATGTATATCTATTACATTCGCCAAATTTCCCCTCTTCCCTCTCTTTTAATAAAAAATGCGATTCCCCTCATGGTAGAATCGCACCTTTACAATGGTAAAATGACCTCAAATCTTGTACCGACATTCAATGTACTGTTAACATTTATTTTACCTTGATGTTTTTCAACGATTGTTCTTACAATAGATAAACCTAACCCCGAACCACCTAACTCACGAGCTCGGGAATGATCGACACGGTAAAATGGCTCAAAAATATAATGTAGCTGATCTTTTGGTATCCCTATTCCTGAATCTTCAATTGAAATATGAGTAGCTCCATTTTTAACACGCCCTCGAACTTCAATCATTCCATTTTTATGATTGTACTTAATTGCATTTTCAATCATATTATAAAAAACTCTATAGAGTAATGTTTGATTTCCCTTTATTGTTTCAACATCAATATTGACAGAAATAGTAATGTTTTTTTCTAAACATAAAGGCTGTAATTCCTGTGTAATCGTGTCAAGCATTGTTCTAAGCTCAATATCATCTGTAAAATGTTCCGTTTGTTCATAGGCTAATGCTAAAAGATCATTTACCACTTGGATGAGCCTTTGTGTACCTTCCTCTGTCACCTCTAGCGTTTCCTTATAATCTTCTACTGTCGGAGATTTTTCTAGTTTTAAAACCTGGATACCTGCCATCATTGTTGTTAGTGGCGTTCTCAATTCATGTGCTGCATTTGCGGCAAAGCCCTTTTGGTACAGAAACGATTTTTCCAAGCGATCTAGCATGTGATTAAATGAAACTGTAAGATCCCCCATTTCATCTTTAGTAGAAATATGTTCAATACGTTGAGATAAATTATGTTCGCTTATATTTCCGATTTTTTGCCTAAGATCATGAACTGGCTTTAAAGCCCGACCAGCCACTACATAAATCGAAGCTATCCCTGCTACAATAATAATTAACATCCAAATGACACTCTGATTGATAAATTTCTTTTTCGCCTCTCTTACATCCGTAATCTTTATCTGAGCAACGATATCCTGATTCATCTTGGTTTCTACTGCCGACTCATCCATGATTTCCTTGTGAAGACTATTTTCTTGATTGAGTAGCGATGACGTAATAGGTTGAACGATTTTCTCTTCAGCACTATAAATCGATAATAGCGTTAGTAAAATGGTAACCACTATAAAAATACAGCCAGTTAAAAGTGTTAGTCTCATTCTTAATGATAAGTTATTCATGGGAACCTCTATCATTTTCTGTAATGATATAACCTTGTCCTCGGATTGTCTGAATCACTTCTATTTCCCCCAAAACATCTGCTATTTTTTTCCGTAATGAATGGATATGGAACTTGAGTGAATTTGAAAATAAATCCGTTTCACTGTCCCATACATGCTCTATCAACTCCTCTGAACTAATTACTTTATTTTGATGTAGCATGAGATATTCTAAAATAGCATATTCCTTTTTGGTAACATGTATCATCTCACCATCCACTAAAACTATTTTCTTTGAGCTATCAAGTGTTATATTTTCAAAAGATATAATGGCACTTTTTTGACTAAAAGACCGCCTTAATAAGTTGCGTATACGCGCATCCAACTCTTGAAAATCAAAGGGCTTTATTAAATAATCATTGGCTCCACAATCAAGACCCATTATTTTATCATGAATAGCTGAACGTGCTGAAAGGATAAGTATTTTCACATCCTCGTTCTGAACTCGAATCTGCTCTAACACCTCTATGCCATCCATTTTGGGTAGGTTTAAATCCAATATAATAAGGTCATATTCATTGATTTCGAATAATTCTAATGCTTCCTTACCATCAAAAGCTGTATCAACGGCATAGCCAGATTTCTTTAACCCTTTAGAGATGATCCTGGATAAGACAGCCTCATCTTCGACCAATAAAAGTTTCATCCGTTCTATCCACCTTTAAAAATCAGACTTTTTTAACGAACCGTTAGTTTCATAAATTTTCTAACAAACACGTTCTACTCCTTTGTCCTAGAATAGCCTACTTGAATTAGCTTTTAAAATAATTTAAATTAACTAACACTTGTCTCTTTTACCTTTACATAGTAAGAAGCTTGTTTTGAAAAATCAAAACAAGCTTCTTTTCATTACTTATCCTTTTCCCCGCCATCAACTATTGTAGTTGTCATCATCACAGCACCCTCAGGAATAGCTGGCATTTTACCAGGTTCAAATGTTTTTACGCTCACTTTTACTGATTCTTTTTCATCTACTTTTGTTTTTTTCATTAACAAGCCTTTATGAACCTCCTTTTTCTCTCCAGGCTTAAGTATCTTCATATCAGCCTTGATTGATTGTGCCCCTTTTTCATTCTCATCATTTGAAGAAGCTAATGCAGAAAATGAAAAACCACTTGTTAATAACCCTAATGCTAGTGTTCCTACCCCTAATGCTCTTAATTTCATAAATATCCCTCCAAGAAAATGATTTGTAACAATAGTTACAGACCAAGTATATCGATTGCTAGGTTAGAGGAAGGTTAGATTATATAATAATTGATGATTTTCTTATACATTCCTATAATGTTCAAAATTTCGCTGACATATCTGTTTTGAATATCGATCATCATTCCTTTTTATAGTATATTTACGCTTTTATATACTCTTCTTATGAACATAAATTCAATAAAAAAAGTACGATTCTTCTGCTGAAAGAATCGCACCTTTACATTTAAAATATCTTATTATTCTTTATTGTGAATTGTATGTCAGCTACATTTTCGATAAAATTTTTATCATGGGTCACGAAGATTACGGTCCCCTCATAAGCCGTTATAAATTGCTCTAGCGCTTCTAATGCTTGAATATCTAAGAAGTTGGTTGGCTCATCCAATAACAGTATATTATAGTTTCCCAAAAACAGATAACATAGCTGGAGGCGTATTGCTTCCCCACCGCTTAATGAGTTCACACTCTTTTGTATATCAGTTCCTACAAACTGCATGGAACTTAAAATATTTCTTAAAAAGCCTTCATCGTAATCAGCGCGATTTTTTAAAAATTGGAGAACTGTTTCCTCACTTTTAAATTGATAGCTCATTTGATTAAAATAGCCGACTTTAGCCTTAGGAGAAATGGTCAATCCCTCCCCATTAGTTGCAATATATCGTAATAATGTACTCTTTCCGCAACCATTACTACCTGTAAGCACAATTTTTTTACCCAATGGTATTTGGAAGTTTACTTCTTCCAATAGTGCTTTTCCCGGAACGTGTAACGTGAATTGATCTGCCATAATCGGAAATTTATTGTGCAGTTCTAAAGCTTTCGATTTTCGAAAAACTATTTTTCTGTCTACCTGCACCGCATCTACTTTCTGAAGCTTCTCTATTCGCTGTTCTATTGCCTTGGCTGCCCGTTGTACGTTTTTTTGACTTGTACCTTTGGACTTTGTCATAAACGTAAGGTTCGGTTTTGCATGAGCTTCTCTTTTTGACATGTTACCTGCTTGGGTAATTTTTTCAGCCTTTTTCATTTTATCTTCAGCAGCTTTTTCAAGACGACTTCTTTCTTTCAAGTACAAGTCATGCGCCTGACGTTGTTGATCTCGCTCCAGCTGCTTTTGCCAAGCATAATTACTATAATTGCCCGAATAAATGTTTACTGTGCCCCCATCAATCTCCCAAATTGTTGTGACCAATTCATCCAGAACCGCTCGATCATGGCTAATTAGTACGAGCGCACCATAGTAATAACGCAATTCATCCACTAGAAATGAAATACCCTCTTGATCTAAATGTGTCGTTGGCTCATCAATGAGCAGTGCCTCCTTATAATAGGAGAATAATTGAGCTAACTTTAATCTCGTTTGCTCTCCACCACTTAGTCCCTCAGAATTTGATGGAATAGCTAATTTCCCTAATAACTGTCCCTCCGCCTCTACGAGCATTGGTGCTTCCATTTGTTCAAAATAACCGAAATGTACATGACTTTTTACTATCCCACTTGTGGGCTGAATCTTGCTAGCCAGTATCTTCATTAATGTACTTTTCCCAGCGCCATTTTTCCCAACGATACCGATACGATCAAATTGGTGAATGGCCAATTTTTCAATGTTTAAAATCTCTTTATCTAAATAACTTACAATTAGGCGATCTAATTCAAAGCAAACTTTTTCCATACGACTACCTCCCGAAATTGAATCATTTCGTATCGATAGCTATGGTACCGATACGAGCTTTTAGTTCAAGCTCGTATCAAAAGAATAATAGCATATGCATGATCTATTCCTCCTTATTGGATAAAGCAACCAATCACAGACAATTTGCCTGTAATCCAAGTAACTAGAATATATTTAGAGAATATGTCTCTACATAAAGGCGTGAGCTATTCTATTTCTTGTATGATAGAAGATGATTAAAAAAGGACAGACTATCTCGTATACTCTGGCTTCACAAACCGTTTTGACCCTATTCAGTTATTGGCTTAAATCAGGGCAACGTCGCCTCATTGAATATGTCATTTTTTAATAACCCTCCCAAAAAGTGTTATGACTATTATAAATATTTTTTTTAATTAGTCAAGGTCTTCCAGACTAAAGACATGTAAAAAAAGGACGATATATCCTAAATGAACATTACAAAAAAAGTATATCATTTGGTGAAAACCTGATATAGTATGGATTTAAGAAAAAATCTAATTTGATATGGTGGTGTTATGTGAATGAAAAAATACGTAATGGATATTTTAATGATTATGCTTGGATCACTGCTCTTTGCCCTGGCAGTTAACTTATTTGTTATTCCGAATGATTTGGGTGAAGGTGGCGTAACGGGTTTAACGATTATAGCCTATTATCTTTTCGGATGGTCTCCGAGTATTGTCAGCTTTATTATGAATGCAGCTTTACTAATAGTTGGCTATAAATTTCTAAATAGACAAACAACAATTTATACGATTATTGCCGTCTCATTCCATTCTTTATTCTTACATTTAACGGAATCTTGGTCGATTTCCTCAAATGAAATTATCGTTAATACGATTTTTGGTGGAGTATTTGCTGGGGTCGGTATTGGTTTAATTATTCGAGTTGGAGGTACAACTGCTGGTTCTACGATTTTAGCTAGAATCACCAACAAATACCTTGGTTGGAGTATTAGCTATGGACTTTTATTCTTTGATTTAATCGTTGCTTTTTCATCTTATTTTATCATCGGTGCAGAGGCATTAATGTTAACGATAATCATGCTTTATGTTGGTACAAAGGTGATGGAGTTCGTTATCGAAGGAGTTAATCCTAAAAAAGCAATTACAATCATCTCTAAAAAACCTGAAGACATTGCTGGACAGGTAACTGCTTACATGAACCGTGGCGTTACGGTACTTTCTGGTCATGGCTATTATACAAAGGAACAAAAAGAAATTTTATATATCGTCATTAGTAAGCAAGAAGTTGTAAAGCTCAAAAAAATAGTTAAAGAAGTCGACAAGGATGCCTTTATTGCCATTCATGATGTAAGGGATGTTTTTGGAGAAGGCTTTATTGAATTAGCAAAATCATAAGATAGTCAAAACACCTTTTGGATGTGACAACAAAAAGGTGTTTTTTCTATTTATCTATTATCAATTTGTAAGGAGCTATCAATTATGCTATCTAATAGGGCAGAATAGTTTATTCCAGCGGCAAGGGCGCTTTTGGGTAGCAGGCTATTTTGGGTCATGCCAGGTAATGTATTAACCTCCAACACATAGGGAACGCCCTCTTTAATTAACATATCTACTCTAGCATACACACTACATTTTAAAGACTTATAGCTGGTCATCGCAGCCTTTGCCACACGGTCATGAATAGCAAGTGGGAGTTCCACAGGCTCCTCTATTGTTGAAGCATCATCATATTTCGCCTGGTAATCAAAAAATACTGCCGTATGTTTGATTGAGAGGACTGGTAATAGCTTATCATTGAGGATTGGGCATGTAATTTCGTCACCAATCATGTACTGCTCAATAATGATTTCGTTATCCCACTTAAATACCTCTGAAACAGCTGCCAATAAGGCATTTCGATCATGGACAATTTGAACACCTACACTAGAGCCACCAGCATTTGGTTTAACAACAAGCGGATAACCTATCAGCTCTATGTCCTGTAATGGTAGCTCCTCTCCCCTTATGAGATGCATCCAATCTGGTGTTGCGATCCCTTCATAGCGCAGTATTTTTTTGGCCATATTTTTATCCATGCACAAACTACTTGCTAGAAGACCGCTTCCTGTATAAGGGATACCCAATGTTTCTAACACACCTTGAATCGTGCCATCCTCCCCAAACTTACCGTGTAATGCTAATAAAGCTACATCGATACCTTGCACTTTTTCTATTACCTCTTGATGGTCTTCCAATAAGATTTCAACAACATCGTATTTTTGTTTATTTAAATGAGCAACCATTTCCTTCCCTGTCATCATCGAGACCTGCTTTTCAGAGGAGGTGCCACCCATGATTACGCCAACTCGCATTTTTTCAACCCCTTCTATCATTTCTTAATGTATCACCGATAATTTGAATACCCCGAACAATATTTTCTTCTGATAACCGTGAAAACCCTAGGCGAAATGTGTTTCTACCAAGTCCATTTGTGTAAAATACATCTCCTGGATAAAACACCACGCCTTTGTCATAACATTTTTCTAATAATTCGCGAGCATCAATGCCCTCTTCTAGTTCAATAAAGAGATGAAGTCCTCCATCCCCTCTGATTTTGCAAAAAGGGATATATTGCATAGAGGCTTGACGAGCAAGCTCATATTTTTTCTTGTAAACGGATCTTGCTTTCTTTAAATATTTTTCAAAATAACCATCCTGTAAATATTGATATAACACTGCCTGATCCAATGTCGATGTATGAATTGTTCGCGCTCTTTTCATGCTTTCTAGGCTGGCAATTAACGCCTTATCTGCTAAAATCCAGCCAACACGTAAACCTGGGAAAAGAATTTTAGAAAAGCTGCCAATGTAGACAATGTTATTACCTGACCCACTAAAAGCGATGAGTGGCGCCAAATGAGAGCTTGAATACCTTAATTCCTCATTAAAGCCATCTTCTACAATAGGTATTTCAAAGTTGGAAAAAAGCTGAAAGATAGCATTCCTCTTCTCAGAAGAAGTGACAATTCCTGTTGGATTATGATAGGACGGAATAAGATAGGCAAAATCATAATCCATTTCGGCTAACGTTTTTTCCACCTGCCCCATGTCAATCCCATCATCTCTCATATCAATGCCATGTATATCTAGCCCATGTAAACGAAAAAGCTTCAATGCCGCGTGGTGTGTAGGGTTTTCACATAGTACACGTCCAGATTTTTTGGCTATTGAGGATAATAGAATATCTAATCCCTCCGTAAAGCCGTTAGTAATTAAAATATCTTTATTAGAAATATCTACGCCCTTCATTTCCATATAATGAAGGAGATAATCGATTAAAGGCTTATACCCTTTTGCATAGCCATAATTCAGCACAATATCGCCTTCAAGAGACATCCGTGTAAGAAAAGCCCTTTTAAAATTTTCTACATCAAAAAGCTTTTCTTCTGGAGCAATGCTGGTAAAGGAGATCATTCCTTTTTGCCACTTTATATCTTGTCGTACTAAATCGATTTCATCAGCTAACAAAGTTGCAGTATTAAGCCTATTCTTCCAATCAAGTTCGATAGTGGACGTTTTCAAAGTAGTAACCTTACCTACAAAGTTGCCTTTTCCCTTCACTGCATAAATGATGCCATCCTGCTCTAGCTCGGCATATGCATTTAACACTGTATTTCTGCTAACTGCTAATAGCTTACTAAGTTCACGGGTAGATGGAAGCTTTTGATGTTCTAACAGATGCCCTTTGACAATCATGTCTTGAACATAATCCTTCAATTGCACATAAACAGGACGATCATCCACCATCTTAAAATCATTAAACAATCCCTGACCCCCTTGCTTCATTCTTGCACAACGAGAGCGAACTCAAAAGGTCCACTCATCATGTAATTTCCTATTATAGTGGTTGTTCTTCTTTCTATCTTATTTTAAAAATGTCAACCTTATCAAACGTGGTAACGGTCTTTCACACTGTTAACATGATAAGGGACATAGTGATTGATTTAAAAATGATTCGCCTAGACGAAAAGACACTAACCTTCCTTCATGGACCATTAGGTCAACAGTGGACCCTTCCCAATAGGAATATATTTTCTTTTTATATGTTATAGTGTATTAATGGATATTTTTTCTATAATATGGAGGTGCACGAAATTGGAAGACATTTTAACGATTACAAATTTAACGAAAAGTTATGGAAATAAGGAAATATTAAAAGGTGTAAACCTTCATGCAGCTAGAGGAGAAATTATCGGATATATTGGTCCTAATGGTGCTGGCAAAAGCACGACTGTTAAAATTATTTTGGGACTTGAAGGTGATTATGGCGGTGAAATTAAGCTCTTTGGCAAAAGTATTGGGCAAGATCAAATAGACTATAAGCGGAGAATTGGTTACGTTCCAGAAATTGCGGATGTATATGACAATTTGACAGGCTATGAATATTTAACCTTTATCGGTCAGTTATATGGGCTAGAGCTAGAGGAAGCAGCTAACAAATCGAAATCGCTCATGGAATTGTTTGGAGTGGGTGAGGCATACCATTCTAGAATTTCCTCGTATTCGAAGGGCATGCGACAAAAACTATTAATCATTGCTAGTCTTTTACATAATCCAGACTTACTATTTTTAGATGAACCGATCAATGGTTTAGATGCAAACAGTGTAATGATTTTTAAAGAGATTTTAACACAGCTTGCAGCCAATGGAAAAACAATATTTTACTCATCTCATATTATGGATGTCGTGGAAAAGATCAGTAGTCGCATCATCCTGCTATATGATGGCAACATAGCAGCGGACGGTACATTTGCGCAACTACAAGCCGGTAACACTGAGGGAACGCTAGAAAGGATCTTTAATCAATTAACAGGATTTCATGAGCATCAGGAAATTGGTGAGAAATTTGTATCCATCGTTCGAGGAGTACAATCATGACCGATTTTAAAACACTCCAATTGCTTGATTTATTCCGCTGGCTCTTTGTAAAAATGGGCATTGATTATGACCTAATGAGAAAAATTCTTCATATCAAATTAACGATGGATGAACGTAAAGTACCCACACTATTTAACCAGAACAAAAAGAAGGACAATCAAAAATATGGCTATATTAAATCGCTATGGATTTATGTTTTATTCGGCCTTATTCTTATTCCACTCATGGGGTTTGGTCAAAATTTTCTATTTCAAATGAGCATTGCGTTTGCCATGATCATTTTTTTAATTATGACTTCATTGATTTCTGACTTTTCCTCAGTACTATTAGATGTACGAGATAAAAGTATACTATCAACTAAGCCGATTTCTGCTAGAACCATTAACGCTGCAAAATTTATGCATATTTTCATTTACTTATTCTATTTAACGATTGCCTTAACAGGTATCCCTTTACTTGTCAGCCTTTTTACGCAAGGAATTGTATTTTTCCTTTTAACCGTTCTAGAGATTATATTAATTAATTTGTTTATTGTAGCGATCACTGCCATTTTATATATTGCCATTTTACGCTTCTTTGATGGTGAAAAGCTGAAGGATATGATTAACTATGTACAAATTGCCTTGTCGTTAATGCTCATGATCGGCTACCAGGTTCTCATTCGATCCTTTGAATTCGTTGATTTGGATATGACAGTGTCATTTCATTGGTGGAGTCTCTTCCTAATACCGATGTGGTTCGCTGCGCCCTTTGACTTATTACTAAATGGTGATACTTCTTTATTAACAATACTATACAGCATCTTTGCCGTAATCATACCGATACTTTCGATTGGCTTATATATTAAACTCATTCCAACCTTTGAACGTAACCTTCAAAAATTATTAAGTACAAGTAAATCAAAAAAAGAGAAGCACAATCGACTGAAGACGTATTTATTAGCAATGCTATGTAGAACACATGAAGAAAGAGCATTCTTTCGTTTCGCCTCTCTTATGATGAAACAAGAACGAGAGTTTAAGCTCAAAGTTTACCCTTCATTAGGTTTTTCATTTATTATCCCATTTATTTTTATATTTACCTTTAGCGGATCCGAAAAGATTGATTACGCTACTAGTATGAGCTACTTAAATATTTATTTTAGTATGATGATTATTCCAGCTGCAGTACTTTTACTTGGTCATTCGGCTAAATATAAAGCTGCGTGGATTTATAAGATACTTCCATTAAAAGATTATACGAATTTACAAAAAGGCAGTTTAAAGGCTTTTTTAATCAAATTGTATGTCCCACTATTTTTAGTACTAAGTTTGGTCTTTAGCTATATTTACGGTATTCGAATTATCCCAGATCTACTAGTAGTTTTAGTGACAAGCTGGTTATATACACTATTTTGTTTCTTGATGATGAGCAATAAAATACCTTTTACCAAACCATATGATGAGGTTGGAGATGCTCAAGGCTGGAAAACTGTTTTATTGTTTATCCCTTTAGCTATGCTGGCAGGTCTCCACTATTTAATTGTTAGTCAAGCGGCATTCGGACCTACTATTTATTTCATAGTGCTTTTTTTCATCAACATGCTAGTATGGAAGTTAGCTTTCAAATGACAAAAACGGCTCGAGTCCCACCTTTTATGGGACCGGCCGTTTTCTTTTAAAATGCCTTGCGCTTATATATCCTTACCGAGAGCATCCATGAGCCTATATATATTAGAACGATTAGTAATGAGACAATAAGGTATAGTTGTATTTCCTGTACAGTCATGAAATTTTGCACAACAGTTGTTATTTGTTTATTTAAGTTAGGGACAAAATAATTGATGATCACCATATAAACACCCAATAACCCCATAATAGCAATAGTTAAATACTTTGTTTTAAATTTATAGGAAATCGGCAGAATAAAAGAAATGACAATCATAACGAGGCCCATAATCAGCAATATTTCTTTCCACAATACAGCTACCTGTTTCCCATTTAAAAGAAAGTCGAACAAATACGTATAACACATAAAAAGCCCTGTAAAAATTAAAGCTCCAATATATTTTGAACTAACAATTTCTCTCCTTGTATAAGGTAATGAATTGAGTAAAATATTAGCATTATCTTTTTCATCATTCGAAAAAGCACTTAAAACAAATACGATACTATATATAAATACTATATATACTGATGGAACATTGACCATTAAATAAAGAATAATCGTTGCTATGTAAATGACTAGAATGTTTTTTTGAATTAATATATCTTTTAGAATAAGATTCAACATATCCTTACCATCCTTTCTTTGTATAATACATAATGTCTTCAAGCGTAGGCTTTTCAATCACAACTGTATCGCCAAATATAGTAACTACCCGATGTTTATTGGTTGTTAATGCTTCAAAACCCCTGTTTGTTTTACGAAGGGAGACGAATTCCTGCTCCGTTTCACGATCTAATAAATCCAAGGTTCCTTTAACAATAGCGTATTCCTCTTGAATTTTGTAAAACTCCTTTGTAAAAATATGCTCGCCATTATGAATAAACGTTATATAATCTGCGATACGATCTAAATCTGTAGTAATATGTGTGGAGAAAAATATAGTTTTGTCCTCATCTTGCATTAACTCATGTAAAATATTGAGTAATTCTCTGCGAAAAATAGGGTCAAGGCCAGATGTTGGTTCATCCATTATGATTAACTCAGCGTGATGTGCTAACGCGATGGCTAATGATGCCTTCATTTTCATCCCTTTCGAAAAGGTCTTCATATTTTTGTTCAAGGGCAACTCAAACTGTTCCACATAATGCTGAAATGCCTCATCATCCCATCTTTTATAGGCAGGTTTAATAATCCTTTTCATATCCTTGAGTGTGATATTTTCATAAAATATATTCTCATCATAAACAAAACCGATACGTTCCTTTATTTCCTTTTCGTGTTTATCATAATTTTTACCAAAAATAGAAATAGTCCCACTATCCTGCTGCAATAAATTCATAATCATTTTAATGGTCGTTGATTTTCCTGCACCATTTCCTCCAATAAACCCTGTAACAAACCCTTTTTTAACGTGGATTGAAAAATCCTTTATTTGAAAACCATTAAAGGACTTTTGTATATGCTGTAATTCAATAACATTTTCCATTTATTCATCCTCCGTATACAATAAAGTAAGCATAGCCTTTAACTCCGCCAAACTAATATCCATTTCCTTCGCATTTTGAATCGCCACCAACAGTTTTTCCTCAATGGCCTTCATTTTTCTTTCCTTCATCATTTCTGAATTTTGTTCAGAGATGAATGAGCCTTTCCCAACAATAGAGTAAATATAGCCATTTTTTTCAAGCTCCTCATATGCCCGCTTCGTCGTAATGACACTAATCTCTAAATCTTTTGCAAGTTGGCGCATAGAAGGTAATGGCTGACCTTCTTGTAATTGCCCTGTTAGAATAAGCTTTTTAATCTGTGCATAGATCTGCTCATAAATAGGCTCTTTAGAACTGTTCGAAATAATAATTTGCATGCAAATCCCTCTTCTTGAAATATTGTATATATACTTTATATACAATATATACACATTAACATAAATATGCAAGTAAAAATTTCCTTTCCATAAAATAAAATCAAAGCATATAGCCCAATGAATGACTACATGCTTTTACGTTTAAATTGAAAATCAAGTATAGGTGTCTCAATCTGCTTACAGCCATAAGCGTGTCTTTTAAAGTGCGCCGAGTAACCTCCTGCTCAGATAAATAATCTTGTGTGCCACGTACATTTTGGTAATCCATTTTTTTCATCACTATTGCCTCTCATTTTTGACAAATAAAATAACCGTATACGATAAAGCTCCCAATCAGCTTTATTTATACGATTACATGAGAAAAAGTTTTCCTATTCATTAATTAAATAATAAAGATAGCAAGACTACTGACTATGATGATGTTTGGTTGTGTACGATTGGACAAAGTAGATTGTCATATGTATTCCCCCTTTTATGTTTAGGGATACTATAGGCATTTAAATAAGTTAAACATCTAATTATTTACATAATTTCACAGTAGCGCTTTTTTTAACATTTCTAGTGCCTCTAGCACATTCGCCAAATCCTCATCCGATAGCTGCGCTTGATATTTCTCAGTGATTACTTGATTAAAAGCTTCACTTTCCTGTTTATACAGCAACCCTTTTTCACCTAATTCAATTGAAAAGCCACGTTTATCCTTGGCATGCTGCTTTTTTATAATATAGCCATCCTTTTCAAGCTTTGCTATCTGCTGGCTCACGGCACTTTTGGTAATCGTCATTTTCTCGGCTATTTCTGATGGTGAAATGGAAGGATGACGAATCACTAATGCCAAAAGGACCGCTTGCTGATTATTTAAATTGAACTTAGTATAGTCTCTTTCCATTTTCTCAAGAACAATCCAAATATCTTCAATCGTTTGATTAATTTGCTCTGCTACATGATTAGTCTTCATTTTTTTGAGTATCACCTTTTTCACGCCATTTTTTAGGATTAAGATAGCCTTTAAATTTGTTAGCTACTTCTTTCCCGACAAGTAAAGCGCCCAACCAAAATAAGATTTCAGCTACAATGATGCTGCCTGGAATAATACCTGCTTTTACTTTCGTAGGAATAGGTGTGAATGGTGTAATAATTGGAATTAACCACAACGAAAGTGAAAAAATAATAATCCCGATACCCAATTTATAGGCAATGGACTTTTGTTTTTCAATAGAGGGCATACAATGATTCTCCTATTTAATAATTTAGTTAAGTTAACTTAACTATATATTAAATATTATTGTAAGTAAAGCAATTATGGACATAATGAGTAAAAAACCCCATCTATTTGAGTTTTGATTGTCCAAATAGATGGGGTGATTTTCATCCTTATTCTCCTATTCTTAGAGGTATACGGAGTTCTTCATCAGGTTGGAGAGTTGCGTACTTCCAAATATAAATATCAATGTCTTTTTTATTGAAATTATCATACTCGTCTATTATTTTATTATGATCCAAGCGTATGCGCGGTATTCCACCGACTCTTTCATTATTATCCAAGTAATATGTTTGCCCAACTCCACCGAACGATGGATTTGTACTAGAAGACTCCACATAGAAGTAATTGTCTTTCTTATAATATGTCCATGTGATAGGATATCCACCAATACTAGACGTTTTAGTTTGAGGTTTGTCCGATATATTAGTCAGTCGAACTGGTTGACTATCCCCTTCGAACTCATTAACTCGTTCCTTCGCAACAAGCGTTACAGGTTGATTGGCTAAGGCAGTAGCATTCAGACCTACCATTTCAAAATGAAGTTCCGTTCTGTTTGCTTCTAAATTTAATCTTCCTTTTAATAGTGTTCCACCTACATCAAGGTAATAGTCATTGTAAGGCACACGGATGTATGTCTCTTTATCTTTGGATGTAAAAATCAATCGTACTTGAGTCGGGGTCACTTTTATTTCATGGATTTTAGCCCCAACAGCAATTTCATTGTCCAATGGAATATTTAGTACTTGTTTAAATGACCCATTTTCCAAGTGTTTTTTTGATAGGTCCATATTAATATTCCAGGTACTCTCTTTGGTCTCTGTGATGTAATCATAAGTAAGCTGGAATTTTGCGCCTTCAGCCTGTAACACATCCGATTTAAATATTTGCTGACTCAAGTATCTCTCTGTAACTTCCCCTGGAGGGTGGAAACTAAAAGTTTCAGATTTTTGGATGGAATTATCTTTTACATTCATAGCCTCTATAAAAATCCCTTTATCCTGCATATCAGGATCTGTAAATGTAACCGTTGATTGAAGTAGTACTTTCCCTTTTGAATGTTCAAAGGAATGTAAGGTTACACTATCAATGCCATCCTTGTGAATAGGTAAGACTTGAGTATTAAAGTTGTTAGGATCATAGTTGATAGACTGCTTTCCAACATCGATGATTTGAATTCCTTCTATCGTAAAATCAATATTAGTCGTCTGGTCTTTTGCCACCCATTCTGTCTCAAATATACCTTGGAACATACCAAGTTCTTCGTTCCAATCCTGTAAATACACTCCCTCAATAAAGTTCCCCTCTGAATCTTTTAATCCAATCTGATCAAATCTTACATCATTTCCATCCCAAGAGGTGTTAGGTTTCAGGCTATACAGTAAAGAAGTTCTATTATCATCTATAAACGCCGTGTGTACCGTTAACGTAAATCCGTCCTTCGTAATGGATTGCTCAATCGTCTGACCTAAGCCTTGTGCTAATGCCGATTGAATACCAGCTCTATATGAAAGAATGTTTGACCAATCATAATTCAGAGCTGCATAAACTGGCGTGGCCATGAGCGCGACAGCTAGTCCAGCCACCAAAGCGAATTTCTTTCTTCTGCGGGGGCGTTGTTCAATCGTTTCACCTTCAGCCATCTTTAACTCATCTTGTTCAATAGAGCTCCACATTTGTTCAAAGTCAGGGTAGACCATATTATGATCTGCCTTCATCAATTTTTTCAGCTTCTGTTCAGTGCGTTCCAAATTGATTCTCTCCCTTCAACCATAGATTTTGGTTTTGTTCCAGTTTTTTGCGCATTATTTTTAATGCTTTATGCAGCCTCGACTTCACTGTACCTACAGGAATTTTTAACGTTTCTGCGATTTCTACTAACGACAACTCACCGATAAAACGAAGGGTGACAACGGCCATGAGCTTTTCTGGCAGCTGCTTGAGCAATTCCTCCCATTCCTCCCCAGCTACCTTCTCCATGACAATAGTGTCTACGGACTTGACCAATGCCGTATTCTGCTCATGGAGAAGTTGAACCTGACCTTGTTTTTTCAATTGAGCCTGCTTTCTTTTTAACAAGTTTAAGCATTGGTTCATCGCAATGCGCATAATCCAAGCACGTGTATGCTCAATGCTTTTCCAATCCTGACGGAACACGGTGACAAATACATCATGGCAGAGATCCTCTGCATCTTGTGCATTTCTTAGCATGTAGTAACAGGTACGGTATACATCCTTATTGTATGAATCAAATAATTCTCGTTCTGTCAATCTGAGTCACTCCTTTCTGACTGTTCTACTTTATAAACAAATGACTATTAGAAATGGTTCATCTTTTTTAGAACTTTCTTGTTATGTAATTCAATTAACCTCACAATAAAAACAGGTAGCAATAGTGTTTATGATAGGATATCTAAAACCCTCTGTTTTTTAGCTTTAGATTATATCATTGGGTTAGGATATTATGGGTGCAACTAAAAAAAAGGCAACCCTAGCTAAATTCATAGCTTTGGGTAGCCTTTTCAAATTTTATTGATAAAACGGCTTTACCTTGTATCCGTTTTTCTCCAAATGATAACGAATATTTTTATCTACTAGGAAATGTCCTGATCCCACAACAACAAAGTACGTCCCTTTTTTCTCTTCCAGTACATTCATGATCTTCTTGGCCATTTGCTCATCACGTAAACCGAAAAGCATTTCATTGAACTCAGATGATGTACCCTCCATTGCTTGGAAGCTTTTTGCGAATTCTTCAACATTCCCTTGCTGCCAGCTTGTAAACCATTCTTGAAGCATTTCGGATTGATTTTCTTCAGATGGATTTATGATATTATCCAACACAGCAACTAATGATTCCTCCTGTGCCTCTGGGGATAATGCTTCAAACATATCAACCTGTGCTCTTGTACCTTCTAATTCAATCACTGGCTTTTGCTGTAACTGTGCGTTCAATAAAAAGTATATATCAATCCCATGCATTGCCATTTCTTGTGGTGTCATTCCAAAGGAATCGTCCATTGCCAGCATTGATAATGCGTTAGAAAGCATCCATGGCTTTTGCACTGTCAGTTCCTCCATTGGAAGATTGTAAAGCTTAGCGACTTGTTCAAGCTTCGCGTATGTTTCTGGTGCAACCGTATCTTTTAGTGTTTTACCATCTGTATACATTGCTTTTTCTGCATAGTATTCGAGTGCTTTCGTATCCAAGATATTCGCCTCTACTAATAGCGCATCCGATTCATTGAATGCCTTTACTAGCTTTTTATTAAATGGATATAAGTCTGGTGTTCCTAGATGAATAGAACCTAGTAAATATACAAGTGTATCCTCATCCTCGACAACCCAAGCTACTCCGTTCGAACCTTGCTCTGCAAGCGCATATGTACTCTGAATGAAACGCACAGCTAATATAACAGCTTGTTGTGTCGTTGCCTTGTTCTCCAGTTGCAATCCGTTTGAAGAGCCTTGTAAAATATTATGCTCTTTCATAAATTGAATAGGATCTTTACCCACAGATAAATCATAGCGCGCTACAATATTATATAAACGTTTTACAATATCCCCACGTGTGTTATCGTTCTTCACACTCACTGGTTTATATTGTTTGTTTTCTTCTAAGCCTAGAGATGCAATTTTCTTTTCTGTTAAAGCTAGTAGTTCATTTACTTTATCTACCGGAATTTCTTGAAGGAAACCATCAAAATACCATTCCATTGGGTAGATTCCGTATTTTTCACCCTCATTTAATGTTGATATTGCCCACTCACTAATTGACGGTGTTAGAGGCAGTGACTGCTCCTCCGCATGAATCACAGGTACAACCGTTGTTAGCATCAATGAAGCACCAAGCAAAATAGCGCTTGTACGTTTCATGATCTTTTTTATCATAAGATTTTCTCTCCCTTTTCTTCTTCCTTAACTACAACGTTTGAAATTATACCATAAATATACCAACTATTTTATATGTAAATGTGAAAATATTTACAAAAATGTATGGACTCTTAATTATGTCGCTATAGTTGTTCAAGATCAATGTTAAACAATATTTACCCCATTAAATAAGACGATGACACACATTCTTGTCATCGCCTTTAAATTAAAGCTTATTGCGTAAATTTAGGGTCTAATATACCAAGGCCACTGCCTTCCATTTCAAACTTCACTTTTGAAGCACCGTCTAAATTAACATTAACCTTTACCTTTTCTTTTATTGATCCACTATCATAGATCAATTTATTATCCGCGTAAATTTTCATATAGCCTATGCCGAATGAGCCCGCTGCTAGCTTTTTAACAGGCGTTAGAGATGTTTCAAATGTCTTATACTTTCCATTAACTAAGTATTCAACTGTATGATCTTGTACAGCCCCTCCACCGTGGAAACCTCCTAGTTGATAGGATTGTTCAAACTTTTCTCCAGTACTAATAACAATAGAGCTCGGGTTATGGAAGAAGTGATCTTCATCACTCCCAATAGGTTTTACATCTTTTAAAGAGATGAATTTAGGAACATCACCAATATAAACGGATTTTGATTTGCCATCCCATGTCACATTTTTTCCTAATGATTCAGCAATAAATCGCATCGGAACATAGGTAGTTCCTTCATAAATAAAGCCAGATTGACCCTCTTGTGGCTTTTTTTCCACCTTATCTACATAGTAATGAATCGTATCTTGATAAACATTTATTTTTTTCAAACTGCTTGCTGCGTCTGTTGTTGAAAGGTAGGTGAAGGTTAAACCTCCTAATATAAAAAAGCCTAAATAACTTGTTATGATAAGTAGTTTTTTCATATAGTACACTCCTTAATATATTTATATGTAATTATACCAAAAATTACATACTATATTCCAAGATATTGTTCAAAATAGAAAAAACCTGTTTATCACTTCTTTGGTCATAAGCAATTCTTATTCTACATCATTAAATTTGCCTTTTAAATGAAGCCTAAGGTTACTAGGCTATATTTGTTTAATCTCACAGACTTTTGTTTATGAAAATGAAGCTTTTCCCTTTTAATAGTATCAGTATCTGAACATTTCTTAAATCCTTATGCATTTTTTCATTTAGTTACGGACTTAAGCTAAAATGTGTCCTCCTTCTACATGAAGAATGGTTCCGGTCACGAAACTATTTTTTAGTAAGTATAATACGCTTTGTGCAACATCTTCAGCCCTCCCTATACGTTTCACTGGAAGTTTGTTTTCAACAGAAGCATAGAAATTATTACGTACTTCTTCTGACATTTTATTACGAGAAGGTGTATCAATGATACCTGGTGAAATAATATTCACTCGAATCGGAGCAAGTTCTAATGCCAAAGTTTGACCCAGATTTGAAACAGCTGCATTGACTGCACCTAGATTTGCTGAACCAATCATAGACTTATAGGCTACAACCCCAGAAAACAAAGTAATGGAACCGTTTGGTAAAATGTTTAACGCGCCGTATTTAGCTGCATAATACTGCCCCCAAAATTTGTTTTCAAACAACTGTCGAGCTTGAGCTGTACTTGTTTGGAGAAATGAGCCACCGGATGTTTCTGCTGCGCTTACTACGAGATGATCGAACGGACCAACTTTTTCAAAGAAAGACACAACTTGCTGTTCTTGTGTTGTATCTAGTATGTAAGCTATAGCCTTCGCCCCCAATTGCTCTTTTGCATTCCGTAATTTATCTTCAGATCGGCTTGCAATGATTACTTCAGCACCTTCGGCTATTAGTTGTTTCGCAGATTCCAAGCCAATTCCTGAGCTCCCACCAATAATGACAATCTTTTTATCTTTTAACATGTTTTTACCCCCTATATTTACCAATGGTAAATTAAACATTTAATTTCTCTTGCATGTGTATATCAAGCATTAATTTTTAATGGGTATCAGAAGTCTCATTAAGATCACCTCTTCAATCCAGCCACAACGCTATTATATATACAGTAACTTCATTTATGGAAGTAGTGATATTTATTATATAAAGTTTCTAAAAGGATACTATTGTGGTAGTATAGGGTGAATTAGATAAAGAAATTTTAGGAGGCTGCTTCTGATGAATGTGATTGAGCCAGTCGTGTTGACCAAAGGAACTCCAGGTGAGACTTGTCCCATTGCTAAAACGCTGGATGTGATTGGGACTAAATGGACATTTTTGATTATTCGTGATCTGCTTATAGAAGGAACGATGCGCTTTAGTGACCTATTGAAATCAATGGATGGAATTAGCCCGAAAACACTTTCCCTCCGACTTAAGTTGCTAGAGGACCAAGGAATATTAGAAAGAAAGGTATACCCTGAGGTTCCCCCTCGCGTGGAATATACGCTAACAAAAAAGGGAAAAGGCTTGGAAGGGATTTTCATTGAACTAAAAAGATTTGGATTAAATTTATAAAAATAATATTTAAACTGTAAGTAAGGCATACTTTAAAGTTAAGCATTAATTGCTTCTATCATTGTGCAAAATGGACGAAATTCAATGAATAAAGAAGATCAAATACGTGATCTTATTATCCAAACTTCACTAAGTTTATTTAATAAACAAGGTTACAACCAAACTTCTATTCGAGATATTATGAATGCTACGGCATTAAGATATTAAAAAAATGCTTCAGGCATTTTCCGAGAAAGAGACTGATAGGTAATTCCAATAAAAAGAAAATGCTACACCAAGTTAAAACTCGTATAAAGGTAAACGATTTACCTTTATACGAGTTTAATCAAATTTTTATATACTAGTTGAAAGTAACCTACAATGACGTTAATAATTACATAAAATATCCATTTAATGCCTGTGTATACTTTTCACTTAGCATATAGTATTCGCATTTATAAATTTTAATTTGTGAATCAATTCGCTGAATATCTCTATCTATTCTTTCCACTTCTGCACTAGTAATTACTCCAGCATTAAATTGTATTTGTAAATCCTTTTTATCTGCAATTAAAGACGCTCTAGCTTCCTGCAAATTATTCATTTGTAAAAACATTTCTTCTTGTTCAAAGTAAAACTTTTTGATTTTTACTTTTAATTCCTTTACAAGATTATCTTTTTCATATTTAGCTACTTGCCATGTTTGGTAATAATAATCTTTTAAATTTGTTTTATTAGAATCAGCACTATTGTAGTTTTTCTCTGCTAACAATATATCCTCCTCTAATTCTCGAACATTGAACATTTTATACATTTTATTTTCCAGTTCCATTATTGGTAATCTATTAATTTCTTTATCAATTGATTGCAGCTGAAGCATTCGATTATAGGGCAACCCAATCTCCAATTTCAGTTCCTCTAAATAAAAACGATAGGCTCTTTCTTTTTCATCAAGCTGCTGGTTTAATTTTTCAATTTCCCGCTCTTTTTTCTCAACATCTTTGTTGCTCGTTACCCCCTGTTCTTTCATTATCAATAAATCTTCGATATCCATATGAATATACGATACTTCTTTCTTAAGTTGATCAATTTCAGTCTCAAGTAATAAAAGGCTAATATACTTTTGAGAGATATATTGTTTAATAGCCTCCCTAGTTTTTTCAATTCCGATATAATTTTTATTTTTATTAGTATCTATTACTTTAGCAGCATTATTCAATTCTTCGCGTTGCACTTTTATCTTTTCTTGTAGCTCCTGATTTCTTATAACCTCCTGGCCTTCTAATAATTGATTCAGTGTCGTATTAATTAAAATTTGTGTACCGATCAATTGTCCAATCGCCTCTTTTTCTTCCTCTGGTAATTGGTTAAAATTTGGGTGCTGATGAAGAAAGTACTCAGGATCTGTAGGAAGTAAACTTATAGTTGGATTATGAATATTATCTAGCTCTTTTAATTCATCTTGTATATTCTTGTGTTGTGAACTTAACGCCTTAATTTTAGTTTCTAAAAGTTTTATATTCCCATGATTATTTAGTGCTAATTCTACTGCCTTTTCAATTGTAATCGTTTCTATATCTTCTGTTTCTTTCGCTTGAGCTACTGTTGATACGCAAAACATACATAATACAATGCTCAAAAAATAAGGTACAATTGATTTTAAGTTCATATTTTATACCTCTATTCTATAAGATTAACTTTCTCTAAAAGATAATTTAGAATTTTTTTAGAATCTGTAATGACAGACGCTTCTGCTGTCATACCTACCTTAACTTCACCTTTTTCTCCTTTTTTATTGCTAAGCGATTTACTTGTAAGAGATGCTTCCACTGTATAATAACTCAAGCCATTTTCACCCGTCACTGAATCTGGACTAATTGAAGAAATTTCTCCTGATAAATAACCAAAATTTTGTTTTGGAAAAGCTGAAAAATGAAAATTAACCTTGTCACCTATTTTTATTTTGCCTATTTCTTGATTAGGTACCGCTAAAGTAACTTTATATTGAGATTCTTGATCAGGAATTATAGACAAAATTGGTTCTCCAGCTTGAAGAAATTCTCCAACATTAATTTCCTTAATAACATTTATCGTTCCACTTGTAGATGCTTTAACTGCACCTTTATTTGAGGAAATTTCTAGCTGTTCAATATTTTCTTGTATCGCTTTTTTCTTTTTCTCCGCCTCTTCAATTTGACTATTTATTTCTACAACTTTATCTAGCTCAAACTTTTTTAGTGTGACTTGTACACCCTCATTTAGTAATCCTTTTTGGTTGTCTATATCTTGCATACTCTCGGCTAAATGTTGCTTTTCTAGGTTTAGTCCATCATTATTTATGACTAAATCTGTTACTTTATCTAAATTTTCCATATCAATTTTCGTTTGTTTTAGTTGTTTTTCTAAAGTATTGATATGTGTATCTATATCCAAGATTGTGTTATTAATAAATTTTTCTAATTCTAAAGAGGCGTTTTCATACTGCATTTTTTCATTTTCAATCTGAGCCTTTGGAACAAAACGCTCACCTAACTCTAAAGATCTTTTATATATTTTTTCATTATCATTCATTATTAAAGTTAATTGATCAATTTTTTTTTGATAATTAGCCAATTGAGAATTACGTACTGAATCGCTTGGGTCTAAATGATTTTGTTTAGTAATAATTGATTTTTTTAGTTTTCTTTCGTTATCTAAATCAACCATTACTTCATTAATTTTATTTTTTAGTACCCCTTTTTCTACCTCATACTTAGTTTTTTCATCTTTGAAAGTTCTTTCATTTTCTCGTATCTTAATATCAGTCATTTGGCTAGATTGCTCTAACGTATTTCTTTTCTGTTCTACATCCATAGAGCTACTTTTAAAATCTATTTCTAGTTGCTTATAATTCGCAATATATTGATCTACTAATTTTAAGTATTTTAATTCTCTATCCTCGGATTTGGAAAATTGATTCTTTCTTTGTTGAATGCTCACCTTGTATTTGTTCAGAAGGTTTAATTCTGACTCGATTTGTCCTAATTCCGTTTTTCTATTCCCCAATTCTTTTAAAACTTCTTTTTGCTCTATAGAAAATAGTAAATCTCCTTCTTTTACTTTTTGGCCCTCTTTTAGATATAGCCCTTGAACTTTACCGATTATTGGAGAATGCACTGTATGTACTTTTTCATTTGGACGTACTATGCCATTCGCTTTTGCAACAGTATCTATCTCACCAAAGTAACTCCAAGCTAATGCACATATTAATATAACTACCAAAATAGAAATAAAGATTGATACGAACGGATGTGGCTTGGATTCTAAAATCTCCCGACTATCAGTTAACTCATTTAAATTACTTATTTTTATTCTCATCTATTTTCACCTTTTAACTAGTAACTAACTCTATTTGTTCATTTCCACCAGCAATTTGATTTCTCCAAAGTTCATAATATCTACCTTTACTATTCAGTAATTCTTCATGTGTCCCTAATTCAATAATTTGCCCCTGTTCAATCACACAAATCTTATCGCACTTCTTAATCGTGCTTAATCTATGCGCAATAATAATAGTAGTAATTCCAGAACAATAGTCATCGATGGTCTCCGAAATGGCTTTCTCTGTGATGGAATCCAGGTTACTTGTTGCCTCATCCAGTATAAGAATATCCGGTCTTTTTAAAATTGCTCTTGTAATAGATAGACGTTGACGTTGTCCGCCCGATAAATTAGATGCATTTTCCTCAAGAACCGTACTATAACGCAAAGGTAGAGTATTAATAAAATCATGGGCTTTCGCAATTTTTGCCGCACTCACAATATCCTCAAGTGTCACATCATTATCTGTCCCCAATGACAAATTCTCTTCAATTGTCCCGCTAAAAAAGAAACTCTCTTGAGAAACATAGGCAATTTTCTCACGCAATTTATGAAAATCTAAATCTTGAATATTATTACCATTAATCAAAATTTCACCTTTTTCTGGCTGATAGAAATTTAATAGAAGCTTTGCTAAAGTTGTCTTTCCGGAGCCACTTTCGCCAACAAAAGCTACCTTTTCCCCCTGACCGATCGAAAGGTTCATATCTTTTAAGATTAGACTTCTTGTGCCATACCTAAAATCAACATTTCGTATATCTATATCGCCTTTTAGATGCTGAGGAACCATTCTTTTTCCTTTATGCTTCTCTTCTTCCGTTTCTAAATCAAGTATTTCTCCTAACCTTTGAGAAGCGACAATAGCGGATTGAAGCATTGGCTGCAAATTCACTAAGTTTTGCAATGGCGTTAAAAAGTAGGCTAATAATGCATTAAAGGCTATTAGCTGGCCCGCTGTCATATTTCCTCTTAGAACTTGATATGATCCTACCCATAGTATGACCGTTCCACTTACTAGACCTAAATAATTTTTCAAAGAGTTTTGATAGTTATCAATTAGCCCGTGCTTAAAAATACTTTTTAAAAATTTAATAAAGCGTTTTTCAAGTTCATCTTTTGTTGCTTTTTCGGCATTGTAAGCTTTAATGGTTTCGACTCCATTAAGAGATTCTACAAGATAAGCATTTAATTGGGCGTTTTCTTCCATTTCTCTACGATTAATATTTTCATAGGTTTTTTTGAATAGCCATACAATCAATATGTAAACAGGGACCATAACCAATGTTATTCCAAATAAAAAGGCACTTTGGGTATACAGTATAACAGCCCCAACAATGACCATCATGGTATCTAGTACAATTGTTAAAGTTGCTCCTGATAATGCCTCCCGAACTTTAGACGCATCCATTATTCGAGAGATAATTTCCCCTACCTTTCTTGTACTGAAAAAATTCATAGGTAAATTTATGACATGACTATAATAATTTAGAATAAGTGAAATATCGAACTTTTGACTAATATGTAACAATAAATAGTTACGAAATGCGTCAAGTATAATTTGGAATGTGTAAAGTAAAAGTACGCCTAAAGAAATAATATGTAACGACTTTTCTAAATTAAAAACAAGAATATCATCGATTAGTAATTGAAAATAAAATGCACCTGCAATACCAAGTAATGTATACAATATAGAACAAATAAATATTTGAAAAAATAGCCATTTTTGTGGTTTTAGTAGATGGACGAAACGTGCGAAAAGACCTTGTGTTTCATCGCCTCTTTCAAACTTAATTGACGGCACAAGTAGGACAAGAACGCCTGTCCATATTTGCAAGAACTCTTCAGGTGTATATTTCACAATCCCTTTTGCAGGGTCGGCAATAATTACTTCTTTTTGAGTAATTTTATGTATAACTACATAATGTAATAATTTCCCATCTATAACACAATGCGCAATCGCCGGTAGTGGGAACTCCTGAAAAAGAGCCTTAGCGTCTCCTTTAACCGCTTTTGCAGTAAAGCCTAGTTCTTCAGCTGCTTTTATTAAACCAAGAACGTTCGTACCTTGTTTATCTGTTCCTGCTACTTCCCTTAATTTAGAAATAGGAATTTTTAATCCATATTGCTTTGAAATTGTAGATAAACAAGCGATACCACAATCCTTTTGATCATGCTGCTTTACACAAACATATCTTTTAAACATTTAACTCTATCCCTCTATTCGGTTTTTTAAAAAATGATCAATACCAATGTATATTCCATTAGTATATATACTTCTAATAGTCAAACAAAAATACAAACAAATACAATTGCGTGATTACGCATAAATAAATTGCGTAATTACACAATTGTGTAACCTGAGTGAGATAGATATATTTTAGTTAAGGGTAGAGACATAGTTTTTGCCAACTATTCAGAAGGGAGAGATTTCAATTGAAAAAATATGAATCTTTAAACGTTGATTCATCATTTTGTGAATTAGAAATGAATGAATTAATCGAAGTTGATGGTGGAGTAAATCGTAATGCTATTCCAGTTATTATAGGAATTGGAGGAGTAGCGACTACTCTAAATGAAGGTTGGAAATTTTCAGCCGCTGTATGGGAAGGATTTAAAGACGGATTCTTCGGTAAAAAATAGTACGGTTTTGTTTTGTATAATAAAAGGAGGGTAATAAAATGGATTTAAAGAATTTTAAAGAGCTTACAAATGATGAGCTTTCAGCCATCGAAGGTGGTAGTATTACATCAGCAGCAGGATATGTCATAGGTAAAGCTATCGGGAGTACATTTAAACCTGAAAATATATTTAATTTAAAGATAGTCGGAAGCTATCTACCATCTGGAAGCTTTAAATAAGATAAATAATACAGATCTAACTTAAAAAATAAAAACACCTCACTTGGAAAATTAGGGATTTACACCCTTAAAAACCAATGTGAGAGTGTTTTTATAAAAACCATTCTAACAAGATTAATGAAGATTCTTATTATAATGGAGAAGATTATTTATTCTCGAAACCTTTGATAATAGTATGAAATGATATAGATTTAATAATAGAAAAAGGGTATTTCCCTCTTTTCAAATGAAAAAGTAAGTTATTTTTTTTCTTTAGAAGTAACTCGAATTAAAAAATATATTGATGCGAAAGCTAACATAACCAATGACCAATCGATTGTACCACTTTTTACAATTGTATATAGAATTGAAATTAAACTATACATTAAAAAGAATAATAATATAATAATACCTTTTCTTTTATTATTTAAAGACTTTAAAGACATGTATTTCACCACTCTCTATAATTCTAATAATAATTTAATTTGTTTAAATCCATAAGCTATATATATTAACTATTATTACGCTTCTAACCCCCTAATATATGGAATTAACTATAGAGAAAGACAAATAACAATTTATACTGCTGTAAAATATTCAATTTATTGTAATCCTAACCCCCTCAAATAATCCCAATAATACTTATAAATATTGTATAAAAAACCAAACACTTGATTATCAATAAATTCTGAAGAATAAAGACTTAATTATTCATAATATTTTTCTTTTAACGAAACATATCTTATAAACATATACTTCTATCACTAGATTTAATATCCTTACTTTCTCAATTTCCTAATAATACATACTTTATATTTAAATGAAAGGAAGTATCTATACAATTGCGTGATTCCGCACTGATAGATTGCGGAATCACGCAATTGTTAAAAAGGCTCAGTCAATGTATTTTTTATTTTAAGTACAACTATCTAAAATAAAAAAATGTTTTCAGTCTTAAATAATAGATTGATATGGTAACTAATGTAAATATTGTATTTCCGAATAAATATGTCAAGCTATTTACTAACAAAGTATTTCTAGCTACCCAATTTTTTTAAAAATAGCCTAAAAGAGCAGTATAAGCGCTATACTACTCTCCTAATTTTCAAATCAACCCCATCTCCTTCGCTTTTATTACCGCTTCAGCACGTGTCCCCACATTTAACAGTGCATAGATTTGTGTTAAATTATTTTCAATTGTCCGTTGCTTTACACCCAGTTCAAGCGCAATAGCCTGATTCGTATATCCTTCCATTACGAGCTCGAGTATTCTTTTTTCTCTGTTATTGAAGCGCAAAATTTTTTTGAGAGAGTTCCCTGAATACCGATCATTAACATAATCAATAAAGTTTTCAGGAAGTAACATATCATTGTTCATGGCTGCGTAAATGGTTTTTAATATCCGATCTTTTGTTGCTGTTTTCGAAATCACATTATTAATTTTCTTTTCAATAATTAAGGAATAGTAATCTTTAATATCATCACCCGTATATAAAATTACAATTGAGGATGGATATTTTTCCTTCACTAATTCAGCAAATGTTAGACCACTGCAAGCACCGAGATTAACATCAATTAAAAAAACATCATACACTTTTTTCTCAATAACATCTGCAAATGACTCTATATCATTTAATGTATCAATTGAAATGTCTGATACGGCGTTAAAAAGCTTTTTACTGCCATCCAGAATCATAGGATGGTCGTCTACTATAAGTAGTTTAATCATAAGTAACTCCTTCCTCTATTTTTATATGGACGCGCATCCCTTCGTCAGGAGCAGACTCAATTTGGATAAAACCGTTATAAGCATAAATACGCTCTATTATTCCTTGGAGTCCCATAGAATTTTTCCGTTCACTTTCGGACAAATCGCAGCCTATACCATTATCCAAATACACCAGCTCAAAGCCATATAGTGTAGAGATAAGTTGTATCTTCACATAGGTAGCTTGTGAATGCTTTATTGCGTTATTTAATAATTCTTGTACTGTTCGATAAATGAGTAAAGGATAATCAGCATTCGCTAACTCTACATCTTCAATTTCAAGAATCATAGCGAAATCCGCCCGCTGATCTGTCTCTGCAAATAATTTATTTAATGCTGCCTTTAAACCTTGCTTTTCTAGTAGTGGTGGCTTCAATTTTCCACAATAATAGCGTAATTGGTGATTAAGCTCAACCAGATTTTCGCGATGCTGCTGAATGAGTTGTTGTATTTCTTTTTGTACTTGCTTGTCTTGAAATTTATCTATCTCTCTAATTAGATGGATTTGTTCTTGAAGAATCGTATCATGGAGCTCTTGAGCTAGCTGATATTTTTCGTTTTCGAGCTTTATCCAAACGAATTTCCTTAGCCATGGAGGATATGGCTTACCTGGTTTTTGAGAAGTATTCAATTGGTAGATTAAGTCTTCAACCAATTGCGTATTTTCAATAAAGTTACTTATGTACATAATCAACAGTTCAAGGCATAATAACTCTTCTCTTTTTAAATAAACTTTATCTTTATCCCCAATCGTAAGAATGTATTTTTTATCTAAGGTTTCATGTAAACAACCTATATAAAGGTCCCCTATTTTCTTTATCTCACCTAAGCTTATTTTTTCAATAATATCAGTATTAAAGACAGGAACAGACGGTAAATCATTCTTTATAACTGTTCCATCAACTGTAGAGTAGATATAAATAGTAATATTACTAACAGCTAATTGTTGTGATAGTTCCTCTGTAAAACGCTCTAATAATTCTTCAACTGTTGTCACTTTTATAATGCGTTCAATAGTTTTATGGACAACGTTAATATAATCTCCTTTAGGGGAATATAGTAGCTTCCGATTAGCATAATCTATCTTTTCTTTAATATAGAGTGCAACTACCAATAATATAAACACAAATAAAAAGATATACAGTAAATCCATTAAATAAATATGAATAGTAAGATAAATCCCTGTACATATTAAAGCAGCTAAAGTTAATGAAAACAAACTATAATTACGGATCTTGGAAATTTGATAATCTAAATCAAACAACCGCTCAGGAAATTGCACCAATAGTAAAGAAATAGGGATAACTAATAAAAACAAAGCGCAAACCGAAGATGATATGATAAATTGTTTAAATAAAAGAATCGGTAGAACGTAGAGTAGCACAAACGGGAGGAATGGTACTATCAAACATAAAAATAATAGCAAAAATTGTTGCTTACGATATCTTATGTAAGACATACCCATTATAAAAATAGCATAAAGTATTAGAACACAAAATATAACTAAAATTAGAATTGTATTGAATGGTCTTATCAAAGGATCAACCATCTCACATAGCGTCAATAAACCAACAATACAAGTAAATCCATATAAGATCATTTTATTCACTATAAAAGTGAAATGAATACTTAAAGATTTAAGATAATTACATAAAAAATGAATTAATAAAATTAAGCTTAATATTAAACCATTGCTTATTATAAATATGCCTAAACTATCTAATCGAGTAGAAGCTCCCACACTGCTATAAGTCAATGAAACTGTCAGTATAAATAAAATAAAGATGCCCAAGGATTGAAAGGTTTTTCTTTTATATATATATAAATAAATACTTAACGTTAAATTGATAAAGAAATAAACTAATGGAATAATGAAAGCATGCAGAAATTGATATGGCAACTCTGAATACTTAATTTGTATAGTCTTTAAATTACCCTGTGAATCTTCTAACAAGATACTATTTGCACTTCTTATCATATATTCTTTTGTGTCTTTTCCTGTTTCTATTTCTTTATTATCTACCTCTAAAATAGTATCCCCTTTTTCTGCATCATTGAGGTTTGCCCACTCAGGATAGGTAAAATTCTTTATGACCCAATCATTATGTACTCTTTCGACTTCAATGCCGATCAATGGAAATCTGAAACTGATAGACAACATATATACGATCGCTAATGTATAGCTAATAATCGTAAATAAAAACGCACTATATTTTATTTTCATCCACTGCCCCGCGCCATCCAAGCCCTCTAAAATAGATAGGCTCATTAAATGCTTCCAAAATAGCCTGTTGCTCTCGTGTTGTAACACCTACTAATGACAATTTGTTTTCTTTTAAGGAAACAATTAAACTAGGATTTTCTAATAAATACTGAATTAATTTTCTCAAATTACAACCCTCATTCCATTAATTTCTCTAAATATAGCCTACTTTTTTTGCTAAATGGCATTTTCTTTAATAAATCTAGTGCTTTAAATTTAAATATATTTTTTAAAGCAACAGTATAATGGATAGCTCCGTTATTCATCAAAGCATCTTCAAAAATTTGATTATCTAAGTATGCTGTAGTACCTGAATAATAATCTGTTAAAATTTTCGAATACTCCTCGCTTTGTTCAAATAAAAAAATAATAGGTATGGAAAATTTTTTATTTAGCAAATCATTTTTCTTATTCCATATGTTTAAATCCTCTATATCATTTTTTATTTGTTGAATAACACCTATATAACTTGAATACTCTTCTACACAGGGTTCATATTTACCTAACGCTAGAACTGTGCCTAATTGACTACTTAAGGCAGTCAATGATCCAGATTTTAAAGTAATCATTTCTATATAGCTTTCTTCAACTCTACAATTATTTAATAAATCTAAGTGTTGTCCGTTAATACTTCTTAAGACAAAATCGTTTAAAACACCTATAGCTATTTGTTTATGAGTAAAGGAACTTTCACTTATCAGCTTTATAGCTAAAAAAATCATGGCTAAAGTTGCATTCATAGCAAAAGCAGGTTCATTGCACCAGATATAATCTGAATCATTGTCTTGTAAATCATCTATTATATCAAAGCTTAAAATTATTAGTTCAATAGCGGCAGCTATCTTTATAATTTCCAAGTTATCATCTTGGGCAAATTCTTGATAGTGAATCATACAGAGATGCCCAAAAATCATATGCGAATCTTTTTTTTCATCAATATAATTTAAAATGTTAGTTCTGAAAGACTCATGGAAATCTTCCGATAAAACTATTTCTTTCATTTCCTTAAGTATTTTGTTTTGATACAGCAAATCCACCCATCACCCACTTTTAAAATATTTACATTTCATTATAAACGTCTAACAACAAAATGGAATAGTAAAATTTTGTTATAAATTTTAATATTTTGTTATATTTCTAAAATAGGTAATCGAAATTCAGGTAAAAATTACATAAAGAATGCTAATAAATTGGTGTTAATTCCCCCCCTAAATAGAGCTACATTCTGTAATCAACTGTGTGATTACGCAATTGATACTTTGCGGAATTACACAGTTGTAAACCACATCAAAAAAGTACTATATATTTAAATATAACTGTTAGTTGTATTCCAATTACTAGAAAGGTGGAGGTAGTTAGGGATGAACGAATTATCTGAAGCAAAGTTAATGGAGATAGATGGCGATGGCTTGAAGATTGAAATCGATTAGTGGAGGGGGCGCTGCATCTTCTGTTCTTAATTTTTCTACAGGTGCAGGTCTTGGCGCGACAGGTGTTGCTTTAGTACAAGGAGCAAAAAAAGGGGCTCAAGTGGGTAGACTTGGTGGACCTTGGGGAATTGCTGCTGGTGCCGTAGTAGGTGGGGTAGTTGGAGTATGGTTAGGTAACGACTAACTAAAATAAACTTGGTTTTGACTTTTTGATTATAATTTAATAATTTAATTACATAGTTCTAAGTAATTGAATTTAAATTTTTATTTGTATCATCCCCTTTTAGTAATCGGTGTTATAGACATTTGTTTGAAATGGCGAAACACTTTGCTTTTAGGGGATTCCATTTACTTTAGCTAAGATTTGAAAAAATGTTTCAAAGTTGGATAGGCATGCAGAAACATAAATTGAAAATTAGAGGTGGTGAACAATTTTGATTAATAGGAAAGCTATACTTATCCCGTTACTAATCTTATTTATTGCTCTTTTACGCCAAGTAAGTATTCACTGGGGAGAAAAAACAACCATATTTTGGTTTTATTTATTTGGAGTAATTTTTTTGGCCATTATTTTTCTATATCAATTACTTCTAACCAGAAGAAAAAAAGAACGATAATGTTGACAGGAATACAAGCTGTTTAGTTTATTTAAGTCCCTTTTTCGATAAATCTACATATTTCATACATAAGAATCACTTATTTTACATTTGATTGGTTAAACAGTATAGACACTTAGTATAAAAATAGCTCCACTCAGCTTATGTACATATATACTGTTTACTAGTTCGTGTTTAAAATAAAAACAAACTTCTGCATTTTTGTTCAGACTCAGAAATGAGTGCCAATTAACGAAAAAGTATTTAGACGTTAGAACAAAAATAAGTTTTTTTACACGCTTGATCTCTATCTCCTACATATGAAGAAATACCTTATACACAAACGGAAAATTATGCTAAAGGTGTTTAAAATCACATGATACATATTCTATTGAGGCTTTACAATGATGTACAAAAGGAAAAAATTGAAAAATATTATTATTATTTAAAAGTATTAACCAAAACCATTAATACCCCTCTATACCTCTCATAAAAACACCTCCTTAATCAGAGAGGTGTTTTCATTTATTTCAAGGTTCAGTCATAATTTTTATGTGATTCATTTTGCTCTTTCCGTTTTATGCCGCTTGCTGTGATATTCGTAGTATACTTTTATCACAACCAACTAAGGGAGTAGATCAATGCCCGAATCAAAACCTATTGACTGGCACATTGCACAGAAATAAAAGATTTACCCAAATCATAATTTCAAAAATCGACGATACATCTTGATCGTGCGGCTCTCATATTGATTACCGATGGTCAAACCTCCACTACTTTAAAAAAAGCATCGCATCTTTTTTTCAAAGCTACAATTTTCAGTTTAAATTCATTTTAGGGTTGTATAGTATATTGAATATAATTTACAGGGGGAAAACAACTTTGAAAATATTACTTGCAGAAGATGATGCTCGTTTAAGAAAAAATATCGTATATATTCTTAGAAAGGAATTTCACCACGTAATCGAAGTGGATAACGGACTAGACGCGCTCGACCATACCTTTTCCGAAAGTTTTGATTTGTTAATTTTAGATTGGATGATGCCTCAGCTGAGTGGTCTTGAGGTTTGCAAACAACTTCGAGATACAGGTTTTAGTGGTGGTATTTTGATGCTGACTGCAAAAGATGATACCTCTGATATTATTCAAGGTTTAGATAGTGGAGCAGATGATTACTTAGTAAAACCTTTTAAGATGGAGGAACTTTTAGCAAGAATTCGAGCAGTACTGCGAAGAAAAGAAAAAGTAATCGAACAAGTCATCCAAGTAGAAAATTTACAACTTAATATAGATTCTCGCGTTTTCCTTCGCGATAATACTGAAATTGAATTAACTAAAAATGAGTTTGCACTCTTAGAATTCCTATTCATCAATAAGGGACATGTGCTTACAAGAGAACAAATATGTATTTACATATGGGGCTATGATTTTGACGTTTCAAATAACTCCTTGGATGCACTTGTGAAACTCGTCCGAAAAAAAATTGATACTAGCCATGAAAAATCGCATATTCAAAATGTAAGAGGGATTGGCTATAAACTGAGGGATTACTGTGTTTAATAAAACAAGAAAAAAATTATCATTATTATATGCCACCATTTTCTTTTCGTTTTTTTCTCTCTTCATCATCATTCTTTATTTTTCACTCGTAAATTTGATGGATACTCAACAATTAGAAGAACTAGAATCCATCTATACAAAACAAAAACATGATTTTTATGAATACAAGGATCATGACAAGGAAAATTTGAGCTATGATCCAAACCGTAATTTTTTCTATTACATTTATACAAACAACCATATATTTGTTCACGGTGATGAGTCCTATAAAGGTCTGAAAACACAATTAGAGGAAGTCTTTACAAAAAGCAAGACAAATGAAAAAACAGTGCTTCATTTCGAATGGCAAAATGAGCATTTCCTTCTTCTGAAAAAACCTATTTACGAACGTAATGAGGTTGTTGGATATATCATTTTAGGGAAATCCATTACTTCACAACAACACTTTTTCCAAAAAACCATTCAGTTACTTATTCTGTTAACTTGTATTTCTACAGTCTTAATCGGACTCCTTAGTTACTATATGGCAGGTAAAGCAATGGTCCCTATTCAATGGTCATATGATAAACAGAAAAAGTTTGTTTCAGATGCCTCTCATGAATTGCGCACACCACTCAGTATTTTTTATAGCTCGCTCGATATATTAGATCTAGAAGAAGCTAAAAATATAAGCCCTTTTGGCAAAGAATTAATTCATGAAATGAAAGAAGAAGCTCAACTAATGAAAGAATTGTTGGAGAAATTGTTATTTTTAGCTCGCCATGATCAGCAACAATGGAATCAGCATATAGGTGTTATACCACTCTCCAAAATGCTAGAAAAAGTTAGTGCAAAATTCCACAAATTAATGCCTCCTGAAATACAATTTGAAACACAAATTGAAGAAAATATAGAGCTACTTGGAGATGCAGCAAAGATACAAGAACTACTCTATATATTATTGGAAAATGCTATTTCGTACTCTAAAAAAGGGAAAATAACACTCACCCTTTTAAAAGAAAGAGATTCTATTGAAATTGCTTTAACCGATCAAGGAATTGGTATACCAGAGCATGAATTATCCTTAATCTTTGAACGATTTTATCGTAGCGATGCTGCACGCCAAAGAAACGGAACTGGTTTAGGTCTGTCAATAGCAAAAGCGATTGTTGAACAGCACAATGGGAAAATTTTTGCTACAAGTAAAGTAGGAACAGGCACAACATTTCATATTGTATTTAAAATTTGAAATAATAGAAGCATCAATCCTTCCCTTTTTCTAGGAAGAGTTGATGCTTTTATCACTTAGATAGACGTATTATTTTTCGGGGAAATGTCCTTTTTCAAACTCTCTTGGCTCACTCTTCGCAAAACCAATATAACTAAAGTGAAACCGGCTGTTAACGCATAAAAAATTAGTACAAATAAATTTTCAGTATCAGTACCAATGATGATGCCATGGCAAAGTGAAAGTAACCACGCAGGTAACACAAGCATATGAATATTCTTCCATATAGATCGACTCATTGTTTTAATCCATAAATCTGAAGTCATTAACACGATCAAAAAACAATAAAAAGCAATTGTGCCAAGACTAGAGGCTACTGACTTATAGTCGGCGGCAAAAGGAATCAAAACTTCCACTACATTATAAGGCTTATAGCTGTCAATCATTAATACAAGCATATGGGCTATTAATGTGAACAACCCCATCCAACCTGCATTTTGATGTATTTGATAAATTAAGTTTTTATGTGATTTTACATATGGTGATTTTCTTAAAAGCCCAAAAATAATGGAGATTGTAAAATAAAAATAGGCTAAAAATCCAAATAGTCTAATCCATTCCCATGTACTAGTTAACAACTTCTCTCCCCCTTGTCATCATCCAATAACCTTCTTGTCCTTCTTTGACAATAAACCGAGCATTTCGTTGACAATTTGTTTCAAACCACTGTTGTTGCTCACTTTCATCTATTAGGAAACAAAGCTTTGCCCATACTTCGGCATCACACAATGAAGATGTTACGACCGTCGCTTGCAACACATCTGTTTTGGCAACCTCACCTGTTCGTCCATTCAATAGATGATTCTTCGTAATATTATTTTGTGTCCAACTTCTAAAAATTCGATTAGAAGTGGCAATCGCTCCCGTGCTAATATTGATATAGCTAATTTCTTTATCAATTATTTTAGGGTCAGCCACACCAATCTTCCATATCTTCTCCCCTGTAGACCATAGTTTCATATCACCACCACCATCTATAATGCCGTAATCAGGGGCAACCTCATTTTCAAGCCAATTAGCCAGCGTTTCTATGGCATACCCTTTAGCAAATCCACCTAAATCAATTTCCTGGTTCGCAAGTTTCATTACCTGCTGATTGCTTAAAAACTGAAATGGCTTTCCTGAGATGGACTTTACATTTGAGGATTGATGCTTAGCCACTTTAAATGGGAACGACTGATTGTAGCCCTGCTGCTCCAGCTGCAACTTCAAATAGGGTGAGAATAATCCATTGGATTGAAGATAATATTGATTTGCTCGTTGTAAACAATCATAAAGTGACGAGCTTAGTTGCAATGTCTCGCCAATCTTTAATTCATTTAATAGTGACAACTCATTATTAGGTAGAAACCTTGACCATTCTTTTGCTACGTACTGCAACCATTTTTCAGCCCGCTCTTTCCAATTTTTATTTTTACCTTTTGGAATAGCTATAAAAAAATCGGTATTCATTAATTGTAGGGAAAGTGTGTCCATCTTCATCATCTCCACTATGTTCTTTTGGTTTTTCGATCACTCTTTTTTGAAATTTGATTGGCAGCTTGAACTTCAAAATTTGTCCAATCTAGTTGGACAAGCTCTTTCTCTTTCTCCGTCATGTCTTTTTCTTGTTGCGCAGTAATTTGAAGATCATTTGAATGGTTTGTTTTTGCTTGTATTGAAGTGTTTATTTGCGTTAATAGTACGGCAGATAACATCACCCCTGATGCGCCTAATATCCATTTCGCTTTTTTCGGATCTTTCATTGTTCACCATTCCTTCCTATTTGATTAAAAGTTGACATAAAAACATTTGATTGTCTTCTTGCCATTCGACCACATAGCCTAAGCCATTTGTAATGACACTGATTGGTACATAGAGTTCCTCATTTAAATAGAATGAAGATGCAGGTAACGGTGTTTTAACATTGTTATCATAGACAACATTAGTACCTGAGCGAAAAACTAGTTCATTCTCTTGATATTGTATATCTAAAATTTTGCTTGTTTTGTAAAAGGTAGCTTTTGCTCCTAAAAGCTGTGCCACTGTTTTCCCTGGTACAAAAAACTCCCCGTCTTTTGGGATAACATAAAAATTTAATTCTTTATTCATACCTACTACTTTCAAATTGACTAATTTTGACATGCTGAAAGGCAAAACCTCTTTCTCCATAACTAATTCTCTTGTCCAAATATTCCAAGTACCTTTTTCGTATACTTCACCATTCGTATTATAGGATTCATCTTCATCATCATATTCGTAACGATCATCATCGTCATCATCATCATGGTCATATTCGTAACGATCATCATCGTCGTACTTCTCATGTTTCTTATACTCGTGTTCATGGTCATCATCAGCTCGAACACTTAATCCAAAAGTGAATGTACAAGTTACTAAAAAAGCCAATATCAAACTGATTCTCTTTTTTTTCATGGATACTACCCCCTTCATTTGACTACATTGTAGCTAAGAAAAATGATAGGAATCTGAAATTTAATTTTTTTTTACATAAAAAATCAAACTATCTCCAAGTTAGTTTCACCTAACTCTGGATATATCTTTTACTTTTACAATTGCTTTTTTATTTGTGGTTTATTATATAAATTAGATAATTTCTAGAGCTGCTTCTTAAAAGCAATTGCTAAGCAATAGTGATGCATTGAAAAAGACGCGCCCTTTAATGGAATAACCTACATTTAACTTCCTGCCACATTTTAATCATTTGCTTTTGATGACATGCAATTAAAGTACCTCAGAAACCCGTATTTTACGGCAAATAAAAGAATCCATATTAATAGAAGGTATGATCAAAATAGATTCTTTTCTTGCATATTTCGGTTTCGATTTTATTAAATAAATCGGATCATTTTCTAACTATGCTGTTCAACAATTGAGCCCGATTGCTAGGCATCGATAAATCCACTCTGTTTCTCGTAATCCGGAACTGGATTTCCCTCTGTAAATGGGGCCAATCGTTCAACATACTTCCATAATGAAGGACGATTAACATCTGAACTAAAAATTTGAAAGTATGGAACATTTCATTTCTAATTGGAGAGGTACATTTACTATTTACATTAACCAACGAATGAAAGAAAAATTAAAAGGAATGAGCCCTGTCCAATACAGAGTTCATTCCTCAGTAACTGCTTAAAAATATGTGTCTAACTTTTTCGGGTGTCTTCATTTGAAGTTCCGTATAAATTCGTTATCTTACAGGTTCTATAGATGAGATCCTCCACTTGCATCGAGTAATTGACCAGTTACCCAACGGCTGTCTGAGGAAGCAAGAAAGGCGGCAATATCTGCCACATCCTCGGGTTCTCCCCATCTATTGAAGATTGAAAGACCAGCCGCATATTTTTGCCCATCAAGCTTTTCCAAAGTCTCAGCATTCATCTCCGTATTAATAATTCCAGGCTGGATGGCGTTTACCGTAATATCACGGCTCCCTAGTTGCTTGGCTAGAAGACGCGTAAACGTGTCGATAGCACCTTTGGACATACTGTATGTGAAGACACTTGGCGAAGCTGCACGTGTCACAAAAGAAGAAATATTAATAATACGTCCTCCATCTTTTAAACGTGGCAAAGCTTGCTGAGTAACAAAAAGTGGTGCTTTAACATTAATCTTCATTACCTCCTCAAATGATTCTTCCGTCGTCTCTTCTAAACTCATAATTTGACCTATTCCAGCATTGTTGACAAGAATATCGAATCCGACACCGCCCATATATCCCCGAATAGTATCATCCAAAGTAGTAAATAAATCTTGAATACCATCTAGAGTACTAAGGTCAGCACCAATTGCGCAAGCATTTCCTCCGCTTTGTTCGATCTGGTGAACAACTGCTTCTGCCTCATTACGCCTTTTCCCGTAATGAACGATGACAAAGGCTCCCTCTTGAGCCAGACGCAATGCAATACTGCGGCCAATTCCTCGACTTGATCCTGTAACTAAAGCGATTTTGCCTGTTAACTTACTCATGCTTCCATCTCCTTGTTCAAACAAAGTTATATTACATAGAGAATTATATCAAGGAACATTATTTGAAATGTTGCTCTCCTATTTGGTTTCAAAGGGGTGTTTCATCGCAGTTTTATTTCATTTCTAGAGCGTGACTTTCATATAAAAATGTTATTCAACCATATGGCTACTTAGATGAAGGAAAGTCGCATTCTTTACTAAAGAAATGCATTTTGTGTGCCATAATAAAAACCATAAACAAAAACCCTGATACAGCAATACACTGTACCAAGGTTTGTATTTTATAGTTATCATCACTCATGTATTCTGTTTAAGTGTTCTGTATACAACTTTATTGTAACTCAACACACTGTTGCTTTGAAATAAAGTTTGATTAAAAACATCTCACAAACCAGCATTTTTCTATAAAGAAAAAGATCCATTTTGAAAAAAACTTAATCAAAATGGAGTCTTATATTGTAATACTAAAATTGATTTTTATAAAGGTTGTTATATTCTTGCTATACTGTTCCATAATTGCAAACCACATAAATACACTAGGAAATTACAGGGAATTTCTGTGAGGGTTAAATAAGCAATGTTCCTTTGAAAGGTATGAATTTTTATGGAAGATAATTTAGTGATTTATTATTCCTATAATTTGAATTGGAATTTGCCAGAGGCAATTCAAAACGAAGCAAAAGCATTTCTTTGTCAAATACCCAATGAAAAATTGCCACTTATATTTAAAAAATATTCAAAAGAATGTTGGGAGAACGCAGTCGATGTCGTCATATCTATCGGCTATCCAAATAACAAAGTGGCTTTGCCTAATTTATATGAATTATTTAAGGATTTGAATTGGCCAGGAGCATCAAAAGCCTTAGATTATATAAAGGGTCTAGAACGTCATGTGAATAGTATATATATAGAAAATGCTTGTGCTAAGGCTGTTGAGGAAAATGATACAGAATGGCTTTATTTTTTGTATGAAATTAGTGTACAACTTCACATTAATAAAGATGATTTTAAAGATAATAATTTATATCACGAAATGAAAAATGCTTATGAAGAATCTTGAAATGAATATTTTTATTGCAAAAAGAGTAGCATGTGCTACTCTTTTATTTTGTTGAGGAACAATATTATCTTTTAAACCATGTGCATGTTATTTCATTATAGTTATTTAAAAACCTTCTGCCACTAAATGACCTGATCGTAAGAAAAAAGCCTATATTTCAGCAAAGGATTTTTAATCAAACTTTTTTATAAAACTACAACACACACTTCTAAAATAAAACTCAATTATTCAACTGTCACCGATTTAGCTAAGTTACGTGGTTTATCCACATCACAACGACGGTGGAGTGCTGCATAGTAGCTGATTAACTGTAATGGCACTACCGATACAAGTGGCGTTAGGTATTCGTGAACATGCGGAATGACTAATCGGTCGCCATCCTCATCAATACCAGCCATCGCGATAATACATGGATATGCACCACGCGCAGCAACTTCTTTCACATTACCACGGATGTTTAGCCCAACTGATGCTTGTGTAACAAGTGCAAACACTGGTGTTCCTTCTTCAATTAAAGCAATTGTTCCGTGTTTAAGCTCACCGCCAGCAAAGCCTTCTGCTTGGATATAAGAGATCTCCTTTAGTTTTAAGGCCCCTTCAAGGCTCACGTAGAAGTCCATATTACGACCAATAAAGAATGCATTACGTGCGATTTTTAAGTAGTCTTCTGCGATGTCTTCTAATACATCTTTTGAGTCAATAATTGTTTGGATACCGTTTGCGGCAATCGCAAGCTCTTGTTTTAAATCAAATTCTAAGCCAGTGCCATTTGCTTTTGCTGTTACATAGGCTGCTAGAGCAAGGACTGCTACTTGCGCCACATATGCTTTTGTAGAAGCTACAGCTATTTCTGGACCCGCATGTAATAACAACGTGTGATCAGCTTCACGTGATAGTGTTGAGCCAGGTACATTTGTAATTGTTAATGTTGGGTAGCCAAGCTCTTTAATTTTTACTAGAACCTGACGGCTGTCTGCTGTTTCCCCTGATTGTGTAATAAAGATAAATAAAGGTCTTTTTGAAAGTAATGGCATATTATAGCCGAATTCACTAGAAATATGAACTTCTACTGGGATACCAGCCATTTTTTCAAAATATTGTTTACCAATGAGCCCTGCATGATAGCTTGTGCCCGCCGCAATAATATATAAACGATCTGCAGCTCGCAATGCTTCTAAAATTTCGGTATCAATTGTTAGATCGCCATTATCACCCTCATACGCTTGAATAATTTTGCGTATGACTGTAGGCTGCTCATCCATTTCTTTTAACATATAATGAGGATATGTTCCCTTTTCAATGTCGCTCATATCAAGCTCTGCTGTATATGGTGCACGTTCCACTACAGAACCATCTAGTTTTGTAATTTCAACGCTAGCCTTGTGTACAATTACAACCTCTTTGTCGTGTAGCTCTACATATTGGTCTGTCACTTGCAGCATAGCCATTGCATCCGAAGCAACAACATTGAAGTCTTCACCAATTCCAACTAAAAGTGGAGATTTATTTTTCGCTACAAAGATTGTATCAGCGGCTTCTGCATCTAATAGTGCAAGCGCATATGAACCATGTAGTAAAGATAACGTTTTACGGAAAGCATCTGCTGTGCTTAAACCTTCTTTTACAAACAACTCTACTAATTGCACGATAACCTCTGTATCTGTATCAGATTTCATTGGAATACCTTTTAAGTATGTTTTTTGTAATAGATGATAGTTTTCAATTACCCCATTATGCACAAGCGTAAAACGCCCTGATGCACTTTGATGCGGATGAGCATTTAAACGATTTGGTACTCCATGTGTAGCCCAACGTGTATGACCAATACCAATTTTCGCAGCAACATCTTCATCTACCGCTTCTCGTAAGTCTGCGATACGTCCTTTTTCTTTAAAAACCGTTACGCCTTCTTCATTACGGACTGCAATGCCCGCTGAATCATAACCACGATATTCTAGCTTTTCTAAACCTTTTAATAAAATTTCCTTTGCATCTGATTCACCAATATATCCTACAATTCCACACATAAATTCTCGTCCTCCGATATTGTCAATTTAACGCAATGACAAAGTAGACCTCATCTACCGAATTTTTTGAATGGACAAGCAAACTTTATTTTAAATAAAATAAAGCACTTTCGTACATGCAATGAACTCATTCAGCCATCTGAATGGAGCATTCGATATGTGAAGTTTTCTTCTATTCATCTATTGCTTTACGATACCTTCTCCATTTCCTGTACATTCAATCACTCAAATGCTTTCAAAATGAAAAATGACAATCGGGTATGTCGATCGGGAGGTATCCGCCGAATTTTCGATAAACCTCCACCTCGTCTGCTGAAGATTCTTTTCGTCCAATTTCTTCAGCTCAGGCGCTATAATTGTTTTCCGATTTTACGCTCTCTTTCCTCCTTTTGCGTTCGTTCAAGAACAAGGTCGGACCTCGTCTTCAACTTCTCCATCATACTCAATCATATGCTATCCGTCAAACTTTCGTTATAAAAAATACCTAGTACCCTTGCTTTTTCGTGACAAATATGTAGACAAACAATTGCTAGTGCTAGAAAAACCTTGAAAAACACACTACTTAGCATTACTTAGTACGGATTGTTTTGTTAGTGGGGATGATTTGGTGGAGAATCTGAAGAAAATGCTTAAAGGCAGGAATCGTATTAGAAATCATTAGTCGTGACGAAATTTATGGATATGAAGTTGTCACGCAACTTACGAGTACGGGCTTTAAGGGTATCGCCAGAATGCACATTGATCTTGGTCAAACAACAAATGTGCTCAGCGCATTATACAAAAGAAACAAAAGGCACAAGCAAAAGCTGCTTGTGCCTTTTTGTTATTTACTAGCTAATAAATTTACTATTTCTCTATTAAAGGCAGGTAGGTCATCTGGTGTTCTACTTGTCACGAGTTGCTTTTGGCAGACGAATACTTCCTCATCGTGGAACTTTGCCCCTGCGTTTTCTAAATCTACTTGAATGGATTTATAACCTGTAGCGTCACGACCATTTAGTGTTTTCGCCGTAATTAGCAGCTGCGGTCCATGACAAATGGCAAAGGTTGGTTTCATATCATCCATAAAGGATTTTACAAACGCCACTACACGATCATCGGCGCGTAAGATATCTGGAGAAAAACCACCAGGTATAAACAGTGCATCAAAATCAGTCGCTTTTACATCCTCAATGCCTTTATCAATTTTTACTGTTTCCCCATGTTTCCCTTTTACCTCTTTTCCTGCCTCTGTATCAATTGTTACTAGCTGATGTCCAGCCGCTTCTAAGGCTTCTTTAGGACTTGTAAATTCACTATCCTCGAACATATCGGTAATAACTGTAGCAATTTTAGCCATATCCATCAAACACTCCTTGTTATTGTGACTCCTTTTTACTGTTCCCCATCTTTGCTATTTAAAACATCCTTTTTCAAACAAGAAAAACTCGACCTCCTAAAAACGGAAATCGAGTTAAGTTTATATTTACTAGTCTGTTAAGCCCATTTCTGCACGCACAACATCTGCAATACGCTCAACAAAACGCTCACAAGCTGTTTCAGTAGCAGCTTCCACCATTACACGAACAAGCGGCTCAGTACCTGAAGGACGTACTAAAACACGACCATTCCCTGCCATTTCAGCTTCTACCTCTGCAATCACAGCGGCCACTTTCGTATTTTCAGTCACCGCATGCTTGTCTGTTACACGAACATTGACAAGACGCTGAGGATAGATTTTCATCTCGGCAGCAAGCTCTGACAGCTTCTTACCTGTCGCTTTCATAATGTTGACAAGCTGAATACCTGTTAGTAGACCATCGCCCGTTGTATTAAAATCTAAGAAAACAATATGCCCTGATTGCTCGCCACCTAAATTGTAATCATTAGCACGCATTTCCTCTACGACATAACGATCCCCTACTGCAGTTTGTATGCTTTGCATACCGTTATCTTCTACTGCCTTATAGAAGCCCATATTGCTCATAACGGTTGACACAATAGTTTGCTTCTTTAAACGACCAACTGCATTTAAATACTTGCCAATAATAAACATAATTTGATCGCCGTCAACAATTTTACCGTTTTCATCTACAGCAATTAAACGGTCACCGTCTCCATCAAACGCTAGACCCACATCTGCATCCTTTTCTAATACAAATTTAGCTAGTCCCTCTGGGTGAGTTGAACCTACACCATCATTAATATTTAAACCATTTGGAGAAGAACCCATTGTAGAAATGTCAGCCTCTAGGTCCGCAAAAAGATGCGTCGCTAATGATGAGGTAGCACCATGTGCACAGTCTAATGCTACATGGATACCATCAAATTCTTCATCCACTGTTTGTTTTAAGTATTGAATGTACTTTTGTCCGCCTTCGAAATAGTCACTTACAGATCCTAAATCTGCCCCAATTGGACGTGGTAATGTATCCTCTTGAGCATCAAGTAAAACTTCTATTTCCTCTTCTTGTGCATCTGTTAGCTTAAAACCATCTGGGCCGAAGAATTTAATGCCGTTGTCAGCTACTGGGTTATGCGAAGCTGAAATCATGACGCCTGCATCTGCGCTCATAATACGAGTAAGGTATGCAACACCTGGTGTTGAAATAATTCCAAGGCGCATTACCTCTACCCCAATTGATAAAAGACCAGCAACAAGTGCACCTTCCAGCATCTCGCCTGAAATACGTGTGTCACGACCAATTAAAACCTTAGGACGGTCAGTTGCATCTTTCGTTAAAACATAGCCACCTATACGGCCAAGTTTAAATGCAAATTCCGGTGTTAGTTCACTATTGGCGACGCCACGGACGCCATCTGTTCCAAAATATTTACCCATTCTACTTATTCTCTCCTTCAATGCAAGACTGTGTCACATTCATCATAGACACTTGTCCGCTTACTTTTGGAAAAGTCTGCTTTTGTTCATTCATTGGTAATTTTTCGTAATCCACTCAGTTAGTTTGTTTGGTGAATATATTGCGATCTACCCACCAAACCAAACTCCAGTTAAATTTTTGATTTAGAATCAAAATAAAATTATAGTCAGATATTGTTTAAGAATCAATATCTTCCGTTTCTTCAGTTGGCGTATTTTTATCAGTCGTAGTACTATCATCCTTCACATCAGTTTCCTCAGTAGGGGGTGGCGTTTCCTCTGTAGAAGCCGGTGTTTTCTGCTCTTCTTCTTTCTCTACTTTTGTAATATCTGCCTTCACTTTTATTTTCTTATCAGATATTTTTGTCACACCATCTGGTAATTTTACATCAAACTCATAAGTTTTTGATTCAGTAATTTTTGACAAATCTACTACAATTGGAATTTCTGTTAAACCATCAATAATCGATTTTCTGCCATATACTTTAATCATTTTTTGCGTAAATGTTAAAGAATTGATTGTAATATCATCCGAGGCTTGCCCTGTTTCTCTAATAACAACTGGGAGTTCTCGGCTATACTCCCCAATATCTACTTGAACATTAACGGTATCAGGTTCAATTGTTACATCAAGCTTATTTAAATCTCTATCTAATACTTTTACTGCCGCGTCCTGAGAGAATGATTGCTTCAAGCCTGGCTCTCCAGCAACAGTGGCTTTTACATAGCTGATGCTTTCAATAGCACTTTTTGCCCCTGTCACGTAAACAGTCGGTGGATCGGCTACCATATCCTTTAAAATATACCCTTCTTCGATTAGTCGAGTATTCATTTCTGGGTCTACTCGGAACTCCTTCGTGACCTTTTCCTCAATATTTACATGAATAGTTGCAGGGTCTAATGTAACCTTTAACTTATCAGAAATATTTTCGTATTGTAGCTTAACATCATGCTCGCCAATCAATAGATTACTTAAATCAACGAATACTGAGAAATCCTTTGTTGCCCTTGTTTTTATAACTACAGGCATTGGTCCTTTTATCTTCACATCTACTGTTTCAGGTAATCCTGTTACAATCAGATTCTCATTATCATAATAAACATCTACTGGTACATCACGAATAATATCAGTCTGTTCAGTGGTAGTTGTTGTATTGATTGGCGATAGCTCGGTACGAACTGAGAAAAAAAGCAAAAATGCTAAAAATAGCGCGATGATTCTTAGTACCCAAGGACTATCCATCATTTTATCCATTCTTTTTCCCCCTCCAAGTTAACTTAGAGGCTGCATTTGACTCTTGTGCTGATCCGAACCACATTTTTCGTAATAGTGTCTCGAACTCCTCTAGAGAAAGATTACGATGGAGATTGCCATTCAACGTAATACTAATGGCTCCTGTTTCTTCTGAGACAACGATAGTTATCGCATCCGTCACTTCACTTAAGCCAAGTGCAGCACGGTGGCGTGTCCCTAACTCTTTTGAAATAAATGGACTTTCAGATAGAGGTAAATAGCAAGCTGCTGCTGTAACTTTATCTCTTTGCATAATTACCGCCCCATCATGTAATGGCGTATTCGGTATAAAGATATTAATGAGCAATTCTGAAGAAATTTCAGCATTTAGACCTATGCCTGTTTCAATATATTCGTTAAGACCTGTTTCTTTTTCAATTGAAATTAACGCACCTATTCGACGTTTAGCCATATAACTTACAGATTTTTTCATAGCCTCTATAAGCCTTGTTTGCTCCTCGTCTTCTTGACTAGATGAACGTTGGAAAAGCTTCCCTCTACCAATTTGTTCTAAGCCTCGTCTGATTTCAGGTTGGAAAATAATAATAATCGCCAAGAAACCAAATTCAATGACCTGCTGTAGCATCCAGCCTAACGTTTGTAACCCTAAAAGGTCTGTTGCAATTCGTGCAATAATAATGACGAAAATTCCCTTAAGTAATTGGACAGCCTTCGTACCTTTAATGAGGGTTAAGACCTTATAAACAACGTACCAAACGAGCAGTACATCGATGAAGTTAATAACAATATTCACAGGCGTTAAATCTGTGAAATGTTCAATAATTTGCACGTGGCATCCCCCACTTTTCATTACGAATCCATACACATTCAAGTATAGCACATTCTTATCAAATGTAACTTTTTTCAAATAAAAAGTCTACTCAGAAGAGTAGACCTTTCAGCCTCTCACGTGCACTATTTTTTAGGACGTATAGAGTGTTATTTAGTTTCTTCTTTTTCATCAAATGTCATGGCTGTTTTTACAGAGTTTTTAATCGTATACCATAACCATTCAAATACTTCGTCAATTTCTTCAATTCTCCCTGAAACTACCGCTGAAGATGCCATGTATTGCCCGTTTATGACTGTGACGTTACCATCAACTTCTCCTTCAACAACCAAATCGCCATTTTTCACCACAATATCGCCCTTTACAACTTCCCCTGCGGGTACGATAACCGTTTGACCATCTACAACTAAATTGGGCTGCTTGGTCACAGAGAAATGCTGGTCATCCATAAAGCTTCCTAGCAAGGTAGCACTCATAAATAAACAAAATACTGCTGCTGCCACAAAAAATGGATGTCGGCGTATCCATTTTTGTATACCTACTCGACTTTTCGGTTTTGGTAAACGAGCCATTACTGCTGCTTCAAAATCCGGAGGCGCTGTAATATGGGAAGCACTCTTCACAAAGGCGATTGTTTCACTCAATTCATGCATCAACTGTTTACAATCATTACATGTATGCAAGTGTTGCTTTAACTCTTGCTCATGCTCACGACTAATGTCACCGTCTAAATAATCATGCATATAATCAATAATATGCTCTGGACAAGTATTCATGACGCTCCCCCTCCTACAGATTGTTTAACTGCTTACGTAATGCCTCACGTCCGCGGTGAATTCTCGTTTTCACCGTTCCAAGTGGCATATCTAAAATCTCGCTAATCTCTTGCAACGATAACTCTTCTATATATTTCAATACTATAACCGAACGGTATTTATCCGGCAAACGTCCAATTTCGTATTGAATGCGATCTTGCAGCTCCATTTGCTCTAACTGCTCCTCTGGTAGCTGGTCATCTGCTGCGATTTGTGAATACATATCAAGCCCTTCTGTACCAGCTACTTCTGCATCTAAATAATAATCCGGTTTCTTTTTCCGAATACGATCTATACAGAGGTTTGTCGCAATGCGATAAAGCCACGTCGAAAACTTTCTTTTCTGATCAAAAGTATGCAAATTCATATATGCCCGAACAAAAGCTTCCTGAGCAATATCTTCAGATTCTTGTTTGTTACCTAACATTCGATAGCATACTTGGTACAGTTTGTGCTGATAGAGACTCACAATATCGGCAAATGCGTTTTGATCGCCTTTAAGCACTTGTTTTATTCTCTTATTTACTAACGCATCCATTGTGTTGACTTCTCCACCTTTACAACTGTCTTATACTATACGACCCATCGATAAGAAAAGTTTCGTTTTATTTCAATTATAGCAAAAGATTTTTATGCAATGTGGCGACAGGCAATTTTTTGAATATTTTTGTTTAAACTAACGTTTCTCCAAATAAAGAGCCCATTAAAGCAACAGCTACATTTGCCGTTGTATTTTTCTCATCTAATATCGGATTCACTTCTACAAACTCCGCAGAGGTTAACATTCCAGACTCTTGTAGCATTTCCATTGCTAAATGACTTTCACGATACGTAATTCCACCTGGCACTGGTGTTCCAACCCCTGGTGTATAAAGAGGGTCAAGTCCATCTAAATCAAGCGATAGGTGCAATCCATCAACATTACGCTCTTTTAAATAGGCAAGTGCATCTTCCATAACACGCGTCATGCCAAGTCGATCAATTTCATGCATTGTGTACACTTTAATTCCTTGTTCACGAATCAAGTCACGCTCACCAGGATCTACAGAACGAGCTCCGATGATAATAACGTTTTCTGGCTTAATTTTCGGCACACTATTACGAATTTGAACTAAACGTTCATGCCCAAGTCCAATACTAACTGCTAAAGGCATTCCATGTATATTGCCAGAAGGTGTAGTTTCAGGTGTATTTAAATCTGCATGTGCATCATACCAAATAACACCTAGATTTTTATAATGTTCTCCTAATCCTGCAAGTGTACCAATAGCAATACTATGGTCTCCACCAAATACAAGTGGGAATTTTTTTTGTTCGACTACTTCATGTACACTATTAGCCAAAGCTGTACTAACTTCGACAACTTCCTCTAAATTTAATAACTTTTCGTCTACTGCTGCATTTGCTTGCTTTTGACTTACACGAATATCCCCTTGATCTTGTACCTCGTGTCCAATACTTGTTAAACGTTCAACAACGCCTGCATAACGAATAGCACTTGGTCCCATATCTACGCCTCGACGTGTTTGTCCGTAATCTGTTGGTACTCCAATAATAGAAATATTAAGTTTATTCATGTTTTTATACCCCCTAAAAGTTATAAGACTATTGTAAAGCCTACTTACCAATTGGCTCAACCCAACAAAAAAACGCATATTTATTCATTATAAATCAACATAAAAAAATCTCCTACTGTTTTCAGCAAGAGATTAGTTATCTGTATTTATTATATCACTTTTGAATATATTTTATTCTATAAAAGTGAGCCATGAAGGACTCGAACCTTCGACCCTCTGATTAAAAGTCAGATGCTCTACCAACTGAGCTAATGGCTCATAAAAGAAAAATGGCTGGGGTACTAGGATTCGAACCTAGGCATGACGGAATCAAAATCCGTTGCCTTACCGCTTGGCTATACCCCAATCATTTATAAAACTGGTGGAGGGGGACGGATTCGAACCGCCGAACCCTAAGGAGCGGATTTACAGTCCGCCGCGTTTAGCCACTTCGCTACCCCTCCGAAATAACACAATAATAATGGTGGAGGATGACGGGCTCGAACCGCCGACCCTCTGCTTGTAAGGCAGATGCTCTCCCAGCTGAGCTAATCCTCCATAGAAACAGGTGTTATATCACAGTTTATTTTCTTTTTAAAGCCTGTACATCATGACGATGCATTTTAAATGGTGACCCCTACGGGATTCGAACCCGTGTTACCGCCGTGAAAGGGCGGTGTCTTAACCACTTGACCAAGGGGCCATATGTACGTCTCAAACAAGACAATAATTATAATAACATTATTTCTACATTCTTGCAACACTTTTCTACAATTTTTTTATGTATAAAACCATCTTAAAAATGAGCAAAAAAATGGCTCCGAAGGCAGGACTCGAACCTGCGACAACCTGATTAACAGTCAGGTGCTACTACCAACTGAGCTACTTCGGAACAATACTATTCGTATGTCTTAGACAACCTCTTAAGTACATTTATTATTATAGCAAGCATTCTAAATAATGCAACACATTTGTGAAAAATTTTATATTTTTTGTCGAGGCCTTCTTAAATATAACTTAGAAAGCAAAATAGTTCTCTATTAAATCTAATATTTCTATTTTGTGTATTAAATATTCTTGCTGTATATTATTGCAATTGTTAAAATAAAAATAGTTTTACGAATTTTCTATCATTTCAGGGGGAGGAATGTTCAAATGGTAATAAAGGATTTAATTGCACCGGATGTTTATAACATTACAGAGGAATTAGAAAAATTTTCGCAAGATAGTGAACGCCAAGCTATACGTTGGTTAAATACACAACAAGAGAGGCAAACAGTTACTTACGTAGAGCTTGTTCAAAAAATGAATCAATACGCTAATGCCTTTACGAAGAAGGGGCTTCAAAAAGGAGATCGTGTATTAGTTATTATTCCTCGCCTACCAGAGGCCTATTTTGTTTTCCTAGGCTGTTTAAAAGCGGGTATTGTTCCTATTTCATGCTCAGAAATGTTGCGCGCAAGTGATTTAGAATATCGTATGGAGCATTCTTCTGCTAGTGCTGTGATCGCCTATGAAGCATTTACTAGTGAAGTAGATAAAATCTCTTCTTCTGTCAATACTTTAAAAAACAAAATGGTCATTGGCACAGCTACAGGAGATTGGTCTTCTTTAGATGAATTGGCTAGCTCGCAACCAAATACATTTACTGCTGTTGCTACTAAACGCGATGACATGGCGTTCCTTTCTTATACTTCTGGAACAACAGGTAAGCCTAAGGGTGTCGTTCATTCTCATGGTTGGGGCTACGCGCATATTCGAACAGCGGCTGCACAGTGGCTTTGTGTACGTGAAGGAGACTTAGTATGGGCTACTGCTGCTCCAGGTTGGCAAAAATGGATTTGGAGTCCTTTCCTATCCACCATTATGTTGGGGGCTACAGCCTTTGTTTATCATGGTGGGTTTGATGCAAAAACATATCTTCGCCTGTTGCAGGATGAAAAAATTAATGTTCTCTGCTGCACTCCAACTGAATATCGTATCATGGCGAAGCTTGAGAATTTAAAAGACTATAATCTATCCTCTCTGCGTAGTGCTGTCTCTGCTGGTGAACCATTAAATCGACCAGTCATTGAAACATTTAAGAATCACTTTGATCTAAAAGTCCGCGATGGTTATGGTCAAACAGAAAATACATTACTCATTGGTACTCTGGAAAACACAGAGTTACGTCCTGGTTCCATGGGTGTCCCAACTCCAGGTAATATTGTACGTATTATCGACAATGAAGGAAATGAGGCACCTGTTGGCGAGGTTGGAGATATTGCCATACACAAATCATCGCCAGCGTTGTTTAAAGAGTATTATCGGGAGCCTGAACGCACACAAGCGGCATTCCGTGGTGAATGGTACATTACTGGTGATCAAGCGAAATGTGATGAAGATGGTTATTTTTGGTTTGAAGGTCGAGGCGACGATATAATTATCTCATCTGGTTACACTATTGGTCCCTTTGAAGTAGAAGATGCCTTAAACAAGCATGATGCTGTACAAGAGTGCGCAGTTGTGGCTGCTCCAGATGAAATTAGAGGGCATATTGTCAAAGCCTATGTAATCTTACGAGATGGCTATAAGGAACACAATGAAGAAGAATTAATTAAGGAGCTACAGGAGCATGTAAAAGCACTGACTGCGCCTTATAAATATCCTCGTAGTATTGTCTTTATCGATGAGTTACCAAAAACAACATCTGGGAAAATTCGTCGTATCGAACTACGAGCAGCAACTGTCTAAATATAGTAAGGAGGCATTTTCTTTGAATGAAATGCCTCCTTTTACTTTTTAGAATTTTAAACAAAAAAAAAGCCACTACTGAGTGTATCAGTAGCGACTTTTTGCGCCTAGCGATGTCCTACTCTCACAGGGGGAAGCCCCCAACTACCATCGGCGCTAAAGAGCTTAACTTCCGTGTTCGGTATGGGAACGGGTGTGACCTCTTTGCCA
>NZ_JBMOXD010000005.1:0-11900 GCF_049315265.1 Lysinibacillus sp. NPDC056220
GGTGAGCCGTTACCTCACCAACTAGCTAATGCGCCGCGGGCCCATCCTATAGCGACAGCCGAAACCGTCTTTCAATATTTCACCATGAGGTGAAATAGATTATTCGGTATTAGCCCCGGTTTCCCGGAGTTATCCCAAACTATAAGGTAGGTTGCCCACGTGTTACTCACCCGTCCGCCGCTAACGTCAAAGGAGCAAGCTCCTTCTCTGTTCGCTCGACTTGCATGTATTAGGCACGCCGCCAGCGTTCGTCCTGAGCCAGGATCAAACTCTCCATAAAAGAAATTTGATTAGCTCAAATTGTTTTGCTGGCATCATTTTGATGTCCAAAATTTTGTTTCGTTCACTAGTAAATCTAGCTACTTAAAACTTTATTGATTACGTTTTGCTTGTTCAGTTTTCAAGGTTCATGTTGTTTATTTCACTGTCACCTCTTGGCGACTTATACATAATAACATCGATTATTCATGAAAGTCAACACTAAATCATAAGTTTTTTTAAAGAGACTTATTTTTTATTTAAAATTATAGAAACGAGGTTGTTATTATGATCCGAAAAACGTTGATTTCACTGCTCCTAATCGGCATTCTCTTTGTTTTTCTAAAGCCTATAAATTCCACGATGATTTCTGTATTTAATATTGCTAACGCACCAGTTGTCGTTACAAAAGGTCATTACGGCACATCTCTGGTTGTAGAGATTTCATTCTCTGATGAGTCTCTAATGGAATGGCTTAAAACAGTGAAAGAACCTTATCCGCTTCTTCTTCTAGATACCGAATGGATCAAGCGTTCACCTGACCATATAAAAATTATTCAAGAGCGAAAATTACCTACAGGACTACTTGGACCAAAGGATTCAGTAGAAGAGCCTGTTAACATTAAGCTTGTACAAAAGGATATTGATATTTATGAACAATATTTGAAGGAAAAGCCACTCTGGTTTGCTACTCAGAATCATCAGTATTCACAAGACTTGCAAAAATCTTTGTTTCAGCAACAAATGAATTTGCTATCTCCTTCTCTTATTTGGCAGGGTGAGAAAACACCTAAACTCCAAAAAGGGGACTTTGTATTTGTTCCACTACACCAAGATAGCTCTTTTACTTTGAAAGAACTTAATACTTTAATACGACAAAATAAGTTTATGTCAATTGAGGAAAATATATTTGGCTATAAAGTGCAAACTAAAAAATCTCCATAAAAAAATTGCCTCTATTTTGTAGGAGGCAATTTTTTTCATTTAAGCATTTTTTGCTTGTTCTTGGCGCGCTTTACGACGTGCTTCTAATTTTTGACGATCTTCATCGGATTTTGCATTATATTTAGGCAATACTAATAATTGATATGCATTAACCGCTAATAACGGGAATAATAACAATGCGACATATTCATTAATATTTTCATCACGACCCATTAACGCAATTGTCCATTCCAAAGTTGTAATGACAATCATGAAGAAAAGAGCAGAAATGAATACATGTTTTTTCCCTGTTAATTTTACTTTTTGAACAGCTGTAGCTATGGCTCCAAAAATGAGAACAATTAATAATCCAACATAGAATAACCAGCTTTGCCCATCCTTTACACCAGGTACAAAACGGAAGAAAATAATATCAAAAATTGTAATTGCAATGAGTAAAAGCTGTACCCAATTCCATAATGTAAGTGTTCTAAAGATATTTACACCTACTTGATGGAGTGTTAAATAAGCGAAAAAACCAGCTTGTGCAATAACACTCATTGTAAATCCTAAGAAGACCATCCATAATAGTCCAGCGAAAAATTCTCCCCAATGACCGTTTGCTATGTATGGTTGGAAGAAATCCCAGCGAATAAATAAACTAAAAGCTCCGTTGACTACCCCACCAACGAGCATTGCAAAGAAGAAAAACTTTGCCCAATTTCGTATCGTCACAACTAAAAGTCCCCCAATTTCTCAATATATCTGTCCTTATTTTATCAATGCATTGTTAAAAAAGCTATTTCTCATCTTTCCCAATACATAAAGTCATCAGAAATGTGAACAATAATTGAAAGAGTCTATCTATAGAAAGGACTGATTGTCGATGCGAAAATTCACCATATTACTGATTCTAATGCTATTTCTTTCTGCCTGTTCACAAGATAAAACCTCTACTATGTCCTATGATGAAATAAAAAAAATTATGATTGACTCTTTACAAACAGAGGACGGTAAAAAGGCATTGCGACAGCTTTTAGAAGAGCCCAGTTTCCGTGAGCTGTTGATTTTAGAGCATGATGAAGTGAAAAAAGCTACTGAGGAAACATTACTTTCCAAGGAAGCAGAAGACTTTTGGAAGAAAACCTTTGAAGATCCAAAGTTTAAGGAAACAGTTGCGAAAAGTATGCAAAAACAGCAACAGGATATTATGAAGGACTTAATAAAAGATCCAACTTTCCAAAAGGATATGGAAGCCTTTTTTGGACAGCCTGATATGCAGAAACAGCTAGAGACTATCCTTAAATCCTCCAATATGCGAAAGCAAATGGAGGAAGTAGTAAAGGAAACAATCGAAAGCCCTTTAATGCAATCTAAATGGCAAGAGCTAATTAAAAAGAGCGGTGAAACACCTTCATCTGGAAGTGGCGATAAGAAAGAAGCAAGTGGGCAAAGTGGTGGCAGTGGTGGCACTGATAAGGAGCAAAAAGGCACAGAATAATCGTGGATTATTAAAAAACGGATTTCCTCCAAAAAGGATGGAAATCCGTTTTTTATTATTTATTTAATTTATCAATAATTTTCGTCGCGACGTCTAAATAAATTTGTCCAGTAGTATGTTTTTCAGCATATACTGATGGTGCGAAATCCGCATCTGTCCAATCTGGTTGCCCAAGTGGGATTTGTCCAAGTAGCTCCGTACGAAGCTCCTCTGCTAGTTTAGGACCTCCGCCTTGCCCAAAGACAAACTCTTTCTCACCTGATTTCGATTCGAACCAAGCCATGTTTTCAATTACACCTAAAATTTCATGGTCTGTTTGCAGAGCCATGGCACCTGCACGAGCTGCAACGAATGCTGCTGTTGGGTGAGGTGTTGTGACTACAATCTCTTTTGATGATGGTAACATTTGATGAATATCTAATGCAACATCACCTGTGCCTGGTGGTAAATCTAATAGTAAGTAGTCAAGCTCTCCCCATTCTACATCACGGAAGAATTGATCTAATACTTTACCTAACATTGGGCCACGCCATACAATTGGTGCATTATTTTCTACAAAGAAGCCCATTGAAATCATTTTTACACCAAAACGATCAACTGGGAAAATACGATTATCGACTACTTTAGGCATATCCGTTACACCCATCATATCGGGCACACTAAAACCATAAATATCTGCATCGATTAAGCCCACTTTTTTGCCTAGACGAGCTAGGGCAACCGCTAAGTTAACCGAAACTGTTGATTTACCTACTCCACCTTTACCCGAAGCAATTGAAATAACTTGAACTGTACTAAGTGGCGATAAAATATCCTGTGCTTCAGATTCTGTTGCTGTGCCACGGAAGCTTTGAAGCTTTTTAGCTGATAGCTCTTCAAAACGAATACCAACTGTGTTTACACCCGCTTCTTTTAACATCTCAACAATTTTCATTTGTAGTTGTAATTGTTCAGGTGTATTCAATTTAGCAATCGCAACTTTTACACTGACATGATTTTTTTCTTCTTTTATTGCTACGTTTGTAATACCATCTGTTTCTGCAAGCGATTTATGTAAAAATGGATCTTGTAGTTGTCCTAGTATTTCTCGTACTTGTTGTTCAGTAATCACGACGAACACTCCCCTTATATTGTCTCAATGTTAGTATATCATAAATGATTTAATTTACGTTGTGATGTTGCTCTACTCAACTTTCGCTAATAGATACTCTTCTATACCTTCAACAATAGCATCTGCCATTTTTTCTTGGTAATTCTTATCGGTAAGTAAAGCCCGTTCTTCATCATTACTAATAAACCCAGTCTCTACTAATGCCGCAGGTACTTCTGCTTTTTTCAGTAAATAAATCTGCTTAATAGACAATGCTTCTCGGTCTGTATTTTTTAAATTAGTACGAATGGACTCTTGAATACTTTTTGCAAGTATCTCACCGTCAGCATGTCCCTCCTTATGATAAAACACCTGTGCACCACGCCATTTTGTTTCTGGAATAGCATTGGCGTGTATGGTAATAAACACATCTGGTTTTTCTTTTTCTACAATATCCTTTCGTAAAAAGATATCCTGTTTTTTACGCTCTCTTAACGTTCCATACTTTTCTGATGGCGCGTGTTCATCAATAACATCACCATTTTTTGTTCTTGTCATGATGACTGTTGCGCCTTTCTTCTTCAATTTCTTCTCCACGTGCTGAGAAATTGCAAGTGTAATATCCTTTTCAATGACTTCGCCCTTTGAAGCCCCTCCATCCTCCCCACCATGCCCTGCATCAATGACAATTTTTATGCCACCAAGTGGGTCTGGTAAAAAGAAGTTACGGTCCGAAGCATTTGTTTCATATGCCACGACCACTATACTCATAAGCATAATTACTCCTAGTGCCAGCCAGCGCTTCACCCATATCCACCACCCTTTTACATTTAGTGTACGAAGTTAGTGGAGAAACTATGCCAGAAAGAAAAAAAAACTCACAAGTATTCAACTTGAGAGTTTTTAACTTCTTCTATAGTAAGGGAGGAAGAACAATTTTATTGCAGTGTAAATTCTGGTTTAAATTCCCCTTCATAGGGTTCATGCTCAACAAACACAGTTATCTCATTTCCATTTTTATCTTTACCTGTTCTTTTATACGTAAACTTCTTATCATTCATTTCAGTAATTTCAAGAGCCACACCATATTTATTATCACCAAGTGAAACGTGAGCTCTGATTTTATTGTCATGAATGACGTCAAAGTAGCCATAATCACCGCGGCTTTTGCCTGTTTCAGGGTTAAAGAATTCATATTTATTCGTTTCTGCATCGTATTTTGCAATACTAATGAAATTTGAATTAAATTCGGTTACATCATTACCATTTTCATCTAAAGCAACTGTGCCCTGCCATAATGTATTAGCTAAAATTTCATCGCCGTCTACATCTGTTACGATATCTCCTGTAGTCGCATTAAGAGTTTTATCTGGATCTGTAAATGTAAGCTCTTTTTCTTGATAAGGGATATGCTCCACAAAGACTTCTACATCGTTACCAGTAGCATCTTTCCCCATTCGTTTATAAGTGAAGATATCGCTATTTAATTCTGTGATCTCTACTAGTGCTTGATAATTTTTGGATTCAGAAATTAGAATCCTTTGTTTCCCATCATTTGTAATGAAGAATGTTCCTTTATCATCACGACTTTCGCCAGTAGTAGCATCAAAAAATTCATAATGACCTGTCTTCATATCATATTTAGCCAAGCCAATAAAGTTTGAGTTTTCCGCAGTTAAATCGTTGTTATCTTTATCATATACTTTCGTACCCTGCCAGTTTGTAGCACTTAGAATAGTTGCCATGGCTTGACCCTTTGTGAGTTGCTCTTGTGCTTGATCTTTCGTTGTATTTTCTGTAGCAACGCTTTCTGTTTTTGTTCCCTCACCATTCGTCGTATTGCCTTTCACAGGCTCCTTATCTTGACATGCTGCAAGTAGTGCCATTGCTGCAACAGATACCATCAATAATTTCTTCATACCTACTTACCTCCATTTTTTGCTTTATATTTTTTAGTTACACCAAACCCACTCTTGAAAGGCATGTTGTAGCTTTCATAATTCATAATAAAATGCATTGTTAAACTCCCTCTAAATAATTTCTTAAAAAAGCATAAACTTATCCGAAAATATTTTTAATATTTTTAAATTTGTGCAGAAATAACAATAATTATGCTAAGAAAACTATTTAAAGTTTGATAAATATACTAAAAGACGCGTTCTACTGGACGGTGAAGGTGATAAAAATGAGCGATCATTTAATTATTGCTGCCGGGAATAGAGAAACGGTTCAAGTCCTAACACTTCTACAAGAAGGGGGCGGCTGATATCAATGCCACCAATCAAACAGTACGGGCTCTTATTCAGTAGATTTAATATATTGAGAAAAATGTATTGAGCTTGTCAAAAATGCATTGAAAGCAGGTGATGAGTCCTTTTTGTAGCTGGAAAATGGTGAGGGGTTAGCCGAAGATTGAAATCATATGTCTAACTGTGACAATACACAGCACATCCTGAATTCGCATTAGCACGTTGAGCAGCTGAAAGTAGGGTCGTTGAGGAAAGAAGAATAGCAGCCGTTTATACTTTCGGTGAACATTGCCCTATGTGCAGCAGCCCACGATTGGGTTGGTTTAGGGAGAATCTTTATGCTAGCTCGTCCAAACTGCTTACACAATGAAATAGACATCGCTACTAACTAAGTGTTCGTCATTGAGTTATTCAACAACAGGTACACCAGCTTCATCGACAATTTCATCAGAAATCATATTAAGCCATATTCGGGCAACTATAACGATTGCTTTTTATAATTATTCTATTCATACAAAAAGACCCTTTCCACAAAAGTAGAAAGAGTCTTTGATAGAAAAATTTGAAATTAACGTTTTGAGAACTGAGGTGCACGACGAGCGCCGCGTAGACCTGGTTTTTTACGTTCTTTCATGCGTGAATCACGAGTAAGTAATCCAGCTGATTTTAATGCAGCACGGAAATCTGGGTCTACTTGAAGTAGAGCACGAGCGATACCGTGACGAACAGCACCAGCTTGACCAGTGTATCCACCACCGTTAACGTTTACGTGGATGTCATAGCTTCCTGTAGTTTCAGTAGCTACTAATGGTTGTTTAATTACTTCACGTAATGCAGCGAATGGTACGTATTCTTCGATTTCACGTTTGTTGATAACAATTTTACCTGTACCTGGTACTAAACGTACGCGAGCTACAGAGCTTTTACGGCGACCAGTGCCGATGTATTGAACTTGTGCCAAAGTAATATCCTCCTCTTAATTTATATTATCCGCGAAGCTCGTATGCTTCTGGTTTTTGTGCAGCATGTGGATGCTCTGTTCCAGTGTAAACATTAAGTTTAGTGAACATTTTACGACCTAAAGAGTTTTTAGGAAGCATTCCTTTAACTGCTAGTTCGATCATTCTTGTTGGGTACTTGTCTAGCATTTCACCAGCAGTACGAGTTTTTAAACCACCTGCGAATTGAGTGTGGTGACGGTAAAGTTTACCTTCTAATTTGTTACCAGTTAAATGGATTTTGTCAGCGTTGATGATGATTACGTGATCACCTGTGTCAACGTTTGGTGTGAATGTTGGTTTATGTTTACCACGTAAGATTGCAGCTACTTCAGAAGCTAAACGTCCAAGAGTTTGGCCTTCTGCATCAACTACTAACCATTTACGGTCTACTTCGTGACCTTTAGCCATGAATGTTGTACGCATGTATATATCCTCCTAATCGATTCGATTACCGTTATTTTTCATTAAACTACACTATAAGTTTTCGGGGCTTATTTGTGGTGGTAATGAAAATACCATCTGTTATCATATAATGAATGACTTTTAAAGTCAAGCAATTTCATTAAACACCTGGTAAAGTTGTTTCGAGGTTGAAAGTGACACTAATAGAATACTTTTTCTAAGTACAAACCTTGTGGTGGCGCGGTTTTCCCAGCTTTATCCCGATCTTCTGAAGCGACTACCAGTGCTATATTTTCAATCGTCCGGCGATCTATACCTACTTCCCAAAGTGTACCTGCAATAATTCGAACCATATTATATAAGAAGCCATTGCCTTCAATAACCATATGAAGCTCTTCCCCATGCCATTCAAATTGTAGTGAAGTTACTGTTCTTACTTTATCCTGCACGCTTGTATTGGCTGCGCAGAAGCATGAAAAGTCATGTGTCCCTATGATAGCTTGAGCAGCCTTCTGCATTGCAACCACATCCGGTTTGACCCCGTTTGTATTAACTGTATAATGTCTCCGAAATGGATTTTGAATAGGCTCACAGGACCAAATATAACGGTATCGCTTCCCAGTTACACTATAACGTGCATGAAAGTCATGTGCTACTTCTTCTACAGACAATACGCGAATATCTCTAGGTAGCTGTACATTCAAAGCTTTACGATACTTGTCAGTTGGAATGGCTAGTGGTGTATCAAAATGCAACGTTTGCCCTGTAGCATGAACCCTAGCATCTGTACGTCCACTTGCGGTCACCTTCACTTTTTCCTCTTTATGCATAATGGCTAATACACGTTCTATTTCTGCCTGTACGGTGCGTTCCCCAGGCTGTACTTGATAGCCTGAGAAATGTGTACCGTCATAGCTAATAATTATTTTTAATCGTCGCATAAAGCATACTCCTTTAACTTCTATAGAAGAATAGCAATACACCTATTGCTACTAATAATACAAGCGCAAATGTATCGCCCATATCCCATTTTAGCTTACGATATCTAGTACGCCCTTCCCCTCCGCGGTAGCCTCTTACTTCCATCGCTGTGGCTAAATCTTCGGCCCTCTTAAATGCGCTCACAAAAAGAGGTACTAGTAATGGGACTACAGCTTTAATACGGTCTTTTATTGGACCCGAGGATAGATCAGAGCCTCGTGCCATTTGTGCTTTCATAATCTTATCTGTTTCATCCATTAAAGTTGGAATGAAGCGTAAAGAAATCGACATCATTAAAGCTAATTCATGGACAGGTACTTTCAACGTCTTCAAAGGATTTAAAAGGACTTCAATACCGTCTGTAATGGAAATCGGTGACGTCGTTAAAGTTAAGATAGATGTTATAAATACTAATACTAGAAAACGTATTGAAATATAAACCCCACGTCTAATCCCCTCATCGTATATGGTAATATACTTCGAGTCAAAAACGGGAACGCCTTCCTTCGTCATAAAAATATGAAGCAAGAAGGTGAAGGCCATCAAAAAGAGAACTGGTTTAAGACCGTTTATCAAAAAATACAAGCGAATTCGTGATATTAATACAACAAGCAGTGTGAAGGCCAAAAGCATGGCATATGTTACTGTATTATTAGCCAAAAATACTATAATAATAAAGGCAAATACGAAGATTAGCTTAGAGCGTGGATCCAGTTTATGAACGGGAGAGTCTCCTGGCAAGAAGCGTCCAAAAATCATTTTTTCCATCATGATTCCGCACGCTCCTCTCTTAGTACTTGAGCAATTTCAGCTGCAAGTTCTTCTTCGGTTAAACAAACTTTTGATAAGGATTTCCCTAGCATTTGCTCCATCTTTTGCTGAAAGCGTACAATACGTGGCGGTTCTAAGCGAAAGCTCTTTAATGTATCAACATCCTTAAATATATTTCGCGGTGTTCCACTTAAAACATTTTTTCCTTCATGCATAATTACAATATTATCAGCATATCGGGCAGCGTCTTCCATGCTATGCGTCACAAGAATGGTTGTCAGGTGACGTTCCTGATGAAGCTGATAAAACATATCCATAATTTCTTTCTGACCACGTGGATCTAAGCCCGCGGTAGGTTCATCCAGCACAATTACTTCAGGGTCCATCGCTAAAACACCTGCTATTGCTACTCGACGCATTTGACCTCCCGACAAATCAAACGGAGATTTTTCTAGGACATCTTCTGGTAACCCTACTAAGCTGACAAGTTCCCTTGCACGATTTTCGGCTTCCTTTTCTGCTACGCCAAAGTTCATGGGACCAAACATAATATCCTTTAACACTGTTTCTTCAAATAACTGATGCTCAGGGAATTGAAAGACAATACCAACCTTTTGTCGTACAGCTTTTAAATCCTTTGCTTTTTTACCAGCTACCACTACACGATCCCCGATATGTACTTCTCCTGAAGTGGGTCTTAGAAGTGCATTAAAATGTTGGAGAATAGTTGATTTACCAGAACCAGTATGACCAATAATGGCTTGATACGTGTGTGATGGGATATTGAATTCTACATCGAATAATGCCCGTTTTTCAAAAGGCGTACCTTTTGCATAAGCATAGCTTACTTGTTGAAGTTTGATGTCCATAAATCATTCACCAACTCTTCTTCTGTCATATGTTGTCCCATTAATGGAACACCTTCCTTTTGCAATAGCTTTGATAACTTTAGCGCAAATGGCAAGTCTAGTCCAAATTCCACTAGCTTGTCCCCAAGAGCAAATATTTCAGCAGGGGTACCTTCTGCAAACTTCTTCCCATCATTCATAAAAAGTATACGATCTGCTAGCATCGCCTCCTCTAAATCATGGGTTATGGATAGGACAGTAAGTCCTGTTTCAGCTCGTAAAGTTTGAACAGTTTGTAATACCTCTCCACGTCCCTGTGGATCTAGCATCGAAGTAGCCTCATCTAATATAAGAAGCTTCGGCTTTAATGCAAGCGCTCCTGCAATAGCGACACGCTGCTTTTGCCCTCCTGATAAATGGTGTGGCTCATGATCTAAAAAGTGGCTCATTTTTACTTGTTCTAGTGCCGCATGAACACGATGTACCATTTCTTCAAAAGGCACGCCATTGTTTTCTAATGCAAACGCAACATCATCCTGTACGGTTGCACCTACAAATTGATTGTCGGGGTTTTGAAAAACCATTCCCATGAGAGAACGAGACTCCCAAAGGTTTTCTTCATTTAATGGTTCCCGCAGTATGCGTACATCTCCCTCTTGAGGGAATAGCAAACCATTCATCAACTTTGCAATAGTTGACTTTCCAGAACCATTGTGTCCTACGATGGCAATCCATTCTCCCTCTTCAACGGCGAAGCTAACATTTTCGACAGCATTACGATTATTTGGTTCTTCTGGTGTATATGAAAAAGTCACATTATTTAAAGATAAAATTTCAGGCATTTCTAGAACTCCTCTCTCCATGCTCAGCTCTACTAACTAACTTACACTTTTTTATGTATGAATTCTACTACAATCCCTATGTCTATAAAAGTAAAACATTAAAATAATTAAATGTTCTAGTACGGGTGTGATTCACGAAAATATTAAACCCATATATTAAAAAAAGCACCACAAATTGGCGCTATCCTTAGTAATAAAAAAGCGCGCACCTCATTCAATAGAAATGCGCTAGTCGTTACATTTTCAAGAAATAAGGGTGCTCAAGCCCTTATTTCTCCTGAATGAGGTGCGGAGAGCTAAACGAGACGCCACACCTTAGTGTCCGCTCATCATAACGCTCAGCTTAATTATTTGTCGTATAAATCATTTATAAAGAAAGAGGGTGGTGATTCCCACCCTCTTCACCACAAGTTTTCTAGTATGATTAAACTAGTTCAATCACAACTACAGGTGCACCGTCACCACGACGAGGACCTACTTTAAGAATACGAGTGTAACCACCTTGACGCTCTGCATAACGTGGTGCAACATCATCAAATAACTTTTGAAGTGCAAATGATGTTGTTTCGTTACCTTCTGCATCAGTCGTTGTTACTAGTTCACGACGGATGAATGCAGCAGCTTGACGGCGTGCATGTAAATCTCCGCGCTTACCTAAAGTAATCATTTTTTCAACAGCTTTACGTACTTCTTTAGCGCGAGCCTCAGTAGTTTCGATACGCTCGTTGATGATTAAATCAGTAGCTAAGTCACGTAACATCGCTTTACGTTGAGAACTTGTACGACCAAGTTTTCTGTAACCCATGGATGTTTCCCTCCTTTATAGAAAAAATCTGACCTTGTTAGTTTTGTTTAAATCGCTTAGTCTTCTTTGCGTAATCCTAAACCAAGCTCTTCTAACTTCGCTTTTACTTCTTCTAGTGACTTACGTCCAAGGTTACGAACTTTCATCATGTCGTCTTCTGACTTATTCGCAAGTTCTAGTACTGTGTTAATACCAGCGCGTTTTAAGCAGTTGTAAGAACGAACAGAA